>NZ_CAMAPC010000007.1 GCF_945859825.1 Pseudoalteromonas holothuriae
ACATCATATAATTTACTTATTTCAGATACGAGAGGCCGAACAAACTCAGCTTTATCTTCCGAAGCATGACTTATAAAAATTTTAATCATTGTGAAAGTTCAACTCCTTATGAATGCTAACGCCGTTTTAAGCGGCGAGTAATAGCTTGCTAAAATGTGGAACGAAGTGGAACCTAGCAAGCTATTACGAGTCCGACTTGAAAACCCTTGTTAGCTAGCCTTACGCATAGCTATTATTTTTTTCGTTTGTACTATACAACTTTCCATAAACTCATTACGGAATGATTCTACATCAGTTTGCAATAGCTCTAACTCCGAATTTTTGATGATAGCTTTATTAAGGGTGCTTTTGTAAGCAAGCCTTATCTCATCTTCTGTACTTTGATCGATTAACTGTTTATTAAACTTTGCTTTAGTTTTAATTTTGTATATTACATCATTAATTATTTCTTCTTCATTTTTCTTAAAAAGATGCAAATCTATCAAGGCAGTCCACGTCACCATACAACCAAACTCTGCCTCAATTGTAGTGCTACTTTTGGCTTCACTATCACTCTGAACATTGGCGATAGTACTATTATTTATTATCTTGCCTTGCTTATTAAGTAAAGTTGATTGATTTAAACGACATGTTTTATTCCAAGATATGCACGAATTACCACATGGCTGTCCCTTCTTACAAACTTTTGCAATAGCGCTTGTCGAAAGCAGAAGAAAAATAAAAGATACAATAACAATCTTCATAGAACCTACTGGGCTAGCTAACGCTTCACTAAGAGGCAAAAAATTGTTGGCTAAAATTAGCGACGAAGGAGCAAAAAGCCAACTGTTTTTTGTCCTTTTGAGTGACTTGTTAGGCTGATTTTGGCAGCTGATATATGTCCCTTAATAAACCGTCTGGAAACACTTTCCTATCTACTTTTTTACCACCCAGCTTTTCTACCAGAGAGCGTGCAGCAATATTATCGTCATTCATATAAGTTTCAACAGTTCTCCATTTAAACTTAATATAAGCATGCTCTATAGCGGCCTTTGACGCTTCAGTAGCCACACCTTTTCCTCGACCTTCTGGCATAACCCACCAAGTAAGCTCTTTTGACCAATCTTTACCTTTCCAAAAGCCGCAAGTGCCAATAAGACTATCATCAGATTTTTGCTGTATAACCCACACTCCATAACCTAATAAGTACCATGAACCTATATCGGCTTTTAACCTAGTCCAAACTTGTTCAAGACCTATAGGCCCACCATACATTTCTGACGCAATTACATCAGTATAAAATGATTTGTATAGTTCAAAACAATCAAGACTTGGTGGTATTAGTCGAAGTTGCTGTGTCTCAATGCTGGGAATCATATTGTTTCAGCCTAACGCCTTGCTAAGAGGCAAAAAATTGTTGGCTAAAATTAGCGACGAAGGAGCAAAAGCCAACTGTTTTTTGTCCTTTTAAGCAACTTGTTATACGTTTTTACTCAATACTCAGAATCACTTCTTCTCTGGAATTCTCATGAGTTAATACAACGCTACTTTTAATTGATTTATTTAACCATGATAAGAAGTTAAATAAAACAACAAAGTCAGTTTTAGAATTTATATCTTTGGGATCTATATCAAATTCGATTTCATAACTTTTGAAAAAGTGGCAATTAACTAGTAGTTCACCGACCTGAACAGAAAGTAGAGTTGGGGCATCATTTTGTAATTTCCAGATTGAATCAATAGAGTCAGGCAAAGTAGCAATGTTGCCGCCGTGCGTAAAAGCATGAGAATACTCTGCCGATTGTAAGGCAGCAAAGAATAGCTCCCATGAATCTCGTGATTCTGAAGTGACGATGATGTCTCTAAGTGAGTCATCTTGTTCGAAGTGTGATTTTAGATTATTCCATCTATCCATGAGAAACGTATAACGCTAAGCTAACGGGCACAAATGCAGCGGTACTATTGCGAAGCACCGCTGCATTTGTGTCCCAGTGACCGAAGGGAACGTGTTAAGCGCCTTGTTAGAGTTCATAGCTTAATAAGGGCGATCATGTCTTCGCCACCCTCGTCCATGCCGACTTCTTTGAAACCAAAACTAGCATAAAAATCTTTTGCCACTGGGTTTTTGGGGTTGTAACAGATTTCGATTTCTTTGATTGCGGGATACGCCGCAATTTCTTCTAATGCCATCTTTAACGCTTCCCTTCCAATACCCTTTTTCTGGTGGTTTTGGTCCACCATGAAACGCCAGATTGAAATTTTTGATTCAGTTTCTAAAACCCACATCAGAAAGCCAATAGGCTGACCGTTTTCATAAATGGCTTTGCATGTATGCCCTGAGTTGTAATGCGCCTCTACAAGAGACCACATATTGCAGGCGACATATTCTTCTTGCTCTTTTGTGACATCCAAATCACAAACAGCTTCATAATTTGATTTATCAATTTCTTCCAATGAAATTTTCATGTTTCTCCTGAACTCTAACGCCGCACTAAGCGGACTAAAATTGTGGGTTAAAATGTGTAGCGAAGCGAAACGTAACCCACTGTTTTAGTTCCGTTTAAGTGCCTTGTTAGCTTTAATTTTTCGGGTTACTTAAAGGCCCATTTTATTTTTATAAAAACTTTTTCAAAGAAAAGACCCATTAATGAAGCAGGTATTGTAACCAACAGACCGAAAACCAATACCATCCAAAAACCCTCTAAGTACGACTGATAGTCGAGCAATAAAACGACAAAAAAGTAATTCAAAACACCACACAATGCAGAAAGGATGGTTACAAATATTCTTCTGCCACTCGTAGTGACCTGCCAGCCAGACAAACTGATACCTTTTAAGTCGTTGAAAAATGCTTTAGCTGATAGACCTGAAGAGAAGAAAGCTACCATCAAAGTACCTAAAACCAAGTATGTTTCACTTACTTGATTGAGTGAAAATACTAAAGAGATGAATACGACAAAAGCTACTGTAATAAAGAGAAATCTCATACACCTATCTCAAGTTGTGACAAATGAAAGCTAACGCCGTTTTAAGCGGCAAAAAATTGTTGGCTAAAATAAGCGAGGTACGAGCAAAAAGCCAACTGTTTTTTGTCCGACTTGAAAACCCTTGTTAGGCATACATTAACCGTGGTGTCGGCGGATATGCTTTACTAAACCTGATTCGTTAAACTCTAATGAAACAATATTAGTTTTACTATATTCAATGGTTTTATCTAAATGTGCAGGCTTAACTTTACCCATTTCAGTCATTTTTATAAAAACAACATTAGCACCTACCATAATTTCGTTTATCTCAATATTGCTGTTTATAACTTCATCTTTTAGTTTACCAACCATATCTGAACGGAGTTTCGATTTATCAGTATACGTAAACTTGAATTTGACATGTTCATCGATGAAGTTATCAGATAATAGCGATATATAATGATCTATTTCTTTAGTGGTTGTATTTGGTTGTTGGCGAGCATTTTTGGCTGATACAAATGCCTTTGCTTTCTCGATTAATTGATCTGCCGTGAACTTTTCATTTGCAGAACTTGAAAAAGATAAAATAAGGGATATGAATACTAAAGTTAATTTTTTCACTGAACTCTCCTTGTATGCCTAACGCTTTGCTAAGGGGCAATTGACTGTTGGCTATACTTGCGCGAAGCGCCAAGCCAACTGTTAATTGTCCCAGTGAGTTTACGAACGAACTTGAGCAACTTGTTATAAGCCATCTTTAGCACCATGCGTAAACAGTAAAAATTTTGGGGCATACCCCGTAAATACAACATGCCCTGAGATATATGACATACCAAACGTCACGATACCTAAAAGCCAAATAATATGATCATATGGTTCTGTGAACGCAAAAGTAACCGTAGCTAAAAGAGCAAAAAATGAAAGGACAAAGATGAACCCAGCAAGCACTCTAAACGGTGTTCTAACTTTAGCTAATTGCTCCCTCGATATACTCATATCTTCCTTTGGCTTATAACGCTTTGCTAAGCGGCAATAAAATTGTTGGCTAAAATTAGCGAGGAACGAGCAAAAGCCAACTGTTTTTTGTCCGTTTAAGCAACTTGTTATATGCAATTTTTGTAAGCAACTATTTGATATCTAGTAAACTTACCATTTTTATAAACACGACTAAAACAATATTTATTGTTTACTGCCATTTCAGTGTTTACTTGAATCTCTGTAAACTCACCAGATGGCAATTTAAATTTAGCAAGATCATAATGCGGATACTTACCTGCTTTACGAATATTTATGGGTTCGATTGCAAGAGGCGTTTTAAACTCAAATATATCTGTTGAATTATAAAAATCCGATTTAATAAATAACCATAAAAGAAAAAACAGCGCAGAGATAATAACTAGAGTTAACACAGCCAACTTTAGTTTTATCTTAGGTTTAATTCTGACTCGATAGTTTTGATTTCGCATTGCATATAACAGTATATTAGCGTGAAATCGCGTTAATGTTCTACACACTAAGCTGTTCTTTCGCCAATATCATAATTTAATTGGTATAAATATTAGCATGTTAGCGTTGGTTTTGTCCTCAAAAAATTAACAACCCACTCGGATAAAAACGAGAATCTACTTAAACGAGAATAAGCAAATTTACCTAATAAAATTAAACTTCAATATAATCAAGTAAATAGATAAGTTTCTGGGGCTTTAGGCGAACAACAGGAACAAACATTAACGGGGCCGCTAGTTGCAAAATTTGGTGCCTTAAATTATACCTGTACAAAACCACAGTAAATGCATTTACTATGAACAAGTCACCTTTTTTGGAGTCTGTGCGTGTTGAGCTTAGAACTCGTCGCTATAGTTTTAAAACTGTAGGGCAGTCGCTTATAAAAAGGTGCAATGCTCTCCTGCAACGTGTCAGTTGAGCTTTTAAGTCACCTTGTTAATCAACAAAATAGGGGGCAAGCTACACAAGCGCATGTATTATTAAATACGCTTTATTAAACGCGATTGAGTTTGAATTTAAACTTTAATAAAGAGTCACAAGGCTAAAAAAGCCACCTGTATTATCAATTAGGTGGCTTTTCCATAACCAGCTTATTTTGGCTGGCTTACGTCTTCAAGCTTTACATGTGCGCTTGCCGTTGGACTTCGGTACAGGGCTTCTTTAGACGTTGCTTTAACACTAGTTTTTATCTCATTATTTGAATGTGATACTTCTGATGAAATAGCGGGTGCTGCAGTCGGCCCCAAACTATTTTCCGTATTAAGAATGAGTGGTAGGCCATCTTTTCCACCACCAATCACGACAATTTTACTATTGTTTGATTTTGCAAGTTCTATGGTGGCCTCTATGCCTCGCCACCTTAAGTAAGTCTCAGAGATACCGCCACTAACCGTTTTTTGAAATGCAGCGATACCTTTTGCTTCAGTTTCTTTACGCATAGCTTCTTTTTCGGCAACTTCTAAGCGCATATCATACTCTTGCTGTAAGTAATGCTGGTTTACCTTTGAAATAATCGCATTGTGAACTTTCTCTGGCACATCCACTTTACGAATCAAAACATCGTCTAAGTTAACCAATGCATGACCATCCATAATACCACCAGCCTCTTTCAATATGGTTTGCTCTTGGAGCTTTAACTCTGCAAGTACTTTTTCAAGCAATTGCGCTTGCACATCCATACGTTGAGAGCCATAGACTTCTTCGGCTGTGTAATTAGAAATTATCACGCGCACAGCAGAGCTCACCTCGGGGATCACCATTTCATTGACATAATCTTTGCCAACCAGTTGGTGTAAAAATGGTACATGCTTGACAACCGGCCGGTATCGTACGGTAATATCTAATGAGACTCTAAGCCCTTGATTAGTAATAGCATGCACTTCTCTGTGTGCAGTTTGAAAACGACTAGAATAAATAGTCAGTTTATCCCATGGCATCACTAACACAGTCCCTTCGGTAAAAGGCTTATCTAAGTAGGTACCGCCCCCAAGCCGCTTCCATAATACCCCTACTTCACCGGAGTCTATCTTAATAAATACCATGGGCACTAACGCGATAATTAAAAATAGCAAGATCAGTAAGGTTAAACCGGCCCTAAAGCGCCAAGATAAAATACGATTGCGCAACTTAGGGTAATAGCGCTTTAAAACCCGCATTATCAAATTAGAAATGACTATCAATACACATAATGCGGCTAAAATGTATAAGCCTATACCTGGTGGGATTACAATGTTCATGAAGGCATCCCCTCATTTTCAACACTATGATGTTCCATTAACTGTCCCTCTACCATTTTCAAATGTACATCTGCCAAATGGAAGTATGCATCATCGTGAGTTATTGCTATCACCGTATTACCTCGAGCTTTAAGCTTAGGTAATACCTGCTCATAGAATTTTCGCCTAAAAATTGGATCTTGATCTGCTGCCCACTCATCAAATATGTAAACAGGACGATTTTCTAAAATTGTACTAAGTAATGCCAGCCGCTTTCTCTGGCCTGAAGATAAATCGATGGTGCTAAATTGTGCATCCTTAACACTCACTTTGGTGTTCATTTCTAGAAACAATAACCAGTCATCTATTTCTTGTTGTGAACTGGTGCGAATACCGTAGAGTTGTTTAAATAAATGAAAATCAGAAAACACAGCTGTGAATAAGCTTCGATAAGTATCAAGGTCGTTATTGGTTATCGCATTTGAGTTCAGAGATATTTGCCCGCCTTGTAACTCATATAATCCAGTTAGCATACGGATAAATGTGGTCTTGCCGCTGCCATTACCACCGGTAATAAAAGTGATTTGTCCAGGCTTAATACTTAAATCAACAGGCCCGACAAAAAACGGACGATCACCTTTATCTCTATTGTGTTGATAGTATGCGCCTTCTAAGCGTATTTCTTCAAACGCACGGATCTGTGTTTCGCTATGCTTAGTATCTTGGTGTTGTGCCTTCTGGGACGCTAATTTTAGTTCATTTTCCAGTGCCAACACATTATTCGCCGCTTCTGTGGCTGTGGTATAAATAGGGATACCACCAACAATACTGGTAATAGGGCCAATTAAAAATAAAGAGGCGGTTGTTACTTTAATCACCACATCGGTATAAACGTTTGAGAGCATTGGCACAACGAATACCATCGCACCAGTTGCAGCAAAGAATGTGATTTGCGACAACACAAAATCTGTAGCGAATAGGGTTTGTGTTGTGGTTTTAGCCTTTTTAGCACGGTTAGAGTCGCTAATAAATTCATGCTCTAAATCATCCGCACGAGGCACACTCAACTTTACTTCTTTAAAGCCATCTAGCAAATCAGATAACCTTTGAATAAGCATATTTTCACTCTCAAAGGATAACTGCATATTTTTTTGAATTTCATCTGCTCTTAATCGGTGTATGCTTGCTCCAAGCATAATCAATACCGAAATCACTAAAAACGCGACAAACGAATGATAAGCAATATAGAGGGAAGTAAAAAATACTAAGGTAATCGATTGTCCAATAATAACAAACAATTGCGCAGATTGAGAAATGGTTTGTAGCTCTTTACTTAACGTATTAAAGATCCGCTCTTTACCAATTTTTTCTAAGGTAGATAACTCCGTATGACGAACACACTCAAACAACTCTACGCGCAACCCTGCAATGGCTTTTTCAACCGTACGCGCCGCTTTGGTCATCAAGCGTTGCTGTGTTAAACCATAAATCGCAATCGTTAAGCTAAATAAAGCTAAGTAGTAAAGAATATGGTTTTCTTTGCTAATATCAGAAATGTTCTCTGCTACGTTATTGATTAGCGCAAGCACCAGTGCGTTAGCAAGGCCTGAAATACAACCAAGCGCTACAAAGGTCCTTTTTTTTATTTTTATGTTTCGACTTATTAAATCGTATAATACCATTTCATTATCTTTTATTGTTTTAGTACTCACAAACATATGTATATTTGCGAGTTTGACTAAGTTCCATGTAAATGAATGCCGCAGTCAAACAGACGTCCGTGCGATCTTCTACTCTTCTTCCTCTTCAATCGGCTCTCTGCGTTTGGCTAAAAATAAAATAAGTAAACCAGCTAATGGCGTGAACACTAATGAAATCAAAAAGAACCCAACTGGGCCTGCAAACGTGTTTCGGCCCCAATAACCCGATAGCATGCACAAAGCTAAATACAGTATTACCAGCATTTTCTATTCCTTAAGTTAACAACGGTATGATAAATAAACCAGCAGAAATCTGCTGGTTTATCAAGTTACTACTAATTAGCAGCATTCACTTGAGTGTCTGCGTTACTTGTGTCTTTACGATACTTTGCTGCAATGTCAGAAATGTCATCCTTCATACTCGAAAGATCAAGATCTAACAAAGTTCCGTCATGTTCAAAGTGTCGAATAAACGTCGTGCCTACTGCATGACAAGATGCCGCAGATACAACCGGCATAAATGCCAACGAGCTTAAAGTGCCAATAATTGGCACGGCCTTTAGGAAGCTACTCAAGCCAGCGCCGCCTAAAGTTTGTGGAAATGAACCGCCGATAACCGCACTAAGCGTGCCACGTATTTTATTGTCGCTATACGATTGACCATACACCTTAGCGAGTTCACTGATCATTTTTATTTGAATACCTGTCAACGCAACTAAGTCGACCGCAGGAATAGGTATTAACCCACTACCAAACGACCACTTTGTATACTTATCGACAATAAGTTGCGCAACGGCTTCACGATTTTCAACCTCAACAGGGCTAGTGCCTTGCTCAGACTTTGTATCGTTTACCTTCTCTTCCTTCGCTGTTTTTGTCGCAGTCATAATAAGTCCTCTATGATTTAGAATTAAACAGTTGTTAAACATATCAAACTACGTCAAAGCTAATTAAAGCCTAATCTTTAGTTTGCCCTTTTTTCACCTAACACCCACATGTGGTGACAGGTAATTCTGTTACTGTGAAAAGTTGTTCTCACGGTAAAAAACGAAATACAACTGCTCTATTTCCTTTTCTTATTCACTTTTATTGCACTCAAGCGTCGTTTAAAACACTTTGACAACTATCACTTCGATGCGAATCGCTGTAAAAAATAATGTTTCTAATTTCACTTGAAATACAATCTGACTCCGTACCTGTTTTAACGTAATTACTAAAGACCATGACCGATTGGTCTCGCTCAATAAGACGATTGAAGCTGGTCACCCACGAATATGGATAACTTCCAGAGTACTGTAAAAATTTTTCATATTTTCTTAAGTTTGTATCGCTGGGGTTTTGTGGGCAATCAGCAACTTTTCCATATTGATTTGGATCGATATAGGTTACAAACCAGCCATAGCCGTAATATTCACAAGATTGTGAACTATTGGTATTTGAATACGGTGCAAATGCTGCTAGTTTTTGCACTTCATTTAAAATTTGATCAGTATATAAACCTTGATCCCACTTATGCATATCTTCAACAGTGGCATACATATCGCCAGCTGAGTATAAAACTAATGGATTGCTATATGGATTTACTAAAATATCTTCATATGGCGCAGGCCCCCCAACTGCGGGGGGACGCCCATTGGCAAGAGGTAAATATTGGTTCTGATTATAAATATAGCCTGTGGTCATATTTGGATAAATACCAAGCTCGCTAAACGAGCCACTATCGCTCATCCCCAAGGTATTCAAAATTTGATCTTTTAAAATATTTTCAAACCAGAACTCTTCACCAATGTTACCTTGTGTGCCAGCTGCCAGCTGCTCAATAATGTTACCTATTAGGTAATAATTACAATTACTGTACTGATATTTAGAGCCCGGTGTAAAAGATGGCATATCACTTTGTCCCGTACAGGTGCAAAAACGATTACTAAAGTCTTCTGGACCGTTTAGGTTTAAAGCTTGGTCGTACAAAAATGGACGCCAACCATAATTATCGTATACCTGTTCATTGTCACTATAATTATCAATACCAGATGACATAGTCAGTAAATTATGCAAAGACACATCTGCACACTGATTTTCAGGAAACCAAGGTAAGTGATCACCAATCGTTTCTTGCCTTAAATCTTTTCCCTCTAACATTCGCATCAAAATAGCCGCAGCAAATGCTTTGGTATTTGAGCCTATACGGTATTTAGACTCAACCGTATTCTCCACCCCATATTGCATACTTTGTGGACCACAATTAGCCTGATAAACCACACTATCTGATGATGTTATATATATGGTGCCAAAAAAAACTAATTTGTCGCAGTAATCGTTTACTGTGGTTTGGATCATTTCGATTTGACTAGACGTAATTGTGGTGTTTTTAGCGACACTCTTTTTTTGTAAACATGAAGCTAAAATTAAACTAATCAAACACAATACGGTCATTTTAAAACGCGAATGTAAAAGCCATTTCATTGTTGTTTTTCCTTCAATAAATGTCTGTTATTTGCTAACTACACAACGACTAACAAAACTCATTATGCTTGAGCGTATCAAGCGACTATTTACTACTTCATGATGATATTTTTGCCATGCCAACGAGTACTTTTCTAACTCCCGTGTATGCTTGTCGACCATGGGTATAGAGCATATTGTCTAACAGCAAAATATCATTTCTTTGCCAAGTAAAAGAAAATGTTACATCTTGATATACTCTATTTATCACTTGAATATATTCGTCTGGAATAACACTACCATCACCAAAGTAGGCGTTACGGGGCAGTTTATCTTCGCCAATACTTGTACGCATTAAATCAGACATGTTTGCGTCGATACTTGAGGCATGAAAAAGATGCGCTTGGTTAAACCAAATCTTTTCACCTGTTTGTGGATGCTTTGCCACTGCAGGTCGGTATTGACGTGTTTGTAACCGCTCATCGAACCATTCAAACTCTATGTCATTTGCTACACAGTAAGCCTCAACCTCAACTTTGCTGTCAGTCTGAAATACTTCTTGCCAAGGTAAGTCTATATTGCCGTAATTGCGAACGTACATAACACCTTGCTGCTCGAACTTATCTCGAATTTCGACTGGCATGTTTTTGTAAACTAAACGGCTGTCAGCAAGTGGCGTATCTCCCCCAGTTTTTGCTGGCAGCACGCAAAAGAACCCCATTCGCATTGGCCACTTATTTGAATATGCATTTTCATTATGCTGCAATATAACTTGGTCCGAATGATATTCAGTTGTCGTATAGATATTGTTTTTCATCGCCGTGCGAGGCGATGAACGATACATATATTGGCTAAGTGGTTCACCGAATATGGTTTCAAGTATAGTGCTAAACTGATTACTACTGACTATATTTAAACCACGCAGCAAAGCAAAACCGTCATGATTAACCCACCGGTTAATCTCTTCAATGTGGTTTTTAACCCAGGCTAAACCACTTTGTTTTTGTAATGACAGGTCATGGATCCGATGATCGACAACCGCTGCGTTTGTATCCATCTTTACTGTTAATAATTGATCCATTTTATTCCTATCCTTTCACTTGGTAAGGTCTACACTGTAGAACAAAAATTTTACAACCGTTAATTAAGAACGTAATTCTTTTCTAGTAAATTAATAATTTCACCCACATGCTCTTTTTGTAATATGCTCAGATGATTACCAGCGATTTCATACACCGATAACTTGGTACTTAAACTTGCCCATCCCATATCTGAACTAAGTAACTTGTCTTTAAAGTGTGTTGTTTGCTGTGCTTTTATCACTGCAGTAGGGACATTATCTAACCGCATATTAAGGTTGATATGAGCGTTAAGCTGCGCACTAAAAGCAGTTGCAAAGCAACTCAATTGCTTACTTGAAAAACGATACCCTGAGTTACATAAAAATTGGCTCAGCCAACTGTATTGCTGCTCTAAAGAAAGCGCTTTGTAATTGCATATTTGTTCAATGGACAACTGAAGTGCAAAAAACTCCGTTATGTTCTCTAACATAAACTGCGCACACTGCTGCGCGTCAAATATTTCATTTTCATCATGAGGGACTGGCGTATCTAATAAGGTGAGTGTTGATTTTAGCGTCTTATTGACAGTTGCTTGCTTAGCTATTTCATAGGCAATAAAGCTGCCGAATGAGTGGCCAACTAAGTGCACCTGAGCAAGCTCTAGCGTTGTTAACTCGCTCAAATAATGCTGTGCTGTTAGTGTTAAAGAACTAACTACTTCACAACGATTAGCTATTTCATCTGGTTGTAATCCAAAAACTGGAATACGTTCGTCCAATTTTTGTACCAAGCTCTGGAATGCCATTAATAAGCCACCAGCCCCACCAATTAACACGATAGGGGTATAGCCTTGTTGGCCAGATTGCAAACAAACTAGCGTCTTTGTATCTTGAACATGGTGGTCCATAGCATGTATGCGCCTTTGCAATACATCACTTAGTGTGGCAATTGAACGATGTTGAAAAACCAACTCAATGGGTACTTCATAGTTAAGCGCATTACTTAATTCACCGACTAACCGCATCGCTAACAATGAGTGCAGGCCAAGTGTGAAAAAATCATCATGTAAATTAATTGAATTAATATTGAGCAACTGTTTAACTCTGTTTGATAGCTCAACCTGCAGCGGCGTTTTAATCTCTTCATGGTTGATTACTTTATCGCAGCGGTTAATATTACTCGCGATTTCGACGAGTTGTTTTCTATCAACTTTACCATTACCAGTTAGCGGTAACTCAGCCATAAGTTCAATATGACGTGGCACCATGTAATCAGGTAGCTTTTGTGCCAAAACCCGACTTAGTTGAGCTGCGTCTGTATTTGCTGACTTTGCAACAACAAAGGCATGCAATTGCTTGGTGCCGTTAACATCGTCACAAACTACCACAGCACAAGTCACAACATTATCATCAAGCAGTAAGCTGCGTTCTATTTCTCCAAGCTCTATGCGATACCCACGAACCTTTACCTGTTCATCTAAACGGCAAATATATTCCAACTCATTATTGGCGTTTATTCTTACCTTATCTCCTGTTTTATACAGTCTCGCACCGCTATACTCATCTGTAATAAAGGCTTTATTGGTCTTCTCTGTATCCCCTAAATATCCACGTGCTAAACAAGCGCCACTAATATAAAGCTCACCTGATATATAATAAGGCACAGCACGGCGGTATTTGTCTAATATTGACAGCGTAGCCCCCATAACAGGCTTACCAATTGCTAATCGCTCACTTTGGTGATGAGTAACATCACGCAGTGTTGTAGAGATAGTTGCTTCAGTGGGCCCATAGGCGTTAACTAAACGTATTGTAGCACTCTGATTCTTTTGCCAACGACGCAGCGCAGAGGTTTGCATTTGCTCTCCACCAATAGTGATCACTCTAAGCCCAGTGCCAAAGTCCACTTTTTCCATTGCAAGTGTATGCCAATAAGCCGTTGGTAGGCTCATCAAAGTGAGTGTACTTTGAACAGCAACTTTACCAAGCCCCTTGGCCGTTAATAGTTGGTTAGAGTCGGCCAAAACCAAAGTTGCACCATTTAATAATGTGCAAAATAACTCCTCGGCAAATACATCAAAGCTACAGCTGGCAAACTGTAGATAATTATCAGCATAAGAAATGCCATAGCATTTGCTTAAAAATGACACATAATTGAGTACACTCTGCTGCTCTACCATCACTCCTTTAGGTGTGCCTGTCGTACCCGATGTATAGATGACATAGCATAACTTTGATTTTGCATAATCAACGTCAGAGGTATTTATAAATGTACTTGGTAAATCAGCGGGTAGATGCATAACGTCAAATATGGTGCACTTTGGTAAGTCATCCCTCCAGTCACTTTGGCTACTTATAAGTCCAGATATATCCGCGTTTTGAGCCATGAAATTGCGACGAGCAATAGGAAGTTGAGGTGATATTGGTAAATAAGCAGCCCCCATTTTTAAACACGCTAAAATAGCTATTATCAATTCAAAGCCTGCTTTTAAACAAATACCAATGAGTGGCTGATTTGTCTGTTTGGGCAAGTGTTGCTGAATATAATTGGCGTATTGATTTACGTGCTTATCGAGTTGCAGGTAACTCATATTAATTCTTTCACTTGCATGATAGTACTCAAGCGCCCGCTTTTGTGGATGTAATTTTACTATTAGCTCAAAACGTTGAATCAAAGTAGTGTTGGCATCAAATTCAACAAACCCGGTGTCAGGTAAAGACAGCGAAAATGTGTCCAACGGTAACTTGAAGTCTGTACGTGCAACCAACGGCAATTTATACAATTGCTCATTTGGGTGATTAACAAACATATTTAACAAATGCATTAATGTCTCTAAGCTTTGCTCGGCGACATTATGATTAATACATCCTGTGTCGTAACATAAATTAAGTGATACTTGTTCCGCCGCGCCCACAACCAGTGTAAGTGGGTAATGGGTATGGTCTACATAATTTTGGCTAATAACCTCAAATGGCACATCATCCGCATTATCAAGGGGTGCTGTAGGATAGTTTTCAAATACATATAATGCGTCAAATAGCTGTGAACCGTTTTCAATATCGCTCCAGTTGTGTACTTGAGTCAGCGCACTATGACTGTATTTTGAAAGTGCCAAATAATTTTGTTTAACCGTATTAATATAAGCTAGTACGGTACTGTGCGCCGTAATATCTAACTTCACTGCTTGTGTGTTGATATACAAACCCACTTTTTGCTCAACATTGATTAAATCTGTTGGTCTGCCTGAGATCGTTTGACCAAACAAAGCATACTCTTTGTCGCAGCAGATACTAAGCCAATAACCCCAAACTGCCTGAATGACATGATTGAGTGTGAACCCGTTGGTCTTTGCAAAGTACTCAATTTCTGTCTTTAGTTGTACATCTATATTTAACTCTAGTTGCTGCATCTGGCCATTTTCTGGCACACCATCACAGATAATATGGTCACTAATTAATGTTGGTTCGCTAATTCCTGCCAAATAGCTTTGCCAAAATGCTTTCTCCCCTTTTGCGTCTTGTTCTTGTATATATGCAATGTAGTCTTTGTACTTGTCTTCACAGATATTAGGCACTTTGGCATTTAAACGCGCATTGTAATATGACAATAAGTTGGCGAATAAAACAGGCAAAGACCAGCCATCTAAAATGAGGTGATGATAGGTCCAAATAAATCCATATCGATTATTAGAAATAGGTAATAAGCGTAACCGCATACAAGGTGCATGCGACAGGTCAATACCTGTGTGATACTCTTGCTGCGCACAATTATTAATATAATCCTCTTCACACATACCACTGACTGCAAAGCTCTGTAGGGGATCAATAGTAAGTGGTACATCACACTGTTCAAATACAATTTGTAGCGGCTCATTGCTTGCTTTTACAAAAGCTGTACGAAGTATGCTGTGCGTGCGAATTACATGCTGCCATGCATAATCAAAAGCCTCAACATCAAACTCCCCTTCAAACACCATCATGGCTTGCTCCAGATATGGTGTGTATGAGTTTGTTGTCTGTTGGCGCTGGCTTTGCAGCCACATACCTTGTTGTAACATGCTCATTGGATAAATATCAGCAATTGCGCGTTGTGCATAACTGGCAGTTAAGTTTTGCAGCTGTAACCTAGATACATGCTTGAGTAAACTAAAGTCACTAGGAGTATAGTGGCGAGTGTTGTTTTGCACACAATGGCTAACAATAATCTGTAAGCTTTGCTCAAAGTTTTTAGCAAAGTTACTGACATCTTTATCGCTAATACGGTTACTATCATAATCAAATGAGAGTACTAATTGGCCGTTACTTATCGCAGAAGTTACCTGTAAGCCGTAATAAAGATGATTAGATTTGCTATGCAGCTGGCCTGCTGGCTCTTGCGCGTCCATAATTAAGCCATCATTATTTATCGCGCTGTCTAACTGCCCAAGATAATTAAAAAATAATTTATCTTTTGTCTCTATCATTAGCGATTGGCGAATACTCTCTGACGTGTGATTGTAGCGTAAAGCACCATAACTACTAGCAAGTGGCGTGCTTTGCGCTAATTGCTCTTTGACGCTACAGATCACTTCTGATGGTGTTGCTGCATTACTAAATAAATGAAATGGAAACATAGCAGTTAACCAACTAACACAGCGTTCAGCTTTAAGTGCTTGATTTAATGTCTCTCTACCATGCCCTTCAAGCATAATAATTTGCGAATGAGTTTGATAGTAATGCATCGCACACCATTGCAAAGCACTAAGTAATAATGTTTGTACCGATGTGTTATATGGCAAATTAGCGTCTTTTATAAGCGTATTGGTCAATGACTTAGAACACGTATATTGATAAGACGCAGGCAATGACGACTTTGCTGTATCAACTGCCTTTAATTGCAACATACTACTAGTGGTTGCAAGCTTGGCGAGTGATTGCCATCGACTTAAGTGATTTTGTTGCTGTGCTTGTTCAATATAAAACTGACTAACTTCATTAAGCGATACTGTGCGCTTGGGCAATACAATGTGCTGGCCTTTAATGGCACTTTCACACGCCAACTGTAAATCTTCTAAAAGAATACGCCAAGAAACCCCATCAATAATCAAATGATGGGCAACAATTAATAAACGGTGGTGCTGCTCAAATTCTGGTGTTGTAAAATGGCATATTCTTAATAAAGGGGTGCCTGAAAAATGAAAGCTCTCTTGAGCAAGGTTTGCATGCTTATTTAGTTCAGACTGCCAATTGAGGTGATTTGCTAAGTCAATATTCTCTAGTACATGATTGGCTGCTATCTCTTCAACTATTTCAAGCTGTTTTTCATTTACAACGCTGCGCAGCCCTTCATGCAAATTAAGTAAACTGTTTACAACCAATTCCATGTGCTTGGTGCTTAGCGACTTATCAATAGATAACATAAGCGCTTGGTTCCAGTGCGAGGGTACTTTGAAGTTTTGCTCAAAAAACCAATGCTGTATCGGTAGTGCTTGTATAACCCCTGTATATTCTTTAACAGCGGTGTCTGTGTTAGCGATGTTTATCTGATCTTTGACATGCTCAGCAAGCAGATGAACCGTGTTATAGTTAAACACATCAGCAACTGCTATATGTATTCCCAATGTCCGTACACGGCTTGCAATTTGAATACTTAATATAGAGTCTCCCCCTTGAGCAAAAAAATCATCTTCAGCTTTAAACATATTGTTATTTAAAACACTTTGATAAATATGAAGTAGTTTTTCTATTACTGTTTGGGATTCTTGCTGCGTTGCTTTTTTAAGTGAAACGTCGTTAGCAACGTTTTGTAAATTATTGATATGCAGCGTCAGAGCACGGCGGTCAACTTTGCCATGCGCCGTAAGAGGCAGCGCGCTCAATATAATGTAACGATGAGGATGCATATAAGCAGGTAATTTTTTAACTACTTGGCTTTTAATGGCCTCTAATCTACCGTGCTCAGAGTCGATATCTGTATCATACACTATAAATGCAGCAAGCTGTTTTGCGCCACCTGCTAATTCAAAAACCTGTACTGCGCACTCCTCTAATCCATGGCAAGTTAAAATTACCTGCTCAATCTCACCTAATTCAATGCGATACCCTCTTAGCTTTATTTGATCATCGGTACGCGCAATATATGCCAATCTGTCGTTACCCAATTGACGAACTAAGTCACCGGTTTGATAAGCGCGAACGCGCTTTGTATGCACACTGTTAAGTGTCACAAAGCGGGATTGAGTTAAATCATCTCGATTTAAATAACCGCGCGCTAACCCTTGCCCTGCAATGTATAATTCACCAATCATGCCCTTAGGGACTGGCTGCTGATACTTATCAAGAATATAAAGATAGGTATTGTCGATTGGCATACCAACATCAGGGGCTTTCTCACTTGATTGAACTACACCAGAAGTCGCTACGACTGATGCTTCAGTTGGTCCATAATTATTGATAAGTGTAAATGGCATGGAAGACACATCGATGCTATTTAGTTTGTCACCACCTACAAGTAAATAACGCAAATATTGCGGAGTAAATTTGGCATCATTGAGTACCACTTCAGCAATAGGTGTGGCTAAGAAACTGTGTGTTACTTTATTTTGAGTAAGTAATTGAGACAGCTGTTCAGGCGCGTTAAGGACGCTTTTAGAAACGCTCACAACAGTTGCTCCAGCGCACAAGTACGGCCAAAGCTCCCAAGCGGCTGCATCAAATGCAATATTGGCTGTTTGACTTGCTACGCTTTGCTCACTCACTTTAAACGCGTGGTTATGCCATGCACATAAGTTCATTAACCCTTTGTGTGGCACCATCACACCTTTAGGGTTACCTGTTGTGCCTGAGGTATAAATAACATACGCAAGTTGATTGGCATCTAATAACGGCAAGCAACGCTCTTGATGTGCATTATTAATTATGTCTTGCTCTAAATGGTAGTCATCAATACACAACATTTGATGTTGATGCATACCACTGCTGAACTTATCAATGTGCTCACTATGTGTGATAACCCACACCGCGCCACAGTCTTCATTAATAAAGGTAATTCTTTGTTGCGGGTAATCTGGGTCTACAGGAACATAGCAGCCACCCGCTTTCAATATGCCAAGCATAGCAATAACAAGATCTACGCCAAAGCTCATACTCACAACTACGCGCTGCTCTTTTTGCAACCCTTTATGTAATAAGTAATGTGCAAATTCGTTACTTCGGTTGTGTAAAAAGTGATAACTGAAACCTTGCGTGTTGTCTGACTCTATCAGCGCTATATGATGGCTATGGGATTCACAAGCGATTTCCACAAACTCATCTATTACAGTACGCCCATTGACAGCTTCGTTATATCTTCCTCTGATCACTAGCTGCTGCGATTGCTGTTTGGATAGCAAAGGAATTTCAAACACACATCGATGAGGAAACTCTATTAGGTGCCCAACTAAGACTTCAAAAGCACTCGCCATAGAACTGATGGTTTGTTCTGAGAATAGCGCTTGATTGTATATCCAGTTGAAACGCATTTGATTATCATCTTCACAACAGCTCAGCTCAATATCAAATTTAACTGTATGTATCGCTTCATCTATCGCATTGGCATTAATACCACAGAGCTTAAGCTGACTATCCATTTGTGGAT
Source organism: Pseudoalteromonas holothuriae (assembly GCF_945859825.1). GTDB lineage: Bacteria > Pseudomonadota > Gammaproteobacteria > Enterobacterales > Alteromonadaceae > Pseudoalteromonas > Pseudoalteromonas holothuriae. Next base: position 18,984 of record NZ_CAMAPC010000007.1, read on the forward strand.
TCAAGGAGAATGTTAATTGGAAGACACTTTGGTGACTCAAATCTCTGCGCAATTTAAGTTGCTCAATGATCTGCTCAAAAGGCATGTCTTGATGTGAATGAATATCCTGTAGAATTTGCTTTTGTTGCAACAACAAAGCTTCAAACCCAATTTTTTCACTTACTTTAGTGCGAATGGGTAATGTATTAACAAAAAAGCCAATCAAATGCTCAAGCTGACTATGGTGACGCCCTGAAAACGGAGCTCCAATAACTACATCTTGGCTGTTACTAAAGCGAGCTACCAATAACGAATATGCAGTATGTAACCAAGTAAATGTGGTTACATCTAAACGCTGGCAGTGTGCCCTTATGGCAGCAGATAAATGCGCGCCAAAAGTCTGGCTTAATTGTGCCCCCACTTTAGTAAGCTGTTTGGTCCTTGGCTTATCTAGAGGCAACTGATGAAGTGGCGGTGCTCCCGCTAAATGACTTAACCAAAACTGTGCGTGCTTTTGCAGTTTATCTGCCGTTAGAGTACGTCGCTGCCAGTGAGCATAATCCGCGTATTGAATGAGTAAAGGTGTTCTTAATGACTCTGGCAGTGCATGTGTATGAGCAAAGTTGTGGTAAAACTGAGTAAACTCTTTAACCAGTATGTTAAGCGATTGCCCATCGCTGGCTATATGATGCATATTCACCAAAAACAGATGCTTTTCAGCGCTTTGTTTTAACAAAACCACACGTAACATAAGATCACTATCTAACTGAAACGCAGTTTGTTTATCGTCTCTTAACACCTTTAGCCATAGTCTACTTTGCTGCTCTTCATTCAATGCACTTGCGTCAACATAATGCACAATATCATCGTAATGCTGCATTACCTGTTGGTTAGGTTCACCGCTTTGAGAACTCACAATGTAGGTTCTTAGTATTTCATGACGCGTTACAATCGCACGCCAAGCTTGCGTAAAAGCGTCAATATTAAGCTCACCCACCAGCTCAAATGCAGCGCTCATATGGTATTCAAGGCTGCCTTGTTGAATTTTATCAATACTCCATAAGCGCTGTTGTGCAAATGACAGCGCTATGTGCTCACTACTTTGCGGTGAAATTGGTAAAATATCGAGTTCTTGTTCATCATTTTCGCTGAAGTTTTGCTGTGCCAATTGCGCCAGTGACTTTACCTCTGGACGTTGGAATAAATCTTTTAGCGTAATGTTTAACTTTGTTTTTTCGCGTAATCGAGCGACTACTTGCGTTGCCAACAACGAATGCCCACCTAACCTAAAAAAATGAGCCTCACGGCCTACCTCATTAAGCTCTAATATTTCGGCAAAACAATCCGCTATTTGCTGTTCAAACTGAGTATTTGGCGCACTATATTGCTGTGTATCTTGCTCAAATATATCTATTTCAAGTAGCGTTTTTTTATCTACTTTGCCATTACTGGTAAGCGGCATATTGATCACTGAAACTACGCTACTTGGCAGCATAAACTCAGGCAATGTTTGTCTAAGATATTGCTGTACTTGTGACGTTAAAGAATCAAACTGCGCCGCTTGCTCAAGCACCACAAATGCACATATAACGCTACCGAGCGTATCACTTTGCTTAAGAAGCACACTGACATTTTTGAGCCAAGGGTGGCTGCGTAACTGGTTTTCTATTTCACCTAATTCTATACGATAGCCACGTACTTTAACTTGGTCGTCTATACGGCGGATATATGCGAGCTCCCCATTATTTAGATAGCGAACTAAATCTCCCGTTTTATACAGTTTTTGACCATTATTGTTAAATGGATTGTCGATAAAGCGCTCTATATTGAGTTGCTCTCTTTGCCAATATCCTCGACATACCCCTTCTCCCCCGACATAAAGCTCACCGACTGCGCCCTGAGGAAGTGGTTGCAAATATTTGTCTAATACATAACAGGATGTTGTTGGTATAGGCGAACCTATATTACTGGTGCCTTGTGCAATTTCTACCGTGGTTATATGTTTGTAAGTAACGTGTACTGTGGTTTCTGTAATACCGTACATATTGATTAACTTACAGTGGCTAAACCTTTGTGCCCAAGGTGCTAGTTTGGCGGGCTGTAATGCCTCACCACCAAAAATAACGTAACGAATATGGCTTTGCGCTAAGTCAGTATCATCCAAACGAAATACAGTATCTTGCAACACATAAAATGCGCTGGGTGTTTGGTTTAATACCGTTACTTTTTGCGCTATTAAAAGCTTTGCAAATGCTTGACTATCTTTGCTTTGTGCCTCAGTCACAACAATCAAACGTGCACCAAAGAGTAACGCGCCATACATTTCCCAAACTGAAAAATCAAAACAAAATGAATGGAATAGCGTCCATACGTCTTGTTCGTTAAAATCAAATAATCTGGGTTCAGTAAACAGTAACCTTACAACTTGGCGATGTTCAATTTGAACCCCTTTAGGATGGCCTGTGGTACCTGAGGTATAAATCATATATGCCAAATGTTCAGGTTCAATCGGTATATTGAGATTATCATCGGCGGTAATATTGGCTGTTAGCTCAGGATCACTAATATTAACGACTTGTTTAGCCAGTGTTTTAAAGCGAGCATAATTTACTTGGTCACAAATTAATATATCACTGCCTACATCTTTAATAATGTAGTCTATACGCTCTTGCGGATAGTCAGGGTCTATTGGCACATAAGCGCACCCTGCTTTTAAAGTGGCCAATAATGTAACGACCAATTGCGCATTACGACTGACGCTCACTGGGATCAGCTGCTGTGAATTAACACCCATCGCAATTAACGCTCGCGATAATCGGTTAGCTTTTATGTTAAGTTGCTCATAACTCAGTTCACCATGCTCATCGGTTATGGCTATTCGCTTTGCAAATTTTACGGCCTGTTGCTCAAACAACGCTACTAAATGACTGCTTTTAGGCCAATCCACATGTTCGTTCAAATCGTGCGTTAACAGCTGCTTTTGCTTCTCACTCAATAAAGGAATATGCGCACAAGGGGTGTTTGGAGATGCACCAACATGCTCTAAGAGTAAAGCAAAACTATTAGCCCAATTTGTAATCGTATTTAAATCATATAACGCCCGGTCGAACTTCCAATTTATAGTCGTCCCTTGCTCACTCATTTGTATATTTAGCTCAAGGTCGCACTTAATTGTACAGTGACTATTTTGTGGTGCTCGCTCTTCTTCAATCGTTAAGTTAGGTAAACTGAAAGTGCCTTGTTCATTATGCTCTAGGGTAAATAAAATTTGTACCAATGGATGATGGCTCAAGTCACGTTTACAATTAAGCGCATCTACCAGCTTATCAAAGGGCAAGGTTTGATATTCAAGGGCTTGTAAAATTGCATCTTTTTGATTGTGTAGCCAAGCACTAAACGGTCGCTCGTCTTCAATATCAGCTGGGATCACGATGGTGTTAACAAATAAACCAATGAGGGCATCTAATTTTGGATCATGACGGCCTAATACCGGGGTTCCCACTATCACTTGGTTAGTTTGATTAATACGCCCGATAAATAACATAAAACAGCTAAGCATCCACATAAACGGAGTGACATGATGATGCATGACCTGACTTTGCAGTTTGGTGCATAGTTGAGCATTTAGGTGCTGACGATATACTTGTCCATTGAGTGCTTGTATTGCAGGCCGGGGCCGGTCAGTTGGTAACGACTGAATTGACTCAAAGCCAGATAACTTTTTTTGCCAATGCGCCATTGCATGTCGTAATTTATTGTCACTTAATGCACCTTTTTGCCAAATTGCATAGTCTGCGTACTGTATTGGTAAGGGCGTGGTTAAATCAGGCTTGTTGGCAATTATACCGCGATATAAGCGCTCAATTTCTTTGACTAAACAATGTAAAGATGCGCCATCAGAAATAATATGATGCATATTAAAAGCAAGCCAATGCTCAGCTTCATTAGATATCAGCAATACACGCAGAAGCGGGCCATGGGCAAGGTTGAATGGTTGGTGTTGATGTTCATGCAATCGTTGTTCTATTTCTTTTTCTCGTCGCGTTTTTTCAATACAGCTAGCATCAAAGTACTCAAATGGTGTATCGATGTTTGACGCTATATGCTGATATGGCACGCCTTTACTATCAACAACAAATGTAGTGCGTAATATTTCATGGCGGGCAATGACTTGTTTTATGCTTTGTTTGAATGCAGTAATATTAAGCTCGCCATGTAGCTTAAATTCTACGGGCATATAGTATTGTGCACTGCCTTGTAATTGCTCTACAAACCATAATCCTTCTTGTGCAAAGCTCAAAGGTATAGGCTTATTTCTTGGTGCGGCGCTAAGTTCATTGAAAAGGTTGGCGTTTGCATTGTGCTGACTTTGTTTTTGCTGCAAAAAGTAATCAATTATCTGTGTTTTATGCGCAATAACTCGCGACTTTAATTCATCGGGAAAATCATTATTTTGCTTAAAAGCCAAGCCACCATTTTTCTCATATAATGTTACACCTGCTGCAAGTGCTTCTCCGATTAAGTTCTCTATTAATAATGTTTGTTCGTTCATTATAAAAACATCTCTTCTGAAGTATCACAGGTGTTATCGCTTGGGGTAGCGTCGAGTGCAGCTTGATTAATTGCATACCATTGGGATAGAGCTGCTATGGTTGGTCGCTCGAACAATACTTTAACCGGTATATCAATACCTAGCTGCTCTTTGATGATTGCAACACATTGCGTAGCTAGCAGTGAATGCCCTCCTAAGGCAAAAAAGCCATCGGTTACACCTATTGATGCCACTCCTAATAGAGATGAGAATATATCTACTAAATTACGCTCTAACTCATTGCGTGGAGCTACATTTTTTGTCTTTGTCTGTATTTGATGAGAGATGTTTTGTAGTTTTACCGTATCGACTTTACCATTACTGGTCAGCGGCAACTCTTTCAACGCAATCACCTTATGCGGCAGCATATAATGTGGTAAGTGCGGCGCCAACTGCTGCCGTAAGGTTTCAAGTTGTTCTTGGCTCAAAGAATACGGTTCGTTATCGATTAACTCTGGTGCTTCATTTGATGGCACGATAAAAGCAGCTAAGTTCTCTTGTTCATGATTGAGTAATACATAAGCTTGTTGTACTTGCTCAAGCTTGCTTAAACAATGCTCAATATCACCGAGCTCTATGCGGTAACCCCTGAGCTTAACTTGTAGATCGTATCGCCCATAAAATTGTAACTGATCGGCTATTCCCTGCTCATCAGTGAGCCAACGGACTTTATCGCCTGTTCTATAAAATCGTTCGGCTTTATTGGTGCCTGGCAGTGTTATTAGCACAAATTTCTCAGCACTCATTACAGGCAACCCCAAATAGCCATTTGCCAAGTTATGCCCACCTACATATAGCTCTCCAACAACGCCTGCGGGTACACATTGCTGATGTTCGTCTAGTACTACGAGTTGGGTGTTCTCGATTGGCCTACCGATTGGCACATATTGTTCTGAGGATTTAAATAACTTAGCAATACCGACTTTATCGGTACTGTACATACTAGTACCAACAGTGGCCTCTGTCGGGCCATATTCATTCACCCAGTAACAATTAGGCAAATAATGACTTAGCTGCTCAAGTAATTTAACGCTGAGAGCTTCTCCACCTACCACCAACTTATGAGCATTATCTATTGGTTGCACTGGTAACCTAGTTAACAACCCTTGTAAATGAGCTGGTGTTAACTTAAATAGCACAGAGGCATTGTTATCAAATACTTGCTCAGCTAATTCGTCTAACATAGTGTCGTCATCAGCAATAATATTTATAGCCATGCCCGCAAGTAAGGGGGCCCAAATTGTTGTAACTGAAGCATCAAACGCAAGCGGCGTACTTAAAACCGCAGATTCAATCTCACTAAGATAACTCGATTGCGCGTGCGCGAGATAAAGAGCAACATTACCCTGTGTTATCTCAACGCCCTTTGGTTGCCCTGTTGTACCAGATGTATAAATCACATAGGCCAGCGCCTCAGACGAAGTATCAGGCCAATCAATTAATACCTCCGTGTTTTGCCAAGATTCTTTATTATCAAACCAAACTAATGGCACACCCAGTTCTTCTAAGTTCGCTATGAAAGCCTGCTGTTGAATAGCCTCGCTTGTTACTAAACAACTTGCTTGAGCGTCTTGTAAAATAAACTTAAAACGCTCTGCGGGTAATTTAGGGTCAATCGGTACATATGCACACCCTACATGCCATGCAGCCAACATTGCCACTACCATGTCACTTGAGGCAGGCAAGCAAATGGCAACAAGCCCATTTTCGGCTAGGTTATTTTTGCGCAAATAACTGGCGAGTTGTAACGCTTGTTGCTGTAAGTCAATAAAGCTCATCTGCGTCTTATTCGGTGCAACGACCGCAGTGCGGTTTGGGTCATTGTTAACTACTTGATTAAAACGCTGCAACAAAGAGAGATTAGGTGATGAGTCACTAAAATGTGTATGAGCATTTACCGTCTGTATTTGCTGCTCTTTTGTATTCAATGGTACATGGCTTGTAAGCTGCAAGGGCTGCTTTAGTAATGCATCAATCATGGTAGCAAAAGCACAAGCCATTGCTTTAATAGAGTTGCGTTTAAATAGTGAGGTGGCAAAATTCCATTGCAGCTCAATGCCATGCTCACGCTCTATCGCATTCACTTCGAGGTCAAACTTCATTTGATGTGAATTCTGCGGTAATTGCTCAATTTGTAAATGAGGTAACTTAAACTCTGTCACTTCATTATTTTGCAACGCAAATAAAATTTGAAATAACGGCTGATGCCCTAAATCTCGCTCTGGCTGCAATGTCTCGACTAACTGCTCAAACGGCACCGCTTGATGTTTAAATGCATCTAAGATCACTTGCTTTTGTTGTTGTAAAAAATGCTCGAAACTTTGCTCGCTCTTTCTTTGCGCTCTGATCACCAAGGTATTGACAAAAAAACCAATTAAATTTGAAACTTCTGGTTGCTCTCTACCGGCAATTGGTGAGCCAATTAGCACATCTGAAGTTTGACTAAAACGCATGACGAATAAAGAGAACACACTATGCAACCACATAAACAAGGTGAGGCCATGCTGCTTACAATATTGATGAATTGCTTGTACCGTATTGATTGATAAGTACTGCACCCATGTATCACCCTCTAACTGCTGTAATGTGGGCCTTGGTTTATCAATGGGTAATTGATGCAGTACAGGGTAGTTTTTTAATTGTGTTTGCCAATAGTCTAGCGATTGAGCAAATGATGCTTGGTTTGCTACTTGTCGTTGCCAATAGGCAAAATCAGCGTATTGCACTGTAAACGGTTGCTCAAATTCACTGGCTAATGTGTAACTGGGCTCATTGCTATAATGACGATAAAAAGCAATAAATTCGTTCACTAAAATTGCCATTGACCAGCCATCACTTGCAATATGATGCATATTAAAATGCACTCTATAATGCTGCCCAGAGAACTTAACGACTAATACTCTAATTAATACGTCAGTCGATAGATTGAATGGTGCTTGCTGTGCTTTTTGTTCTAAATCCAGCCATTGCTCAAGCGCATCTTGGGTGTTTAAAGCGGATAAGTCTTCAATTTTCAGTGGCACCGCAAATTGCTCATTAATGAGTTGCTCTGGAGACTCACCCGCACCGCCTGATAAAATAGTACTTCTGAGCACTTCGTGCCGCTCGATAATAGATTTTAGCGCCTCATTAAATGCCCCAAGATGCAATGTGCCTTTAAGCTCAAAACTGGCTGGCATATGGTATTGCAGCGTGCCACTTTGCACTTGCTCAATCAGCCACAATCGTTGCTGGGCATAAGATAATGGCAGGCGTTCTGTGCGAGCGATTGGAGCAATGGCATTGTCACTTTCAATCAATGGACATTGCGCTAACGCCTGCGATAATGACAAAACACTAGGAGTCTTAAATAGCTGCTCTAACGTGATGTCATAATGCTTATCACAGCGGATCTCGCTGATCAAACGGATTGCCAATAATGAGTGACCACCTAACTCAAAAAAGCTCTCATCCAAAGTAATATATTGATTATTCAAAACATCACTAAATAACTGTAATAGATAAGCTTGTAAGGTGTTTAAAGACTTCAGTTCAATTCGCTGTTGTGGCTCATTTATTTGGCTTTGAGTACTAGCCTGCAGTGCTTTTGCATCAATTTTGCCATTACGCGTTAATGGCATCCTTTCTAATTGATTAAATTTGCTTGGCACCATATATGGCAAAAGCTGATTGGATAAATAATCCTTAAGCTGATTCTCATCAATTGAAGCTTTTGGGTTGGTTATATAATGGGCGCATAATAATGCCTGTTCTTTATCCAAAGTAATCGAACATTCACTAATACCTGAAAAACGCAGCATATGATGGCAAATTGCGTTAGTATCCACTCGGTAACCTCGCAGCTTTACCACATCATCACACCGACCAATGTATCGAAGGTAACTCGGAATATTCTCACCATCGGCATGCCAACGAACCACATCACCGGTGCGATAAAAACGCTGTTTAATACGTAAACCTTTGCCATAAGGTACGCGTATATCGATAAACTTTTGCTTATTAAGTTGGACTTGATTTAGATAACCTGGGCTTACCACAGGCCCTGCTATCAACAACTCACCAGGCATATTGACCGCTGCGACCTGATTGAACTTATCAACAACCAGCATGCCAACTTGACTAATTGGCAAGCCTATCGGCACATCAGAATAAGGAAGTTCTTGGTTTTGAGCATCCGGTTCAATAGTAAATGTACTCGACCCTACCGTTGTTTCGGTTGGGCCGTATTCATTTATCCAACGAACCTTAGGCAAACGCGCTTGCAACGCTAAAACCAATTCAGAGGTCAATGCTTCTCCGCCCACAATAATAGTGTGAGCACTTTGTGTAGGTGAAACTTGTTGAGATAGCCCAAGCACCGCTCGTAAATGCGCTGGCGTTAGCTTAAGTAGCAAATTCGTATTTGATTTAAATAGCTTATCAACAAGCAAAGGCAGCTGATTTACACCATCCGTCAAGATATTAACGGTGCCACCGACTAATAACATGGGTATGAGTGAAGTTACAGTCGCATCAAAGGCCAAAGGTGTGCTTACCACCGATTCATTCAGTTGAGGGTCACCAGCAAGGTAGCTTTCGCAAGCATGTTGCAAATACGCATTAACATTTGCATGGCTGATTGTCACCCCTTTTGGCTTACCTGTAGAGCCTGATGTATATATAATGTAACAAAGTTGTTCAATACTCTTTGAACCAATAATATTAGGGTGGGAGGTGGAATATCCGCTAAAGTTTGATTCAAGCTCAAAAATATCATCTAGCAGTAAAAAGTCCGTACCACTTTCTATCAGTTTTTCAGTATTGTCACTTAGCGCCAAAATCATCATCATTTGTGCATCATCAACAATATTGATTATTCCATTACTTGGAGTTTCGATATGAAGCGGCACATAAACGTGGTTTGCTTTTGAAATAGCCAGTATGCTAAGCACCATATGGACGCAGCTTGGTAACAACACTCCAATTGGGCTTTGCGGTGCAAATTCCATTTCCAATAAACTATGAGCAAGCTGATTTGATAAATATTCAAGCTGAGTATAAGTGATTGAATTTTGCCCATCTCGCAACGCTATGTGCTCACCATGAGATTTAACCATTACACTAAAGCGTTGATCCCAACGTTGTTGCTGTTGACTGTGAACTTCCACCAGCTGTGCATAGTTTAATAGCGCAGACTGCTCTGCTTTAGAACAAATAGCCAACTCGCTTAACTTAATATCAGTATCCATTAAGCATTGTTCAAGCAGGTGGCAGTACTGTGCAAAAAAGCGCTCAATACTTGATTGCTGCCATAATGCCGTGTCGTATAACCACTCAACTACAATTTCTGACCCTTTATCGATAACACTTACTTCTAAATCCAGCTTAGCACTGCGCACGTTTGTGTTATAAGCATCAACTTTTAAGCCTTCTAACTGTAAAGCTTCATTAACTTGGTTATTGACCCTAAAAACAATTTGAATTAGCGGATGTATCGATATGTTTCGCTCGTGAGAAAGTTCATCAACAAGTAAATCAAATGGCAGCTGTTGATGCGCTATCGCTTCATTTAATACGTTCTTAGCACTGGCTATTGCTTGATTGAAAGAATCTTGTTCATTAAAATTGCTATATAACACCAATGTATTGATAAAATTACCAATCAAAGTTTCAAACTCTGGTAGCTCTCGGCCTGACACCGCAGTACCCAATGCGACATCCGCTTGTTGCGATGCACGGCTTAACCAAACACTAAATACCGTTTGTAAAATTAAAAATAAAGTATGACCGGATGTTTTCACATATTGGCGTAACAAAGTACTTAAGCTAGATGCGAATGGTCGACAAAATAACGCGCCGCCCTGCACTGGTTGATTGAGTCGCTCATAATCTGTAGGTAATTCATGTATTTTTGGCAAATCACTTAACTTATCACGCCAGTATTCAAGATCAGATAACCAACCTTTCGATTTGCCATTCTCTCGTTGCCAGTAAACGTAATCAATATAGCTATAATCAGGCACCGATAATGCCTCACTATGTATTTGACTATAGTATTGTGATAATGCCTTACAGAGCACCTCAATTGACCAACCATCTGATACAATGTGGTGCATATTTACGATTAATACATGTTTTAAACTTTGTAATTTAATTAGCTGAGCGCGGATCATTAAATCACGAGATAAGTCAAAACTATGCTGATAATCTGAGGAAATGGTTTGATCTACCCTGGCCAACTGTTGCGATTCACACAATGATGTTAAGTCGTGATTTACTAATGCGAACTTTAATAGTGTATTTTCAAACTGCACAGGGTGTGAATTTTCATCCACACGATAGTTAAACCTCAATATACGATGGCTTTGAATCACTGCATCAAAAGCTTGCTCTAACCGCTTACTATCTATCTCACCATGTAAGGTAAAAACACCTTGTAAGTTGTATTGGCTGCTGTGACCTTGCAACTGATTAACAATCCAAAGCCGTTGTTGTGCATAAGATAGCGGGTGTTGCCCACTTCTTTTTTGGCGCGAAATAGTGTGAGCAGAATGCTCAAATGTAGCATTTATTTCCAAATACTGTGCAAGTTCCGCGACTGTAGGATTTGCAAAAATCGCCTTAAGCGTAATCGAAATAGCCAACTCTGTTTGAATTTTATTTAACAACTTCATCGCTAAAAGCGAATGACCACCAATTGCAAAAAAATCATCATGTATACCTACTTTGCCAGCGCCAGTGAGTTGCTCAAATAAACTTGCTAATTGCCGTTCAATCACAGTGTTTGGTAAAACTAAATCGCTAGTGTTAATCACCAAAGGCTTACTTTTTAGTAGGTTTCGGTCTACTTTGCCATTGGCTAATAAAGGTAAAAGGTCACACACAACAATCACACTGGGGATCATAGGTTCGGGTAGGTGCTGCTTTAAATCAGCTTTTATCTTTTGTTGTACTTGAAGACTACTTAAGCCATATTCATGAGTAACAACATGGGCAACCAAAATAGTCTGCTGAGCCTGTTTCTGGCACAGTACGACTGCCTGTTTTACGTTTTTTATCGCATTTAATTTGGCTTCAATATCAAGCGTATCAACCCTAAAACCTCTAACCTTAATTTGATCATCTAATCTGCCAAGAAACTCTAATTGGCCTGATTTGTTTAAACGAACCTGATCACCTGAGCGATAAAAACATTCACCATTGAATTTTACAAAAGCCTGTTCGCTAATACTAGGTGCATTAATATAGCCAAGTGCAACACTGCTGCCCCCAATGTACAACTCACCTGGCATTCCTACTGGCACACCTTGATGGTCCTCATTGAGTATTTTAATCTGCACATGAGAAAATGGCTGGCCAATGCTATAGCTACCCCAATTACAGAGGCTGTCAGCAGTTAACTTATATGCTGTGGCTCCTATGCAGGTTTCAGTCGGTCCATAGTGATTTACAATACTCGCAGCAGGAAAGTGACTTTGAATTGCATCAACTAAAGGCTCAGTTAACGCCTCCCCTCCAAATATCCAATGCTTAACGGAGTTGCTGCATTTTAAGTTGATTATGTGTGGTAATAATTCATGGGCAAATGACGGCGTAACTTTAATCAAGTTTGCTTGTTGCTTCGCAAGTTCATAGGCAATTTTCTGTGGCTCTGGTAGCTGTTGCTCACTGCCCACTAGCAATACAGATCCCCCATTTGCCAAAACCGGATAAAGACCCGTTAAACATAAGTCTGTGGCAAGGCCCGTAACCACGGCCGCTTTCGTTGCAGCTGTAAATTCAATAACTTCACTAACGCCATTTACATAACTTGCCAAAGCTTGGTGGGAGATCATCACCCCCTTTGGCGAGCCGGTTGAGCCAGATGTGAACATTACATAAGCACAATCATCGCCTTGCACAGGTAAAAGCTCAGAGTTAACAATAATTGAATCGTCAATCAGCGACTCAAATTTAACAATACTAACTTGATTATTTACGCACTGAACTTGTTCGCTTGGCTGCAACGCATCGTCACCCATAATGACTAAGTGTTGGCATTGAGCTTGATTTAATATCTCTAAAATGCGTTTAAACGGAGTACCTTGCTCTATCGGTAAATAAGCGCATTTTGCACGCATAACACCAAGCATCGCCACGACACTATTAATTGAGCGCTTAACCAATATTGCAATTGGCTGATGATGAGCCACATTCAAACTGTTTACAATGGCACAAGCTATAGCCGCGCTCTGTTTTTCTAATGCGTCGTAAGTCAACGATTGATCATCACCTTGGCGCAACGCAATTTGATTAGGGTCAACTGTTACTTGATTAAGAATACTATCAACAATACTGATAAATTGCTTTTTTGCCTGTGGTGCTTGTAGTATGTTTGAACTCTCATCAACGCTTGGCAATGGCACAAGATCTATTAAATGATTGCAATCAGCGGTAAAAGTATCTACCAAAACCACAAAATCTTTGCAAAACGCCTCTATCAACTGGCTATCAAACAAACAGCTACAATAGTCTACACTGCCAATCAGATCACCCTCTGATTGGGTCAGGTTAAGTGTTAAATCGTATTTTGCGCTCTGGTTATCAAGCGCAGTAAGATCTGCAGATATGTCTTCATTGGAGAGATTGTCAACGGCCACCGCATTGTAGTTGAATAACACTTGGAACAATGCTGAGTGAGCACTAGATTTTGGTAAATTTAGCGATGTGATTATGTCTTCAAGCGCTACACTTTGATTTGCTAACGCTTGTTTCACTATACACATCACATCTTGTGCAAGCTGTGTAAATGTTGGCGTTTTTTTAAGCTGCAAGCGTATTGGTAGTGTATTGATAAAGCAGCCAATCATGGTTTCAAATTCAGCTTGTGAGCGGTTTAAAACCGGCACTCCTAAAGTAATGTCACGCTTTTGACTGTAACGATAAAGTAAGCAATAAAATATACTTAAATACCCTACAAATTCAGTTACTTTTAGCGTTTGACAGACTCGACTGAAATTGAGGCTCGTTTGATTGTCAATATGAAAATGTGAAACACTACCTTGATAGTTTTTTCCAGCAGAGCGTGGATAACTAGTCGGCAATTCAAATAAGTCAATATCAACCAATTGATCTTGCCAGTACGATAATTGCTCTTTATAGTCATCGCTTAGTCGGTATTGCTGTTCCCAGTGGACATAATCTAAATACTGGAGCTGTTTTTGCGGTGGCTGATTATCAGTAAGTGCCTCTAATAAGGCTTGAATAAATAACCCAACAGACCAACCATCAGCAATAATATGGTGCATCGCAATATAAAGCCACTGTCCATGCTCACAGTGGTTATCAGTAAATAAAGTGCCTCTAACTAATAAATCATTAGCAAGGTCAAAGCAGTGTGTAAGCTCTGCATCTAAATGGCTTACTATCTCTTCTTTAGACACATTACCTTGAGTAATCGCAACATCAACGGCAAACTCATGTTGATCACAAACTTTTTGTATCGCACCTTCTTCACTGCTTATAAAGTTGCTTTTTAACACCTCATTATTTGACAACAGCAGGTTAATTGCTTGGTTTAATCTTTTAGCGTGTATTGGTTGTGAAAACCTAACCAAACCTGACATATTGTAAGCGTAAGAAGACTGTTCATATTGGGAAATAAACCAAATCCGTTGTTGAGCACTTGACAAGCATCCAATTTTTTCATGGTTTTGACTCATATATTCAATGAGTAGATCTTTATTTTTTTTAATTCGACTGAGTAATTCACTTGGTACATTATCTAATTTGGTTCTTAGTTTTAACGCCCCATTTTGCATGTACACGTAGATACCTAGTTTATCTAGCTCGGCCAAAAAGCTTTCTATCGCTAAATTATCCATCATTACAAGTCCATCTCCGTCATTGATTGATCGGCCAATACATCATTGATATCTCTACCACTTACAATGTCACTCACCTGCTGCACTTTCGGTGCTGCGCCAGATGCAGTTTTTGCATGTGTTAAATCCTCAATTCGCTGTGAAAGCGTACTCACACTTGAATAGTCAAATACGTCAGCAACAGTTATTCGTATACCAAACTCTCTATTAATACGAGAGACCAATTGCATTGCTTGGACAGAGTTACCACCACCATCAAAAAAACTTTTTTTAGTGCAAAACTGGTTTACTTGCAAAACATTAAGGTAACAATGTAATAATTTTTGTTCACTTTGCGTACTCGGTAAATTCACTCGCTCAGGTTCAGTATTTTGTGTACTTTGCGCAACAGGTAAAGCGTTTAAATTTAATTTTCCATTCGCTGTCTTTGGCCATTCGGTTAACCAAAACAGCTGTTCAGGTAGCATATAATTTGGTAGGTAACGAGCAAGTATTTGGCGCAACCGAGCTAGTGTCCAAGTTGATGATAAATCTTTTGCATCAATACTATAAACGCATAGCGAGCCTATATTGTGTTGCTCAGATACTATCAGGGCTTTGATATCAGTGGTGTTAAATAAGTTCGCGATATGATATTCAATCTCGCCAAGCTCAATGCGATGACCATTGAGCTTTACTTGCTGGTCCAGTCGGCCTTGTAACTCAATTTGACCATCGGCTAAACGTCTAGCTCGATCGCCTGTTTTGTATAGTCGTTGTTTGAGTTGTTCATTGAATTGATGGTCTACGAAGCGTTGCAGTGTTAAATCTGCACGATTGATATAACCCTTAGCCACTCCCAAACCGCCAATCCAAAGCTCACCCCAAACCCCAATTGGTAATGGCAATGCCTGATTTTGTGCATCTTCATCCATTATATAAAGACTTGTATTAGCGATGCCTTCACCAATGGTTATGCTACGAGCATTATTAATATGACTAACCGATGACCAAATTGTGGTTTCAGTAGGCCCATACATATTCCAAAGCTCGCCTCCACCACTTATTACCTTCTTTGCTAATATACTATCGAGCGGCTCTCCTCCGCACAGTACTTTTAAACCTTTGACACAGTTAGGGTTGGTATTGAGTAATAGTCGCCACAATGTGGGGGTAGCCTGCATAATTGAAATTGAATAAGTAGTCAATTGTTCAATAATTGCATCTGGGTCACTACATATTTGTTCATCTGCAATCACAGTCGTAGCCCCCGCTGTCAGGGGTAGAAATAACTCTAGCATTGCGATATCAAAAGCAATTGTAGTAATTGATAAAAACTTGTCGTCAGCGTTGATCCCTGGTTTATCACGCATGGCTTCTAGCAAGTTGCTAAGGCCACTATGCATGACTTCTACCCCTTTTGGCCGACCAGTAGAGCCTGAGGTATAGATCACATAAGCAACTTGGTCGCTCATTACTTGATTGAACTTTATGTCACAAGGCTGCTTATCAATGTGCTGCGCCTCATTATCGACATCTAGCACATTAAAACTTGCATTTTGTAGTAACTCGCTGTCCGCACTTGTGCTATCGCAGATGAGCAATGAGACTTGTGCATCATCTAAGATATCGATAATACGATCTTTTGGATAAGCCAAGTCTAACGGCAAATACGCGGCACCAATTTTTAGCACTGCTATTAAACTAATCAATAATTCACTACGACGTGATAAAGCAATTGCCACCAAATCACCTTCTTTGACGCCTTTTATCGTCAAATAATGTGCCATTTGGTTAATTCGCACATCTAAATCTGCATAGGTGATCTGCCTTTCATTACATCTTAACGCCACTTTGTGCGGATAATTTCTTACACTGGCCGAAATATCATCTAGAAGTGTTTTTTGCAGGCTTCTCTTTTGATCATTATCTTGAGCGTTTTGTATTGGGTTTAGTAATACCGCTTGATAATCTTGCTGTTCAAGCAAAGAACAGGCTCTAGTATTTAACTTATCCGAGCCACTTAAATTATTAAGTAATGCAATAAATTGGTGTGCATATCTATTAACCAAGTCATCATCAAATTTCGCGCAGTTATAATCAAGTTGCAGTGACCATTGCTCACTAATACAAGCAATATTACAGCTCAACTCAAACTGCCCAAATTGTGCAGAGCTAGTTATATTTTTTGTCATCAATCCATTAAAATCTGGCAGTTTGTGTACTTTGTCTAGATTGAACATAACCGTAGGTAAAGATTTATTTTGATCTGCCAATGCAGAAAATGGAAAATGCTGGTGGTCAAAGGCATTGAGTAATTGCTTTTGTGTTACTTTAATAAGTTCAGCAATGTTTTGACAGCTCGACACATCAACCACGATTGGCAAAATATTAGTACAGTACCCCACTAATTTCGTATCTAATACTTGTGGTTCAAATTGATTATCAAGCAATTGCCTGTCTGATACAGGAATTAACACCGATACAACGTTTTGCCGAGTTAGCTTATTTAGCCACAATATATAAATAGCTAACAAGGTAGCAAACTGGCCACAACCTTGTCCTTTTGATAGCGCGCTTAGATTGTTTATTGCTGGCTGTGATATCACATACATTAAGCTGCGAACCTCATAGCTGGTAGCACTTGGCGCATTAGTTCTAGCAGGCAGTGTAAGTTGAGAAACCGCACTTAATTGCTCAAGCCAATATTGCTCATCTTTTGAATATTTTGATGATTGTCGGTAGCTTGCTAGTGCGTCGATATAGTCACGATAATCAATGAACTGATGAGTATCAGGGACAGAATTTTCATTATAGTACTGCGCAACAGCACTGATTAACTGTGTTATCGCTATACCGTCATACAACAAGTGGTGGGCAACAACCGTCAAGTAATGAGTATTTTCCGCAGTTTTAATAAGTGTAAAACGACACAGCCTGTCGCTTTGAAAATCAAATGACTCATACCTTAACTCAGCAAGTTTATGTGATATGGACCGATCATTTTGGCATATTTCATTGTGCAAAAAATGTGTCTGTTTGGATACACTTCGATGGCATAAATCATCCGGGTCGACCCCAAAACCTAGTACCGGGATTTTTTTATGAAGTGTCTCAATCGCCTTAGATAAACGCTTAACATCCAGCTGCCCGCTCAGCTTTACTGTCCCTTGAAGATGATATGCTAAGGCTCCCTTTCTAGTGCGAAGTCCTAGCGCCAATAACTGCTGCTGCGCTTGGCTCAGTGGATAAGCACATGTATTAAGTTTAGTGATGTTACTGGCTTTATTTGCAACACCAAAATATCCCGCAGATTGTAAGCTGACGACACTGCCTTTTACTGCCGCTATAATGGCTTCAACATCATCATTAGTATGAGCATCACTTAAAAAACAATTTCGCCCTTCCCATATAAACACACCGCGATTGAGCATTTCATAAAAGAATACGTCTAGATTTTGATTGAATCTGAATCGGAATAAAGATGTAAACGATTCCACTTTGATAGGTACATTAGTTTCTTCAAAAAACGTATTAAGAGTGCTTTTTAAGTAAGTGGTTTTATCCGCTATATCTGCTTGGCATTGCGCACCACGTTTTTTTATTTCATTGAGTACGGCTTTGGCACTGGCCATTGCGAGTGGGTGCTTACAAAAAGTACCAGCAAAAAAGGTCGTATCAGCTTTAGGGTAAGACTTATCACCGTACTGCCATGTACCACCATCTATCGCATCTAGGTATTTAGCACTGCCTGCAACAACACCAATTGGCAAGCCTCCCCCGACAACTTTTCCATAGGTAGCCATATCGGCTCTGATACCCAACATAGCTTGAACACCACCTGGGTGAGCACGGAATCCAGTGATCATCTCATCAAAAATCAAGGCGATACCCAGCTCCGTGGTCACTTCTCGAAGAGCGTGTAAAAAGGCCCAGGGCTGAAGTTCAGGGTGGCGACTTTGCACTGGCTCGACAAGCACCGCAGCTATTGAGTTTGCATTGGCCCGAATCACGCTAATTGCTTCATCAGCGCCATAGTCTAATACGATGTTATCTGCAACGGTCCCTTGTCTAATACCTGAACACATTGGCTCCACTTTGCTACCATCTGGTGTTGGGTGAGCTAATGTTCCGTCATAATGACCATGATAAGCCCCATTAAATTGCACTATCTTGTCACGCTTACTAACAGTGCGAGCTAGGCGCACCGCAGTCATAACAGCCTCAGTGCCAGAATTACAAAAAGTAACTCGTGCAAGGCCCGTAAGTTCACTAATAAGCTCTGCCACATCGCAAGCTACAGGGCTTGCTAATCCTAGTTGAAGCCCTGCATCTATTTGCTCATAAAGCGCTTGCGTAATAAATTCACTCTTGTGACCAAATAAATTAACCCCAAAGTCCATAGTAATATCGATATATTCATTATCATCAATATCCCAAATACGCGCGCCTTGACTTCGCTTAGCAAAAACAGGATAAAGCATTTCTTTGCTCGATAACCGAAAACCAGCTGAAGCTCTGCAATCAGAAAGATGCGCTCGATGTTCAGTGACTAACGCCTTAGAGCTGGTGGTTTTTTGGCAATAAGTATTGGCTAAATTCTGTTGGTGTATTTTTACTTGTTCATTATCTTGATGTATTGCCAATTGATTTAATTTAAAACCGGGAAGTACACTGTCTATTTGCGCTGCACCTGTGTTTACGGTTGCATTTTTAGTGACTACAGAGGTATTACTGTGTTCACTTAATTTAGATTGTGAACTGTGGCTAATTTGCATGTTTTGAAGCAGTTGTAATTGTTTAGTGCTTACTGCTTCGACACTTAACCGAGCTTGCTCGCAAGTTACACTGGCAGCTGCTTGCAGTTGCTCTTTGCAAATCGATTCTAATACATGCTCATTCAAACCAAGCGATTTATGCATAACCTCAACAGGAACTTGTACTTCGCTTTCATTCACCACAGCAGCCATATCTTCGGTTTGAATCAGATAGTCACTATGCTTTTCAATATATTCAACTAAACGAGACACAGAACTTAGTTCTTCATAAAACTGTCGCACGCTAAACTCTAATGTAAATTCTTTCTCATACGTTCTCACGGCCTGCATGATCATTAATGAATCTACCCCCATTTCTAGCAACGGTTGTTGTATATCAATATTTTGTGCAGGAATAGATAACAAAGTCGCCAATGTATTGAGCACATACTGCTTAATCACTTGGTGACGATTAATATTTTGAGGAACAGAAGCTATTTTTGAACTTGATTTTGCAACTTGGCTTTGTAAACCAATCCAATAACGGTCTTTAGCAAATGGATACGCTGGTAATGGCTGCCTAACAACCCCTTGTTGAGGGTAAATTGCTTGCCAGTCCAACTGTGCACCTATCTCAAACAAACGAGCAAGTGTACTAAGCAATCTAAGTTTATCATCTCCTTTGGGGTTCAGTACTGAGACAAACTCGCTGTTAGCACGAGGCAAGTTTTCTTGTACCAATGTACTCAGCACTGCTTTTGGACCTATTTCTAATACACAGAAATATTCACTATCTTTAAGTACATTAAGCGCATCAGCAAATTTAACGGGCTGAACAATTTGTTCAACCCAATACTGTGGTTCACACAATGCCTCACGTTCTAGTTGGCCCGTGACTGAGGAGATAAAATCATAGCAAGGTAAGTGAAATGAAATACTCTCAGCCACATTTTTAAATTCCGCTAGCATGGGTATCATTAATGGTGAATGAAATGCTCGAGCAGTATTGAGCTTTTTAAATTTTATCGCTTTTTCGTTTAACTGTGTACATATCGCTGTAATGGCACTATCACTGCCAGAAAATACCACACCACTGTGTCCATGATACGCTGAAATTGCAGCCTCATTTTTGTGCTGTGCAATCAATTGATTTGCTAAAACTGCATCACAACGCGCTGATACCATAGTGCCGGTTGCTTCAAGTTGGTGCATTAAAAGTGCCCTTGAAGATATCAATTTAATCGCATCGGCTAAAGAGAACACACCAGCAATACAAGCTGCAGCATATTCACCCACACTATGCCCTAGTAACTTATCTGGTGTTACACCAAAACTAAGTAGCAGCTTTGCCAGTGCATATTCAACGACAAATATCGCAACCTGAGCCCACTTCGTTTGCTCTATCTCATTCTCAGCACCATCATATAAAACCTCTATAAGCCGTTTTCCTAATGAATTAGCAAGCAATTCGTCACATTCGTCTATCGAACTTTTAAAAACATCATGAGATTCATATAAAGATCTGCCCATTCCAGCGTAATGAACACCTTGACCCGTAAACAAAAACACATTTTGCGGTATTAATGACTGACTACTTGGCTCTGATGTTTGATGGTTCGCTAAGCTATTTAGCAACTGTGTACGTGACAAACCAACTAACGCTGTTTTAACGCCTTTTAAATTTGGTCTATGGGCAGTGGTATGTATTAATGCATCGAATTGAGTTGCATCAAGAGTCTCTAATCTTCTTTTGTAATTTGCGACCAGTGCGCTAAGAGATTCAGAGGTTTTTGCAGTTAAGGGTAAAATATACGCTATGGTACTTGCTTCAAGATCTATAGACTTAAGCTTTAAAGATGGTCTATTTTGACAAATAACATGCGCATTAGTCCCGCCAAAACCAAATGAACTTACCCCAGCAAACGCTTTTCCCCGTTTACACTGAGATATTTGGCTGGTTTTTCCGTTCACAGAAATTGCTATTTTGTGCCAAGGAATGTGTGAATTGAGTGTGTCGGTATAAGGCTGGCCTGGGATCTGACCATGCTCTAAGCAAAGTAACGTTTTAATTAGCCCTGCGATACCAGCCCCTGATTCTAGGTGACCAATATTTGCTTTCGCCGACCCCACTATAAGTGGGTTCATTTTGCGTCTACCAACACCATACACTTTGTTTAATGCCGTAACCTCGATCGGATCACCCAACTTAGTACCAGTGCCATGCGCTTCCACATATTGAATATCAGATGCTGATAATTGCGCGTCATCGAGTGCAGCTTGCAGCACTTTTTGCTGTGCGCCACCACTTGGGGCCGTCAGGCCATTACTACGGCCATCTTGATTAATTGCGCTGCCTTTTAGTATTCCATAAATTGGGTCATTATCAGCAAGTGCTTGTGCCAACGGCTTTATAACTAAACAACCAACCCCCTCGCTACGTACATAGCCGTTAGCGTTATCAGAAAAAGTCTTACAATGTCCATCAGGTGCGAGCATTTGGGCATTTTGACACGCGTCTGTTACTTCATTACTAAGTATTAGGTTTACACCAGCAACCAAACACACTGGCACTTTGCCTGAACGCAATGCTTGCATCGCATGATGTAAGGCTACCAATGAAGATGAACACGCCGTGTCAACCGCAACACTTGGGCCTGTAAAATCATAGGTATAAGACAAACGATTAGCCGCGATACTGAGCGCTGTACCAGTCCCTAAATAAGGGTTTTCAGTTAATTTATTAGTGGATAAAGTAAAGTAATCACTTTGCGAAATACCAACATAAACACCCACTGCCTGACCCGCTAGTTCTGCAGGTTTATAACCCGCCGCTTCAATTGCATGATAACTTGTCTCTAATAGCAACCTATGTTGTGGGTCGATATATGTTGCTTCTGTAGGTGATAATGAAAACATCGCTGGGTCAAAACACTCAACCTCTTGCAAGTAGCCACCCAATCGATTTTCATTTAATTGTGGGCAAAGTTCCTGCCTAGCTTTACCTACCGCTGAAATTGCATCTTGCTTATCTATAAGCAACTGCCAATATTCATCAATATTATCAGCTTGTGGGTATCTGCATGCCATCCCTATTACCGCAATATCACCGTCAAGAGAAGGTGATGATTTGCTGTTTGATTTACTGGCCGAAGGTGTTTGTTTACCTTTATCAAAAACTGATTGTTGTTCGACTCTGGAAAATGCTTGTTTTACTTCATCAAATTCGCACAAATATTGAGTTAGTTGAGCAATACTTGGGTACTCGAACAGCACAGTTGCTTCTAATTCTATATCGTGGATTTCCATCAACTCACCGGAGATCCTTACTGCTTTCATAGAATCTATTCCCAATGATTGGAATGTTGCATCAATGTCTAATGACTGAGTACTTGTGTCTAATTCAAGTGCAACCACGTCTTTTAAAGCTCGCAGTACCGCGCCTTCTAATCCTTGATTGACAGTCACCTTTGGCTTTGATTGCAGCGTTTTAACACTTGTTCTAGATCGCGCTATGACTTCAAAACTATCATTCAAATAATACTGCTTATTTTCTTGGCGCTGTATTTTCCCACTAGATGTTTTTAAAATTCGACCTGGTTTAATCAACAGTAATTCAAAAGGAGTTACACCATGGTTTTGGACTATCGCTTGTGTCACTGCAGAAAAAACAGCATCTGCATCAAGCTTTCTAATTGCTGTACGCTTAACTTGCTGAACAACTACCAATCCCTCTTCACCTTTATCGGTGATCACCGAAAATGCCGCTCCTCCATTATTATCAAGTGCGCTATGTGACTCGGTTACGCTTAATTCTATGTCTTGTGGGTAATAATTTTTTCCTCTAAAAATCAACACATCTTTACACCTACCCGTCACATAGAGTTCGTTTTGGCAAACAAAACCAAGATCACCCGTTCTTAAATAAGGCCCATCTTTTGCATCAATATAGGCGTTAAATGTGGCATCAGTTGCTTGTTCTTGCTGCCAATACCCCCTTGCAACACTCTCTCCTTTCACCCAAATTTCACCAACTTTTGAGTCTTCTAAACGCTGCATGTTTTGAGGATTAACAATAGCAATATTATGATCATGCCATGTCACTCCGCACGAGACGGCATAATAAGATTGCCCTGATTGCTCATCGTTTAGTTCACAAAAAGGCGCGCCTTGGCGATATGGCGTCTTAATTACTGCGTTACCTTTTTTAATTTGCTGCTCATCTAGATGCAGTACCTTAGCACCTTCAAACAGCTTTCCTCCGGTTGCGAACAACGTTGTTTCTGCCATGCCATAGCATGGTGAGAGCGCTTCTCGTTTTAAACCGCACGATTTAAATTTTTGATAAAATCGCTCAAGTGTGCTGGCCCTAACTGGTTCTGCGCCATTTAATGCACGGCGCCAGTTAGATAAGTCTAATGTGGCGAGATCTTTATCTTTGATGGTGTCAACACACAAGTCATAAGCAAAGTTAGGCGCACTTGAGGTAATCCCTTTACTATCACTTAAAAGTTTTAGCCAACGAAATGGCTTTTGGAGAAAGTAAGTCGGATTCATTAATACCGCGGGTGCACCAATATAAATCGGATGTAAAATCCCAAAAATGAGCCCCATATCATGAAAATGTGGTAACCAACTAACGATTGGTGTTGTTTCATTATGACCAAATGCAACCTTCATCATTTGTTCATTGTTTATAATGTTATGGTGATCAACCATCACACCTTTGGGGCTACCTGTAGAGCCAGATGTATACTGTAAAAATGCCAAATCATTTGGCTTTAAATCAATCTCTTTGGACGCTTGCTGATCAGATTGCTCTGTTGAGAATAAATCGGTGATATAAATAGGTAATGACTTTAAACTGGTTTCTGATTCAAATAATGGCCTAGCAATTTCGTTAATTTTAGCCGTTGTTAACGCCCCAGCAGCGCCAGCATCTTCGATGATGCTGCGTAATCTATCAATATTTTGATTTTTTTTAGGGGGATATGCTGGTACAGCTACTACCCCAGCATAAAGACACGCAAAAAACGCTTCTACAAATTCAAACCCTGAATTATAGAGCAGCAGCGCTCGGTCGCCTTTTCTGAAATGCACTTTTAGGTGTGAGGCAATTAACCTAGCATTTTTGTCTAACTGGAAGTATGTAAGGGTTTTACTGGGTTGATCATCATCGAAAAAATATTGATATGCGACATCATTGCCACGTGTTTTAGCTAAATAAACTAAAGACGTTACTATATTTGTATTCATTCCGTGTCCAAAAACGATAAGTACAACGCACAAAGACAATAAAAATTGTATTCATCTGTGGCGTTGAACATTTACGATTCATAATTGACAAAAATCAATTATTGCATTTAAAGTAGTCGTTGCATCATTAGGCATAACTACTTTGTATACTTCTAACGACATCCAGCACTACAACGCTGATTAATTGATCCAAACTAAAATAACCACAGAAAAACTGTTATTACATTAAGTTAGTAGCAAACAGAAATCATAAATCTCGTATAAACGACAACAGAACTACAAATAATTTCTTTAAACTTAACAATCAATATAAATTGTTCAAAAGCCAAGCTATTATTAAATTGTAAACCAAAAAACAAAAACAAAACAACATAAAAACAAAAAATTAACATAAAAATAAATATTTACTGACGTTAAACAGTAAATGATGTTAGCAGGCTTGAATACAAAAGTGCATTACAGGCGGTTACATCTAAACATAGCGCTAAAAGCCCACAAGATTGTTCAAAAATAATACCTTTTATATTTAATAACAATTAAGCCTTGAATTTATAAAAAGCTTAGCCTAACTAATTTATTTTGCTAATTTTTTTACTATTTGTCTTTCAAAAAATAGTGTTTGCATTGAGTGATTTACAATATGTACAAGGCTGTTGGTAGGATAAATAAAAATTAATGCATTTCATTGGCAGTCGCGTTCTATGGGTGTAGGAACAAGTGAAGAGATTATAATATTACTTTTTAAGTTAGTGTGTTATCCCCCGCCAATACTTGTAATAACGTGACTAATTTAGCATCAGTTTTTACCTTTTAAGTGCACCTTTGAAAAATAACAGCTGCGATTTAAAATTATCAAATACCTAAATCTTGAATCACATCTCTTAAGATACTGAGCGTGCATCTAAATAATTTAGATGCCGCATTTAGGGGGGGCTCTTTGAGGTATGAATTTTGTTCTAATCAAAGGCTTTCAATGCTAGGAATTGGCTATGTAAGTAATCTATGTGAATTGCTCATGACAACGTAGTGTGAGCCTGAGGACAGTGCCATTGGGTACTTTTCTACGTTATCACTTGACTTACATAGAATAGCTAGGGGTACAGGCTTTACCTTGCCAATATACCCGAGTGACTGCAACAAAACACACAGCAAAGATCAACACGCCTAATAAGCATATTACCTATTCTATTTTATCGCATATCGGTTTATCTAGCACAACATGGCTGGCATCACACGCAATAAATGATTGCCCATCTACGCCTATAAACTCCCCAGCCCAATCACTTGCATTGGCTTTAATATCAATGGCTAAATAACCAAACTTACCTTGTGTATTAGTAATACTCATTTGTTCATCAACCTTAACAGATACACTTTGGTTTGATTGTTTACTGCTTAAGCTGACACCGCTATTGCCTACAACAATTTGAGGGGGCCTGTGACTATTTTGCTGTGGTGTGATCGACTGGTAAATATGCATATGTCCAGACAGTGATAATGCAACCTTCAATGGCAACATGCCCGCTTTAGTATTTGTAAGCGCTACTTGAAGTTGCTTATTGAGCGTATCCAAAGGCGATACGCTATTTACACCCCATATAGGCCGATGCGTCATAACCCATGTAGGATTAGCAGAATTGCTAGCGAAGGCATTTAGGTGTTCAAATTGCTCGGTGTACTGGGCAGTTAATTGATTACTTGCCAACTCATCACACGCGTTTGCCGAATCATAAACCCAAATGTTTAACCTTTTTAATGGTAAAGCATAGGGCTTTATCATAGCGATATGATTAGCCGCAGTTTTTGGTGGGGTGTTAAAATCACCTTGAAAAGGGCAAGATTGTTGATTAACTGATTGCTTGAATTGCCCGCCAGGGCCAAAAAAATAGAACCAACCGATACCGGCCCTGGAACACAATTCATGATTACCACGAGCAAACACCCAAGGAGCACTGCTCATTAACTTCTTGGCGGGTTTAAAAAAGTCTAATTCCCAGCTTGACCATGTATCAGGCTTAGGGCTATTTTTAGCGTTTTGACTGTAGTAAGTGTCTTCTAACCCACAACTTTTGCCACCATAACCACCGTCACCCGCATCATAAGCATATATATCCCCATTATTAATACTACCCGATGTACCACGGTAGTTATAATCCCCCATGTGCAGTAATAAATCGGTATTATTTTGTGCTGCTATATCAGCTAATGTTTTAAAAGGTTCTGCTGCTTGCTGTTTACATACTTTAGTTTTACAGCCTGTATCACCAAATATCTGAACATTACTAGGGTCTAAAGATGCCTTTGAAAGCTGCAGGTTACTTCCTTTAACTTGGTAGCGAGTCTCTGGCTCTAATATGACTTCACACACAGTAACAGGAAACAGATTTGCCGCTGGCTTCAAACCCCTTAATACCGTTGCTAATACCTTACCATGCTCGCTAACGATTTCAGGACATAACTGTGAACTTGCTAAGTCTCCTTGAACGATTACTCGCCCATATACAAGTATTGTTCCTGTATTAGAAGGCGCCAACATGGAGTACGCAAATAGTAGGTCATTTCGAGTAGTTGCATTACTTTTACTGCTTGGCTTTACACAGCCAAAAAGTAATACAATGATAGTTATAAGGACACAGAAGGTACGCATAAATATATTCCTTTAATAAAGTATTAAGTAGATTCTAATAAACAATAAATTATTCACACGCTTTTTTCATAAAAAACGCCAGCAAAATGCTGGCGTTTTTATCAACTGCGTATACTTATTAAAGGTTCTCTTTAAAAAGCTTATGAATACGTCGGTATTCATCTAACCAACTTGATGGTTGTCTAAAGCTATGAGGCTCAACTGGATAAATTGCAGTTTCAAACCCTGTTTTCTCAAGTTCAATTAATCTCTGTACTAACCTAACAACATCTTGGAAGAATACATTGTCATCAAGCATCGGCGCATTAATTAGCAACTCATTTTTCAACCCCTGTGCAAAGTACATTGGCGAGCTTCTTTCATAAGCTATTGGGTCTATATCTGGATGGTTCAAAATATTTGAAGTATAGCCATGATTGTAATACGCCCAGTCCGTAACAGGTCTAATTGCGGCACCGGCCTTAAACAAGTCGGGTTGCGTAAACAAAGCCATAAATGTCATAAAGCCACCGTAAGAACCACCATAAGTTCCAACTGCTTCTTTATCAACATTGGTGTGTTCGACCATCCACTTAACCCCATCGGCTAAGTCTTCAATTTCTGGCTTACCCATATGACGATAAATAGCTGTACGCCAATCTCTGCCATATCCTTTAGAAGCCCGATAATCCATGTCCATCACAACATAGCCTTCATTTGCTAATAATGAGTGGAACATAAACTCTCTAAAATAGTACGACCAACCCATATGTGCATTTTGCGTATAACCAGCACCGTGATTAAAAATCACTGCTTTACGCTTTTTACCCGTTTCGCCCTCAACATAATCTGCAGGGTAATATACTCTAGAGTAAACTGGCTCATCACCATGGCTTGACGGTATAGCAACAATTTTGGGAGCAATCAGTTTTTTATTCAAAAATTCATCAGATACTGTATTTGTTAAACGTTTTGCAACTGTATTGGGCCGAATATCTATTACATATAATTCTTCTGGCATCATTACTTTTGAATGAGTCAGCAATAGCTTTTGCTCATCAGGACTCAAGCTGTAGTCCGTTACCCCATCAAGATTAGTTAACTGCTCACGTTCCCCTGTTTGTATATCAACGCGATATATTTCATAAATACCAGGATGCTTAACATTTGCTTTAAAATATATATGCTCATCATCTTTTGCTAAGGTTAAGTTTGAAACGACAAATTTACCATCAGTAAGCTGAGTAGCTTTATCATCAAGAGGTTTACTATATACATGACTATAACCACTTTGCTCAGACAAATAATAAAGCGTATTTGAGTTGTTAAACCAACCAAAATCATTGTGGGTATAATTAATCCATGCTTCGTCGTGTAAGCGATGTTGAGATACGAGCTTATTGTTATCAAAGTCAACCGTGGCTAACCACCTATCTTTGTTATCCCACGCTTCGAGCATAAGCGCCACTTCAGTACCAGCACTATTCCATTGAACTGGAACTAGCATCCATGGTGGCATTAAGTTTATATCACGCGGTGTTCTTTGTGATTTATAAGTTTCGCCTTTTCGCTGTGCATTCTCTTTTTTGACCGCAGCCAATACGTCCTCATCAAAACCAGGTAATGTATTGTAAGCAAGTTCAGTTTGCTGCTGTGATGAAATATCAATAAATATCACAGTTGATGAATGACTTTTAGCATCTGCAACCTTACGTCGGGCTGGAACCGATTCAATATGACCATCTTGACTGACATAATTAGGCATGATATCACCGTCACCCCGCCAAGAACGAGTATCACTTATTACTGCAATTAGCTTATCTCCTGTTGGAGACAAACTTGCCTCGATGAGCTGCTTACCTTTTCCTAAATAAAAATGTGTATGAGCAATCGTACTGTTTTGTGATTGCAGGGTCTCTTTTCTCAACTGCGCATCAGCTTTATTTTTGTGCTGTAATGCAACAAACTCAATCAGCTTATGTTGCTCCTTAGCAATATAGCTGCTGGGCTCCTGTAACCCTAATGGCTTATCACTTAAGTGTAGCTTTGCAATTTCATGTGTACGCCCAGTTGATAGGCTCACTTTATAAAAAGTGTTATCTACTCGATACGCCAGTTCACCAGAGTTTAAAAACTGTAAGCTATATTCACTTTCTGAACTATGGGTTAATTGGGTTATGCTGGCTGTTTCTATTTCCTTTATAAAGATATTACCTTCAAAAGTATAAGCTTGATATTTGCCATCTTTTGAGTAAATCGCATTTTCAGCACCTAAGGTGTGAAGCTGACTAAGCATTACTTTCGCTGGTGCTGAAGTTTCACTTACCTTGAAGGTATCACGTAACTCGTTGCCCATTTGTTTTTGATTAAAAACGACAGCTTGGCTATCAGATGCCCAAAATGCGCCCTCTGGTTTGCGACTGATCCAATCTGGGTGAGCCATAGCCTGCTCCATCGTGATTTTTTCACCACCAAAATCAACTGGTGTTTGCACAATGGGTTGAACCAGACTTTGCGTTTCTACTTTATTTTTTTTCAACTGACTGGTTGTTTGACAGCCCGTTAGTATTAGGCTCGATGCCACTGCAATTGAGAGGATGGATTGTTTGATCATAGCGATTCTTATGGGTTGTTGTATTGATAGCATTAAAGCAAATGTAGGCACATATATCGATAATTTTAAGATTAATCACCGAGTTTTAAGATAAAAAAAGGCCAGTAAATAATACTGGCCAAATACTCTCTGCGCTCACATAGTCGCTGATGGACAGCGATTATGAAATGAGGCCTATCCACGCCTCAAAATATAAGACCGTGACAAATTAGAACAGTTCAATATAATTTTAAATTAATTTATCTAAAATAAGTAACAACAATACGCTGCTCACAATAACCCATAATAACGTCGCCATCGCAAAAGGACGCCACCCAGTGTGTTTTATAATTGTCTTTGAGACGCATGCACCTATTAAAAATAAAGTTGCCACAAGAATATGCTTCGCGCCAAAGTAGAGGTTCTGCCAAACAGAATCTAAATGTGGCAAAAAGCTATTACACATAGCTGCTAATAAAAACCCAAATATGAACAAAGGAATACTGGTTCGCTCTTCGCTACGCCAAAATACTCCTGCTGCGGCTGTATATGGAATAATCCACATCGCGCGTGTCAATTTAATCGTAGTGGCAATACCAACCGCAATAGGGCTATATGCCGCAGATGCTGCAACCACACTGCTAGTATCATGGATCGCCAGTGCTGCCCATGTTGCAAATTGTTCGTCACTTAATGCCAACATACGACCAATCACTGGAAATAATACTAAGCCAATCGCATTGAGAGAAAAAACGACAGCCAATGCAACCGCAATTTCATGCTGTTTAGCTTTGATCACAGGTGCCATCGCTGCAATCGCACTACCACCACAAATCGCGGTACCAAAAGAGATAAGCACACCTGTATTTCGGTTTAGACGAAATGCATGAGTAAGTAACTCACCGAGTCCAATTATCGCTGTGATACTGACAATGGTAAGTACAATAGAACTACGGCCTACTTCAATCACATCCATGATATTGACATTGAACCCTAACCCAATCACGGCAACTTTTAATAACCATTTGCTCAATGTGCTACTGTACTGTTGATATGGGTTACCAAAGAACCAAGCAAATAAGATGCCAAAAGCCAGTGCCAATGTCGCGCTTATCAAAGGCGTAAAGCTCACAACAAATAGACTAATAAAGGCAAGTTTAATTTTTTGCTGTGCTACCATTTTTTGCAGTTCCAATGCATAAAAAAACCGAGCTTAGCTCGGTTTTTAGGTTAAGCGTCTTTGAGACTTTGTGCTGTACTTGCAACCCCAGGGTAATCACGTTCACAAAGAAAATGCGTTAATTTCTCTAAACGACTTCCTAACTGTGATAAATCGTTTGCGGAGACATTTATGTGACCCATCTTACGACCAGGCTTCGCAGCTTTAGAATACCAATGAGTTGTCGTGTCACAGATACTGAGTACCTCATTTGGTATTGACGTTTGGCCTAGCACATTAATCATCGCAGTTGGTCTTAGTAATGCGGTTGAACCAAGAGGAAGACCTGCGACGGCACGCATATGATTTTCAAATTGACTAACATGGCAACCTTGTTGCGTCCAATGCCCTGAGTTATGTACCCGTGGTGCAATTTCGTTTACCAGCAACTTACCTTTAACATCAAAAAACTCTATAGCCAGTACACCCACATAGTTAAGTTCATTAGCCAAGGCATTAAATGCATCTTGCGCTTGTTGCTCAATTGCTGGCTTTGCTTTACCGGCGATTGATAATGTTAACACCCCATCGGTATGCTGATTTTCTGTTAATGAATAAGTTTTACATTGACCATTTTTATCACGCACACCAATAATCGACACTTCCCTATCAAACGGGATCATTTGCTCAGCAATGATAGTGTGTGGCAACACATCTGTACCTGATTCTAAAAACTCTGCCATTTCTGACCAAATTTGCTCGATGTCATCTTTGCTTTTTACTCGCCATTGACCTTTGCCATCGTACCCTGCTTGACAAGTTTTAACTACCATAGGCATGCCTAAGCGCTCTATTGCACTTAGAAAGTGGCTTTTCTGTGTAATGAGTTGATAAGGTGCACATGCAACTTTAGCTTTATCTAGCAAGCTTTTTTCAAGCGAACGGTCGCCACCTATTGCTATTGCTTGTGCGCCTGGGTAAAACTTACCACTTTGCGAACACAAAGAAAGTATATCATGTGGAATATGTTCAAACTCAGCCGTAATAGCATGACTTCGCTCAATTGCTTGTTCAAGCGAAAACGGCTCAACGTTAAACGTTACTGGATTGATCACCTGCTTTGAACCCACGTCATATGCAAGCACGTGTAAGTCTAAATGAGTTGCAGATAAGCTCATCATCCGAGCAAGTTGCCCTGCCCCTAAAACTAGAATATTCATATTACTGCGCTGGATTTGGGTTAGCTAATATTGTCTCGGTTTGTTCTTTACGAAACGCTTCAACTTTGGCAAAAATCTCCGGTTGTTGACAACCTAAGATCTGTGCAGCCAATAAACCAGCATTTGCAGCACCTGCATCACCGATTGCCAATGTACCTACAGCAACACCTTTTGGCATTTGGCAAATTGATAACAATGAGTCAACGCCATTAAGTGTTTTTGATTTAACAGGCACACCTAGTACAGGTAAACTTGTGAAGGCAGCCGCCATACCCGGTAAGTGTGCGGCACCGCCAGCACCTGCAATAATGACTTTAATACCACGTTCTGCTGCACTTGATGCGTAATCGGCAAGCAATTGAGGAGTACGGTGCGCAGACACAACTTTTGTTTCATACGCGATGCCAAATCTGTCCAACATCTCTGCTGCGTGTGTCATTGTAGGCCAGTCTGACTTTGAACCCATGATAATGCCAACCGTCATAATAAATCCTCGGTGTTAAAAAACGATACATTAGAAAATCATTGATTTGAGAAATAATAGGGGTAGCCAAATCAACATTAATTTTTGCGCAGTATTATACCTAAAAAGTCGCTTAATACCATTGCTTTCAGGCTCTGCAGGTCTTGAAACCTCACTATGACAGCATTTAATAATACGGCTTAAACTGCTAATCACGCATAAAAACAAAGACCATGCATTATACACAGCCTTTATTTAGTTGCTTTATTTAGCTTGTTCTTGCGTTGCTAAATATTCATCATAGCTACCTCTGAAGTCGATCACCTTACCATCTTTAATCTCCCAAACTCGAGTCGCTAAAGAAGATACAAACTGCCTATCATGAGATACGAAAAACAAGGTGCCTTCATACTGTTCAAGTGCTAGGTTCAATGCTTCAATAGATTCCATATCCATATGGTTCGTTGGCTCATCCATAAGTAAAATATTATGCTTATGCATCATAAGCTTACCAAAAAGCATACGGCCTTGCTCACCGCCTGATAGTACTTTTACTGGTTTTTTAATATCATTTTGAGAGAACAGCATACGACCAAGGAAGCTACGCACAACTTGCTCATCATCACCTTGTTGTTGCCACTGTTCCATCCACTCAAAAACATTAATATCTTTTTCAAACTCATCCGCATGGTCTTGTGCATAATAACCAATATTAACGTTTTCAGACCACTTAAAGTCACCGCTTTTAGGGGCTAAGGAACCAGCAAAAGTGTGCAGTAACGTGGTTTTACCAACCCCGTTTTCACCAATTATGGCAATGCGTTCGCCAACTTCGACTAATCCTTCAAGGCCTGAGAACAATGTACTTTCATACCCTTGGGCAAGTGCATTCATCTCAAGCGCGTTTCTAAATAACTGCTTTGATTGTTCAAAGCGAATAAATGGCGTTTGACGAGATGATGCCTTTACTTCATCTAGTTGAATTTTATCCATTTGTTTAGCACGAGATGTCGCTTGCTTTGCTTTTGATGCATTAGCAGAAAAACGCGAAACAAATTGTTGTAGTTCAGCAATCTGCGCCTTTTTCTTGGCATTTTCACTTAATAGCTTTTCACGCGCTTGGGTCGCAGCGAACATATACTCATCGTAATTACCAGGATAAACTCGAAGCTCACCATAATCTATATCAGCCATATGCGTACATACGGAGTTAAGAAAATGACGGTCATGCGAGATAATTAACATAGTACATTCTCGCTGATTCAAAACATCTTCCAGCCACTTGATGGTATAGATATCCAAGTTGTTAGTAGGCTCATCAAGCAGCATAATATCTGGGTTTGCAAACAAAACCTGTGCTAATAATACACGAAGCTTAAAACCAGGTGCAATTTCTGACATTGGACCATAATGTTGCTCTGTTGGTATACCAACTCCTATAAGCAACTCACCCGCTTTTGAATCAGCAGAGTAGCCATCCATTTCAGCAAACTCGGTTTCTAAGTCAGCGACTTTCATACCATCTTCTTCACTCATCTCAGGCAAAGAATAAATACGGTCACGTTCAGCTTTAACTTCCCACAGTTCTTTATGGCCCATGATAACAGTATCGATTACACTAAATTCTTCGTATGCAAACTGGTCCTGGTTTAGCTTAGCTACACGTGTATTGGGCGAAACACTGACATTTCCAGTGCTTGGCTCAAGCTCACCACTTAAAATTTTCATGAATGTAGATTTGCCACACCCATTTGCACCGATTAGGCCATAGCGATTACCGTCGCCAAATTTAACTGATATATTTTCAAAAAGGGGTTTTGCACCAAACTGCATGGTGACATTAGCTGCGCTTAAAATAATGGGCTCCTAGGAAAGTTCTCTTGAGCATGCTGATATAGGCAGCAAGCCCTAAACCTAAAAACCCAATTTTAAACTAATCTGACTAGTAAAACTATGTTAGTTCGGCAGGTTTATGAGATGTTTGCGTCTGTGTCGCTAACTTCATGTGTTTAAAGAACTCTTTTGGACCCATAATCAACATTAATACACACAGCCCACCGGGTATCAAAGCACATTTCAAAACTTGCCCAAGTATAAAGCTGTAAAAATAGATAAAAGGTAAAAACAATACATATCCTAGTACATTCATAAAAACACTCCATATATCAAAATCACTCAAAATTGAGCGCGCTCATTATTAAATATGAGCACGCTCAATTTCAAGTGTTATGTGTATTTTTTTCCCATTATGCTAGACTCTTTTGCTCTAACTCACTGGTGAGATTATGAATAAAAAATCATCAACAAAACAAAGAATACTTGATGCAAGCTGGCAATTGTTTAATGAGTATGGCTATACCAACACCACTACACGACAAATATCTAAATTAGCCGGCGTTGCTACAGGCACCGTGTTTTCTCACTTCCCTACTAAATTAGATATTTTGAAAATGGCAATGCATGAACAAATAGAGCAAGTGCTAGTTCAAGCAGCCCAAAGTGAAAAATTACATACGCCACGCCTTAGACTTAGGCATTATGCTAAATTTTTATATGAATTTTACTTAAACAATAGAGAATTTAGTAAAGAGTTACTTTCGGGTATTATTTGGCAACAGGCTTATTTTTCCGAACAGTTAGAATCTTTTAAACACACACTCTTTGCAGGCCAACCTTATGATGTGCATAAAGCAGATATTATGATGGATTGCTACTTCATGACCCTGCTTATTGGATTAAACGATGAAACGTCGAATGTAGATTCACTAGTACGATTGCTGAGTAACAAGCTGCAATCCATTCAATAGTATGATGTGTTCTGTTTGTGTTGTTAATGTTACAGAGTTATTGTTTTAACGTATTTATTGTCAAGGTGTTTTATAAAACCCAATTGATCTAGCAATTTTATTGAACGTGCGTTTTGCGGTTGTACCTGTGCAACCAAACGAACACTACTTTTCACATCAATTAGTTGCACTATGTTATTTAAAATACAATTAATTGCTTCGCGCATAAACCCTTGATGCCAATACGCACTTCCCAACTCAAAACCAATAAACACATCACCTAATTTACAGTCAAAGTCATATAAACCAATACTACCTTTCATAGTCCCATTGTGGCTATTTATACTTAACCTTTGCCCTAAGCCAAGATAGCTTTGCTCCAAATCCCATTGGATCAAAGCCCTTACTTCTGATTTTGAGATTTTATAGCCATAATCATTAAATTTAGCCACTAATGGATCATTTAAAATTAAATGTAGTGAGTTCATATCACGGTAGGTTATTGGCTTGAGTAACAATCTAGGTGTGTAAAATCGCATATATGCAGGCTCTCAATTGGCAATTTGCAAAAATAGTATAAACTAGCATGTAAAATTAAGTCTAATCTGGAGTTGAGTATGTCAGACGAGTTTAAAGTTATTCCCCCAACGACGAAAGTACTGTGCCCTGAATTAGGTGAAGGTTGGACTTTAACTGGAATAACGGGCATGCAAGAACAAACATCAGTGATGTTCAGTGGTGTACGACATACCATTGCAGCTAAAAAAATAGTTGAGGAGCTATTGCCCAATTACCTAAAGCAACAGGTAATAGCAGAATAAGCCGTCCAAGGACGGCTAAATCCGTCGTTTTAGCTTTGCAGATTAATACCAAATAAGTCTGTTAAAGCAGCATATATTTGCAGCTTAGCTTGCTCTTCACCAAACGGCGCTACAGCCAGTAAAGGGGCCTCTAGGCGTTTACGCAAGCTATTTAAATTGTCATCAAAATTAGTCATATTTGGGTCTATTTGGTTGGCTACCCAACCAACGCATTTAACACCTTGTACTTTTAAAGTTTGGCTGGTCAATATTGCGTGATTCAAGCAACCTAACTTCATACCAACAACTAAAATCACAGGCAACTGCTCTGTTTTAACCCAATCATATAGGTATTGTGAATCATTAATGGGTAAAGCCCAGCCACCAGCACCTTCAACCAAAGTAAACTCTGCGCCCAATGATGCTAACTGGTGATAGTATTGACTTAATTTCTCTAATGTAATCTCAACACCCGCTTGCTGCGCTGCAATATGTGGCGCAATAGGCGGCTCAAAACAAATTGGGTTGATTTGCTCATATTTTCCATGCACAGAAGACGATTCCATTAATGTTAATGCATCATCATTAACCAACTGCCCAAACGCCTCCTCAGCGCCAGCGGCGATAGGTTTAAAGCCAATCGCTTTGCGTTTATGCTGGGTCAAAAATTTAAGTAACAATGCCGTTACGTAGGTTTTACCAACCTCTGTATCTGTGCCAGTAATAAAAAATGCGCTCATAATTTAATTAGATCCATAATGGCTACTTCATAGCTTACTAACGCTTGGTTATTTTCTAAGGGGTAGCCTGATAATAGCTTTTCATAGCGTTTTTTGCCCATCAAACCAAACTGCTTGTTGTTTTGGTTTTGCATTTGATTAGCACCAATGTTTTTAACCGACTTCAATGCCTGTTGTGGGTTTTCAAAGCTATCTTTTAAGCATGCTTGTTTAGATAGATTAATACCAAACCCTGCATCTTTAGCAAACTGTTCAAGTTCGTGCAAAGCCAAAAAGCTATTTACATGACAACGATTATCTAAACTTCGCCACGCCTGAGATATTTCTTTTAAGGAACCATCAAGCACTGATGAGATAACAACCTGAGCATCAGGCTTACACACTCGAGCTAGCTCTTTGAATAGCTGTGCCGGTGCACTACTCCATTGAATCGCAAAGTTTGAGAATATGCAAGATACACTGGCACTTTGCAGTGGTAGTTTATCCATGTCAGCACACACACGCCAAGTATCACTTTGTCCTTGTTGTAACATGCCATGACTTAAATCGATATGTAACACACTTGCTGCATGTTTTATCAACTGTCCTCGATGCAATAGTGGTCCAGCGCCTAAATCAAGTAAACAGTCCTGTCCATTTTCTAACAATAAAAATAAACGGCTAGCTACTTGCTGTTGAACACGGGCGTGTGTTTTATACTGCTTAGCAGCTTTAGAAAATCGCTCTGCTGTATTTTGCTTTACCATCGAATTTGAGAGGCCGACATTTTTTGCTATTGCATTCATAATTGCACCTCAAGCTGCTGTACTAAATTATGAATATCTTGTGCTTGATGCGCCGCTGTTATAGTGATCCTAAGCCTTGCTGTATTAGCTGGCACTGTTGGGGGGCGAATCGCACTTAACCAAATTCCACTTTGTTGTAATTTACTTTGTACCTGCAATACATTTTCAGCACTTGCCAGTACCACGGGTTGAATTGACGTATTTGATGGCATCACAGCAATATTAGCAGCATCACATAATTGCTTAAACAAAACTATATTTGTGCGCAACTGTGCACGCTGGTCGTGGGCTTTTAACAACCGCTCTAATTGAAAGCTGGCAGCGTTTACCATCAGTGGTGACATCGCTGTTGAGTAAATATAATCACGATTATATTGCAGCATATAATCAATCAGCGTTTTACTACCAAGCACTGCAGCTCCTTGGCTTGCCATTGCTTTACCAAAAGTGACAACTAAAATATCCGGTTTATTTTGATGTAATTGACACGAACCTAAACCATCTTTACCCAACACACCAAACGCATGTGCGTCATCTAACATTAACCAAGCATCGTGTTGTTTTTTAAGGTTGTAAAGCTGCTCAAGTGGCGCTGAATCGCCATCCATTGAAAATACACCCTCACTAATGATTAGTTTATTTACTGCAGCAGACTTTTCCAGCCTTGCGCGCAAATGGCCCATATCATTATGATTGAAACGAATATGTTTAGCGCTACTTTGCAACGCACCATCAATTAAACTGGCATGATTCAGTTTATCTTGAAAGATAGCGCAGCTTTTTGCTGAGCTGGCATCATTAAACAATGCTTTTAAAATACTTGAGTTTGCACTAAATCCCGTACTAAATAACAAAGCAGATTGATAGCCGAGCAAATTACATAAACGCGCTTCAAATTGCCTATGAATAGCCTGATAACCCGTTACTAAAGCTGAACTTGTGCTACCGGTAGCAGCCGATTGCATATCCAACTGGGTATCAGCCAACCCAAGGTAATCATTACTGGCAAAATTTAGATAGGTTTTACCTGCAATTTCAATAAAACGCGCATTGCCATTTTGTACACAAACTCGGTGCCTAAACAATGCTTGTTGCTTGCGCGTATTTAAGCTTTCTTGTAGATACTCAAAAGCCATTAATTTGCTTCGTAAAATAGCTCTGAGGTTGCCTTGTCAGCGATAGCTGATGACAGTGATGCTTCGTAAGCTTCATCAGAGTAATCGTGACGCTCTTCAGGCTTCATACCTAACTTTTTAAGTAAGTTCATATCCGCATCAGCTTCAGGGTTTTCTGTAGTAAGTAACTTGTCACCATAGAAAATTGAGTTGGCACCGGCAAAAAAGCACATAGACTGCATCTGTTCATTCATTGCTGTACGTCCAGCAGATAGTCGAACATAGCTCAATGGCATCATAATTCGTGCCACAGCAATAGTGCGCACAAATTCAAAGTGGTCTAAGTCTTCAACATCTTCAAGTGGTGTGCCCTTGACTTTTACCAACATATTAATTGGCACACTTTCCGGTTGTTGAGGCAAATTTGCTAATTGCATTAACAAACCAAATCTATCAGCTGCCTGCTCACCCATGCCAACAATACCACCGGAACATACTTTCATACCTGCATCGCGCACATTGTCGATAGTATCGAGCCTATCTTGATAGGTTCTTGTGGTAATTATCTGCTGATAGTATTCAGGCGAAGTATCTAAGTTATGATTATAATAATCCAACCCTGCATCTGACAAAGCATGGGCTTTATCATTGTCTAGCATACCCAAAGTCATGCAAGTTTCTAAGCCAAGCTCCTTTACTTCTTTAACCATTTTTGAAATATAAGGCATGTCTCTGTCTTTAGGGTCTGACCACGCAGCACCCATACAAAAACGGGTCGCGCCTTTTTGTTTTGCTAAACGTGCTTGCTCTACCACCTTTTCAACTTCCATTAAACGCTCTCGTTCAAGATCCGTTTTATAATGCCCTGATTGCGGACAATATTTACAATCTTCTGGACAAGCTCCCGTTTTGATGGAGAGCAAAGTTGAAATCTGCACCTCATTGGGTTTAAAGTTCTCACGGTGAATACTGGCCGCCTTAAATAGCAAGTCATTAAACGGCATTTCAAACAATGCTCTTACTTCTTCATGTGTCCAATCGTGACGAACTGTAGCCATATCCTATTTCTCTTTTTTTATGATTCTGCTCAAAAATAATGCAGTTAACTTGACGTTGATTGGCTTAGTCTACTTCCTGATGTAGTATTGTCAACGCCAACCAGTTACCCGGGGTTTACCAGTGACCAAAAATAACACTATTGATAAAAGTTTTGACAAGAAACATATCTGGCATCCATATACCTCTATGCTCAACCCTCTTCCATCATACGGTGTGACTCATACAGATAAAAACAAAATCCACCTTGATACAGGCGAAATATTGATTGATGGTATGGCATCTTGGTGGAGCGCAATTCACGGGTATAATCATCCAACACTTATATCGGCGATTCATCAGCAATCTAATATCATGAGCCATGTCATGTTTGGCGGGATTACCCACGCCCCTGCTGTAGAACTTTGTAAAAAGCTAATTACTATTACACCTGAAACACTAGACAGAGTGTTTCTTGCCGATAGCGGTTCAGTGAGTGTTGAAGTGTCGATAAAAATGGCATTACAGTATTGGATCAGTAAAAACGAGCACGGCAAAAACAAGCTTATGACTGCAAATAAAGGCTACCATGGTGATACCTTTGCCGCGATGAGTGTATGCGATCCTATTAATTCAATGCACAGCATGTACCGAGGATTTTTGCCTGAACATATTTTTGTGGATGCGCCAAAGGCTAAATTTGGAGACACTATTGATCAAGATGAACTCGAAACACTCGAAAGTGCCTTTGCTGCTCATCACCAACAGGTCGCAGCATTTATCATTGAGCCAATAGTCCAAAATGCCGGTGGTATGAATTTTTATAATCCAGCTTATTTATCCAAGCTAAGACAACTGTGCGATAAATATGATGTATTACTCATTCTCGATGAAATCGCAACAGGCTTTGGCCGAACCGGAAAACTATTTGCCTGTGAACATGCCAATATTGTGCCTGATATCATGTGTATTGGTAAAGCATTGACCGGTGGCACGATGACTCTATCGGCAACCTTAACCAATGAAAAAGTTGCCATCGGGCTCAGTGAAGGCGAAGCTGGCGTGCTGATGCATGGCCCCACATTTATGGGTAACCCCCTCGCATGTGCTGTTGCATGCGCAAGCATTGACCTACTTTTTGAAAATGACTGGCAAGCTCAAATTAAACGCATAAACACAGCGATGGGGGCACTTAAGCGTTGTGAAAGCTTAAATGCCGTTAATAATGTGCGAATACTGGGCGCAATTGGCGTTGTTGAAATAAACGCCGCCGTCGATGTAGCAAAAATACAGCGGTTTTTTATCACTAAAGGCGTTTGGATCAGGCCATTCGGTAGGCTCATTTATATTATGCCACCTTACGTTACTTCAAATGACGACATAGAGCTTTTGGCTGATGCAATATATCAAGCGATAGACCAACAAGCATATTAATAGCCTGCTGAGTGAATTTGCTCAGCATTTTATTAATCTTTTATGTCATTGTTGCTAATTCAACTACAAAGGTCGTCATTTTGAAACAAAACCTGTTATAATTTGTCGCTTTTGCAATATTAGTTAGTAAAGTTACGAGGAATTATGCAACAAACCGTTCAGTTACAGCCTGCACAGGCATATCAAGCGCCAAGGTTTACCGTTTATCAACACCGTCAAATCGATAAAATCGAACAACTCGATAAACTTCCTGAGCATTTGCGCTTTGAGATGAAGGTCGTTGCTAATGTTTTTCCATTTCGCGTTAATAACTTTGTTATTGAAGAGCTAATAGATTGGCACAAAGTACCAAATGATCCTGTCTTTCAGCTTACCTTTCCACAACGCGGAATGCTTGACGATGAGTCATATGAGCAAATGGCCACCTTATTAAAAAGTGAGCATACGCCTGAAGAGGTATTTAACTTAGCAACTGAAATTCGCCACAAGCTTAACCCTCATCCTGCCGGTCAAATGGAAAAGAATGTACCCGAGTATGATGGTGAGCGAGTTGAGGGCATTCAGCACAAATACAAAGAGACCGTATTGTTTTTCCCATCTCAAGGGCAATACTGTCACTCTTATTGTACTTTCTGTTTTAGATGGGCACAGTTTGTAGGTAAAGCAACCCGTTTTAACAACAATGATGAAGACCTACTACATAATTACTTAGCTGAGCACAAAGAAGTCACTGACTTGCTGATGACCGGTGGTGACCCGATGGTGATGCGCACAGTTAAGCTGCGTAAGTATTTAGAAACACTAAAAGAGCCGCGTTTTGATCATATTAAAACCATTCGTATCGGTACTAAATCACTCACTTTTTGGCCATTTAGGTACGTCACAGATCCAGATGCTAAGGAGCTCTTAATACTTATTAAAGAACTTGTGGATGCAGGTAAACATGTTTCTATCATGGCACATATTAACCACAAACAAGAGTTACGTACTGATATCACCAAAGAAGCCATTCGCCTTATTCGTAAAACGGGTGCTCAGATCAGAACGCAAGCACCTTTGCTCAATAATATTAATACCGACCCACTTATGTGGAGTGAGATGTGGAAAGAGCAAACGCAAATGGGCATGATCCCTTATTACATGTTTATCGAGCGTGATACAGGCGCTAAACGCTACTTTGAATTACCACTTTATAAAACATGGGAAATTTTCCGCGAAGCCTATAAAAACGTATCAGGTGTTAGCCGAACGGTACGTGGCCCTTCAATGAGCGCAGGCCCAGGTAAAGTTGAGGTTTCAGGTGTAACCGAAATTCATGGCGAAAAGGTATTTGCACTGCGCTTTATTCAAGCACGCAACCCTGACTGGGTTCAACGCCCATTCTTTGCTAAGTTTGATGAAAATGCTATGTGGCTAAATGATTTAAAACCGGCCTTTGGCGAAGAAAAATTTTTCTGGGAAGATGAGTATAACACCATGTAATAAATAGTCACCGTAGCCATTGATACTACTGTGACTATTTAACTTTGATTGGCCAGTTAATAAGGTATTAACTTATACCTGTGCGATTGGCCTTATCACCGTTTTTGAAGCCTGTTGTATTGTTAAAGTTCTATCAAATCCGATAAATAATGCCACCGCATTTTCATCCTTAATTACAATTTAATTATAACAATGGCTTATAACGTTACTTTAAAAAACTTTCTATCAATAGAACAATCACTGAACCTAATTACACAAATTTTTAATTACTCACCAATACCGAATAAATACACAACCAAGTACTAAAAAGGTCAAAAACAGCCATAACTTGATATAGCGCCACTTAGTTTGTGCATTGTGTAAACATTGCTCAGGATTGTGCGGGTCAATGTATATAAAAGTTGCCTTTTTTGCTAAAAATGACTCGTATAAACTCGGCCTAAAAGCAGTTTGACAACAGTGTTTCTCACCTTGATAAGTAAATTCAATCAATATACTTGACTGTGCTAATACTTCGAGTGATCCAACTGTATGCTGCTTAACTCTTGTTATACCTTCAACTTGAACTTGTCGCCATGCACGCTTTTTTATTTTATATCTTAAAAGTACATATGTACTTATTATTAACAGCAGGGCTAAAGTGCCATAAATAATCACTAACAGTTCAGCCTATATACAAGCCCAGCCGATAGTAAATCACTAAGCGCCATGCCAACTGACTTAAATAAAGTAATTTGTTCTTTATCTCTTACGTAGTTTAATTGGTTCATTTCACTGAGTTGCGCGACCACATTGCGCGCATCAAATTCACCCTCAGAAATTGGGATCAGTAACTCTCCTGCTTCGTTTAGCACATTCACTTTACTATCTACGAACACGGTTGAGCGCGTGATTG
Source organism: Pseudoalteromonas holothuriae (assembly GCF_945859825.1). GTDB lineage: Bacteria > Pseudomonadota > Gammaproteobacteria > Enterobacterales > Alteromonadaceae > Pseudoalteromonas > Pseudoalteromonas holothuriae. The sequence continues at coordinate 62,518 of NZ_CAMAPC010000007.1, forward strand.
TGGCACTATCACACTCTCTGCCATCTTTATGGTGATTACCAATTAAATCGATATGTGTGCCCGGTGAAAGCCAAGCTCCGTCAAACAAAGGCGTTGCTGAACCGGTTGCGCAACTCACAATATCTGCGCTTGCTAGTGTTTGTTCATCAGAGACACCCAAGAAAAATTCAACATCTTTGTATTGTGTTGATAAACAGCTGCACAGTTGTTCTGCTTTTTTAGTATTTCTGGCAATAATTGTTACTTTTTCAATCGGCCTAACACTTATATGCGCTTTAATCATATATTCTGCTAAATTGCCTGAACCAAAAAAAACCAAATGTCGCGCATCTGTTCGAGACAAATACTGGCTTGCAAGTGCCGATACAGCTGCGGTGCGCCAAAGCGTTACACTCGAACCATCGATAAGTGCCAAAGGTTCACCAAAGTCGCGTTTAAATAGCATTAGCTTTGAATATAAACTTTGATAGCCTTGTTCAGCATTATTAGGGAAATACGTAAATGCTTTCACTGCAATATATTGCTCGTTCCAAGCGGGCAATACAGCAAAAGCGTCATGAGTTTTAGAGTCAAGTTCATAAACATGCCGTGGGGGCGTGCCTGCTGGCATAGAAAAGCCAAGTTTGAGTGACTCAATAAGTGTTTTGAAGCTTAAGCATCGATGTACTTGCTCTTCGGTTATAACTTGCATTTATTTTCCTTATTACAATAAAAATATGTTGCTGTTTTTAGGTAATACCAATTGAATTAAATAAATGACCAGATGTTGCGACAAATAAATGGCTTAGTGGCCAGACAAAAATTTTGGTATGTAATTATTCTACATAAGTAATTTTTAACGCAGTTTATAAGTCATTTAGCTCGCTAGAATGATTAATATTTTAATAAAATTGATATAACTGCCCTTTTATGCTCTTACTGCATGTGGCGATTCAACAATACAAATAATGAATAACAATTATTCATGCTTAAACTCATAACTAATTTCATGGCATATTTGCACCGTGACTTAGCCGCTTCATATCTTGTGGCTCCAATGCTGATAATTGGGTAATATACAGCCCTAAAGGTTGATTTTCTCAAACTCTATACATAATTTTGCCTTGGTGCGACTCATAGGTTGCTTGTTCATTATATCGGTATTCAGTGGTTAAAAAGTTTCCTGAAACGGTCACTATTAGATAAGCGGGATTACTATAAAAACCGCACAAGTAGCGGATATTATTAACACCTAGAATGATAATGTTTTGAAAGCCACGTTTATTAATGGCTAAATGAAAAGCCTTAAATTTAGAAAGGTAGATAGAGTCCATAGATACGTTATGTTATTGCCTTTTGTATTAGAACAATAACATAACGCAAAACCAAATTGCATACAATATTAAATATTCAAAATCTATTTTTCACCCTGCTCAATTTTAATAAGCAATTGTTTAATATCATCCTTAGCACCCGTAATATGCTTTTTCAAAAACACACAAGCCTGTTCGACTTCTTTACGTTTGCATAGTTCTAGTAATGTCCGATGCTCTTCTGGTGCTGTTTTGATGCCGCCCGCCAATAAAATATGCATTCGAACATAACGCTCTGAATTTTTACTATATACATCAACTAATTCAGCCGTTTGTGGCCGCTGTGCTTTACTGTAAAGCTTGGAATGAAATTGGGCATTAAGCTTGCCTGTTGCTGATTGTGTATCACCTGCTTCGGTTGCTTCTTCAAGGTCAAATAGAATCGCTTCGGCTTCAAGCAAGTCCCTTGGTGTTAAGTTATTAATTGAGTGACTTAAAAGTTCAGCTTCTAACAAGGCTCGCAAATCAAATATTTCATCTATTTGCTCGGCACTCAATTGCGTTGCTGTCGCACCTTTGTGTGCCTCAAAATTCACTAACCCTTCAGACTCTAATTGCAATAAAGCTTCTCTAACAGGGATACGACTCACATTAAGTTCGTCAGCAAGTGCTGCCTGACGCAAAGGCTCGCCTGCCTTTATTTCTCCAGATAGAATTTTTTCTCTTATCGCTTCCGCAACTAATTGCGTGCGCGTTTTATGCTCAATTGCCATAGTGGTCTCTAAAATTGCATTTGGAATACATTATACATACACAGCTGATTTTCGCCATGTTTATCACGATATTGACACTATTACTTTACCCATATTCTCATTATTGTGTAGCATTGCATGTGCTTGTTCAATTTCGCTGAATGCGAAAGACTTATGTATAGGAATACGCATGGTTTCAGTAAAAAGCTGTGTACCAAAACGCGAAATAAAATCAGCCACGAGCTGTCGTTTGTATTCAAGTGCTCTATTTCGCAATGTTGAGCCATGTAAATGAACACGTTTTGAGAGTACTTTTGCCATATCCAGTTCACTGTAACGACCACCGAGCATTGCCAGCACAATGCAATGGCAGTCCATGGCTGCAACTTTAATATTTTTATCAACATATTCGCCTGAAATTGGGTCGATGATTACATTTGCATACAAACCACAGGATTTCATCACTTGTGAAAAACAATGCTCATTGTAGTTAATCACTAAATCTGCACCAAGCTGCTTGGCATATTGACATTTTATTTCGCTACTTTGGGTAGCAATCACATATGCGCCTAATGCTTTGCCTAAACGAATAGCCGCACTACCAACTCCAGACGCTCCGCCATGCACCAAAAGAACGTCATCGGCACACAGTTGACCGGTTCGCACAATGGCATCGAAAGCCGTTAGGTAAACTTCTGCAAAGCTTGCTGCTGCTTCAAAACTCACCTCATCAGGTATTAGCATAAGCTGTTGTGCATCAATACACACATATTCAGCATAAGCGCCGCCTTGCGTTAATCCAAACACCCTTTTATTGAACCACTGACTTTGTAATGGCGCAGCACATTCGACGACAATACCAGCAGCCTCTAAGCCAAGGATCAGGCTGTCATGTTCAGGTGGCGGATATTTACCTTGCTTTTGTAATAAGTCAGCTCGGTTTACACCTAAAGCTGCAACTTTAATAAGCACTTCATGGCTTTTGGGTTGTGGCATAGCTGCTTTTTCGATAGTCAACACGCCATTATCAGCATAATTGATATAGTTCATCAATTTCAATTGCTTACTCTTTCCCATATTTCTGCTTCAACAAGCTTGCCATTTTCATGTAATGTATGATGCCATAATTGACCTTCTATTTTATAGTTAAATGCCATTGTTTTACCCTGTAAAGAAGGAACATTTCCATACGCGAAGGTCTCGTAGAAATATTTATCATCAAGTTTGTAAGGCCCACCCCCAGCATATAAAAACGCACCGTCTTTTTGTGTTATGTAGCTAAAGTGCGTTGGCGAAATTACTTTCACTGAACTTAAACTTGGTGCTTTGGCACTTACATAACCACTCTGGGTTGCATATTTCCCCTCCACAAACTGCCAAGTACCTAGTAATGGATTTGCCTCACTTTGTGTGCAATACAGTAGTATGACTAATAAAATACTTTCTTTTTTCATTGTTTTTCTCATCATGTTTATGTACTTAATTAAAATTGAGTAAATCATAAATAGCCAAACAACTCACTTGAGTTAATTTCAACAATTACAGTCACGTGTGTAATTGTTTTGATTTTTTACGGTCTACTATAAAACACGGCGAACAATGAAGTAGAAATATATGTACATGTACGGTTTACTTGTTTTGATTTTAAGCATAACAATCAAAACCTCTCTTGCATTTGAAGTAACATATGTAAACTTAGAAAAACTAAATACTCCTCAACAGAATAAAGTAAAAAACTGGGTTGCTCATGGCATAAACAGTACTTTTAAAACACTTGGGCCACTGACACAGCAAACTCTGCCAGTTATCTTAAAACCGCGTTATTTTGCTTTTGAGCCAGTGCCATGGGCAAGTGTAAAACGAGGTATTGATGATAATATTTATGATGCTATTGAATTACATTTTCACCGTTATGCCAGCGAAAAAGCATTAATATATGACTGGAGTCTATATCATGAACTTTCGCACCTATACCATCCTTTATTTGCCTATAAAGACTTTTGGTTAAGTGAAGGCCTAGCAACTTACTTGCAAAATATCGTTATGTTAGAAAACGGCATCATTAATCATAATGAATTTAAAGCCCGGCTTAAAGCTGGATTAAAACGAGGTCAGCAACAAACAAATAGAATAAAAGGCCCTTTGAATCAAGTAGCTAACAACATGTGGGCACTAGGGGCGCAACAGCGTGTATATTGGAGTGGTGTGGCTTTTTTTATCCATGCACAGTTAGAACTAAAAAAACACACAGGTAAATACAAAACAATTGCCGATGTAATACGACAATATCAGCAATGCTGTAAACGCAGCACTCATTCAGCAAAACAATTTCTCGCGCAATTAGATAAGCTCTCTAAAAGTGCGGTATTCTCCACACTTTATCACCAGTATTCATATCGTATGGATTTTCCGAATATAAGTACTAAACAACTCAATCAACTGCTATTTTAGTGTGATGATAAACGCCACATTAGTGACCTTTTGTGGGTATAAAGTCTCAGTAAACATGTCGTCCAGAGCTTGTTTCTTTACTTGAATAGTACCAGCTACATTGTGATGTTAGACGCTGAGTCAGTTCAAGACCAAGTCCAAGTCCAAAGCCTAGTTCGTTTGATTCATATATAGGCGCGGCATCAACGTTAGTGATCGTTACCTCATAACCTGACTGATTTATGATGATAAGTCCGTGATTAGTATGTACGAATGCGTTTCTAATAATATTACTCAAAACTATACGGCATACTGTTTCAGGTAATGGATAAATACACTTACCGGTATTAATACGAACTTCGACTTGCTTATCTTTGACCAGATAATCTAGTTCAGATGCAACCTCTTTAACACTTCCCCACTAACTGATGAGTAGAGTATAAATAGTCAGTAGTTAAAGGTAGGTTAAGACTTTCGTCTTGGATAATTTAAAGTTTTCATGATTTATACAATTGCATTAAATAAATGAACAGATATTAGATAGATCAACGGCTTAGTAACCAGAAAAAATTTCGGTATGTCGTTATTCTACATAAGTCATTTTTAACACAGTGAATGAGTCTTTTAGCTCGCTAGATTGGGCAATGTTTAATAGAATTGGTATTACAACAACAACTCTTTACCTTAAGGTAAGAATTGTTGTTGTCAAATAGAGTTACGCCAAGGATGCGTTAATTTCTTGTAAGGTTTGAACTGGGTTACTTGCTTGTGTGATTGGGCGGCCGATGACTAAATAATCACTACCAGCAGCTACAGCTTTTTGTGGTGTCATAATGCGCTTTTGATCGCCAGCATCACTACCTGCAGGGCGAATCCCAGGAGTAACTAACTTAAATGAATCACCTAGTTGAGACTTTAATAACTGAGCTTCTTGTGCGGAACAAACAACACCATCAAGCCCTGCCTCTTTGGCTAGCTTAGCTAAGTAAACAACCTGATCTTGAGGTGTTTTTTCAATGCCTAAGCGCAATAACTGCCCTTGATCCATACTTGTTAGCACCGTAACTGCAATCAATAACGGTGCTTTGTCACCATAGTTATTCAATGCTTGTTTTGCCTTTTGCATCATCTCAAGACCACCGCTTGCATGCACGTTAACCATCCAAACACCAAGCTCAGCTGCAGCAGTAACCGCTTTAGCAACTGTATTTGGTATATCATGAAACTTAAGATCCAAGAACACATCAAACCCAAGTTCGATTAACTCTTTTACAAACTCAGGGCCAAAATAAGTAAACATTTCTTTGCCGACTTTTAAACGACATTCTGAGGGTGAAAGCTGTTTTACAAAATTTATTGCTGCTTGCCTATCATCATAATCTAATGCGATAAGCACTTTTTTTGTATCATTTTGAGACATAGTATTCCTAAGTTTACCGGCAGTTCAGAAATATAGAAGCGCGAACATTTTGCAGTATTATAACGGAAACTTTCTGAATTGACCTGAGAATTTACGTAATTCGCGTTAATAGCCATCTAGTCCTTTACTTGGGCCTATCGTCTCCCAATGTTTACATGATGGGCATAACCAGTACAAAGTATGACTACTGAAGCCACAATGCTGGCATTGATACTCTGGTTTAGTGGCAATATAAGATTTAACTAACTTATCGATTTCTGACAACACTGCTTGAATTTTATTATTATTATTTCCCAATAACTGAAGTAAAAAGCTAAAGCCACGAATAGAAGGTTCCCGTTTTAAGCTATCAGTTAAAAAGTCAATTGCTTGATGTAACTGCCCTTGCTCTAACAATGATTGGCAGTGCTTTATACGTATCAGTACACCGCCCTGTGGAAGCAGTTCTTCAATTAGATCATCAAATTGATTTTTTAAATTTAGTTCAATATAACTTTGCTCTAATTCTTTAATATAAAGTGGTGCTGTATTAGTACAGTTAACAACCAACTTTCGCCAATAATAAATAGCCTTTACATGGTCATTTTTTACAAAAGCATCTTTACCCAATTCATAATACGGTCGAATTATTTTATGCTCAAACGCACACGCCAATTCCATTAACTTGGGTGTGTCATCACTTATTGCCGCCTCACAATAAAAATTAGCGATTGCGGCAAAATGTTGAGGTTTAGTAAACAACTCCCGGTGCGATTCATACATATTTATACCCTTGCGCCATTCGCGCATTTGTGAGTACAAATTGATAATAGGATCTAACGCTTTAACATTGTGATTTTTGACTAAAATAACGAGGTGTTCTTCAGCACTATCTAATAATCCTGCAAGTACATAGTCTTTAGCAAGTTCCAAGCGACATGAAGCCATAACACTGGCACTTAAATTTGGTTGGTTTAGCAATAATTCATGAATTTTTATTGCTCTGTCTAATTCGCCTCTTTTGCGAAACAAAGTAGCTAAGGTGAGATAATGTTCAACAGAGTCTGCAGATACTTCTAAAAGCTGAATAAGATGTTCTAAACCCTGATCTTCTTCGCGATCAAGTAGAAATTTAAGACCTTTGCTATATTGAGAGGTAATTTGACGATTGAGTTCAAGAGCTTGGTTTTTTGCGCTATTTTTTCCCATTACGTAGCCATATGCAGCTGCAACAGGTAGCAATAAGAACAGCAACTCAGTCATAGTCAGCGTTCGGTGTCAGTTATCATTCGACGATTGTTTTTCTTCAGCCGATAGTTCTGCCACTTCAACTTTGAAAATACCGTAACGCTAATTACACAGCCAACTAATACACCAACAACAAAACATACACTCATTAAGGTTGACAAGGGTAAAGTACTACTAGCAATAATATAATTAACATCAACTACTTCTGGATTTTGAGTTCCAATAACAAATGCTAACAAAACTATAGCTAATGCCAATCCTTTTTTAACTACCTTGATCAAGTGTTACTCCATATCTCAGGTTTTATTTAAGACTTTCATTTACGCGATCACGTAACTCTTTACCTGGCTTAAAGTGTGGTACATATTTGCCATCTAGCTCTACTGTATCACCTGTTTTAGGATTACGCCCTGTACGAGGAGAACGATAATGTAAAGAGAAACTACCAAAACCGCGAATTTCAATACGATCAGAGCTTGATAATGAGCCTGCCATTTGTTCAAGAATTTCTTTAACTGAGTTCTCTACATCCTTTACTGGGATATGAGCATGTTGCTCTGCTAGTTGTTCTATCAATTCTGACTTTGTCATAATGTTTCCTTAGATATAAAAAGGAAGGGCTAAAGCGCCCTTCCAGTTAAGACTTGTATATTAGTCTTTTTGAGCGTTTTTGAAAGCTGCAGCCATTGCGTTTTCAAACGCAGGCTCTTCTTTCTTCAACTTCTCAAGAACTTCTTTCTCTTCAGCTTCGAACATAGCTTTAACTGAAAGGCTGATAGTACGGTTCTTACGATCAACACCTAAATATTTAGCTTCAATTTCGTCGCCTACAGAAACAACAGTCGTTGCATCTTCGATACGCTCTTGAGCGATGTCAGCTACACGAATGTAACCTTCAACACCTTCGATAAGCTCAATCGTTGCGCCTTTAGCGTCAACTTCAGTTACCTTACCTTTAACAATAGCACCTTTTTTGTTTGCGTCTAGGTAGTTATTGAAAGGGTCAGCTTCGATTTGCTTAACACCAAGAGAGATACGCTCACGTTCAGGATCTACTTGCAATACAATTGCAGTGATTTCGTCGCCTTTTTTGAACTCACGAACCGCTTCTTCGCCTGGAGTGTTCCAAGAGATGTCAGAAAGGTGAACAAGTCCATCAATACCACCGTCAAGACCGATGAAGATACCGAAGTCAGTGATTGACTTGATCTTACCAGTAACTTGGTCGCCTTTGTTTTGAAGACGAGCAAACTCTTGCCAAGGGTTAGCAATACATTGCTTAAGACCTAGAGAGATACGACGACGTTCTTCGTCAATCTCAAGAACCATTACTTCAACAGTATCGCCAAGGCTAACTACTTTTGAAGGGTGGATGTTCTTATTAGTCCAATCCATTTCAGATACGTGTACTAGACCTTCAACACCTTCTTCGATTTCAACGAAGCAACCGTAGTCAGTTAGGTTAGTTACACGACCAGAAAGCTTAGCACCTTCTGGGTAACGGCCTGCAATTGCAGCCCATGGATCTTCGCCAAGTTGCTTAAGACCTAAAGAAACACGAGTCTTTTCTTTGTCAAACTTAAGTACTTTAACTGCGATTTCGTCGCCAACGTTCACGATTTCTGAAGGGTGCTTAACACGCTTCCACGCCATATCAGTGATATGTAGAAGGCCATCAACACCACCTAAATCAACGAACGCACCGTAGTCTGTAAGGTTCTTAACGATACCTTTAACTTCTTGACCTTCAACAAGGTTTGCAAGAAGTTCTTCACGCTCTTGTGAGTTTTCAGATTCGATAACTGCACGACGTGAAACAACAACGTTGTTACGCTTTTGATCAAGCTTGATTACTTTAAACTCAAGCTCTTTACCTTCAAGGTGTGCTGTGTCACGTACAGGACGAACATCAACAAGTGAACCAGGTAGGAACGCACGAATAGTGTCAACTTCAACGGTGAAACCGCCTTTAACTTTACCGTTGATAACACCAATAACAGTCTCTTGCTCTTCGCACGCTTTTTCAAGACGGATCCAAGCTTCATGACGCTTCGCTTTCTCACGAGAAAGAATAGTTTCACCGAAACCATCTTCGATTGCATCAAGTGCTACGTCTACTTCGTCGCCAACAGCAACTTCTAGTTCACCAGCAGCATTTTTGAATTGCTCCGCAGGGATAGCACTTTCTGATTTCAAACCAGCATCAACAAGAACAATGTTGTTCTCGATTGAAATAACAGTACCTTTAACGATAGAGCCTTGCTCTGCTTCAAAACCCTTTAGGCTTTCTTCAAATAACTGCGCAAAATTTTCTGACATACTAAATACGTCTCATATATTAATATTCCAATTAGCAACCATGCTGCATGGGGTAGTTAAAAAAACACCAGCATCCTGCCAGCGCATAATAAATTTTTAGGCTAAACGTGATCTTTCGAGCTTTCCTGAAACCACTGCATCATCAAGTATTGATACTATTTTAGAAAATACTTGCTGTGCATCCAGTTCAGTCGTGTCGATCACAATTGCATCATCTGCCGGTACAAGCGGCGCAACTTCTCGATTCATATCTCGGTCATCGCGTGCTTTTATATCCTCGAGCAGACCACTTAGTGTAACATCTAGCCCTTTAGCATTCAACTCTAAGTAGCGCCTATTAGCACGTTCTTGAGCACTTGCCGTCAAATACAGTTTGATTTCGGCTTCAGGGAAAATCACAGTTCCCATGTCCCTACCATCGGCGATTAGTCCTTGTTCGCTTCTAAATGCTCTCTGACGGCGTAGCAAGGCTTCTCTAACACGAGGTAAAGCCGCTACTTTTGACGCGGCAGCTCCCACCTTTTCATCTCGAATAGTGTTACTTACATCTTCCCCTTCTAAAATTACTTTACTTTTTTTAGAACTTGGATCGATGAGAAATTGTACATCTAAATTGGCTGCTAACGGCACCAAAGCGTCCTCATTATCAAGAGCAATTTGGTGGTGTAACGCAGCTAAAGACAACACGCGATAGATTGCTCCGCTGTCCAAAACATCCCAATTTAGTTTTTCAGCTAACAAGCGACAAACTGTTCCTTTGCCTGAACCACTTGGGCCGTCTACGGTGATAACTGGCATAGATGCCGGCATTTAAACCTCCTGAAATGCTCACCTGAAATAAATCGCGAGCATTATACGCAAATTAAATGAATTTTACCTTATTATCATGTAACTTTTTGTTAGATAGGTACTAAAATGAAAAGTTTAGAGCTATTTTAGAAACAACTCTAAACCATTACAGCATGACTTCACTAGATGTCACTCAGTACTAATTGAGGTAAGCACATCAAAATATGTTGGGAAAGTTTTGGCTGTGCAGCCAGGGTCGTTAATCGTTACTGTATGACCCGCCACTGCAACCATAGAAAAACACATTGCTATACGATGATCATTGTAGGTATCAATATCAGTTAGATTTATATTTTTCGGCGGTGTTATCTCGATAAAGTCATTGCCTTCTACCACTTCTGCACCAACCTTCCTCAGTTCAGTGGCCATAGCAGCTAATCGATCTGTTTCCTTCACTCGCCAATTGTAAATATTTCTAATCGCCGTAGGTCCTTTAGCAAACAATGCTACTGTCGCCAACGTCATCGCAGCATCAGGAATTGCATTGGCATCTATATCAACGCCTTGAAGCTCTCCTTTACGGACAACTAACTTCTCATCGTACCAATCAATTTGTGCCCCAACTTGCTCCATTACATTAGCAAAGCCAATATCACCTTGAACACTTTTTTTCCCAACACCGTTGATGACAACTTCACCTCCGGCAATTGCAGCTGCTGCAATAAAATAAGAAGCAGACGATGCATCTCCCTCAACCATAATTCTTTTTGGAGAATGATAAACTTGCTCACCTTTAACACTGAAAGTTTGGTAGTTATCATTTACTACATCCACGCCAAATTGCGCCATAACACCAATCGTGATATCAATATAAGGCTTTGATACCAAATCTCCTTTAATTCTAATCTTGGTATCACCAGCAAATAAAGGGGCAGCCATTAGTAATGCGGTTAAAAACTGGCTTGAAATACTACCATCAATTTCAACTTCACCGCCTTGTAAAGCCTTGCCTTTAATCAGCAATGGTGGGTAGTCTTTATTCTTTAAGTATTTAATATCCGCACCTAAAGCTTGCATCGCATCTACTAAGTGCCCGACAGGCCGCTCTTCCATACGCGGCTCACCTATCAACTCAAACTCTCCAACTGTAGCAGCCAATACTGCTGTTAGTGGTCTATATGCAGTACCCGCATTACCCAAAAATAGTGCATCTTTTGGTGAGGTAAGTCGGCCTGCACAGCCATCAACAGTGGCAATCGTTTTATCATCATTGAGCGTAACACTTACGCCCATTTGCTCTAGTGCACCTAACATGTGACGAATATCATCGCTGTCTAACAAGTTATGCACTTCAGTGGTGCCCTGTGCTAATGCAGCAAGGAGCAAGATGCGATTAGATAAACTTTTTGAACCAGGTAAGGTGACAGAACCTGACACCTTAGAAATAGGCCTTAGTGTTAATTGCTCCATCAGCTGTGCTCCTTTGCAAATTTCTCCATAAACGATACTAACGCGTTAATACCTTCAATTGGCATTGCGTTATAAATGCTAGCGCGCATCCCGCCAACCAAACGGTGCCCTTCAAGGGCAACTAAATTATTTTGAGCGGCTTGCGCTAAAAACTCCGCATTTAAATTATCGTCTTTTAACCAAAATGGGACATTCATTAATGAGCGACAATGTTTTGCTACTTTATTAGAATAAAAATCTGACCCATCAATGTAGTCATACAAAATAGCTGCTTTGTTTTTATTATGTACTTCCATAGCTTGCACACCACCGTTCGCTTCTAAGTATTTGAATACTTCAGCTGCTAAGTACCAGGAAAATGTTGGTGGCGTGTTATACATGCTGCCTTGTTTAGCTTCAATTTTATAATCTAGTATTGATGGGCAAGGAAGGCCTTCGCGGGCTAACAGTGTTTTGCGAATTATCACAATACATAAGCCCGACGGACCTATATTCTTTTGTGCTCCAGCATAAATAACATCAAAATCATCCACATTTATCTCACGTGATAAAATCATTGATGACATATCTGCCACAATTGGAGCTGTTTTATGTTTAGGTACATCAAAAATTTCTATACCATCAATGGTTTCATTCGGGCAGTAATGAATAAATGAGGCGTTCTCTGGCAGTAGCCATTGATTGACTGGTTTAATATCAAATTGACCGTTATCATCGTTACGAACATTGATGCCTTCTACTGTTGTAAATCTTGCTCCCTCTTGGGTAGCTCCAGTAGACCAAATACCATTTTCGATATACACACCAGGTGCATTATCCAAGTGTAAATTTAGGGGAACCGCCGCAAACTGACCACGACCACCGCCGTGCATAAATAACACGTCAAATTCATCTGAGATTGCCATCAAACGACGTAAGCTTGCTTCACACTCTTTTACCATGGCCAAAAATGGCGCAGATCGATGGCTCATTTCCATCACTGATACACCTAAATTTTGCCAATTTAAAAATTCTTGCTGTGCTTTATTCATGACCTCAGGGGGCAACATTGCAGGACCTGCACAAAAATTATATACCGTCATTTTTCCTCATTCCTAAACAACTTAGTATTTATTATAAAAAAAGCGGCCGGAGCCGCTTTTTTCACTTATTCACTGGGTGAGTCATCAGTGCTCACTGGTGAGTCCTCCGGTGCAGGTAATTCACTACCTTCACCTTCGGGAAGTTCTTCAACTGCTATTTCCTCGATACGTTGTAAACCAACTACTTGCTCGTCGTCAATAGTTCTAATCAAAATAACCCCTTGGGTATTACGACCAACCGTTGAAACTTCACTAACACGTGTTCGCACAAGCGTACTGCGATTAGATATCAACATGATTTCGTTGTTATCTTCAACTTGTACAGCACCCACAACACTACCGTTACGTTCGCTAACTTTAATAGACACAACACCTTGAGTAGCTCGGCTCTTAGCCGGGTAATCTTCTAGCAAAGTACGTTTACCGTAACCATTTTCAGTTACTGTTAATATAGCGCCATCGTTTTTAGGCACAATCAGCGAAACAACTTTTACATCATCAGGCATCTTAATACCGCGTACACCAGTTGCTGTACGACCCATAGGGCGAAGTGCTAGCTGCTCTTCACCTGTTTCAGGGTCAATTTTTACCTCACCAGTTTCAGAGTCACGTAATTTTTCATTGAAACGCACTACTTTACCATGATCAGTAAATAGCATGATATCGTTACTGCCATTTGTGATATCTGCACCTATCAAGCAATCGCCTTCATTTAAATTAATAGCAATGATGCCGCTTGCGCGTTGACGGCTATATGCCGTAAGCGGTGTTTTCTTAACAGTGCCGTTAGCTGTTGCCATCAATACATACTTGTCTTCTTCGTACTCTCGAACAGGTAAGATTGTGGTAATACGCTCATCAGCTTCAAGTGGTAACAAATTAACGATTGGTTTACCACGTGCTGCACGAGAAGCAAGCGGTAACTGATAGACCTTCAACCAGTACATGCGACCAGCGGTTGAGAAACATAAGATAGTATCATGGGTATTAGCAACTAATAGACGCTCGATAAAGTCTTCATCTTTCATACGCGTAGCAGCTTTACCTTTACCACCACGGCGCTGCGCCTCATAATCAGTAAGAGGCTGGTACTTGACATAACCTTCGTGCGATAAAGTAACTACAACGTCTTCTTCATTGATCAAGTCTTCTAAACTAATGTCATGCGCGGCTGCACTAATTTCAGTGCGACGCTCATCGCCATAAGTCTCTTTAATGACCACAAGCTCATCGCGGATCACTTCCATCAAACGTTCAGGTGTGGAGAGTATGTATAATAATTCTGCGATTAGTTCTAATAACTCTTGGTATTCAGCTAGAATCTTTTCGTGTTCAAGACCCGTTAATTTATGTAAGCGTAAATCTAAAATGGCTTGAGCTTGTTGTTCTGACAAATAATACTCACCGTCACGAATACCCAGTTCTGGCTCTAACCAATCTGGACGTGCAACATTATCTTCACCCGCTTTTTCAAGCATGCCTTTAACTGTACCCAGCGCCCAAGAACGTGCTACTAGTGCAGCTTTTGCCTCAGATGGGCTCGGTGATTTACGAATAAGCTCAATGATAGGGTCTATATTTGCCAGTGCAATCGCCAAACCTTCAAGGGTGTGTGCTCTATCACGTGCTTTACGTAAATCAAATACGGTACGACGCGTTACAACTTCACGGCGATGAATAATGAACGCTTCAAGCATTTCTTTTAAGTTAAAACATTTAGGCTGATTATTGTCTAACGCAACCATATTCATACCAAACACAGTTTGTAACTGAGTTTGTGCATATAGGTTGTTTAAAATCACTTCGCCTACTTCACCACGTTTGACCTCAATTACGATACGCATACCGTCTTTGTCTGATTCGTCACGAAGCGCGCTGATCCCTTCAACTTTTTTCTCTTTAACTAATTCAGCAATTTTTTCTATTAAGCGTGCTTTGTTAACTTGGTAGGGAATTTCATGGACGATAATAGTTTCTTTACTCGTTTTTTCGTCCACTTCAATTTCAGCACGAGCACGGATGTAAACTTTACCACGGCCTGTTTTATAAGCCTGCTCAATGCCCTTTTTACCGTTAATAATTGCTGCTGTTGGAAAATCTGGGCCTGGAATATACTCTATCAAGTCTTCAATGGTTAGATCAGGATTTTGGATTAAAGCCAAACAACCATTGATCACCTCAGTTAAGTTATGAGGAGGTATGTTCGTTGCCATACCAACAGCAATACCTGAGGAGCCATTAACTAATAAAGCAGGTACTCTTGTCGGTAATACATCGGGAATTTGTTCAGTACCATCGTAGTTTGGTACAAAATCGACCGTTTCTTTTTCTAAGTCGGCTAACAATTCGTGAGAAATCTTAGCCATACGTACTTCGGTATAACGCATTGCAGCTGCTGAGTCACCATCTACAGAACCAAAGTTACCTTGGCCATCAACCAGCATGTAGCGTAAAGAAAATGGTTGCGCCATACGTACTATTGTGTCGTACACTGCGCTGTCGCCGTGAGGGTGGTATTTACCAATTACATCACCGACAACACGCGCCGACTTCTTATAAGGCTTATTCCAGTCATTTTTCAATTCGTTCATGGCAAACAAAACACGACGGTGTACTGGCTTTAAGCCATCACGTACGTCAGGTAATGCACGACCAACGATCACACTCATCGCGTAATCTAAGTACGAGTTTTTGAGTTCATCTTCAATATTGACTGGCAGGATTTCATTGGCGAGTTCAGTCATTCGGTTCCACTTTCCTTCAGTGTCTAACCCTTTTATGTCACACTATCGCGTGACAAAGGGATTAAGTTATTATTAATTCTCAAACGCCATGCTAACACACTTTTAAACAGTTTACAGGCGCAAAATTTTAGTGATTTTAATCTGACCCCCTTTATAATGCGCTCAGATTAACGAGGAAGTTTTTTATGACCGAACATCAAAATGTAGACCCACAAGAAATTGCAAAGTTTGAACAAATCGCAGAACGGTGGTGGGATACAGAAGGAGAATTTAAACCGCTGCACGATATCAACCCACTGCGCTTAGATTTTATAAATGATAAATGTCAGGGTTTATTTGCAAAAAAAGTACTAGATGTTGGCTGTGGCGGCGGTATTCTTACAGAGAGTATGGCTAGACTAGGCGCAAAGGCTCATGGCATTGATATGGGTCAAGAGCCATTAAATGTCGCTAAGTTACATAGCTTAGAGTCTGGCGTAAAAGTTGATTATCAAAAAATACCTGCTGAGGACTTTGCCACCCAGCACCCTGAAGAATTTGATGTAATAACATGCATGGAAATGTTAGAACATGTTCCAGAGCCCGCTTCTATTATCTCAGCAGTGGCTCAACTTGCAAAACCTGGTGCCAGTGTCTTTTTCTCTACACTCAACAAAACAACAAAAGCTTATTTAATGGCAATTGTTGGCGCAGAGAAAATCCTTAAAATTGTGCCTGAAGGTACACACCAACATGACAAGTTTATTCGCCCTTCAACACTAATTAACTGGGCTGAACAAGTCGGTCTAAAAGTGCGCGCTAGTGCTGGTATTAGCTATAATCCGATTAGCAAAACATTCACACTAACTGATGATGTCAGTGTTAATTATCTTTTACATTTTGAGAAGCTAGCATGACCCAAGCTGTTATTTTTGACTTAGATGGGACCCTACTAGACACTTGTGATGATCTGGGTGCCGCGCTTAACTACACTTTACAGTTATATGGCCTACCTGAGGTATCAAAAGCAGATTATAGCCCCGCAATATCAAATGGCGTTAAAGCGTTATTACAAGTTGGCTTTAAAGATAAGCTAACTGATTATGACGAACCCATACTAAAACAAAGTGTGCTTGATTATTATGAAAAAAACATCGCGGTTCATAGCCATTGTTTTAACGGGATCGCCCCTTTATTAGACATGCTTCGTAGTAACGGAATAAAAATTGGTATAATGACCAACAAACCGACCTTCCTAACTTTACCCTTGTTAAAGTTAATAGATGAATTAAAAGATATCGAAGTCGTCGTTTGCGGGGATACGCTAGATGAAGCAAAGCCTTCACCAAAACCACTCTTGCATGTTGCTCAACAATTAGCAGTTAAACCTAGCGAATGTTTTTATGTAGGCGATGCAGAAAGAGACATCGCAGCCGCAAAAGCGGCCAATATGCGATCCGTTGCTGCGTTGTGGGGCTATATCCCCAGCAAAGCAATTGCACTCAGCTGGCAAGCAGATCTAAATTTAACTAACCCTGAATCGTTATTTTCGCATATCTAGTATTTTTGATTTCGACAAGGCACTATATCTTGTGCCTTGTAGCTAAAAGAAAGCCAGATTGCGTATAAAAAAATCAGTTAGAATTTTTTTTGAATTTGATAAAAAAACCAGACTTCTTGGTTGATTTTTTTTAGGCTTCTTTACCAGTGATTCCTCAAAGGTTAATGGATACTAACACTTGAAGATTATCCCTAAGTTATCCACAATTGTAGCCAAGTTGTTCTATTGCAAATTATGCTAATCCACACTATCTTGTGATCCACGGTAAGCCTATCACCATATATAGTGGTGAATAGATAATCAAAGTGTGAACCGTGCGTTTACCACAAAAATACAATTCCGAAGGAATACAGGCGCAACTATGAACCAACAGCTATCTGTCAGCAAACGAAATGGCCGTAAAGAGCCGCTTGATCTTGATAAGATCCATCGCGTGATCACTTGGGCCGCAGAAGGTCTAAATAATGTTTCTGTATCACAGGTCGAATTAAAGTCTCATATTCAGTTTTACGATGGTATTCGTACTGAAGATATACATGAAACTATTATTAAAGCCGCTGCTGATTTAATAGATAAAGACTCTCCTGATTACCAATATTTAGCTGCGCGCCTTGCAGTGTTCCATTTACGTAAAAAAGCTTATGGCCAATTTGAGCCGCCGCATTTATATGACCATGTAACTAAAATGGTTGAAGACAAACGTTATGACCCTCACCTTCTTGTTGATTATACCGAGCAAGAACTTGATGAACTTAATGACTACGTTGATCACAGCCGTGATATGAATTTTAGTTATGCCGCTGTAAAACAGCTCGAAGGTAAATATTTAGTTCAAAACCGTGTGACGGGCGAAATCTATGAGAGTGCCCAATTTTTGTATATTTTGGTCGCTGCAAGCTTATTTTCGGATTACCAAAAAGATACACGCCTAGACTACGTCAAACGTTTTTATGATGCGATCTCACTTTTTAAAATATCACTACCTACCCCGATTATGGCGGGTGTACGCACACCAACTCGTCAATTTAGTTCCTGCGTATTGATTGAGTGCGGTGATAGTTTAGACTCTATCAATGCGACTTCATCTGCTATCGTAAAATATGTAAGTCAACGCGCTGGGATTGGAATAAACGCTGGCCGTATTCGTGCATTAGGTAGCCCTATTCGCAATGGTGAAGCTTATCACACTGGTTGCATTCCTTTTTACAAACACTTTCAGACTGCTGTTAAAAGCTGCTCGCAAGGTGGTGTTCGCGGTGGCGCTGCCACTTTGTTTTACCCGCTTTGGCATTTAGAAGTAGAAAACTTGCTTGTTCTAAAAAATAACCGAGGCGTTGAAGAAAACCGTGTCCGCCACTTAGATTATGGTGTGCAATTTAATAAAACTATGTACACACGTTTGATCAAAGATGGTTACATCACATTATTTAGCCCATCGGATGTACCAGGGCTGTATGATGCTTTTTTTGAAGACCAAGAAAAGTTTGAAACTCTGTACGTGCAATACGAACAAGATGAATCAATTCGTAAAAAGCGTATTAAAGCCATTGAGCTATTTTCTATGTTTGCACAAGAACGTGCAAGTACCGGTCGAATTTACCTGCAAAATGTTGACCACTGTAATACACATAGCCCATTTGACTCAAAGGTTGCCCCAATTCGACAGTCAAACTTGTGCCTTGAAATTGCGCTACCAACTAAGCCTTTAAACAATGTGAGCGACCCTGATGGTGAGATTGCACTATGTACCTTATCAGCATTCAACTTAGGTGCGCTCGAATCATTAGACGAGCTAGAGGAATTAGCTGAACTTGCCGTAAGGGCACTTGATAACCTATTAGATTTTCAAGACTACCCCGTACCTGCTGCACAAAATGCAACTATGGGACGTCGTACTCTCGGTATTGGCGTTATTAACTATGCTTATTACCTCGCCAAAAATGGCGTTAAGTATTCTGATGGCAGCGCGAATGGTTTAACACACCGTACTTTTGAAGCAATTCAGTTTTACTTAATGAAAGCATCAAATGAGCTAGCTAAAGAGCGTGGTGCTTGTCCATTGTTTAATGAGACTACGTACTCCCAAGGCATTATGCCAATTGATACATACAAGCGTGATTTAGATAAAATTTGTGATGAACCCCTCCATTTAGATTGGAACGGTCTTCGCGAGCGTATACAAGAACATGGTATGCGCAACTCAACGCTATCAGCATTAATGCCATCAGAGACATCATCACAAATATCAAATGCCACAAATGGTATTGAACCACCTCGTGGTCATATCAGCGTAAAAGCCAGTAAAGATGGTATATTAAAACAAGTTGTTCCTGAGTATGAGCGTTTAAAAGACAGCTATGAATTACTGTGGGATATCCCTTCAAATGATGGTTACTTAAGCTTGGTTGGAATTATGCAGAAGTTTGTCGATCAAACTATCTCTGCAAATACAAACTACGACCCAAATAAGTTTGAAGGTGGCAAAGTTCCAATGCAGCTGCTGCTTAAAGATTTATTAACTGCATATAAGTTAGGTGTAAAAACACTTTATTATCACAACACCCGAGATGGCGCTTCTGACTCACATGATGAGCTTAAAGTACAAGCGGAAGATGATGATTGTGCAGGCGGCGCTTGTAAAATATAAGTATTAGCGGGTCATAAGATCCGCTGTTTTTGGTATCGAGTATATAAAATATGTCTTATTCTACTTTTAGCAGAACTCATAATGATCAGTTAAAAGAGCCAATGTTTTTTGGCCAAACCGTCAACGTTTCTCGTTTTGACCAACAAAAATACCCTATTTTTGAAAAGTTAATTGAAAAGCAGCTATCTTTCTTCTGGCGCCCTGAAGAGGTAGACGTAAGTAAAGATAGATTAGATTTTCAAGGCTTACCTGAGCATGAAAAGCACATTTTCTTAAGTAATTTAAAGTATCAAACACTATTAGACAGCGTACAAGGCCGCTCTCCTAACGTCGCGTTGCTCCCTATCGTATCTTTACCTGAACTTGAAACATGGATCGAAACTTGGGCATTTAGTGAAACTATTCACAGTCGCTCATACACACACATAATTCGTAATGTGACGCAATCACCAGAGTTAATTTTTGATGACATTGTAACTAATGATCGTATTAATCAACGTGCTGATGCTGTAACTCGTTATTATGATGAACTTATCGAGAAGGTTTCTCTTTATAACCTATATGGTGAAGGTAAGCATGAAATAAATGGCAAAACGGTAGTAATAAATCAGTTTGAATTGAAGAAACTGCTGTACCTTTGCATCATGTCAGTAAACATTTTAGAAGCTATTCGCTTTTATGTGAGCTTTGCCTGTTCATTTGCATTTGCAGAACGTGAGCTAATGGAAGGTAACGCAAAAATCATCAAGCTGATTGCGCGTGATGAAGCATTACATCTATCTGGCACACAGCATATGCTAAACATCATGCAAGATGGCAAAGATGACCCAGAAATGGCAATTGTTGCTGCTCAATGCCAAGAGCAAGCTATTGCAATGTTTGTTGAAGCAGCAGAACAAGAAAAAGACTGGGCTGAATACTTATTTAAAGATGGCTCAATGATTGGCTTAAATAAAGATATTTTATGCCAATATGTTGAATATATTACAAATGTTCGCATGACAGCTGTCGGTCTACCTACACAGTTTGAGAACAAGAGTAATCCTATTCCATGGATAAATGCTTGGTTAGTGTCTGATAACGTTCAAGTTGCCCCACAAGAAGCAGAGATAAGTTCATACCTTGTTGGTCAAATTGACTCTGAGGTTGATGCTGCAGAATTTGGTGATTTCGACTTGTAATGAGCGATAAGCACTGCCATAAGGTTACTCTTAATAGCCAATCTGAGCCGCTAGATTTTGCGGCTCAATCACCTTCTCTTCTTGATACTCTAGAGCAAGCTAATATTGAAGTCGCTTATCAATGCCGTGAAGGGTTTTGCGGTGCATGTCGTGCCAAACTAGTGCAAGGAGAGGTTTGTTATAACCAAGAACCTTTAGCATTTGTCCGTGATGGTGAAATACTTCTATGCTGTACCAAACCTTTAACTAATATAAAGCTCACCCTACTGTGAACATACTTTGCATTTTTATAATACACTCTATTTAATTAACCACAGCTCTGGATAGGCAAATTAGTTCAATAATCTATTTTTTGATTCAGGGCGTTGGTTTCACTCACAATAACCAAAATATCATCATTCGTTTGCAAGTATTGAGAGTTTACAAAGTATTATCCCTTCAACCCCCTTATAAAACATCAGGAAAAGGATTCTAAAGTAGCTTTAATACATTGGTTTCGTAATATTCAGTTTTATCGCTCACACTAATTTGGTTTTGCTCTATAACAATATCCCAATGCAAACTCCGGCTCAATGCTTCACTTAAGGAATCTAAAAAATCCTCTTCCAACGCAAAAATACTGATATTTTCTACGTAGCTTAATCGCTCTTTAACAGAGTCAAACCACTCGCTATCTTCTTTGATAAGTAACACAAGTTTTTTATACTGCTTAGCTATGCGAATAATATCGCCTAACTCCATAACGCCCGCAAACAATGCAACGGTTATATGACCTTGTTTATCTTCTAGCCAGACGTCTGGTTTTTGCTTTTCAGATAAATTATTGAGACAAGCAGCTTGTTCATAAGATAACGCACAATACCCTAACATTTTTAATACGAAGTGCTCTAATGTCTCTGCTTTTTGCAATGCAGTGGTAAACACTTCTTGGTGGTTGGCATGATGAAATAGGTCTGCCACATTCAATCGTGCCTTGAAAACAAAAGGTTTACTCATAAGAATTACCCAAAATATAACATTCTCTGTAACTATAGGAGTTATGATCACATTATCAACAAAATTAAGAGTTACAATATAACATTGTTGAATCATTAAAAATGCGGTGTTATATTATAACAACACTAACACACATACTCTGAACAAGTTAAAAATTATGATCAAGCAGTCCTTAATTAGCAGTGCCATTGTTTCCGCTTTATTTTCATCTTATGCATTTGCAGGTGATGTGAAAGGTAAAGTAGTTGATCACAATAACCAACCTGTAAGTGGTGCTAAACTTCATTTGCATGGTAAGTCACAATCTGTCAGCACTGACAAAAATGGCCTTTTTACTATTTCGGTTGATGCAGACTCGCAACTTCATGTGTCAAAAAACAACTACATTGATGAACGAATTAATGTAACTGAAAACAATGGTTTCGTAACAGTAAAACTCAACCCAAGTGCAGTTGAAAGCATTGTTGTGTTTGCATCGGCTCTGCATAAAAACAATGTTGAAATGGCAGCACCGGTATCAGTGTTAGGCGGTGATGAGCTAAAAAATGCAGCGAAACCTACTCTCGGTGAAACATTAAAAGGCATCCCTGGTATCAATTCGAGTTATTTTGGCCCAGTTTCTTCAAGCCCTATAATCCGAGGTTTAGATGGTCCGCGCGTAAAAATCATGCAAAATGGTTTAGATAGCAGTGATGCATCTCGGGTTGGACCTGACCATGCTAATACAAATGACAGTTTATCAGCACAGCAAATTGAAGTGTTACGTGGCCCTGCAACCTTGCTGTATGGCTCAGGTGCCATTGGTGGTGTCGTGAATGTGGTTGATAACCGCATTCCTAGAGATGTAATAGAAACCTTAAGTGGTGCTGCTGAATATAGCCATGACAGCGTATCTAATACCAACACTTATGCTGCCCTGCTAGAAACAGGTAACGACGGGTTCAACTTTCACTTTGATGGTGTAAGTCGTAAAGGTGGCAACTATGAAACCCCGACTTTCAAATTACCTGAAGATGAGCACCATGATGAGCATGACGCTCACGACGACCATCATGAAGAAGAGCACCACGATGAAGAACACATGGATGAGCATGAAGAACATGCTGAATTTGCCAATCAGGTAGATAATACTTTTATTGACTCTCAGCAATTCAATATTGGCTCAAGCTATGTCAATGAGCATATGACCATTGGCTTATCTTTTGGTCGGATTGATACTGACTACGGAATTCCCGCACATAGCCACGCGCACCATGAACATGACGAACACGACGAACATGACGAACATGACGAACATGACGAACATGACGAACATGACGAACATGACGAACATGACGAACATGACGAACATGATGACAATGTATTCGCCCGTGTAAAACAAGACCGTTGGCAAGCATTATTTAATTATGCATTGCATAATCAATGGATTGAATCGGTAAGTGTACGCGCAGGCTATACCGATTATAAACACAGTGAGATTGAAGGCGAGCAGATTGGCACAACTTTCACTAACAAGTCATCTGAATTACGTGCCAGTTTAGAGCACAAGTTAGGTAACTGGCACGGCATCCTTGGCTACCATTTCAGTGATAGTGATTATGCTGCACAAGGTGAAGAAGCGTTTACACCAGCCACACAAACTAAAATTCACTCTCTTTACTTACTCGAAGAGCGCAACTTTGGTGACTTTACTTTAGAGCTGGGTGCTCGAGTCGAAGATTACCAACTTAGCAGTAGAATTAGTACTCACGAAGAGCATGAACATGAACATGAACATGAACATGAACATGAAGAACATACTGAAGGCGATGTCGATTATCAACTTGATATGACCAATATCAGTGCGTCTATCGGGGGGGTTTACGAGTTTATCGACGGCCACAACGTTGCACTTAACCTCTCTCGCTCTGAGCGTGCCCCCTTAACAGCAGAGCTATTATCAAATGGTTCACACATCGCGACTAACACTTATGAATTAGGTTTAGGATATCACCTTGAAGACGGCGAAGCCCACTTTGAACCAGAAGATATAAAACAAGAAACCGCAACCAATATTGATTTGAGTGTTCGTCGCTTCATTGGTGATTTTGGTTATACCATTAACGTGTTTTATAACGATATCAACAACTTTTACTATCAAAAGAATACCGGCTTGATGTATAGCCACGCACACGGTATTGAAGAGGCAGATCATTTTCATGAAGGGTCTCAGCCTGTTTTTCAATTTACCAGTCAAGATGCTGAACTTTACGGAATAGAATTGGACGCGCATTATCGTATTAATGATAAGAACCGTTTCAAGGTGTTTGCTGATTCGCTGAGCGCCAAACTTAAAAATGGTAATGCGTTACCGCGTATTCCTAGCAACAAGTTAGGCGTGAAGTACGAATATGCTTATGAGGGTTTTCAAGCCAACATGACCGTGACACGCTACGCTAAGCAAGATGATATTACCACCTATGAAACCAACACAATGGGCTACACCCTTGTTGATGCAAGTGTTCAATATGACTTTAGTCAAAGCGGTATTGATTTTGTTGCATATATGAATTTAGACAACCTCACTGACGAACTAGGCTTTGTACATAGCTCATTCATCAAAGAGCAAGCCCCGCTTCCTGGGCGCAACATTAAGCTTGGTGTTCGCGCCTACTTCTAACGCTCCAATGCAATGTTAGCGCTCAGCAAATGCTGCCTAACATTGCATTTTCTCTTAACTTGTAATGCCTTGTAATAGCAAACACAACAATAAGTAACTATTATTTTACATTTACTGTTGCAAGGAATATCAATGAGCAAGTTATATTTAGCCACCACACTCGGTATTATTGGCCTTTTTGCCATCGTAGGCTGTAGTACAAATCGTCATACTGCCCCTTCAGAACCAATTTCAATTACACCTGAAAAAGGAAAAGTACCAAAACGTACATGGCTTGACCAAGGTTGGAGTAAAGAAATAAGCGAAAATTTTTGGTTTACAAACCAAGGCTCACAAATAATACCTTACAACTGGTTCGTTTGGCTTGAGCAAGCTGATAGCACCCAACTGTTCCGTCATACCGAGCATATGGAGTCTTTACGTTATTTACCAAGCGAAGCCAGCAAAAAAAACCCGGGCGGGTTACCAATTGGCTTTGCTCTGCACAGCAACCAAACAACGGGTGAAAATTGGGTTGGTATGACCTGTGCTGCTTGTCATACTAACCAAGTAGACTACCAAGGTACAAAAATACTCGTTGATGGCGCGCCCACTTTAGGTAACTTTGTACTCTTTTTTGACCGACTGGTTACTGCACTTAACACCACACTTAATGATAATGCTAAATTCGATCGTTTTGCGCGTAATGTTCTTGCTTCAAAATACAGCTCAAGTAATAAAAACAACCTTAAAAAGCGCTTGCAAAGTATTGCATTACAAACAGCAGATCGCCAACAGGTAAATGCATTACCCGAAGACTTTCCAAAAGACTTTACCAGTTATGCGCGACTAGATGCTTTTGGCAACATACAAAATGCAGGTACCGCTTTTGCACTTAATGATTTAACAAACAAAAATGCGCCTACAGGCCCAGTTTCATACCCCTTTTTATGGGGAACACATCAATCTGACGTGGTTCAATGGAATGCATCGGCGCCAAATACACCTATTGTTGGTCCACTCGTACGCAATATTGGCGAAGTGGTGGGAGTATTTGGTGAGCTTGCAATCAAAGAAGCACCGTTTTGGCAACGCCTTTGGGGCAAACATGTTCGCTATAGTTCAACCGTTGATATGATAGGCCTTGGCAACTTAGAGTCTTGGGTAAAAACATTAAAATCACCCCAATGGCCTTTAGAGCACTTCCCTGCTGTTGATACAGAAAAAGCTGCCAAAGGTGAGCTGTTATATAAACAACAATGCGCGAGTTGCCATAAAATTGTTCCCCGCGGCAAAGAACATGAAGATTATACCGCCAATCAAACTTTAATTAGTGAATTGGGTACTGATCCTGTTACCGCTAATAATGCATCTTGCCATATGGCTAACACACTGATATTAGAAGGCACCAAAGAGCACATTTTAATTGGCTCTAAGTTTCAGGCTGAAGACAATGCCATCGATATACCCGTCAATGGGGTAGTTGGTTTAGTGCTAAAAGACCTACCTCTGGCACTTAAAGCTGGTAATATTCCTGAGCGCACAGGCGTTGACGGTGAGAGAATTAGCGCCATAAAAGAGCTTGAAAACTTAGTTGTTCATCATCTGAAAAAACGTGGTAAAAGGGCCGATGAAGTTGAAGCTGATTGTGCCGATGGCGTTTACGATGGTGGTGTTTATAAAGGCAGGCCACTTAATGGTATTTGGGCAACGGCTCCTTACCTACACAATGGGTCAGTACCTAACCTATATGAATTAATGCAAAAACCAGAGCAACGCGTAACACAGTTTTGGGTAGGTAATCGAGAGTTTGACCCAGTGAACGTTGGCTATGTTACAACCGCGGGCTTAAATATGTTTAAGGTTAACAAACCCAATGGCGAAATCATGCCAGGAAACTCAAATAGAGGTCACAGCTACGGCACCGATCTAAATGATGAGCAAAAATGGCAAATTATTGAATATATGAAAACACTTTAACTACTTAGTTATACCAATTGCATTAAATAGATGACCAGATAAATGGCTTAGTAATAAGGTGAAATTTCGGTATGTAGTTATTCTACATGAGTGATTTTTAACTCAGGTACTAGGTCATTTAGCACACTTGAGCGATCAATATTTTAATAAAATTGATGTTGTTATAGGGCCTCGCAGGGCCCTTTTCATATTACTCTGATATATAAACTCTCCTAAAGCGCCGCTGTTTAAAAGCCAATAATACAAACGTTCACCTAATTTACTAAGTACGTAAAAAATACTATTCAAACACACGTATTACCTGTGCCTAACCTGAACGTAATGCGAGTATTTTAGATATATCATCAGTTTCACTGAACAAAGAAAGAGCTTTGTTCTGCGTTTCTATAGCCACAATAGACATTCTGTCTGCCAATTCATTACCTTCAATGCCCACATGTCCATTTACATGATATATGTGAATTTTTTCAGCAACTTCTTGGTAAAGCATATAAGCAGACTTAATTATATCGAGATTTTTGATTTCGCCACCAGCTTTAGTCCAGCCTTTTTTCTCCCAACCGGCGGCCCATTTTGTAACACAATCAATGGAATACCTTGAATCACAGAAGATCACCACAGAAAAATTAGAAGCAAGGTACTCTTTTGCAAGTAACAAAGCTTGAGCTAAACCACGAAGTTCGGCTGTATTATTAGTGCCAATAGCTTGATACAAACCATACCAAAGTTCACTTAATTCATTTTGTTTATAAACAGCTAACCCTGTACCAGCCTTTCCCGGATTAGGGTCACATGCACCGTCTGTATATATTTTTATGTCAAATGGCATAGCATCAATTTCTTTTTGGCATAGCGACGTTATATTTGATTTATTGGTTTTTGCTCTTTGCTTTGCTTTTAAGGGTGTTAAACTTAATTTACCGCTAAATGCTGACTGAGCTTCTTCTAGTGAGGAGTATGATTTATATTTAGCTCCAGCAAAACCATCAACTAATGATTTACACTTATCCCACGTCGTAAAAATACCCGTTTCACGGCCTGTCCAGATTACGTAATACTTTTTAGCCACACGGCCTCCAAGTTAAAATTAACAATTTATATCGTATTATACTCTTATTAAAAGCCTACTATCATCGCTATTATCACTGCAAGGAAACAGAGTTATCTGCCTAATACAAATATAGATAACACTAAGTTGTAATGTGTGATGCTTTTGGTGGATAATCAGAATCCCCCTCAAGCTTGCTTGGGTCGATACTATAATTTGTAATGACGATACATTTCATAAACCTTCTCTACTTGGTGTATTTAAAAGGTATTTCTACTTTATATATTTTGTCGGTAACTATGCAGCACACACCTGTTGTTGAATGTGTCTTAATTGCTTACGTAATTCATTCAATGATAATGCTCCTGATATAACCCACTCCTCATTTATCACTAAAGATGGTGTTGACTGGATCTCAAATTTTCGAGCCAACTTTCTATCTCGTTGAATTTCCTGCACACGATCTGAAGATGCATAATCTTTCAAAAAGCGTTGTTTATCTAATCCAACTTCAACGGCAATATCTGCAAGTGTCTCTAAATCAGCGATGTTGCGGTTTTCACTCATATGTGCGTGTGTAACTGCGTCAAAATAATCCCAATACTCTTCTTTTCCACCTTGTTTTTGTGCTACTTTGCAAGCAATTAATCCAGTAGTAGATGTAGGATATTCAAATGACTTTTTTCGCATCCCTTCAACGTTGACACGGTTTTGGTCGTCGGCCAGAGCGCAGTGTTCCCAATGGCCTAATATGATTTTCTTTGCTTGTTTCATTGAACCAAACTTTCTTATCATCTCGCTCTTATCTGCTGACAATGCAAAGGCATGGTGATGCACCTCTAAGTTCATTTCTTTTGCAAGATGACGTAGTCGTGGTGATAGTACATAACACCAACCACATATAACATCGTGGAAAAAATCAACTCTAAGTTTCTGCTTCATAATGACTCTCTAAAATTTTGTTTGAATATTTATTTGTACTCAGGTTTACCAAGATATTTCAGGACCTACAGGGATAATACGGTATGGATTAATATGCTTGTGAGAAAAGTAGTAATGCTCTTTCATATACTCTAAATCAATTGTCTCTCTTACCTTGGGGATCGCAATTAAATCCAGCATGTATCGATATAGATGCTTAAACGATTTGAGTTGTTTCTTATTTGCCTTAAAGTGGACTTCATAGACAGCTTCAAAACGTACTAAAGAGGGTAGTAAAAACAAGTCAGATAAAGTCAGTTCATCACCGTGTAAATAGTGAGAATTACCTAATCTGTCATTTAATTGCTCAAGTGCATCAAATAGCACTTCGCTAGCCGCATCGTAAAGTGCTTGCCCTGTTGCAAATCCCACATGATATACTTTTCGATTCACATTGATGTGTAACCAATCATTTAGTAACGCTATTTTTTCTTTTAGATTTTCAGGAACAAGTTCAATGGGGTTTTTTGCCAAAGGTAACCAGGTTGTCGCGAATTCCATAGCCATTGAAGATGAGTCACCCCCTACGATATTGTTTTGATGTTTATCCCAAAGAACGGGCACTGTAACTCTTCCAGAGTAATTTGGGTTTGCTCGTTGGTATAACTCAACCAAACTGTCAGTATTATTCACTACATCTGGGTTTTCACTATCAAATAACCAACCGTCATCATAACGTTTTGCAGCAACAGAAGATGTGCTAATAACATGATCTAACCCCAGCAAATTAATGACCAAATAAGGACGATGGGCAAAAGGACATGCGTAAGACATGTATAAATGATATCTACCAGCTTCCGCAATTTCAGGCAGATGAAAACTATCTTCTTTTGCTAATGCAGAAACATCTTTGTTTGGAAACCATTTTCCATTTTCTAATACTGCCATAGGTAGCTCCTATTGAAATTATTAGGTCCAGAAATAAAAGCGCTAACCCTTAAATATATCAGCGCATTCCATAGTTAACGCATTGAACGTAGCATCCAAGCAGTCTTTTCATGTATTCGCATACGGTCTGACACTAAAGATACTGAAGATTCATCATCACCATCCTGTGCTAACGCTAGGACTTCGCGGCATGTTTTTATTACTTGTTCATGGCTACGCGTTAATATTGAGACCATCTCATTTGCTGCTGGCACTCCATCAATTTCATCAATTGAACTTAGTGACGAAAATGCCTTATAGGTGCCAGGAGCTGCCTCACCGAGTGTTATGATACGCTCGGCAATATCATCTACTGCAAAGGCCAGTTCATCGTATTGCTCTTCAAACATTAAATGTAGCTCTCTAAATTGAAGGCCTGTTACATTCCAGTGAAAGTTATGAGTTTGTAGATAAAGCGTATATGAATCAGCCAATAAACGCTTTAACGCTTCGCTAATATTCACTCTGTCTTGCTCTTTAATACCAATATCAATAGTCATTTTATTTCTCCTATAATGTTGCTTCAAATGCACTGACCGTAGCTGTTAATTCTTTATCTGTTTCTGGGGTAAACTTTCCATTGAGAAATTTTTCATGATAACTACCTAGGCTATAAGTTCCTTTAACATCGCCTCCCCACCAAGGCATTAACTCCTTCATTGCCTTAATGTTGGTGGCACCACCTGCTTCACCTGGCGATGTACTTACTAGTAATACTGGTTTCTTAGTCTCCCCAAAAAAGGGTTGACCTGGCTCAGTAGCGCGACTTAGCCAGTCAATAATATTTTTCAAAAATGCAGGCATGGAACCATTGTGCTCAGGTGATGCAATGATTAACGCGTCATGCTCTATCAGAACTTGTCTTAATTTTTTTACTTCTTCAGGGAGTCCTTGTACTTCAATATCAATGCTGTAAATAGGCAGAGGGAAATTATTCAAGTCAATAACGGTTACCTCATGTTTAGTTACTTTGCTAGCAGTAATATCTATCAAGTTTTGGTGAATCGATTGGCTATGGTTGCTGCCAGAAAATGCGAGTATCTTTTTCATGAGTATTCCTTAATATTTTGAGGCGCCATATTCTGTAGAGCCTCGTCATGTTGATGACAGTAAAGGTAGCTCACAACATTCTGTAGATAAACATTACTTTGGTGGTATCATAGTTCACCTATAGTGAACAATTATAGGATGATGCAAGAGGATGGATAAGTTAAGAGCTATTACAGTATTTAGACGTGTTATTGAATTAGGTAGCTTCAAGGCTGCAGCTGAAGATATGGCATTGTCAAAGGCAGCTATTAGTAAAAACATCAATGAACTTGAAGATTACCTTGAAACGCCGCTAATTAATCGTACAACCAGAAAAATGCATATAACGGAAAGCGGTCAGCTTTATTATGAGCATATTCGTACAATTTTGGATGATCTGTCAAACGCTGACTTATCTATAATAGAGTCTTCAAACCACCTTAGAGGAACAATAAAAGTAAGTATTCCTATGACCTTCGGTGTATTGCAAATCAACCCTGCAATTTGTGAGTTTATGCGGTTAAACCCCGAAATATCAATCGAAATTATAATGGTTGATGAGTATCTCGATTTAGTTAAAAACGGTTTAGATGTTGCCTTACGTGGTGGTGGTAACTTAAAGAACTCAACTATTAAATCTCGAAAATTATTAGATTTACCACGTATATTATGTGCATCGCCCGATTATCTTGAACATGCAGGGAAACTAGATAGCCCAAGTGATCTGCATGATCATAATTGCCTTGTTTACAGCCTATCTTCATCACCTAGGCATTGGGTGTTTCGCAAAGACGGTAAAGTTCAAGTAGTCGACTTATCACCAGGCACTTATGTGGTTAATAACGGATTAGCTTTAAAGCAAGCAGCACTCGCAGGCTTAGGGGTAATGCTAACACCTGAATTATTTGTTCGACGTGAAATTAAAGTGGGGGAGCTTATCAACCTATCACCAGATTGGCAAGCGGAGAGCCATTCACTGTACGCAGTTTACCCGTATCATAAGGAGCAATCGCAGAAGGTTCGTATTTTTATTGATTTTCTTGTGGAATATTTTAAAAAATAGAAAGTCTATACAGCCTGAATGTAATTAGCTGTAAGCTAAATGCCAGAATTAATATTCATCATGGTAAACAATAATACGTGCAAATATTTCAAATTGTTTGTTTCCGATTTCCTCATTAACCAAGAGATGAAGCCGTTTAGCTCCTTCGATATTGATCCCACCACTTGGGTAAACAATTGAAATATTGCCATTCCATATAAGTCCTATATCACCATGTGCATTAAACTTCATAAAATACCATCGGCAATAGGTACGTTGAGTGACGCACTTACATAATAACATTGATTCTCAATCATCATGAAAGATTGCGCCACTTAATGATCAATTTTCATTTAGTGATTGCTTTTGGCATGTATTTAAGTTTTTTTGTCCTATTTGATCACGTTGTAAAACTTGCTTTAAATCTTCACTACGTTGCTTAACAGCAACACCATAACTTTTATCATCACCCCACTTATCAGCAAGCAGTGTCATCGACTCCATATCATGGTCAGTAAACAGTTTGCCTGCTCGTATCGCATGCTCTTTTTCGTTACCAAGTAACTTTAGCGCTTCAACGCCTAAATTAATGGCTGAGTCAAAGGTTTCTCGCTTAAAGCTTGTTACACCAAGTTTCATTAGCTCGTAAGCATGGCGTCGGTCTATTGCTCGTGCAAGAATTTTTAGGTTTGGATAATGCTTATGAGCTAGCTCAATAATATCTAGTGTTTTATCGCGTTCATCAACAGCAACAACAAGCAATTGTGCTTCTTTAGCTCCTGCGGCTTCAAGTAGGCTTTGCCTAGCTGCATCACCATAAAAAACGGTATGACCGTAGCGCCTGAGCAAGTCAACTTGGCTGGGGCTATGATCAAGAATTGATAAATGATAGCCCTGTGCAGTCAATAGCCGTCCGATTATTTGACCAAAGCGTCCGTAACCAGCAACAATAACATTTTTAGTTGGTTCTAGATCTTTAACTGAATCAAATTCTGGTGGTGCAGCCGTTAGTCTAGTTAATGATTTTTCATACATCATTAAGAGCAACGGCGCGCACAGCATGGAAATGGCGACAATTAAGGTAATTAATTTGGTCTGTTCAGGCGAGGTAATTACTAAGCTACCTGTCAGTGAAAGCAAGACAAAGGCGAATTCACCACCTTGGGCCAAAGCCAAAGTAAATAATAATTTTTGACCGCCTTTCATCTTAAACAAATGTGCTAACACGAAAAGCACTAATGCTTTGATAGCAATAAGCCCTATAACAGACGTGGTAACAATGGTAATTTTATCAAAGAGTAATGGGAAATCTATTGAAGCTCCGACCGTGATAAAGAACAGTCCAAGCAGTAAACCTTTGAATGGCTCAATATCCACTTCAAGCTCATGCCTAAATTCACTTTCAGCTAAAACAACACCAGCTAAAAATGTACCTAGCGCAGGTGATAGCCCTATCTTTTCCATAATCAGAGCAATGGCAATGACCAATAATAAAGCGGTAATGGTAAATATTTCTCGTAGTCGTGTTTCTGCAATGTAACGAAATAATGGCGATGATATATATTTGCCCGCAAGTATAATGACTGCAATTACAGCGAGAGAAATGAGTACCTGACCATAGACAGGAAAATGCGCGATAAGATTATGACTTGAAGCTTTTGTTGAGGTTAATCCTTGAAATGCAAGTAGTGGTAGCACAGCAAGAATAGGGATAACGGCAATATCTTGAAAAAGCAGAACAGAGAAAGCATTTTGCCCCGCATCTTGCTTGATCCAGCCCTTTTCAGTTAACGTCTGTAAAACAATAGCCGTTGAAGATAGTGCTAGCATTAGCCCAACCGCCAAAGCTGTTTGCCAAGGCAAATCGAATAAGAAAAAACAAACCGCAAAAATAATAGCGCTTGTCGCTAAAACTTGTAAACCACCCAAACCAAGAATTGAGTGTCTTAACTTCCATAATCTCGCGGGTTGTAATTCCAAACCAACAAGAAACAGCATCATAACAACACCAAATTCAGCAAAATGCATGACACTTGTTTGATCGCCAACTAACCCTAATAAATTAGGACTAATCAATATCCCCGCCAACAAATAACCTAAAACAGAGCCTAAGCCCAACCTTTTTGCTACAGGTACAGCAACAATGGCTGCAACTAAGTAAATAACCGCTGTTTCTAACATGATGATAAAACTCTCCCTTTGGATAATTGGTCACTACACATTTAACGCGTGGCCAATTTCGATTCTCGTAAATTTTGGCTCTGTTTAACTTCCTAATAGCTCGACATCTAATCCAATAGCAGCAGCAATACCTTTACCATAAGCCTTATCCGCTTGATAACAATGTCTTGCATGACGTAATTGAATTTCCTGCGGTACACCATGGATAGATCTGGCCGTATTGCTAAATAAGGCTTGCTGCTGCTCTTCACTCATCAACCTAAACAGATCACTAGGTTGTGTGAAGTGATCATTGTCTGGATGTTGATGCTTATCCGCATAACCTTCCAGCTTCAACGGAGGCTCTGCAAAGTCAGGTTGCTCTGTCCATTTATTTTGGTCACTTGGGCTATACCCTAGGGTCGCACCATGATTTCCATCAGTTCTAATCATGCCATCACGGTGAAAGCTATTTACTGGACATCTTGGGGCATTCACAGGGATTGCATTGTGATTTACACCTAAACGGTAACGTTGCGCATCACCGTATGAAAACAGACGGCCTTGCAGCATTTTGTCAGGTGAAAAGCTTATACCCGGTACTACATTGGCGGGATTAAATGCTGACTGCTCGACCTCTGCAAAAAAATTTTCAGGATTTTTATTGAGTTCCATAACACCTACTTCAATTAATGGATAATCTTTGTGAGGCCATACTTTTGTTAAATCAAAAGGATCGTAAGACACTTTTGCAGCACCTGATTCAGGCATTATTTGAACTTTCAATGTCCATTTAGGAAAACCACCGCTTTCAATGCTTGCAAATAAATCTCGTTGATGGCTCTCTCTGCCTTTACCTACAACTTGTTGAGCTTCGTTGTCGGTGAGATTTTTAATGCCTTGCTGTGATTTGCAATGAAATTTAACCCAAAACCGCTCATTTTTGGCGTTAATAAAACTGAAAGTATGGCTGCCAAATCCGTGCATATGCCTATACGTAGCAGGCAAACCTCTATCACTCATCACAATAGTAATTTGATGTAGTGCCTCTGGTAGTGACGTCCAAAAATCCCAATTATTTTTAGCTCTGCGCATGTTGGTTTTTGGATCACGCTTAACCGCATGATTCAAATCTGGAAACTTGATAGGGTCTCTTAGAAAAAAAACTGGGGTATTGTTACCAACTAAATCCCAGTTCCCTTGTTCTGTATAGAACTTTAACGCAAAACCTCTAATATCTCTCTGCATCGGCGGCTCCGCGCTCTCCTGCAACGGTGGTAAAACGCGCAAACAGCTCTGTTGTTTTACCAACTTCTGAGAATAGTTTTGCTTTGGTATATTCAGTAATATCATGAGTGACGGTGAAGGTTCCGTATGCACCGGGGCCTTTCGCGTGCATTCTGCATTCAGGTATTACCTCCCTGTCAAAATGGGCTAATTTCTCCAAATACCAAACATCTTGTAATAATTGAGGCCCATTTTGTCCTGCCGTCATTACGTTTTCATTATTTGATACTGGACAGCCTGACGCCGTTGTTAGTTTCTTCTTATCCATCTGATTTTCCTAATATTAACGTATTTAGTATGCTTCTAGTCAAATTCTCTTAAGCGATACCTTATCCAATAGCATAAGTTACAATTTTCGGTTGCATGACGCTCTCCAAACTTAATCTGTAGCAGCCATCATATGGTTTTTAATCGCATTGCTTTGGGCTTGAAATTGCAATACGATTGTTGCTGTCAACGACAACAACATGCCAGGAACTACAATATAAGGTATGCTTTTCCCTTCTATAAAAAACATTAGAAAAGCAACAAATACAGGGCTTAAATAGATATAAGCCATGACCTTTTTAGGGCCTAGTATTACCGTTGTTTTTTGAATGATTAACGTTGATGCTAGCGTTGCAAACAATGCTAAATATCCCATATGTAACCATAGATTTGATTGCAATAAATGCCACTGAAGAGGCTGATTAAAAATAAGTAGTGCGAGTAACATCCACAGAGCGCCACCTACTAATGTACAAAAGACAATAACAAACATTTGATCTCCTCTATAAAGCAGTTTCATAGAAATTGAGAAGCACACCATAGCAATACAGCCTGCTAAAAATAGCGCATCACCACTATTGAGAGAAAAGGCTAACAACGCCTTGATATCTCCACCAAAGATAACCCAGCAGGTTCCTGCGGAACCGATGAGGTAAACAAGCAGCATTTTTTTAGTGATTCTTTCTTTGAAAACAAAAATGCTAAATAGGGCTGTGAGAAATGGTACTAGGGTGTATAAAGTTCCCGTATTTAATGGCGTCGTTGTTTTTAACGCTTCAAACATACAGATGAAGAAAATAGCAAAGAATAAACTCATTATTAAACTTCTGGGTAGCGCTTTAATAATTTCTTTTCTGTACTGAACTTTAATCAATACAAAAGGTAATAATGCCGCAGCTGCTATAACAAACCTTAGTAACGTTAGTGAAAATGGATTAATAACACCAGATAACTTTTCTGACGAAATAAACGAACCTGCGACGAATAGCGTAACCAACACCGCTAATAAATGGTACTTTAAATAGTTCATATAAACCTGCTTTATAAGTAGTAAACGTGCTCACACAAGCGGCTTTGAATTCATATATTGCTAGAGACGTATAATGAAATAATCATTAGCGTAGTTGTGTTTAAAAAATTGATAAACACCATATTGGTGAATTGATAATTTACTTTCAGTAAACTTTGTAGTTAGTAAATAGTCATAAACACATGAGTATGAATAAACAGCTTTCACTGGATTTACATCCAAACATCTTTACTATTGCAAATAATACAAAGCTTTCTCTTCATTATTAATTGTTTACTCACGGTGAACTGTAATTCCACTAGCTCATTGTTTTTCTACTAAGCTGCATGACATAAACTTAATTTCGAAATTAAAGCTCATTGTTTTGACAGTCACAACTAGGAGACAAATGTCATGAGAAATTTAGCAAGTTTGGCACTTTCCGCAGTGCTCATAATCCTACCTTCAGCGCAAAGTTTTGCGAATACACCGGCAACTAAAGGGCTGCTTACGTTATCATATAGTGACGGTAGACCTGATTCTAACGGGTTAAAAGATGTAAATGCCGCTTTGATGACAGTGGGTGTAAGAGTAAGTACCCTACCTTTACCAAAAGCCGCCACACCAATTCTTGAAGCGTCGAAAACAAGAGCCATAACAAAAGAAGAAAGTACAAAGCTAATTTCTCTTTTCTCTTTACACAGAGGGCAATTATTAGAGCAGATAGAAAAAGCTGGCCGTAAACCGGAAGCACACAGAGGTGGATTTTTATCTACTTCTGAAGTAGGCGTTGCTCCTTACCCAAAAGTTTACGACATGAAAGCGATGACACCTGAAGTCGTTACTTACCTTCAAGAAAAATTTGGGAAATTACATGTCAACAGCGCTGAGAATGGTATGGGGATTGATGAAGTCATGACCATTGTATCTGGTGGTCACTGGACTTGGTTTTTCGTATTACCTAACAATGTGATTGGAAAATTAACGTTAGGCCATGTAGATATTGGTGGTCAGGCATGGCGTATCAGTTATCCAGGCTTAGTGCCTCATGGCGGCTTCCTTGATTCAGATTATGGCTTAGTTGTGGCATACGCTCACGGCCCGAAGAACTTTGTGATGCGCTATGAAGAGCCTAGTGTAAAAGGTGCTGAAACACTTGGAACAAACTCTTGGATAGACCTTTCAGGTGAAAAACCAAAACTACTGAAGTAATTTAGAATCTTATCTAGGCGCTGCCATTACAGTGCCTCATATCATATTCATAACTAAATTTATCACTTTACAAAGCTTACTCACTGGAAATACGCAAGATAGCTTCTTAATGGTTTTAAACGTTACTTGGTTTCCTTGAGCAGGAGGGCACTGGCCTTTTTTAAGATCTCTTTTTCCATCCTGAGTTCTTTACTCTCCTTGCGTAGCCTTAACAACTCAACTCGCTCATCCGCATTCAAGCAGACTCCAGACTCCAGACTCCAGACTGCTCAGTTTCAAACTTAGCTTGCCAGTTGTAAAGTAACTTATCTGTAATGCCTAAAGACGCGGCTGCTGTGGGTACGCTGTAACCTTACTCGGTTACTAATGCCACAGCTTCTTGCTTAAACTCTGCTGTGTAATTTCTGGTTGGTCGTTTTGTCATTTAACACCTCAACAATTGGATTATATTCCATTATTAAAGTGTCCGGTTTAATTAAAGAAGTTCGCAACTCTTTGATAAAAATTACAAAAAACAAGCCATTGTAGGTTTCTGTCTAAAAGTAAAATTTAGTTTGCTGCAATTTTATCATGCTCAGCCGTCAATATAGCTTGCTCCATTGCATGTATCAACTCATCAATATGAGTCTGAATATCATTCTCGCGACCGTGCTCTTTAAGTAATCCATCTAAGCAAGTTGCTATGCTTTGTATTTCATTACATTCAAACATTCCCGCGGTCCCTTTAATAGCGTGAATTGACTTACCTAAGCCTTCCATATCATGGTATTTCATTTGATTTTGGATTTGAACTTTTTGCTCATATAAACCAGATATATATTGACTCTTGAGTTGTTCAAATTCGTCATTAGGAATATCAATATCATCCTCTACTAAGATATGTAGGTAATGACTAATCTTTTTACTAAATTCATTTCTATCAATTGGTTTTGCTAAATGATCGGTAAAGCCAAGCTTTAAGTATCTATCAACTTCATGTTGCATAGTATTTGCGGTCAAAGCCAAAATGGGAGCTGTACACCCCGTTGCTTGAATAAAGTTAAGCGCTTGCTCTCCATCCATAACAGGCATCTGTATATCCATTAGAATCAAATCAAATTCATCTTCAAGCACCGCTTGAACAGCTAACTGCCCGTTCTCAACGGCAGTAACATTGAGCCCCATTCTCTCCAAAATACGCTGAATTAATTTACTATTATCACTATGGTCTTCAGCAAGTAATACGTCACCTTTAAGCTGTTCACTCGTATTCTGGGCAATAGTATCATCTGTACTTTTGCTCACTGATACATCATCAAAACTGTTAATCCACCTCGTTTTATCCGTTGTAAACAGCCCTAAAGTTAAAGTAAATATAGTGCCTGAACCAACCTCACTTGCGACAGATATGTCACCATTTAGTTTGTTTGCCAAATTTTTTGATATATTTAACCCAAGACCAGTTCCCCCATATTTACGTGATGTGGAAGAATCGGCCTGATAAAATGCATTAAATAACTCTTTTTGCTCCGTTGATGTCATGCCTATACCCGTATCAGTAACAGAGATTTTTAGCACATCTTCTGAACAAGATACAGCAATAGATATTTTACCAACTGAAGTAAATTTCAATGCATTTGAAGTCAAGTTTAAGAGAATTTGCCTCAATCGAGTTGGATCAATAATAATGTAATCTGGCAATGGGAAATGATAATTTAGATCAAATTCAAGCCCCTTATCTCTAATTTGTTTCCCTAGTAAAGATTCAACATGTGCAATAGATTTAAACAAATCGGATTCCATCAATTCAATTTCAAGTCTATTTGCTTCTATTTTCGACATATCTAAAATATCATTTATCAGACCTAAAACATGTCTTGAGTTTTGTAAAATAACACTGATTGCATGATTTCTTTCTTGAGGTTTAATATCACCCAAAATTATGCCATCTGCATAACCAATAATAGAAGTCATTGGGGTTCTTATCTCATGACTCATATTCGCTAAAAATCGACTTTTCGATTCACTTGCATCCCTTAGTTGTGATGCTAATTGTTCAAGCTCATAAGTGCGTTTTAACACTTTTGTTTCAAGGTTTTTATTAAGCTCAATATTTTCTTCACTGGTTAAGCGAAATTTATCAGCCACAGCGAATGCCAATAGCATTGCATCTAATGCAGTACCGACAAGACCAAGTAGATAGAGGTTTAAAGTTGATGGAGGTAAGATACCTAAATTAGTCAAATTACCAATCATGTTAGGTACCATCATTGCGATATATGCCAACACAAAATATCTTGCAGGTTTAAAACCTTCTAGCATTCTCAAAAAGCCAACATACATACCTAAGCACAATGCACTACCAGTCATAACCGTAGCCCAAAGAAAGCCGAATCCAGGAAATAAAATGCAAAATGGTAAACCCAAAGCAGAAATAATACCAAGCCAAATAGAGGTAACTGAAAGGCCTGGATGTTCTTCTTTGAGTTTGAGTAAACTGTTATAAAAAAGAATGTTAGTTATTGGCGCTAAAGAAAATCCCAGCCAATGAAGGTGCGCAGAATAAAACCCAAATAATTGATCCGATATGTGGAAAAAATGACTCCAGCTAAATACCCATACTGCAGCAAATAGTGCAAAGTATAAATGTGTAGCATCTTTTGAACCAATATAAATCAATAAGTTATATAAGCCTAGTATAATGCCGACACTAAAACAAAGCGTCATTAATAAGTTTTCTTTAATAACTAGTTGGTTAAAGTCTTTAACTGGTTTGATCACCAACTTGGTAGGTGTATAAAAGAATTCACTCTCAAAAGCGGTAACCAAATAGTATGTTTGATTGGGTTTAAGCTCGACGATATTCCCATAATGAAAAGCAAACTCATTAGGGTTTTTTCCTCCAGAGAAATAACGTTGCACTGCGCCATTCTCACTGTAAATTCTAGTTTCAATACTATCTAGAACAGTGTTATACGGGTACAAAACCAGCTCTTCAAGACTAGATTTATTGGTTATTTGAGTTACGAGCCAATAACGACCAGAAAATAGTGCCCTTGCGGACAATGGTTTCATATTATCGGCCCAACTACTGACTGACTGAAAATTATCAGGAAATCTTTCGTTTTCGGTCGAAATTAATAACCGAGCATGATCGTGTAAATTAACACCTTGTTTGTCCAGTGAATACTCAAAAACATCAGCAAAGCTGTAGTTTGAAAACACAAACACAGAAAGTATGATAATTTGTCGTATCATTGAACACATATAATACCTTGATTTTAATATGCTTAAATTAAAAGCACAGCTACACTTTTATCCGTTTCTCTTTTATCATTAGAATCGATAACGAATATCGAGACCAACTCTTCGGCCTTCTCCTTTGAAGTCTTGCAGCATACCTAAAAAATTTCTTAAATCGAACTTCAAGTTACTATATTCTTTATCAAATAAATTTTTTGCCCAAATATTGGCTTGCCATTGCCCCATATCAAGCAGTGAATTAAAACGCCACAATGCATAACCGTCTTGCTTCGCATAATCATTTTGCAACTGATCAAAGTAATACTCTGATTGATAATCTACACCTAACGTTGTAGTAAGCGTTCCAAATTCGATGTACTGAGCGAAAGAAACCTGAGCATTAACGTTAAATTTTGACGTAAATGGTAAGCGGTTATCAGTCAGCGACACGCCAACTGGGTCTACAAACTCTTCAAATTCAGCGTGAGGAATATAGCCAAGGCCAACCTGTACGTCGATGTGTTTGTTGATATCATAATATAAGTCTGATTCAGCACCATATATTTTAGATGCACCAACATTCTCCAATAACTGTAAAGGCACGACTCCAGGAGTTTCTGATGGCTGGTTCATAAAGACCTGCTGATCCTGATAATCATAATAAAATAACGCAGAGTTTAACCTTACCCTACTATCTGAGAAGGTTAGTTTTGCGCCAATTTCATGGGCGTTTAAACTTTCGGTTCCATAATCTGCTTGTTTAGCCTGCTCGGCGCTCGATAATAGACCACCATTGTAGCCGCCACTTTTAGTACCATTAGCAAAACTATAATAAAGTAATTTATTTTTATCTAATTGATGATTAAGCGCAAAACGACCTGACCAACCACTATCATCATTATCACCATCTAGGTCATAAAAAGGTAACATAGCACCATTCAAGTCACTAGGGTCTACGACGGCATTAATACGAGCAACAGAGTCATAATCTACTGACTCATCACTATATCTTAAACCAAATGTGACGGTTGTATCAGTGCGCCATTGCCATTCATATTGTGCAAATATGGCCAGTACTTTGTTTCGTATTATATTGTCATAAAAAAAAGTCACCGAATTTGCACCGTTGACCGTACCTCGAAGATCCCTAAGAATATCATTATAATTATCCTGATAGAGTCGTTCTTCTAACTGAAATATGCCAGATGTTAAGTAACCATTTGCGTATTCACTTTGATAACGAACTTCGTTATTTAACAGCTCAGCTTTAAGGCCTAAGTTTCCCTCACATGTATTAACCGGAGAGCCATCGCAATTAAATGCATGTTCTCTGTCCAATCGACTAAAGGCGTTTATCCACACAAGCTGTGCCTTGTCATTAAGTTGATACTCTACCTCTGCCGTCCAGCCTTTGCCAATACTATGATGGGGTGAATCATTATTAACATTTACAGCCCAAAAATCGTCACTGCCATCATTAAAACCAAAGTTATCTACACAGCGACCAGTCATAGCTTCGTTTGGGGTACATACAGCCCCCGTATTTGGGTTTTTAACACCAATATTACCAACAGGTTGAACAATACCACTCCAGTGGCTGTAATTTGCTTTTAAGTAAACACTTAGCTCATCCCACTGCGCAAAATAACTTAATCTAAGGTCTGATTGCTCCATATGCGCTTCGGGAGCTGTAGGGTGCAGATTATATGAAGTGTAATCGTATTTCACATGATTAACTGCAAACCGTAAAGCCGATTCATTATTAATACTGGCATTATAAAAACCTTGCACTTTTTGCCTATCATCACTACCAATCCCAACTTTTACTTCGCCATATGTACCTGCATCAGGACGTTTACTTCTTATTAACACCGCACCACCGGTGCTATTTCGACCAAATAGCGTACCTTGAGGGCCCTTTAGTATTTCTACTTGCTCAATATCGAAAAAATTCACTAATTGATTATTGGCCGAACCAACGGAAGCACCATCAACATACATTGCCACCGGTGAAGTATTGGCAGTGTTGTAATCAAGTAACCCAACGCCTCGGATATTTATTGCAGGTGGAGTACCTTCTGCCGCATTTTGGCTTATCTTCATATTAGTGACAAAGGCACCCAACTCAGTGGTATCTTTAACAGCAGAGCGGCTTATATTCGCCCCACTAATTGGTGTGACTGCAATGCTTACTTCATCAAGTGACTGGGCTCTTTTTTGCGCATAGACTTCTATTATTTCAATGGCTTGATCATCTGATGCAATAACAGGCTGAGACAAAGCCCCGAATACTGCAATATATACAAGGGTTAGTGAGAGGGTCTGTTTCATATCCTTACTCTTTTATTACATTTCATTAAGTTAGTGAAAAAAGTATAGCTCATTAGCAGATCCTCCACCAAAATTCTAAGGGGTACAAACTTAATTCTCTATGCACCATCTGGCTCAAAACCATCTTCACCACTGATACTTGCAGGAATACCACATATTGCACGAGAAGTTTGCATTCCAGCCATAACTGCCGCTTCAACACACCCTGCGTTAACACCTGTTTGAATCCAGTCACCGGTCAAATATAAATTGGTAAATATACTGCCACCCGTTGATAATCTATACTGACTACTACCAGTAACAGACAGTACATAACGCTCACTCGGGTCTACGTTTACACGCCAATATTGACTATCAAAACGCTGTTCATCCATATTATTTCCTGGTGCAAATAACACTGACCAATCAAACTGTTGTTGATCATAAGCACTTGGCCATAACGATTGCATTTCGGTCTGCAGTTTATTTAGAGCATTAGCTTTAACTTGCGCTTTTTGCTCAATCGGAAAGTTATGATCAGTACGAGGGGGATAATCAGCGCAACCAAATGCACTGCAAAAATAAGCAATGTTTTTTGGTCCATTACTCGGCCAATCTTCAACATGAATCAAATTTGACATCGCTGCCCAAGTATCAAACGGCTGTGAGAACCCACTTAAAATAGGTCGCTCTTCACTTGGCGGAGAATAGTTAAACCCAAGCTGCTCGTCAGTTTTATTTAACCATACCTGAAACGCTTGAGTTGCTACGGTTTTTACTTTTTTAGCTTGATCGTTGAGTTTATTATCAAGCTGCAAGAGTTCAGGGCATAGATGAACTAATGAGGCCACAGAAATACCAAATATTACCTTGTCAAA
Source organism: Pseudoalteromonas holothuriae (assembly GCF_945859825.1). Lineage (GTDB taxonomy): Bacteria > Pseudomonadota > Gammaproteobacteria > Enterobacterales > Alteromonadaceae > Pseudoalteromonas > Pseudoalteromonas holothuriae. The sequence goes on from NZ_CAMAPC010000007.1 coordinate 106,397, forward strand.
GTCAACGCCTCTTTGTAATGACTTTGTAGGTAAAGGCTGACCGAAGGTATTTTGATACACGCTTGGCCAATCAGACCAAAATGACTCTAGATTAATATTATGCTGCTTAATTTCATTCGCTTGCTCAGGTACGACTTGATCTAATAATGGACTACTTGGCCAACATGGTAACCCTTTAACAAATACAAATGGTTGGTACGATCCATCTTTTAACGTTACCTGCTGAGTAATGTTGATTTGTTCCACAACATGCTTACCATTTTGGTCAACACTAGGGAGCAAAGAATCAACTTCGCTAAAAAACTCAAATTTAACTCCCCTGCTTTTTAACAACTCATATATAGGTGCAAAAATCACATCTCCCATGCCAGCTTGCATTTTCCACATGACGCCGCCACGATAGCAAAGCATTAAACGAAGCATCGCGAGTGTTGCAACTCCAGCCTCTACATCACCTTCTTCAAAATTACCGTCGACGAAGCCAAAAACTAGATCATAAAAACCTCTAACAGGGGCTGACTCAACAGTGTACTCTTTATTAGCACCATTTTTTTTAAGCCATGCTTTAAAGTCTATGTTATTAATTGAACCAAAACCTTTAGCAAATACTCTGTCTTTTATCAGACCTATCAATACAGCTATACCAAGATCTGCACAGATATATGCACGGCGAATATTGGGATTATCATCTAATAACTCGACAGCTTCGCTATTTAGCCAGCGCTTCAATTTACGCACTAAATACCATACAACTAAACGGTCTTTTGCATTACTTAAATCTTTATCGGCTGATCTTAAGTTAACGAGCCTTTGTAACTGTTGGCTAAGTATTGAAGGCGTAGACCAAATCTCCCTCAGCTCATCATGTGTGCTTTGAAAAAAATCTTCCACTTCATCTTCAACATCATCAAAAGCTTGACTTACCTGTGATGCTAAATGTTGAAGTAAACTTCTATCTCTTCGTTTTGTTGTCTGAAGCTTGGTTATTTTATTATGTTTAGAAACTTCTTCTTCTAAAGTTCCAATAAACTTTCTAAGCCAAGCAACAGCCATTTCAATTAGCTGCCAAAAGTGTAAATCTAACGTTGCATCGGCTGGGTTTCCATCAAGCACAGGGAAATCTATTGGCCAAGTTTCCCATGCATTATCTATATATTCTTGAAGCACCACAAAGCTGTGAGGTTTAAACGCATCTTCCCATGAACTAAGTGGCATATTACTTGGCCGATTTAAATTATTATACACATTTTCAATGGCACGAAATGAGTTTACATAAGAACCAAACCAAACATGTAGCCCATGCTCTTCAATTCGCTCACCTATTTGTGAATTTCTACCGCTGGCTCCTTTACCACCCAATCGCCAGCCTAATTGATAAATAGTAATATCGTATTTTTGCTGCCAATTCTGTTGATCTGTTAAATAAACAGCAGCAGTCATTGCAGATACACCACCACCAAGTATCGCTATTTTTTCTTGACTCATAACCCAATTCCTTGTAGTTAAGCTCACGCACCACTTACAATTTCGTAGGCACCGTCTTGATCAAAGTTCATGCAAACATAGTAAGGGAGTTTTGCTATATGCTCACCAATATCAATCCCAAACATATCATTAAGCGGAAAAGCGTCTAAACGATTTATAATCACCTTAAATTCATCCTTCATAAAGCCCATTTTATGTATCTGCTTTATTTCTGATGGTGAATGAACAACCGCTTTGTAAACCGCATTTTCAGCAAAACCATCTGGAAATTGTTTAAACAAAATTTGATCCATTTGAGGGTGGGTAAAGCCAGATAAAAATTGTTTTAATAACTCAGCACTAATATTAATTTCATCACAACTAGAGTGAAGAAGATCAGCAACTTCATGTCCTATTTCAAACAGTTCTTCAAACCAGTTATCACCATCTGAAAACCTATCTATTGTTAACAGATCATGCCACGCCATTTTTGTATCTGGGGAAAATGGATTAAAAGTCTCTAAGCTCACCGAAAAATGATCAGCTTGCTTGTATGAACTAGGCATTTCATAGCGGCACTGGTACTTGTTGTAACCCCATGTCTCTCGGCCATTTACGAGCGCGTTAATATTATTTACTGTAATAAAAGCTGGATACCAATAAAGGTGCGTCATTTTCAGTGTTGTATTATCAATTTGAGCAATCGGTAACCAAATAATAATATCCGTTTCTTGCATCCAGCCATAACTTCTAAAAGGCTCAACCTTCGATGCTATATTTTCGATATCTGTAAAAGTAAGTAAGCAATACGATGACAGAGCTTTAAAACTAAACTCACTATTTGAAACACTATTGAGTGTCTGATCAACATAACTTTGAATACAAACATATGTGCCTTTGATAAAAAATCCATACATCATTGCGTTAATCATTCTACAAGGGGGTTTTGCTATTGGGTTACCAAAAAAGTGTTGGTACTTCCCATATTGCTCTTCGCTCATCGTATCTTCCTTAGTGTTTACAGTTAATCCACTTCAATCTGCTCCTGATCAAGCGTCTGTTGAAGTGTCACAATTTGTTGCTCACAAAAATGAGTATAGTGAAGGTATGCATATTTGTTGAACTGATTCGACAAAGCATTCATAAACCCATGGTTATATCTAGTACGGGTACAATTAACCCAGGACATTTTCTTGAGTGTATTAATAACGGGTGTTAATTCAAAATGTGATTCTTGATGAGGAAATAACAAATCAACGAAGCATTTGGGTTGTACATGAAGGTAGTTTCTTATTTGACCGGGGTAAAAACCAATTAGCTTGTTAGGTAACGTATGCGGCATGTTTGCAATAGCGCGCCATGCAGCGACAGCGCCGGCACTAAAAGCAATGATCAAATCTGGTTGGTGGGTGCCAATCGCTTTTTCAACTTTAGCCATGTAGCCATCATGGCCGATTGTATTTTTAAATTGCTCATAAATCTCACCTTCAGTTTTTTGCCTAACTGATTGCTTAACTCGATAAGGAGAGCAAATCACAACCTCATCACTGAGTTCATTCGCAAAGGCGTCTAAATTGGCCGTATGTCCAAAAATATCACTGATAATTAGCGTTACCATAATTTCCATCCTTTTTATAAGTGGTAGTGCTCATACTATGTAGGCCAACCCTTTATTATATCAATTGGTTACTATGCAGTATATCAACTGTTACATACCTAACCGTAGTGCATTTCCATTGGCAATGAGGTTTGTAGGCTGAACCTGCTTATGGGGTTGACTGTTTAAATCTAGCAGGCGGACTTAATTTGTAAAATATAAAAGAGTGATTATTTACATTCTAACAAGCTCTAATTTTTATGAGTTTGCTACACTTAGACCTAAGTGAACAGTCAGGTAAACTAATGCTGCGAATTTGTATTCCCTTTATTCTCCTATGGTCCAGTGGTATCAGCGCAAAAACTATCACGTGGATTTATATCGACTTTGCACCGTATTATATATTAGAAGGTGCAAAAAAAGGTTTAGGTAGAGATGAGCGCGTAATTAGCCTACTAAAAAGAGTCATGCCTACCTACAAGTTTGAGTTTGTAACCTTGCCAGCAAGCAGAGCGATTCATGAGCTTTCAAGCCCTAACAATGCTTACTGTATGGTATCGCTATTTAAGACGGCAAAAAGAGCAAAACACATTAGCTACACTCTTGAAAGCTCGACTATTGGATTATCACCTTCAATTGCAGTGAGGCGCCACACGTTAAAAAGGCTAGGTTTGGAACCGGGGCAACAGGTCTCAATTCGTGACTTAATGAGTCGCCACCAACTTATGCTTGGCGTATCTGCCAACCGCTCTTTTGGAACTACACTTGATAATATTATCAATTCAGTCTCTTCAGACCTACTCGTCTCTCGCCCGGGCAAAGATCCACTCATTGGGTTAACGGGTATGTTATTAAAAAATCGCGTTGATTTAGTCTTGGGTTACCCTAGCGAGCATTATCACTTGAAGCAGTTGTTAGACGATAACTATCGCTTAACCCAATTAACCATCAAAGAAACACAGGGTATTTCAAGGGGGTATGTTGGTTGTACCAAAACCCCCAAAACAAAGCTGGCAATTGCAGATTTGAACATCGCTTTAAAAGCCATAAAATCTCAACGCCGATTTAGCGATACCATGTTATATTGGCTACCCACTGAATTGCAGCCTACATTAACAAGCAAACTCACGCATATTGATTTAACAGCCCCTGAGGGATAAACTAATTACTATAAAAGTAACTTTGCTTCTCTAGAGAAATACCTGCATCCTCAAGAGCGCTAACTACAAATGTCACCTGCTGCACTTTCTTAGCAAGTTTTGCACTTTCTATTGTCACTGTTATTGGGATCAATAACATTTCACCACCATCAATTTTAATGTCTGTGGGCGTAGTAACGACAGCACCATCAAGTCCTTTAAAACTAATGGCATAATGCAGTTGCTGCTGTGTTTTGTTGATTACACTTAATGTATACGGGTTTTCCACGACGCCTTCATAATTGACACGATATAGTGCGTTTCTATCTCTTATTACCGATACCTCAAGCGGCATTCGGTTCATCAACCAAGTCGCCATAATAGCCAAAATCAAAGCAGTTAAAGTCGCGTAACCTACTAACTTAATTCTAATCTTCTTTGCTTGTTCTCCAGCTTGCTGCCGCTCACTTTGATAACTTATTAAACCACGTTCATATCCAAATTTATCCATTGTGTCATTACAAGCGTCTATACATAAACCACAATTTATACACTCATATTGCAAACCATTGCGTATATCAATACCAGCCGGACACACATCTACACACAAATTACAGTCAACACAATCCCCTAACCCAAGCTCGCGAGGACTATCTTTACGCTTCCTACGCCCTCGCTGTTCACCACGCTCTGCATCGTAGCTCACAAGCAAGGTATCTTTATCAAACATCACCGACTGAAAACGAGAATATGGACAAGCAACTGTGCACATTTTCTCTCTCAAAAATCCAGCATTACCATAAGTACATAAAGCAAATAGAAATACCCAAAAGCTCACCAGGCCAGACCATTGAAAACTGAGCATTTGCGTATATAACGTATGAACTGGTACAAAATAAGCCATAAAAGAAGTTGCCGTAAATAACGACATGAATAGCCAAATGGTATGCTTGGTTATCTTTTTTTGAATTTTAGTAAAGTCCCAAGGCGCTTTGTCCTGTTTAATTCGTTGATTACGAGTGCCTTCTATTCGATGTTCAACCCATGTAAACATCAGCATCCATATGGTTTGCGGACACATAAAACCACACCAAACACGACCCAACCAGTTAGTAACAAAAAACAGTGCAAACGCACCTGCCATGAAAACACCAGCTAAAACCATAAAATCTTGTGGTAAAAATGTGATTCCGAATATTCGAAATTGCTGGCGCGCCACATCAAATAATATTGCTTGGCTACCTTGATAACTTACCCAAGGTAATCCAATAAACATCGTCATTAGCAGCCAACTCAAATAACGTCTGATCTGTTGAAAATACCCTTTTTGTTCTCGAATATAAATTGGCCCGTCTTGCTTAAAGGGCTTAATAATTAAATCTTCTTCTTTAAAGTCAAACTTCATAATGTGTCTACTTGCATTTTCGTCAATAAGATGCAAGTAAGTTTGCAACTTTCAGACCATTCTGAAAGTTAATTTAACTCTATGATATTTAATGATTTTTAAAAAATACAACTAACAAGGTCGTGATATTTCGCGCATCAACGTTAAATATCACGAATCTTTTTTAATTCCTAATTTTTTCATCTTTGAGCGCAGGGTGCTTTCGTTCAAACCAAGTTTAGTGGCAGCCCCTCCCTCTCCTGCAATCTGCCAATGACATTGTGATAGCACTAACAAAATGTGTTTTCGCAATGCGTTATCTAACGTTAAATCTTGCTCATCAATAACTTGACTGCTCACCTCAATAGCAGATAAAGGAGCTGAAAGCTGCAATAAACGTGCATTACTTAAAATAGCCTCTCGCTCAAGTATGTTTTGCAATTCTCGAATATTTCCAGGCCAATCATACCTCTTAAATTGCGCTAACGCCGTATTGGAAACTCCTTCAAACTGTTTACCTAAACGCTTGTTAAGTTGTTTAATTATATTTGCACTGAGCAAGGGGATATCTTCTTTGCGCTCTTTCAGAGCTGGTACTCTAATAGGAAATACGTTCAGTCTATAATACAGGTCCATACGAAAACCACCTTGCTTAACCATCTGCCAAAGCTCTCTATTAGTGGCAGCAATAATACGAATATCGACTGAAATAGTTTGGCTTCCACCTACTCGCTCAAATTCTTGTTCTTGCAGCACTCTCAGTAACTTACTTTGTGCCTCTAATGGTAACTCACCTATTTCATCTAAAAACAAAGTACCTTTGTTTGCCAATTCAAAGCGACCTTTGCGCCGCTCATTCGCCCCCGTAAAAGCGCCCTTCTCGTGACCAAAAAGTTCAGACTCTAATAAACTGGCTGTAAATGCAGCGCAATTTACTTTTACAAAGGGTTGTTTGTTCCTACCACTCAGTCGGTGTAAATTCCTTGCTACTAGCTCTTTTCCCGTGCCATTTTCCCCCAAAATTAAGACGGTACTGATGGTTTGACTAACGAGTTCAAGTTGCGACAACATGGTCTTAAATATATGACTACTTCCCACCAGCCCTGAATCTTGCCAGTCTTCATTAAGCTCCGACAGAAGATAAGCATTTTCATCTTGTAACTGCTCACTCAATGATTGCACTTTATCCAAAGCTAGTCGTAATGCTTTTTCTGTCTCTTGCTGTTTGGAGATATCTCTAAACACCGCAACTGCACCAATTAGTAAACCATCTCGATAAACTGGTGTAGAGGTATATTCAACAGCAAAACTACTACCATCTTTACGCCAAAACACCTCGTTCTTTACATGGCGCTGTTTACCATCAAACATGGTACAGTAAATTTGGCATTGATCAGCGGGGTAAGGAGTGCCATCAGCATGACTATGGTGGTGGTACTGATGAATTTTTTTACCAAGTAACTCATCTGCATGCCACCCTGTCATCCGTTCAGCCGCAGGGTTCACAAACACCGCATTCCCTGATAAATCAAACCCGTATATTCCTTCACCTACAGCATTAAGTAACAGCTCAGTATCACCTAAAAAATGATTAACTCTATTTGCCATTGTGCACCTCGTGAAATATCACGAGCACTATAGCACAAAAGTTTCCCATATAAATAAGCCCTAACTAAAGTGCTGGCGATACGCAATAATTGTTTTGCCATATTGCGCTTTGAATACTCGCTTAAACGATCCAACATCTTGATAACCGACCTGCCAAGCAACTTCATTAACGCTCATTCTAGTAGTGCGTAGTAAGCGTTTTGCATATTCAAGTCGAGCTAATCTTACATATTGTGTTGGTGATAAGCCCACTTGCTTTTGAAATCGCCTTATCAAAGTACGCTCACTGAGATTAATCTGCTGAGCGAGCGTGTCTAAAGTCAATGCATCTGACAAGTTCTTTTTGATGTAATTTTGTAGTGATAGCAATCTTTCATCTCGGTGCATTTCAAATGCACCTATTTGCATATATGACTGTTGAGACGTCAATAATTGTGGAATGGCTAACCACGAAGATAACTCGTCGGCAAGTGCTGCCCCACATGTTTGTTCAACAAAGTACACCATCATCGAAAAGTAACATTGTGCAGCGCCAGAAGTTAATACTTTACCATCTCGTAAGAATATCTTTTCTTGGCTAACGTTTAATTGGGCAAAGTAACGTTGATAAAATGACTTAAGCCACCAGCTGCTAGTCACTTTATAGTCATCTAAAAATCCACTGGTAGCCAAATAACTCACAGCAGTGCAAGTTGCAATTACATGCTCACTTTGCTCACTAAGTTGTACTATGTGTGCTTTAAAAGGTTTATAAGCCTGACATGATTGCCACAGGCTCTGTGGCCCTTGAAACTGGCTACCTACCCACAACATAACATCGACCCTATCAAGTTCAGCTAATATTTTATCACATGGAAGAACTAACCCCTGGCTGGTGAATACTTTACGCTCCTCTATACCAACTAGTTGCCAACTAAATATCTGTTTCCCTGCCAAGGTATTTGCAACATTCAGTATATCGATAACACCTGTAATGCCGGTCGCAAGTGCGTTATTAGGACAAATTATCGCCACGTCATACATATGTCAGTTTTACCTTTAATAATGTCATTTATGACACGTTAATGTTTACCAGATCTAAGGTAAAGTAATTTTAAATACTAACTTAAATAGAGGTACTGCATTATGTGGATTCACTATCCAATCATCTTTTTAATTACACAGATGTGTTTATTATGGCTATTAACCATGGGACTAAGAATTGCTGCATTTAAACAAAAAAAAGTATCTGTTAGTGATATTCAATTTATTGAAAAATCTCACTTTCCTAAGACGGCGATGCTGGTAGGTAACAGCTACGACAATCAATTCCAGCAGTCAACTTTATTCATAGTGCTGCTTTGTTTGCTAAGCCAGCAAAATATTGAAGGCCACTTTTGGTATGTCATTAGCACTTTTTTTGTGCTCGCAAGATATTGGCATTGCATTGAGCATATCTTGTGCAAAAACCTACTTCTTAGAACTCTTTCATTTGCACTTGCGTCTGCCTGCTTTTTTATTGCTTGGTTTGGTTATTTGTACACATGTTTAAATGACATATTGCTCTTTTAAAGATAAATACTTGAACAAGATGGCGATAACTACTTTTAAAAGGGCTTTTAGACCAACATTAAACAATGATAAAATTAAAGTCTTGCTCCGTATTATGTCTAGGCCCCCTTTTGAACACAGCAACATATATCCCAGAGTCATTTTTAGATGATGTAAAAAGCTATATTCCCAGTCACTTATCGATTAATGACTTTGTTGATGCGTGTCAGCGTCCTCTTCGTCGTTCAATAAGGGTTAACACCCTAAAAATGTCAGTTGATGACTTTATACAATATTGTAGTAAGAACAATTGGCATATTGAGCCGATACCATGGTGCAGCAATGGTTTTTGGCTTACCCGCTCACAAGACGAAGAACAAAACCTACCAATCGGTAATACAGATCTTCATTTAAGCGGCTGTATTTATGTACAAGAAGCCAGCTCAATGTTACCACCGCAAGCGTTAATCAATGCACTTACTACGAGTGATTGCGTACTCGATATGGCTGCCGCTCCGGGGTCAAAAACATCGCAACTGGCTGCATTAATGAATAATCAAGGACTACTAATAGCCAATGAGTTATCGTCGTCACGAGTTAAAATACTCGCCGCTAATATGAAGCGAATGGGTGTTGCAAACTGTGCCCTTTCGCATTTTAATGGCACCATCTTTGGCGACTACATGTTTGAATGCTTTGACAGTATTTTGCTTGATGCCCCTTGCTCTGGGGAAGGCACAGTTAGAAAAGATGAAAATGCCTTAAAAAACTGGTCGATTGAATCTAATATTGAGATTGCTCAGGTACAAAAGAACCTGATCCGAAGTGCGTTTTTAGCTTTAAAACCTGGCGGAACATTAGTTTACTCAACTTGCACCCTCACACCACTAGAAAATCAAGAGGTGTGTTATGCTTTATTAGAAGAGTTTGTAAACAACATTGAAATTGAACCACTCGATCGCTTATTTCCCGGCGCTGAAAAGGCGACTACGGAGCAAGGTTTCCTACACGTATGGCCACAAATTTATGATAGCGAAGGTTTTTTTATCGCTCGATTTAAAAAGTTAAGTTCAGTAGAGCACTCAGCACAAAAAGTTAAAAAAGGCGAGTTTCCTTTTTCACCAACACCGAGCAAACTTCAAGACAACTTTAATGCACATATTAAAAAGCAATTTGGCATTCAAGCACTGCAAGGTAAGCTTATGAGCCGAGATAAAGAGTTGTGGCTATTCCCTGATGCGATAGAAAAGGTTCAAAATAAAATAAAGTATTCAAGACTTGGCATACAACTAGGGACAACACATAAAAATGGCGTGCGCATTGAGCATGAATTTGCAACCGCACTTGGCAAGCTTGCTACAAAAAATACCTTTTCAATGAACCAACAACAAGCTCAAGATTACTTTCACGGCAAAGATATTCGCCTTGCGCAACCTACAACAAACACGCATGAAGTTATTTTAACGCTATGTGGTGCACCAGTAGGTTTAGGGAAGTGGCAAAAAAATAAAATTAAAAACAACTTGTCACGAGATTTAGTGAGTAATGCTCAGTTGATAACTTGGGTATAACTTGAAGATATCCTTTGTGTATTTTTAGACCAAATAAGCATATGCAATACAACCCTTTGTTTTATATTAGTTTTAAATATACTGCATATGTTTGTAGTTTTTATGAATAATTAGCTACACTTAAATTACTTTCTACTTCTCCCTAATGTATGAAGGTGTTTTTTAAGTAACGCATTGGCTCCTCAGAGCCATACCCTAAGCCCAGAGTACTCCTTTGCTCTGGGCCTTTTTTTGCTTAATTTTTAGCAACAATTAGCCAGCGCGCTGTCGGCATATTGGTCTTAAGAATCGCAACATTGCATTTAAACCAACCGACGTACTTTTGACATCTGTACTAGAGGGAAAGGGGCCCCCATGATTCATAGAAGCACACACTTCAACTCCTGTAGGCATTTGATTTTCAATGAGTCGTCCAACTTTATACTGCAATGCCTCAATAACCACGTTTTGACTTATAAAATCAGACTCTGTACCGTGAATTGACGCGGTTAGCTGCCCATCCAAATTATCTACAATTTGTGCCAGCTCAGTATCATTTTCATACGTTACTATCAATGCAGCAGGGCCAAACACTTCTTCATGCAATGAGGTGTTAGCTAAATAGGTTGTAGCATCAGTACTGAAAAGATGGGCATTCGCATGAAACTCGGCTTGTAATTGCCCATGAGCAATCAAACTGACGCCATACGTTGCTTTTAACCTTTCAATACTACACTTAAAACTGTTAACAATATTAGGACTTAGCAAAGTATCTGATTGACTCGCGTTCAACTGCTCTTTTGCAGTCTTGATAAATGCATGATTATTCGAAGGGATCAACCAAAGGCCTGGACTCGTACAAAACTGGCCATTGCCCATCAGCAACGATTGGCATAATTGCTGAGCAAGTTCACTGCCATGCAGCTCAGCATGTCTGGCAAAAATAACCTGCGGATTTATGCTACCCAGTTCGCCATAAAATGGGATTTGTTCACTACGCTTTGAAATTGTTTCCATCAATTTTTGAGCAACGGTGAAAGAACCAGTGAAACCAACGGCTTTGATTTGTGAAGCTGCTACTAACTGATGTGAAATATCATAATTTTTAGCTTGTATCATCGAAAATACGCCTTTGGGCATCTTCGTTTCTTGAATTGCTTTATCGATTGCCTTTGTCATCATCTCACTCGTTGCTGGATGTGCAGTGTGGCTTTTCATAATTACTGGACAACCAGCTGCAAGCGCTGAGGCAGTATCACCTCCCAAAGTAGAGAAAGCGTAAGGAAAATTGGATGCTCCAAACACCGCGACTACTCCAACAGGCAAATGGCTTAGCTGAGTACTCGGTTTCGCCAGTGGTATTCTTTGGGGATCTGCTTGATCATGAACATTTAGATTCAATAAACCATTGTGACTTTGTTCCAATGCTTGCGCAAATGCACGCAACTGATTAATTGTACGCCCTCGCTCCCCTTGTAATCGTGCGATTGGCAAATTAGTTTCTTCATGAGTGATATCAAGCAAGGCATCACCTAGTGCTTCAATCTCCTGTGCAATTGCAAATAAGAATGTTGCCCGCTGTGCAAAGCTTGTTTGTCGATATTCAATAAACGCTTGTGCTGAACTGCTAAGCGCATCTTCCAGCATCTGTGAAGTTGCCTCATAAATAGGCGTAGTTAAAGACTGATTTTGTCTTGGCGAAAAGCCAAAAAAGACCTGCGTACTATCGCTTTGTTGCCACTGTCCTGCAATATAACTTGCACCACTAATTTCCATGGTTCGCTCCTATAAATTTCTGTTCAAATCACTTGAAAGCCAAATGCATATGGATCACTGTCATCCACACAAATATTGCTTGTGCCCGTCACTTTTGACCACCCCCTAATACTGGGTAAAATCGCCGTTTTACCCGCTACTTCCGTTACTGCTTCAATACAACCAACGAACTGGCTACCGATATAGCTTTCATGTACAAATTGTTGCCCGACTGCAAGTAAACCTTTGGCATATAACTGTGCCATTCGAGCACTAGTACCTGTGCCACATGGAGAACGGTCTATCGCTTTATCACCATAAAATACGGCATTTGCTGCACTAGAACTGCTATGTTTTGGTTGGCCTGTCCAAAGCACATGGGATGCACCTTTAACCGTTGCATCTAAAGGGTGAACACACTCTAGAGTTTGATTTACAACCTTGCGAATCTGTGGGCTAAATTTTAAAATGTCACATGCACTCCACTTATCGATGCCAGGGAAATTCGTCTGTGGTTCAACAATAATGTAAAAATTACCACCATATGATATATCTACATTCAACAGACCAAGTTCTGGCACATCAATGATTATATTTTCATAGGCTAAATAAGCGGCTACATTGAATAACTTTACCCATTGGACTTTGTCATCTTGCAGTAAATATTCAACATCGACTCGACCTGCAGGTGTATCTAACTTGAGTTTGTGATTATGAGTGGGTTGAATTAGTCCATTTTCAAGGGCAAAAGTAACAGTCCCTATTGTGCCATGGCCACACATAGGCAAACTACCTGAAGTCTCAACAAATAGAATACTCGCGTCCCCATCAGCCGTCGTTGGTGGATAAATGAAAGAACCGGACATCATGTCATGTCCTCTAGGCTCAAACATAAGAGCTTGACGGATCCAGTCATATTCAGACATGAAATGCTGGCGCTTTTCACTCATAGTGTCACCCCGCAAATTGGGGTGACCACTGGTGATCAAGCGCACAGGGTTGCCACAAGTATGGCCGTCAATACATGCAAATGTCCCCTTGCGCATATGCTTAATCCAAATTAAATTTGCTTAAGTCGATACGGTTAGACACCGCCTCATCATACAAGCGACTGACCATCTCTTTATCATTGTGCTCCAAACTTAAACGCGGCGCACGAGTTACTTCAGAGCCTCGACCTGCTAGTTGTTCTGCATATTTAATACACTGCACTAACGTTGGAATAGTATCTAAGCGCAATAACGGCAAGAACCAACGCCATATTTCTTTTGCTTCTTCATAGCGACCTTGACGCGCAAGCTCGTAAATCGCGACAGACTCTTTTGGAAATACATTAGTAAGCCCAGAAATCCAGCCTGTAGCACCCAACATCAAGCTCTCTAGCGCAATATCATCGACACCACCGAAAATAGTGAATCGTTCACCAAAGGCGCTTTGTAACTCTGTGATACGGCGTGTATCTTCTGTTGCTTCTTTTACAGCAACAATGTTGTCCTCATTCGCCAGTACTTTCATACCCTCAAGTGATACATCAACGCCATAGGTAATGGGATTGTTGTATATCATCACTGGTAATGACATGCTGCGCGCAACTTGTTGATAGTGGTAAATGGCTTCACGTTCAGTTGAACGATAAACCATACCCGGAAGTACCATTAAACCATCAATACCGATTTGTTCTGCATCTTGGCAAAATTCAACAGCAAATTGAGTTGTTGTTTCAGCCACGCCACTTAACAAAGGGACACGACCTGCGACGACATCTTTAGCCGCTTTTAACACTTCACGTTTTTCCTCAATACGAAGTGAGCAATTTTCACCCACAGTACCTAACACGATAATGCCATGGACACCCTCGTTAATAAGTGCATCAATCATCCCTTTTGTTGTCTCAAAATTGATGCTGCCGTCATTATTAAACTGAGTGGTTACTGCTGGGTAAACCCCTTGCCAATCGATCATATTATTACTTCCTTACTGGTTTTTGTGTTTACCATTCTAGGTATATTGTATACAATAATCAATATGCAAATAAAATAATTATTTTTGTTCATGCTTAAACACTCAACAAAAAACATTCAATATATTGTTTTATAAGTGATATATCATTTTTGATATCGCTTAAATAAATACTTTAAACACTGAAAAGTACACATGCAATTTGAACATTTATTGAGTTAAATATCCCAAAATTTGATGGCGCAGGAAAAGTGCATGATAAAAAACAAACAGAAAATTGCCGTGATCGGCGCAGGTATTATCGGGCTTTGCAATGCAAAAAAGCTGCAAGATTTAGGCTACCATGTCACCCTATTTGATGATAAAGGCATAGCTGAATGTTGCTCTAAAGGTAATGCCGGCCACTTTGCTACTGAGCAGGTTTTTCCACTGGCAAATAAAAACTTGTTACCCAAACTACCAAGTATGTTGTTAAACCCTAATAGTGCACTGGCTATCCATTGGCGATACCTGTTTAAAATACTGCCTTGGTTTGGGCGCTTTGTATTCAACATGCGTAGTAAATCGTTTGATGCACACACCCAAGCAATTAGAGCGCTCAATGAAAATGCCTTATCAGCGTATGAAGATCTGCTCACTGATAGTGACTATCAATCATTGATCATTAAAAAAGGCTCTTTACTAACTTTCGAGAGAACCAAAAAGGCAGAAATAGAAAAGATCTATACTCGCTACCAAGAACAGAATATTGCGGTTCGTTGGCTTAGCAAAAAAGAACTGCATAAACTCGAACCAAACCTCAATGAACTGATCACTGATGCACTCTACTTTACTGATGTGGGTCACAGCGTGGAACCTCATAAATTATGTCTACATATTTTTGACTTGTTCAAAGCCGGTGGTGGTGAATTTTTACAAACAGCTATTAAAACCTTGTCACCTCAAACCGTCATACACGCAACAACTGATGCAGACGAAACGTATCAATTTGATAAAGTAGTTATTTGTACAGGAGCTTGGAGTAAACCCCTTGCCAAGCAGCTTGGATTTAAAGTACCGTTAGATACTGAACGGGGTTACCATGCAATGCTTAATAAGCACCATATTTTATCTCGCCCAATTGCATCCGCTGAAAGGCAATTTATTATCACCCCTATGCAGCAAGGTTTGCGTTTGGCAGGAACGGTTGAATTTGCAGGATTACATGCCCCTGAGCACACTCAGCGCGCAACTATGCTACTAGAACACGCAAAAAAGTTACTTCCTGATGTTGAAAAGTGTCAGGTGCAACATACTTGGATGGGTTGCAGGCCATCTTTACCTGATTCACTGCCTGTGATCAGTTCGCACCCAAATTGTGAAAATATATTTTTCGCGTTTGGCCACCAGCATCTAGGCCTAACTCAAGCAGCTATTACAGCAAAATTAATCGCTCAGCTATGTCAAGGCGAGTCACCCTGCCTCGATTTAACCCCATATAGAATTGATAGATTTTAGGAGTCAACATGACAACACATGGCATTGGTACACAAACACAACAACAAGCTCTCGATACACTTGGAAATATGAGCGAAAATGTGCAACCTATTAATTATAATGAATATTTACAACGTATTGCAAACGCACAATGCTATATGCAACAAAATGGTATTGCTGCAATTTACTTAAATGCCGGCACTAATCTAAAGTACTTTACCGGCATGCAATGGTATGCAAGTGAACGTATGGTTGGCGCTATTTTACCTGCTGTAGGTAACATTGAGTTCATTGCTCCGACATTTGAAATTGGTTCATTGTTAGATTATCAAATCGTTGCAGGTCCAATAAATGATTGGCAGGAACATCAAAGTCCTTACACACTTTTTGCGCATGTTTTAAAAAAAATGGGGATCGCCGATAATGCAACCATTGGAGTCGATGAAAGCACCGCCTTTTTTGTTGTCGATGGTATTCGACAAGCAGCGCCAGCATTGGGGCTTATCAACGCTCAACCTGTAACCGCACATTGTCGAATGCACAAGTCAGACAATGAAATCGCCTTAATTCAACGAGCGATGGATATGACTCTAGCGGTACACAAAGCGACAGCAAGCATGCTTTGTGAAGGTATAACCACAACAGAAGTTGAAACGTTTATTAATCAGGCTCACCAAAAAGTAGGTGCAACTGGCAACTACTTTTGCATTGTTTTATTTGGTCATGCAAGTTCATTCCCACATGGTGTCAAAGAGCCACAAGTACTAAAGCAAGGTGACATAGTGCTGGTTGATACCGGTTGTAAGGTAGAAGGTTATCTGTCTGATATTACCAGAACGTATGTGTTTGGCGAAGCCAATGAGCGCCAGCGCACTATTTGGCAGCATGAAAAAAATGCGCAATTGGCCGCTTTTTCAGCCGCTAAAGTAGGTAAAACATGTGGTGATGTAGATGATGCCGCACGCAGCTATTTAGCATCGCAAGGGCTTGGCCCTGACTATGACTTACCTGGCTGCCCGCACAGAACCGGTCACGGTATTGGATTAGATATTCATGAGTGGCCTTATTTAGTCAAAGATAATCCGCAAATACTCTCACCAGGTATGTGTTTTAGCAATGAACCGATGCTAGTAGTACCAAATGAGTTTGGGGTTCGCCTTGAAGATCACTTTTACATCACTGAGCAAGGGCCAAAGTGGTTTACTCAGCCAAGTCATAGCCTTGAAGACCCATTTGGGTTAAATCAACTTTAATTTCTTTACATGTACACTGCCCAAAATATACAATTCATATATAAAACATATATAAGGGGTATACTTTGGGTATCGTGAAAATTTCTGATGAGTTACACGAAGAATTACGTGCAACATGTCAGGTGATGTCTCGCTCCATAAACTCTCAAGCTGAGTTTTGGATAAAAATGGGCCGTTTAGCTGAACTAAACCCTGATAAAACTTTTACTCAGTTAATTCAGGCACAGTTAGCAAAAAAGGCCAAACAACACCCTTCACAAGAGTCCTCGCATGAATGACGTTATAATTAAAACCCCTGAGCAAATCGAATTAATGCAAGAGTCTGGAAGGTTGCTAGCCCAAGTGTTTTTGATGTTAGATGACATTATTAAGCCCGGCATTACAACAATGACAGTGAACAACCTAGTTGAGCAATATATTGTTAATGAGCTTAATGCTCGACCCGCGTCTAAAGGGCAATATGGCTACCCGTTTGTGCTTAATAGCTCAATAAATGAAGTGGTGTGCCATGGTATGCCTAGTGACTCTGACGTATTAACCGACACAGATATTATTAACTTTGATATCACGTTAGAGAAAAATGGTTTTATCGCCGATTCAAGTAAAATGTATATAATGCCAAATGCCAGCAAAGAAGCGAAAAAACTTGTAACAGTAACCCAGCAAGCTATGTGGCAAGCTATAAAACTTGTTAAACCTGGTGCTCGCCTTGGTGATATAGGTCATATTATTGCCCAGATTGCTCATCAAAATGGTTATAGTATAGTTCGCGAGTATTGCGGACACGGCATAGGTGAACAAATGCACGAAGCACCAAACGTGCTGCACTATGGTAAACCCAACACAGGATTAAAATTGCAAGCTGGTATGACATTCACCATTGAGCCCATGCTCAATCAAGGTAGTGCAAAGGTCAAAACTAACAAAGATGGTTGGACTGTGGTTACCAAAGATAAGCAATTATCAGCGCAAACTGAACACACTATTTTAGTTACTAACACGGGTTATGAAGTATTAACGTTGCGAGCAGAAGAAGCAGCTCAATTATCGGCACTATTATAGCAAGCACTTCAAATTTAAAATTGATTCATAATAAAAAGCCCAGTAAATAATAAACTGAGCTTTTTATCATCTATTTTTAATTAAAATTAGAACTTATAGTCAAACTTTAAATAAGCTTGACGACCAAGTGATGTATGGGTTTTAGCATCTATTCCCATTGAATCTGAAGGCATTTGTGGTGCTTCTTCATTAAACAAGTTTGCAGCCCCTACCGTCAACGTTAAATCTTTAAAGCCTATGTAACTGACAGTTGCATCGTACGTTGTCCAAGAGTCAACCTCGAACTTATTGCCAGCACTATCTGCTAAGTCATTATACGAATCAATAAAGTTAATATTTAAAGTGGCTAACCAATCATTATTTGCCCAATCAACACCCGCAGTCCAACGATATTGAGGGTGCTCGTGCTCACCGTTTAAATCTTCACGCACTGTAGTTGTATTACCGTTTTCATCACTTTCAAACGACTGTTCTTCAAAGTTTAATGCATAAGTTAAATTGTAGTGAAACTTAAACTCACCCATATCTTGAGTGTTAAGCGCATAGGCTAAGTTAACATCAAAACCATCTGTCTCACGTCCACCGATATTAACGAATGTGTCATTAATTCTTAAAATACGCCCAATTGTGCTGCCTTGATTAGGTGCCCGTACAACAAAGTTAGGATCGGTACCACAGCAGTCAACGAGCTTTTGCGCGCCGATTTTTTTGATCAAATCTTCTTGGTCATAATTCCAATAGTCTACACCAATGCTAAAATCATCCGTTGCTTGCCAAACAACACCTAAGTTATAGTTTTCAGACTCTTCCGGCTGTAGTTTTTTGTTACCCGCAACAACTGCTGTATACTCTGTCGGTTCACAATCGGCTTCTGCACCTGTTTGACGACAGCGTTCTTTATCAATAACTGACGGTGACTCATCCGTACGACCTAAATGAAGCTGCACTAAAGAAGGTGCTCTAAATGCAGTCCCCCATGAACCACGAAGTACTAGCGAGTCGATGGGTGCCCAACGAAATGCTACTTTAGGGTCGGTAGTTGTTCCAAAGTCACTATAATCTTCGTGACGTATCGCCAGTTGCAGCTCTAAAGTATCAAGGACAGGAACACTAAACTCAGCAAATACCGCAGTGTTATCTCTGTCACCATTGGCTTGAGTTGCCTCTGTACCAAAAATTTCGCCTCTTAAGTATTGCGCATCAGGGTTATCTTCAATTTTCTCGCGACGTGATTCAAAACCAAATGCTGCAGACACATAGCCTGCACCCAGTTCAAATAGTTCACCAGAGACCGTGCCATCTAAAGACTGCATGGTTGATGAACCGTAACGTGTTGTGGTGGTCTCAAAGTACGCTAAACCTTGAGCTGTATTTGTACTTGGTTCAAACGGGTTCCATAAGCCCATATCAATGGCTTCTTGCGCTAAACGCTTATTCGGGAACCCATCAAAGCCTTTCTCAACCGCACTTGAGCGAATTGTTGAAAAAGCAACTTCCCAGTCCCAATCTTTATAGTTACCACGTGCGCCAAGCACTGCTCGGTAATATTCTGAATCTACATCTTTTTTACGATTGCCAATATCAACTGTACGACGGCGCATGGAAATATCGACACCATGTAAAAAGTGATTAGGATCTGATGCTAACGGATGGTTTGGGTTGTCACCAAGCATTGTGAGTTCAGTAAAACTTGGACTACCTGCACCTTGAATAAATGTTGATGCATGCTGCGCCGAAAATTCAGCAAATCCTTCTACATCATCAGAGATTTCCTGAACCCCATTGTAGCTAAAGCTAAATCGCTCTGTTGAAGGTATTAAAGACATATGTGGTGCATAGTCATAACGACAAATATCACCAATATTTAGATTATCCGCACAGGTATCATTACCCCATACATCAGCAAATATAGTTTGTCGAATTTGCGTCCCATCATCTGCTACACCTGTGACAGGTAGCCTTTCCCATTGAGCGTCGCTAAGCATGCTTCTTACAACTTCAACACTACCAGGAAAACCTGATGAACTTAATGAATTATTACCGCCTCTAAAACGTTGATCCGCTGTCGCTGTATAATCTCTGTCTCCGAAAAATACATCACCACGCTTGAAATAATCTAGTGCAAAGTTATGCTGGCCTTTGTCTGTTGATGACCCCCATAAAATGGTAAAATTTTGCTCTTCACCACCACCATCAGCAGTATCAGAAACCTTGCCTGAAACTTCAAAGCCATCAATGTCATTTCGTAAAATAATATTGATTACCCCAGCAACTGCATCAGAGCCATAAGTAGCCGATGCGCCATCTTTTAAAATGTCGATACGTTTTACAGATGAGACAGGAATGGTATTTAAATCAACGAAAGATGTTTCTATGTCTTTTGCAAATGGGCTAACAGCCACACGACGCCCATTTATCAATACCAGTGTAGAAGATGCACCTAAGCCTCTAAGCGCAACACTCGATCCTCCGTTTGCAGTATCATCACTTGAGTTACCTTGTGTACTAAATGTACCAGCACCTGCAACGGGTAGTTTTTGTAGCGCACCAATCAAGTCCGTAGAACCAGTAGCAGCCAAATCACCTGCAGAGATTGATTGAATTGGAGATGGCCCTTCCATATCTGTTCGCTTAATATGAGAACCAGTCACTTCGATACGTTCAACTTTCTCTTCGGCTGCAACAGCAAGCTGAGTTTGACCGAGTAACATTGCTGCTGACAATGCACTTAATGTAAATATAGGTTTCATGACTTTCTTTTCCCTGTTGTTGTGTAAGTTATTGTTTTAATTAACTCGTATTGTTCTACCATATATTTAAGCAACGTACAATTCGGTACTTTTCTCACATGTTTGCTAAATATAATTCTCATTATCGCAAGTAACGTAAAAATAAAATATTCAAATCAATAAGTTATTAACTGTGCGCCCTTAAACAGCACAAATAGTTGCACTGCCAAACTTGTAACTACAAAGTAAATTTTTTAGATTAAACTGTTACAGTTAGTGTCTATTTCATGCAAACAACGTACAATGAAAGCCCATATTTTGAACACCACTCACTGAATAACAAAAGAGTTACAATCAAATTATTTACATTAAAGCAATAAATGCGTTTTATTAATAAACGCCTATAGCATGAAATTTCAGTGTCGATAGCAACCTGCTGCTACCCACAATCAATTATATCGACTGCTTAGACTCTATATATGAAGTACGCCAGTCATAGAACTTTTAAACCAAATCACAAAGTATGACAGGTCAAAACACATACTTGAATCGTCGCGATAAAAGCGACTAGGTTCAAGTCAGCTTAAAATGAGGAAATGACCCGGCATCTGTATTTACGTAAACTTTTCATTCTAAAGTCATTGCACTGAGGTTTTTTTTATGCCAATTTCAAGCCTGCGCTCAGCCAGTTAAATAAATAATAATCAACAGAGTAGTAAAAATTATGACAGGATCTATTAAACTATCGCCAGTAGCACTGGCACTTCTTGCAAGTACTGCAGCCATGGCACAGCAGACCAATGAACAGAGTATCGAAACAATCTCTGTGCTCGGCTCAAAAGTCTCTAACCGAACAGCGACGGAATCAACTTCACCTATTGATATTTTAGATACTGAGCAACTTAATAAAGGCGGCTTTACCGAGCTTGGCCAAAGCCTACAATCAATAGCCCCTTCTTTTAACTTTAGCCGAACTCAGGTATCTGACGGCTCTGATTTATTTCGTCCAGCTACGCTTCGGGGCTTGCAACCCGATCAAACACTGGTGCTTATCAATGGTAAACGTCGCCACACCCAAGCTATATTTGGTTTATCTGGCACTGTTGGTGCCGGTGCTGCGGGCACTGATATGAACTCGATTCCATTAATGGCATTAAAAAATGTAGAAATACTCAGAGATGGTGCTGCAGCAAGGTACGGTTCTGATGCCATTGCGGGAGTTATAAACCTATCCTTAAATGACAGTACCGGCGTTACGACTGGCTTTGTGCAAGGCGGTTCAACAGGCGAAGGTGATGGTGATACCTATTCATTTGGCTTAAACCGAGGCTTTGACCTTGGTAATGAAGGTGGCTTTGTCAATTTATCAGTCGAGTACCGAGATGCTGAAGGCACCAATAGAGCGCAACGAGATACCGGTGGTTCATCAACCACTGCACCAGGGGATCTTTCACAAAGCGTTCGCTGGCGACAAGGTAACTCTGACAGTGAATTTATTTCTCTATTTTACAATGCGGCTTTACCTATTGGTCAAAATGAGCTGTATTCCTTTGCCGGTTTTTCAAACCGCAGCGCATTTGGTAACGGCTTTTATCGTGACTTTAACCGTGCAGAAAGAAACGTGCCACAAGTATACCCAGATGGTTTTTTACCCCGAATAGATAACGAAGCTGAAGATTTATCTTTTGCTGTAGGTTTTAAAGGTGAGTTTACACCTGATTGGACATTCGATTTATCAACTGTTTATGGTGAAAACCAATATGATTATTCATCATCTAACACCATAAATTCATCTTACGCGGCACAATTTCTTGCTCAAAACCCTAATGCTTCAGCCCAAGACATCGCGGATAATGCAGGTCCCAAAGGCGGCTATTCTGGCGGCTTCAGATTTGACCAATGGACCACTAATTTAGACATAAATGGTATTGTAGACGTCTCAGGTAGCGAGCCAATTTACTTCTCTATTGGCGCTGAGTATCGTAAAGAGAACTACGAAATTGTACCGGGTGAAGTTGCTTCATATGCCTGTGGCGCATCTAATGCTAGAAGTTCTTTTGCATCGGTTATTGACCCTGATGTATTTGCCGATTGCGGCTTTCAAGCTTATCAAGGGCTAAGACCCGATGCCGCTAACCAAGCTGACCGTTCAAGCTACGCCATTTATCTTGAAGCTGAGACCTTGCTCAATGAAGACTGGTTAGTCAGCGCTGCGCTGCGCTATGAAGATGTCTCTAACTCAAATGATGATACTATCTGGAAATTGGCAACACGTTACGAAGTCACAGAAAACTTAGCAATACGTGCAGCCGCATCGACTGGCTTCAGAGCACCATCTCTACAGCAATCTGGCTATACAGCTTTCACCACTACATTAGGCGGCGATGGCTCATTAGCCACGTCTTATACCGCCACAGCAGGTGCCCCCTTTCCAGCTGCATTAGGGGTAGATGGCCTAAACCTAGAATCATCTGATAACTACAACCTTGGCTTCGCATGGGATGTTAGTAATGATTTGTCAGTCACTTTAGATTTTTATCAAATTAAAATTTACGACAGAATTAATCTCGGCAGCTTTATTGGTGTCAACAGTGACGAGTTAACTGGATTTCCTGCCGCTAATGCTGCGCTCAATGCAACAGGTGCTGTACAAGGTAACTTCTTCTCAAACTCACTGGACTCGACAACTAAGGGGGTAGATTTAATCGCATCGTACTCAGTAGGGATGGCCAGTGGTGAGCTTGATATCACCTTTGCAGCAAATAAAAATAAAACGCAGATTGATAGAGTAAACACACCTCAAGGTATTCCTCAAAGCATTGTGCTAGATGAACAACGACGTTCATTTTTAACCCATGGACAGCCACAAGAACGCGCAACGCTCACTTTTGACTATCAACAAGATAAGTGGAGTTCACTCATCAGGTTTAACTATTTTGGCAAAACTGAGGTGAGCTACTTTGCAGGTAAGCACATAGTGATACCTGACTTCTTATCGCCAACTAATGATTGGCAAGATAATAGTACAGTTGAAGCTGCTGTTTTGGTTGATGTAAACTTTGCTTACCAATTATCTGAAAACTTAAACCTCTCGGTAGGCATAGACAACCTATTTGACGAAACTCCCGATGAATTAGGAGAGGACGAAGTACTTAACTTTATCACTAATGGTGCCATGCGCTACCCACTGCGCGCCCTACCATATGGCTTCGATGGTATGACTTATTATGCTAAAGTAAGTTTTAGTTTTTAAATTGGCTACGAGATATAAAGGTGAAGCTGACGCTTCTCTCTTATATTTGCTCTTCTCATCATTAAAAAATATCCGACTTAAAAACTGACTATAGCTAGGGTCTGTTGATCTTTGAGGTATGAATTTTGTTCAAATCAAAGGTTTTCATTACGCGAAATGAGTAATGCAGCATAATAATTTATGTCAGTTGCGAATGACAAAGTAGTGGAAGCCTTTGGTTGAACCCTTTGGGCAGCGCCATTCGAGCATTTTTTCTACGTTATCACCTGACTTACATAGAATAACTATGCGACGCAGGTTCTGCCTTGCCAAAATACCCGAATGACTGCTGCAAAAACACACAGCAAAGATCAACATACCCTAATACTGTCAGTGCCTCCTAACAACACAATCATCATACAGCAAGGCTGCTTTGTCAGTAGTGCCTATGATTAGGTACAATCGTAGACTTGGCAGTTCCTTTAGCAATTTGCAACGCAAATTAATTCAGCTAACACAGAATAAATTAATTTACATACAAATCAAAAGCTTAAACTTGGCCTTTGTATTGCAGGATTATGCTGTCTATTCACTTTAGGGGTTACAGCATGAAAGCTTACCTATTAAGTTCTGTTCTATGGAGTGTAGCTTCATTTGCCACTCCTTTTGATACCTGTCCATCCAAAGCTTTTTTAATCCAAGGTAATACCGCTACGGTTTATGGCGTTAACTTGGTATCAGGAAGTTACAACACATTAGCAAATGACATGGGGACCAATAATAAAGTTAATGCTGTCGGCTTTAGTGTTCATGATCGCTACCTATATGGCTGGGATTATGAAAGCGGTAATTTGGCCAAAATCGGTAAAGACTATCAACTTGAATCACTTTCCGTAAGTGGATTTGCCAAGACTAGTTTTTATGTTGGTGATGTCTCTGTGCAAACAAATCATTACTATGCATATCGCCGCGGTGCGAGCTTTGGCCTATACAAAGTAAGCCTAGACCCAAACAACGAAGACTATCTAAATGCAAACCGTGTGGTTGATGGCGCAAAGTTAAATCTGCAAATTTTTGATTTGGCATTTCATCCTGATGAAGACTTTGCTTACTCAGTAGATAAAAACGGTGTATTACATCGCATTGATGTGTTGAATGGCACATCATCTGCTCTAGGCAACACTGGCATTACCGGCACATTTGGTGCCGTATATTTTGATGTTGATGGCAACTTTTACATCAGCCGCAATAGCGATGGCAACGTCTTTTTAATTGACCTTGATAACCCTTCAAACAATCAATTATTTGCTTATGGGCCTGACTCATCTAGCAACGACGGCGCTCGTTGTGCGATAGCTCCCATTATTGATGATTCAGAACCCGCTTATATCGACTTTGGTGATGCACCAAATAGCTATTTAACAAAATTAGCTGATAATGGACCTCGTCATGAAACCGGCGACTTGTTTCTCGGTACTCAAGTTACACCAGAATATCAACCTAAAGACAATGATGAAGATGACGGCATTGATTTCGTGACTGGGTTTGAAATTGGCTTAGATACGCTCATACTCGCCAACTCATCACGTTCTGGGTATTTGAATGCTTGGATTGATTGGGATCAAAGCGGTACTTTTGATAACAATGAACGTGTAGTCCAAGATTACGCCACTTCAACAGGACAAAACCGGTTATTGTTAGCCGTACCTGAAAATGCAGCCGATGGCACAACATGGGCAAGGTTTAGACTATCTGATCAACCAGGTATTTCATTCACAGGGGGTGTGGCTAATGGAGAAGTTGAAGACTATGCCATTACAGTCAGTAATAGCGGTATCGCAACCGTATCAACAGATTGGATGACAATTGCATTCGAGGATTTTTGGCCCGAGCAAGGTGACTATGACTTCAATGATGTAGTCGTAACATACAAGGTACAAATGAGTAAGGTTGGTGAACAACTTAAACGCTATAAAATTGATGGTTCACTCAAAGCAATTGGTGCAAGTCACCGTAATGGTTTTGCATTTAGATTTCAAAATATTGCAGCTTCATCGGTAAATCAAGCTTTAATTCGATACGAAATCAACGGGCAACTGCAAACAAACTCACCACTTGAAAACGGTCGCAATGAAGCAATTTTAATTTTATTTGCAGACACCAAGGCAGTAGCCCCTGTGCTGTCTGGGTGTAAGTACTTTAGAACTGAGCGCCACTGTCAATCACAAGAGAGCATTTCATTTTCTATTACTTTACCTTTTAACGAAGCCCAATCACCCAATAACGTTGGTTTTAGCAACCTTGATCCGTTTATCTTTGGCGTAAATGGTTTTGACCATGGCCCACTTGTGAGTGTAGCCAACGCCAGAGGCTGGGAAGTGCATCTAAAAAACCAAGCACCCACTGAAGCATTTGACCCAAGCTATCTAAATCAAGCAGATGATGCCTCATCTAGCAACGGCTTCTATCAAACGAGTAGCGGTTTACCCTTTGCTATAAAGGTTGGTACACAATGGCGCCATCCGATAGAACACACAGATATATTGCAAGCTTATCCACAGTTAGCATCTTTTGCTGAATCTCGTGGCGCAGAAAACACCGCTTGGTTTCTCACCCCCAGTGATGAAAGCTTAGTCAGCTATTAGGAGACGATTATGAAATCACTAACTATCTCAATCATTATGTTATCAACCTTAAGTGCATGCGGTGGTGGCAGTGAACAAGGTCAGAGCCAAGTTCAAAATACCCAAATAAGTAATGAAGCGACAGCACCTTCGAGCGCAGCTCAAGATGACAATAATAGCGAAAATCATAGCTCAATATCATTAGCTAACTTGAGCATTGCACCTAACTTTAACCTAGAAACAAATGTACAAGTAAATATTCAAGTTGCAAGTAATTTAGTCATGCAACGTGCTTATATCAATGTATGTAAAGCCACCGCTCAAGAGATAAGCTATTCAGATTGCTATTACCAAGGCCCACTTACGCAAGATGGACTAAATACAATGATTGAACTGCCCTATCAAAATATAGAATTGACGGCCGCTATTTGGGTGTATGACCCCCTAACATCTCCGCAAATTTACCAATGGCAGTTTGACACTAATACGGCGTCTCAAGTATTTACGATTAAATAAGGTAAATTTATAACTGGTTGACATGCGGTATAACCACCTAGGCTATACCGCTTTAACAACTTGCGCTGTTCACTTCATTCTTAAGTAACACAAGTAGATAAACCTAAAGAGCTATTGTTAAAAGCTACAGCTAATAAAACCTCTAATCCAGTACCACCAAAAAGCCACAACTGCTATTTAAAATTTTATAAGCAGGGTAATATTTCTATTAGAGATTACGTCGTAATGCAACAATATGTGCTTGCTGTAAGTGAATTTAATAGCAGGGTAAGAGCATGAAAAATCACTTGCTATTCAATACCTTTTTAAATAGCTCTCGTTTTTAGCTGTTTAGCGCGCACACCTTTGTTAAAGGATGTCTCTTTCTTTAATAAATTCAATGCAATATGCCTTACACCAGCAAACACTTCTGCTATGCCTTCTCGGCGTATACGGCAGCCATCTTCATTCATTGCTACATCTAAACACCAATGAAGACGGTTCTCAATATGCCAATGCGCCCGTGTAGTTTCGGCTAGCCTCTGTGCACTCAAGTTCGCAGAGCTGATGTAATATCGGTATGTTAATTCACCTTGCTTTTGATTATTCGATTTACGGTAAGATACTATCACGCCTATGCTACGTAGATGGGCCCAGCCATGACTCGCTGGGAGTTGGGCCATATCATGGCATACAACAGCTGCTCTGAATTCTTCTCGACCTCGTTGGTAATCTACTTCACTCAACAGGCCATTAGAGGCTATCTGGCGTGTTATTTCTGGCTGTAGGAGCCGTATCACTTGCTCAAATAAGCTGCCCTGATTGGCTTTTAGTGCCAACAAATAATCCGCTTCTTTTCCTATAATTCTCTTTGCTATCTCCTTTTGGCAACCCATAGCATCAATGGTCACTATGCAACCTTTTAGCTCTAGCAACTGAAGTAACTCAGGGATAGCTTTGATTTCATTGGACTTCGAGTCGACCTTACATTGACCTAACGTCACGCCATTTTCACAGGCAAACGCACTGACAATGTGGATAGCATCTTTTCTATCTGACTGTTTAAATGAATTTTTTAGCCTTTTTCCATCAATGGCAACAACACTGCCGTCTGTTAGCTCACTACAGCTTTGCATCCATTGAGAGAAACTGGCTTGAAGTCGATGCGGCTTACAACCCGTGCAATCGTGTCGTGCCGCGGTACGCCGTTAGCTAACGCAATAAACTTACGTAACCAAGTTAGTTTGTCATGGGCAAAATCTTCAATTTCCTCCCAACCTTGGCAACCTGCGATTACTGCACTGATTGTTAGAAACAAGATATCGAATAATGGATGTTGTACTTTGCCTTGCTGGCGTGGGTCATCAATGGAAGAAAAGTGTTTGAACAACGTATTGGCTGACATAATTGGGCTGCTTAATTTAAAAAGCAGTATAAGATCATAAATTTATGTCAAGGTAAAGTTCATGATCTTGCCCTGCCATATATGTCTACTTTAGTTTTATTAACAGAGTTTATCTGCAAATATTTCAAGCTCCTATCAATGAGCTAGAATTAGACATTAAGTATATTATCTATTCTTAATGTCTAACATTTATTTAATGCAATTGATATAATATCAATTAAAAAAAGCTTCATAAGTGATTAACTCTTGCCAATCACTTAAAGATAAAAAAATTACAACTTGTTAGTATTATCTGCTGGAACTATATTATTCTCTGTTGGATTTTGACAGCGCCACCAGCTTCCACAGCCAAATTGACCTCTGCGGCTGTAAAACCCCCCAGCAACTTGAGGCGTCATATCTTTTGGTAATTCATTAACATCATTAGTTAAGTTCTTTATTTTTTTTTTGTTTAATTTCAATTTCACTTTTATTTCCTTTTAAAATAATTTGATAAACCATGATGGCTCATCAGTTAATGATACTAATCAATTCAAGGAGTAAAAGTCAACGTATGAATGTTACTAGGTGTGGTTCAGTCAACAGACATATTGTTCAGGTAATAAATGGGTTTATTTTTAATATCCTCTAAATTACTAGAATAAACTCATTCATAGGTCAACATTTCAATATAAACTACAAGCATAACGCCTATCTCACCCTACTATTTTAGAGCATGCTTGTGCATTAGCCCATTGTCAGCGTCAATTGAGTGAGAAAATGGCCATTTAACTATAACCTGATTATATTCCTAACGGCCTAAACCACTTGGCTTGATTAGACGCTCAGTACGTGTGCATTAATACAATAAGCAAAGTCGCTTACACCTGACTTGATAACTGCGTTACGCACCTTAAACTAACTAGATCACAATAATGAAACTTGCCACCTTGAATAGCGCCATTATGAGGTTAACCGAAGAATACCTAGTGCCCCCTGCGAACCCATAAGAAAGAGCAAAGTAACAGGCTGCGATGAGATCGCAATAAGAGAGTACGGCGTGACGCACCTTATATTTGTTTGCCGTAGCAACTCGCTTAACAGCCACATCGACAAACGAAGTAAACGAGTTTGTTTATTGATTTAGAATTTGACCGTCACTGGATAAAAACGGTCAAAAAGACTACGAATGCCTATTGACAGAGTTAAGGTTTATATGTATTAAACTGTACCTTAGCCAGCTCGGTGTAACAGAGTTGGTGCCATTTATGCTATAGAAATTTGCTTTAAAAGGTGTAACTGATAGTCACATTGAAAGGCGTTCTCCTTCAATGTACTACTAAAAACTAACTTAAAAGATAGCTTTATCCTTTTTCTCATCCGCTAATTCAGCATCTATATTTTTATGAATAGCAACATAGGACAGGCACATAATTGTAGCAACATAGGACAGACATGTTAGGACAACATAGGACAGGCACATAATTGAGCAACATAGGACAACATAGGACAGGCACATAATTGTAGCAACATAGGACAGACATGTAGCAACATAGGACAGACACATAATTGTACATTCATCATTGCAAGCCACGTTCAACCTGGAAGTGTATCAGTAATTTCATTAACAGCATCAATATATGTTCACGGTGAAATACATTACAAATATTACTTTCTGTCACTCTGGCTATTACAGCGCGAATTTATCGAGTTCAAGGAAAGCAAAACAGCAGGCTGATATGCTCTAGCTACGTTTTGATGGTTTTTATATTATACAGAGGACGTGCTGTGTTACCCTGCCCCTTTATACCATTTAACGTCATTCTTTGCCGCCTGTCGGCTTAAAGCTTGTTTACTCCCTGCAAAGTTTGCGTATTGTCGCCTAAACCTTATTACCTGCCTTAACCATACCGTTTCTTCTATATTGAGAGCCACTAATACTCTTGGTATCGAGTGGCTTATATAGCCTTTCTTTTTTGGATGTACATGTCGGCCACTCCAATCTACCAATTCCAAATAATCTAGTAGGCTAAATGGGATGCTGCCTGCTATGTACTCTCCACCAAATGGCTTTAATTCCGCAGGTTGGCTTATATCGGCTCGGTCACCTTTCTGAGGGATGTTTTGGGAAGGGTTTAATTGTGCTTTTTTACTGTTCTTTATCTGAGCTTTAAAGTGCAGCAACCGTTCTTGAATTGACGTAAAATTGCTCTCTTCAAGCGTATTTGCCATATTCGCTCTGATTGGATTTAAATCTACATACGCCATGCAACTCAATAATGTACTTTCATCTAACAAAGCTTGGGACTTATAGCGGCCCTCCCAGTATTTACCTGTGCAATTATCTTCTTTATTCGCTTCTTTGGCTATGAACTCGTTCAAATTCTTCATATACCAGCTAATGTCATACAACCTCAAACGCCACTTTGCCACTATTTCATTGAAGAAATTCATCTTTGCATCATCAAGTACTTCTCCGCTGATATATCTATCTACCAATGAATCACCATTGTAAAGTTGATACCAACGCCTAATAACCTCATCATCTGACCAATCAAGCGCGGTTTGCTTATTTACTTTCACAACAAGGTGATAATGGTTACTCATAATCGCATAAGCCGCTATTTCTATCGAAAATACACTACTGAGTAACTTCATTCTCTCAACCAACCACTCCCTTCTGTGGTCAAAGTTCTTTCCTGAATACTTATCTTCCCCACACAAAAAAGCACGACGAACACACCGTGCTATTAAATGGTAATAAGGCGTTGCTGACAAATCAATTAAAGCATTCCTTGCTCTTGTCATCTGAATTGCTCACACAAACTGGATATATCAACAGTAGTTAACCTACCAAATTATGCAAGAAATTTGTGCCTGTCCCACCTCTCTTGTTCCTCACCTCACCTTCTCACCTTGTTCCTTAAAGTCATACTATCACTTAGCCAAAGGTTCATGTTACCTCGCTGTATTAAAGCTCAATTGTATTGTGACCAATTTCTGATTTTCTTTTTCATGTTAGCCGTTGGGCTAGTGAATTTGATGTTCAGATCGCACTAAGCCTGAGAAGTTCAATTATTTAGGAAACAACTCCCCCAGAATGAGAACCCATAAAAGATAATATATATTGATTTTTTTGAGTCTAACTGAAATAATCAGTGAGGTTATTATATTTTTAATTAAGGATTAAAAATGAAAATTAAGTTAAAGAAAAAAAATTTAAAAACACTTAGTTCTGCAAAGGAAATTAATAGTTTAGAAACCAATAAAATTGCTGGTGGTGATGAACAAGCTAATTCTATTTCTTGGACGTCAAGGCATGTCCTTTGCTACACAACATCTTTGAATTGTCCACACCTTCGATAATAAGAAAGGGGCCAAATCACTTGCTTAATATCACTTTATAAAAAATAAAGTAATATTAAGCAAGCATAAATGGACAGTCACTTTAAAAAGAGCAAACCACACTTGCTACGTATTAATTGTACACCAATGTTACCTAATTGTGCCTATAGGATATTTGCATTTTTAGTGCCTACCTATGGTAATTAATTTTCCAGTCAACCAGTGTTTAAATTTCAACCCCCTTGTGACCTTATTTGCACCGCATATTTTTCAGATATTTCTATGATTGATAACATCCCAGCTGAACCACTTACGCACACTTACCTGAATTACCATCACAAATTTAATTTGTACCAACTTGCATAGCGACAAAAGCAATAATAAGAAATAAACACCACTTAAGTTTGAGTGCCTGTGTAATACACCCATTTTACGTAAAAACTCTTTAAGCCGCTATAAATAGTTATATTAAAGCTGTTGACATCGATTTAGCCAAACTAGTACTTTTTGATCATACTATTAATAAGGATGGCAAGAGAGTTTTCGTCAAACAATTAAATGAAACTCCCTGTTGGACTACTTTATATTATTGGGGGAGATGCTTTTTCTTGTGCTCATTACTCCTGAATTGAAGTTGCAACTGCAATGGTCAAAAATTGCAACTGACACGTTGAAAAAAACCAACCAAGACTTGGCATAAACCTTCATATCTTTAAACTGGCTTAATGCTACTGTAAACGATACTTTATTGTCACATAGCAAACGATGTAAAATACTTTTTAATTAATAAATCAATTAACTATGATCAGACAACAATATGAGTGCTATTTAGTAAAGCCTATCGCGGTAATTTATATAGCTGGATTGCAGCGACATAAAAATGGAGTTAACCAAGGAAAGCATCCAAACATTAGTTTATTCTTAAGCGCTTGGGCTATATGTCCAAGCTTAAATCTGTCATTATGATTGGCAAGTTATACAGCCTGCACTGCAATCACGCACAGTGGGAGCCACAGTTCCACAACCACCACCATGACTGTATGTCACGCAAAGCGACTCTGTCAAAATACCACCACCAATCGCAGGTGTTTGGGCAAGTGGTATCGAGTTTTTGTCTTTAGATAAAGTTTTCATTTTCTTTTTATTAAGTCTCAACTGCATTACCATCTCCTTTAACAAGTTATTTTTAATGCATGGTTAATTTATGGTAAACTTAATGTTTTTTCCAGCTTTTTTGAAATATGCAGAATGAACAAAAACAACGCTTGTTACCAAGTGTTCATAGAACACAATACCTGAGCTTATAGTTATATCATTGTTAGCAGTGAGCTACTTCCAACCCTGCACCCATTTATCTTGATTTTTAAGTTCGGCCCAGTTAATTGAATACTCGTTCCTTGAAGTAACCGCTTCTAGCTTACATAAAATAACAACCCCTTCTTCATCAAACTCCACTTCCGATACTAAGAAATGCTTCTCCCTATTTACCGATTTAATTGCTGTCCATTTGCTATTATGCAATTTAGTAGGGTTTATTTTGTTCATACTTGTCTCGTAATTGTTTAGCTATATTAAAAACACGATTTATATTACGAAGGTTGCAAAATTTAAGTTCAATCACTCAACACGTAATGCTTATTTTATTGCACTATAAAATTTCTCTTATTTCATAATTGTAAAGTTCGCTGCCAACTTTATATTCGCATTCATCGCCCAGCGCTTTTTCATACATTGCCTGTCCAATTGGTGAATCTTTGGTAATAATAAGAATACCGTGTTGCTGAATGGTTACTTTGAGCCCCCCTTCACAAGGTCCAAAATAAAACCAATGCACCTTGTCAGCTAGATCGACTGCTTTTATTAAGCTACCAACAATAATGTACCTTGCTTGATTTAAGTCGTAGCTCTGTTCAAAAAGCACAATTGATTTATGAATTTCATTAACGCGCTCACTTTGCCCATGTGCTAAGTACCCTGATTCAATACTCAATGAATCATATTGCGTTTCTGCAGCACTTTGCTCATGGGTTGCATCTTGTAAAGCGCTATCAGCAGCTTGCTTTGCTTCGCTTAGTTTTGCCTCTAACGCAAATTTAATATGTTCTAAAACATGTATTTTATTCATTTTCATTCTCAAACTTTTACTGACTTACATATAAAGGGAACACTTGTTCATACTTTTTAGAGTTTACGTCTAACATGGTCACCGTTAAACGCCACTGCATAAGCGCTTGGGTACATAGCCCTACCATTGCTTGAGCACTGTAGCGCATATCTAAATTCTGTTTAAAAAATACGGGGATATAACCCATATTCATTTGCTCACCAGATAGTACGGCAGACACAATTTGAGTACCTTGAGGCACGCTTAACTCAATTGTAAATGCTTCTTCTCCAACAATAGTGGCTTGGTCATACCAAAGCGCAATACCTTTTTGCCCTGCACATGGGCTAGCCAAAGTGCAATTATCTATTTGTAAGGAACTTTCACTTTTTTCTGAACTTTCATGTATAATGTTTGAAGGGTCTGAGCATGCGCTCAATAAACTCACAGCAACAAGTGCGTAAAGCCAGCATTTGGTCATTATTTATCCTAATATGCTTTTGCAAAACACCGATATGGTAATGCAGAATTTGTATATAATCTATATTGATGAATAATCGAGCAGGTTCTCACCCAAAATTTGATTGATGTCATAATTTTAGGTGATTGAGGTATCTTTTCTTTTGCAAAAAAATTATCATTTCCTTGCAAAAATAAGGGTTTCTCGAGTTGGTTTTAAATAGATTTGTAAAATTAGATCTATTTTTAAACGAACTTGTTGAAATAATAAGCAGGGCCTGTTTTTTACAGGTAATTCATTTCTAATCGCATTAATTGCAGCGGAATCCAGAAAATGAGCCAAACAGTAGCATCACAAACTGAGTACAATTATAAAGTTGTACGCCAATTCGCTATCATGACAGTGATTTGGGGCATCGTTGGCATGGGCGTTGGTGTTCTTATTGCAGCCCAACTAGCTTGGCCAGCATTGAACTTCGACACTCCATGGTTAACTTACTCTCGACTTCGTCCGTTACACACGAACGCAGTAATCTTTGCATTTGGTACTAGTGCCCTTTTCGCAACATCTTATTATGTTGTGCAGCGCACTTGTCAAACGCGTCTTTTCTCAGACAAATTAGCCGCCTTCACCTTCTGGGGTTGGCAAGCTATTATTGTTTCAGCTGCCATCACACTGCCTTTAGGTATTACAACATCTAAAGAATATGCAGAGCTTGAGTGGCCTATCGATATCGCAATCGCGGTAGTATGGGTAACTTATGCAGTGGTATTCTTTGGTACGCTTATCAAGCGCAAAGTGTCTCATATCTATGTAGCCAACTGGTTCTATGCTGGTTTCATTATTACTGTTGCGGTACTTCATATTGTAAACAGCATGGCTGTGCCAGTATCACTTACTAAGTCATACTCAATCTACGCAGGTGCAGTAGATGCGATGGTTCAGTGGTGGTATGGTCACAATGCTGTAGGTTTCCTTCTTACTGCAGGTTTCTTAGGTATGATGTATTATTTTGTACCTAAGCAAGCAGGTCGTCCAGTTTATTCATACCGTTTATCGGTTGTTCACTTTTGGGCACTTGTTTCTCTTTATATTTGGGCAGGCCCACATCACCTTCACTACACAGCACTACCTGACTGGACTCAGTCTCTTGGTATGGTAATGTCAGTAATCTTATTCGTACCGTCTTGGGGTGGTATGATCAACGGTATCATGACGTTATCTGGTGCATGGCATAAACTACGTACTGACCCAGTACTTCGTTTCTTAGTTGTTTCATTATCTTTCTACGGTATGTCTACGTTTGAAGGCCCAATGATGGCAATTAAATCAGTTAATGCACTATCTCACTATACAGACTGGACCATTGGCCACGTTCACTCAGGTGCGCTAGGTTGGGTTGCTATGATCTCTATCGGTGCGATTTACCACTTAATCCCAGCGCTGTTTGGTCACGGTAATATGTACAGCGTTAAACTCGTTAATACGCACTTTTGGCTACATACTGTAGGTGTTGTACTGTATATCGTTGCAATGTGGATCTCTGGTGTAATGCAAGGTCTTATGTGGCGCGCAGTTAATGCAGACGGTACATTGATGTACAGCTTTGTACAATCTTTAGAAGCGTCTAAGCCTTTCTACATAATGCGTTTCTTAGGCGGTGTGTTCATTGTTATTGGTATGCTTGTTATGGCCTATAACGTATATCGCACTGTATCTGCAAAAAGTGGTTCATTAACCACAGATGCAAACACGCAAATGGCTTAGGGGGTGTAGATTATGAGCAATAATAATTCAGCCAATAAACATGAAATCGTTGAAAAGAACGTTGGCCTAATGGCTATACTGACTGTTTTTGCGATTAGCTTTGGTGCACTGGTAGAAATTACACCACTTATGTTCCAAGAAGATACAACTAAACCTGTTGATGGCCTGCGTCCATTAACTGCATTAGAAATGGAAGGTCGTGATATTTATGTACGTGAAGGGTGTTATAACTGTCACTCACAGATGATCCGTCCATTTCGTGATGAAGTCGAGCGCTATGGTCACTACTCTGTCGCCGGTGAATCAGTATGGGATCATCCATTTCAATGGGGGTCAAAGCGAACTGGTCCTGACTTAGCCCGAGTAGGTGAGCGTTACTCAGATGACTGGCATTATGCACATTTAATGGACCCGCGTTCAGTGGTTCCTGAGTCGAACATGCCAGCTTATCCTTGGTTAGATGAAAACGTACTAGACGGTAAGTTAACCGCCAAAAAGCTTGAAGTATTCAAAGGCTTCGGTGTGCCTTACACCGAGCAAGATATCCAAGGCGCTGAAGCCGCAGTAAAGGGTAAAACAGAAATGCAAGCCCTTATTGCTTACCTTCAGCAACTTGGCACACACTTGAAGTAACTATTATGGATTACGGCACATACAGAGGCATTTTAACTCTGGTAATTTTGGTACTATTTATTGTGATTGTTGCTTGGGCATATAGCAAACGCACTAGAAATCGTTTTGATAATGCGGCTAATGCTATCTTTGAAGATGAAAAAGAGCACAAGAAAACAATCTCTAACGAGGAAAAGGAGTCTGAAAAATGACTAGCTTTTGGAGTATTTGGGTCATTGTATTGACCCTTGCATGTCTTGCTCTGATCTTAGGCTTATTGCTTTGGAACCTAAAGAACTACGTAGGTGTTGAAGAAGGCGAAAGTTGTGGTCATGAATTTGACGGAATTGAAGAAATAAATAATCCACTCCCTAAGTGGTGGACTTATATGTTCTTCGCAACATTTGTTTGGGCTGTTTATTACCTAGCAGCTTATCCTGGCCTAGGTAACTGGCAAGGTCTTGCTAAATGGACAAGTTCAAATCAGGGTGTTACATCACTTGCAGAATCTAAAAGAGCAACTGAAGAGGCACTCGCAAATGGTGAGAAAGTACAATTAGACCAAGAAATCATCGCAGCTGATGAACGTTTTGGTCCAATCTTTGAAGCCTTTGCTAAGCAAGATATCGAAACATTAGCAAAAGATGAAAAAGCACTTGAGATTGGTCAGCGTTTATTCTCACAAAACTGTGCTCAGTGTCATGGCTCGGATGCTCGTGGTGGTATTGGTTTCCCTAACTTGACAGACAAAGACTGGCTTTACGGCGGGTCACCTGACAAAATCAAAGAAACCTTACTGATTGGTCGTGTAGCAGCAATGCCACCTTGGAAAGCCGCTTTAGGTGAGCAAGGTGTAAAAGAAATGACAGCCTATGTGTTGAGCCTTTCTGGTCGTAAAGTAAATCAAAAAGATGCCGATGCTGGTAAAGCAAAATTTGCGATGTGTGCGGCATGTCATGGTATGGACGGTAAGGGCTCTGTTGCCCACAACCTGCCATTTGGTGCACCAAACCTGACCGATAATATCTGGCTATATGGTGGCTCTCAACGTGCTGTTGAAGAAACACTTAACAATGGCCGTGCTGGCGTGATGCCTGCTTGGAAAGATATTTTAGGTGAAGAAAAAGTTCACCTGTTAACTGCATATGTATATAGCTTGTCACAAGATAAGTAAAATGCACAACAAGGTTAATTAAGATCAAAAAAAGCCTCCTTTTGGAGGCTTTTTTTTAGGTGTTTTTGCGCAAATAAGATAAAATATCACCACACTTTTCAAGCATTAGAGTCGTTATGAACCCTACTCCGTGGTATAAGAATTTTTGGCCTTGGTTTTTAATGTTTTTCCCCGTAGTAACTATTATCGCTTGCGTATTTTTGGTAATTTTTGCCGTGGGCAATGGCCCAGATATGGTTGTTGATGATTACTATAAAAAAGGCAAAGCAATTAATTTAGAACTTTCTAAATTTGATAAAGCTAAAGCACTTTATCTACATGGAGATTTGCAAGTTGAAAATGACTATGTCAAGTTCGCGTTTACCAAAGGTGATCATAGTAACGTGAAAGCATTAAAAGCGTCATTTTACCACAGAACCATTAAAAAATTTGATTTTGATACGACCTTGCTACCTAATGCAAATGATGAATTCACTGCTATTTTAGAGCCAATACAACAAGGTGCTTATACCGTGTTTTTAGAGCCGATGGATGGTAGTTGGAAGCTCAAAGAAAATATTCAACTACCGACAAAACATAACATTCAAATATCTCCAGAATATAAGTAGTTGTTATGGCAAATACTTGCTTTCATTGTTTAGAGCCTATTCCTAAAGGCTTCGTTGGTGAAATTGTTTACCAAAACCAAACTCAAGGTGTTTGTTGTATTGGTTGCCAAGCCGTTGCTGAAACCATTCTTGCGCAAGGCATGAGCGACTATTATAAATTTAGGACAACATCAGCAGGTAAAGTAGACGAGCTTGTACCTGAACAATTGTCTCTTATAAAAAGCTACGACAACGCTGATGTTCAACAAGACTTTGTCACTCATCAAGGTGAGCTCTCTGAGGTGTTACTCAGTGTTGAAGGCATTAGCTGCGCAGCTTGTGCATGGCTCATAGAAAAACAGCTATTAGCGCTAACAGGCGTTAATCGAGTTGATGTAAATACATCAACTCACCGAGCAATGATCATATGGGATGCTAAACAAGTATTACTCAGTGATATTATTCAATCACTTATGCAAATTGGTTACAAAGCTTACCCTTTTCAAGCTGATGATGAAGCAACCCAAAAGCAAGCTGTTGCAAAAGCTTATATTCGACGCTTAGGGGTTGCGGGTCTTATGACCATGCAAGTAATGATGTTTGCTTTTGCGATGTACTTTGGCATGTTCTCCGGTATGGAAGAAGATTTTGAGCAATACTTTCGCTGGATAAGCCTAATACTCGCCTCCCCTGTTATTTTATATTCCGCATTACCATTTTTAACCAATGCAATAAAGGGCTTAAAAGCCAAACAGCTTAATATGGACTTACCCGTCTCCTTAGCTATATTTGGCGCCTATGGTGCAAGCTGCTATGCAACTGTAATGGAGGTGGGTGAAGTTTATTTTGAATCTATTTGTATGTTTACGTTCTTACTGTTACTGGGTAAGTATCTAGAATTTAGAGCACGACTTAAAGCCAGTGAATTTACCGCTAACTTACAAAAGCTATTGCCTCTGACCGCCCGTAAAGTTACCGAGCATGATCAAGAGCATATTGTTGCTGCAAAAAACCTCAAACTTGCAGATAAGATATTAGTAAAGCCCGGTGAGACCATACCCGCTGATGGTTTAGTCATAGAAGGAAGCACCAGCGTTGATGAGTCCATGATGACCGGTGAACATTTACCTGTAGCCAAACATCATGGTCATCAAGTATTTGCAGGTACAGTCAATCATGATGGGGTGATAAGCCTTGAAATAAATAAAATTGGCCAAAACACCCTCTTAAATCAAATTATTCGCCTGCAACATTCAGCTTTAAGTAAACGACCTAAACTGGTGGAGATCACAGACAAAGTAGCGCAGTGGTTTGTTGCTTGCTTATTAGTTTTTGCTTCTCTTACCGCCTTTGGTTGGTATTCAGTTTCTCCTGAACAAGCTTTTTGGGTAACTATTTCGGTATTGGTTGCTACCTGCCCGTGTGCATTGAGTTTGGCCATTCCAACGGCGCTTACTTGTGCAGTCGCAACACTCACCAAAAAAGGCGTGTTAATCAAAGAAGGTCATGTTTTAGAAACATTAACAAAGCTCACCCGCGTTGCCTTTGACAAAACAGGCACTTTAACTGAAGGTCGATTTTCAATCGACCATACCGTGCTTATTGATAACAATTATAGTAAACATGATGCTCTGGCTTTGGCAGCAAGCCTTGAAAGGTACTCTGAGCACCCTATTAGCGAGGCATTTAGTGAACATCTGATGCACCATCACACTCTAACTGATGTGCAAGTACATCCAGGGGTCGGTATTAGTGCAAAATTAAATACCGACACTATTGCCATAGGTAAAAGCAGTTGGTTTAACGGGCATCAAAGTCAAGCACAGGCAACTTTGTTTGTTAACGAGCAAGCAGTGGCAGATTTTCACTTAAACGACAAAGTTCGAGATAATGCACATAGTGTTGTTAAGTCACTACAAAAAAATGGTTTAACGTGCCACCTACTCACGGGTGATAGCAGCAAAGCAGGCGAGCAATTAGCCCTGCAACTGTCTTTAGATTCACAGCAAAGTAGCTGTTCACCCAAGGACAAACTCCACACAGTTGAGTCTTGGTCACGCCAAGGAGAGGTAGTTGCTATGGTAGGTGATGGCGTAAACGACAGCCCTGTTTTTAACAGTGCGCATTTATCTATTGCAATGGAAACAGGTGCTGATATTTCTAAAAATGTTGCTGATGTCGTACTGCTAAAAAGTAATCTCAATGCGATTTTAAGCTTACAACAAATAGCACTAAAAACACGCCGTATTGTTAAACAAAATTTAGCAATATCGTTAGTTTATAATGCTTCAATACTACCACTGGCTGCGCTCGGATTAGTACCTCCGTGGATTGCTGTTATCGGTATGTCAGCAAGCTCTATAATAGTCATAGGTAATTCACTGAGGTTATTAAAATTATGAGTATCATCTATGTGTTAATCCCTATTGCTATTTTATTTGTTATCATCGCCATTGGGATCTTTTTTTGGGCAGTGAGAAGCGAGCAATTTTCTGACCTTGAAAAACAAGGGCATAGTATTTTGTTTGAAGATGACAAAGAGCAACATAAAAACGCCAATGAACGAGATTAACCTATTTAGCGCGTTTATAATGGGCCTAATTGGTAGCGGCCACTGCCTAGTTATGTGCGGTGGTATTGCATCTAGTTTACAACTTGCGTCTAATTCGCTTAAACCATGGCGTGTTAGCATACTTTATAATATTGGCCGTGCGTCTAGTTACATGTTTGCAGGTGCGCTGGTCGCCACTTTAGGCAGTTCATTTGCCAAGCAAAATACCACTTTTTCGGTAAGTTTAAAGTTATTAAGTGGTGTATTCATGCTATTAGTCGGCGTTTATGTTATGCGTTTGGCAAGTAGTTTAAAGTGGCTAGAAAGCGTTGCTAAAATGGCAGTATGGCAACATCTAATCAAGCTCAATAAATACTTATTACCTGTTAAGAATTACCCCCGTGTACTTGGCTATGGCATGTTGTGGGGTTGGTTGCCTTGTGGGCTGGTGTATTCAGCCTTGATCTGGACTTTACAAGCACAATCCGCTGCACACGGAGCCTTGATCATGCTGTGTTTTGCACTTGGCACAGTGCCAGCCATGCTATTGGTAGGACAATCCGCCGCGCAACTTAGCCGCTTTTTAAATCACAACCTGGTGAGATTAGGGTTTGGAAGTATTTTTATCTGGTATGGTATTTATCTCCTAATCATTGCAACCGATAAGCTAGTACATTAATCTAAGTAAAACGTATTAAAGAATGGACTTATTATGGATTTGAACAATCAACAGCGTGGCAAAAGCCAGTGCACAATCAGTTGTAATAACTGCAGTATTAGTCAGCTGTGTTTGCCATTTACTCTTAATGGCACTGAAATGGACAAACTTGATGAAATTATCGAGCGTAAAAAACCATTGCACAAAGGCGATTACCTGTTTGAATCTGGTGCAAAGCTCAATGCTATTTTTGCTGTACGATCCGGTTCATTTAAGTCATATACCTTATCAGAACAAGGCGATGAGCAAATCACTGGTTTCCATTTAGCTGGTGACTTGGTTGGGTTTGATGCTATCAATAAAATGCAACATCAAAGCTTTTCACAGGCATTGGAGACTTCTATGGTGTGTGAAATTCCTTTTGACACACTAGACGAATTAGCGGGTAAACTACCCAAATTACGTCAACAAATCATGCGTTTAATGAGTAATGAAATAAACTACGATCAAGAAATGCTGCTGCTACTGAATAAAAAAACTGCAGAAGAACGATTAGCTACGTTTATTTATAACCTTTCAAATCGCTTTGGGGAACGAGGTTTTTCTCGTAAAGAGTTCCGCTTTACCATGACACGCGGTGAAATAGGAAACTACTTAGGTTTAACTGTTGAAACCATTAGTCGCTTGTTGAGCCGTTTTCAAAAAGCTGACATTATCAAAGTAGAAGGTAAATTCATTACCATCTTAGATATCACAGCACTGGCGCGTACCGCCGCTATTTCTGTTTGATCTAAAACAAAAAATTACTTGTAAACTCTTTAACCTTGGGCTAAATCAGTTACACTTAAATCTAGTTGATTTAGCTAACAAAGCACGTTAAGGAATTTGCGATGGATAAGATTAAACGCATTTTAGCCGTTATAGACCCAACCAAAGCGCAACAACACAGCTTACAGCGCGCCATTACACTTGCCAAAAAAACTGGCGCAGAAGTAACCGCATTCTTATCAATATATGATTTTTCTTATGAAATGACGACCATGCTTTCTAAAGATGAACGCGAGGCGATGCGTGATGCCGTTGTCAAAGATAGAGAAGCATGGATTGATGAATTGCTGAAAAACGTTGATGGCATTAGCATTCATAGCCAAGTCTTGTGGCATAATCGCCCGTATGAAGCAATCATCAAAACTGTTATAAAAGATGACTATGACCTTGTAGTAAAAGGCACACATCAGCACGACACGTTAAAATCCGTGATATTCACCCCAACTGACTGGCACCTAATACGTAAATGCCCGGCTCCTGTGCTATTAGTAAAAGATCAAGACTGGCCTGCACACGGGCATATACTTGCCGCAGTTAATGCCGTCAGTGACAATGAACAGCATTTAGAGCTTAATAAACGCATTATTAGCGACGCACAATTTATTTGCCAATTGGCTAACGCAAAATTAAGCTTGGTCAATACCTATCCTGCTACCCCAGTTAATATAGCAATTGAGATCCCAGAATTTAACCCAACGCAATATAATGAAGCTGTAAAAAAACACCATGAAGAAGAAACTTTTGCTCTGGGTGCTGCATTTTCTATTGCCCGAAGTGAGTGCCTTGTCAAAGAAGGCTTACCAGAAGATATTATTCCCATGGTTGCAAAAGATAAAAAATCTGAGTTGGTCGTCATTGGTACGGTTGGCAGAACGGGGATCAGCGCTGCGCTTATTGGTAATACCGCAGAACATGTTATAGACAGTTTAGACTGTGATGTTTTAGCCCTTAAACCAGATGGATATACCAGTCCACTCGCCGATTAAGCTTTACTGAACCATCAAAACCCTAATTTAGAGGTTTTGATGGTTATAAAACACCATAGAATAATTACCTCTTCACCTAAGAAATATCATACAAAATTGTATGATGCCCTTTTCCTCATTTAAGATTAAGATAGTGTTTTATGTCGTCTTTGAGGTGTGAATGAAAATATTATTAGTGGAAGATGACATAGATACAGCACAGTTTATTATCAAATGCCTTGAGCAAAACGGTGACAGTGTTACACACTGTACAGATGCAGAGCAAGGTATGCTAAATGCGTCAATTCATTCCTTTGATGTCATTATTTTTGACCGTTTACTACCCGGTATGGATGGCCTTGATGCCGTGCGCATATTACGCAAAAGTAATGTACTTACGCCGATTATTATGCTCACTGCCCTAAGTGAAACAGCGCATAGAGTAGCTGGCCTAAATGTGGGTGCTGATGATTACTTAGTAAAGCCATTCGCCTTCTCCGAGCTGTACGCAAGACTTACTGCATTAGCACGTCGCCAACCCCTTTTACAACAAAGTAGTGATCTCAGATTAAAAGACTTAACAATATGTCGTACAACCAGAAAAGTTACTCGGGGTAAGACACAAATAGAATTGCTTCCAAAAGAATATCAAATCCTAGAATATCTTATACTCAATAAAACACAGCTAGTCACTAAAACGATGTTACTAGAGAATGTATGGGGGTTTCATTTTGACCCAAAAACCAGTTTAGTACAAACGCATGTGAGTCGGCTTAGGAACAAAATTGATAAACCATTTAGTTGTGAACTTATC
This sequence comes from Pseudoalteromonas holothuriae, assembly GCF_945859825.1. Classification (GTDB taxonomy): domain Bacteria; phylum Pseudomonadota; class Gammaproteobacteria; order Enterobacterales; family Alteromonadaceae; genus Pseudoalteromonas; species Pseudoalteromonas holothuriae. The sequence continues at coordinate 150,503 of NZ_CAMAPC010000007.1, forward strand.
AAAACAGTGCGTGGTCATGGTTACATCATATCAGAGTAAACTATGAAGCAACTTCTTAACTCAATGAGTTTCACTAACCTATTTAAACATACACTGCTTTGCTGGCTAAGTGCGTGTGTTGTTTTGCTACTGATGATAGTCAATGAGAAAAGCCAATTAAAAAAGCACCAGACACTAGCCTTCTCTGAACTTGTTTCTGAAATAGTCACGCTATATGAGGATGATCAAGTGAATGGCTTAATTGATGAGTTTGACGTTGAAAAGGGCTTGATTTGGGACAAAGTACAAAGCGATACACATCTAGACGAAGAAGGTTTTTTATTTGCCCTGACTAGCAACAAACACCTCATCGCAGGCAGTGCATCCTTAAAATATACGACAGAACACTTCGCTAATTGGCATTCGTATTTTTATAACGATAACTCAAGTGTTCAAGTTATTAGTATCGCCCTTCCTTTGGATGAGCATAATCATGTTCATTTAGTCCAACGTATCAATGATGAATACGTAATTACTGCAAAGCACCTAGATAAAGTTTTGTTATGGTTTTCACTTTTAAGCCTGCCACTTTTCTTTTTGGCTATGACATTTACTCACGTTGCTCGCGCAAGAGAGTTAATCAAACTGCAAAGTGCACTTGCAGCTATTCCCAAAGAACCTGACTCACGGCGCATAGCAACCGATAAATCAGCCAAAGAGCTATTTAGCTTAATCGGTTCAATTAATCAAATGCTGGATGAGGTTACTCAATTACACTCCACCATGAAAACCATGTCTGTTGGTATTGCCCATGACCTCAAAACGCCTCTTTCGAGAGTGGCAAATAGACTGCAAAGCATGCAACTAGATGTTGAACAACCAACGTTACTCCAAGATCACCTTGATCGTGCAAGCACTGACCTTACCAGTGTAATCACAACTTTCAACAACTTGGTTCAATTAAACTCAATCGAGTCTGGGCAATGTAAACAAAGTTTTAAGCAATTAAACATTTCGCTATTGATATTAGACCTTGCGCAAAGTTTTGAGCCAGTATTTGCCGATTCAGGTAAAAGCCTCGAAATATCAATTGCTGATAACGTGTATTGTAACGGTGACAAAGATCTTATCAATCAACTCGTATCAAATTTATTAGAAAACGCCTTAGAGCACAGTGAGTCTAACGCTAAAGTTTGGATCCGTTTACAAAACCACGTAAATGGCGCACTCCTGCAAGTAGGCGATAGTGGCCCTGGGATCGCTTCGATAGATAAAGATCAAGTATTTAATAAGTTTTACCGTGCAGATAAAAGTCGATCAAAGCAAGGAAATGGGCTTGGTTTGAGTATCGTAGAAGCAATTTGTACTGTACATGGCGCAACTATTCACTTGCTAGAAGCCCAAGATGGCGCGGTATTCAACATTGAACTATCGCGTGTATAAAATCTTAATCATACAAATATGTAAGGTTTCATACCTGATTTGTAAAACACCGCAAAGTTAAAGCGCCTTATACTTAGGGTCTGTTGATCTTTGCTGTGTGTTTTTGCAGCAGTCATTCGGGTATTTTGGCAAGGCAGAACCTACGTCGCATAGTTATTCTATGCCAGCTAGGTGATAACGCAGAAAAAATACCCGAATGGCGCTGCCCAAAGGCTTCCACTACTTTGTCATTCGCAACTGACATAAACTATTATGCTGCATTGCTCATTTCGCGTAATGAAAGCCTTTGATTTGAACAAAATTCATACCTCAAAGTTCAACAGACCCTAGACATTCAAACAGACAAGAGGATGCTATGACTATAAAAATAACATTTCGCGATACGCTCATTGCAACGCTAATCACCGTCGCAATTGGCTGTGGCGGTTCAGCTAATTCAGAACAACAACAGCCCATAAAAATACCGCAAACTGCAACACCATTACCCGATGATGTAGGCAATGGCAGTATCGTAATTAATGACAGCACTTTTTCAAGCCCACAAAAAACAGCTCGATTTTTGCACCAAGCCACATTTGGTGCAACTTTAACACAAATAGAACAACTCACACATACACCTGCAGCTGACTGGTTTAAAGCACAATTAACACAACCAGCAAGCTTTTTGCTGCCAATCGTAAAAAAGCATCAATTACTTTATCGTATGGAAGATATCAATGCTTATAGCCCTTTTTATTTAGAATCAACGAGTATCGCTTTTTGGCAAAATGCGATTCTCGGTGAAGATCAGCTACGTCAACGCATGGCATATGCATTGTCGCAAATATTGGTCGTATCAAATGGGGCCGGTGATGAACTGAGCGAGCACCCTGAAATGGTGGCAAGCTTTCAAGACATATTAATCAGACATGCATTTGGTAACTACCGAACACTTTTAGAAGATATCACCTACTCTCCAGCGATGGGCTATTATCTCACTTATCTGGGCAACCAAAAAGGTAATGCTGAAAAAGGCACTGTACCCGATGAAAATTATGCCCGAGAGTTACTACAATTGTTTACATTAGGTTTAGTTGCATTAAACCAAGATGGTTCGCCAGTGCTTGATAGTAGCGGGCATGCTCAAGAACTTTATAGCAACAAAGATATCACCGGACTTGCACGAGTATTCACAGGCCTCAACTATGATGAAGATAGCGCTGAACAGGACGATATGTTTTACAATGCCGTATTTTCATTACCCATGACCACCTTACCTGAACAACACTCCACTAAAGAAAAACCTTTTTTAGGCTTAACTATTCCCGCGAATACGGATGCTACAACTTCCATTGATATGGCACTGGATCACATATTCGCGCACCCTAGTTTAGGCCCTTTTATTGCAAAACAGCTCATTCAGCGCTTTACAAGTTCTAACCCTACACCAAAATATATTGCACGCGCAGCAACGGCATTTAATACGGGTAAATTCCAATTACCAGATGGTGCTATCATTGGTAATGGCCAACGTGGCTCTCTAAGTGCAACACTAGCTGCTATTTTGTTTGATAGCGAAGCGCGAAATGTGGCTACAGCTCAAGGAGCAAAGATCAGAGAGCCAATTTTGCGCTTCACTCAGTGGGCGCGCACTTTTAAAATACAAAATATTACGCCACAATTTCAACCACAGTTATGGGATACCAGCTATGTAAGCCGCTTAGCTCAACACCCTTATCGCGCACCTAGCGTATTTAACTTCTACCGCCCAGGATACAAAGCCCCAGGCTCAATCACGGCAAGTAATAATCTTGTGGCGCCAGAACTTGAAATAACTAACGCAAGTACCATTGCAGGCTATACCAATTTTATGACGCATTATATTTTTGGCTTTCAACAAGAGCCTGACTTAGAAGAGATGATTGAACTGCTTGAAGAAACCAATATTGAAGTAAATCCAGATGATGTAATAAATAGCTTTTTAGCCACTTATCAAGATGAGTTAAATATTGCCCATGATCTAGATAAGCTCATAGCACACCTTGATTTTTTGTTAACTGCCAACCAAATGTCAGCATCAAGCAAATCGCTAATGAAAAAAATATTGCGTGAAGTGCCCATTGACGAAGAAGACGATTACTTACCTCGTGTACAAATGGCAATATTGTTAACTATGACCAGCCCCGATTATCTGGTGCAAAAGTAGGAGTAGAACCCATGAATAGACGTTCTTTTATAAAGGCAAGCAGCGCTTCTTTTGCTGCCACTTCATTTTTAAGTTTGGGTCAAGCATTGGCTAATACAAAAATTAATAATAATGAGGACTATAAAGCTATTGTTTGTGTCTTTTTATACGGTGGAATGGATAATCACGACACACTGATCCCGTTTGATGAACCTAGCTACAGTAAATGGGCTGGTATTAGAAGCGAACTATTGCAGCATTACACTATAAAGCGAAACAGAGAAAACTTACTTGCACTGAATACTCCTGCGCGTTTTGCCCCTAGAAAGTTTGCTTTGCCCCCAGAGTTTAAACAAGTTGCTAGCCTCTATCAACAGGGTAAGTTGTCAATTATTGGCAATGTCGGGCCACTGCTAGAACCAACCAATGCCAACGCAATTGAGTCAGATTTAGCTAAGTTACCTCTGAGATTATTTTCGCATAACGATCAGCAATCAACTTGGATGTCTGGCTCAACTGAAGGCGCACAGTTTGGCTGGGCTGGTAAGCTTAACGATGCGCTCATAAATCAAACTGGACTAGCACCTACTACTTTCTCGGCGATTACAACTACTGGCTCTGGGCTGCTGATCACCGGAGATAAAACGCAGCCTTATCATGTGAGTAATGGGCAAGCTGCCAACATCAATATCTACGAAGAATTTGATAATTCAACATTGTTAAAACAACACTTTAGCGCAATGCCAAATCAAAGTGACAATTTACTTGAACAAGATATTGCCATTAAAATGAAGCACTCGTTTGAGAGTAATGAACAATTTAATGACGCTTTAGCCAGTAGCTCAATAAACCTTCCTCCTTTCCCTGCAACTGCAATTGCAAAACAGTTAGAAACGGTGAGTAAAACTATTGCCATACGTGAACAGCTGGGTGAAAAACGGCAAGTATTTGTCGTCGCAATGGGCGGTTTTGACACGCATTCAGGACAGGCTAAAACGTTACCCCAGTTACAATCTGCAATGGATGGCGCTATGTCAGCTTTTGACAGTGCAATGCAAAGTCTAGGGTTATCCGACAACGTGACGTTGTTCACAGCATCAGATTTTGGCCGTACATTAACGGTTAATGGTGATGGTACCGATCATGGTTGGGGAGCACACCATTTTATCATGGGCGGCGCTGTAAACGGCGGTACAATTTTTGGAGACGTACCTGAGCCGACATTAAACCATGCTTTAGATGCAGGCCATGGACGCTTAATTCCCACCTTGTCCGTTGATCAGTACGCTGCGAGTTTAGGCGCTTGGCTGGGTGTTGAGCAAAGCACACTGAGTAACATTTTTCCCAGTTTGAACAAATTTGGGGCTCTACCCAACTTGTTCAAGTAACTGCACTCTAGTGCAAAATTGTTAGCGAACCAAACCACCATCATGGTGGTTTTTTGTTCATCCACAAACGCTATCATATGCACGCTCCTGTGTTCACAAAACTATCGTATTTAACCAGAAATTAAGCAAACAAGCCAAAATAAGAAAGTGCAGTAAATTGCTGATCTGTGTAATTAGTCTACGCTTTACATAAAGCTGAGCATGTCTAATCAAAATGGCTCGCTGTTCAGGTTAATTGTAGTTTGTAATGTGCTAGGTAAAAATAAAAATAACCGCCTCGTATTGCATGTTTATAAGGAATAACCATGTTTTCAGTTAGTGAAGCACCTATCAGAATTTTACTGGTTGATGATGACGCAAATCAAATTACTGTACTACATCAAGTACTTAAGCCATTAGGTCAAGTTTTCTTTGAGCAAAACGGTGTTAAAGCTTGTGAGCAAGCCTTAAAAATTATCCCCGATGTCATTTTACTTGATATTGAAATGCCTGGCTTTAATGGCTATCAAGTACTCGAAAAACTCAAATGTGATCACAAAACTGCCAATATTCCTGTTATTTTTATTACTGCATATAACTCTGTTGACGATCAACTTCGCTGTTTAAGAAGCGGTGCAGTTGATTTTATTATAAAACCTTTGCAGCCAGAGCTAGTAGCTGCAAGAGTTAGCACGCAACTAAAATTAAAAGATAGAGAACGAAAGCTACTCGAAGTAAGCCAGCATGCGCGTGTTACTTTAGAATCGATTGGTGATGCCGTTATTACTACTAATATCGATGGCCAAGTCACATACATGAACCCTACTGCAGAATTAATTACCGGCATTACACTCAATGAGGCTAAACATAAACCAATAGAACAGGTGATGCCCCTGCGCCTTGGTAATGATGGACCTGCGCATATCAACCCAATACGAGTGGCTATTGCTGAGCACCGCATTGTAGGCATGGTACTCAACTGCCAAATGAAATCTCAAAATAACCAGTGGATTCACGTAGAAGACAGTGCTGCACCACTGATTTCACAAGCGGGTAAAACTATTGGCGCAGTCATTGTATTTAATGACGTGAACGAGTCGCAAGCAATGGCATTAAAGATGTCACATGCACTGCAATACGATCAACTCACCAAGCTCCCCAATCGTTTCTTACTGATGGATAAGCTAAAAGATAAAATATCCGAATCACAAAACAGTGGCTCTATGTTAGGCTTAATGCTGCTTGATATTGACCGCTTTAAATTAATTAACGAAGAGTTTGGCTTTGATTTTGGCGATATACTGCTTAAAAAATTAGCTCAACAAATTAAATCTCAGCTAACTAAACATGAAACACTCAGTAGACATACCGCTGACGAGTTTATTGTGTTAGTGCCAAATTTAGAAACTCCCAGTCATCTTGCAAGTTTAGCGATTCAAATTCAAGAACATATATTGAAATTTATGACGCGTCACCCTGAAGTGCATAATTTTTCCATTAGTATTGGCTTAAGTATTTTTCCCGAGGATGCATGCGATGCGCAGTCACTTATGTTGCACGCTGACGCGGCATTACATCGAGCTAAAAAAGACGCCTCACACGGTCGGCTCTGCTTTTATTCTCAAGAAATGGAATCTGTTTATACGTCACGACGCAAACGATACATTCAGTTAAAAAATGCGATTGCCAAACACTTAGTTGTCCCCTTGTATCAACCCATTATTTGTGCCAAAACTGGGCACTTACAAGCTGTTGAAGCACTGATGAGAATTAAAGATGAAAATGGCAATATGATCCCCCCAAGTGAGTTTATTACGCTAGCTGAAGAAACCGAGCTTATTATACCGCTGGGTGAACTTATGATAAACCTTGTCTTTGATCAGCAGATAAGGTGGCTAAATCAAGGGTTACATATTCGGGTTTGTATTAATATTTCGCCGATTCAGTTCCTTGACCCGAGTTTTTTACCTTTTATTCTCAGTGTAATGGACCAAAAGGCAATAAACCCCAATATGGTTGAGCTCGAACTGACCGAAAGCTTAATGCTAGAAAATTTAACTCAGATAAAGAGCGATATGGACCGACTCAGAAAACTGGGCACTTCAATTTCAATCGATGATTTTGGTACTGGGTATAGCTGTTTAAGCTATTTGAGAGACCTACCCGTCGACTCACTTAAAATTGATAAGTCATTTGTTGCTCAATTAAACATAGACAACCCCGATGAAGTACTTGTAAAAACAATCTCTACTCTTGCCCAAAGTATGAAACTATCTTCTATTGCTGAAGGCGTAGAATCGCAGTTTCAAGCTCAACGCCTTCAAGAATTGGGCGTGCCTTTATTGCAAGGCTACTATTTTTCAAAGCCGGTTACAGCCGATCAAATTCAAACTAGGTACTTGATATGACGATAAAGTGGCAAATGCTTTTAAGTCGAACAACTTGGTGGTTGCCTTTTACCATCGGTTTTTTTATTACAGTAAGTGCCGCATGGCTATTACATAAGCAAAATGAATATGAACTCACGGCCTACTCCCAAACAATAGCAAGCGAGATCACAGATAATATTAACAAACGGTTTCGGTACTATGAATATGGATTAAGTGGCACTCGAGCAGCAATACTTGCCGTGGGTGTAAATAATCTCTCTCGAGAACAGTTTGAAAACTACATTAATAGCCGAGATATTGAGCTAGAGTTTCCTGGCTTATTGGGCTTGGGCTTTATTGAGCGTGTACCCAAATCGCAAGAGCGTCAATTTTTAATACAAGCAAGGGCTGACGGCGCACCTAATTTTACAATTAAAACACTCAATGCGCATAGCAAAGATAGATTTATCATCAAATATATCTACCCAGAATACAATAACGTTCAAGCAGTTGGCCTTGATATTGGCTCTGAGCGTAACCGCAGGGAGGCTGCATTAGCGGCCGCTAGAAATAACCAACCTCATTTGACACTACCGATTACTCTGGTGCAAGCAAATAATAAGCCTCAAAAGGGCGTACTCATTATGCTGCCTATCTACAATAAACTAGAGACAATGTTGACACCTAATTCGCAAGAGGCGTCTACGATAGGTTGGGTATACTCCCCTTTGGTTATCGATCAAGTCTTAGCGCCAATTAGTCAAACTGTGCCTGAGGTCCTCTTTACCCTAACAGATACCCGCTCTAACACTGCTTTTTACGAGTCTAATGACCAAGACGTTACGCCATACTCAAAGCACACCATAACATCGACTATTTCAATTATGGGCCAGCACTGGGCTTTGTCGGTAACGCCAAACGCAAAAGCACTCAAAGCAATCGATAATTGGAATATTCAGCAAGTACTTATTATCGGTTTAAGCGCCACTTTGCTCTTTAGCTTAATTTTGAGCTTAGTACATCCGCAAATTATAGCCGAACAAAACAGCCCCGAGAGGCTCACTGGGCTTGCTAGCATTACTGCCTACATAAAAAGCTCGGTGTTTTGTAAAACATGGCCGCCAACATTAATACTAATAGTCCTATTGTTTATGACGTCTTGTTGGTTTATTACTGAGCGACAATTAAGTGATGTTAAACAACAGTTGGTACAAGTCAATAAACAAGCACTCAATTTGTTTTCTCAAGAAGCTAAAAAGTATCATCGCGGCGTGCTATTTTTAGCAAATACCGTCTCTTCTGTCATGCTCAATTTACCGCAGCCGGATGCCCAATTAAGTATCAATGCAAGGGCACGTTTAGCCGATGTGTTTAAAGCCTATATGTTAGCAACACCGAATGTTCATCAAGTACGGTTTATTGCGGCCAGTGAAATTTGGCGTGAATCGGTAAAAGTTCAGCGATTTACAGATACATTAAGAACATTCGATGGGGTTACATTACAAAGCAAAAAAGGAGAACCTTATATTACCCAGTCGGTTAAACTAGGTGCTAATAACGTTTATGTTTCAGCGATTAACTTAAATAGAGAAGTGGGCCAAATCGAATACCCCGCCAGACCTGTGTGGCGTTTTGCGACGGTTATAGAAAACGAAGACGGTGACCCACTGGGTATTGTAGTCATTAACGTCAGTGCCGCCCCTTTACTTAACATGGCCTCTAAAAACACACCTAGCGGTATTGAAACTTATATTTTGAATGCCTATAACCAATTTTTATCTCATCCAACCTCAACCCGAACTTTTGCATTTGAACTCAATGAGTCATTCAAGTGGGAAGATGAATTTAGCAGGACAGCTTGGTCTTCAGCCACTGATATACTTGGGCTGCGCACTTTAAGCGGCCAGTTTGGCAACGTATGGGCTAAAAAAAGTCACTTTCTGCATGACAAGTCACTCGAAACCCAAGCGTTAAATATTCACTCAACCGTACCTCAGTTTCCTATTATTAAAGACCTATTGTTACAATTTGTGCTCGTTCTTAGCGGTTTAACAGGCGTTGCATTAATTAGTGCGATAATACAATTTTGGGGTTGGCGCAACGCGCAATCTAAACACAGAGAACAGTGGCTAAGCAAACAACAATCTCAACGTGGCAAAGAAGTGGCGCGCTTTAAAGCTCTATTAGACTCTGCGCCTGATGCCACACTGGTCACTGATAGCAACGGAACGATACAAATGGCCAACGCTCAAGCAATCAAACTATTTGGTTATCACCGCGAAGACCTTGAAGGGTCTTCTATTAACGTGCTTATTCCAAAAAAATACCGTGATGCTCACAACCATCACCTCGCACAATTTAGTGAACAGCCACAAACACGTTCCATGGCGCAAAATAGAGAGTTGTGGGCTATTGATGCAATGGGTAACGAGCTTCCAGTAGAGGTAAGCTTAGGAGGTGTTAGGCTTGATGAACAATTGCTGATCACCGCCTCAATCAGAAGTATTAGTGAGCGTCTGGCAATTGAAGAGCAGCTTCGAAACGCATTATTAACAGCAGAAAAAGCCACAGAAGCCAAAAGTGTTTTTTTAGCTAACACCAGCCATGAAATTCGCACGCCACTCAACGCAATTATTGGCCTAACCCACTTACTTATCGAAGAGCCGCTAAGTGATGAGCACTTAAAACTGGTGGAAAAAATACAAATGTCAGGCAAGTCATTACTCGGGATTGTAAACGATGTTTTAGACTTATCTAAAATTGAAGCCAATGAGATGAAAATTGAAAGTAGCCCAGTTGCACTCACTGAGCTACTAGAAGAAATTAGCAGCATTTTCTTAGTTCAATCACAAACCAAAGGGTTAAATTTTAACCTTAACATTCACCCCGATTTACCACGCTGGGTTGTAACAGACAGTACACGGTTGCGACAAATATTAGTGAACTTACTTGGTAACGCGATTAAATTTACAGAATTAGGCGACATATCATTAACCGTTGAGCCGCTATCTAGTAGCAGTGCACATAATAGTGAGCTCATTGATGTGCAGTTTAAGGTGTGTGACACTGGTATTGGCATTTCAGAGCAAGCACAAAGCAAATTGTTCAAGCCGTTCACTCAAGCTGACGATAGCACAACGCGGCGCTTTGGTGGCACGGGATTGGGGCTGTCGATTGTTTCAAAATTGGTGTCGCTTTTAGATGGTAAAATATCGGTAACCAGCAAATCTGGGCAAGGCAGTCAATTTATGGTTTGCCTACCCTTACATGTCGCCAATGAGCATCAAATAAACGCCCTACCAAATCAAAATGAATCCTTGTTTATTATCATTGCTGAGGACAACCCTGATGACGCCAAGCGCATACAAAACATTACCAAAGCACTGGGGTGGCGCTCAGAAATAGTTAAAGATGGCGAAGCACTTATTGAGAACTATACCTACCGTAAAACTAAAAAACTGCGCTTGCCTGAAGTCATGTTAGTTGACTGGAAAATGCCCAAGCTAGACGGGATAAGTGCTTTAAAGCAACTCGCTGCAATAGTTGGGCGCGAACAATTACCTACTGTGTTAATGATTTCTGCAACATCGCCACAAGATATTCGACCTCTTGACGACTTTGACCTCATTTATAATGTGTTGCAAAAACCAATCAATGCATCAGGGTTGTTTAACGCTGTAAATGATGCCGTCACTCAAAGTACGGGTAACGCACATCAGGTTATTCAATCAACTCGCACAGATGCAATCAAAGCCAAATGGCTATCTGGAATGCATATTTTAGTTGTTGATGATAGCCAGGTAAACCTTGAAGTGGCCTCTAGTATATTAATTAAAAATGGTGCTCATGTGTATACAGCCAACAGTGGTGAGAATGCACTTTCACTGCTTAAAAGTACGCCCGAGTTATACGACACGGTATTAATGGATGTGCAAATGCCCGGTATTGATGGACTTGAGACCACCAAACTAATACGTCAATCGTTGGGCTTAACAGCACTGCCTATCATTGCACTTACCGCAGGTGCTTTAGTCGAAGAAAAAGAACGTGCTTTAGCATCGGGAATGAATGACTTTCTTAGTAAACCCTTTGAACCTTCATCGTTGATAAAAACACTTAGGAGCTCTGTCGGAGAATACCGCAGTCAATTACCCCAAATTCAGCCTTTGGACTCAAAACCAGATGCCAATATTGATAATTGGCCAAAAATCGAAGGGCTAAATCAAAGTCAAGCTAAGCAATTATTACTTGGCGATGAGCAACTTTTTCTGAAAACACTGGACCGATTATTAACCGAGCATACCAACCTTATAACGCTTCCCATTGACAATATTATGGAGGATGATCAACAACAATATCGACTTGAGATAGCAGCCCAAGTACACAAGCTCAGAAGCGTCGCAGGTACGGTAGGTGCACAACAACTGCATACTCTTGCTTCAGAAGCAGAAAATTCACTACAAAAAGACTTAACAAGTGCCAAAGCAACGCTTATACAATTAATTGCAAGCCTCAAACAATTAGAACAGGCCAGTAATGAGACACTATCTAAATGGCGTGCGTCACAGCTAGATAATATCGTCAATGCCAGTGCAAACAGTTCAGCCTCATTAACTCACGAAACTACACAACAAATATTGCTATTGCTGCAAGAACAAGACTTAGCTGCACTGGATGAAATAGAGCAACACAGTGCGTTGCTGTACGATGCATTAGGCAAAGCCCAGTTCGCACTGTTACAAAAATACCTAGAAGAATTAAACTACCAAGAATTAATCACCATTATAAGTACTTTAGCTGGTGAAATAGAGGAACCCACATGAGCGATTTAAACTGGCAGGGAAAACCGCCTGAGATACTCATTATAGATGATGACAGCTCGGTTGTTATCACGCTCAATAAGGTGTTGCGCAAGGTTGGTCGTATCCGCTTTGCACCAGACGCCGCCCATGCTTTTATATCAATGAGCAAATATCGACCCGATCTCATTTTGTTAGATATGAATCTACCTGACCTTGATGGGTTACAAATATGCGCCAAAATAAAAACTGATGCTAATACATCGGATATCCCCGTACTGTTTATTACCAGCCAAACAGGCCACAATTTTGAAGAAAAAGTATTTGATGCTGGCGGGGCTGACTTCATTGTTAAGCCACTTAATCCTAGAGTCGTCGCTTCACGCGTGCTAACACACTTAAATTATCATAATGCAATTAGATTACTTAAAAATCAGGCTAATACTGATAGCCTCACTAATTTAGCAAATAGGCGCATTTTTGACGAGCAGTTAAGTGTTGAATTTCGTCGCGCTCGTCGGCAAAACGAATCGATTACTATCGCCATGATAGACATCGATGAATTTAAAAAATACAACGACCAATATGGCCACGTTGCAGGTGATGATTGCCTAAAAAGTATTGCACTTTTAATACAAAAAAGTGCACACCGCCCTGGCGACTTAGCAGCTCGATATGGCGGAGAAGAATTCGCCCTAATTTTGCCCTGCACGGATACAAGCGCTGCCAGTGACTTTATAGCAAGGCTTATGGATAAAGTAAGAGGATTGCAACTTGCACATGCTGATGACTCCACACATCAATATGTTACTATTTCTGTTGGCTATTGCACGCTGGCTTCTCACAATGCCAATATTCTTAAGTTGAATGAATGGGTGCTGGTTGAAGCTGCCGACTCCGCCTTATATGAATCTAAACAAGCAGGCAGGAACACTGTGACATGTAAAAACCTGTGCTTACCAATTGCAATAAATGCACCTCATTAAGAGTAGATAGAAAGTTCTTAATACATACAAAGATTTTACACACCAAAATGCGAGCTAATATAAGAAAAGCACATGCAATCACAGCTCGCTATTTTATCGAATGCATGATTGCTGAGTATTCCTTCCTGAAACCAATTTAATTTTTTGAATTAATTAAAAACCTAAACAACCTGACTACGCTCAAATTGCAACCTGTTAAATCACGCAACCAAAACATTACAATTTGAGTATAAGAATAAAACCAAAACCAGCCTCTCACACACCACAAAAACGATGATTTGAGATCGAACTCATTGATATTGTTTCACCGCGTCATGAGCTAGTAAAACTTGCAAAACGCCTTGATTAGCAACGGTTAAAGGTTGAATTTAAACAGCACTATGGCAATAAAGGCGCTGGCGCAAAGCACATTCGCCTTTTCACTGAAGAACTTGGAATATATAAACCAGCCAAATAACATCCCAGCTATGCCAAATAGCACTATCATGGTTTACTGCATTTCCATCTCCTGCACTTTTTCTTGTTTTAGAGGCTAAGAAATCAACACAGTTAACAAATAATGTACTTACCATTTAGTCGTAAGTAAATGACTTCAGTCGTGAATGTGCCCATGGAGGGTCACCTGCGCGCTACAGTTATTTTTGTCATAAGGCTGACGCTACATGAGCACAATGTTGAATTTTAGAATTTAACGCAAATTGACCCAGTTAATTGCATCATGTAATTGGCCTTCAAAATCCACCGGATAAGCATGGCCTATTCCTAAGTTAACATGACTTGTACACGCTACTTTCGCTTGTTTAAGTTGCTCAGCAATTTCAAGCTCTACGCAATCTGCACCATCTTTCTCCCCTGCAAATATCACAAATTTAGTATTGTCTTGTTTGCATTGTTCGATTGCCGCTTGCGTCAAAGCTGGTGGTTTTATACTGGGACACAGCCCTATCACTCCCCGCACATGAACCGATTTTGATAAAGCCACTTCTATCGCAGCGATCGCCCCTCCAGAGAAACCTCCTAAGATCACGTTATCATCGTCTATAGAGTGCGATTGCTTAACATGTGCTACCGCTTCTGCGATTTGCGCATTGGTAATCGCAAAGTCAGGTACCCAACCATACCCATTAGTACAAATCACCTGTGATGACTGAATATACAAAGTGATATATCCCTGTCGGGTCGTATAATCCGCTGGCCATTTGCACTGGAACGCTGCAAGGTCATTGGTGTCGCCATGTAGCGCTACAAATAATGGATATTGTTTACGCGAGTCATAATTTTCTGGCAGATATACTTCCAGTTTTTGGCTCGCATTCGCTTGCAAACTTTGTCTAATCAGATGACTTTTCTCAACAACCGCTTTAAAGCGACTGTCATCTCGCAATGGATCAAACAAACCCCAATCGATGACGGTACACATACCCTCATCCACAATACGCTCATGTACATTGAGTGCACTTTCATGGTTTTCATCTAACATTAAATTAATCAATTGATTAAACAAAAGTTCATATTTTCGCTGTATAAAAATGCTTTCATGCCCAATCAACAGCTCAACTCCTTTTTGGTACTCATTATGCGTTCTTAGCTCTTCAACAGCGTGCATTAATTGCGAGTATTCACTAAACATATCCATTTTTAACCTCAACCTCACTAAGGTTTACGACTATATAGTAATAAAAATAATAAGTTAAGCTTGTTCAGGAACATGCTTAAGTAAATTGAATATATTTATTATCTCTTTAGGTATCGAATAACCTTTTTCGTCGTCATAGTCTAGCTGTGCACTCATCCAACTTTCGACAAATGCCATTTGCTCATCTTTCGTTTTTAGTTTAATGACTTCTAACCCTAATTCATGAACTTGATTAAATTGGTAAATAAGGCCATCCATTAGCTTATCTAGGTCCATATGGTACTTATCACCTGAACGAGTTACCACGCCTTGATCAAGCAATGACTTAATCATAAACACCCCGCCCCAACTATCGTTATCAAGATTGACCATGGCCTGAATTGGGTTTTCCATAAACCCTTTGCGCGCATAAAAAAACATTTTACCAACCAGATTCATAAGGCTGATTTCGAGATATTCAGGGTTACATCTTGCTATCATTAAGTCTGCGGCTAATTCACCCATAATTGCGTGATAATAAGGCTTGATCAGTAGATCATCTCTACGCTTTGGCGTCGCCTGCCAAGGCCCAATTAGGTGACCGATTTCATGGAACAGTGAAAATAAATACGTGAGGTTCTTTATTTTGTTTGAAAGCTTCTGATCGATTTCATCCGCGTTGACAAACACCTCGTATAAACTAGGCGCAACAACATTAAAATAAATCGCTTGTGAGCTCTCGATAAACTCTAAGCTAAAATGGTTGTCAGGGTTAGCATCCATCCCACCCATACAGTATGGGAAGTACATAAATACATTCCGATTACCATTCAATACCCCTTCTCTTTCGGTCATAGAAACTGGGTAGTGTTTTGGTAATACCACTTTTCGTCCATCCATTGAAAACGTTTGGTAATTACGCAAGACTTCATCTTTACAACTGGTTTTATCAAACATCCGCAAAGATGTATCCAAAACATTTCGTTCAATTTTAAATCGTGCAGCACCAAAAGACATTTTACTTTTAGTAAGTCTAAAATTACCTCTTAATAGAAAGTCTTCACTACGCTCAACCCTTTGGAGAATTTCCTTATTTATATTTTTATTCTCACGAGTATCTATTATATTTTCCATAAAATCCTTTCCTAAATTATTTTTATTAGAATAACCCACTACTATAGTTTTAATAATTAATGAACAAATATATGCCCAGCAGCCTTTAAAAGTTCTACCGCTTGTTCTAACGTATTCTCTTCAACTAGTATAAAATCTCTATCGTGAGTACAGACTGCAAACAGACTTACTCCGCCATCCGCCACTACGCTGCATAACGTAGCAGTCACACCAACGGCATCAAATGGTAATTCCCCATCGACTTTAATACATTTCCAGTTTCGACTTACCGACTCGTATTGCGAGTCAATTTCAATACTTGATATCAGTGAGTATTCATCATCTGTCACTGTTAAAGAAAAAAACTCTCGTGTCGAGGGCAATGTTATTCTCGACAAATCTCTTAATTTATATATCGAGTACAACTCGGGAAAAACTCTTAAATTAAACTTCATATACTTTTCCTTAAATATTAATTTGGTAGATTATTAATTAGAAAGTCCTTAACATTCTCACCAAAAATAAGCTTGATATCGTGCTGGCTCATACCTAGCTCTAATAGAGCATCAACTAAAGTTACTAGGCCTCTCACTTCAAATAGCGCTTTAATAGCACCATCAAAATCCGACCCCAAAGCAACATGCTTAGTGCCAATTAATTTAGCGGTATAGATAATGGCTTGCGCCGCATCTTGGACTGAATTTCCACATAGTGCGGTTTCGAAAAAGGCGATGCTGACAAGTCCGCCACTTTTAGCAATTTGTCGCAGCTGTTCATCTGATAGATTGCGGTTGTTATCACAGGTGCCTTTAACACCCGTGTGCGAAACCACAACTGGTTTTGATGCGTGTTCGATCACATCAGCAAATAGTGCAGGTGAAGCATGTGACAAATCGATAAACATGCCTTTGCCTTCCATTTTCTGCAAAGCCTGCTTGCCAAACTCTGTCAGCCCATGCTTTTCTACACCATGCGCAGAGCCTCCCACTTCGTTGTCAAAAAAGTGGGCTAAACCGATCATACGAATACCCTCATCATACAAAACATCAATATTCTCAAGGTTGCCTGATAAAGCATGCGCACCTTCAATACCTAATAATCCAGCTGTTTGTACCTTATTGTTTTGACGACTGATGAGGTAATTTACCAATTGTGCTTTATTAGTGATCACCGAAAACGTACCGCCAGATAGTTTGGCAGCCATATGTAGCTGCTTTGCCTGCACCACTGCACGCTGCGTCAGGTCAAACCAACTTTGCACCGGGCGACCAAACAAGATAAAAGGTAAAGTCAGTGAGTCAGAGTCACTAGGGTTACTATGGAAGTTTTTGTTTTTAGGTACTTTGCTAACGATAGTAAATATCTGCAGCGCCTGATTGGCTTCAATCATTCTTGGTATATCTTGATGACCATATGCATGTGACTGCAATAAATCACGTTGCCACAGTAAACTATCGCTATGCATATCAGCAATAAAAGGCAATGAGTTATATAGCGTAATCGCTGCTTGTGACGCCTGATATGGTGCTTTAGCTATGGTGGTATTAAAGCGTTTATCTATTTGTGATGGCACAAAATGGACAACCGTAAAACGCACACCAACAAGTACTAAGATGGCCAATAGGCAATACTTCATAAGCTTCATACTGTTTCCTTGTTTCTTTGTGGCTGAGCAACAAAGCCTACATAATGATGCACAAGTCCATGCGCAGCCTTAGGCTGGATCCATGTCGAATGTGGGGATAAAAAGTCGCCATTATCAGCAAGCTGCATTATTTTTTCTGCACAGACTGGCTTAAATATAAAGCCCAAACTACAGCTATGCTGAACTAGGTATTCTGCAAAGCCGAGTCCCTGATAATGTCCTGGTACAAACATCACATCAGCACTTTTACCAACGTCATCAACACCCAACACATTGTTAAAGATAAACTTTTCCAGTATATCTACAGAATAATCAGACATAGCACCGGTTGTTTGCAGCCAGGTAGATTTCAGAGTGAGCAAATACCAAGCCCCCCCCATCACCATTACAAATTGTTCGTTGGTCGCAGGTATTGCTGAGCTA
Organism: Pseudoalteromonas holothuriae; assembly: GCF_945859825.1. Lineage (GTDB taxonomy): Bacteria > Pseudomonadota > Gammaproteobacteria > Enterobacterales > Alteromonadaceae > Pseudoalteromonas > Pseudoalteromonas holothuriae. Next base: position 168,406 of record NZ_CAMAPC010000007.1, read on the forward strand.
TCAATTACTGATACGTCAAAGTAACACGCAAGTTTGTGCATAAACTCTACTTTATTTAATGGATAAGACGCTTTTACCGCACGGTTGTATGCTGCAATATCAATACTGGTATCAGGGAATAGCGCAGATAGAACACTTACCGTAGCAATGGCCGGTAATACACTAGGCAACAGTGACTCAGATGCAGCAAGGCGATGATGTCCGTCAGCAACATATAGACCTTCTATGCCTTGTAACAAAAGCTTTAACTGGTGCTTTTTATCAACACAGGATATCCGCCAAAGCGCATGTTTAGTGGTGCGTTCAGTCGAGATAATATCTGGGTTGCGGGCCTGAGAAACCTCATCAAGAAATTGGCATATCGCTTTATTTTGTTTATAAAACAAAGTAATTGGCGCATCTTGCATACCAATACTTAACAAGCGCTCCGTATAGGCATGCACCTTAGCAGCAAGAATTTGCTCATGCTTTTTGATTTCTCGATTCACATGAACACCCGCTAGCAACCCTAACCAAGCACCAAGTTGAGACTCTACTTTGTATACATAATAACTGCCGTTCATGTCATCTTTTGATGATACTTCCCGAACTGGACTAATGTTATAGGTCATATCATTTTCTCCTCGCGATTCCTTTTGCATTACACAAACGCTCCGCTTTTTGTACGCACAACTGGGTAACCGTATTTTGCTTTTAATTTGAAACTCAAGCTAAGTAATGTGGGTGTCAAAAAGAAGGTAAATAAAGTGGCAACAAACAACCCCCCAACCACCACTGAACCAATTCCACGATAAAGTTCAGATCCGGCGCCAGGGACCAGCACTAGCGGTAACATGCCACCAATGGAAGTTAAAGCACTCATCAAAATAGGGCGTACTCGACTTTGTAAGCCAGCTAAGATTGCATCATTGTAATCCAACGTATTATTTTCTTTGAGCAGATTTGTGGTTTGATTAACAATTAAAATAGCGTTATTCACAACCACGCCAGCCAAGATCACGAATCCAATAATGCTCAACATATCTAGGTTTTGTATCGCTTGATAACGATCTGCAACACTACTGGCGTGCACCAATGAAATACCAATGAAACCACCCAAAGTGGCCAATGGCACTGTAACCATAATCAGTAATGGGCTTCCCCAGCTTTGGAAAAACACGACTAAAATGAGGTATACGAATAGCAACGCGAGGAACAGCGAACTGGAAAGTAAAGATGACAAAGAACCATCACCTAACAACGCCTCTTTTATTTCGGTAAGTTTTCCTGCCGAGCCAGAAAGCACCACTTCAACTTCGTTATCAAGACGCCCTTCCAAACGAGATGTCGTAATCAACTCAGATACTTGCTCAATAGCTTGCTCAAGTGACAATGAACTCGAAGGAGTAAACTGCAGCGTCACTGCTCTTAGCCTGTCTACATGACGAATTTCTTCTGGTGTCTGTATCTTTCTCACCTCTGTAACACTGGTTACATCAGTAACACGACCATCTGGTGTCGCTATTGGTGCAACTAACAACGCTTGTAAGCTTTCTTGTTCAAGCACCTGCTTGGTTTGAATTTTCAAATCTTTGAGCTCTCCACCAAGCTCAAAGACTCGTAACATCACAATACCGTCACCGTTAGCAGCTGTAGCTAAACCGAGTTCTTCTCTTGTTAAACCAAAAGCTTGTAAGCGTTCATCGTCTGGTACAAGCTCTATGCCCTGAATTGGCGAAGAGAAATTAGCAGGCTCTGGCGCAACGCTGTAAGGTCCAAATTTTTCGACTAACGCGCCCATCAAAGTAGCAGCATTGCGGTTGACCAAATCCAGTTGTTCTGCTTTGAGATGAATGGAAATGGCCGACCCCGTCGCCCCGCCGTTAGGGAAAAGAGGTAATTGGAATGCAAAATTTATCACATCTGGTACTTGAGCACTGCTAATTGATTGATCCAGCAAGGTCACCAGATCTACCGTTCTTTGGTCGTCCACAGGCATTGCAGCCTGAAACATCTTGCCATCGAAAGCCCCCATAAAAAAATGCTCTATGGCTGGCGCAGCTATGCTACTGTCTCCAACATTGATTGTTGGCGCATCGCCACTGATAGCACTATAGTCACGTGCTTCTGCGAGAAATTTTAAGCCCCCTTGCTGCCAAGCTGGTCGCAAGTTATCTTCAACTTGTCGGCCAATTTCATTCATCTTGTCCAATGAGTAGCCTGGTGGCGGTATAAGCAGCCCAATTGCCGCGTTAAAGTTTCCTGTTGGTAAGTAATCCAGGGGTGGCATCAAGTATTTAATCCCTGATACCGTTAATACAGCGAGTAGCAAAACCGTTGTAACAGCGCGTTGCCAATGACCAATTAAGTATGCTGCAATTCGCGTTACCTGCTCTGGTAGTGACGTAACCAAACATAAGCCATAACTTTTTGGCTGCGTTAGATTTGCATTACTTTGCCTGAATAATTTGGCGGCCAACGTTGGAATAACCACAATCGAGACAAGAAAACTTACGCTCACAGCGCCCATGATAGCCAACGCTAGATCGCGAAATAATTGTCCTGCGCTGTCTTGGATAAGTAAAATAGGAATAAATACCGTCACGGTCGTTAACGTGGAAGCAAAGATAGCAGGCGCAACTTCTTTTGTACCATCCAATGCGGCTTGCGTCGCCTGTTTACCCATTTCCTTGTGGCGATAAATATTCTCTAGCACCACAATTGCACTATCAATGACCATACCCACAGCGAATGCCATACCTGACAACGACACTATGTTGATAGAACGTCCAGAGACAATGAGCACAATCACTGAACTGACGATAGAAATAGGCACTACAACCGAAATAATCGCGATAGCGCTAATATTACGGATAAATAAAAACAATGTTGCGGTCGCAAACAAACCGCCAAGTAGGATGTTTTCTAAAACCAGTTCGATGGCATTTTCAACATAAATAGACGTATCGTATGTTTGGATCAGCTCCAGTTCGCCATTTAAACCAAGTTCTCTGGCTTTTTGCGCTAGTACGCCATTCTCTGCGTTAATGCTTTTCAGTTCAGTCTTTAATAAAGTCATCACCTCCAATACATTACCACTGTGTTCTATATCAAATGAGAACATAGGCATGGAAATGCCTCGCACTCGTACCCAATTTTTGGCTTCTTTGTAACTCAGTTGCAAATGTGCAAAGTCACTGAGTTGAATTGACCCCAGCTCAGTGCGTTTTATCACTAAGTTTTCCAGTTGAGTAAATTCCTTGAAGCGCCCAGTCGTACTCACCTGTACATCAAGTTTGCCGTTATTAATAGTACCGCCGGAAAAGCTGACATTATTTTGCCTCAGCACAGTGACCAATTGTGAATAGCTTAAACCAAGGGAAGCCATTTTCACGGTATCAACCACTATAGTAATGTCCTGCTCTTTAGCGCCCATCATACCAACTTTAGCAATACCCGGAATACGCTCTAATCTGGGACGTAACCTTCGATCCATAAAACTATACAACGTCGTGGTATCAAAATTGGGATCTGATGAAGATAAAGCAGCCCAAGCAATTGTCGCTGCTTGAGACGGGTCAAATTGCGACACAATCGGTTTAGTCACCCCTCCAGGGTAAAATGGAACTTCATCCAACTTTTGCGCAACTTGCTGCATTGCTTGTTCAAGTTCAACGTCATAGTCAAACTCCAACACAATATTGCCACGGTTGTTTCTGCTAGAACTCACCATAGAGATCAAGCCCTCTATGTTACCCAGGACTTGCTCTTGTTCAGACACCACTTCGGATTCAATTTGTTTTGGGTTAGCGTTTTCCCAAAATGTATCGATACTGAGGTACATTGAATTGACCGTCGGTGTCATTCTCACGGGTACATTTGAAAATGCCAGCACCCCAACCATAAATGCGGTGACAACAGCCACTACCACTGTCACTGGATATCTCAAAGACTTTTCAATCAATTGCATTTTCTTATTCCATTAAAAATTAACTACATCTTATGCGCATGTTTCAGTGTCAAAGTTTCTATCACAGTGACCGGAGAATTACTCAATAAACGTAAGTTACCCTCAACGACAACCTGATCACCTTGTTGCAACTGATGATCAGGAGCCAAAGCAACAAAATTTCCCTTTTGAAATAAAGGTTCTACCGCCAACGGTTTAGCTTGCCGTACGCTTCCTTCTTCGCTTGGCATTCTCTCTACTTTGTAAACCAGGGTCCCCAAATGATTTTTTACTATTGCGCTTTGCGGTACGAATAAAAAGGATTTACGCGCCCCATAATTTACCCACGCGGTCAGATTCATACCAGGGAACAGATCAGCAGCTTCCGTTGGTAGCTGTGCAACCAAATAAAACGCGCCAGATGACTTATCAATCGATTTTACAATACGGATCTGTTGCGACTCCAAACTCAGCTCGCCGATGCGTAAAGTAATCGGTTGAGACATAATCTGATCACTGTTGAGCGCAAAGCGCTCTGGTACTTCAACCCAAGCTTCTAAGTAATTTGATGAATACATTGCTATTGCCGACTCACCCACAGATAACCATTCCCCGAGTTGCGCAAAACGCTCAGTGACTCGACCATCAAATGGGGCACGAATAACACTGTCAGAAAAGCGAATTTCCAGTAAGGACAATTCACTTTGATACGACGATAGCAGCGCCTTAGCAGCCTCATACTCGTTCTTAGAACTGATCATTTTAGCTTCTGTATTTCGCAGCATTTGCTGTGAAACAGCGCCACCAACTTCAGTAGATCGTAGTGCTTCAAAGTCACTTTTGATGTCACTGAAAATTGTTTCCATTTGATAGACAATGTGCTGCTGCCTTACTACTTCGCTTTTTTGTTTTGCAACCAATGCCTCTAATCGCGCACCATCTAGCGAAATTAACACCTCTCCTCTTGCTACATCATCGCCAGGGTTAGCGGCCACAGCAGTTACCAAACCACTTTCAGCCGCCGCAAGTCTTGCAAACTCTTTCGCTTTGATATGACCTACTGCTTTGTAACTTGCGGATGTTTCAGACTGATAAACCGTATTGACTTTTACAATTTGATTGGCATTCGCTTGCAACGTAAAACCACATAATAAACTCACTATGAACCAACTCACAGCGGAACTATTCGACGTGTTCATGTTACGCAAATACGATTTCATTTGACGACTAAGCATGTAATTCCTCTTTATCTAATAGGAGCATTTTTCCCATTTCCATTTTTATGATGGTGTCAGCAACATGAAAATAATGGTCGTCATGTGAAATAACTATCACGAGTTTATTTTGACGTTTCAGCTCAGGCAGGATCCCCTCATAAAAAACTTTTCTGAATTTAGGGTCTTGATCCGCCGCCCATTCATCAAACAAATAAACAGGACGCTCATCGAGATGACTAACCAACAGCGCAAGCCTTTTCCGCTGTCCTGTAGAGAGCTTGGTTGATGAAACAACTCCTGAGTCTATTGATACAATGCCTGTTAAGCCCAACGCTTCTAAATGAGCCTCTATCTCAGACTGCTTATGGCCTGCCTCAACACCATAGATTTTTTTGAATAAGTGATAGTCACAAAATATTGCTGTGTACAGGGCGCTCAACTGCTCTGAACTCACTACTTGACCATCCACTGAAACTGTACCTTCATCAGGTCGGTACAATCCGGTAATTATCTTTGCCAGTGTTGATTTACCGCTACCATTGCCCCCCGTGATAAAGGTGATTTCTCCGCCTTTAAATTCAAAGTTTATCGGGCCTAATACGAATGACTGACGCTGACCTGTGCTGTCTTGTATTTGATAGCTGTATGTCACGTCAGATAAACGAATGCTCTTGGCACTTTTCGTCTCTAACGCTGCTTGAATGTGCGCTTTATTTTCAAGCTCATTTAGATAGTTGGAGAACTGAGACGCGCGCCCCCAAGCTACTTTGATCTGCATAATTTGCGGTATATTCTGCAAAATGCCATTTACGGGTCCTGTCATGTATAAGAAAACTAATACAAAGGTAGTTATGTCTGCCGCGGATAAATTGCTAAACAATACGGGGTAGATAAAAGCCACAACCCCCACAACAACGGTAAACAGCAGTTCCCCCATCACCAACACATTGACAAATTTGACCCCAGACTTTACGTTACTTTCTCTATATTCTTGGCAACTTGCTTCCATATCTTTGTTAAAATCTCGACTTTTCCCCTCATTCAGATTCAACTCTTTCAACCCTGAGATTAAGTCGTTGATAAAATGAAAAAAGTGCTCTTGAATAGTGCGTGCTTTTTCGATGTATGTGTTGACACGCATACCTGCAATAAAAAACATGGTAATAGCAACAAATACCACACCAAGGGCCAATAATAAGCCAGTTAAATTCACCGTTCCTAAGTAGATAAAACAGAAAAATAACGTGGTTGCAGAGGTAATGATTGAAATTAAAAAGTGTGGAAATTGACTGATCAACTCAGCATCATTGTTTAACACGGTTTGGATCTTTTCTTTTTCCACTTTCTCCATTTTAAAGTACGGAGATCGTAGAATTTTTCTTACCATATTAATACGCATTTCATAAACGGTTTTATGCGTAATATTAAGCACTTGAGTACGAACAATTTTTTGCCCTGCAACATATAAAATCATACCAAAGAAAAAAATAATATAAGATTGATTGGCTAACGGATCATCCATGTGGATAGCCATATTAATGGTAAAAATACACAATGTATTACCAAGTCCACTTATCGCACCGAGTGTTGCATTAGCAAATATCTGTTTATCACCTTGTGCTCGCCAAGACATGGTAAAAATTAAATACAAGATAAAGCTGACAGCCGCAATTTGTATCGTGATCAAGGCTGGGATAAATGAAGCAGGAGCCCAAACAGAGACTACTTCCCAAGTAACACCAGAGAAGAATAACTGCGGAATGGTGTATAGGCAGATTGCTAAACCGGCCATAAACACTAAACTCACAAGCAGCTTATTTAATACACCTAAAGGACTACCAACTAATTGCCTATGTCCTTGAATAGCCTGCTTAATTGCAATACATAAAAAAGTGAAACACAACACCGCAAAAGGGAGCGTAAAAATTAGTACAATGGTCGCGACATTATCAACATTACGATATTGGTCAGCCTCAAGCTGCACTGGTAAAACACCATTGAGGACACTGTCGATACCACGTGCAATATCTTCAGCATTAGTTGAATTGATATTAGTCAGTACCGCGATTGCTCTGCTTTTGTTCGGCTCAAACATGATAAATGAACCAAATGCAGGGTTAGAGCCGCTGTGCTCAAAACGACCAGCACCAGATTGAATTAACCACCAGCCAGATGCGTATGATCCCCCAGTAGCAGAAGGCAAAACCTGTCTATTGGGTGCCAAGCTTGCTGCAAAGATTGCGCGCAATGACTCTGGCAATGCTTTTTGCCCAATCAATAATTCCAACCACAGAGTGATATCACTAATGTTGCTGGATAGGTATGCAGCAGGCGCATTCGCTCGATAGTATGGTGCTTGATAAGGTTCAGCACTACCAAGATAGAAGCTGTGACCTGAAGCAAGCTGGTCTGATGAAAAGTCCGTGTTAACTAAGCCCAGCGGTTGCAAAATCTGCGTTTCGACATACTGCTCAAAGCGTTGCGAAGTAACCTGCTCAATGATGGCACCTAACAAGTCATAGTTGATCGTCGCATATTCAAATGTTGAACTTGGTAAATGTTTTAACGACATCCCTTTGACGTCTGCAACCAAGGTCGATAGCGCGTCAGGCGAATTAGACACACGAATGAGTGACAGCGTGTCGCTGCCAATACCTGAGGTGTGATAGAGCAAATCACGCACCGTAACTTGTACGGCATGGCCATTGAAGGTAAGCAACATATCATCTAAATAAACATCAATATTCTGTGCTAACTCTATTTTGCCTTGCTGTACTAAATGATGAACCGCCAGACCAGTAAATGCTTTTGTGTTTGAAGCTAATTCAAATCGAGAGTCTGGGCTTAAAGGCACACCGGTTTGCGTATTTGAGAATCCTAGCAAGCCCTGATAAACAATCTCACCGCCATCCAATACGACAGCAGCGACACCAGGAAGTTCTTGCTCAGCAACTTGTTGCTTAATATAGGCCGCTACCTCAGAAGCGCTCTCATCCATTTTAATAATAGTCTGAGGTAATTCTGCTTTGTCAGTGTATGAATACACTAAGGCCATCACACTCAATATACATGTGAGTAAAGCCAATTTTATATATTTTCCAGCTAACATCATAGTCTCCTTCGCTAGCTTAATTAACCTGTAATACCCATCAATTACTGAAATAACTCTTCTAAATCAGACATATCTAAATCAACTGTAGAAAAATCAGAAGGCGTAAACTCAACTTCATCCGAAGACATGCAGCAATCCGCTATATTGGCCAGTTGTTGGCGATAATTGCTCATTAAACACTGCATTTGGCTGTGAGCTAGCAAGCTATGGCTGTAATTTAGCTCCACTGTAATCTCACCATTTAAAGCCGCGACATTAATCTCAATTAGTGCGCTTAAATGATTGTTTGGGTCTTGATGCAAAGCTAAGTCTTCAAGCACCATTTGCGACGCAGCACCATTGTTGGACATATCTCCTAAAAAATTAAATCGTAGTGTCTGTGCCTGTACACTTGGTTGTGCAGTTTTTAAATACTTGAGCAATCCATAACTTTCACCATAATCAGGTATGGCTGCATAGCTTTCTTTAACTTGCTTGATAGTATCGGTCATTGAACCTTGATTAAGTGGTAACTGCCAAGGAAAAATAGCTGTAAACCAACCAATTACATCACTTAATTGCATCTCGTTGTGATGCCTACCATGGCCTTCAAGTTCAATAGTTACAAACTCATCAGCACCCAGTTCGCTTAGTGATAACGACAAGGCTGACAGCATTAACAATACAGGCTCAGTACTGAAGCGATGATTGGCTACGGTGAGTAGTTGTTGACTTAAATCCGAGGTTAACGTTTCGCGAATTTGCGACAGTGTTGATGCTTTCGCTTGAACTAACTGACTGGCCTCCATCTCTAGCAGCGCTGAAATACCGTTGAAATGGCTATCAATGTTCATCCAGTATGTATGTGCATTGGCACTTATTGCGCTATGACTCAGCTGCTCAGTTGCTTTTTTTAAGTTATATCTGGGTTGCTTGGGCGAATAACTTTGTGTACTTATCTGTGTCTCTAACATCATATTTAGTCGATTGATAAGTATCCGCCATGAGATACCGTCGACAACTAAATGATGAATACATAGCGCCAATTTGCCAGCTTGCCATCCAGCACTAAAGAGCTTTCCTTTTGCTATATCTATGTCATTAACCAATATAGCGCTATCGGTGGTATCGTGAAGCACAACTTCATTATTTTCGGTGTAAAATGGCACTTTGCTCGCAGCTGGCCAAGCCAAACTGAGTTCGTCATATTCTGATACCAGATTGTTTAGCAACTGAGCAATAACTTGTTTAGGTAAAGTACTATCAAGCGATAGCAAAGCAATATGACAGTAACCATTTGGGTTTTCTAAATTTAGACTGCTAAACCAAGCCATGGCTGGCGTTACTAGTACCTCACCCTGTCTCTCATGCGCACTCAAGACTGCAATTTTGTTAAGCGCAACACAATATCCAGCCATTGTCGCAAAATTATTACTGTTTAGGATATCTTTGACTTCAAGCACTATGCCTCGTTCTCGCAACAAAGAAGACAGTGAGATAGCCTTAATTGAGTCGCCACCAGATAAGGTAAAATTGTCATGTTCAGATAGCTGTTCTTTACCAAGTATGTTACATGCAGAAGCTGTTAAAACAGGTAAAATCGCACGGCTTGCATCACTACTTCCGCTGTGGGTCACACTCTGTTCAGGTTCGGGTAATTCATTGGTATCAACCTTGCCGTTGACAGTTAATGGCAACTCATCAAGCTCAATAAAAAACGCAGGGACCATATATGCTGGAAGTTTTGCAGCAACCAATGCCTGCCAGTTAACGTTACGGTGTTCAGTCAATGCTAGGTAGGCACACAAAAACTTTGCGTCTCCTCTAGATTTTATCACCACCTTGGCATTTTTTACCTGACTGCACTCTCGTAGGCATTGTTCAATCTCGCCGCTTTCTATGCGATAACCATTGAGCTTTATTTGATGATCGCGTCGGCCATAAAAATGGATAAGCTCACCGTCACTGCTGGCAATGTCACCAGTTTTATAAAGCCGACCTTGATCAAATGGGTTGGCTATGAATACGCTCGCGGTTAAATCTGGTGCATTAATGTATCCTTTTGTGACCCCCGCACCGCCGATATATAACTCGCCTTTTTGTCCATCCAAAACTGGCTCTAAATTTTCATCCAGAATATAAATAGCCGTATTAGCAATAGGCTTACCAATCGCGACCTCATTATCATGGGTTGCGTTGCTATCAAATAAGTATGTCATCGAACCGACAACCGTTTCAGTGGGGCCATATTCATTAAAAATACTGACTTGTCGCCCAGTTTTCTGCTGCAACTTCTTTGCCGCATCCACACTTAAGCTTTCTCCACCTAGGATAAATGTGGTCAACCTCGAAGTGTCTGTGATCACTTCATTGAGCAAATTTAAATGGGCTGGGGTTAATTTGATCACATCGCATACGTTGTCTGTTACGATTTTATGCAATATGTTCGCTTGGTCATGTTTGGGCGGGTATACCACCATTTTGGAGCCTGCTATCAACGGACAGTAAATAGAGGTCACGGTCAAATCAAAAGCAGGTGAAGAGTAAAGTGCCATAGCGCTTCGTCCACCGCTTTGCAAATACGTATCCGCAGCCCAAGTTACATAATTTGCGAAACCACCATGAGTTACATTAACCCCTTTTGGCTGACCTGTTGAACCTGACGTAAAAATAATATATGCGCTATCGTTAGCACTAATGTCAGGCCAGTCAACGCTGTCGCCGCACGACTGAGAACTTACAAACAAGTTTGCCACCGTGATCTGTGCAGCAAACAATCCTTGATGAATGTCCGCGTCACAGATCAGTAAACGACTGTTAGTTTGCTGTAAAATGTAGCTGACTCTAGCAGATGGCGTTGCCACATCAACCGGACAATAGGCTGCACCACACTTTAAAATAGCAAGCATAATAACCACTAACTCCCAACAAGGAGTCATTGCTACTGTCACTATATCTCCCGGTATAACACCTTGGCGCTGCAACTGAACAGCGACCAAATTTACTTTGCTCATCAGTTCATGATAAGACAACTGCAATCCGTCTTGCTCTATGGCGATGTTTGCTGGTGACTGCCGGCTGATTGTTTCAATGTGACTCATCACACTAGTAAATGGCTGGCTATTTGAGTCAATGAAGTTGTAACGTGAAAGGAGCGTTTGCTTGGTTTGACTGTCCATACTGCGTAATTGAGCAACACACAACGTACTATCACATAAAAACTGCTGCATTATAAAAAATAGCTGTGAGGCCATTTGCGCAATATCACCTGCTTGATAGCATGATGATTTGTAGTCAATATAAAGGTTGCTTGAGGCAGCATCGGTTTTCGGGGTTAATACCCATTGCAGATCATGATCTTGCGCACCGCTGAAAACTTCAAAGTTGCTCGCTGGCACTGCACCGTAACACTCAACATTTTGACCTTTATAATAGTTAACAGACATATGATATAGACGACGTTGGCCGCTTTGAGCTAGTGACAAGGCAGAAACAAGCTCTTCATATGGATACTTTTGATGCCGATAATCTTGGCGTAAGGTGGCATTAACCTGCTCAACAAATTGTGCCAACGTTGCTTGTGTGTTTACTGAAAACCGTGCGCAAACCGTGCTAGTAAGCATGCCTAGCTGATGCTTGGACTTAGCACATGTGCGATTAAATACAGGTAACCCAACGGTAAGATCTAGTACTCTTGTACGTAAATACATTTGAAGTACAGCCGTTGCCACTAACAAGGTATTTTCAGTGCAATGATATTGTTCACATAACTGCGCAAACATAGCGGTTTGTTCGTCACTCAGCGTTAGTTTAAAGCGCTCAGCCTGAGCATCATTTCCTGCTGGAAACATACTAAGATCAGGCAAGGTAGCAAACTTTTGTTGCCAATATTGAGCGTCTTTTTCATATCTATTAGCGTGACGATATTTTTCTTCTTGTTGAAAAAGGAACTCAAAATCAGTATCCGTTGCATCAACACTATCCGCTTCTGTGCATTGACTATATGCTTTTGAAAGTTGGCGACTAATTTGCGCGAACGTCCAACCATCAGCAATAAAGTGGTGCAATTTGATAAAAAAGCCCTGTGTGTTGTCATGCCCTTTTAGCAGCACAAACTCAAACAGCGGCGCGTTTTCAAACTGCATCGCAATAGACATTTGCACTGACGCCCAATTTAAGATTACAGTTTGTGCATCTTGCTCATCAAAATACTGCACTGGGAACTCAGTTCGCTCTGCATCACAAAGAACCTGGGTATGTTCGCCATTGATACAACGATATTGCATCCTTAATATCGGGTTCAAATTTAGCAATTGAGTAATGCACTGACTGAGTCTGTCAAAGTCAACTTGGCCATCAAACAGAACCACCCCACCCAGATTGTGCATGGGGCTTGTTGGCAGCATTAACTGTGAATAACAAACGCGCTTTTGTGCGCTGAGCAATGGATACTTCTTCGTCATACTACACCCGATTCATATCGTAGAAAAATTCATCTATTTGTGTAGTACTCTCTGATTGAACAGCTTCGCTATACACTTTATAGCCCACCGCTAAATCTAAAATTCCCATACCAAAAGGCGAAAACACTACTGGCTTATCACGTTTTAATGCTTCAGTTCCAGCAAGAATATCTGCCAGCGTGCCTGTGACAAAGTCTCTATTGCCTACCAATTGTTCGGTTAGGTGTGCTGATGTATTTGCTTTCATACAATGTTCAACATCGTCAAATACATTGTAAGAGGCAAGGATCACTTTAGGGTCTAAATCACGCAGCGACACATGCAACACAATTGGGTTGTGAGAGAACGCAGCTAAGTTAGCTATATGCGGCTCCCCTGCCGAAGTTGCAAAAGTAACAATGGAACTTTGCTGAATTAATGCGTCGGCACTAGCAGCGATCATGATTTCTGTATTTTTAAGCTGCGGGAAGTCTTTTTGTATACGCGCTTTAAACTGCTCAGCATAGCTTTCATTTGCATCAAATAGATGTAGGTTTTCAATTTCCCAACCACAACCTGCAAAAAACGCAATAATGTAGCGTGCAATTAAGCCCGTTCCTATTACTCCTAAGTTGACTACTTTCTTTTGCTTGCCATTTAGATGATATGCGGCAGAAACCGCAGACGCCGATGTTCTTGAAGCACTGATAATACTCGACTCTAAACATGCGAACGGATAACCCGTCTCAAGATCATTCAAAATTAAAACTGCTGACGCTCTGGGAATACCTTGCTGGATATTTTTAGGAAAGCTTGAGATCCACTTCATACCACTGATTTTAACGGCATCGTCTATATATGCAGGCAGGGCGATAATACGTGCCTCTGGCTTTTTCTCAAATCGTAAGAAGTAGCTATCGGGATTGTGAGCATTACCCGCTTGATAAGCAAGGTAAGTTTGCTCAACTATATCAACAATATCTTGATAGTTATTACTTATCACATCATTAACAACTTTGCCGCTAATTACTTCAAAATTCATAATCTAATTCCTTTGTTTGCGCATCATTGAACGTATTATTATTTTTATAGGGAATGACTTCAGGTAACGAGCCAAACCGTTCAGCTACCCATTGAGGGTTATAAACTGACTTGAGGTATTTATCGCCTCCATCAGCAGAAATCGCAACAACCGTATCAGATGCCTTTATTCTGTCGGCGTAGTGACGAATGCCTGTTAGTACACTGCCTGTCGAGCCACCAAACATAAACCCTTGCTTCGCCCAATAATGGCACTCAGCTATGGTGTTTGGCTCTGCAACTAAATGAACGTCTTTGACTGCACTATGGTCACAGATAGGTGGCACACGACTGGTGCCAATTCCTGGTATATGACGAATACCTTTAGGGTGACCGAATGTTATCGAACCTTTTGCGTCTATCGCGACAATGCGTGTGTTGGCCGAGTGCTCTGAGAAATATTTGATACATCCCATCAAAGTTCCTGTCGTTCCTGCACCGACAAACAGCCAATCAACTTGTTTAAAAGCAGACAGTATTTCTGGCGCCGTATACTTGTAATGTGCGTTCACATTACTGCTAGAAGCATATTGATTCGTCCAAACCAAATTAGGATTGTTTCGACATTTATCTTTTATAGTCGCTAAACGCGTCGCTAAAAATCCGCCATTTGCATCCCTTTGCTCAACTACTATCAAGTTTCCACCAGCGGCTAAGATCGCGCTTCTGGCCTGCTCTGTACACGCCAAGTCGGTCACGCAAGTAAACTTATACCCGCGTGATGCACAGATTATTGCAAGTGCGACTCCCAAATTACCTGAAGACGATTCAATAATTTCTGAACCAGGTTTTAATTTCCCCTGTTGCTCAAGTTCGTCGATAAGTGTTAGCGCGGACTTCATCTTTATTGAGCCCGCGGCATTGAACCCTTCATATTTCAGATGTACCTGAGCAGGAGCAAGGCCCGACAGCTCTAAGTACAAATTATTGACGAGCAACTGTTCAGGTTTACTCACTATCATTGGTTTAAGGCTACTCATAGCTTGTTACGCCATTTTTGCTTCCAACGACCATCTATATATTGCTCAGGGTCCATCAAGCGATGTACTTCTTGCACATGAGGTGGGTAAAACATGGAATCATGATCTCCAGGCACTTCGATAAACGTCACTTTTTCAGTGGTCATCCTTTGCCAGTCTTCTTGTGTTTTCAGCGCTTCAGGGTTACCTATTGCACTAAGAACCGTGATCGGCGTATCCAGTAACCTAAAAGACTTACTCTTATAAGACAGTAAGTGCGACATGTGTTTGTAAACCGTGGCTTTCCAGTCTTTGAATTCCACCTGTTCATCATCTGTTCTTTGTGCTCGGTTGATGTTTTCATCTTTCATGTAATACATCACCTTATCGCGCGCCATCTCGATTTTATTTGCCCAGTTGCCAGGCTTATGACGCTTAGATGCTTTGGTCATTTTCTTAATAAGTGGCTCAGGCCACTCAACAGGAATGTCGAGTAATAACAGCTCTTGAACTTCCTTCCCTAAGTTCTCCAGAGCACGGGCCATATCAAAAGCGATGTGTGTACCAGTACACAAACCACCAATTAGGTAAGGGCCATCTGGTTGAACCTTGAACATCTCATTGAGATACTCACCAATCACCTCAGGTAAACTCTCAGGCAATACTGATTTATCAGTCAAACCACGCGCTTGAATGCCATACACCGTGTGAGTTGGTTCAAGTAACTTCGCTAAAGTTCTATATGCAAAAATGGTCCCGTCACCGGCATGTATTAAGAACAAGTTATTCTTCGACTGTGAGTTATTGAGCTTGATAGTACAGCGTAAGCCTTCAATGACTTCACGCTCTTGCTGCATTTCTTGCCCGAGCTGTTGAATGGTACGGTGCTCAAAAATAGTATTAATGGTTGTATGAATACCAAGCTCTGATGAAATTCTATTTACCAGCTTAAGTACCGTCACCGAGTTGCCACCTATATCAAAGAAGTCTTCTGTGATGCCGATTTCATTGATATTCATTTCCAATACATCAGCCCACACTTCACGTAAGTGAAACTCTAACTCTTCCTCTGGCTCAATAATTACCCCGCGATTCTTTTGCGCAGCAAGCTTGCTAAGTGCTTTACGGTCAACCTTACCATTTGCACTAAGCGACAACTTATCAAAATGGTGAACTCGACTTGGGTGCATGTAGTCAGGCAACTCTTGCATTAAAAAGCGCTTCAAGTGTTCGTTAAAAGTTTCTTCACTGCCTGCTTCAACCTGTTCTGCGTTGTAACAAACACAAGCCACTAATTGTAGGTTCTCTTCATGGCCCTCGGTGATTACACATACATCAGTTACGCCAGAAAAACGCCTAATAGCGCTTTCAATATCACCTAACTCAATTCTAAAACCGCGGATCTTAATTTGGTAATCGTTACGGCCAAAGAAATCAATGCTGCCATCTTGGTTCCACGCGCCCACATCACCAGTTTTATACAATCTTGGGTGTTTACCGGTTGCCGCGATGAATGCTAGTGCTGTTTTCTGCCGATCATTTATATAGCCTCGGCCCACACCAACCCCAGATACACAAATTTCTCCTTTTACCCCTACTGGACACAAGTTCATGTTTTCATCCACTATGGTCACTTGCATATTGTTAACTGGTTTGCCTATGGTGACACGCTCACTGATCACCTTCTGAGCAATGATGCCATGAGTAATATCATCCGAGGCCTCGGTTGGGCCATATGCATTAACTACAGGAATGTTTGGATACAGCTCTAACCACTCGTTCACTGCCGTAGGTTTAATCACCTCGCCCGTCACCATTAAATATTTTAAGTGCTTAAGCTCAGCTTTAGTTTCAGACAATACCCCTTTTAAAACTGATAGATATGAAGGAACTACTTCAAGGACACTTATCTCATCATCCATAACACGCTGCATAAACTCTTGTGGTTTAAAGATTAAAGTGTTGTCATAAATTTTAACCGTCGCACCTAGCATCAATGGCGCAAAGTACTGCCACACAGAAATATCAAAAAACAGCGCAGCATTTTGTGCAATGACACTATTTTGATCCATGCCCAAATCATCAATCTTTGCCTGTGCATGGTTAATCAATCCACGATGCTCAATCATCGCTCCTTTAGGTACGCCAGTAGAACCCGACGTAAAAATTACGTATGCCAAGTTGTGGCCGTCAAACTTATCTGCATAAGGTGACGTAAAGGCACTGTCTGTATATTTGTTAACAGCACTTAAATCATGTTGATATTTCTTTTTTGCTTGATCTACAGGTGCTGAATGTGTCTTATTAACGTGTAATAACGAATCAAAGCGGAACCGAGTAAACTCATTCGCTATAGTATGAATTTTATCGTCACTTTCTACTGCAACGATGTCATTAAATTCGTGTACTAAATCAGCAAAAAAATCTTTTGATACAAATAGCTCTGCACGCCAATCTATTTTTGTTTTCACATCTTTACTGGGGTGCGCACGCTTGTATTCAATAAAATCATTGGTCATAGATTGCTTGCGATCTTGATCCATCACATCGCCAATAAAAATAATCCCCTTGTCACCCAGTTTTGTGATCACGTTGTTAATCACTTGACGAAGGTAGTTATGACCATGGAAATCTTGGATCACACTATTGATGATAACAATATCAAAGTTATCTTCATCCAGGTTTATCACTTCGTGTGCAGGCATTGCAGCCAATTTGATATTGGTAATACCTTCTTTTTGAATACGCTGGTTATTACGTTCAATAATGACATCTGACAAATCAGTGCCCACATACTGGCAAACTTCTTGCGCAATTCTGTACATTGTAAAGCCAGTTGCACAGCCAATTTCTAAGACTTTACTCGTCTTAGTCAGGTATGGTGCTAGTTTTTGATAAGTGTTATCCACATACTCATCAATTTCTTGTTGCGGGATCAGGCCACCGTCGTAGCTAGAATACCAACCTCCTCCTTCGATATCATTCGTTGCTTTCTCACCGATGTAATGCCAAAGCTGCTGACTCATTAACTCAGACTGTTCAGCTTCTTCAATGCCATACACATCCTCTGAATCTAAACATACAAAAGACTCGAATGTTTTAGCTTGCCACTGTACATTGTTCAGTAATTTTATCTTGCTCGACTCAGATAACACGGTTCTCACCTGTGCACTGTCTAGAATTGTAGTGATACGTTCTTCAGACAGTTCACAGTCAACGGGTACATACGCACCACCAGCTTTTAATATACCTAACATAGCCGTAAAACACGCAATTGAACGATCCATCATAACCGCTACTCGCTCTTCAAATTGCAGCCTACGATCTTTTATCATGTACTCAGCTATTTGCGTTGCTTTGCGCTCAAGTTCAGCGTAGGTAATGGTTTGTTCATTGTATTGTAGCGCCACCTTATCTGGTGTTTTGCGCGCCATATCAGAGACTAATTGACTGACGCTCACACCATCGGAGAACGTGCTCGGAGCACGGTTAAACTCATTTAGTATTTGTAATTTTGCTTGTTCATCACACAGCGAAATATCTTTAAGTACCTGATCTGTATTTAACGCAATACGATTGAGTAAGCTGAAATAAATTTTCGCTAAGTGCGCAATAAATTGACGGCTGTAATGTGCAATATCAAATTCAAATGTCAGCGTAAGCCCTTTTGAACTGCGCTTAGCCTTTAGCACTAAAGCAAACATTTTATCTGGGATGCTATCAGCATTTTGAATATTTTCTAAACATAAACAAGTATCTACAAGCTGTGATAACTCAGTCACATCGGAGCCATTGCTTTGTAAAAATGCGTTGATCTGTTTCGTATTCAACGTTTGATTTTGTATCGCATCTAATTGCATATTTTGCGTTTGAACCAATAGCTCGCGAATATCGTATACAGACGTTAGCTCGTTACGTACCACTAACATGCGCTCAGCAAACGCAGCATCATCTTCTTTATAGCCTAGCGTCCCAACCAGCAATGTTTTTAGGCCACTGTACTTGTTAAGCAATAAAGTCCACCCCGCCATGAGTAACACATGAAGAGATTTGTCAGAGGACTTACTCAGGTTCCACAAAGGCTCAAATTGCTCCAAAGTCATCTCGTAGCTTTCTTTATCCGCCCGTACGTCAGTCGCTTTAAACTGCCCATATTTATCATGCGGCAGTCTGGAAGCTTGTGTCACTTGATTAAATACTGATTTCCAATAAACTTTTTGCTCCATTGCTTGCTGAGAGTTTACGGCGTTTTCAGTACCTGGTGATGTTAAAGACATCCTTCCTCCTAAATTATTGTTATATTTGATCTATTTATTATTTAAAATTCGAACCCAAACTCTTCTGCAGATACACGCTGATTACGTTGCAAGGTATCAAGTTGCTCAATCTTGCACTGTGGGTCTGCAATTGCCTGACTTGTCACTTGCTTGAATAATGTCAAGAATTGCGAAGCAGACTCTTCACTAAACAAATCTTTTGAGTATTCAAGACGCACTTGCAGCTGTTCTCTGTACAAGTACAAGTCAAATGTCAGGTCATACTTTGCTGTTTCAAACTGTGGCTCATAGCCTTCAAATTGAACTCCTGCAATATCAATATTGCGCTGGGTTTCATCCTCGGTTCTCATGGCAAAGCACACGTCGAAAATTGGTTGACGAGACGGGTTTTTGGCAATTTTTAACTGCTCAACTACACGCTCAAATGGCATTTGCTGATTTTCCAGTGCCGTCAGTGTGTTTTCACGAACAGCCGCAACCAACTCAGCAACAGACATACTTGGGATTACTGAGTTTCTAAGTGCTAACATATTGACAAACATACCCATCATGCGTTGTAAGTCAGTATGCTCTCGACCTGCCACTGCAGTACCAACTATGATGTCTTGGTCAAGAGTCAGTTTGTGCAACAGAATGTTCACGCATGACAACATTGTCATAAACAGTGTGCAAGAATGCTGGTGGGCGAATTTTTGGACCTGCGCGGTAAGCTCAGCATCGAAAGTATTTAAAATATGTGCGCCTTGACTACTTTTTACTGCTGGACGCGAAAAGTCTGCTGGCAATTGAATTTGTGGTAAACGGCCACTCAGTTGCTCTAACCAATAAGCACGCTGTTTTTGCATACTTGCTGATGCGAGGCGCTTATTCAACCAATCACTGTAATCTTTATATTGCACTCTCAGTGGTTGTAGTGATTCACCTTCATACAACTTTGCAAATTCATGAACAAACAGATTCATGGTGACACCATCCGAAATAATATGATGCATATCTAGCAACAGTAACCAACGACGCGGTGCCTCATTTACAAACGAAATAGACACAATTTTTGCTCTTAATAATGGCGCTTTTGCCAGCTCAAAAGGCTGAATGAAAGCTTGGATCAAGGACTCTATATCAACCTGTTCAGTCACTTGCTGTTGCTGAACATCAAATGCCACATCGTTTAATATGGTTTGATAGATCTCACCTTGTGCATCGACATTAAATGTGGTTCTAAATACTTCATGACGTTGAACTATTTGGGTAAGTGCATACTGCGCTTTATCTAAATCGAACTGCCCCTCAACTTTGATGACAAAAGGAACGTTATAAGCTAACGAGCCTTTGTCCATTGAGGCCATCATAAACATAGACTTCTGACTCGGTGATACAGGATAAGACGACCTAACTGGCAGTGACCTGATATCTGAATAGCCATGCGTCCCTTGCGCTTCAATCACTGCCACTTGCTTGCTTAGTTCAGCATTTTGGAAGATATCCGCGATTGAAATGACAGTGTTATAAGCTTTTTCAATTTCTGCCACCAATCGAACCGCAAAAATAGAGTCCCCACCAAGAGCGAAAAAGTTACTATGGCTGTCAAAGTGACTCACTGGCAAGTTCAGTAAACTTGCCCATAGTATGGCCAGCTTCTTTTCTGCTGGTGTCAGCATATGCGCGTCATCCCCCTCAATCGACACAGCTAGTTTTACTGCTAATCGCGCAAGCGCTTTGTGGTCCACCTTACCATTTGCCGTTAAAGGTATTTGTGCCACCCAATGAATATGCTGCGGCACCATATAATGTGGTAATTGAGCACTAAGGTGTGCTTTAAGAGCAACACGCAACGCTTCTTGTTGCTCATTACCCGTGGTAACAAAAGCCACTAACCACTTGCGAGCATGTAGTTCGAAGGTTGTCACAACGGCATCATCAACGTCTTCATGAGCTTTACAGTGTGCTTCAACTTCGCCTAATTCAATACGATAACCTTGCACCTTTACTTGGTGGTCAATACGACCTAGAAATTCGATATTTCCATCTGGTAACAAGCGGCCTCTATCACCTGTTCGATAGAGCCTATTGCCCGATTCTGGATGGTGAATAAACGCATGATTGGTTTTTTCGCAATCTTCAAAGTACCCACGAGCTAAGCCAACACCACCAATATACAAATCACCTACAGCCCAAACTGGTGCCGGCTCAAGCGTTTGATCTAAAACATAAAAAGCTTGATTTGCCAGAGCTTTACCATATGGCACAGATTTCCAATGTGGTAACACTTGGTCTATCTCATAGAAAATTGACCAGATGGATGCTTCTGTAGCACCACCGAGGCTAGTGATCTTCACATTCGGCGCGATTGCTTTAATTTTATTTGGCAAATCCAGCGGTATCCAATCACCACTCATAAGCACTTGGCAAATAGGCAACCGCACCGCACTATTTTTTAAGTGCTCAGTAAGCATGACCATCAATGCCGGTACTGTGTTCCAAATAGTAATTTGATGGTTAGTTATGTATCGTAACCAACTTGCAGGATCCCTGATTTCATCCTCTTTTGGTAATACCAACGCACCGCCTTGGCCTAATACACCAAAAATGTCATACACAGATAAATCAAAATTTAAATTCGACAACGCCAACACGCTATCTTGCTCTGTCACTGCAAAGCGCTGATTTATATCAACACAAGTATTATTTGCAGCTGCATGTTCAATCATCACCCCTTTTGGAGCGCCTGTAGAGCCAGATGTGAAAATCACATAAGCCAAATCAGACAATTGTGCACCACACTCTAATTGGTATGCTTGCGCAGGCAGCGTTGATTCAACCAACTGTTCAACAATATGCAGCTGCATTGCTTCGGGCAGCAACTTTACACAATGCGCAGCTGTAACAACCTGCGTTACACGTCCTGACTTGAGCAATAATTCGATGCGACTTTGCGGTAAATTTGCATCAATTGGCAGATATGCTGCCCCACTGCGACAGACACCTATGGCAGCAACAACTTGTTGCCAACATTTATCCATCACTATTGCTACCAGTTCACCTGGCTTCACAGAGTTTTGCTGTAACTGCCATGCTAAAGCTGTGGTGAAATGCCACAGTTGTTCATAGGTCACTATTTTGTCATCTGAGTAAATTGCAACGGCATCACCTCGGCGTTGCATTTGGCGTACAACGGCACTATGTAGATAATCCAACTCAATCTCGCACGCTGTATTATTGACTGATTTAATTAAATCATTCTGCTGCTCAGGTAATGGTAACAATAATGTTGATTCCCACACATCGTGGTTTTCAGTCATTGCAATCAATAAGTTATCTAAAGACTGAGCAATATCGGCTACCATGCCCTTAGGGAACAACTCTTCTACATGGTCCCAAGCACAGTTCAACTCACCTTGTGATTCATTAACTTTGACATCCAGCCATACTTGAGAGGTTTGGGTGATAGCAAAGTCGTCTTTTGAATTTCCGAACGTTTCTTCTGCAATAGCCTGCTGTTGTAAAACCTCAGGTGACACATCGGTTTCGCTTTGCGCTTCTAGTCCAATGGTGCTGGTCACAACCACTGGGAAATTTTGCAATTGACCACAGTGACTAGATAAGGCTTTTTGCATATCGATACCACCAAAGTGCCTATGGTCAAGATCTTGCCATAACTGTTTTTGGATACCTTTTACCTGTGAAGCAAATCCTACACTTGTATCAGATAAGTCCACTTCCAAAAGAGACAACGTGGTAAAATCACCAATGATTTTGTTTACTTCTGGATGCAAAGGCAAACGGTTAAACAGCGTTAAATTAAGGGCGAATTTCTTGCTCTCACACCAGTGAGAAAGCACCCAAGAAAATGCACCTAAAAATAAGCCAGTAGGTGTGATCTGGCGTTCTGCGGCTAACTGCTTTAATGTTTGCCACTGATCTTTAGTGAGTGAATGCGTCACACGAGAGAAATGAGGCTCCGTGATAGACTCAGGTTCCATGCTAGTTGGTAACATAGGTCTGTCTGGGAATGAAGCGACTCTATCCTGCCAGTATTTCTTAGATTTTTTAAATAAAGGACTGTCACGTAATTCTTGGTACGCCATCACGTAGTCACGAAAAGTAAAATTTAACGACGCTAGTTTCAGTTCCGGATTACAGTAAAGTGAAAAGAGTTCATCAAACAAGATAACGGAGCTAGAGCCATCAACAATGAGTGCATCCGAACTAAAATGAATAACCGAGTCTTGCTCATTTAACTGGGTAATACGAACATCAAATAATGGCCATTCACGACCACTGTACACAGTATGTGAGATTTCCTTTCGAACAGCTAGTTGTCCAGCGTTAGCTGCGATTTCGTCGTCATATTGATATACCTTAAATTGATAATAAGGGGTCTGTTTTAATACTCGTTGTATGCCTTCACCATCGACCACCATTCTTAACATGTCATGTCTACGGATCAGTGCATTCCACGCAGTTTCAAGGCGCTGCAAATCAAGATTCTTTGCGAACTTTTCAAAATAGCCATGTGTCCCAACATTGCCCATTTCAAAGTCATCTCGACGACCAATCCAATATGCTCTTTGAATATCGTTCAGTGCAAATGGCTCATAACGGTTGGCTAAGTCAGGTTGCACTTTTGGTAGCTCGTAATGCTGCTCCGACATTGCATCTATGTGATGCGCTAACTTTATAATCCCGACATGCTCGAACAAGGAACTAATGCGTATCGCTTTATTAAAATGTTTGGCTATTTCATTGGACAAGCGCACGGCCAGTAACGAGTGGCCGCCAAGTTCAAAGAAATCATCATCACAGCTGATTATAGCTTTCTCGATCCCCAGCACTTCACTCCATATTGTTAACAACGTATGCTGAGTTTCATTTTTAGGTTCGATAATCACTTTCTCACCATCATCTGATGATTTCGCTCTCAGTGCAGCTTTGTCTACTTTCCCATGGCTATTAAGTGGAATTTCGTCCACCAAATGAATGTGTGAAGGCACCATATAACTTGGCAATGTCTGTGCAAGATATTGGCGTACCTGTGCGGCGCTCACATGAGGCTCAGGAAATTCAACTACACCCACTTGATTGAACTTTTGGTAAAAAGAATTGCTGTTTAGCGCACCTGAATTATGCGCCGAAACGATACTAAGGCTTTGTGTTTGAACATCCTTACGTTCAATCGTCAGATTTAAAATATAATCATGACCAAAACCGCTGTTAACAGGAAGTCGCTCAATCTCTCCAGAGATCACATCCCCCTCATTCACCTCTGTACCAAACAAATCCAACGGAAAGTAGTTTGGTAAAAATGAGCTTTGTTTATCGGCAAATACATCCAAGACAATCTCATCATCAAGGTGAATATTCACCCAAGCGACAAATCCCGTCAGGCGACCAGATTTCGTTACTTGCAAACGCAACGCTTGTGTATTGTTTGCCGAAAATTGCTGGGTAAAGTCGAGCTCTTCAAATATGCCAACATCAGAGACTAAATGCGCTTGTGTAACGTTGTCTGCACACAAGCGTAAATCAAACTCGCTACCACTTAGACGGTAAATATCGTCTTTATATGTGTTGCCGATTTGGTTGAAACCAAAAACACAATGCTCCTCACTCAGATTAACCGCTGCTATTTTCGTAACACACTTTTTAGGCAACATATTTTCTGGATTAGCCAGCCTAGGTCTAACACTATTTAAAATATCACCCGCACCTTCTGAACTCCCTATAGTGCCGATCAGTTCCGAAATACAAAACTCGGGTTGCTCTGGTAATTCAACACTTTGAATATCGCCCAGTAAAACATCCACGCGATCCGTTAAAGCCAGTTCATGCACTTTTGCAAGCGCTTGCTCGTATGCCTCTGGGTTAATCTCTACGGCTATGATTTTTTTCGCACCGGCTTTTAATGCCATCTGCGTCAGTACTAGCTCTGCTCCAGGACCGATCTCAAGTACTACTTTACCTTTGAGGGTTTTATTCATCGCATCCTGAAAGCAGGCATTCCGACGCACGTCTCTTAGCATTGCTGTATAGTGAGCCTGATCAAACAAGAAGTGATCCCCTGATGGCGGATAAAAAGTAACTTTTGCTTGTTTATCGTGTGCTACCACATAGGCTTCAAGATGTTTTTGCGCATTCTTATCAGCTATCAACAGCGCCGAAGATTGCACTCCCTCTAAATCCAATATTTTGTTTTGAATCTCCCCAAGCTCAACCCGATAACCACGAATTTTAACTTGATCATCAACACGCCCAATAAATTGCAACTGCCCATCATCCAAGTATCGAACTAAATCACCTGTCCGGTACACGCGCGCACTCGTTGACTTTGCAAATGGATTAGCAATAAACTTTTGCGCAGTCATTGTGTTGTTATTGTGATAGCCTCTTGCTAGATTATCACCACCGACCCACAATTCTCCTATTGCTCCCTTAGGCGCTAAGTTATTTGAATAATCAACAATATAAAGTTGTGTATTGGCTATCGCGTGACCGATTGAGTCATAATTATCTAGCGTTAACTTTGCAACACTAGACCACACCGTTGTTTCTGTTGGCCCATATTCATTGATGAGTTCAACTTGTTGTGGCTGTTGTGCTGACCAGCGGGTAAACTTTTCCACCAGCGACTTGCTAAACGCCTCTCCTGCAATGACAATCGTATTTAGATAAGGTTGCTGGGTTGTGCCAAGCATGTCTAGTAATACATCAAGCAAAGTTGGCGTAGTTTCTAAAAAAGTAATTTGCTTATCAGACAATTGCTGTATGAGGCTTTCAGCACTGTTAGTCAGCAAATCATCGCCTATGCACAACTGACCACCGTGACATAAAGTATAGAAGATCCCCGCCACTGAGCTGTCAAAAGCAACCGAGTGTAAAAGTAAGAAACGCTCAGGAAAAACAAAAACAGGTGCTCTAGCCAGCGTCGAGTTCAATAGTGATGCATGTTCAACTTCAACGCCTTTTGGTGTTCCTGTCGACCCAGAAGTATAAATAATATACGCTAAATTATGCGCACTAATATTAGCTATTTCTGGACGATTAGTTGGATAAGATTGGATGTAATCTGTACCAAATATGCCCGTTAATGTGATACAGCGCTCAGGAAATAACTCACGGAGCTTGTCTTGCTGCTCGTCGAGCAGAATTTGCGATGCGCATGAGTCTTCAAGAATGTATTGAATACGCTGCGCAGGGTACTTCGGATCGATAGGTACATAGGCTGCGCCTGATTTTAGCACACCAATGATTGCAACGATCATTGCCAACGACCTGTCAAAGCAAACCGCCACTGGCTTCGAAGGTGTGACGCCACATGACACCAGATAGTGTGCCAACTGGTTAGTTGCCTGATCAAGCTCCTGGTACGTAAGCTGCTGTGCACCATAACTGAGTGCAATTGCATCAGGCGTTTGCACCGCACTTTGTTCAATTAGATGTTGTATCTGTGAAACATCTGGTAGCGCCATGAAAGTGTCATTGCGTTCAATAACAAGCTCGTGAGTTTCTTCATCACTTAACATCGGTAGTGAACCTAATTCTGCATCAGGCCGTGTCACCATTTGTGTGACAATGTTTTCTAAGTGGCTATTAAGAGTGTCGATATACGCACGATCAAATAAACTTTCGTCGTATAACCATTGCCATTTGAGTCGACCTTGCTCGATTTCAGCGGTGATATCCAAATCAAACAAGTCCACCATCACATCACTTTCAACACGACTAATCGCAACGTCAGATAAGCTGGCATCACTACTGTCATTAGTATCCATTGTGAACATAATCTGGAACAATGGCGCATGCTGCGGCGTTCTAGGCACTTTTAAGTGCTCAATCACCTCACTAAATGGTACATCTTGATGAGCTTGCGCGTCTAAATTAACTTGGCGAATATGGGTTAGATAATCACTTAGTGCTGTGTAATTTGTATTAGCTCTTAGTACCAAGGTATTAGTGAATGCACCAATCAGTGATTCCAATTCCGCTTGCGGACGATTCGCAACCGCTGTGCCAATTAAGATATCGGTAATGTTTGAGTGGCGAGATAAAACCAGTGACAGTGCTCCATGTAACAACATAAACATGGTCAGCTTTAAATCAGTGGCACCACGTTGTAATTTGCTGGTTAGTGCTTTGTCATAATAATGAGTAACAACTTTATTTAAGCCGAGGTTCGCGCTTGGTCGTACTTTTTGAAGCGGCAGGCTATGTAAAGTAGGAGCATCTTCCAGCTGCTTAGACCAATAGTGCAACTGAGAATCAAAAACGTCGCCGCTTAGTTGCGTTCTTTGCCAAGCAGCATAATCAACATATTGAATAGGTAAAGCAGGTAATTCTTCGAGTTTACCTTCTGAGATTTGCTGATAATAATGAATAAATTCATTCATCCAGATGCGCTGAGACCACCCATCTGAAGCAATGTGGTGCATGGTAAATTGCAGCAGTACACTATCTTTAAGCTCAATACACAGTGCTCTTACTAATAGGTCTTTTGATAGGTCAAATAATGCAAGCTTATCAACTTCAATTAATTCAAGTACTTCGTTTGAACTCGCGTTTAAGTGTAAAAGGCTGACATGCTGTAAAGTAAAGTGAGCGCCACTACAAACTCGCTGTACCAAGGTATCCCCTTGCATCTGATAACGGGTGCGAAGTACTTCGTGGCGTGCAACAATTTTCTGTATTGCACACTCAGCGATATGCAAATCAAACTTACCTGTTATTTCAAGTGTACATGGCATGTTTTCACTGGCACTGCCATGATTAACTTGCTCTAACAACCAGGAGCGTTGTTGAGAGAATGACACGGACAACCAATCCATAGGCTTGCGTTCAATCGGCATGATCCGCTCTGCGCCAGACAACGTTGCTCCAGATTGCTCCAACTGCAATAACAAGCTTAGCAATTCCGCTTTATGCTGTTTCAGTTGCGCCAATATTTCTGGTGTTAACACACCTTCAGGGGCCTTTAGTTTCATCTTTGCATCAACCACGCTTATGGCGATGTTTTTTTCGTATAAACTGGCTAATAAGTTCTCAACAACACTCATTACTTTATATCTCCACTTCCTCGGTTTGCTCGCTTCCTTGAAGCTGAATTTCAGCTGTTTTCTTTAGTTTTTGTAGCTCAATCATTTTTGACATCTCACGACAATGCTTATACGAAAACAGCTGAATTACTGAAAGGTTCACATCGAAATGTTGCTTAATGAGCGCACCTAGTTTCACCAGTAGAAGAGAGTGTCCTCCTAGTTCAAAAAAGTTTGCAACAACACTGATAGATGACGCCTCTAGCTGCAGTAACTTGGCCCATATCTCAATCAGTGCAATTTCTGTGTCACTCTCTGGTGGCACCATCTCTTGTTGCTGCATAGATAATTCAGGCTCTGGTAGCGCTTTGCGGTTAACTTTACCATTAGGGGTTAATGGTAAAGCATCCAGTACAACATATTGACTTGGTTGCATATAGTCAGGAAGTACGTTGCGCATATATGCCTGCAAGTGCTCAATAAAGGTATGTTCCTCGCCTAATTGACCATCGGCTGTACAAACGTAAGCGACTAATCGCGCTTTGTGGCTCTGTGAATCAGCCAATATAACTACCGCACTTTGAATTTGTGGTAGTTGCTGCAAGTGACTTTCAATATCACCAAGTTCAATACGAAAACCCCGTAATTTGACTTGATCATCAACGCGACCAATAAATTGTAATTGGCCATTATGAAGCTGCCTGACGAGATCTCCTGTACAGTAGACTTTGGCATTGCTGTTGGCCGCAAAAGGATGCGCTACAAATCGCTCGTTGGTGAGTGACTGGTTAGCAAAATAACCACGCGCGACTCCTGCTCCACCAATATATAATTCACCTATCGCACCTTTTGGTGCCAGTTGTCCTTCAGACATAACATAAAATTGAGTATTTGCAGCCGGGCCAGCTAAGTGCAATCCCGTTTGAGATACGTCACTAACGCTAGACCAAATAGTCGTTTCTGTTGGCCCATACATGTTCAGTAAACGCCAAGTTTGATTCGACAAGCGCTGTGCAAGATCAGCCGGTAATGCCTCACCGCCAATACATAAAGTAGCTACTTGATGGTTAATAGTTTCATCCAACAACACGTCAGATATGACATAAGCATGGGACGGTGTACACTGAATATGTGTAATACCTTGTGACACGATGACGTCTTTAAGGTCGAATTGCTCCTGTGAGGTTTTCGCCATCTGACTCATAAACTCAGCTTGTTTCGCTCGCAAAGCATTATGTTCTTTGGCCTCTTTTAGGCGTTGTAAATTCTCCAGCACTTCATCGTGGTCGATACCAAAGTCAATCAAGCATGCACATTCATCAACACCAATTTGTGTGATCTTATCCAATTGTTCAGCCACCGATTCTACCGTGCCAAACAGACCACTTTGCGTAAAGAGTCGCTGATAACCCACATCAATAACAGCGTCTAGATCTGAATTAATATCCAAACCAAGCTCTTGTGCTAACGGTTTCATTAGCCCTATTGAATGCTTTAAGTAGTTTTTAAATGGTTGCTCCACCAGATTACTTACTTGCTCATGCGATTCACCAATAAATGTGTGGATCATGAGGGCAACTTTACCCTTTGACGGATCAAAGCCATGTTGTGCTAATGTATCGCGATAAAGACGTATCTTTTGTGCCAACTCATCAAGCGATTGGCCCAATAAATGAGTCAGAATATTAGCGCCAATACTACCCGCATAAACAAATGTTTCGGGGTTACCAGCAGCCGTAATCCAAGTTGGTAGTGATGTTTGGATTGGATGAGGATGTAATGAAACTTCAATATTTTGACCTATACCATTGCGGCGCATCAGACTCTTCCCTTGCCACAAATTATCAAGTTCAACTAGCTTATCGCGCATCACTTGATGCCTTAATGAAAAATCATCTGGGAAAAAAACAAAGTCATTTGGGTGCCAACCAGATGCAATTGATAGCTCAACACGACCTGCTGATAAGTTATCAACCATAGACCAATCTTCTGCCACTCGGATTGGATCATGTAAAGGTAATACAACACTACCTGAGCGAATGCGAATACGTGAAGTTGTCGCTGCGACCGCTGCTGCTGCTACCGATGGGTTAGGAAATTGATCGCCAAATTCATGAAAGTGACGCTCTGGTACCCATACACCAGTAAAGTCATTGTCGTCAGCGAACTTTGCGCCTTTGAGTAATAAGTTATATTTGTTATGCCCAGAAACTGGGTCTGCTGCAAAGTAAAATAGGCTGAAATCTAACGGCTTACTTTCTTCTGTGTGAACAATTCTATCTGGTGCAAGTACCACCGTTTGACCATTGGATAACGTCCACAACAATTCTAGAATTGAAATATCAAAACTGATGCTCGTCATCGCCAACCAAGTCGCCTCTTCTTGATTGCCAATAGATTGATTCATAGCATGAAAAAAGCCCAGTAGGTTTTGATGTTCGATCATGACACCTTTAGGCGCACCAGTTGAACCTGAGGTAAAAATCACATAGCTTAAATCATCAGCAGCAACGTCAACCTCATTAAAGCTGGTATTTGAGCAACGCGATAACTGTTCACTTACTTCATTGCTATCCAAAAGCAGCATATTAGGCAAGCCGGCAGGCTCTAAAAACGAGGCAATTGATTTTACTGTGATGAGTAAGGAGCACTGTGCTTGGTGCAAAGTCGCTTGCAACCGTTTCGCTGGAAAGCTTGGATCAAGGGGTACATACGCAGAGCCCGATTTCAATATTGCCAACATAGCCACGAGCATCTCTGGGCTTCTAGGTAAACAAACGCCAATACGACCTTTATTTACTGCATGGGAGCTTTGAATTAACCGTGCCAGCTGATTTGTACGCTGCTCTAACGTTTCATAACTTACTCTCTGGCCGTTGAAAATCAATGCATCTTTGTGAGGCTGACGTGCGGCTTGCTGAGCTATTAGTGCATGAACTAGTACATCAGATTGATATGACTCTGTTGTTTGATTGTAAGTAGTGATTAATTCATCACGTTCAACTTCACTAATACAGGTTAACTGCTCGATGCTATCATGCTGTGCAGATAATAGATTGTCTAATAACGTCGCATACTGAGATGCTAAAGTCTCTATATAGCTTTTTTCAAACAGTGACTTACTATATAACCATTGAAATTCAATACCATCATCATTGACTTGTGCGCTTAAATCTAAGTCATACTTTGCAACTGGCTGAGCCGCAACCATAGGCGTTAATGAGAGGTTTTCAATAGATAGGGCTACTTGAGAGTTAGTATTCATACTAAACATCAATTGAAACAGTGGTGCAATAGCTGGATCTCTTGGTACTTGGCTCATTTCAACTAGCTGCTCAAAAGGAACATCTTGATTATCTTGCATCCCTAAATTGACCGCTTTGACGTGTTCAAAATAGGAATGAATGCTGTTGTGTTCAGTATTTATTCGCAGTACTAATGTATTTACAAAGTAACCAATAAGGTTAGCCAATTCTGCACGAGTTCGGTTTGCCATTGGCGTACCCAGTACAATGTCGTGACTATGACTGTGCTTGGCAATTAATAATGCAAATACCCCTTGCAACAACATAAATGGGGTAAGCTGATGTTTTATCGCAAAGGCTTGAGCTCGCTCAGCAATTTCTTTATCGAGCTGAAATTTAACAATTGCACCTTGATAATCAGCAGTTGCAGGCCTGACATGATCTGTTGGTAATGCATGTAATACAGGAATATCTTTCAGCTGGATCTGCCAGTAGTCTTTTTGCTTAACAAGCGCTTCGCGCGCATCTGTTGATGACTGCCACGCAGCATAATCAACATACTGAATGCTAAGTGCAGGAAGGTCAGCTTCGGTGTTATTCATTTGCGCTTGATAAAAAGCGATAAACTCTTTCAGTAATAATGAAATAGACCAACCATCCGTCGCAATGTGATGCATATTAAATAGCAACACACCTTCACTCTCTGCCAGCTTCAACCAGCTTGCTCTGAGCATTAAGTCATGCTCTAAATCAAATAGTGTTGCGGCATCTTGAGCAAGAATTTCGCTTAATTGCTGCTGCTGAGAACTGACATC
Organism: Pseudoalteromonas holothuriae; assembly: GCF_945859825.1. Lineage (GTDB taxonomy): Bacteria > Pseudomonadota > Gammaproteobacteria > Enterobacterales > Alteromonadaceae > Pseudoalteromonas > Pseudoalteromonas holothuriae. Next base: position 200,486 of record NZ_CAMAPC010000007.1, read on the forward strand.
AAAAGCACTTAAATCTACTTGATTTAAAGTAAAACTAAAGTTAGATAAAACATATTGTTTCGGTTCACCTTCAACCGCTCTAAATACAGTTCTTAACGATTGATGACGTTCAATGATCTTAATTAACGCAACCTGAGCTGCCTGCTGATTAAAAGGCCCTTTAATACGTATCGGTGTGGGCAAATTATATTCAGCGCTACCTTGTTGTAACTGATCAATAAACCACAGCCGTTGTTGCGCAAAAGAAGCTGTTATCGAGCCATTATCAGCAGTACTCTTAGGGATCGCACTTACTGGCTGTTGCGTTCGTTCAGAGCCATTTTTTTGCTGCGCTAAAAATTCAATTATTTCAGGTTTTCTTTGCTTTAGCTGGGCAATTATATCTGCCGTTAACTCACCATCTGGACACTGTACCTTTAATGCACCATCTACCAGTGTGATTACAATATTCTTCTTATATAAACTGATTAAAAATGCTGAGACATTCACCGGTTAAATCTCCATTTCAATTATATTATCTGACTTAGCCACAGCTTCTAAAGCTGCTTGTTTGGCATTGGATAAGTCAATCATCTGGGCCTGCTCCCGAATGCTCGGATTGGCAAAAATATCGCGAACATTAAGCTCAACTTGAAACGCTACTCGTACTTGAGCAACCAATTTCACAACAAGAAGAGAATGACCACCGATTTCAAAAAAGTTGCTATCTATGCCGATGTGATCACTGCTTTGACTTAAAAGATCTGACCACATTTGTGCAAGTAGTTGCTCTGTAGGAGTTGTAGGGGTTACCAATGCTTCAACTGCAAAATCTGGCGCAGGTAAAGCGCGAGCATTTAGCTTACCGTTGATATTTAACGGCCATTCAGACACTTCAACCCATGCATCAGGATGCATGTACACAGGTAAATGCTGCTTACTTAACACCGTAAGTTCATCTAAATTGTTGAGACCATGCGTATGCTCAATGTAGGCCACTAGCATTTTTCTTCCCACAACATCCATATACATAACATGTGCTTGGGCTACACCTGTGAGTTGTCTCAGATGAGACTCGATATCAGCGAGCTCAACTCGAAAACCTCGTATCTGCACTTGCCTATCTTGTCGGCCAAAGTAAGTAAAGTCATGACCATCGAACACTACAGTGTCACCCGTATTGTAACAATGACTGCCATCATCCAAGACTATGAAGCGCTCTGCGTTTTGCTGCTCGTTACCAATATAACCAAGCGCCACAGACACACCTGAAATCCATAATTCGCCTTTACTGCCAATTGGTAGTAGCTGTTGGTGCAGGCCCACGACATAAGCACGGGTGTTAGCAAGCACTCTGCCAATTGGCGGTGTACAATTAGCACGGCTGTGTACACTGTATGTCGTGACTACATGTGTTTCTGTTGGGCCGTAATGATTCCAAAGTTGGCAATGTGGGTTGCGTTCTAAGAATACTCTAATCGCATCACTGAGCACGAGCTGTTCGCCTGCGACGATTACTTCCATTAGCGAAGTAATACTCTCTTTGTGCTCGAGGTATTGCTGAGCTATTATGTCAAAAACAGCAGGGGGCACGAATAAGCGTCTAACTTGATGCAACTCGATAAGTGCTTGGATGTCTACCAGCTCCTGCTTTTGCTGCTCTGTAATTAATAATAGACTCGCCCCAGTGTGCCATGCTGTTGCTAACTCTTGGATAGACACGTCAAAGGTAATAGGCGTAAATTGGAGGCCCAAATACGGCTGAGTAAGCCCACTTGTTTCAACCAAATTCACTATCGTTTGATGGGTTTGTATCACACCTTTAGGCAAGCCCGATGAACCAGAGGTAAACAACAAATATGCCGGATCTTTCGGCTCAATTAATATCTCGGGATTATGGCTATTAATATTATTTATAAGCTCAGAAGTCGTAATATCACGACCAGACCAATCCGCTATTGATATATCTTGAGCACATTCTTTTACCCAAAACCTGGCAGCCGAACAAGTTAAAATATGTCGGATGCGCGATTGCGGAAGCTGCATATCAATTGGTAAGTAAGTTGCGCCTGCTTTTAAAATACCAAGTAACAAGGCGATTTGTTCAACCCCTCTTGGTAGACTCATCGCAATTATATCGGCCTTGTTCACTCCTAGCGCTAATAGACTATGACTAATTTTGTTAGCAAGCTGATTTAACTCAAGATAAGAAAGTAACTCACCATTGGCACTTTTCAACGCCACCTGTGTTGGGGTTTCAATTGCCGTTTGTTCAACAAAACTATGGATCGTGCTATGTGATAGCAGCTGTGTAGGCCCCTCAAAGCCAGCTTTTAACTCAGCCTGTGTTTTGCCATCATATAAACTCAATTGCGCTAAGGCTAAACCTGTAATGTCGCCTTGCAATGTAAGCAAATTGTCAACCAGTTGCGAGAAGTCCGTAGACAGTTCATCGATGTAATTGCTGGAAAATAACGCTTCATCGTAAACCCAGTCTATATCCCAACCGCTTGCATGGTTTTCAACACGGATCTCTAAATCAAATTTTGCCGATTCAGCTTGTGCAATACGTTGCAAACTCATCGTTCCTGAACTGGCAGGTTCACTCGCTTCGATGAAATTCAGCATCAACTGAGCCAGCGGTGTAAATGCAGTACTGCGCGGTAAGTTAAGTTGTTCAACCAAGTATTCAAATGGCACTTGCTGATTACGTTGTGCGGCAATATTGCACGCTTTAATATGCGCAATGAACTCAGCAAAGCCATCAAACTCGGTACTACTTCTTAATATCAATGTATTGGTAAAGAAGCCCACTAAGTCAGCAACCGCTTGCTGCTCACGGTTTGCAATTGGCGTCAATAACAAAACATCATGATTATTGCTGTGTCGCGCTATCAACAAAGATACTAGTGCATGCGTCAGCATAAATTGCGTCACTTGTAATGACGAACACAGCGCAACTAAACCTGCTTTTTGCTCCGTATTAATAACCGAGCGTGTGATCGATGCTTTATTACATTTAACTTGTGGACGCTCAAACTGAATAGGCAAGCTATGTAACGGCGCTGCGTCAGCAAGATGCGCTAGCCAATACTCTACTTGCTGTAAATAAGCGTCACTTTGTTCAAAATCATTACGCCAACTTACATAATCCGAATAGCTTACAGGTAACGCTGGCAAATCAGCCGGGGTGGCATTTAATTGTGTGCCATACAGAACCTGCAACTCACGCTCCACAATGTGCATAGACCAGCCATCAAAACCGATATGATGTACATTGAAAATCAGCTTTCCAGATTGCGGTCCAGTTTTAACCAAGCTCACTCTGACAAGTGGACCCTTAGATAAATCAAATACATGAGTAAATTCACTTGCGAGCATATCACGCCATTGCGTTTCACACTCTGACGCTGATAGGCCAGACAGATCCACAACATTAAATATCAAATTCTGTTTTTTGTTTAGATACCACATAGGCTGTAAATCAACCATATGATAATTGGCTTGCAACGGCTCGTGGCGCTCAATCAATTCTTCCACGGCATGTTTTAGTAACTTAGGTTCAATCGCCGTATGATACTCATAGGCCGTGCACATATTGTATTCTGTAGACTGTTCGCTCAGCTGGGATAAAAACCACAGGCGTCTTTGCGTAGGTGCAAGAGGTCGATTTACATCATGCTGCAATGGCACAATATCTTGCGTCGGCTTACCACTGACTAGTACACGGTCAACTTCCTGAGCTTGTTGCTGAATGCTTTGCAACTCAAATAGTTGTGCTAAGCCAATATCTATACCCAGCTGCTTTTGGATCAAGCCATTCAACTTAACAGCTAATAAAGAGTTACCACCAAGGCTGAAAAAGCTTTGCTCAGCGTCCAGTACTTCACCTTGCATGCTTAAAAGGCTTTGCCAAATGTCGGAGATTACAAGCTCTGTCTTAGTCTCTGGTTTGACCGTAACACGTGCAATATTCCAAGATGGTAGATGTTGTTTATCAATTTTACCGTTAGGCAGTAATGGCCACTCATCAATGGTAACAATAACATTGGGCACCATATGTTTTGGTAAACAATCCGCTAAGTATGCTCTGACTTGCTGCTTGCAATCCAAAGCCTGCTCACTTGATACTTCAACGTAGGCAACCAAAATAGTTCGTGTTGAATCTTCCTCAACCTTGACTAAACATGCCTTTACCCAGTCTAATTGCAACAAATGAAACTCGATTTCACCAAGTTCTATCCTAAAGCCATTAACCTTAACTTGGTCATCAAGTCGCCCAAGATAAACAAGCTCTCCTTGTGCTGTATACTTAACTAAGTCACCTGTTTTGTACATCTTACTGCCTGGGTGATAAGGATTATCAAGGTAGTTTTTTGCAGTTAAGTCTGGCTGGTTCAAGTAGCCTAATGATACCCCTTCACCACTCAAGTACAGCTCACCGACACATCCAAAAGGCACTAGTTGCTGATTAACATCTAATACAAACGCTTGTGTCGAACTTATAGGTTTACCGATTAATGGGTTGCTGGCAACTTGCGAAGTCATACTATAGTAGGTCGAGTACGTTGTATCCTCAGACGGCCCGTAAAGGTTAACGACTCGCTGCACCGAGAATATATCTAATAAGCGATTAACCGTGTTCGCCTGCAGTGGTTCACCAGCTAAATTCACCGCTATTACTGACGCAGGTACGGCATGTTCTTGCAGTAGCGCATTAATACCAGATGGCACAGTATTAATTAGGCTAACTTCCAATACAGCGTTTTGTGGTTCTAGTAAACTCAGTATGTTGTCAACGACAACACAGGTCCCACCAGAAGAGAGCGGCAAAAAAATCTCAAAGATAGACAAGTCAAAATTCAACGACGTACTTGCCAACACCCTGCTCTTTTCTGCACAGCTAAAGTAGTCGTTAGCCCATGCCAGCATAGCTGATGCATTGCGGTGTGAAATCATCACGCCCTTGGGCTTACCCGTTGAGCCTGAGGTGTAGATGATGTATGCCAATTGCTCCACGTCATAAAGCACATCAAGCTCAGTACTTACAAGCTGCTCTGGAATTTGCTCAATATTAGCAACATTAAAATTGGCAAAGTCGAAGCTATGTTCAGTCGCCTGATCAACAAATAACAGTGCAGGCTTAACATCGGATAAAATATATTCTATACGTGCTTTTGGATAACTTGGGTCCAATGGCACATAAGCTGCCCCTGCTTTTAGAATCGCCAATATTGCTATAATAGTTTTTTCTGAACGACGCATACAGATACCGACAACATCGCCAGCTTTAACATTCTGCGAAATTAAATATGCACCTAGATTTGTTGCCTGTTGGTCTAATTGCGCATAGGTAAGTGTAATGTCACCGGCATGGACTGATTGCGCAGATGGGCTTTTCGCAACTTGAGATTCGAATAGCTGATGTAAACATAAAGGCGTTGATATATCACCACTTTGATTCAGTTCCGTGAGTAAATAATCAACTTCTGCGCTTGAGAGCATAGCCAATGAGGTGATGTCATCTACTGTGGTTGAACTAACTGCAACAAGTAAATTATGTAAATGCGTGTCAAGTTGCTCTATATAAGTGCTATCAAATAGCGCCGTATCAAACACCCAATGAATATTGAGCTGGCCTTGGCTTTGCACAACACTGATGTGTAAATCAAACTTGCTTTGCACTGGAAATACAGAGTCATGGCAAGGCGTTAGTTCAATGTGTGGAAGAGTCACATCTGCTTGCTCATTGGTATTCATATCTAACATGATTTGAAATACTGGAGACAAACTTTGACTACGAGTAATATCTAACGCATCGACAAGTTGCTCAAAAGGAACACCCTGATGTGCTTGGGCAGCAATATTGACCGCTTTAACATGACGAAAGAAGTCCTGTAAAGAACGGGTATTGGTATTTACCCTCAACACCAAAGTGTTAACAAATAAACCCACCAGATCTTTAGTTTGTTCGTGGCCACGATTCGCTGTAGGCGTCCCCACAATCACGTCACTGCTACCGCTATGGCGAGCAAGAAGTAAGCTAACCATTGCGTGCATTAGCATGAATATCGTCATATTGTTTTGCTGAGCGAAATCAGCCAATTGAGCGCTCAGCGCTTTCGTTATTGATGAGGTGATGCGCGCGCCTTGAGTTTTCTTTATGTCTGGCCTGTATCCTTTTAGTGGCAACCCATGAACGCTTGGTGCATCCGCCAATTGTGATTGCCAATAGCTGATCTGATCCGCTATTTGGCTTTGCTGCTCAGATGAGTTAATCCAGTGCGCATAATCCCCATAAGAAATCGACGTAGTAGGTAGTTGCTCAAAGATTTGCTCTTTCGTTGCTCCTTGACTCAAAAGCACATAGCACTCAGAAAACTCTTTGGTTAACAGCGCAACCGACCACCCATCTACGGCAATATGATGCATATTGAGAATGAGGCAGCCTCTTGCTGGTGTGTCAACTCCCGTTGATAACGTCACATAATATGCACGCAGCATAAGATCTGATGCCAGTTCAAAAGATAAAGTGGCAAGGTGTGCCAAGGTATCTTGTAAATCTAAAGGTGAATCAAGTGCTACAGGCTGCATCTGACAATGAACGTCAGACATTGGTATTACATGCTGCCTAACACCCTGCTCTACTTCTCGATATACAGTTCTAAGAACTGGATGTCTGGCAAAGATGATTTCCAAAGCGCTGGTAACGGCTGCTAGATCTAGCTCACCGCTCACGTCAAACGCCACAGGAATATTGTACGCCCCTTTTTGTTGCCCGAGTTTATCAATAAACCAAAGTCGCTGTTGTGCTGGAGAGACTTCATATCCATTAGCTTCGGGTGAAATTACTGGTATTGCAGACCAACTTTGTTGCTGAGCTGATGATAATAAAGATGCCATTGATGACAGTTCAGCATGATTGTACAGTTCACTAACTGATACTTCTAAGTGCAGATGCGCTTGGAGCAAGGCCGACAGGCTGATCATACTTAATGAATGGCCACCAAGCGCAAAAAAGTTGCTATCACGGCCTATATTCTGTACATCAATTTTTAAGACCTGGGCCCAATACTGTGCGACTTTACGCTCTAAGTCCGTCTGTGGCTTTGCTAAGTAAACCGCAGATTGCGCCTGTTGAGCACAAGGTAGACGCTTGGTATCTACTTTACCATTTTGGGTAATTGGTAACTCTACCAGCATAACATAATCATGTGGAACCATATAACTTGGTAGCGCAGATGCGATACCATGCTTGAGCATATCCAACCACTGCTTCGCAAAGTCATTCATTTTATATTGCGCTATAGTGCCGTTATCTGCGTCATCTAGCTCTAATGCAGGCTCAACCTGAGCTGCCAATTTAGGAACAATGTAAGCAACAAGCCTTGGCTCTGCAGCATCGGGGCGCTCTGCAACAACATACACTTGAGATACTTGCTGGAATTGTTCAATTCCTGCAGCAATTTCACCCAACTCAACCCTGAAACCACGAATTTTTAGTTGCTGATCATCACGTCCAATAAACTCAAGCAACCCTTGATTGTTGAAGCGAACCAAATCACCAGTACGATATAGTCGTTCACCGTTGTCGCTCAATCCGTTCACTTGCACAAACTTTTCATTGCTGAGTGCTTGTTGATGCAAATATCCTCTTGCGAGACCACCACCAACTAGTAACTCTCCTACAACACCTGATGGTTGCAGCTGTAAATCACCAGACATGACATATAAACTGTCTCCTTGTAAAGGCACACCGATTGGTAAAGGCTTATCACTGCCTTGAGATAGGGCTGGTACAGCGTAATATGTTGTGAATGTTGTGTTTTCAGTAGGACCATAACAATTAAAAACTTGCGCTTTAGGTATTACACTTTGCACTTGGTAAACACTTTGGGGCGAAACAATATCACCGCCAGATAACACCACTCTTAGTGCAAAAGACCGCTGATTATCTATCAATTCATTTGCCCAGCGTCGAAACAGTCCGGCAGTAATAAATGTGTGCGTCACTTGGTGTTCAATTAACACCTGATTTAGCAACATCAAATCCATATAAGGATGCGTATACAACACACAACGACCACCATTTAGCAATGCACCCCAAATCTCAAATGTCGCTGCGTCGAAGGCTAAACTACTTATTTGAACAGTGACCGTATCTTGATCCATTGCCAAAAATGGCTGATCGACTAAACGGATAACGCCAGCTTGCTCAATCATTACTCCTTTGGGTAACCCCGTTGTACCAGAGGTATAATTCACATACAGTAAATCACTCTGTTGGGCGTCAAAATCCATAACTCGCCCTGCAGGCATCGCTTTCAATTCGTCAAGATCGACTACTAAAATGTCGACTGCACGTTGTTCTGAGTAGGTCAGTAACAATGTGTCTAACTTGTCTTGCAAATCATGCTGAGTGAGCAAAACTGGACACTTACAGTCTTGTAGTAATTGGTTTAGACGCTGCGCTGACGTATCAACCGTAATCGGCACATAGGCACCACCGGCTTTAACTATGGCCAATATACTAATAACAAATTCAATAGTTCTTTGTTGATAAAGTGAAACTAGCGTTCCCTCGGCTAAGCGGGTATCGTGCTGGCCGTTGATGGCTTGACAAATTACACCTGCCAGTTTGTCAGACAAAGTATCTAGTTGTTGGTAAGTCAGTTGCATATGATCAGTAATAACAGCCAGCGAATCTGGACTGCTGAGTACTTGTCTATTAAACCTTGTCTGAATCGAATCCTGTTCTGACAACATGGGCGGCGTATTACCCCAAGCCGTGAGTTGATGAATCTCTTCGCTGCTCAGCATGACAATTTCTGCGATAGCCATCTCTGGAGTAGCCAAAACCTGCTCTAGCACCTTAAGTACATGCGTGCTCATTTGTATCACATGCTTTTGCGCAAAAAGATCCGCATCAAATAACCAGTTCCAAGTAATACCACGCTCGTCTAAAGCGATATCAATAGATAAGTCGAACTTTGCGACTGCTTCCGACTCATCTAGCTGCTTAAAGTGTATATCGCCCACTTGCTGACTTTGACTCTCACCACGCATTGTCATCATAATTTGAAAAACAGGCGTATAGTGAGCGGAGCGCGGTACCTTGCAATGCTCAACCACTTGCTCAAAAGGAATATCTTGGTTTTCTTGTGCAGCACCATTGACCGCTTTGACGTGCGCAGTATACTCAGAGAATGTCTGACAACCAGACAGGTTAGTGCGCAGTGCCACCGTATTCACAAATAAGCCAATTAATAACATGAGATCAGGATGACGACGACCAGCCACAGGAGTACCAATTAACACTTCTTGACTGTTACTATGGCGTGCAAGCACATAGCTCAACACACTGTGTAAAAATACAAATTCAGTCACCCCTAAACGCTCAGCAACCAAGGCTAAGGTGTTTTTTGTAGATAGAGGTAAAGTTACGCTATGGCAATGCGCTTGATGCGACTTCACCTGCGGTCTTGGGAAATCTAATGTAATACCATGTACAGCAGGCGCATCAGCCAACTGTGTGTGCCAATAAGTCAACTGCTTCGCAGCTCGCGCTTGGCTTATCCATTGCTTTTGCCATTGTACAAAGTCGCTGTACTGTAACTTTAACGGTGGCAAAGCCTGAATTTCAGCACTGAGTAACCGCTCATAGTGGGCTACAAACTCTTTAAACATAATATCTACAGACAATCCGTCTGAAATAATATGGTGCATGTTGAAAAGCAAAATGCCTTGTTGTGCAGTTAAACGACAAAAATCACATTTAAACAACGGCGCACTTTGCAGCTCAAAGTGAATGCTCTTATTAGATCGTTCTAGCAGCTCAAGCTGGTTTTGTTGCTCTGCTGGTTCAAGGCTCATTAAGTTATGCTCTGTGATAACTGGCACTAGCGACTTTAATACATGCACTTGTAGGCCTGTTTCAGTTTTCATAAACTGACTTCTTAACACGCTATGCCTTTGCACCAATTGGTGCAAAGCAGCGCTTGCCACCTCAATATTGAATGGCCCTGTGACGGCAAACTTTGATGCCATGTTATACAATGGCTGCACCGTTAACTGATCCAAAAACCACATCCGCTGCTGCGCAAATGACGGTTCAGGCAACACGGTACTTTTAGTAATCACAAGTGCCTCATGGCTGTGACTTTGTAAGGCTAATAACTCTAAGCAATGCTCAATTGTTGGTCTGTCATAAAAAGCCGCAACACTTATCTCTTTGCCATATGCTTTGAATACTTCAGACACAAACTGCACTGCTTGCAAAGAGTTGCCACCCAAAGCAAAGAAGTTGTGTTTAATGCTGATCTCAGTTTCTGATCGGCCAAGTAAATTGGCCCACAAATTCGACAGCATGCAAGCCTGTGCTGTATTCGCGGCGATAAATTCATCATCCTCAGGTACAGTATGCTGATGGGCAACTAATTGCTCATAGTTATCAACTAATAACCTTAGCTCAGTGTCAGTTTTGAGTAACGATTGCTGCAACAACATATTGGTACGTTGTGCTAACTGCTCGATCGTACCTTGATCAAAAATTGTCGCGTCATAAGTCCATTGCCAATACATGTGCTGGCTATTTGCTGAAATATCTAAACTCAAATCGAATTTAGCTGCTTCCTCTTGTGGTAACGTCACCTCTGCATCTATGCCCCACAAATTCAAATTCGACAATGGCACATCATTCATCGTAAAAAGAATTTGAAATAAAGGTGTGTATAACGACGAACGACTAACCTGACAAAGGTCTAGGAGGCGATCAAACGGTAAATCTTGATGGCTCAACGCATCAATATTGACCCCTTTCACGTCATTTAAATACTCTGCAAATGTGTTACATCCTTTAGTTGTTGTTCGCAACGCAAGTGTATTAACAAATAAACCAATTTGATCATTCAACGCAGTCCATTTTCGGCCAGAAACAGGGGTGCCAATAACGATATCATCAACTTTGCTTACTTCGATTAAGGCAAGGCTAAACACTGCGTGACACCACATAAATGGCGTCACGCCAAGCTCTTTTGCTTTTTCATTTAGTTTGTCGTACAAACTGGCCGAGCCAACTACTTGCAGTGATTTTGCAATTGACACGTTTTGACTATCTCGCTCAGCGCTTAGCGGCAATCTATGCACACTGGGTGCATTTTCAAGAGCATCCTGCCAATAACGAGTTTGCTGGTTGTACTGTTCACTACCTATCCAGTTTTGCTGCCAATTTGCATAGTCAACATACTGTAGATCAAGCGGTACGAACTGTGACTGCTTACCCTGTGCATACGCTGAGTAATACTCAGAGAACTCGCGCAAGAAAATACCGATAGAGTGCCCATCTGCGGCAATATGATGCACATTAAAAAGTAATACCCCTTGAGATTGCCCAACAGAGATAAAACAACTGTTGATCATTAAATCTTGGCTTAAGTCGAAGCGACGAGCAAAAAATTGTGCTTGTGATGCTGTTAGTACATCACATTGCTCCACAACTGGTACATCCGTTAAATCAATAAAGTCAAATGTGTATTGCTGTATATGCTGTATACACTGAACAAGCCTTTCTTTATCTTGCAAATACGTGGTTCTCAATATTTCATGCTTATTTATGACATCAAGCATGGCATGTTGTGCAGCTTCAAGATTAAATTCGCCATAAAGTTTAAAGCCCACTGACATGCTATATTCATTACTGTCAGGTCGCATTTTATGTAAAAACCACAATCGTTGTTGAGCAAAAGACACACTAAAATACTGCTCATCGTCGCTTCTAGTAACAGCTACAAGTTCACTCTTGTCATCTGTTGCGCATAAATTCTCAGCACACGAGCGAATCGTTGGCGTCGCATAAAAAGTGCTCATATCCAACGTCATATTAAGTGTGTCTTGTATGCCTGACAGCAGTTGAATCGCTAGTAATGAATGACCACCTAGTTGAAAGAAATTATCTTCAATCCCCAAGTCATGCGCTGGTAAATTTAAAGTTTTTGCCCAAATATCTACCAATGATTGCTGAAGTAGGTTTTGAGGTGCCACATGCTGGGGCTTGTTTGCAATCATGGCTGGCATAAAATCTGCTGCTTCAAACTGACTGATACTTTGCCAGTTTTCAACCAACGAACCATCAAGAACCGAATTAAGTAATGCGATAAACTCGTTGGCATAGCGTTCTATACGTGATTGTGTGAATAACGCACAATCATACAACCACTCTATTTCAGCTTGTTCATTTTCTAAACGTAGAGTGACTTCAAGATCAAATTTAGATATACGTGTATTCGCAGTCATCGATGTTAGACTTGCATCACTTAGCTCTATACTTTGCGTCGAAGGTTGCTCTAATAAAAATAGAATTTGGAATAATGGCGTATAAGCGGGGTTACGCGTAGCATTTGACTGCTCAATCACTTGCTCAAACGGGGCACCTTGATTGGCCTGCGCTTTTAAATTCACCTCTTTAATATGATGCAAGTAATCTTTAAATGATGATTGAGCAGATGAATTTTTTAATATTAGTGTATTTGCGAAGAAGCCAATAATGTCATGAAGTTCGCTCTGTGTGCGATTGGCAATAACAGTACCGATAGCTACTTTTTTAGAATTACTTTGCACTGAAATATACAGCGCAAATAGACCTTGGAAGAACATAAAAGGCGTCATTGTATGTGATTGGGCATAATCACACAGCGCTTTGAATTGTGTTTGGTGTAACCTAGTACTGATTGCCTGCCCTACATTTTGCTTAACATTAGGGCGCTCAAAATCAAGCTCTAAACTATGTGTGTCTGGCAAATCGACAAGTTGCTGTTGCCAGTAATCTAGCTGCGCTTTATATTCCCGCGACTTGGTCCAAGTCGTTTGCTCCCAATACGCATAGTCCGCGTATTGCACACCCGCTGGTAATCCAACTAGCTGTTCACCTTGGATGAAACCATTGTAAAAGTCAGTGAATGCACGCATCAGCAATGCTTCTGACCAACCATCAAAAGCAATATGATGAACTACCAGCACTAAAACTTGATGATTTGCTTCACCCTTTAAATAACTAGCCCTAAGCATTAGATCTGAGCTCAAATTAAATGGTTCTGCACTTTGCTGAGTAATGATTTGTTCTATCTGTGAATCACTCAGTGCCGATGCTACTCCATATTCTGCTATTTTGAATGCCGCAGATTCCCTCACAACGGGGACTATTTTTCCGCCTTGCTCTGTAATAGTGGTACGTAAGGCTGGCTGTTGCATGATGACTTGCTGCAGTGCAAACTCCGCAGCGAGGATATTAAAATGTCCTTTAATATCAAAGGCAATTGGCATGTTATATTGTACAGTGCCCATTAGGCGATCGATGAACCAAATACGTTGCTGAGCAAAGGAAGCCTGTTGCTCTGCACTGTTATTTCTAACTGAAATCACCATACCCTTTTGATAATTAGGCAATTCTTTAATTTTCTGCGCTAACAGTTCTACACTAGAATATTCAAAAACATACTGTAGTGAAACGTCAACATCCAAGCGCTTAGAAATATCAGCAGCTACCTTCATAGCAGCTAAAGAATGCCCACCTACTTCAAAGAAATTAGCTGTAATACACACTTGCTCTTGGGCAACACCTAGCACTGTAGCGAAACAGACTTGCACTTCATGTTCCAAGAATGTGCTCGGTGCAACGTACTGTGAGGTAACCTCAGCCTGATTTGGTACAGGTAGTGCTTTTTTGTCAACTTTGCCACTGGTGTTAAGTGGCCAATGCGGCAAGAAGAAAAAGACATTTGGGATCATATAATCAGGCAGAGTCAGTGCAAGCTCACTTCTCACCGCCTGTTCAATTTGTACGGCCTCTGGTTCAGCGGTAACAACGTAAGCAATAAGTTGCTGTACCCCTTGAGCCGTGTTGTACACTCTAACCAACGCCGCTTTAACTTGTGCTAATGCCTGTAAAGATTGTTCTATTTCACCTAGTTCAATACGATAGCCACGAAGTTTAATTTGATCGTCCTTTCTCCCCAGAATATCAATTTCACCGTCTTCGATGACACGTGCAATATCACCAGTAAGATATATTTTTTGTTCGTTTAAAAACGTACCTGCAATAAAGCTTTCTGCAGTTTTCTTTGCCATGTTCAAATAGCCATCTGCCAATGCTTGGCCGGCCAGTGCAATTTCACCGCGTACAAAGGGTGGTTGTAATTGACCATTTCTATCAATAACAAACGCTTTGACATTCTCCATACCATGACCAATATTTACGCGCTGTTGAGGGTTGTAGTTTTGCCATGTAGCATAAACACTAGCCTCTGTGGGGCCATACAAGTTAACGATTTGACACTGCTCACCAAAGTACGCCTGTGCTTGTCGTGCGGTCTCGGTCGGTAATGCTTCCCCTGCCAACATCAATTTTTGTAATTTGCTTTGGCTTTGCGCTGTACGAGCTTGCAGTAAGATCATACTTAACCGTGACGGTGTTGCTTGTAACATGGCATAGTCTTGGCTATTTAAAATACCAGCAACACCTTCACCTTGCATCGTTTGCTGCTTATCAATTAGCTGTATGCTAGCTCCAGCTAGAAGAGGTACTAACGTTTCGCCAAAGTACACATCAAAAGCGATTCCAGTAAGTGAAAGTACTTTGTCCTGCGGCTGTATTTTTGCGACCTCAGCGAATGTACGACAAAAACTCATACAAGCAGCATGGCTAATCATGACCCCTTTAGGCTTTCCTGTTGACCCTGAGGTGAACAAAATATAGAGCAGATCTTGAGGCGCATTATTTCTCTGTGGAGCTTGCAATACCTTATTTAGATTCTGTTTCACTACAGAGAGTGGCCAAAATTCGACGCCACTTGGTACCTCTAACGTACGGTCACTCATCACAATCTTGGCGTCACATTCTTGCACTATTTGCTCCGCTCTCGAAGGCGGACTCACAGCATCTACTGGCACATAAACCACATTTGCTTTCCAACAAGCTAGCATAGCGGCTATGAGTGTTATCGAATTAGGAAGATAAATTACAACGGCCTGTTGCGACACGTAGTTTTCACTAGACACTATTTGCTGCGCAATTTGATTAGCGTAAGTATCAAGCATCTTATAGGTGATTAACTCGTTATCTTGTTCAAGTGCAATATGATCGGCAAATTTCTTGGCTGCTAATTCAAAGTGATCGATTACAGAGCCGTTCCAACTCGGTTCAATATACCTTGGGTTAATTTGACTTATTAAAGTATGCTGTGAACCTTTGTCTAACAAACCGATCTCATTTAGCTTCCTAACTGGCTGCCCGAAGAGATTTTCAACAATGAAACTAAAATTACTTAGTAGCGTGGTAACAAGCGTGTCGTTAAACTGACTTTGGTCGTAATTAAATTCTAGTTTGTACTGTTCAAATAACTGAGCAGTTGCAGACATTGGGTAGTGATTCAACTCCCAGTTATCAACTTTGCTTAGTTCAAGACCTGTATTTCTTAAAACAACCTGCTCATCAAGTGGATAGTTTTCTACCGTAAATAAAGTATCAAATAGTGCAGATTCACTGCAGATCCCATTTGCTCTCATCAACTTATTCAGATCTACAGGCTGATTAGACAGCGCACCATTTACGCATGTTTGTACATAAGCGAAGTAATCTGCCAATGATTCAGTACTCGAAATATTTAAACGCAATGGTACAGTTTGCACTCCCATCGTGATCACAGCAGACAATTCAGTGGGTAGATTAACTCTGTTGCTGACCGCTGTGCCGAAACAAACATCATCTGAGTTGTTGTAACCCCTCAACAACAAACCCCAACAACCAAACAAGATTGTTGACGGCGTTACTTTGAAAAGGCACGCTAACTCGTCGATTTTTTGCTTGTTTAACGCACAAGTTTGTGAGGTGTAACCTGTTACAGATCCTGTATTCACTCCCCTGATAGAAAGTCGATTTTCTTCTGGTAAATCTGCAACGACTTGGTTCCAATACTCTACGCTATTGGGATTATTTAATGCTGCCAGCTCATGCTTTCTGTACTTTTCAAGTAGGTCAGTATGCAATTTTGTTGTCTTTCTACTTGAACCAGTTAAAGCTTCATAATAAAAGTCAAACAGAGATTCCAATAGTAAAGCATTACTCCAACCATCTAAGATAATATGGTGGTTACAAACGAGCAGTTCATATTGATTAGCACCGAGCTTGATAAGTGAGAAACGAATACAGTTTTGTCGAATATCGAAAGCTGCTGCACGATCACTTTTTACAATTTCATTTGCTTGTCGTGCTTGTTCTCTTTGTGTCTCAGTACTTAAATCAAAAATAGAACAGGGAATATCTATATTTTTTACAATGACCTGAACAGGCTCTTTGATCCGCTCCCAGCGGAAAACACTTCTCAACGTTTGATGTGTTTTAACAAGTTGCTTGATTGCATGTTGCAATGCATCTTGTGATAAATCACCAACTAAACTAAGTCTTAGATGTGCAGAATAAACACTATTACCTTCGCTTCGAATTGATTCGATCAACATTCCTTTTTGTACAGAGGTCAATCCAAGTATTTGTTCGATATTTTTCTGCACAATCATTTTCCTTACAATCAGAATGCAAAACAACAAAATCAAAACAAACTTACCATCAAAAAATAACAAAATCCACAAAGTACAAAAAAAACATCAATAAATACAAAAGACTAAATACAATTACCCAACCAAACCACAGCGATTGAAAAAACAAAAATAGCAACAAACATCATTCAAATGTTAAATAAAAGGTGCAATAAAAAACCAAGGTGAGTTTAAAATTCAACCAATCGTTACGTAATTGCTACATTGATAACAAGCTGAAACATTCGCTTGTTCAGTAAGGAAATAGAGCTTTTAATCTAGACTCAAACATTGTGCTTTGGCTGTTTACCGAAGAGTGAAAATTTACTTATAACAGGGTCAAACGTCGAAAAATCAAGACTGCTTTTCAATTGAATAAACATTTATATTTGCTAACCGTTCATAACTTCATCAAGTGTGATTGTCATCCTAACTTCGATAACATTATTTCTTTAATCGGAATAACCGATTCGTATTGACATCACAGTTTATTTTAAATAATGCAATACAATAAAAGCGTATTTCTAGTTCAAATCAAGTTGAATAAAACCTCAGGAGACACGATACACTCTTGGAAAATGAACACAGATTCTTAAGCAACATGATTATATTATGACTGTATCTTTATATTGAGCCACCCAAAGTGCGTTTTTTGCTAGCTCAAATAAAACCGCTAGACTCTGTTATCAATGTAATAACAAAGCAAATATTCAAAAATTATTAAATTCAAAAATGATTTATACTGTTTGGAATAAACAATAACCAATTGCAATATGCAGAAGTACGTAACAACAAATAACTTTTTGTTGATGCATAGTGTTTGATAGTGATGTGTGAAAACAAACCTAATTCCGTTGTCTTATTCACCTAAATACTCTGGTTAATAATTATCAGGATGATAAGACAGTCAAAAGAGAAGACTACGCTAAGTGTTAAACCATACCCTACACTCGCCCTCAAAAAAGTATGCCCATTTAATGGATTACGTATAAAAGTTCGTTGTTTTGATCGATGATCACCTTGATAAGTGGGGTTACAGGTTGCATTGATCTGAAGTAATGCGAATAGCCAAACGCTATCCGGATTACTTCAAGTGTAAGAAATATTAGCGGTTTTGGGATGTATTGCTCATCATGTGATATGTAAAGAGAACAACCTAAGATTAATATTTATTATGCAATGTGACAGTCTATCACGATGACAAACAACCATTTACTATAAGAGAACTTGCAGTTTCAAGTGCTTATACTTTGTAAAACATTTCAATTAGGTTCGAATGAGATACCTCTGGCCCTTGGAAATCATATTTGGCTCTATTTCCTGAGCGGTTGATAGACAATTCTGAAAAATTAAATAAGCCTTTGTCCGCTAGTTGAGAGGGGCTTACATTTTGAATGCTGTTAAAAATACTTTCCACGCGTCCTGAATTAGTTTTATCCCAATCGGTAAGCATTCCTTTTATTACCTTTCGCTGTAGGTTTTCCTGTGAGCCACATAAGTTACATGGAATTATTGGGAATTGACAGACTTCTGCATATTGTTCGATATCCTTTTCACGACAGTAAATCAATGGTCTAATAACAATGTTTCGTTTATCATCACTCAGCAACTTTGGTGGCATTGACTTGATTTTACCATTGTTGAACATATTCATTAAAAGTGTTTCGACAGCATCGTCCATGTGATGGCCCAGAGCAATCTTTGTTGCATTTATCTCTTCGGCAAAGGTATACAACGAGCCTCTGCGAAGTCTAGAGCAAAGTGAGCAAGTCGTTTTACCCTCTGGAACTTTTTCTTTCACAATTGAATAGGTGTCTTTATCTATAATGTAGTAGTCGATCCCTTTTTTTTCTAAATATTCAGGAAGAATATGATCAGGAAAGCCAGGTTGTTTTTGATCTAGGTTAACAGCAACCACATCAAAATTGATCGGAGCAACACGTTTAAGGTGCAGTAGAATATCCAGCATCACAAAACTGTCTTTGCCACCGGATATAGCCGCCATCACTCTGTCACCTTCTTCAATCATATCAAAGTCTATTACAGCTTTGCCTGTTAGGCCTCGTAAGCGTTTTTGAAGTTTCAGTTGGTTGTTAGGTAGTTCAGTGGTCATCTAATGAAAATCCTATGCTCCTATAAAAGAGCAATTATTACTTTAAAGTCGTTACAGCCACAATTCGGCGCTATGTAGCATCTAACATCTAATTAAGCGCTATATTTTACAAAAATAAACCTTTTTATAAAACTACTATTTCTTCCTTCTAGCATAGTTTAGAGTTGGACTTTCAATGGTTTTCATTATCTGCTCACATAATCAATAGCTTAAAATAACTAGAAAAGTGTAACCTATGAAATTACCAAACAAGGAAACAATCTAATAATTTATAAAGGCCTTAACCTTTTTATCCAGCTATAACAAGGTAGTTTATTGAATATAAGGAAAAAATGCATTTGCAATGTTATATATAGGTGAACGTGCAGAGTATGAATTTAGTGAGGCAGTGATATCACCAATCAATATCGACGAATCATTATTTATTGATGTTACCAACGTCTAAACGCCAATTTTTGTAGCACTTGCTAAACAATTAAGAACCTCAATATTCCCAAGCTTAATGTGATAACTAAGCTTGGGAGCCATTTACTTTTCAATCCAAGGTGTCACCTGCTCAATTTGTATGTTGGCATGATGACTTAACAATGTCTCATTCTGAGCTTGCCAAGACTCGCTTACCTCAAACGTACATATATTTTCACTACACTGAATTTGCTCATTAACAAAATTAATTGGGGCATTAAACACAACCTTCACCCCTTTTTGTTCTGGTAATAAAAAGCCCATTAATTTGCTAACAAAAAAGCCAGACAAATCAGATAGCAACTCGTCAAACTCGATGTGAAGCTGATATAAATCAGCGGTATTCAGGTTTTCAACACTAAAGTGTTCGGCCTCAATCTGAAACTTAAGTTGGCAGTCATGTTTAGGGTTTTTCGGCTCAATTACGACAATTGCCTTGTCTTTATCTAATTGCTTATCATAAGGCAGTAACAGTTGCGCGTCAGGTGTGAAAGTTAATGGAGCGCTGGAGTTTTCAGTAATAATCTCACCCTTAGCAATTTGGCAAGGTGCTAGGGTTGCAATATCAACCACATAAAAATTAACACGCGCAAACTCAAAGTTGCCTTTTTCGAGTACTTTTAAACGATCGAAAAACCCATCGTAAGATACCACAAATTCTTTAGCACTGACTGTGCCAAACAGACTCAGTAATACTGATACCAAAACAATACTCTTAGTTAGCATCAAAGTAGTCCTTGTTATGACGTATCATGTCGTTAAGTTCTTCCACATAAGCATCTCCGCGTTCGGAATATGCAATAAGCCCTTGTGTTAGGACTGTCGCTTCAATCGGCAGTTTTTGTGCTCTTAACTGCGCTCGTTTTTCGCGTAGTTGGCTGTATGCATCATGTGTATTAATATTTCGAAAATAAGACTTAACTGCCGCTCGTACAGATTTAAACGCAGCAACTTCGTGAGCGGCATCAGAGTCTCTGTGTTTTGGCACCATACCGCACCCTTTTTTATAGCACCATTGACCGAAAAAATTCAGACCAATACGTGCAAAACGAGATGTGCCCCAAGCTGACTCATTGGCAGCTTGCATCAACGCGAGTTCTTTTGGAATAATATCAACATGCATTAATGCTTCCTGCAAAGACGCAACAGATAATGTGCTGCTGTCTAAGCGATAATAGTTAAAAATTGTATTTATTTTTCTTAGCTGGGCTTTCGTTAAATTGTCATCAACCTGTAACATCATCAACGCAATTTCCAAAGTAGCACGATGCTGTTTTATTGACTTATTTTCTGCCACAACATGGGGCTTTATAAAATCAAAAAAACGCTTTTTCTTTTCTTTAACATCATTAATACTGGCAAACGCTGGTAGCTTTACATTATGAAGTGGCTTTTCAACCACTTTTAACTTGGTTGGTTGCTTATGCTGTACATCACCTTGTGAGGTTTGCCCTGATGTCGGTTGATATACAAAGGGATAGCTTAGCGCCCATATAGATACTAATAATATAACTAATTTGATAATTCTGATTTGCATGCATTTCCTCTTGGGTTATGTACCAGTCAGCTCCATTGTTAGACTATATGTTACCGAGCCAGCTTGCTAGTATCGGTATACAAGCACACAACGCTATATTTTTACGTATAAATTAACGATAGATTATACTTAAACTGATAATTAAACGCGAATTTCTGTTAATTTCACAAGTGAAAGTATAGGTCAGTTCAATACGGAGCAACAATGCAAACAGTTTGGCAACAACGCTTATCTCAGCAACATAAACACCGTCCAAATGACAATCGGTCGCCATGGCAAGTTGACCGTTCAAGAATTATTCATGCTGCCGCGTTTCGTCGCTTACAAGCTAAAACACAGATTATGAGTATCGGTGTTAACGACTTTTATCGAACCCGCTTAACACACTCACTGGAAGTCTCGCAAATAGGTAGTGGCTTGCTAAGGCATTTAAAAATCCAAAACCCAGAGTTTTTGCACTTTCCATCGACTAGCCTGATAGAAACGTTATGTTTAGCACATGATATAGGCCACCCTCCCTTTGGCCATGGAGGAGAAACAGCACTCAATTATCTAATGAAAGATAACGGGGGCTTTGAGGGCAATGCACAAACGTTAAGAATCGTCTCAAAACTCGAACCTTACAGTAAAGGGTTTGGCATGAACTTAACCCGCCGCACATTATTAGGGTTTGTTAAGTACCCTGGCATTATTGACACAATGTGGTTTAACAAACCCATACACGACACAAATCAACGTTTTATTAAAGCAAATGATTGGCTGCCAGTAAAAGGGGTTTATCGGTGCGATCAAGACGTATTTGATTGGATTATTTCGCCCTTTTCTGCAACTGACCAATCTTTATTACAACAGCATCAAGCTATTGACAAGTATCGTTGCAAAACACAATTTAAGTCTTTGGATTGCGCAATCATGGAGTTAGCAGATGATATTGCCTATGCTGTGCATGATTTAGAAGATGCAATAGCAACTGATACTCTAACCCATGCTGATTGGACACAGTATGCTGAACCTAAACTAGCTGCACTTTGCTCTCCTTGGCTCAAGCAAAATTTACCACAGCTTACACAGCGACTTTTCTCAAGAGATGAAGCTTTACGTAAAGATGCCATTGGTGAATTAGTGAACTTATTTATCGTCCACAGTGCCTTAGCAACTCAAAGCCCTGACTTTGAATCTCCATTACTAAGATACAGTGTTACATTAGAGGCTGAGTTTGCTCAAATACTGAGCATTTTAAAAGTGTTTGTGTTTGAGCGCCTGATAAGAGAACCAAAAATGCAGCAAATTGAGTTTAGTGGGCAAAACCTTCTCATTGACTTATTTCGGGCATTGGCCAGCGATCCAATGAGGCTACTGCCTTATACAGCACAAGAACAATATCAACTTGCTCAGACTGAAAACATGCAGATGCGCATTCTAGCAGATTATTTAAGCGCAATGACAGATGAGCATGCACGCAGAACTCACAAACGATTGTTTGCAAGTGAATAAAAGCAAAACGCCAAGTAATATAACTTGGCGTTTTATAATACAGCTGATGAGCTAATAATTTCGCACTAGGTGCATAAAATTATATCGCTGTCTTGCCATACTGTTTAACAAACTCAGTAACGGGTATGTTATTACAACGTAGGCTACGTGCTTTATGACCATGTAACGCAATACTTGCTAAGCCATTTTTAGCCGCTTTAATACAAAGCTCCGTCTCTGCAGACGACGTTTTTGCAACCAATGCTATTTTCTTTTCAACAGACTCTACAGCCACGTTGTTAGCTTGTTGCGCCATTTCACGAATATCTTGACCATTACAAGTTAATGATTGTGAAAAACGTGAGATAAAAATGCCATGCTTTTTCGCTTGTGTACGCGCAGCGCTGAGTCCGTGTTGGGCTGCAATAACACAAATCTTAGATTCTGCTGATGCATTACTAGGCATATATTCAACCTGCGCAGAAACAGAAGTAACAGTAGAGAGTGCAACAACTAGTGATAATAACTTAAACATAATATACCCAATTTGAACGAATTTGCGCGCATTATATAACCAGTTTTTTTATTGTAAATGATTAAAACCCCCTAAAAAGCTCATTTAATAGACTATTTACATCTATGTAAAATATTCATCGTGCCACGCTAACAACTGTTCATAGTTTTACAATATCTGCTTTATAATTAACCTACTTTGCTATCTGCCAAAAAGCGAAAAACTGTCCATAAATCCTAAAAATAATACTGACAATCACTGTAGTTACCTTAAAAAGGAATTTTCACTTAGCTGAACCGCTGTTGTTAAAAATACCTTTACAGTTCAATCCATTTAAACGCTAAATACATAATTTACTTTTTATCTACAAATACTTGCTTAACTCACCGCACAGACTATTTTTAATTTTGTTATCCAACATAATTTATGACTCTCTAACCACATAAGGAACTCGCTATGTTATGGCCTGTAAAAAAAGTAACGTGGAAAGTTATTCTGGCAGTATCCACTATCGGTTTACTTAATATTTCAAATGCCTATGCCGAGGTGGCAATTGTTGTCCATCCAAGCAATACATCTTCTTTCGACCAATCAACCATTAAAAAAATTTTTTTAGGTAAGGCAAAGTCTTTTTCTAATGGTCGCTCTGCAATATTAATCAGCACGAGCGCTAAAGACCCAGTAACCGATGAATTTAATACTAAAGTCATCGGTAAATCGAGTAGTCAAGTTAAAGCTTATTGGTCCAAAATTTTATTTACAGGAAAAGGCACTCCCCCACAAGAGATGGACTCAGCCAGCGAAGTTATTGCCACCGTATCCTCAAATCCAGATGCAATTGCATATGTTGATGCAAGTGCGGCCTCAGACGCAGTCAAAGTTGTGGCAACATTTTAAGTAGGGTGTATAAATATGAAAAAATTAATAACCGTCTCTTCAAGCATCGCGATGTTAGTTTCTACTTGTGTATTTGCCGATATGCGGATCGGTGGATACGGCTCTATTATAGCGGGAAAAACACTCGGTACAGTTGATGATCCATTAAACCCTGGACAAACTAGAGATGAAATTCTCACTGCTGACTTTTATGATGTAGGCCAGTATAAAAATGACATTACGTTTAAAGCCGAATCTATTTTTGCTGTTCAAGCGACAATGGACCTAGCTGAGAATTTTAGCGCTACGGCTCAGTTGGTTGCCAAAGGTGTCGATGACTTTGAGCCCGAGTTTGATTGGTATTATGTAACCTATAAGCCCACCGACAACCTAACTCTCATGGCTGGTCGGCGTAACATACCTATGTATTACTTTTCTGAGTTTTCAGAAGTTGGCTATGCCTACCCTTGGATGCGCCCACCGGCCAACCTTTATTGGTGGCAGGTTACGCAATTCAATGGCGTGCATGCAATGTATGACTTTGAGCTAGGTGATTACTCCAATACCATCACTGTATTTTATGGTAACGAATATTCAGACGACAATGTCGAAATGCTCTACTACAACAAACTGTACGGTGGTTCTGCAAGAACGGTCAATGAATTTTGGACAGATATAGCTGGGATGAATTGGAATATTTCAGGTGATAATTTCGACCTACGGTTTGTTTATTTCCAAAATGATCGCGACCGAGAAACAATACAACAAGATGGCAGCATTGACCCTTATACCCCCTTTTCACAAACCTTTATTGGATTGGGTGGTAATATCTCTTTGGATAAGTTCACCTTGTTATTTGACTGGAACTTTGTTGATTACGACGACGATGTAGGCACCGAATTTCCGACATACTTGCTATCTCTTGTATATAACTGGGAAGATTACCAACCCTATATTTCTTACTCTAAAGCAGATCATGAAAGAACTAAAGTGCCCACTGAAGATCTTGAGGAGCACTATATGCTTGGTATCGGCTTAAGATATAATTTTTTACCAACCGCCGCCTTTAAAATACAATATGATAAATTTGTAGACCAAGGAGACAAAGCTGGGGGCTGGGCATACCATGGAGATTCTCGCACCATCACCATGGGTGTAGACTTTGTATTTTAATGCTATATAAATATCCTAAAACGCCACACTTTGTATGTGGCGTTTTTAATTTTCACCAAGACTGTAAGCTATATACAACTTCAATTCGCGATATCTAATATTTAGCTGACATTAAATGAGTGATATTATTAAACTGCTTAGTTTTTATTGTCATAAGCATGCACTAAAACTCGTGCTTTGCTCCTTAATAGTGCCAATGACAACGACATCATCATAAGGTAGTTATAATAAATGAAAGTTATCTCTTTTAATATCAATGGACTTCGTGCCAGATTACACCAGCTACAGGCAATCATCGATAAGCATCAACCCGATGTAATTGGCCTTCAAGAAATAAAAGTACATGATGAAGCATTTCCCTTGGAAGATGTGAAAGCGATGGGCTATCACGTTTATTTTCACGGTCAAAAAGCGCATTATGGCGTTGCATTATTATCTAAAGTGCCGGCAAAACATATTCAAAAAGGATTTTTGAGCGACACTGAAGAGTCACAAAAAAGGATGATTATGGGGACTTTTGACAGCCCTTTAGGGAAAGAGGTGACTGTCATGAACGGGTATTTTCCGCAAGGCGACAATATCAGCCATGAGACAAAATTTCCTTATAAGCGCCAATTCTATACTGATCTGATGACTCACTTAAATACATATTGTGACAACCAGCAAGCACTTGTAGTAATGGGAGACATCAATATTTCTCCTACTGATTTAGATATAGGTATCGGAGAAGCTAACCGTAAACGTTGGTTAAAAACGGGTAAGTGTTCTTTCCAACCAGAAGAACGTCAATGGTTAGATACACTCTTATCTTGGGGCCTAAAAGATACATTTAGAGTGCTAAAGCCTGAAGATACCCAGCAATATTCATGGTTTGATTACCGTTCACGTGGTTTTGATGATAATAGAGGACTGCGTATAGATGTAATTTTAGCAACCGAAAGCCTAATGCAAGATTGCGTTGAAAGCGACATTGATTATGAGTTGAGAAGTATTGAAAAACCTTCTGATCATGCGCCTATTTGGGCAACTTTCAACATTTAGATTATGTGGCTTACTCTCATCGCAGCGGTATTATTTGCCGCTACACTGAACAAGCAAACCTATTATGCTTTGCTCAGTCGCCCTGCACGACAAACCGGTGTATTTGCCTGTGCACTTTGCCTAGCGCTGTTATGGCAAATAAAAGCAGGTATATTAGAACACCTAAACATCCATATATTAGGTGTTACTGCTGCCACACTAATCATGGGCTGGCGACTTGCTTGTTTAAGTGCGCTATTAGCCGGCTTGCTACTTGTCGGTTTTACAGCCCTAACCGCCACGCAACTACCAGAACTTTTAATCTTTACAGCTTTTATTCCTATTTTTTTAAGCTACAACCTATACCTATTATGTTACCATTTTTTACCTAAGCATTTTTTTGTTTATATTTTTGTCTGCGCATTTTTGTGTGCAGGGGCTGTTGGTGCAGCAAAAATAATTATCAGTGGTGGTTACTTTTATCTACTTGGCCTGTATGATCTGATCACATTACAAGAGAATTATGTATTTTATGCCGTTATTATGTGGTTTCCAGAAGCGATGTTAAACGGTATGTTAATCACATTACTTATCACCTATCGCCCTCATTGGGTTAAAACATTTTACGATCAGGAATATCTAAATAAATGACTTTACTGTATCAGTGCCCTTTGTGCGCTCAGGCACTCGTGCAACATAATCAAAGCCTATGTTGTGAAAATCATCATCAATTTGATTTTGCAAAGGAAGGTTACATCAACCTGCTACCAGTACAACACAAAAAGTCAAAGCAACCTGGTGACAATTTGCCTATGGTGCAGGCGCGTCGAGCATTTTTTGCAACAGATCACTATGTATTTTTACAACAAGCAATCGTTGAATTAATTGCATCATACAAGCCAAACACTGTACTTGATTTAGGCTGTGGCGAGGGGTTTTATACTCACGCTATTGCCAACAAAGTGAACGCACAAATTTACGGGGTTGATATCTCTAAATCAGCCATAAAATATGCTGCAAAACGCTATAAAAACGTCAATTTTAGTGTAGCTTCAATTAAACAAGCACCGCTAAAGAAACAATCAGCAGATGTGCTACTGAGCGTATTTGCCCCCATCTTTTCAGATGAATTACATCGATTATGCGCTAATGATGGTACTTTACTTATTGTTAGTCCAGGACCTAGGCACTTATTTGAGTTAAAAGAACATATTTATGATGATGTGCAAGTGCATGACGCCACAAAAGCACCACAAGGATTTGTTTTACACAATCATACATTGCTTGAAACCCAACATACAATTGAGACAAATACGATTGAAAAACTCATACAAATGACACCATTTGCATGGAAATTCAAAGACAGTCACTACGAAATGCTACATAAATCTGCGTCGCACACCGTAACGCTGTCATTTTATCTTAGCGAATTTAAAGTCGCGTAATAATAAAGCAAAGAGCAGTTTATCTAAAACTGCTCTTTGGTAAACGCCTTGTCCATTTTATTGAACATATCAGATAATAATTTAGCTAAATCTTGGTATCGCGGCTTTCTAGAAGCCATAGGGCTATCATAACCATTTGCAACCATTTTATGGTATAGCTCGTTATACCATGAGTAAAGTGATGGGTTAAGCGGCGTTTCACTACGTTTGCCTAACCATAACAATCCCTGAACTGGTAATGATAAAAAAAACAACGCGACTGCAATTGCCTGAGGCAAATATTGCATTCCTAGCTGACTGGTTTGAAAAAACACCGTAAAAATTGCCAGCATCGGCATAACTGACAACGATATTTCCGTTGCCTTAATAACTCTAAATTCTGCAAACACTGGCGCTAGCTCTTTGCGCATTGGCCATTCCTTTGCGTATTGGCGTCCAAGCTGCACTTGTGAAATAAGACTTTTTTGCATCATCACTCCTAGGTGCTAACTTTTAAATAAAAAATCGGGTAAAATTGCTAATAATTAAGTCAATTAGCCATTTTTCTAGCACGTAGCTTATTCGCCACTATGCTGTAAGCTTAATACGTGTTTACTGTTATTGTCAAAACGGAAAGTCATTATGTCATCTTCCCATGTTCTGGTTTTAAACTGTGGTAGTTCAAGTCTCAAATTTGCCATCATTGATGTTCAATCTGGTTCAGAAGTACTTTCTGGTCTTGCTGAGTGTCTTGCTGAACAACAGCCGCTTATAAAATACAAATACGATGGCACAAAACAAACGATCACACTTAATCATGGTGATGCACACCAAGTAGCCATTGCTCAGCTAGTTGAGCTAGTAAAAAAACTCGGACTAGATAAGCACCTAATAGCCATAGGTCATCGAGTCGTGCACGGCGGAGAACACTTTACACATTCCGTACTAATCACAAAAGGTGTGTTGAATGCAATAAAACAAACCAGTACCTTAGCACCACTGCACAACCCAGCTAATTTACTTGGCATTGAAGCCGCGCAAGCTGCATTCTCTTCATTACCACAAGTTGCTGTTTTTGATACCGCGTTTCATCAAACAATGCCACCACAGGCATTTTTATATGCTTTACCATATTCACTTTACAAAGAGCACGGTATTCGCCGTTATGGCTTTCATGGTACCAGCCATTACTATGTATCGACCCAAGCCCACAAAGTTTTAGCGTTAGATCAACAAAACTCACGCATTGTGAGTGCGCATTTAGGTAACGGTTGCTCAGTAGCAGCTATAAAAAATGGTCAGTCAGTTGACACCAGCATGGGTTTAACACCACTTGAAGGCTTGGTTATGGGCACTCGTAGTGGCGATATCGACCCTGGTATTTTTACCTTTTTAGTAAATCAGCTAAAATATTCACCCACTCAAATAGACTTACTCTTAAATAAACAAAGTGGTCTCCAAGGCATCAGTGAATTATCTAACGACTGTCGAACAATTGAAGAAGCCGCTGCAAATGGCCATGAACAAGCACAACTTGCCTTAGATATATTTTGTTATCGTTTAGCAAAACAGATCGCGGCGTTTGCCGTGCCACTTGGCGGACTTGATGCACTTATTTTTACCGGTGGAATAGGTGAAAACTCCAATACTATCCGCGCCAAAGTTGTCTCTGGGCTTAGTTTTTTAGGGCTGCAACTGGATGATGATAAAAACCTAGCTGCACGTTTTGGCCAACAAGGGGTGATCACCACCTCAAGTAAGCCCTGTGCTATTGTAATTCCAACCAATGAGGAGTTGGTAATAGCAACCGACTCCGCTGCCATTGCACAGGAGCTATAATATGGGACGTCGTATTATGCTTATCCCTATATCAACGGGTGTAGGCCTAACTTCTGTTTCGGTGGGGCTTGTCAGAGCATTGGAACAAAAAGCAGTTAAAGTGAATTTTTTCAAACCAATTGCACAACCTCGAAAAGACGAGCATGGCCCTGAAAAATCAACTGTCATTGTGCAACAAGGCTCTGCCGTTAACCCTCCAATGCCTTTCGAGCTTAGTTACGCAGAACAAATGATAGGAGATGGCAAAGGTGATGACTTACTTGAAGAAATAGTAGAGCGCTTTGAAAGTGCCATCGCTGATGACGAAGTAGCCATTATTGAAGGCATGGTGCCGACACGCTTACAACCCTATGCTGGACGTGTAAACAGAGAGATAGCACAAACGCTTGGCGCTGATATTGTGTTTGTGCTGACACCGGGCAATGACAACAATGAACAATTAGAAGACCGCCTAGAAATCGCAGCTGGAAATTATGGTACAGTTAATCACGCTCGTGTACTGGGCTGTATTTTCAACAAAGTAAATGCGCCGCTCGATGAACAAGGCCGCGCTCGTGCTGATCTTGTCGAACAACATGACCCTGATGCGTTAGAAAACGAAATAAACCGTCTCGCATCTTTACCTATCTTTCGTAAACACCCATTTATGTTACTTGGCAGCATACCTTGGGATTTTGACCTCGTTGCACCACGGGTAATCGATTTAAGCAATTATCTAAAAGCAGAAGTAATCAATAGTGGTGATATGGAACATCGACGTTTACGCCGTGTCACTTTTTGTGCAAGAACTGTATCAAATATATTGAATCATTTCACACCTGGTGCTCTGCTGGTTACCCCTGGGGACCGCTCTGATGTGTTGGTAGCGGCCTGTTTATCTGCTATGAATGGAACCAAACTAGGTGCTATATTATTAACTGGTGGCTTTAAGCCAGAACCTCGCATCATGACTTTATGTGAACAAGCGATGCAAACAGGCCTACCGATTTTGGCAACAAATGCAGACACTTGGCGAACATCTTTGCTTTTACATAATTTCAATATGGAAGTACCCAGTGATGATGACCAGCGCATTGATAAAGTAAAGCAGCACAACGCCAACCATATTGACTCTGATTGGCTTAATGAACTGGCAATTGGAGTCGCTAAGACACGTAAACTTTCACCACCCGCATTTCGCTATTTATTAACTGACTTGGCCCGTAAAGCCGATAAAACCATTGTACTTCCAGAGGGCAATGAACCGAGAACAATTAAAGCAGCTGCAATTTGCGGTCAGCGAGGTATCGCGAAAACGATACTACTGGGCGAGCGCGAAGAAATTGAACGCATTGCAGCACAACAAGGTGTTGAACTTAACGAAAATGTAACAATTTTAGAGCCTCAGCACCATATTGATAATTACATTGCCCCTATGGTTGAACTGCGCAAAGGCAAAGGTTTGACAGAAGTTGTTGCTCATGAACAATTACAAGATAACGTGGTACTGGGTACTATGATGCTGGCACAAAATGAAGTAGATGGCCTTGTATCGGGCGCAGTAAACACCACGGCGAATACTATTCGTCCCTCGTTACAGCTTATCAAAACGGCACCTGGTTCATCTTTAGTTAGTTCAGTGTTCTTTATGCTTTTACCAGATCAAGTCTTAGTTTATGGCGATTGTGCAATCAATCCAGATCCAACGGCCGAACAACTTGCTGATATTGCCATTCAGTCTGCAGATTCAGCAGCGGCTTTTGGGATTGATCCGCGTGTTGCTATGATCAGCTACAGCACAGGTACATCCGGTCAAGGTGCTGACGTTGATAAGGTGCGTGAAGCCACTCAATTAGCACAGCAAAAAAGACCTGACCTCGATATTGATGGTCCTTTACAATATGACGCTGCGATTATGGAAAATGTTGCCAAGAAAAAAGCACCCAACAGCAAAGTTGCGGGTAAAGCAACAGTCTTTGTATTTCCAGATTTAAATACTGGTAATACAACCTATAAAGCAGTACAAAGAAGTGCAGAGCTCATTAGTATTGGTCCTATGCTTCAGGGTATGCGAAAACCAGTAAATGACTTGAGTCGCGGCGCGTTAGTGGATGACATTGTATATACTATTGCGCTTACCGCAATACAAGCTCAGCAAATTATAGATCAACTAAAGTAACCATTGATTAGCTGAGCGTTTTTTGAGGGTGTCTTTAAAAACTCTTGGCTATACTGATTTTAAGCAAACTTATTGGATAGAGGTAGAGCGTGTCAAAACAAACGCTACAGTTACTCAATCAAACATTTACGATACATAGTTTAGATTGTGATGCCGCTATTCCCAGTGCGGTTGTTAATGCCAATATTTTTTTCATTGCTAAAACCGAAGATGAATTGTCTGTTGTTTGTCCAAGCAACATTCAATTAGATAGTTTTGCTGCTGAAGGAGATTGGAAAGCACTTGAAGTAATTGGTCCGTTAGGATTTTCTCTAACAGGGATTATGGCAAATATATCAGGTGTACTTGCCAAGGCGCAAATATCAATTTTCTCGGTATCTACCTACGATACCGATTACATTTTAGTTAAACAACAACAAATCGATGCAGCTATCAAAGCACTCAAAAAAGATGGATATTTGGTTTTATAAATGCAATTTTCTAAATCAGTAGACTACGCCCCAATCGCCTCTGTTGAGCATCTTTTGATGAATCTTGCCAGCCCATTCACTGGCAAAGTTTACCCTCTGAGCGTACATCCAGAGACCTTACTTGCAACAAGTATGTTAGGTAGAGGAGTCTGTGTAGAGATGACAGGTAATAAAGTAACATCTCCCATATCAGGTACTATCGAACAAATAAAACGCAAGGGTTGTGAATTTATTATCGTTGCTGATAATGGCTTAAAACTCATGGTCCATGTTCACTTGCCAAACGAATATAATACACTTGGCCAACAAGCCATCAATGCATTTGGTAAAAAGCACATTGAGCAAGGTGAAATTCTCGCTTATTTCGACCTACCATCATCACAGCAAAAAATATTAGGAACACTCATCGTGCTCAATGCAGATAAGCTCGGACCATGTTATTATCCTTTAAAACAAGTGAGTGCAGGACAAGATCCACTCTTATCCATTACCAAAAAACAATCACCACAGGGCCAGTAATATGACCATCATGTACGGTATTCCAAACTGCGATACAATAAAAAAAGCGAAGAAGTTACTCACCGACAATAACATTGATTTTACTTTCCACGACTATCGAAAAGATGGCATCAATGAGGCTTTAATTGACACTTTCTTTATGCAATTAGGCTGGGAAAATGTGCTCAATAAACGGGGTACAACTTACCGTGCCTTAAGCGATGAGCAAAAACAAACGCTCAATGAACAAAGTGCAAAAAAATTATTGTTAGACGCTCCTGCCATGATTAAACGTCCTATTCTGGTACATCAAGATCACTATCACCTTGGTTTTAAAAAAGAACAGTACCAAGGGATTTTTTCTCTATGAATGACAGTCACTTAAGTGAAGTCATTACACTTGCTAGAGCGCTAATCCAACGCCCTTCAGTGACCCCAGAAGATGCTGGATGCCAAGACATAATGAACAAACGCCTTAGTGCTCTGGGGTTTAATATCGAAGAGCACTTTTTTGTCGATACGTTAAATACATGGGCAAGAAAAGGGACCATAGAGCCTCATTTTTGCTTTGCTGGGCATACTGACGTTGTACCCACAGGTGACGAGTCAACATGGCAATACCCACCGTTCGATGGGCAAATCTATAACGGAATGCTTCATGGCCGAGGTGCTGCAGATATGAAAGGCTCATTAGCTGCAATGCTTGTGGCTACGGAACGATTCCTCACTAAACACCCAAACCACAATGGGTCAATTTCATTTTTAATTACCTCTGATGAAGAAGGTCCATTTATCAACGGTACGACCCGTATTGTTGATTTATTACAAGCCCGAAATGAAAAGATAGACATGTGCTTGGTCGGTGAGCCTTCATCACGAGCGCACCTTGGCGACGTGGTAAAAAATGGACGTAGAGGCTCCTTAACTGGGCACTTAACAGTCCAAGGTAAACAAGGCCATGTAGCCTACCCTCACTTGGCAAATAACCCAATACATAAAGCGTCGCCTGCGCTGGCACAACTGAGTGAAACAACTTGGGATAATGGCAACGAATACTTCCCTGCAACTAGTTTTCAAATATCTAACATTCAAGGTGGCACAGGCGCTGGGAATGTTATTCCAGGTGAGTTATACGTGCAGTTTAACTTTCGCTTTAGCACTGAGGTCACAGCCGATGAGTTAAAAACCAAAGTAAATAATATTCTTCAAGCACACCAACTTGAATATGAATTAGAATGGACTTTAAATGGCCTACCATTTTTGACCGAACCAGGCCCTTTACTGGATGTCACCCTATCTGCGATTGAAGAAATAACAGGTACAATTAGTACTGCAGAAACTTCTGGTGGTACCTCTGATGGACGCTTTATTGCTCAAACTGGTGCTAAAGTGATCGAACTTGGGCCCCTTAACGCTACAATTCACCAAGTAAATGAATGTGTGAGCATCGAAGATTTAGATAATCTTGCGCTTATTTATGAACGCATATTAGAAAAACTGCTGACTTGAGACTTTTATGGATATGTCAAAAATTGCCTGCGGTTTATCTGATGCACACCTCGCCTGCTGGCAAAACATCTATGTGCATAAGGACATTATTGATGACCTAAACATGTTATCCAGCGCAGCCAAACGAGACGGGTTTGAGTTGCGTATTGCGTCAAGCTATAGGGGCTTTGAGCGTCAGGCTGCTATTTGGAACGCAAAATTCGCCAAGCAACGCCCTGTCTATGATATCAATGGTCAAGAAGTTGACTTATCTAAACTAGATGAACAAGCTAAGTGTGAAGCAATTATGCTTTTCTCTGCTTTGCCGGGTGGCAGTCGACATCACTTTGGCAGCGATTTAGACATATATGCTGCAAATTGCCTTGCGCCAAATCAAAACTTGCAACTTGAACCATGGGAGTATCAACTAGGCGGGCCATTCGCTGAGTTTAGCAATTGGCTAGATGAACATTTACAAACGTACAGCTTTTTTAAACCCTACAATTGCTATCAAGGAGGCGTGGCTCAAGAGCCTTGGCATATTAGCCACCAGCGTGTTGCTAAGCAACTTGAACAGTATCAAAGCACACACAACATCGCTGCAGCATTAAAAAATCAAGAGGTGTTAGGAAAAAAAGCAATTTTAAGCAATTTAGCAATGCTTCATAAGCGCTTTATCAGCAATATTACTTATCCTAATTAAATACGCTTCTAGACACAGCTAACGATAGCTGTGTCTGATAAAAAAACATTTAAGATTGACGATAGTTTGCAAAAAACCGCTGCATACGCAACATTGCAGGCTCTAATTCATCTTTATGTGGTAAAAAGACCAATCTAAAATGATCTGGCTCTGGCCAATTAAACGCACGCCCATGAACAAGTAGTATCTTTTCTTCCCGTAACAAATCGAGCATCAATTTTTCATCATTCTTGACATTAAACTTAATAGTGTCGATTTTAGCAAACGCATAGAGTGCACCTTTTGGTTTAACGCACGACAAACCTTCTATATTGTTTAGACCATCATAAGCTATATTTCGCTGCTCAAATAACCTTCCACCGGGCTCAATTAAAGCATCAATAGATTGCACACCCCCAAGCGCTTGTTGAATTGCAAACTGTGCAGGTACGTTTGCGCATAAACGCATTGAGGCAAGCATATCTAATCCCGTTGCTAAATCTCCCATTGCACTGACTTTACCACTTAAAATCATCCAGCCCATCCTCAGACCAGCAGCACGATAAGTTTTAGCCAAACCATTAAAAGTAATAACTGGTAAATCATCACACATTGCAGCTATTGAGGTGTGCTCAGCACCATCGTATAAGATTTTTTCGTATATCTCATCACTCAATAGCAGCAACTGGTGCTCACGCGCGATATCAATTAACCCTTGAAGTAGCGCTTTATCGTATACGGCTCCAGTGGGGTTATTCGGATTTATCAGCACAAGTGCTTTGGTTTTATTCGTTATTTTTTGTTTTATATCGACTAAATCAGGAAACCAATCTTGTTGTTCATCACAGCGGTAATGAACAGGTGTTCCCCCTGCCAACTTGACCGACGCGGTCCATAGCGGGTAATCAGGTGCCGGAATAAGCACTTCATCACCATTGTTGAGCAATGCTTGGGTCGTCATTTGAATCAGCTCACTCACTCCGTTACCAATGTAAATATTATCAACACTGATATTTGGTAACGATTTTTGCTGATAGTGCTGGTACACCGCCACACGTGCTGAATATAGCCCTTTAGAATCACAATAGCCTTGAGCTGAGTATAAATTGCGAATAATATCTCGGTGCATGTCCTCCGGCATATCAAAGCCAAAGGCTGCCGGGTTACCTATATTTAGTTTGAGTACTTTAAGCCCATCTTCTTCCATTTTTTTGGCTTGTGTGAGCACTGGGCCACGAATGTCATAGCACACACCGTCAAGTTTGTTACTTTTTGTAATTTTTGTCATTTATCCCCCCATTTCCAATGCCTAGCATAGCCTATATATGCCCAGAAAAACCAGAGGGATAAACGAAGATATCTATAGAATAATAAAAGTTATGGATTCATCGCAAGCCATTGCAGCAACTGAGACTTAGAGCCAACAACCTGCTCTGTTATCTGTTCCATATTTTCAGTAACACTAAGCTCATCTCCTTTGATTAACCCCTGCTCAATCGCTCTGGCTGTGCCGCTTAAGCTAATTGCACCAAACTGAGCAGCGTTAGACTTTAAACTGTGGGCATGACGTATAGCTTCTTGCTTATCGCAATCAAGCGCCAATTTGAGATCGTTCTCTAACCTTTCAAATTCACTGCAACAAAAAACCAAAGTGTCTTCGAATTGATCCCCAAGCAGAGATTGCATACTTTCCAGCGCACCATTATCAATACTTACGTTCATAAAATTCCCTTCCAACAGGTCGTTACTTGTAATGCTAGACAATTCACCTATCGTTAGCAAAACAATTTGATATTTATGATAACATTTATCATGTGTTTTTGTTTTAGAGCAAACAATGAAGAGAAATTGTTGTACAAAGTGCCATTACCCTGAAACAACATGTGTATGTCATTATGTAACCCCTTCACTATCAAATAAAACCAAAATTGTCGTTTTACAATACCCAGACGAAGTATCTCTGGCAAAAAATACTGTACGACTTTTAAAATTACAACTAACCAATATTTGCGTTTTCACTGGAGAAAGTAGTGATGACTTTACTCAAGTGCAAAAAATAACGCAAAACCAACGGTGTGCCTTATTATACCCCAATGAGCAAGCTATCACTGTGCAACAGCTCAGTGAGCAGCATGCTCCCATAGACGTACTAATTGTTATTGATGGTACGTGGAAAAAAACACACAAAATATTTGCCCTAAATCCATGGCTCAATAAACTCCCAAAAGTGACTTTTTCTCAAATACCCAAAAATCAATATCGCATTCGCAAGGCTGAGCAAGCGCATAGTTTATCAACTTTAGAGGCTGTTTCACTATTTTTGAATGAATATGAGCAAATAGATCAACAACCCTTGCTTAATTTACTCAATGGGATGGTAATGCAACAAACGAAGTTGATGCCAGAACACGTTAAATCTCGGTATAAATTATGAGTTACATACCAAGGATCGCATCTAATTTTAAAAGAGAAGGCCCTGATTATCGTTTTGATGATCAGACGGATTTTCAAGAAATTAAGCATACCTTTGGTTTTAGAACAATCACAATCGGAAGTTGGGTTACCCCTTATGAACAGCGCATTGGCGCTAATTTAATTTATGATGCATTGGCTGACTTAGCACAGATTTTACAAGTTCCCCCACAGGTTATTGGCCTAAGAGGTACTCTCAATTTTGCTTTCGGTGCGGGGGGACAACTCGGTGTACAAGCACATTATGATGCAGCAGCAAGAACCCTAGCGCTGGCAAAAAATGCCGGAGCTGGTGCTCTGGCGCATGAGTGGTGGCATGCATTTGACCACTATATTTGTAAAAAGCTATTTGCCAGTACAACCCCCCTATCATTTGCATCTAGCCTATGGATACAGTGTAATGTCACTTACCGCCATCCACTTAATTTATTATTAGATCAATTTTTTAAGCAACTATTTTTAAGTGACAATACTGATCAACCCAGCCAATTTTTTCAACAAGCTAAAGCACTTGATATGCAATACGATTTACTCTATTTTAGCCGTCCACAAGAAATGAGTGCTCGTGCTTTTGAAGCATGCATAAGCCACAATCCAAAAATACTCAATGAGTATCTCGTAAGCGGAGTAAAAAACAGCAAACTACAAAAGCAAGGAGGATTCCCATGTTTAGATAATATAATCACCCTATCAGACATCATCTTCCACTACTTCAGTGAGCTAGGTACTGCTTTACATCATCACTGTGACTAACCTTATACAACCACTTCAAATAGTCCTCAAATGCCAATGGTTTCGATATAAAATAACCTTGTCCATAATCGCAGCCATAATGTTGTAAACGCGTGTAGCTTTGCTCACTTTCAATACCTTCAGCAACCACCCTTAGACCCAAACTATGCGCCAAATCTGACATTGCTTTAGTGATGGTCTGATTACTTTTAGAAGTTTCTATATCCATAACAAACTGCTTATCAATTTTTAATTCATCAAACCCTAAACGACTTAAGTAAGCTAACGAGGAATAACCTGTTCCGAAATCATCGAGCGCTAATTTTACGCCTACACTACGATAATCATCTAATATGTTTTTCAAGTATATTTCATTGGCGATTGTGACTGACTCTGTAATTTCAATCACAATTTGTGACGGATTTAAATTCAGTTGATTCACCAAAGTTATTAAATGTACCAACAGTTCTTTTTTTGCGAGATCTTTTCCTGAAATGTTAAGCGATAAAACATGCCCTGGATACTGTTCAACCAGCTGTTTTTGGTAATTTAACCCTTTTTCCAATACTAATTCAGTTAAAGAGTGAATAAGCCCTGATGATTCAGCAATAGGAATAAATTCATCTGGTGGTATTTGCCCTAATTTAGGGTGAAACCACCTTAATAAACCTTCGCAGCCGTATACTTTCCCAGTTGCTAAATTTATTTGCGGCTGAAGGTACAAGCTAAAACTATCATTCTCAATTGCTTCTTTCAAAGCAGAAGATAACTGCATCCGACGTTCTGATACCACTGAGTTAGCCAGATCAAATATTTGCCAACGCTCACTATGATCCGATTTAGTGGATAGCGCTAACATTGCTTTTTGAACGAGTCCTTCAGCAGTCTTTGCATGCAAGGGATAGTGAGCAACACCCACTTCAATCTCATCGACCAATCGAATACCTTTATAGTCGATCCCTTCTTCAAACACGCTTGATAAAATACACACATATTGCTCAATTTGGCTTAATGACAGCTTACCAAGCAAAGTAATACCAAAAGTACAGTCATCTAAGCGGAATATTTCTGTGTTACGGGCCTTTTGATCGCTTAGCGTTAAGGTGCCATAGGTATCCAACTGCAAGTGCAATTTGCTAAAAAGCTCATTCAAATGCTTATTTGCATGTTCAAGACCCAAATTTAATCGTATTGAGTGGATAACTAAAGGTCTAAATAACAACAAAGTATGATGCGTATTAGCATGCACTAAATGCGTTAAATATTGATTCAAAGCATAACGATTTGAAAGCCCTGTATCTGGGTCATGTAGACTATAAAATAGTACTCGCTCTTTAAGTTTTTTATCGTTAACAAATATATTGAACATAAGTAGTAGGATATGCATCACAATTGCTAATTTACTCACTTCAAGCATCTGACCGTTGGTAATAATACCTAATTGCATACTTACCCACACGAAGCCAAGTGCCAACATAGGCAACCAAGCGCCCGCCATTAGCCAAATATCTGTGGTTACCTCTGTTCGACATTGATAGTAAACTGCAATTAATACAGCTGCAGTGACCAGGCAAGCTAAAGCTTGAAATTGGTTTGATAAGGCAGTACCCATACCAAACAATATTGCAGCGCCTACAACGAGCCCCCCAGTTGTGATCCAAACTAAGTATGAAAGCTCTTTATTGTCTTTCATCGACGAAAAGCATGATTTATGGTATATCAAGCACATAGCGCACGCCAAAATAAGCCAGCTGCCATTTAAAGAAGCGATTGATTTACCCAATTCAAGCGGCAAATAAAAATAAATACTGCCATTGTTAACACTACATTGTATAGCTAAAAAGCTTATATAAATACCAAGTAAAGCCAAGTGTTTACGCTTAGTTATTAACGCCATACACGCTAATAATAAAGCGATAAAGTAAAGCAACCCGAGTTCAATACCATACCAAAATAATTTCGACTGATTTTGCTTTTTGAAATTTTCTTGTGACGTTACGAAGTAATTAAACTTCACTGTATAGGGAGAACGAATATGAATATATACCAGTGAGTTTCGCTCTGAAGCTGCAAACATAATATGGGGAGAAATACTTTGTAAACGAGAGTAAGAGGCATTATCTTGGGGTATTGTTACCTGCTCTATGACATTGCCCTGTAGAACTCGATAAAATTCAACCAAGCTATTAATTGGCTTTTCTATATAAAGCACATGACTTGAACCAGACAAATTCAATTGTGAGGTCTCGACTCTAAGCCAGGTTGATACTAACTTGGGTGCGATAGGAGATTGCTTATCAAGTGCTACAAATTCACTTTCCCTTTGTAAAATATCTTCGATCGGCTGTTGGTTGCTTAAATCATTATAGTAAGAAACTGGTGAAGCCAAAGAGCCACAACTAACTGTCATGGTTAGATAAAGCATAAACACCAGAAAGGCTTTATTAATACCCATCTTCACTCCTTTAAAAACGCGCCATGTATTTACGCATGACTATTAGTTAGTATGGAAGTTTTCTGGGTTAATGCGAGCAAATAAATGATAAAGAGGCGGTGCATGTCGGTACACCTAAAATCCACCGCCTGTTAAAAGCGGTAATTAATTGTTGTTATTGTCGGCACTGATGCGACTGGCAACCGCACTAT
Source organism: Pseudoalteromonas holothuriae (assembly GCF_945859825.1). Classification (GTDB taxonomy): domain Bacteria; phylum Pseudomonadota; class Gammaproteobacteria; order Enterobacterales; family Alteromonadaceae; genus Pseudoalteromonas; species Pseudoalteromonas holothuriae. Next base: position 240,629 of record NZ_CAMAPC010000007.1, read on the forward strand.
TCTGGCCTTTATATTTTGCATCTTTACGGATGTTATAAGGGTTATCAGCAGCACTGGTCATCGTTTCAAAGCTCAACGCCCCTATTTTCATTTTTGGTCTTAAAGCCAAAGGTAATTTACCCGAATTATAAAATTCAAGGACGATATTACCTGCCCAACCAGGGTCAATTCTATGTGCTGTTACATGCACCATAAGCCCTAAACGTGCTAATGATGATCGCCCATCTAACCAACCAACTAAATCTGCAGGTAATGTCACCGATTCATAAGTCATCGCTAAGGCTAATTGACCAGGATGTAAGAAAAACGCTTGTCCATCTTCAAGGACAATTTCGTCACTCATAATCGACTCCATTGCCGCATTAAGCTGATCTTTAGGTCCACTTAAATCCACGTAGGGCGCACCATAGTCTTGAAATACACGAAACTTATTACCCAGTCTCAAGTCAACTGTAATACCAGAAATCATGTCTTCGCTTGGCGCAGGCTCGATAATGATTTTTTGTTCTGCAACTGCTTGTTTTATATGTTTATCTGATAATCTCATTAATCAGTCATCCGTAATGACGATATCGACAGTTGGGGCCGACAGCGTTTGATAATAGAGCATGCTGCTGAGTGTTTGAGCGCATGCTGCGTAATGTTCAAAAATATTGGCATGCTCAACGGATAGACAGCCTCCAAGTTCAGACGTCTCTCTGATCTCCATGTTAAGCGGTATCGCGGCCAACAATGGTACTGCATGTCGAAGTGCTAACTGTTCGCCACCGTGTTTGCCAAACACATGATTTTTTTCACCACAATGCGTGCATACAAAATGGCTCATATTTTCAATTAACCCCAAAATAGGTAAGTTAACCTTGTTGAACATAGCGATGCCTTTTTGTGCATCAAGCAATGCCAAGTCTTGCGGGGTTGTCACAATCAACGCACCACTGGCTGGTACTTTTTGTGTCATTGTTAATTGAATATCACCCGTGCCCGGCGGCATATCTACAATTAAATAGTCAAGTTCACCCCATTGAGTTTCGTTCAGCAACTGGTTAAGTGCGCCAGATGCCATTGGGCCACGCCAAACGGTGGCATCTTGTGGAGAAACTAAAAAACCGATTGATTGTACCTTAATTCCATCTTTGCTGATTGGATTTAGTGTCTGATTATCTTGTGTTGTCGGTTTTTCATCCATAACCGAAAACAATGAAGGAATAGAAGGCCCATATATGTCAGCATCGAGCACTCCCACTTTGCCACCTTGAGCTTGTAAAGCGCGTGCTAAGTTAACCGCAGTTGTTGACTTGCCAACTCCACCTTTGCCTGAAGCAACCAATACAATATGTTTTATATTTTTGAATTTATAGGCTTTTGGCAACAAACAGTTAATAACAACGTCAATGCTTTTATCAAATTTTGACGATAGCATTTCACGCAAAAAAACAGCAGCTCCAGATGCCGCAAATGGCAGATTCAAAGTTACTTTTACTATTGAGCCCTGAATGTCAATTTTCTCCACCCAACTTGACTCAATACCTAATGGAAATACGCTACTTTTATACGCTGCCAACTCGCTAAAAATCTGTTGTTCTAATTGATTGTCTTTTTTAAAAAGTTTATTGAGGCCAAACATAGAAATAAAACGCACTCTAGTGATGAAAAAGGCCACGGAATTATGTAACATTCAACCCATTAAAACCAGTCTATTAATGCGATACATGTCACTAAAATGGCAAGTGATTGCTTAAACTTTGCGGTTTGGCTGATAATTGAACGCAGTCACGCGACAATCTTGGAACAGTTATGACGAAGAGAAAAATTCTCATCACCAGTGCATTACCTTATGCAAACGGACCTACGCACCTTGGTCACATGTTAGAATATATTCAAACAGACATTTGGTCTCGCTTTCAAAAATTGCGCGGCCATGAAACCTATTATGTGTGCGCAGATGATGCTCACGGCACGCCCATTATGCTCAATGCACAAAAACAAGGGATCAGCCCTGAAGAAATGGTTAAAAATGTCAGTATTGAGCGCCAACGCGACTTTGCAGATTTCAATATTGAATTTGATAACTACCATAGTACTCACAGTGAAGAGAACCGTGAACTAAGCGCGCTCATCTATAAGCGTTTGGATGAAAAAGGTCACATTAAAAAGCGCACGATTTCTCAGCTTTTTGACCCTGAAAAAAATATTTTCCTACCAGATCGTTTCGTAACAGGTACTTGTCCAACATGTGATGCACAGGACCAAAATGGTGATAGCTGTGATGCTTGTGGTGCAACTTATAGCCCTACCGAGCTAAAAAATCCACGTTCAGTTATGTCAGGAGCAACACCTGTTTTAAAAGACTCTGAGCATTTCTTTTTTGACTTGCCCGCTTTTGAGGGCATGTTAAAAGAGTGGTTACACTCTGGTTCATTACAATCAGAAATGGCAAATAAACTTGAAGAATGGTTTGCTGATGGCCTGCAGCAGTGGGACATTAGCCGTGATGCTCCTTACTTTGGCTTTGAAATTCCAGGTGCTCCTGGTAAATACTTCTACGTGTGGCTCGATGCACCAATCGGTTACATGGCAAGCTTTAAAAACCTCTGTGATAAAAAAGGCCTAAATTTTGATGAGTTTTGGGCTGAAGACGCTAACACCGAGCTTTATCACTTCATTGGCAAAGATATTATCTACTTCCACAGCCTGTTTTGGCCAGCCATGCTAGAGGGTGCACAGTTCCGAAAACCAACAAATGTCTATGCACATGGCTTTGTAACAGTCAATGGCGCAAAGATGTCCAAGTCCAAAGGAACCTTTATTAAGGCGCGTACCTACTTAGAACATTTAGACCCAGAGTTTTTAAGGTATTACTTTGGGGCCAAATTAAATAGCGGCATTACCGACTTAGATCTAAATTTAGACGATTTTGCGCAACGTGTTAACTCGGATTTAGTCGGTAAAGTCGTCAACATCGCCTCACGATGTGCTGGCTTTATTAGCAAGAAGTTTGACGGAAAAATGAGTGATAATGTGCTTGAACCTGAGCTTATCGCGCAGTTTAAAAACGCCTCTGAGAGCATTGCGCAATATTATGAACAACGTGATTACAGCAGAGCCATTCGTGAAATTATGGCGCTTGCTGATAAAGCAAACCAGTTTATTGATGCACAAGCACCATGGGTATTAATTAAGGATGAACAAACGCAAGCACAAGCGCATGATGTGTGTTCTGCTGGTCTAAATATGTTCAAAATATTAATGACCTATTTAAAACCTGTTTTACCTGCCATGGCTGCCAATGTAGAACAGTTTTTGAATACTGAATTAACTTGGGATAGTACGCAAGATGTACTTACTGGGCATAGTATCAACAAATTTAAAGCGCTCATGCAACGTGTTGATATGGATAAAGTAAACCTGATGCTAGATGAATCTAAAGAAAGCTTGGAAGCCAGTAACAAACCTAAGCTCGACCCAAATAGCCCACTGGCCAAAGAGCCTATTTGCGAAGAGATTGAATTTAACGACTTTGCCAAGGTAGACTTACGCGTCGCTAAAATAGCCAAAGCTGAACATGTCGAAGGCGCGGAAAAGTTACTTAAACTCACCCTTGATTTAGGTGGTGAAACTCGCCAAGTATTTGCAGGCATAAAATCAGCATACTCTCCAGAGGAGATTGAGGGTAAGCTGACTATAATGGTCGCTAACTTAAAACCGCGAAAAATGCGCTTTGGTATGTCAGAGGGTATGGTTTTAGCAGCAGGTCCTGGTGGCAAAGAAATTTATATTTTAAACCCAGATGAAGGTTCTGAACCAGGCATGCGCGTCATGTAAGCTTATTATTTTATATTTTTAAAGGCCCATTATGGGCCTTTTCCATATTTATACCTGAAAGTATTACAAAAAGCCTCATATGTAATGCTTTGTTACAACTTTAGAACCTAAATAAACAACTAGACATATCTTATCGTTTATTATCCTTGTATCGGTATCAACAAAAGCTTGATACCAACAACATCAACAGTTGGAAGGAAGATAACGTGGCTAGTAAAAAACAAATATTATTACCCCTTGCGGTATTAGTCGGAGGCATAGGCATAGCAGTCGCATTCTCAGCAATGAAACAGCCTCCTGAACAAAAACCCGAACAAGTAATTCACCCCCTTGTCGAAACCAAACCTATACTCGTTGCGCCGATGCAACTCAATGTAGATTCATATGGACTGGTCAAACCAAAATACAACACTGAGCTTGTCGCCCAAGTAAGCGGTCAAGTGATTGCTGTGTCTGATGCGTTTGTAAAGGGTGGGTTTGTAAATCAAGGGGATATACTTGCCCGTATCGATCCGAACGACTATGAAGCCGCTTTAATTGAAGCACAAGCAAGCCTTGCACAAGCAAGCTCTGCACTGGAAATAGAACAAGCACAAGCGCACGTTGCAAAGACTGAGTGGCAGCGCATTAAAGATAATGCCAGCGCAACAATTCCATCCGAGTTGTACTTGCGCAAACCACAATTAGCAGAGAAACTTGCAAGTTTTCGCGCTGCACAAGCGAGTGTAAAAAGAGCAAAACGCAACTTAGAACGCACTTACATTAAAGCCCCTTACGATGCAATTATTGCCAGTAGAGATTTAAGCCTAGGGAGTGTTGTCAATCCTGGTAGTACATTTGGTATGCTTAACGCAACATCAGTTGCCGAGATACGCTTACCTGTCGCCGATAATGAGTTGCAATACCTTGTTAATGGAGGAATTAATGCAAACGTAACACTCACCGCCCAAGTTGAAGGTAAACCAGTAAAGTGGCAAGGAACGATTGTTCGCAGCGAAGGGGTTATTGACCAACGCAGCCGTATGACCTACCTCGTTGCGCAGGTAAAAAGACCCTACGCAAGTGATAGAACACCACTTCGCTTTGGGGCTTACCTAAATGCCACAATCGATGGCAAAACCATTGATAATGCTGCATCAATTCCTCAGTACCTGGTTAAAAATGGCCAAGTGTCCATTATTAATGATGACCACACATTAAGCTTTAAAACGCTCAACATAATAAGAGAATATAATGGCTATTCCATTGTAGATGCGGGAATTAACAATGGCGCGCAACTAATAACCTCAGCGCTTGAGTACCCTACTGAAGGCATGCAACTTAAATTAAATGATGGTACCGAGTCGGTGACTGATACTCAGCTTGCATTGAAAGAGGAGTAGATCATGAGTAATCTAACTGAAAAAGGCATTATTGCGTGGTTTGCACGCAACCCAGTTGCCGCAAATTTACTCATGATATTTATTCTCGTAGGTGGGTTACTTACTTCTTTTTCAATCAGAAAGCAGATGTTTCCACAATATGAAAGTCACTGGTTAAGTGTACAAGCCATATACCCTGGGGCTGCACCACAAGAAGTAGAAGAAGGCATCACAATTAAGGTCGAAGAAGCCATGGAAGGGCTTGAAGGGATCAAACGAATGATCACCTATTCCAACCGTGGCTTTTCACAAACTTGGATTGAAGTTGAAGATCACTACGACCCCCTTTTGGTGTTAGACGAAGTTAAAATGCAAGTTGACTCTGTACCTAGTTTTCCTGTTGGTATGGAGCGCCCAATAGTCAGCTATGACAAGGCAACCCAAGAAGTAATGTGGCTGTCTTTATATGGTGATTTAAATAATGTGCAACTAAAAGAACTCGGTAACACTATTCATGACGAGATGCTGGCTCTACCAGGTATTAATTTGGTGCAATTTTATAGTGGCCTAAACTATGAAATTGGTATCGAAGTAAGCCCAGATAAATTAAGAGAATATGGTTTAAGCTTTAGAGATATTTCACAAGCTGTGCAGTCTTTTTCTGCGAATATGTCTGCAGGTCAAATTCGCTCTGATAATGGCTACATTTCAATGCGTGTTGAAAATCAAGCATACCGTGGCAATGAGTTCGCAAACCTTCCTCTGATAACGCTTGAAGATGGTGCGCAAGTTAGTTTAGGTGATGTAGCAACTATCCATGATGGTTTTGAAGAAGGACTACAGTATTCTAAATACAATGGTAAAAACTCACTCACCTTTGAAATTCAAGCATCCAAAGATCAAGATATTACCGTCGTTGCAAGTACCATTAATAACTACCTTGCGCAACGTTCAAAAACGTTACCTAATGGCGTTAATATCGAGCCATTTATTGACCTAACATACTATCTCAATGGTCGCCTCAACATGATGATAGAAAACATGATTTTAGGTGGTATTTTAGTCATGTTAATGCTGGCATTATTTTTACGCGTCAGATTAGCTTTTTGGGTAATGATGGGCTTACCAGTTTCTTTTCTAGGTGCATTTTTACTTATGCCAATAGGCACTTTAGATATTACTATTAACCTAGCATCTCTTTTTGCCTTTATTTTGGTTCTAGGAATAGTCGTTGATGATGCCATTGTGGTCGGCGAGTCTGTGCACTCCGAAATTGAAAAGCATGGCCACACATTAGATAATGTGGTTCGAGGTGTTAAGCGTGTTGCTATTCCAGCAACCTTTGGTGTGCTCACCACTATCGCCGCTTTCTTGCCACAAACATTTGCAACAGGCCCTGCTGCTGCATTTTCTAAAGCCATCGGCGGAGTGATTATTCTGTGTTTGATTTTCTCTTTAATCGAATCAAAACTAATCTTGCCAGCTCACTTAGCCGCCATGAAAAATAAACCGAGCAACCCTAAAAACCCATTCCACCGTTTGCGTGCGTCACTTGATGGTGGTTTAAAACATTTTATCGATAAGATGTATCGTCCATTTATTGAGCGATGTATCCACTATCGCTATACCGTTATTATCAGCTTTCTAGCCATTATTATTGTTGCTGGTGGAATGTTTGCCGGTGGTTTCATTAAGTTTGTTGCTAATCCGAAAATTCCACATGATTTTCCACAAATCAGTATTGAAATGAACTTATCATCATCAGAGTCGGCGACACTACAAACTGTACAAAAAGTGGAAGCATTAATCTTAGAAGTAGATAAGCAAATTGAAGCGACCTATGGCACTGGTATGATCCGTGATTTGTCAGTGAGTTTAAGAGGGCGCACAAATGCTAATATTATGGCTATTTTAGTCGAGCCGGATTTAAGACCTGTTGATACTTTTGCGCTAAGTGCCATGTGGCGAGAGCAGATGCCACCATTGCCTGGCGTTAAAACACTTAATATTCAAGATAGTATTGGTAATGGCGGACGAGATGATGGAGACATTAATTTCCGCTTAGAAGGTAAAAACAAAGATCAACTTCAAGAAGTCGCAAACTTATTAAGAGAGAAACTCAATACTATTGAGGGCGTCGGTGATGTAAATGACTCGATGCAAAGCTCAACGGATGAAGTTCAACTTGAACTTAAACCTTTAGCTTACAGCATGGGCCTCACTTTATCTGATGTTGCCTCTCAAGTTAACTTTAGCTACTACGGCTTAGAGGCACAAAGAATCTTACGAGATGGTGAAGAAATTAAAGTGATGATCCGCTATCCAAAAGAAGCCCGCAACTCAATTAGTGATATTCAAGATGTGCGTATTATCAGCCCATCAGGTGCTGAAGTGCCTTTAATTGAAATTGCGAATGTGAAACTAGTTGATGGTGTAAACCGTATTCGTCGTGAAAATGCAAAGCGTACTGTAAACGTCTGGGCATCTGTGGATACTAACCAAGCTGAACCTTTTAAAATTGCTGAAGAAATACGCGATGAATATTTGCCTTCTTTATTAAAAAATTATCCGGGCGTAACCAGCAATGTTGCTGGTCGTATTCAAGAAGAAATGAACAGTGTGGCTGAGCAAGTCAGAGACTTCGCACTTTCTCTGATGATTATCTTCGCACTGCTGGCGATCCCACTGCGCTCATACTCTCAGCCTCTTCTTATCATGTCGGTGATCCCATTTGGCGTTGTGGGTGCTGTCATTGGTCATATGGTTATGGGTATCACTATGAGTAGCTTATCTTTCTTCGGAATTATAGCTGTAGCAGGTGTTGTGGTTAATGATTCATTAGTGATGGTTGATTTTGTCAATAAAGCGCGAGAACAAGGTAGAACAATCAAACAAGCGGTTGTTGATGCCGGATGCATGCGCTTTAGAGCAATACTATTAACCTCCTTAACTACGTTTATGGGGTTGGTTCCAATTATCACGGAAACAAGTTTGCAGGCTCAAATTGTTATACCAATGGCTGTATCGCTCGCATTTGGCGTCTTATTCGCCACTGTAATCACGCTCGTACTCATACCATGTCAATATGTTGTACTCGAAGATATTAAAGCACTCTTTAAAAAGTGGTTTAATAAAGCAGACCACACGCCAGCTGTAACAGAACAAATTTAAATTTGTACCTTCCCAACCAAAAAGCTCGTTGAAAAACGAGCTTTTTTTATCTCAGCCGCATTCCTGCCTTTACTTATTACTCATTTAATTACAGACTTAAGAAATCTAGAACCATTCTCAATTTATTATGAAACTAATACAAACAATTCTAGTAACATTTGTTTTATTTTTAGTAGGCTGTGGTGACAGCGATATGCCTAAAGGTGATGAAAGTAACCCTGGCGTTACCGCAACAATTTATTTCGATGCTTTGTATAATAAGAATAATATAAATATGGCGCTTGAACATGCAACCCCTAGATTAGCGAGAATCATGCGTTCATATGGAACAGCATCACAATTTGCGCGTAATTTAGTGAATATGCAGTTCGATGAAGTTACCATTGAAATTGATATGACTAATGCAAGCTTACGTGAGCAATATGGTGACAAAGCAAAAATAAACTTAGTATTTACTGGCTCCTTTAACGGAGATAAAGTCGATGACATGCGCAGCGTTCAAATGCTAAGAAAAAAAGGCAAATGGTATATCGATAAAATCAATCCAGACCCATTTGCCAGATAAAATGTTATTCAAAATATATCAACTGAAATCGCTTTTAAACAAGCTTCGTGCGCATTTATAAGCGATTTTGCCTCTTCCTTCGACAATGCTTGTTCGCTTTGTGCCAACATAACTAGATCAGCGAATGCTTTATCGTAGCAATATCCTTTATCATTTTTTTGCCATTGACTAAATTTAATACGTATAGGTAATGTCGCTTTATATTTAAGATATGCTTGTTCAACTAACGCCACAGCACTATTTGATTGTACCGAACATAAATGACTTACGCGTTCTCGGGCGCTTTTATCATTTAATATGCTTTTGCTCAAATCAGTTACCATATAATCTGATGGACCCTTAGCACCATGCCCAAACATATAACAAGCCCGCTTCATTATTTGCGCTACAAACCTGTTAGTAAAATTTTCTATAAAGTCATTTAATGCATCAAAACCCGCTTTTAAGTGATATGCAATGGCATAATTCACCGCTTTCATATCACCTTGCTGCCGGCCATCATGTTCATATTTTTTTAATACACATGAGGCTAAATATAAATGGCTAAGCACATCACCTAATCGAGCAGAAAGCATTTCTTTGCGCTTAAGTTCACCTCCCAATTTGAGCATGGCGACATCAGCGCACACACTAAGACAGACACTGAGCCAATTGAGCTTTTTATAATACACTTGAGTTGGACCAGAGATACCAACAGGTATACCATGACCTCTTGATAGCCCCAACCATACCACCTTAATAATGTTAATTGAGGTATGCTGAATATGCGCCATTAATAATTTATCAAAGTCTCGAACACACGCCGTGCCTTCGCTTTGTTGAATGAGTTTTATTTCTTTAAAAATATAAGGATGGCATCGCGTGGCACCTTGTCCAAAAATCATCAGGTTACGTGTCAAAATATTAGCACCCTCAACCGTGATGGAAATTGGAATCCCTGTATAGTTGTTTGCTAAGTAATTATTAGGCCCCTTTTGAATACCTTTACCGCCATGAATATCTAATGCATCATTCATAACAATGCGCGACATTTCTGTTAAATGATACTTGGCGATAGCAGTAATAACTGCAGGACTTTTATTCATATCAATGGCTTGTGCCGTGGTTTGCCGACACGCTTCAATACTGTAGGTGAAACCCACAATGCGCGCTAAGCTCTCCTGTACACCTTCAAACTCGGCAATAGGATGACCAAATTGCTCTCTTATTTGACTATAAGCAGAGGTTGTTCGCGTGCACAAATGTGCAGTACCAGCACTGAGTGCAGGTAGAGAAATTCCTCGTCCCGCACTTAAACATGACACTAACATACGCCAACCTTTACCTATCCCTGCCCGACCTCCAATAACCCACTCTAACGGAATGAACACATGTTTACCTTGCGTAGTACCATTCATAAACCCTTGATCAAGCGGGTTATGCCTTGGTCCAGTTTTAACGCCTTCGTGACTTGTAGGAATAAGCGCACAGGTAATACCCAGAGCTTGCTTATTACCAAGTAAACAATCAGGGTCATAGGCTTTAAATGCTAAACCAAGTACATTTGCCACTGGCGCCAATGTAATATAACGCTTTGACCATGTGAGCTCTATACCTAATACTTCCTCACCATTGTAGGCTTTTTTACATATCACTCCAAAGTCGCTAATAGCTCCGGCATCAGAGCCAGCCTCAAGAGCAGTCAATGCAAAGCATGGCAAAGCATCGCCAGAGGCAAGCTTTGGTAACCAATTCTGCTGTTGCTCTGGTGTACCATAATGTAGTAATAACTCAGCAGGCCCTAAACTATTAGGTACCATCACAGTCACGGCCGTTGATAAGCTTTTGCTTGCAATTTTTGCGACTATCGTAGAATTAGCTTGCGCGCTAAATTCCCTACCGCCAAATTTTTTAGGAATAATAAAAGCAAAAAAGCCATTTTCTTTTAGATATGCCCACACAGCTTCGGGTAGATCCTTATTATGCCTGATTTGCTGTTCATCAAGCATTGATAACAATCTGTCTAACTCATTATCTATAAATGCCTGTTCTTCATTATTGAGTTTCGGAGTATCTATTTGATGCCACTTCTGCCAATCAGGCCGCCCCGAAAACAACTGCGAATCCCACCAAGTGTCTCCAGCTTCCATTGCTTCTTGCTCTGTTTGAGTTAACTTTGGCAGGGCGCGTTTAAAATAACGCATAACAGGTAGCGTAATTAGTCTATAACGGATTGACTGTATTAAAAAAACAATACAAATTAACACGATAATTAACACAATAATGCTCATACAGGCCTCCAATTGGTAACATTTTAAGTATGCTTAAAAATCACACAAACTCAATTTATATAGGTGATTGGTCTAACAATATTTGTCCCCTAACATGAGCACTGTTATTATCCGGCTTACATATAACAACAAGCGATAATAAAATGAAACCGATATTTAAACTAAGCTTAGGTGCGTGCATCGTTGCCTCGGCTCTATCCTTATCTGGTTGTAATGCCACTTCTACTTCAACAAGTCAAACTCCTACAAAGCAAGATGCTGAACAGTTTCTAACTGATGCGCAAAAAACGTTAGAAAATTTAAGTATTCGCGGCAATAGAGCACAGTGGATTTATGCTAATTTTGTTACCGAAGATACCGCAGCACTAGCGGCTAGTGTAGGTCAAGAAGCAACGGATACCGTAGTACGCTTAGCCAGTGAAGCTGCTCGCTTTGATGAGTTAGAGCTTAGCGAAGATACGCGCAGAAAAATGGATAAACTTAAGCTATCTTTGACTATGGCTGCGCCACAAGATGCTGAAAAATCTGCGCAGCTCGCTGCCTTACTTGCTGAACTTGATGGCCTATATGCCAAAGGAAAATACTGTAAAGATGGTAAAAACTGCCAAAGCTTAGGTGAATTAACGAGCAAAATGGCGACTAGCCGTGACTACGATGAGCTTCTTGATACTTGGCAAGGTTGGCGCCAGACTTCAAAGCCAATGCGCCCTTTATTTAAAGAACAAGTCGTTCTAGCAAATGAAGGTGCTAAAGAGCTGGGTTATAAAGACACTGGTGCTATGTGGCGTAGTAAATATGATATGCCAGCAGATGACTTTGCCAAAGAGCTAGACCGACTCTGGGGTCAAGTTAAGCCACTTTACAATTCACTTCATTGTCATGTACGAGCAAAACTTGGTGAAAAATACGGTGAAGATAAAGTGCCACAAGATAAAGCTATTCCAGCGCACCTGCTAGGTAATATGTGGGCACAACAATGGGGCAATATTTATGATGTTGTTGCTCCTGAAAATGCAGACCCTGGTTATGATGTTACTGAGTTACTTGAAAAAAATAACTACTCCGAAATGGATATGGTTAAAGGAGCTGAAAAGTTCTTCACCTCAATGGGTTTCGCGCCACTACCTGAAACGTTCTATCAACGCTCATTATTCCTGAAACCACAAGATCGTGACGTACAATGTCATGCATCAGCTTGGAACTTAGATAACCAAGATGATATTCGCATCAAAATGTGCATTCAGCGTACAGGCGAAGAATTTTCTACAATTCACCATGAGTTAGGTCATAACTTTTATCAACGTGCTTACAAAACTCAGCCTATTTTCTATCAAGACAGTGCCAACGACGGTTTTCATGAAGCGATTGGTGACACTGTTGCACTATCAGTAACTCCCGGCTATTTAAAAAAAATTGGTTTACTTGAGCAAGTGCCTGATGAGTCAAAAGACATTGGCTTATTAATGCGAATGGCTTTGGATAAAGTTGCGTTTATTCCATTTGGCCTGCTCGTTGACCAATGGCGCTGGAAAGTCTTCTCTGGTGAAATTTCTCCTGAGCAATATAACCAAGCATGGTGGGATTTAAGAGAAAAGTATCAAGGTGTCCAAGCACCAATCAAACGTACAGAAGCTGACTTTGATGCGGGCGCAAAATACCATGTGCCAGGCAACGTCCCTTATACGCGTTACTTCTTAGCGCATATTCTACAATTTGACTTCCACCGTTCATTGTGCGAAACAGCAGGTAATAAAGAAGCGATTCACCGTTGTTCAATCTATAATTCTAAAAAAGCGGGTGAAGAGCTTAATGCGATGCTAGAGATGGGAAGTAGCCGCCCTTGGCAAGAAGCCCTTGAAAAAGTAACAGGTAAACAGCAAATGGATGCAACTGCTATCTTGGATTACTTTGCTCCACTACAAGCGTATTTAGACGAGCAAAACAAAGGTCGTCAATGTGGTTGGTAATGTGCTAATACTCTAAATGTAACAAACAGCCATACTCTGAAACATATTTACAGTTTATATCCTGCTTTATACACGTTATTGTGTATTCAAAGGAGACCTTATGAATACACACAGAGTATGGCAATTAGCCCTTTTTGAGCTGACTCGCCTTTTCGCCACAAAACGTGGCTTACTTGCTATAGCAGCTTTTGCTATGGTCTGGTTAATGATTTTGCACTACCCCATTGGCCATGCAGTCCCATTTTTAAGTAGCCCACAATTTTCTGAAGTTGCACATGAACTTGCAGGTAACATCGGGTTAAAAAAGCTAGTTAGCTGGCCCCAAGCCGAACTTGCTATATATTGGCTTATCGCTTTATATAGCTTCCCACTTTTTGCATTGTTTGTCTGTTCAGATCAAACTGTCGGTGACAGACAACGTGGTACACTACGATTTTTAAGCCTGCGTTGTACCAGAGATGAAATATTATGTGGCCGATTTTTAGGCCAACTTATTATTTTGATCAGCTTGATAACATTAACAGCACTTGCAACCCTCAGTGTTATGAGCTACCGCAACCCTGATTTAACATTTTCTGGCTTATCACTTACTCTCGTGCTTATTTTACAGTTAAGTATTGTCGTCATGCCATTTATAGCCCTGATGGCATTGCTAAATCTAATTTGCCATTCGTCTCGTCTATCCATTGTGCTTGCAATATTATTATTCACATTAGGTAATGCACTACTTTCTTTTATAACTGGCTACTTACCATTTCTTGAATTATTGTTTTATGTTTTCCCAGGCGTTCAGTTACTTGACATTGCATCTCAAGACTCGGTTTCTTTAACTCTTTGGCTTATTCCTTTCTTACAAACTGGCGCTTTACTCATAACGGGCATCGCTGTATTTAGGAGTCGTGCGTTATGAGTACTATAGTTGAAGTAAATCGACTATCAAAATCATTTGGTAGTAAACAGGCACTTAGTAATGTTAGCTTTACTATTGAGTCTGGCAGTACAACTGCATTAGTCGGACCCAACGGTGCTGGAAAGACGACCCTATTTAGTGTCTTGTGTGGTTATTTAAGGCCAAACTCGGGTTCGGTAAAAATTTTAGATAAACCACTTGGCCATCCTAGCTTATTTGGTAAATTAACCGCGCTACCACAAGATGCGATGTTAGACCCAAGATTTTCAATTCAAAAACAGCTATGTTTTTACGGGGTCTTACAAGGATTAAACAAAATTGAAGCCCTAAAAGACACAACGCGTGTGCTCGAGCTAGTTGGCCTAAGCGATAACCATAACTCACAAATAAATGAGTTATCTCATGGAATGAGGAAACGTGTTTGCATTGCTCAAGCATTACTAGGCAAACCACAAATCGTCTTACTTGATGAGGCTACCGCAGGGTTAGACCCGTTAAATGCACGAGAAATTCGCTCGCTGATTTCGTCGTTAAGCGATGAGGTCAGCTTTATTCTAAGCTCCCATGATTTAGCTGAGCTGGAACGTTTATGTAGCCATGTATTGTACTTAGACAAAGGTGTTTTAAGTGCCCACAACCGCAATGAACAAATTGGTAGTAGCAAATACATTACATTGCAATTGCATGAACAATATAAAGATGCAAAAGAGTTATTAAAACAACTCAGTGGTGTGCTACACATATCTCAAAGTCAAAACAAAGAATTTATTATCGAATACCAATCATGCTTTGAACAATTTGATATACACTTGCTTAAGTACTGCTATAAACATAACTGGCAGTATCGTCAGGTGGTCAACGGCCATACTCTTGAGAATCAACTATTCCAGAAGGATTAAATAATGGGACTATTGAGCGGCATTTTAGGAAACGCCAGTGAAGTAGATAATGAGAAACTCGATGAACTACTTAATGATACATTAATCGAGGGCGAGCGCATTGAAAAAGCATACCAAGTAATTCGTGATATGTTTGTTTTTTCCAACAAACGATTGCTCCTCATTGATAAACAAGGTGTAACCGGTTCAAAAGTTGAAATACTAAGTATTCCTTATAATAAAATCACTAAGTATAGCAAGGAAAGTGCTGGCCATTTTGACTTAGATTCCGAGCTAAAAATTTGGGTTGGCTCAGACCCTACCCCTATTACCAAAGAGTTCAAAGCAGGTGACAATATTAACGAGGTATACCGAATTATCAGCACATATGCGCTGTAATAACAATGCACTTGGAAAATAACCAAGTGCATTTTATTATTCTATCGCTTAAAACTAAAAGCGTGCATTATTCAACTTTGACCAAAGTGACATACTCACTTTTTCGACTGCAGCACTGACACCTAAACCAACTTTTTCAGATAGCGTTTTTTTACTACGATAGCTGACTTTATAGAGTTGATGTGTTTTGTCTAAAGACATTAAAACATCATCACTGGTATTTATTTCATCAACCAAATTAAATGTTTTCGCGTGTGTAGCAAACCAATGCTCACCCGTTGCCACCTGTGAGATATCAAGCTGCTGTCTATGCTCAGCGACAAATGACTTAAATAAACCATGGGTATGCTCAATTTCTGCTTTAAATTTTTCACGCCCTTTGTCTGTATTTTCGCCAAACATGGTCAACGTACGTTTGTACTCACCTGCTGTAACTTGCTCAAAATCAACATCATTCTTTTTTAAGATTTTATGAAAATTAGGGACTTGTGCAATTACACCAATTGACCCGACGATTGCAAACGGTGCTGCAATTATTTTATCAGCAACACAAGCCATCATATAACCGCCACTGGCTGCAATTTTATCAATGCAAACTGTCAATGGTAAACCATATTGTTTAACCCGATTAAGTTGCGAAGCCGCAAGACCATAGCCGTGTACCACCCCTCCGCCGCTTTCAAGATTAACCAGTACTTGATCTTTACTCTGATCAGCAATGTTTAAAACTGCACTGATCTCTTCACGTAAATTTTTTACTTCATGTGCATCCATACTACCAGAAAAATCCACAACAAATACACGCCCCTCAGGCTCTATATTCTCTTGCTTCTTTTGCGCTTTACGGTGTGCTTTTAGCGCTTTTTTATCTAGCGCTTGCTCAATAAAACGCACTTTCGCGTCTGCCATTTGTTCCGATAAATCTTTGAGTTCGATTTCTCCAGACTCACCTTTTGGTTTGTGACTCGCACCCACAATCAGCGCAATGATTGCACCGACCGCCAATACAATAGTAATTGCTTTAGCTAAAAACAAACCATATTCAAATAAAAATGCCAACCTTGACTCCTGAGATATTATGCCAATTATTATTAAGTAAATGCTCAGATATTGTCACAGAAAATGCTTTAGAAACAAGGTGAAAATTTCGCTATGTAGTTATTCAACACAAGTGATTTTTAACACAAGTTAATGAGCCATTTCGTAGCCTCAAATGAACACACTTTTAATAAAATTGGGATTGCTGTAAATCATAAAAAAAGCCGCTTTAAAGCGGCTTTCAATAGTGAAGCAATTAAAATTAATTAGCAATAACCGCAGGGTTAGTAATTTGTAAATATAACCCTTGTGACTTTAAGAAAGACACAATCTGAGTTTGCATTTCAACCGCTGCCATTGCATGTCCTTGAGCTGTACCACCAGCGTTTTCTCTAAATGAAGTTGTTACAACTGAACCATGATTACCTTGGCTGAAGTTAACAACATAACTCATCGGTGTTTGTGAAGTTTGAGTTTCTGAGACAGTTTGAAGTCCCATCATACGAGCCAATGGTGTGCTACCCGAAAGTGGGTTAGTTGTTGTTGGCGCAATAACAGTATCTGCTTTATTACCATCAACACCACCTGTCACAACACTCATATAAATTGGTGTTTGTACGGCCTGCACTAAAGATGCATAGTTAAGTGGGTCGCCACTATCAAGCGCGGTTTGTGCTGCAAAGACAAACTGCTGAATAATGCCTTTAATCTCAGCCAGTGATTGAGTATCACCGGTACTGCTCAAGTGCGCGACATAATGCGTAAAGGCACAAGGCGCAACAGCCGATAAATACACAGGATTTTGTGGATTAACCTCAATACCATCGGGGACAGAACATTGAGAAGCAGCATCAGTGGCAATAAACGTCACAAATGCCTTTGTCGCTAAGTTGTTAGCTGCAAGAAGAACTGAGCCTTGAACAAATGGGCCAAATTCTTCAGACTCAGCTAAAAAGCTCGCAATGCCGCTACCACCGCTTGCCAGTGCAGCACTTTGTACTTTAAACAGTGGGTCTACTTGCGGGTCAAGCGGTAAGTTTGCATGAGCAATAAAGCTAGGTGCAACAACAGAGCCTAGTGAGTGACCAACAAAACTAACTTGTGTAGGATTTAAGCCCATTGCCGGGTTAACAAAATTTAAACCTAAACGAAGCCCCAACAAGTCTACCGATGACTGACGTAAATTATCACGCGCCGCCAATAACGATGTTAAGTTCATATATGACAGTACAGACCCTTTACCATCTGTGGCGTTAAAGTCATCTATGCCATCACCATCAATGTCTAAACCTCGCTCGCCATGCATTGGATGGTCAATAGCAACCGTTGCGAAACCTTGCGAGCTAAGTGCTAAAGTTAGACCAAGCATCGCTTCTTTTGTGGTAGTAATACCATGTTGCAAAATCACCACTGGCCAACCTGTTGCCGGCATTTCAATACCTAACAGCTGCGGGATAGGTTTGGTAACTTGCACGGGTACATTTGCCAACCATTGCACTTGAGGAATAGTATTATATTTTGTTAAGAAACGTGTGCTATCTAAACCAAAATCACGTAGCACGCCACCAGACATAGCCGCACATGCTGCATCATTAGTATCCGCTTGAGGCGCAGGTAGTGTGCCACCAATAGCCGCTTTGTAACCTTGAACCATCACCGCGCTATCACACTGAGCGCGCCAATACGTATCTGCAGCGCTGCTGATTTCTTTCGTTGCTGGCTTGGATGAGTACATAGGTAGTTGAATACTACCACGCATATATTGCACAGCTTGAAATGGTGCGCGTGTTGCTGGATCAGGAATAACAGCAGCTAATGCGTCAGATACCGTCATCATAGGTTGCTCAGGTAAAACCAACTTAGGGTTTGAACCTGTAGCCAAACTACCTGCCATTAACTTTTTAATTGTGCCAACAACTTGACCTACAGATTGCATTGTTGCTGCGGCTGTGTAAATAATATTTTCTTTGCTTAGAGCGCCTTCAGACGTGACTGCATTTTCGTAGCTTTTAATAACGGCTTGCAGCGCAAGTTGCGTGTCTGTTACCAACGGCGCTTCTTGGCGTAGCAAAGTATAAGTTGAAGAAGATTGGACAGCACGACCATCGCTCATTTTTAACGAGTCAGTTAAAACCGTAATATAGGTTTTACCCGCTTTAAATGGCTTAAGTGGCTGAATGGCAATACCATTTTTTGAACCATTCAATGCCGAAACAAAGTCACCAGTTAATCCATTGGTTAATTCACCCACAACACGGCATGCAATACCAGCAGGTACTTGCTTGCATTGTTCATCACTTTGATCTGCCCCCATGACCACTTCAAAAATACGAACGGCAGTTGGGTCACTCGCTGATTGCTCACTAATTGCATATCCAGATGGCACATCCAAATTGATAACGTAAGGCATTTGCGTAGACCAACCATCCAACGCACCTAGTGATAGCGAAGGTGAGGCATAATTAGCTCTTGCTAATGCAGCATTGCCATTTTCATCAAGTTCACCAGGGAAATTAAGCGTACCATCTTTTGTACCATTAAGTAGTAAATCATTTGGTACTGAAATTACACTATTGGATGGGTCAAACTTAACACTTGCCAAAGGTAATACAGGGGTAGAGTCTTTTTTGACATCTTCTAATGTTTCACCGCCACCACAGCCAACGAGGACTGAAGAAACCGCGAGTGAGAGTAGCATTTTTTTCATTTTATAGGCTCCGACATAATCTTATTATTATTGTGTTCTAATTCGTTAAAACTATGTAATTGTGTTTTTAATAAGACATTAGACCAGTTAAAGTTAACGTAAAGTGTAGCCTTTCGCCACCTATATTTACAATAAATTCGATAACTTGTGTTAAAATGCCCGAAAATTACCAGTTGAGGTTAAAAATGCACTATTATAAAGCCCCGGCAAACGCCCTACAAAACAAAACAATTTTAATAACCGGTGCTGGTGACGGTATCGGTAGAGTGGCAGCACTCACCTACGCAGAATACGGCGCTACCGTTATTTTACTAGGAAAAACAACTCAAAAACTAGAATGTGTATACGATGAAATCGTCAACGCAGGTTACCCTCAACCCGCTATTGTGCCACTTGATATGCGTGGGGCAACAAAGCAAAACTATCGTGATTTAGCTGCTACGATTGAACAGCAATTCGGAAAATTAGACGGTTTACTCAACAATGCCTCGATTTTAGGCTCATTAGGGCCTTTAGAGCATTTTTGTGTTTCGACATTTGAAAATATTATGAAAGTTAATGTTACCGCCCAAGCAATGATCACTAAGTACCTGTTTCCGCTATTACGTAAAGCCCCTCACGCTTCTGTGGTATTTACTTCATCAGGCGTTGGCCGTAAAGGTCGTGAATTTTGGGGACCTTATGCAATTTCTAAGTTTGCCACCGAAGGTATGATGCAAACTTGGGCTCAAGAAGTAGGTAAGACAAATATACGCATTAACTGTATTAACCCAGGTGCTACCCGAACCAGTATGCGCGCGTCGGCATTTCCTGGCGAAGACAAAGACAGCTTAAAAACGCCTGAACAGCTTATGTCAGCCTATTTATATTTGATGAGTGATGATTCACAAAAAGTAAATGGTCAGTCGATTGATGCACAACCTAAATAAGCGTTAAACATCTACAAGGGAAAGTGAATTTTGCACTCTCCCTTGTGCTTTGCTGTGAACTACTTAGCATCGATAACTATTAGTCTGAATAGGTGACCACGTAGCTAGTGATTCTTGATAATCCACTCTCTTCTACTTCTGGCAAAGAGCAGCTCAAAAGTCCCCTGCCTGCATTATTATAATCCGATAGCATGAAATCAACCATAGTTAGATAGTTAATCCCATCATGAGCATGCTCTGACCTCTCCAACGTTATGATTGAGTTTCTTCCTCTTGATAAAAGGTAATTATGCACCTCGCTCCATGAATACTCTTCTTTCTAAGTAGGTACATATTCACACCAACTTCTATAATGTCTTTTCCCTTTTTAACAGAAATATTGCAATAAAGTTGGTCATAATTACCCGTTCTATTTTCCACAATACCACTTGCATACACCACCTCAGCATGATCTGACTTAACGTGGCAGTTAGCAGAGCTGAAAACAACAGTTTCGGCAAAAGTAAATGGTGCAGTGGTCAACAATGCCGCAGCGTATACATATTTTTTCATGAACCCTTCTCAAATCAATTTACCTAAAACAGAACTGCTATAATCATCCCTAAAAAGATCGTCAAACCCTAAAAGCCTCTTTATATAAAACCAACAACACATAAGCATTTGTTCTTATAAAAGAATAGCATTAGAATCATGCCCTTTAGAACAACTCGACGCTAGCTTGTCGATTGGTAAGGATAATTGTGGCAAATTTTGAAACTCATTTTAAAGCATCGGTTGTCACCAGTGCTGCTGTTTGTTCCGTAATGCTGGCGGCTTCACTAACAGCACCGACTGAAGCTCTGTTACTCTTTGTTATTGGTAGCCTTGCAGGATTGCTACCCGATTTGGATGCTGATAAGTCTCGCTCACTCAACAGTTTGTTTTCTCTTTTTGCCCTATGTATAGGAATTTGTCTGCCCATCATCATAAAGTTCAGCTCTCTCAGTGCTATATGGGTTTGTGCGTTGGCTGTTTATTTGGCTTTCATGTATATACTAAAGCCCTTATTTGAAAGCTTTACTATTCATCGAGGAGCAAGTCATTCTTTGTTATGCGTGGTCATGGTCGCTTTATTGAGTGTCAATTTAGCGTTACTGGCCGGTAAGGCAATGAATACTGCGCTGCTTTTGTCAGTATCAGTCAGTGTGGGTATGCTGACTCATTTGATCTTAGATGAATGTTATAGTGTAGATATGAATAATAATAAAATTAAAGCGTCTTTTGGTAGTGCGTTAAAGCCCATAGCAATTAATTCACCTATCGCAAGTCTGCTTCAGCTTGCCGTGATTGTAGTATGTATTTACGCACTTAAAGATCATTATCACGCTCTCGAAAACACTGTTACTGGGTGGCAACTACAACTCACTAAGTTACCTTTGCTACCTGAGTCTGATGTACTTCAACGCTGGTTATAAATGTGGATATCAGGCTGTCAAATGACAGCCTGTATTATCAGTGGTATTACCAAACAATTCGGTACTTAACCGAAAACGTGCGACCACGATCAGGGATTGAACTCGTGTTATTGCCATTTCGCTGTAGTTGGCTATAAGCTGGGAAATACTGATTATTAAATTAGTTTTCAACACCCACTGTCACTGTACATTTTTCCAGCTCAAGTTGTGAATTGCAATCCACTAGCGTATAGCTTTGTACATCTCTTCTATTAAAGGCATTTTTTCCTTGTATACGGTAATCTTTGCCACCGCTTCGCATTAGCGTTAAGTTAGTATGGCAATTGCTTGTAATATCGTAATTCAACTGAGCGGTAAGTTTACTTGGCGCAATACTAAAGCCATTCATTGCTTGAAATTGCTCAGCACTTTGCGCTTTTTCGTCACCATTGACTTTGCTGTAACTAAGTTCTGCGCTCAAAGTCTTATTAATATCCCATGATGATGTTACTTCAAAGCCATCAATTTCAACTTCATTACGACTAACAGACAGCCCCATGCCTTCACTTTTAACACGCCCTAAGTCCGATGTTGAAACAAAGTAAGCTGCACTAAAGTCAACTGCACCAAGCTCACCACGCCAACTAATCTATTTGTCTTGTGATTCAATTGGTTTTAATGATGATTGGCTTAAATCAAATTGACTGGTGCATAACGGATCTGCAGTCCAATATCTGGTAATTCATAGCCTTCATTAAAGGCAATATATACCGTATGATTGTTAGTTATATCGTACGTCAGGCCAACACTGTATAACGTTGAGTCGTAGTCATCACGGCTACCAGAGATTGCAATAGCTTGACCTAAAGTAGTGAAATCATCAATTTTCTCTGCTCTTAATCCCCCTTCTAAGCCAAGCTGTTCGGTAATGCTAAAGCGTGCTTGTACAAATGCAGCTAATGTACGATGGCTGATCTCAGGTACAAATGCTTTATCACCGGTTTCTTTAAATACTAAAAAGCCACTATTATCGTACACTTGACCATCATAGATACAAATTTATTAAAAAACGGCGATAGCATGTTCAATTTATTCAGATTTTTAAAATAAAAAAGCAATATCTTAATTTGCCAATTAAACTATATGATCAAAATATCGTTTAGTTCTTCGCCTACTTTAAGGATTAGTAATGTCAAAAGTGCTTATTGCATTAGTCATTGGCGGATTTGTTGGAATAATTATTGGAACATGGCTTGGCTTTTCACTTAACATCGGCCGTGATAGACGCTGTGAATTTAACGAAGCTATTGAGCCTATTCGAACTGCTTTAATGAAAGGAGAAGATATATCTGAGCAAGATATCAGCATAGTCATAGCCAAATTAGGTAAAGATGGCAAAGCCATTCTCAACACTTATAGAAAAGTCTATCAGCCCAAAATGCATATGGCAGATGTGTTACTTAGAAAAGATATTTACGGCAAAGCAAAGTGTACTAGAGAAGAATACGAGCAATCTAAAAAGCTTAAAAAAGATGCCATGGCCAGCTTACTGACAAAATGTAAACACCGTTAAGTGTAAAAGGTTAACGACACACTTCACCTTACGCAAATTGTCGTGATAGCGAACGCAGTGAGTACGTTTCCTTTGCGCAAGGTGAAGTAAGTGTAAAAGGTTAGCGACATGAGCGAAGCGAATACGCTCTTTTTACGCAAGGTGCAATGAGCTATTTTAACAACCGCTGAGGGAATA
>NZ_CAMAPC010000008.1 GCF_945859825.1 Pseudoalteromonas holothuriae
TAGTATGTAGCATGAGAGTTACCTCTTATATGTTTTGATTTAAAGATTCGACACCTTTTATCAAAACGGGTAACTCTCACTTTTTCAAGTTGATGTGTCAGATCTTGTCTGAACTAATACACCTAAGAAAGCTGGTTGTTTCCAATAAAGTTTACATTGCTATTAAGTGCCTAAAATTAATAATGTCAGCCTTACGGGCAAACTTTATTGTCAACAATAACTATTATGGGCGAACTTTAATGTCATTGCACAAGTGTTGAAAGTTGCAATTCGCGGATAAGATCCTGACCTTAGTCAGGATGACAGTTAGGTTGACAACTTAATGTCGAAAGCTAGAGCCTGTTCGCTAACTCTTTGCCCGCTTCACTCAAAATATATCGCTGCAAACTGCTGGTTGGTTTATCTGGTAACGTCATTGCTATCAGCCCTAGTTCAAGTGCGGGTTTGATATAACGCCCTTGAAACGACTTTCTATCTTTTAACTTAAGTGCCTGTTGTAAAGAGATTCTGTCAACAGGTGCAGATTGCCTATCCAATACGAGCAATAGCTTTTCGACTTGGGGGGTGACTTGGGGGGGAGCTTGGGGGGTGTTCCGGCCCCCATGATCTTGCAAGGTCTCTAAAATTACCTGCATCATAAACTCAATAAATGGCGCTGAGTCGGTGACAAGGTTGCTTGCGTTAATTACTTGATAATATTCGTCTTGGTGATTATTAATAATACTTTCAACAGGCAATTGGCCCAAAATCGGTTGCCATTGGTTTAAAATCAATGTTTGCCAAAGCCTACCCATACGGCCATTACCGTCACTAAATGGGTGTATAAATTCAAACTCATAGTGAAATACACAGCTCTTAATTAAAGGGTGCTGATCTGTAGTTTTAAGCCAATCAAGTAGCTGTAACATGAGCGCGGGAACGCGCTCGGCTTGGGGAGCCATATGCACAACTTGTGAACCTTTCATCACCCCAACATTGCCGCTGCGGTAATTACCCGCATCATCAATGAGCCCTTGCATTAAAATTTGATGCGCGTTAAGCAAGTGCTTTGTATTGCTAGGCTGCCAATTTGCAAAGCACTCGTAGGCAGCGATGGCATTTTTGGCTTCTAAGATATCTTTGGGTGGGGCAATAACGGGTTTGCCTGCTAAAATAGCGGTGATCTGCTCTTCGCTCAGCGTATTCCCTTCAATGGCAAGTGAGCCTTGAATGGTTTTAATTTGGTTGATACGCCTAAGCTTAAGCGCTGTTTTTTCCTCAAAGGCACTCAAACGGCCCACTTGCTCGCTGATCAAAGCCAGTAAGTTGATGATTTTAGGTGTTAACGTAAAGGGTGGGGTGTAGGGTTTAGCCACTAATTCGCACTCTCTTTTTACCCAGCGATTGAAAATTAGAATGAGCCATAAGTACTATTTCCTGCCCCTTGATAGTTTGCATAAACATGTTGATAAACCAGTAAACTCATGTTGGACAATTCGTCATTGATGTACGCATTGGTTGGCAACCAATATAAGCTATTTTTGATCATGACCTTTACTTGCGACTTAAGCTGGGTACTTTCTTGCCAGCGCTCTATTTTGAGTTTTTCTTCTTTAAGTCTAGCCAAGGTTTCTATTGCCACCTTTTTAACTTCTTTTTCTTCTTCGGCACTGAGCGATGGTTTTTTTAGTATGTCATAAATAGCCAGTGTTTCTTCATCTAGCCCTTCACGCAAAGATCGCTCCTGTTCGGGAGTCAAATCATCTTCCATTAAATCACACAAATCATCAAATGCTTTTTGCACTGCCTGAATATCTTTGCCTGCGTTATATTCAGCAATGATTGTTTTATATTTTTCGTAAAACTCTAAGCGTATTGGATTTTGTTTTACCATTTGCGCTAATTTTTGTTCAATGGCTTCTTTTAAATCAAAAACGATGGCATTTTTTGTTTTGATTTGGCAAACGCGCGTCTTAACTTATCAAAATCTAAGCTTCCAAGGTCAACATAATCATCTTCAGTGACAGTGTTTGCTTTAAGTGCGTTTATTCCACGGGGCGTAATTACAACATGTGCTCTGCGAGTGGTTTCTAATAACCCTGCTTTTTTAAGATAAGTACTTGCCCAGCCCACTCGGTTATCAAATATACTCTGTCTGCCATTGGGCAATGTTTCAGTGCGCTCTTCATTCGTTAGATTAAATTGCTCAGCAAGTTGATTAATAACATCTCGAAGTTTTATTTCATTGCCATTTGCTGCACCAGCTATTGCCAAAAAAGGGCGCATAAATTCTTGATAGTTGGGGAACACGGGCTGTCCTTATTATTTTGCTTGCGACAGAATATGAGAAATCACCATAAAGCTCAATTATCACGTGAATAATACCTTTTATAGAAACTCAAAAATAGCGCTTTACTCTAACACCACCACCTCTTGTTCTATTGCTATAAACTGCTCTAGCAATAGTTGTTGGTTTTTAATGTCAGTTATTTTCCATGCGGTGGGTTTGAGTGCTTTTAAGGTTTTTATAAATGTGCCGTTTGGGGTGTATTGGTTAAGTGCAAAGGTGGTTTTGTCTACGCTATATATATGCTCATTAGTTACCACCAGTGCTTTGGCATTTAAATTATGCAGTGGTTGGCTGCCTGTTTTGCTTGGAATAAGTGAGCGGCTGAATACCGCGCCTTGCGTGGTGGTGTAAATAAGTTGGTTTTGCTGTGCCCATGCGTTTGCAGCGTTGTGAATGGGGTAGGGTATTAGCGTGTTGTGTTTTAAATCGAGTTGATGGAGCATTCTTGGCTTATGGCTACTGCTTAGTACCAATAATTTGTCTTTTTGAAACCAATCGAGTACTACATAAATAGGTTGGCGAGTATTGACTGCTTTGTGCTTGCCTTTTAAGTTGCTAATGGTGAGTGTACCGTTGCTGGCCCATGCTAAGTGACTGCCATCAGGCGACCAACTATAATTGTTTACAGCGTTGGTATTATTGCTAAGAGCAAGAGGCTGTAGGTTACTTGGGTGCCATAACCAAAGTGTATCTAAGTCATTGCGGTTGGAGATAAAAGCAATATGGTGGCCATTTGGTTGAAAACGGGCAAGGCGCTCTTGAGCATGAGTGCGAGCTAAACTTGGGTAAGGGGTTGCAACGGTGTTTAGTTCAGGTTTAACTATTTGTAATGTTTGGCTATTTAAATTTATGTTGGCAATGTCTATGTCTTTTGTGCCTTGCACTGCCAGTAATTCACGCTTGTTTGGATGTTGTGTAACCGACACTAAGTTATGACTTGGTGAAGGTATGTGTGTTATTTGCCCATCAAACGTTATCTTATAAAGCTTGCCATTATTTGCTGCAAGTAAGTACTTACCATTTTGTGCAAAATTGCCTGTTAGTAGTTGGTCATGTTTTTGCCAGTGTGAGCTTGGTAGCACGGTTTGTTGTTGTACTTGGCCTGCTTTATTAAGCAAAGTAAGCTGGTGTTCGGCGTTATTATTTTGGCTAAATAACGCAAACATTTGCAGCTGTTCATGGTAGTCAAAATGATAAATAGTATCAGAGTCATTGCTATATAGTGCTTTAAGCGACTTGTTTAAGTCGTTGTAGTGCATTAACTGATTGTGCTTATTATCTAAGCGTAAAAAGGCATACTGGTGGTTACCTAAGGCTTTTGGCGTTTGTAGTCTATTGGTTTGGCACTGATAACGGTGCTGCGGTGTTTGTGGGGTACCAAATGCTTTGGCAAAGTCTAAGGTGGCAATGGCCCAACAAGTTTGCAGTGTTTCTTTTGTTGAGGGCTGTGCAACAGGCTGCTTTTTATCACAGGCGTTATGGGTGGTAAATACCAACTCTCGGCCATCGGGGGTAAAGCTCAGTGCGCCAAATTGACCAGCTATCGCAGTGAGTTGGGTTTCTTTTTTAGTTGAGAGTTCTTTGGCCCAAATATGGCTTTTACACGCGCCTGCATAGCGATTGAATACCACATATTGCGCATTAGGGCTAAATACTGCGTCAGATTCATGGGCGTCGCTTTGAGTGAGCGCCGTTATATTTGTATATGCTGCGGGGTGTGAGTTAGGCCAAAACACAAAGGCCAACACGGCTAGTATCAGCAGTAAGGCAGATGGTACGAGCAGGCCCTTGGCATTGCTTATACTCGCAATATGATGGTTTGAGCGCGCGTGCTCATTATCATCATCTTGCCACTTAACCTGTGCCATAAGACTGTAGCCAATTTTGGGATGAGTGGCGATGATGGAGGGGGCTTTGGCATCATCATTTAGCGTTTTACGTAAAATTGCAATGCAGCGCTGTAATGCATTAGGGACTACTTCACTACCTTGCCAAACTTGCTCCATTAATACTTGGTGAGTAACCACTTGCTGTTGGTTTTGTGCCAATACCTGCAATACTTTTAGCACTTTTGGTTCAACTTTTGTGTGCTTGTTAGCGTGTATGATCACGCATCGCGACAGGTCAATTTTAAATTCATTAATAAAAAAAATATGGCTGTGCGTCATTGGCTGGTTACTCAAATACATCTGGCTTCAGTTTATGGGCTATTAACTAAGCTGTCTAGCTTGAAAATACGCTTTTGGTTTATACGATTACTTTAAATAAGCATAAAAAACAATAAATTAAAATTAATCAGCAAACCATCAGTATTTTATAAGCTTGCCATTGTGGTGTTAAAAGTACGCGATTGCATTTAATGCTTGCAGTAAAAACATCAAGTAATGAGTTGAAGTATGCAAACATTAATTAAAACGTTAAAGCAGGTTGTTAGCAGTTGTGCACTGTTAGTGGTGTGTAATGTAGGTGTAGCAGCGCAAAAAGAGCAGCGAATTATTAGCCATGCCGTTGCAGCTTATGGTGGCGATGCGTTGCTGACGCTGCAAAGTATCAGTGCACGAGAGCAAGCTAACCAATACTCTCAATGGCAAAGTAGCCATGCCTTACAGGGCGAAACTGTAAGCTATGTTAATGAACAACAGCGTATGCTGCTGATTGATTTTACCAAGCAGCACAAAGCATTTAAGCAAGTAACTACTCGGTTGGTAGGTAGTCACGGTAGTAATATGCCAAGTGTTATAGAGCGCTTATTTGTGGCTGATAAAGGATATGTGATTGACCATGCGCTAAAGCAGTATCAACCAGCCAGTAATATAACGTTTGAAAATACTGATTTTACAGTGAGTGAGCAGTTAGATCCGCTTATTATTCGCAAACTCTATCAAGATAAAGCCGCCAGTAAATGGACCGATACGGCTTATATTCAAGGCGCGGCGCACGATGTATTAACCGTACATGAAGGCTCTGAGCAACAATATATTGTCTACCTTAATCAACAAACTGGCTACTTGAGTCGGATGCTTACAGAGCGTGGCGGGCAATTACGCAGCTTTGACTTTTTAAACCACCAACTGCAACAAGGCTTTGTATGGGCTCAACAATTATTTGTGAGCAGCAGTGAAGGGCCTATTTATCAAGCCTATTTGAGAGAACTCTCTTTTAATTCATTAAAAAGTCAAGCGTTTAGCCTGCCCAAAGCGTATAAAGTTAAGCCTAAAGACGTCCCTGTTGATGTATCAAAGCATACTTTTTTGCAACTAGCTAAAGGCGTGTATTTTATCGGCCAAGGTTGGGGTTACACATTATTTGTAGATGCAGGGGAGTATTTTATTTCAGCAGGCGCATGGCAAATGCACGCCAATGACAAAGCATGGCAAAAAAATCTGGCTTTATTAAAAACCCATACTGGGTTAAATAAGCCTGTGGCACAGCATGTGGTCACGCACCACCATAGCGATCACATGATGGGGTTAGAAGACGTGATTGCACACGGTGCTGACCTTATTGTGCATCCAAGTGATATAAGTGCGTTACAAGCGCATTTAACAGCGCCATTAGTGGCACAGCGAGTGATAGCGGCAACCAATATGCATACGCTTGCAAGTAATAAAGTGGTACTAATTGATGTACCAAATAGCCATGCTAGTCATAATTTGGTGTTGTACCTACCAGAGCATAAACTATTGTTTAGCGAAGATATGTTTGGTAGCAGCTGGCAAAGCGGCTTTGACTCTCCTAGTAATTGGCCACATGGGGATACATACCACCGGCTTAAAATATTGACCGATAAACTACAACAGCAGGAGCTAGAGGTGTCAGTTTATGCCTCCTCTCATCATCGCCGGGTATTAACGCACGCAGAGATAGAGCAAGCATTAGCAATTGAACTGCCTACTAAAGCACAGTTGATGCAACGTGTTTTGGGCGAATGAGCACGATAGTAACAAATAGAGTGGTGTGGAAAATATTCTTATTGTATCTATGGCTGCTTGGGACTCCTAGAGACTAATGTGTCCACATGGTACGTAATTCTCTTTAAATTTTTCGCTGAAAGACTGCAAAGCAGTTACGATTGATTTAAAGCATATTTACTGCTCTAACACTGAAGAAAAGCTCAGCTTGAGTGCTTTAGTGATACCTGAAATTGGCAATATCCATAAAAAGTAAGTTGTGGAATGTGCATTGGCAGAACTTAAATATCATATTTAATTACCCTAGGGACTTATATGGACTCCTTGCCAATGTCAAAAAGAAAGAGTTGAATAAATTATATGCTAGCTTATATACGGGCTCAAATTGAGGGGCTACCTCTGGCCTGTAATGTATTCGCACCTTCATGACTTCTTTGTTGAGCAGTTTATGCAACTTCAGATGTATGGGCTCCTTAGTAAAAGTTTGGTCACTTATTACGTTACTCCCTAGGGAAATGGGAGTCCATACATCTGGAAAGTTATTTATACCACTAACGCTATTGAGTCTCTCAACTGGGTTATTCGTAATGCCATTAAGAAATGGAAAATACTCCAAGTGATGACTCTGCTAAAAAATGGTGTACTTAGCCATCACTGAAGCCTCGAAAAAGGATTCATAACTGGCGTGCGGCAGTAGCTCGAAAAGCAGATTAAACAATGGCTGCTACACCCAGCTTAAACCACTCTATCTTTACTCCTGCATTAGGGCCTCACCATCAGGCACTTTTACCATCAACAACTCTACACCCACAATAAAAGAAGCAATGGGGTCAGAGATCTTGTTTTTTGCCTTTTGTTAGTAGCCTGCAGTGTTTGTAGTGCATAGGCACAATAAAGTTAAGTAGTATAGGTTGCATTTTTTGTTAGGTTCGTCATCATAAATGCAAATTTTTAGCTGATAGAGCCCATGCGTTTTCTAATATTTTTACTTCTTTTCGCTTCTTTATATAGTCATGCTATTGAAGTTGGCGCTGAGCGTTACGGTCAATACCTTCCTTTATTAAAAAACCAACGTGTTGCATTAGTGGTTAATCAAACGGCACAAACTCTAGACGGGCACCTGCTTGATAGCTTGCTCGAAAAAGGCGTGAACGTTCGCAAAGTTTTTGCGCCAGAGCATGGGTTTAGAGGCGATCATGATGCGGGTGCTAAAGTCGACTCATCAAAAGATGCAAAAACGGGGCTGCCAATTATTTCGCTCTATGGTAAAAGCAAAAAACCTTCAGCTGAAGTTTTAAAAGATATCGACACCATTATTTTTGACATTCAAGATGTGGGTGTGCGCTTTTACACCTACATCAGTACTATGCATTATGTAATGGCAGCGGCGGCTGAGCAGGGCATACAGTTTATTGTTTTAGACAGACCCAACCCGAATATTGCCTATATTGATGGCCCTATACTGGAACCAGAGTTTAAATCTTTTGTAGGTATGCATCCTATTCCAGTGTTACATGGTATGACTGTCGGGGAGTTAGCTAATATGATAAATGCCGAAGGCTGGCTCAATGTTGACAAACAACTTGCTTTAACAGTCGTCCCTGTTGCTCATTACGATGCGAATATGGCGTATGATCTACCAATTAAGCCCAGTCCAAACCTACCAAACGCTCAGGCTATTGCACTATATCCATCATTATGCTTTTTTGAAGCAACACCAGTATCAGTTGGGCGCGGCACTACTATACCTTTTCAGGTATTTGGCCATGATAAGGTTAAATTAGGTGGTTTTAGTTTTATGCCAAAGCCCATCAAGGGCGCGGCGCAAAACCCAAAACTTAATGGCAAAGTTGCATATGGATTAAATTTAACTAAGCAAAGCACGCATGGATTAAACCTAAAATGGTTTATCCACGCCTATCAGGCATTTGCAAAAAGTGGACGGGTATTTTTTAAACATGAGCAATTTATGGATAAATTGGCGGGAACAGATAAGCTTCGTATCGCAATTAAAAACAATATGTCTTACAAGCAAGTAAAACAAAGTTGGCAGGCTGACTTGAGTGTATTTAAACAGCGTCGACAGCCTTACCTAATTTATGCACGTTAAGAATGGCGAATATCGTATACGTGTTCGTTCGCTTTATCTGCTCGCTTTTGCCAGCGTAGATTAGATTGGGTGAGTCCAGTAAATAACACATCAATTAAATAGCTTTGAGAAGTACGTGTTAAAATAGAGGCGTGTTTAACTGGTTCTTCGCCAATAACATTAAACAGTTTAATACATGCCAACTCGTTTAATGGGTTACTGCCATAGCGTGATAACGACAAAATAGAGCAATGATTATTCTTTGCTTGCCTCGCTACCCTGAGTACGGCTTTGCTTTGGCCAGAGTCGCTAATCGCAATTAATAAATCATCTTTACCCATGGTTGCTATGTAACTTGCCGCAGATAACTCATCTGTTTGAGCAATTGCTGGTAATCCTATTTTTTGCAATTTTAGCGCAAAGTCTTGAGCCATGGTAAAGCTGCCGCCCACGGCACATAATAATATTTTTCTTGCAGATTTTAGTGCAACAATCGCTTGCTCAAATTGTTCTGCATCATTGAGTTTATGTGTTTCATGCAAAATACCTTGCTGATGAGATAGCAGTTTGAGTGCGATTGAATGAATGGGGTCTGTGTGCGTGATTTGAGTCAATGTGGTTTCTGGTTGTACTGTGAGTAAATTTAAATCATCAATTACAGCAAGTTTAAAGGCTGGAAAGCCTTTATAACCAAGCTTTTGGGCAAACTTAACCACACTTGATTGACTTACACCCGCCTGTCTTGCCAGTTCAACAGAAGACAAAGAGCGGATTTTTGCCCCCGAGTTGAGAGTGAAATCAGCCAACTTCGCTTCGCTGCTTGAAAGGCTGGGCTTGAGCGCTTTTATTTTTACAAATGTCGACATTTCGATACTTCATGGTTACTTGTTTGTAGTTATTATAGGTTCAAATAATCGGCAGTGATAGTCAGTGCATCAATTATTGTGTTTTTTTCACAATATTTAACCATTATGGGTACATAAGTTGTCATTATGATTATAAAGGTGGTAGAGGCCTTGTTTTTAATGGTGAACGCTTTAAGCTACTAAACCTTAATAAACATGACTAACTGGCTATACTATAAGGGAAAATATGACTTGGTATTCAATTTTGCCACCATTAATTGCAATTTTAGTGGTGTTCTGGCGAAAAGAAGTAATATTAGCGCTACTATTAGCATTGATTTCTTCTGAATTTTTGTTGCTTATGCAACATAACTATAGTCAACTTATGATGACACCTGTCAACAGTATTGAACGCATTGTGAGTGTGGTGACATCAGCAGGTAATAGTCGAATTTTAATTTTTAGTTTGATCATTGGAGCTTTGTTGGCATACATCAGAGAATCCGGTGGTGTTGCAGCAACTGTCAATATGTTGATGAATAAAGGGGTGGCGAAGAGTAAAAGGCAAGTTGGCCTGCTCACTATGTTTACAGGTACTGCCGTGTTTATTGAGTCAAATATGAGTGTATTAACCTCAGGTATTGTCTCTCGAGGGTTATTTGATAAGTTCAAAATGAGCCGTGCACGTCTTGCATATATTATTGATAGTACCAGTGCGCCAGTTTGTATTCTTATTTTGCTCAACGGCTGGGGAGCTTATATACTCGGGCTATTGAGTAATTATGAATTAGAACAATCAGCAGTAAGCATATTATGGAGTAGCGTTGCGTTTAATTTTTACGCCATTATTGCGCTGTTGATTGTGTTGTATACGATAGTATTTGATAAGGTGCATGGCCCTATGAAAGTTGCTGAGCAGCAACTTGAGAAGCAACAAGTTGCACTTGATGCTGGGCCAAAAGCGACTAAAGCGAGATTTATGCTCCTGCCATTAGTGACTTTGGTGGGTTCAATGATTGGTTTTATGTTTTGGACTGGGGGCGGGGTCTTGGCTCAAGGAAGTGGCTCTAAATCGGTACTTTATGCCACGGTTTTAGCAACGGCACTCGCTTATATTTTATTACTTAGTGCAAAACGCTTTAATCACCATGAGCTAGTAAATATTGGATTTAAAGGGATGGGGGAGTTGCTCCCTTTAGTTACTATTGTACTTTTATCTTTAACCTTAGGGGCGAGCTTAAAAGAACTAGGCACTGGTGTGTTTGTTGCGTCATTAGTGGGTGACTATCTTCCAATATACTTTATTGTACCAGTGTTGTTTTTAGCGGGGGCAATTATGTCGTTTACCACAGGCACATCGTGGGGCACTTTTGCTATTTTGATCCCCATTGGTGTTCCGCTTATTCAAGCATTAGGCCTGCCGCCAGCTTTGGTGATGGGTGCTATTTTAAGTGGCGGTATTTTTGGTGATCACTGCTCTCCAATTTCAGATACGAGTGCGGTTTCAGCATTAGCATCTGGGTGTGATCTACTAACTCATGTAAAAACTCAGCTGCCTTATGCATTAGTCGGCGGAGCGTTGTCATTAGTATGCTTCTTTATCGCCAGTGTGGTGATGATTTAACCACATTGCTCAGTGCTGTGAGCTTCAAGGGCAGATAAGCTAATAAGTTGCCCTTGAGGGTTTCTCTTAAACGTCAGTAGTGTGCCTACGGCTTGGGTTTTAACCTTATGTTTATCAATTAACTTTGCGACTAACTCAGTGTTAATTTCTAATAACGTTTGCTGTTTGCAATCTGCTATAAACCATTTACCTGTTTGCTTTTCAATTAACCGTCCGTGCCCTTGATAAGCATTTTTAATAATTTGAGCTGCTTGCACCATTGCTTGATCTAATTGTTGCTTTTGTGATGTAAACGACAAATGATATTGGCCGTTTTCGATACTATGCACTTCAATTTGTTGATAATTATTTAAGTTTAGAGTGTAAAGAGGTTGCATGGTGCTCTGGCTTTGAGTAAATAAAAGGTAAGCTAAAAAAACAGCACCAATACTGGCACACATCCATTGTATGTTTGGCCAAATAGCGTTGTTTTTTGGTTTTTTACATGCCGTTTTAAATTGCGCTAATTGCGCTTTAGTTAAGCGGTTTTGGCTTTTTTGCTTTGCGAATTCTTGTTTTAACTGTTGATTGAGTTGCTCATCGTTCATGGCTTTCTCCAAGTACTTGTTTGAGCTGTTGCTTTGCGTAGCGTAAGCGCGTTTTAATGGTTTCGGTATTGCAGTGCGTGATTTGTGCAATTTCTTTTAAAGAGAATGCTTCAAGCTGCAAGGTGAGCGCTTCTTTTTGTAAAAACGGCAATTGTGCTATAGCAGCATTGAGCTGATTGTTTGTTGATGAGGTGGGTGTGCTATCAACTAACGTGTGCTCATCCAGCTCGTAAACACGGCGCTGCTTTCTCAACTCATCAATCAATGCATTTCGCGCAACAGTAAATAGCCAAGCTTTAGCTGATTGCTGTTGCTGGTATAGGTGCTTCTTTTCCATAGTAATAAGCCATGTTTTTTGACATATATCTTGTGCTAGTTCGGCATTTGAGTGGCTACGTAAAAAGTAATATAGGTCTTGGCTATACATATCAATGAGTCGCTCTAAGTATTTATGATCACCACTTTTTTTATAGGCTAAAAGGGCATCATCAGGTATATCTCTGTGAACCAACCAAGATTTTAAGGCTATAAGCATAGGCTCTCTCTTAGGGGCAATGTGCCCCAGCTAATCACTACTGAGCTAATTTAAACTCTAACACAACATTTTGGTTAGTCTGTAAAACAGCACGGCCATTTTCTATTTTAGGGCGATACTTCCAGCGTTTAAGTGCAGCGATGGCAGCGCGGTTAAAAGTTCGTTTTGGCCGTGCGTCAAGTACATTTATATTTGTGACTTCACCTGTTGGTGATATGGCAAAGGTTAGTTTTACCCAGCCTTGAATGCCATCACGTGCAGCAATGGCCGGGTATTTGGGTTCGGCTCTAACAATGGGCACAGCGCTTCCCTCTGTTGGCATTAATGTTGGCGCTAAAATACCGACTTTAGGCGTTGTTATACTCGGACGATATGCCGTTGACATGGTCAGGCTTGGGTTTGGTGTGGCTTCATTCGTTAAACGAGTCGGAGGTGGCTGCATTTTAGGAGGAGGTGGTAATCTGGTTTTTTCCTCTGTTGGGCTATCTTCTCTATTTTGTGCAATTTCTACGACAGGATATGATTTAATTTCTAGTGGGCGAGTATTATCTTGAGTGATTAATTGCTGCATCAATATAAACGCAGCGCCAGTCATTAAGGTGCCTCCGAGTAAAGCACTGGTGAGTTTTTTGTAATTGAATGGGCTTGGTTGAAGCGCAATATTTTGCATAGCGTGATCCTTATTGGTTGTCTCCTTTGTATAACGGCGCAGAATTTAATAAGGGGTGAATATTTTTTAAAATTCTTTTCTGCCCAAGAAAGCGATACAATAGTGGCTTGTCGATAAGGGGTCATTATGCAGTTAAAAAAGATTGATAAAGCACGCTACCGCAACCATTTAAATAAAGTAATTGTGGCATGCGTAGCTTCGTTGGCCACAGGAAGTTTAGGTATTGCACAGGCCTTGATTGTAATATTCCCAGATGCCGACGGCAGTCATTTTCATTGGAACTTACTGGGGGTAATTGTCAGTGTTGTTGCAATAGCTTTAGTCTTAAAAAAGTATCGCACTCATTCATTTATGTATGAAGTAAATTATGTCTGGGAGCTAAAACAGTCGCTAAACAAAGTAACGCGTAAAATGGCTAAGTTAAAAAAAGCAGCCCAAGAGGGTGATGCTGATGCTATGTTAGCGATGCAGTTTAGCTATAGCGGCTCGAAACAATTGTGGGAGCTTGATGACAACACCATTACTTTGGATGATTTGAGCATTTGGCAAGCACAACTAGATACCTTGGTAAGTCGTTATCAGGTGCAGCTTGATTTGGCTCAGTATAATGAATCTTCACTCAAGAACTTTTAGTTAAGTTATTTTTTAAAGCGTACTCATCACTTGTTTTTAGAAGTTTTGGGTACCATATCTATATTACCATCATGAAATTGTGATACTATCACATTAATGTTTTTTTAAGGTCTGACAAGTCGTGGCAGAAGTAAGAGCGAGAGTGCAGTTAAACGTAGGGCAACAGAGTAATATTCCTGCGGAAATAGTTTCCTTTAGTGGTCTTAATGATGGCCAAGAGCATGTCGCATTGATATTCAACAAAGCGGATCAAGCGCAAGCTACTCCTTTAATTAGAATGCATTCAGAGTGCTTGACAGGAGATGTGTTTCATTCTTCACGTTGTGATTGCGGTGAGCAATTAAATGAATGTATTGAAAGCATGCATCAACAAGGTGGAGTACTACTTTATTTGCGCCAAGAAGGCCGAGGCATTGGTCTTTATAATAAAATAGATGCTTATGTTTTGCAGTCACAAGGGATGAATACTTACGAAGCGAATAATCATCTTGGCTTTGCTGATGATTTAAGAGATTTTTCTGATGCGGTATTGATGCTAAAGGCGCTTGGTTTAAAACAAGTTAAGTTGATGACCAACAACCCAAATAAACTTAATGCATTACGAGATGCGGGTATTGATGTTGAAGCAGTCATCGGTACGCAAGCGCATGTTAAAGCGGGTATTGTGGGAAACCGAAGCTACCTAGAAACAAAGGTTAAGCATGGCGCGCATATGCTCGACATTAAAAAAGTTTCCAAGCCTAAATAAATAGACGAGTTTTGCTTTTTTAAAGTGCGGCCAGTTGGTCGCATTTTGCGTTCTAATAGGTATAATCACAGTGTTTTTACTAACGTAGAGTTATTATGTCTGCCAAGTTTAGAGTTTTTAAAGCTGCTATGGGTGTGCAGTGGCTTAAAGCCGGATGGGAAATTTTTAAAACCCAACCCATGACATTTATTATTATGCATGTGTTTATGATAGCAGTGGCTTTAATACCACTGGCTATGCCGCCGCTGCAATTGTTTGCGGCTTTTGCAGCGCCGTTTTTGACTGCAGGTTTTTATTTAGCGGTGTTGTCTAAGCAGCAGGGTAAAGTTATTTCTCTAGCCAGTATTTTAGCGGCATTTTCAGCCAAAGGGCGGCGCTTAAATTTGTTTCGCTTAGGATTATATCAATTAGGTGTGGTGATAGTGCTAACTTGGGCTGCCGGGTTATTATTTGAAGATGCGCTTAATATCATGGTTAATGCCACACCGGAGCAGTCGCCAGAGCACCTTATTAGTGCAATCTTGGCAAATATTTCAATGGCTGATGTGATGTTATTTGTGATTGCTCATTCTATTAATATGATGGCATTTGCTTATGCATTACCGATTGTATTTTTTAAAGGTGAAAAACGAATATTTAAAGCACTGGGGCAATCACTGCAGATTTTCTTTGTTAATATGGCTCCATTAGGTGTTTATAGTTTACTGATTGGACTCTTAATTGCGGCTGCCGTGCCATTGAGTATGGTGCCACTGTTAGTCATTATGCCGATAGCTTATATTAGTTTTTTTGTGTCTTTTCAGGCTATTTTTATGCCTACTGAACGCCAACCTAACGATGAAGTTCAAAGTGATACTAATACATCAGGCCAGAATGGGCGCTTTGACGCCTAATGGATGACAGCGAAAAACAAAAGCTTAAAAACTATGTTCTTTGGTTATTGGGTAGGCAGGAATACTCTAAAAAAGAGCTCACACAAAAGCTCAAAGCTAAACAAGCTGACGAAAGCTTTATTGAAGATTTACTCCAGTGGTTAGAGTCACTTGGCTATATTGATGATAATCGGTATTGTGAGAGCTTTTTAAGAAGGCAGATAAACAAAGGGTTAGGACTTAAGCGAGTGCTAGCCGAGGCAGGGAACAAAGGGGTTGATCGAGCCCTATTGATGCAGCTTATTGAAACGCAGGAAATAGACTGGTTTGAGCTATCGCTGGCAACGTATAACCGAAAATATGCCAGTACGCCAAATAAACTCGATTATAAAGACAAAGCTAAACGCGTTCGTTACATGATGTATCGTGGTTTTAGCTATGAAGAAATAGATTTTGCAATGCAAGCAGCAACAATGGGTGAATAATCACATGCAGCACATGACTACCGCACAGATCAGGCAAGCGTTTTTAGACTATTTTGCCAAACAACAACATCAAGTTGTGCCTTCAAGCTCGTTGATCCCGGGCAATGATGCCACTTTGTTATTTAACAATGCGGGTATGGTGCAATTTAAAGATGTTTTTTTAGGCGCAGAAAGCCGTCCTTATAGTAGAGCAACCAGCTCTCAACGATGTGTGCGTGCCGGTGGTAAGCACAATGATTTAGAAAATGTAGGCTATACAGCCCGTCACCATACGTTTTTTGAAATGCTAGGTAACTTTAGCTTTGGTGATTACTTCAAACAAGATGCGATTAAGTTTGCATGGCAGTTTTTAACTGACGTTTTGCAATTACCAAAAGAAAAACTACTCGTTACTATTTATCATACTGATGATGAAGCGTTTGATATTTGGCACAAAGAAGTGGGTATTGCACAAGATAATATCATTCGTATTGATACGGCTGATAACTTTTGGTCAATGGGCGATACGGGTCCATGTGGTCCTTGCTCTGAAATTTTCTATGATCACGGTGAACATATTTGGGGCGGTCGCCCTGGTACACCTGAAGAAGACGGTGACCGCTTTATCGAAATTTGGAATTTGGTATTCATGCAGTACAACCGTCATGCGGATGGCACGATGGAACCATTGCCTAAACAGTCGGTAGACACAGGTATGGGTCTTGAGCGTATTTCTGCGATTTTGCAAGGGGTGCACTCAAACTATGAAATTGACTTGTTCCAAGGTTTGATCCAAGCTGCGGCAAAAGTAACACATGCACAAGATTTAGAGGATAAATCATTGCGTGTTGTTGCGGACCACATTCGTTCGTGCGCATTTTTAGTCTCTGATGGTGTGATGCCCTCCAATGAAGGCCGTGGCTATGTATTACGTCGTATTATTCGTCGTGCTGTACGTCATGGTAATAAACTCGGTGCTCAAGGGGCCTTTTTCTATAAGTTGGTAGCCGCGTTAATTGAGCAAATGGGTCAAGCCTATCCTGAACTTGCCAAGCAACAAGCCATTATTGAAAAAGTACTTCGTATTGAAGAAGAACAGTTTGGCAAAACACTTGACCGTGGCCTTGCTATTTTGGAAGAAAGTTTAGCGGGTATTAAAGGTGATGTTATTCCTGGCGAACTGGTGTTTAAGTTGTATGACACTTATGGATTTCCGGCTGATTTAACCGCCGATGTGGCGCGCGAACGCTTCATGACAATTGATGAAAAAGGCTTCCAAGAATGTATGGAAGTACAGCGTAAAAAAGCACAACAAGCAGGCAAGTTTGGTGCCGATTACAACGAGCAACTAAAATCAGAAAAAACCACAGACTTTAAAGGTTATGACGCTGAACACTATAGCGGTACTGTGATTGAGTTATTCTATGAAGGTAGAACAGTACCTGTGCTAGAAGCGGGTCAACAGGGTATTGTTGTTCTTGACCGCACTCCGTTTTACGCTGAATCTGGCGGTCAAGTCGGTGATACAGGGATATTGAAAGTAGCTAATGGTGAATTTGTCGTTTCTGATACCACTAAATTAGGTAATGCTTTTGCACACCATGGTTCAGTGACAGGGCGTATTAGCATCAATGAAAAAGTAGATGCACAAATAGATGCGCAACGCCGAGAAAACATTAAAAAGAACCATACTGCAACGCATTTAGTGCATGAAGCATTACGGCAAATATTGGGCGACCATGTAACGCAAAAAGGGTCTTTAGTGATGGCGGATCGCTTGCGTTTTGATTTCTCACATTTTGAAGGTGTTACCAAGCAACAATTGCGTGAAGTTGAAGAAATGGTGAACGCGCAAATTCGCACTAACTTTGCACTCAATACTGAACTTATGGACATTGATGCTGCAAAAGAAAAAGGGGCGATGGCACTGTTTGGTGAAAAGTATGATGACGAGGTACGCGTGGTCTCTATTGGTAACTATTCAATTGAACTATGTGGCGGCACCCATGTGAAGCGTGCCGGCGACATTGGTCTATTCAAAATAGTTTCTGAAGGTGGTATCGCTGCTGGCGTTCGTCGTATTGAGGCGGTCACAGGGGCTGACGCGCTTAACTATGTGGTTGAACAAGAACAGCAATTAAATAACATTGCAGCTTTATTAAAAGGTGATTCAAACAATGTACTTGATAAAGTAACAAGCTTGATTGAAAAGCACAAAGGTCTTGAGAAGCAAATTATACAATTAAACGATAAATTGGCCAGTGCTGCGGGTGCTTCGTTACTAGAGTCAGCGGTTGAAATAAACGGCGTTAAATTACTGGTTGCAAACGTAGCAGGTACAGAGTCAAAAGCGCTTCGTGGTATGGTTGATGACTTAAAAAATAAGATGGGCTCAGGCGTTATTGCATTAGGTGTTGCTAATGGTGATAAAGTGAGCCTGATAGCAGGTGTTACAAAAGACTTAGTGGGTCAAGTTAAAGCGGGTGAGCTGGTTAATCACATGGCAGCACAAGTTGGTGGTAAAGGCGGTGGCCGTCCAGATATGGCACAAGCCGGTGGTAGTGAGCCGCAAAACTTAGACGCTGCACTAGAGAGCGTTAACCAGTGGGTTACTGAGAAAACTCAGTAACCTGTGGCATTAATAGTACAAAAATTTGGAGGCACTTCGGTAGGTTCAATAGAGCGTATCGAAGCTGTCTCAGATCTTATCATTAAAACCCAGCAACAAGGCCATAAAGTGGTCGTCGTTGTATCTGCCATGTCTGGCGAAACCAACCGCTTGTTTAACTTAGCAACTCAGATTGATGAAGCCCCCAGCGCCAGAGAGCTCGATGTATTGTTAAGCACGGGTGAGCAAGTGAGTATTGCATTGTTGGCGATGGCTATTATTAAGCGTGGCTATTCTGCGGTGAGCTTACTGGCTGAACAAATTGCCATCAAAACAGACAATATGTTTGGCCGTGCACGTGTTGAGTACATAGATACAGAACGCCTAAAGCAAGAACTTGAACATAACCGTATAGCTATTGTAGCGGGCTTTCAAGGTCGTGATGTAGAAGGCAATGTTACGACTTTGGGGCGAGGTGGCACTGACACCACCGCGGTTGAAATAGCCGGTGCGATCCAAGCTGATGAATGCCAGATTTATACTGATGTAGATGGTGTTTACACCGCAGATCCGAGACTGGTTGAACAGGCCAAAAGACTGCCACAAATCAGGTTTGAAGAGATGCTTGAGTTAGCGAGCCTTGGCGCTAAAGTACTTCATTTACGCTCTGTTGAAGCTGCGGGGCGCTATAAATTACCATTGAGAGTATTATCAAGCTTTACACCTGATGAAGGTACTTTGATAAGCTTTAAGGAAACGCCCATGTCTGATAATCCCGTCACTGGGATAGCAACAAATAAAGATGTTGTTTTTTATCAATTTAGTACCAGTGAAGCTAAAATTTTTGCTCAATTTCTTAGTGAATTAGCTAAATCACAAATTGAAGTAGATATGCTGCACCAGTTGAGTCGCCAAGTGGATATTTTAAGCTATGCTTTTACAGTGCAGAGCAATGATCACCTAGCAGTTTTGGCATTATTGCAGTCGGAACCATTTGCACATAGCATTAATGAAGTGGTATTTGAGCTA
Source organism: Pseudoalteromonas holothuriae (assembly GCF_945859825.1). Lineage (GTDB taxonomy): Bacteria > Pseudomonadota > Gammaproteobacteria > Enterobacterales > Alteromonadaceae > Pseudoalteromonas > Pseudoalteromonas holothuriae. The sequence goes on from NZ_CAMAPC010000008.1 coordinate 18,945, forward strand.
AATATGGCAAAAATCTCGTTAGTTGGATTAGGGGTTCAGTCACAGCCAGAGGTATTGGCAAAGTCATTAACTGTATTAGCAGATAAGCAAGTTACCCCAAAGTTAATGAGTACGGCACAAATTAAAGTGTCAATTTTGGTGACCGAAACGCAGCTTCACAGCGTAATTAACCAACTACATGTAACATTTTTGCCGTAAAGTGCAGCTAAGCTATGTTTTTTGCTTACTTTTATGCTCACTTTTCATTAAAATGGTTTTGACGCGGAATCTTTTAATTATTGGAATACAGGAGCAAGAGAATGCTAATACTAACTCGTCGAGTAGGTGAAACCCTCATGATTGGTGATGAAGTAACCGTAACTGTGCTAGGTGTAAAGGGCAATCAGGTACGCATCGGTGTTAATGCACCAAAAGATGTATCAGTACACCGTGAAGAAATTTACATGCGTATTCAGGCTGAGAAATCGAACCCTTCGACTGGCAATATGTAAGCCGCTCAACTTATAAGATAAATATAGCCACCTAGTGGCTATATTTTTGTTTTTGCTAAAATGAAACTATAACCTTCACTACTAATTGCAGCCTTAGAAATATACTGCATGCCTTTTTTAGTCTTCAAGATTATTCCTTTTTCAGTCTTTGTCGCTTGAGTAATCTCTAGCCATGAAAAGTGGTATTTTTTATATGGGTTAACCGCTTTTATGCCATCGTTATCAATATGTAATGTGACGATACTACCTGATGCTCGACTCAGCATTTGCCTTGTTATCCACCATGGTCTTTTATATGTAAAAGCAATAACTTCCAATATTGCAATCACAGCTAAAAAGCTCGCTAGATAAGGTTTATTAAGTAAATACCATGAGAGTACAGAAAGGAACATTAAAAAAATTAATAGCGGGTACTTAAGTTTAGCCTTATCACTAAAAGCCACAGACTCATTAAAACACTCTGCAAAGTAGCTTTTATCTAGAGTGAATTTCTCAGTAAACATTTATAACTCCAACCATCGCTAAACGGCCGCTATTGTAGCGTATTAGGGCTATGAAGCCACTATTCAATTATGCGCCATCAAGAGGTTTAAACGAGGCTTGAATATATCTTTGGTAAGACCAATTTATTGTTAACGGATTTTTGAATTGATGCTGTTTTTATTTGGTTTGGCTAGTTTTATTTTTAGTTGCTATTTTGAATATTTTTCATATTTATAGGTCGAATTTGCTAAATTAAACAGGGTAGTTAAGTTAAGCGTATGAAATTGATACATTAACTTTTTTGGTAAGACCAATTTACAATGTTATTTACATGTCAAAATGATTTGTTATGATAGTGCATAAATATTTATAAAAAACGATTAATAAATCGGTGCATTAAAATGTGTGCTTAGAAAGGGGAGCAGTATGGATATCGTTAGTTTATTGCTAGAGGCAGCCAACTTAATGCTAACAGGCATGGTGGGCGTATTTGTTTTTTTATCAATTTTAATACTTGCAGTAAAAAATTTGGCAAGGTTTGCTGGACCGGAATTAACCTGCGATACATCAGATCGTGCGCCTTCTAAACCCTCAACAGGGGTACCTAGCGATCACATTGCTGCTATTTCAGCGGCCATTGCACAACACAGAACAAAAAAATAACAGGGGTCTACTATGTCACAATTGAAACTTACCGAGCTTGTGCTCAGAGATGCGCATCAATCTCTTTTAGCAACGCGCATGCGCTTGGAAGATATGCTACCCATTGCTGAGCAACTTGATAAGGCTGGATATTGGTCCGTTGAGTCATGGGGGGGAGCGACGTTTGACTCGTGTATTCGTTACTTAGGAGAAGACCCTTGGTATCGTATTCGCGCTTTGAAAGAAGCAATGCCTAATACTAAGCAGCAAATGTTATTGCGAGGTCAAAATTTACTTGGTTATCGTCATTATGCTGATGATGTGGTCGAAAAATTTGTAGAGCGTGCCCACCATAATGGTGTTGATGTGTTCCGCATTTTTGATGCGATGAACGATATACGCAATCTAGAAACTGCTATTAAGGCCGCAATTAAAGTGGGTGCTCATGCTCAAGGTACAATTTCCTATACGGTAAGCCCTGTACATACGTTGGATATGTGGTTAGAGCAAGCAAAAAAATTGGAACTTATGGGGTGTCATTCAATTTGTATTAAAGATATGGCAGGTTTGCTCAAGCCATATGATGCGGAGCAACTTATTAGCGGATTGAAAAGCACGGTGTCGATACCAATTGCAATGCAATGCCATGCAACGACAGGGCTTAGTACGGCAACTTATCAAAAAGCGATAGATGCCGGCATAGATATGTTGGATACGGCCATTTCGTCAATGAGTATGACTTATGGTCACAGCGCAACCGAAACAATGGTTGCAATCACTCAAGGTACGGCGCGTGATACCGGCTTAGATTTAGCTGGGCTGGAAGATATAGCAAGTTACTTTAGAGAAGTGCGTAAGAAATACGCCGCATTTGAAGGTAGCCTAAAAGGTGTTGATGGCCGTATTTTATTAGCACAAGTACCTGGCGGCATGTTAACCAACATGGAAAATCAGCTTAAAGAGCAAGGCGCAGAAGATAAGCTGGATGCGGTACTCAAAGAGATCCCTAGTGTTCGTGAAGACTTAGGCTTTCTACCTTTAGTAACACCCACCTCTCAAATAGTTGGCACTCAGGCTGTATTAAATGTGCTCACAGGTGAACGTTATAAAACGATTACTAAAGAGACTGCAGGCGTACTCAAAGGTGAATATGGAGCCACACCTGCAAAGATGAACTCTCAATTGCAATTACGGGTGTTAGCTGGTGAGCAAGTAATTACATGTAGGCCAGCTGACTTAATTGAGCCGGAACTAGATAGTCTTGAGGCAGAACTAACAAAGTTGGCTCAAGATGAAAGTATTGAACTGGCCGAGTCACAAATTGATGATGTTTTAACGTATGCCTTATTTCCACAAGTTGGCTTGAAGTTTTTGAAAAATAGAAATAACCCTGATGCTTTTGAGCCAAAACCAAGTTTAGTAAAGTCGAAAACAGATGATGCCTCAGCACGCAAACAATCAGCTAAACCATCCACAAAAGCACCTGAGCGCTATAGTGTGCAGGTAGATGGTAAAGTATATGATGTTGTTGTTGCACCTGGTGGAGAGTTACAAGAAGTGAAGGTCAAAGACAGTGAATTGATGCCACAATCAGCTTCTGTTAGCTCTTCAGAAACGATGAATGCTCCTCTTGCTGGTAATATTTTTAAAATCAAAGTAAAAGCTGGCGATCAAGTGGAAGAGGGGGATGTGGTGCTGATCATGGAGGCCATGAAAATGGAGACTGAAGTGCGAGCAACACATTCAGGCTGTATATCACAGGTCATGGTAAAAGAAGGTGACTCGGTAACAACGGGTGACGCTATATTGGCACTGTCGTAGGGGGCACAATGGACGGCTTACTAAATTTATGGCAGGCCACAGGGCTTGCCAACTTGACCTTTCCCGCGTTGATAATGATGGCGGTTGGCTGTGGCTTATTGTACTTGGCAATCGCTAAAGGGTTTGAGCCTCTACTGCTTGTGCCTATTGGCTTTGGCGCAATATTGACAAATATTCCTGTGGCGGGCCTATCAGAACCTGGGGGCTTACTTTACTACGTCTACTACATTGGTATTGATAGCGGTGTTTTTCCTTTATTAATATTTATGGGAGTTGGCGCGCTGACTGATTTTAGTGCGCTTATCGCGAACCCTAGAATGTTATTGCTTGGAGCAGCTGCACAATTTGGTATTTTTGCTACTTTGTTTGGCGCTATCGCGTTGAATTTTGTACCAGGTTTTGAATTCACGCTAAAAGATGCTTCTGCTATTGCAATTATTGGCGGGGCAGATGGTCCAACAGCTATTTTCTTAGCTTCTAAACTTGCCCCAGAGCTGTTAGGAGCAATTGCTGTGGCTGCATATTCGTATATGGCATTAGTGCCAATTATACAACCTCCTATTATGCGGGCTTTAACCTCAGAGCAAGAACGCAGTATTGCAATGCCACAACTACGCGCAGTATCTACAAAGGAGAAAATTTTGTTTCCCTTGATGGTATTAAGCTTAACTATTCTTTTTTTACCAGCAGCAACACCGCTCGTAGGTATGTTTTGTTTGGGTAATTTGATGCGAGAATGTGGCGTTGTCGATAGGTTAAGTAATACAGCACAAAACGAAATTATTAATATTACGACGATATTTTTGGGATTAGCAGTAGGCTCAAAGTTAGCTGCAGAGCACTTTCTAACGGTGGAAACATTGGGGATTTTAGTGTTGGGCGCACTGGCATTTTCGATTGGCACGGCATCTGGGGTGTTTATGGCAAAGGCAATGAACCGCTTATCTACCAATCCGATTAATCCATTAGTGGGGGCTGCTGGCGTCTCTGCTGTGCCGATGGCTGCTCGCGTAGTAAATAAAGTAGGTTTAGAAGCTAATCCACATAACTTTTTACTTATGCACGCAATGGGGCCAAATGTAGCTGGAGTGCTAGGCAGCGCGGTTGCTGCTGGGATTCTACTGGCGCTTGTTGGTTGATTACCTTTTTTAATCTCAAGTTTGCATAAAGCGATTTATTTCCAACTGATAGCGCAGCGAAAGCTGCGCTTTTTTTGTTTAGATAAATCATGATATAACAATGGTATATCTTATTTAGAGCAGCTCTACCATGAATGTTATCGTTATATTAGTCTCTTTAATCGTCGCTTTGCTTATTCTTGTACCTTTGTTAGAGCGCTATCAGCACAAAATGGGGCTTCATAAAATGCAGCGTTATAGCAAGTATATATTACCGCTTATAATGGTGTCATTGGTGATAAGGCTACTCTATATGTTGTGGTTTGAAGGTTAGATGTTGCAGGTTGAAGATAAGACTATGAATTACCCAGTATGGGTAAATATGAATGTAAGAGGCACAATATGCGCCTCTTTTAATTGTATTATTCAATTGTTGGAGTAGATGACTGTAGGTAGTCTTGGATAAACTCAGTTGCTTGTGTATAGGCTTTATCTAGTTTATTGCGATATTGAATTAGCTCATCAGAGGAGAGTGTTTTTTCCTGACATTGTGCTTCAAATTCAGTTGCAATAGTTGCTACTAGTTCAGCTCCTATGGTGGTAGAGATTGATTTGAGTTGATGACAAGACTCAATAATCGCTGTTTGCTCGCATGAGATAACGCCACCATATATCTCCCGAGTAAGTTGAGCGCTTTGCTCTAAGTACATCTTAAAAAAGCGACGTTGTTTTGCTTCGTCATTATTTACATATTTACTGAGTGTGTCTAAATTAATGGGTGATATGCTTTGGGTTTGAATATCTTCTGGTACCGCATCAAGCAACGTATCTGGGTTGTCACTATTTATATCAGACGGCTGGTGACTTGGTAGTGTATTAAGGTATTTCAGTAAGGTACTCTCAAGTACATTTAGCTCCACAGGCTTGGTAATGTAATCATTCATCCCCGCACTTATGCAGCGCTCTCTTTCACCTTTTAATGCGTTTGCAGTAACGGCGATAATATATGGCTGTGCATTAATATCGTCGCTTTGTTCGGCAAGGTCTCGTATTGCTTTTACCATGTCATAACCTGACATTCTTGGCATATGTAAATCAGTTAAAATAATAGGGTAGTGACCGCTTTTCCATACCTCTAAACCTTGTTCACCATTTTCAGCAACTTCTACACCATAACCTAGCAGGTGTAACTGATCAGTTAATACTTGCTGGTTGAGAATATTATCTTCAACTAGCAGTACCAGCCTATTCTCAGATTTGGCTTGTTCTACGCTTAAATAATCATTTAATGTACGGCTAGGTTTTAACTGTTTTGGTTTGTGTAAACCCGCAGCAACTAAAATAGCTGTCATAAAGCTCGTTTTGCATAGTGGTGCCGCATTTAAATAAAAAATATTTTTATGATTAATTGCGGCTTCGTCCATCGTACTGAGTACTACAACTTGCTGGTTATTGTGCTCTATTGAATACAGTAATGAGCGTAGCAGTACATTGACCTTTTCCATGCCTTCTAGGCCATCTAGCACCCATACGACAGAGTGTTTTTGTTGATAGTCATCCATATTATCTGAGGTACCAAGGGCTGCTACGTTAGCGCCCATAAAAGATAAGTAGCGATGCAAAGTTTTTTGTCTATCATGATCGTCAGTGATGATGATAGCTTCTTTTTTATTTAACACGGCTTTGTTGGCATGCTTTACTTGGCCCTCTGCACTAAAGGGAAGTTCAACAACAAATTCACTGCCCATACCAACATCACTAGTCACATTTATTGAACCAAGCATTAATTCAATTAAGCTTTTGCAAATAGATAAACCAAGACCTGTACCACCAAACTCTCGTGTAATAGTGCCTTCGGCTTGAATGAAGGGGTTAAAAATTTCTCGTAATTGCGATTGGCTCATTCCTTTACCGTTGTCACTGACGGTAAATCTTAATGTGTAGTGTTCAGATGTATTTTGTGCCACCTCTACTGATATTTTCACGAAACCTTGTTTTTCTTCATCAGTGCTGGTGAATTTAATCGCATTACTGCAAAGGTTATATAAAACTTGCCTAACTCGAACTGTATCGCCGACTAAATTGGTAGGAATATCAGGCGCAATGGATAACTGTAGATCAAGTTTTCTTTTCTTGGCGACAGAAGAAAGTACTCTTGCCACCTCTTCAATGGTTTCTGTTACAGAAAAGGCGCTATTATCGATTTGTAATTTACCGGCTTCAATTTTAGAAAAGTCTAAAATATCGTCGAGTATGCCAAGTAACGAAAAGGCTGAATCGCGTATAATTGTGCTAAGACGATGTTGAGCGCCATCAAGCTCTGTTTGCCTGAGTAAATCAATGGTACCAATCACGCCGTTCATCGGGGTTCTAATCTCATGGCTCATTGTTGCTAAAAAGGTCGTCTTGGCCTCGCTGGCTCGCTCAGCGTTCAACGTCGCTTTTTCTAGTGCTAAAGTACGCGCTTGTACTTCAGTTTCCAAGCTTGTTTGCAGTTGTTTTAATTCATTATGAACAGCTTGGTCGCTTTTAATGACAGAGTGTATTTGACCGAGCAAATTGTTTATTAATGTTGCTATGCTATCAAGCCCTAAGCCCAGCTTTGCATCAATATGTGCGCTGTAGTCTTGATTATTAATGATGTGCTGTAACTCATCTTGTAATCGTTGGTTATGCTTGATTAAATCACGACTTATATAACGATTGCTAAACCACGCCATAATAATTGCAATGACCAAGGCAATTGCAAAGCCAAGGTAACTTAACCAAAATAAAGGGGAGGCGCTTGCCTGCTGATAACGCAGTACAAGTTCGCCAACAAGTTGGCCATCTAAATGAAGAGGCTGGTGTGTGACAACCGTTTGCTCTTTATAAATGGTGTCTAATCGCGATAAAGCGGGAACCGTGTTTGATGATGATTGATAAATTAGTTCTGGCTTACTCACTCCGGTACTACTATATAAGAAGAACTCAATGTCTTTTGATGCGTACTCAACACTCTCTAGCATTTTTTTTGCGTCTTCAAAACTTGATTTAACCATTAAGCTTGCAACGGGTGCTGATAACTTACTTGCTTGTATATCAAGTTGCGGCACCACTTTATTTGCGGGCAATAGATAACTAGCAATCGCACAAATGACACCAGTTAGTATCGCTGTCGCAATAATTAAGGGGGTTAACCCTGATACTTTTATTCGAGAAGAGTTTTGCATTATTGAAGTATTCCAGTTTAACGATTTATCGTTGAATAGACACAAAGTGTTCTAGCAGTTCAATCCTAACACTCAATTCGCACAATTTCTCCCCGTATTTAGAGGTAGACTAGATATATATAAAATTAGAAGTTAGAGGCTAACTACTTTAGTACGATGAAAACTTCAGCAAAGAAGCGCTATTTTGTTCACTCTGACTGAAAACTGTGCAAACAAACAAAGGTTTTAAAAAAAGGGTTGACTTAAAAGGGCAAAACCCTTTTAATACGCCGCACGCCCAGATAGCTCAGTCGGTAGAGCAGAGGATTGAAAATCCTCGTGTCGGTGGTTCGATTCCGCCTCTGGGCACCATTTTTAGGTGCGCCGACTTAGCTCAGTTGGTAGAGCAACTGACTTGTAATCAGTAGGTCATCCGTTCGACTCGGATAGTCGGCACCATTTCCTAGCTAGGAATGAAAATATAAGCAGCTAATTTTTAGAGAGCATTGAAAATTCTATTAGATTTTTAATATGATAAAGTTTTTTCTCAGATAGCCCAGTTTGTAGAGCCATTTGAGATAGTATTGAAAATCCTATTAGATTTTTAATATGATAAAGTTTTTGCCCAGATAGCTCAGTCGGTAGAGCAGAGGATTGAAAATCCTCGTGTCGGTGGTTCGATTCCGCCTCTGGGCACCATTATTAAGTGTGCCGACTTAGCTCAGTTGGTAGAGCAACTGACTTGTAATCAGTAGGTCATCCGTTCGACTCGGATAGTCGGCACCATTTAATTTAGGCGTAAGCCACAAAGTTTTTCATATAGTCTTATGTAAGTAGGACCATTTGAAAAAGTATTGAAAATCCTATTAGATTCTTAATACGATAAAGTTTTTTCCCAGATAGCTCAGTTTGTAGAGCCATTTGAGACAGTATTGAAAATCCTATTAGATTTTTAATATAATAAAGTTTTTGCCCAGATAGCTCAGTCGGTAGAGCAGAGGATTGAAAATCCTCGTGTCGGTGGTTCGATTCCGCCTCTGGGCACCATTTTAAAAGCCTCGCAAATGCGAGGCTTTTTTTATGCCCGATATAAATACATTACTTTAGCGGCCCACTCTAAAATTCCACCTTTTATTCAAAATCTTATCTTATTTACGCTTTTTGAGCGTATGTTTTAGTTTTGTGATCTAGCGCACAATTTTCACATTAATGAAAAGAATCTGACATTTTACCCTTGAGGTTTTATTAAATGCCCTCAATACTATTGTTGAGGTAAACAAGAAAAGGAAAAATGTATGAAGATAAATCTTTCGGGTCACCATGTGGATATTACAGATGCAGTAAGAGCTCACGTTGAAGAGAAGTTTGCCAAAACCGCCAATCATTTTCCATCGTTATTAGCATTAGATATTATTGTAAGTAACGAGAATAAAAAGTTTTACACAGAAATTACAACAACTTATTCAGGTGTTCGTATTGCCGTTAAAGGAGAGGGTGACGTGATGTACCCGGCAATAGCTAGCGCCGCTAAAAAGTTAGATGCCTCACTAAAACATAGAAAAGGGCAGCTTAAAGCTGATTTACACAGTAAGCCGGTGAGTACTACGCCGGAAATTGCACACGAAATAATTCAAGAGATGGATTTACGCTAGGTAATAGAGCTTATGCGTAACAACTACCTAAGGGCCTTAACAGGCCCTTTTTTTATGCTAGACTGGGCAACATTTTCAGTTACTAGAAGTTGTTTTAATGCCCAATTATCAAGCGGTGCTCGATGCCACATTTAATCACATACAACCTTTATTACATGCAGGCAAAGTTGCTGATTATATCCCTGCATTAGCTGAGCAAAAGATAGGGCAATTTGCAATTGCGTTGCATACTAATGAGGGTAACAGTTTCACTGCTGGTAATTGTAATACACGCTTTACTGTTCAGTCGGTATCAAAAGTGATGACGTTAACCATGGCGTTGCAACGATATGAAGATGAACTATGGCAAAGAGTAGGTAAAGAGCCCTCTGGCACTGCTTTTAATTCGTTAACACAGCTCGAATTTGAAAATGGTATTCCGCGTAACCCCTTTATTAATGCCGGTGCTATTGTAACCTGCGATGCACTTTTTTCTCGTTTGGGTGCTCCTATCCATACTATGTTAGAGCAGTATCGTCGCCAATCAGGCAATGCCAAAGTGATCATCAACAAGCGCGTGGCACAATCTGAGTTTGAGTATCGCTACCGCAATGCAGCCATGGCTTATTTAATGAAGTCATTTAGTAATTTTAGTAATGAAGTAGAAGAAGTGCTTTGGTCTTACTTTAATTACTGCGCGATTGAGCTCAATTGCATTGAGTTAGCCCGTACATTCTCTTATTTATCTAATCAAGGTTATTGCGCACAAAGCCAGCAACAACTGATCAGTGCCAAACAAACTAAACAGTTAAACTCTTTGTTATTTACCAGTGGTTTATACGATGCAGCAGGCGATTTTGCGTATCGAGTCGGTATGCCAGGTAAATCAGGGGTGTCTGGTACTATTATTGCTGTAGTGCCTGGTCAATTTACCATTGCTGTATGGTCTCCGGGGTTAGATAAATTTGGTAACTCAGTTGCAGGTATAGCGGCGCTTGAGTACTTATCTGAGCAACTTGGAACGGCTATTTTTTAGTTTTTTGATTAATTAAAGATTCGGGGCTTATATGGACTCCCTGTAAATGTCACAGAGCACTGTTATTTTTTATACTAATTTGCTTAAAAATCAAGCCATCCATCTTCGGCCGTGAAGCATGTTGACAGCATAGCTATCGACTCCTGTTATCTCCAAGGCACCTACATCGATATAGGTAAGGTAGAAATCTCGCTATTTACCTGCTCTAAATAAGAAATACACCTGATTTGATGTAAGTGTAATTGGGTGTAATTTCATATTGTTCATGTTCTTAGTATAGTGGATTTACCTAAATAAGAGGTGTGTAGCAGATTGAATTATTAGTGCAATTATGGCTGCAACCTATCTATTAAATGCAGTACCAACTTTACAGTTGGTACTTTTGTGCACGTCAAAGGTGGTTGGTCTATTTTGAATTGATTTTTTGAATACAGGTATATGCAAGTTCAATACGTCATTCTTTTTTTTAAAAAAATTAGTACTTTTATCATGTTTTGCTAGACTAAAAGAAGAATGATAATAAGTTCAAATTGAACATTAAAGTTAATGATTTAGTCAAGGACCCTTGGAGCTAGGTAGCATAGATGGAAAAACAACAAGCTGAACACGGTCCCGTGTTGGATTACGCTGAGCCTCGTGTTGATGAGTTATTGAAGCACTCAATACGCACACAGCTAGAGTCCTTATTAAAAGCAAAATTAACGACTGGGCAGCGACAGCAGGTTTTACAAAAAAGTTTTACTGATGCAATGACTTTGGTGTTGAGCGACACAAAAATAGAGCATAGCACTTTACTTAAGGCTTTTGAGGCAATGTATGACCAAGCTGTGCAATCTATGGCATTGGCACAGCTTAGTGAAGAATTACTCACCAAACAGTATGTATCAGCCTCAGGGCTAATAATGTCACCTCATAACTGCAAGCACACAATTAAAGATGTTTATCGCATTCAAGGATATGCACGCGGTTTAGACCGAGCAATACATAGTAAGCTTAAACATAATGATTCAGTTACGATCCTCTACCCCGCGTGCGGTCCTTTTGCACCATTATTATTACCGTTATTAAGTTATTACAAAGAGAGTAAAAAATTCACTAATAAACAGGTTAAAGTGATATTGGTGGACGTTCATCCAGGTGCAATTTTAGCGCTCACACAGCTAGTAGAAGATTTGCAACTGAGTGAATATATTTTGCGAATAGAAGAAGCTGATGCGACAGAGTATAAGCCCAGTGAATCAATTGATATTCTTGTACTTGAAGCGATGCAGCATGGCTTTACCAAAGAAGGTCAGTTAAGTATTGCTAAACACTTGGTGCAGTTTTTAACAATTGACGGCTTGATGATCCCGCAAAATGTATCGGTTAGAGGGATGATGGTAGTAGGTGAAACAGAGTTTAACCAGCAATGGAAGCAAGCACAATACAGCCACTCGCTAAATGTAAATAACGAAGCGCAGCAAGACCGAGTAGAGCTTGGTGAAATATTAAGTATTAATAAGTCAACGTTGCTCAATATGCAAGAACTTGAATTGCAAGATGGAGTGAAGGTTATTCCTGCGAGCAAGATTAAGCTACCCTCAGGTGTGAAAGATATGGGGAAGCGTATTTTAGCTATATATGCTCACATAGACACTTTTGCCGATGAAGGTGTAGAGCAATATGACTCAGGTGTAACGCATCCTAGACCGGATATGACTTTTTACATAGATGCTAAACCCAAAGATATAGAGCATACCCATTTTGTCGCTCACAGTGGCGACATGGTGCAGTTTTATTATCAATTGAGCGGTTTACCTGGATTTGTGCCTGTAAAGTTGTAAGGAGGCAGCAATGCAAAAGTTCGCAGTTTTTACGGGTAGCTGCCAAAGCTTACCTGTTGTGCAATATTTATTACAAACCAATCAATTAGCTTGCGTGGTATTAGTCGATGGGCAGCCTAACCCTGATTTAATGCAGCTGCAACAATGGTTAAAGCAGCAAAATATCACCACATTACCTTATAGTAAAAATGGCGATGACGCTTTGCTGTCGCAACTAGATAGGTTAGCCGTTAATTGTGGGGTCGTTTATTTATTTAGGCATAAAATTCGAAAGCCACTAATGCAATATTTTAATGGTGAGCTTATGAATATTCATCCAAGCCCCTTACCAGAATATAGAGGCCCACAGCCGCTCTATTGGCAGCTTCGTAATGGCGAAACGTTAACCAAACTGACCATGCATCAGGTTACACAAGAGCTAGATTGTGGTGACATAGCATGTGATGTAGAGATAGATATTCACCCTTTTGACACCATTCAATGTTTATATCAAAAGACATCACAAGCATTGCTTCATTTGATATCGCAGTATTGCGAATTGAAACAAAACAATCAGTTAGCATTGTGTAAACAAACTACAGAGTACACAAAATTAGCGCCTGCATTGCAACCTTCCGACTTAGTGGTTAATTGGAGCACATGTAACACAAGTGACATTGTTAATATGGCCAAAGCGGGCAACTTAGATCGGTTTTGTGCACAACTAATATTTCGTCAAAGTACTTTTCAATTATTACAGGCTTCAAAGGTTGAGTGTGTATTAAAAGGTATTACACCAGGGACCATTATTGAGCTTGGCTTAAAAAGTGGCTTAATAGTGAAAACACATGATGGTGCCGTAAAGTTAGATATTTTAGGCGCTACTCAAGGGTGTTTTGATGGGTATCGCTTTGCGCTTTTATTTGGTTTAGAGCCCGGTTTAGTATTTGATAACGATGTAGCAGTAAATAGTAGATAAGCAATTTGCATGTTGGTTTGATGCGTTATTTATAACAATTTTTATGGTGGCTTAGTTGAGAAGGGGCGATAAATTAAAAGCCTAGCTATTAGGCTAATATAATTTATCACCTCTGCAGTCTAACTATGCTCTGATATTAACCTCAGAAGCGAGATAGATATGAATATTAAGATAGGTTTAACCAACCGTTATGGATATGAGCTAATAGCTTATCCTTTTAATGGTGGTGCATGTCCTGACAATGGAGAAAAAATAGCACCACTTGAGGGGAAAGGGGAGCTCACTATAGCCTCTGGAGAAAATGCAATCATTGATGTGCCAGGTATGGGGTCTTTGTTAGTACAATTTTTGGGTGAACAAAAATTAGAGAACTTTCATGATAGAGCTTGTGAAAGCCCCAGTGAGTTTGATCAGTATGAACAAATGGCATTACTACGTTACAAAACAACTGAACTTTATTGGCGATTTCCAAGCAGTGACGATGCACAACTTGAGCTAAGCGTGAATGATATTGGTACCGTGTGCTTAGATAAAGTGCTATCAGGAGAAGCTCGGCGTGTTTCACTACCAGAGTTTTTTATACCACCAGTATTTTTGCCTAGTGGCGTTGATGAACAAGAGTCACAGGCAGAGTAGGCGGCTTACATTGTGAATTTAAGTTGTATGTAAGCACACATCGCGATTAGTTCGCGACAGGGTTATAACTGAGAACAAAACTAAATTACACACTCTGTTTGTGTTGTTTTGCAACAAGAGTATAAAACAAATTATGAGGAATTAAATATGGCTACTGAACCATTTATTGGCACACTTACTGCTTTCGGCGGTACTTTTACCATTGAGAATTGGGGTATGTGTTGGGGGCAGATGCAGGCAATTAGCGAGAATACGGCTTTGTTTTCATTACTGGGATCAACATTTGGTGGTGATGCTCGTACCACTTTTGGTTTGCCTGATTTACGAGGTCGTAGCCCTGTTGGTCATGGGGCTATGCCTGGGGGCTTCAACTATAATCTTGGTATTAAAATGGGCACTGAAAGAATATCTCTTGATACTTCTCAAATTCCATCTCACATACATACAGCTGCTTTTTCACCTTCTGGTGGAGGAAGTGACGTGGTTGGTGTGCTACAAGTTGCTACAAACGATGCCAATACAAAAATACCTGACTCCTCAACTTATCTTGCAGCTAATAGCAGCCAAGCATACTTTAAGCCGGGCCTTCAGGCTGCAAGCTTAACAAGTATTGAAGGATTAACTGTGTCTGGTGGAGGTACTTCAGGCGGAACAGTTACGATAGGAAGTACAGGCAGTTCAAGCCCAATTAATATCATGAACCCAGTATTGCCCATGAATTGGCAAATTGCATTACAGGGTATTTATCCATCACGTTCATAATGATTGTGATGGCTGATTGGTTTGCTTTAATCAGTTGAAGTACGTGTTTGTTTGATGGTTAATCATTAAACAAACACACATTACCTGTTAGTTTTATAGCAAATAATTGGTAGTTACCCATTGTTGTGGCTATGACGTAGTAACATTAGGATTAATATAATGAAATTAAACAAGATCACAAAGGCTATTGCGTCAGTCGGGTTATCCGTTGCTAATTTGGTTACAACCAATGCTTGGGCTGACCAGCAGACGATAAATTTTGATACAGGAAGTGGCTCAGGATTTCAGTTCCTGAAAGATGACAATGATGGTTTAAATGATATTACTGGTTTTAGTTTAATATTCGATGCAGGCCTAGCACCAAATTATGTAAGTATTGATAATTGGCAATATTTCCCAGGCACAGCTGCTTATTCTTTTGATCTTTCATCTGTGCCTAATGGGGGCTCAAGTGTTGGGATGATGCTTTATGAAGAAAATGGAGACGCCTTTAGTTTAGAGTCATTCACATTTTTTCGTCAAACATCCACTGATAATGGTAATTACTCAATAACGTTGAAAGGTTATTTAGACGGTGACCTTAAGGTTACTCGCACCGTTGTTATTCCGAATGCCTCCTCTAATACGTCTTTTACCATGACTCGTGCATCAGACTTTAATGATGACCTTTTTAAAAATATTGATAAGGTGACTTTGGACTTTCCGGTAATCAACTCAGGGAGTGATTATGATCCTCGTCACGCTATTGTTAAGATTTCTATTGATAATGCGGTTGCTACTGACAGCACAGCCCCTATTTTAAGTCAGGTGACGCCTGTTAATACATTAACCAATGACAACACACCAAATTATACTTTCAGTACGGATGAAGCTGGCACGTTGTCTATGGGGGGAAACTGTGGTACTTCGACATCAACAACGATAAGTGGCACTGGCAACCAGACAATTACATTGACGCAAACAGATAATAGTTCGGCATTAGCAGATGGCACTTATAGTAATTGTACCGTAATAGTCACAGATACTGCGGGTAACGCCAGTGATGCACTGGCTATTACGAGCTTTACTGTAGACACCACAGCACCAGCGGTAGCAGAGGTAACAGCGGTTACAACGCCAACAAACGATACTACACCGAGTTATACGTTTAGTACCACAGAAACTGGCGCATTTACAGTCGGTGGTAGTTGTGGTACTTCAACTTCAACAACTATCAGTAGTACGGGTAATCAGCCTATTACCCTTACGGATACGGATAATAGTTCAGTACTGGCGGCGGGTACATATAGTAATTGTACGATTACCGTAACGGATGACGCTGGTAATTCAAACACCCCTCTTACTATTACCTCATTTATAATCGACACGACAAACCCTACATTTGATGGCGCAAGCTCAACCCCTAATGACAATGCCACGGATGTGTCTGTAAGCAATAATATCGTAATTGACTTCAGTGAAAATATTGCACTGGGGTCTAATGTAATTACGATTCGCGATGTCACTGGTAGCAGTAATTTTGCGGTGTTTAACGTGGCCACAGACAGTGACGGTGCAACCACCACTCCAAATGCCGGCCGCATTGGTATTGTAAACGATAAAATATATTTAAACCCAACGAGCGACTTAACTGGAAACCGTAATTATGCAATTAGAATTCATAACGATGCTGTAAATGATACCGCGGGTAACAGTTTTGCTGAGATTGGTGACGATACCACATTTAATTTTACCACAGCCAATACTACTCCAGATGTAGATTTAAATTCAGGCACTGGCGGTAATAATAATAGCGTATCGTTTACTGAGGGCAGTGCTGCTTTAAATATCGCTCCAAGTGCTGCGGTGAGTGATGCCGATGGTGATAGCATAACGAGTATTTTAATTACGCTTACTAATACTCAAAATGACACCGATGAAGGAATATACATTTCTGCGTCAGCAATCGATGCCTTAAAAAGTACAACAGGGTCAGCAGCAATTGAGAAGTCCAATGAAGTGAACTTAACAGGGTTAACAGCGACCGTTGCTAAAGTACAGACGTTTTTACAAGCTGTTGCTTATGATAATAACTCAAGTTCACCCAATGAGACAGCGAGAACAGTAACTGTAGTAATAAACGACGGAACTGCAAATAGCACTAGTCGCACGGCGACGGTTAGCGTTAGTAATGTTACTTCTGCCAATAGCACCGCCGCTGGCTTTAACACCACAAACGGTACTAATTTATCACCTGCGATTACCTTTACCGATGACAACGAAACATTGGTTATTACTAATACAAACCATGCTACAGGGTCAACAGCGGATGGTGGAAATGGTACAGACACATTATTTGCTGTGGATAGTGTTGATTTGACTGGCCTGACAAATTTGACTAATTTTGAGACGCTCACACCTGACAACGATGGTGCATTAACGTTAAGCGAATCACAGCATGAAAGCTTTAGTACTATTAATGGCACGGGTGACAACCAATTTACCATAGCCAGTGCGAATGGCGATCAATCGCTAACAGGTGATGCCGATATTGAAACTTATGTGCTAGGTACTGCGATGAGTTTTACATTGGCTAGTGGCTCACAAAATGTAACCGGTAGTACAGGTAATGATACTGTTAATGTAGCAGCATTGACTGCAACCGGAACCTTAAATGGTGGTACGGGCACTAACACTTTACAAGCAAGCTCTGGCGCAAACATCAGTGGTGCAACCTTGTCTGCATTTAGCTCCTTAACCCTTGCCAGTGGTGCAAGTGTGACTATGACTGAAGCGCAGCACGATATTTTTTCTACAATTACAGCACCTGGCACTGAGACTATCACTATTAGTTCTTCTACAGATGGTTTAACGGGGGGAAGTGTCGTTGAATCATATATTTTATCTTCAGCAAACACGTTTACACTTGGTACTGCAGGGCAAAACTTAACCGGCAGTACTGGTAATGACACCGTAAACGTAGGGGCTTTAGCTGCTACGGGCACTTTAGCCGGCGGCAATGGAACAGATACCCTGTCAGTGGGTAATACTGGGAGTATTGCCGGGGCAACCCTCAGCGGTTTTGAAAACTTATCAGTAGCCAGTGGTGGTACTGCAAGTGTGGCTGCATCACAGCTATCATCTTTTTCAGGCACAATATCGGGCAGTGGTACAGAAACATTGACCATTTCAGGAGATGGTAACTTTTCAACTGTTTCAGCGATAGAAAACTACACATTAAGTGATGATAGCACGAATGCTCGAACCGTAACGATTAGTGCAGCGGGGCACTCGGTTACTGGGAGTGTTTCATCTGATGCGGTAACGTTTGATATTGGTACACTGACTTACACAGGTACTATTACCGGTGAGAACACTGTGGCAGATACGTTATCTATGGGCAATGGTGCCAATATTACAGGCGCAACGGTGAGTAATGTTACTAACTTGACGTTGGCATCAGGCGCAACTGTAAACATGACAGCTAGCCAGCATAGCGACTTTACAGGCACGATAACCGCGCCGGGTTCAGAGAGTATAAACATTACTGGCGATGGTAATATTACCACTCTAACTGGTATAGAAAGTTATAACATTGGGGATGACTCAACTAATACGCGAACAATAAATATATCGTCATCCACTACAAGTGTTAGCGCCACATCAGGCTCTGATGCGATTACTTTTTCTGTGGGGAGTAATACTTATACCGGCTCGCTCAGTGGTGAGCCTTCGGTTGCCGATGTTGTATCTGCGAGCGATGGCGCTGATGTGACCGGCGGTGGTTTTTTTAATATTGGTTCATTAACATTAACTAGCGGTGCAACTGTTGCTATTGATAGTGCGAACATTAGCAACTTCTCAAACGCTATAACGGGTAGTGGCGGCACAGAAGTGCTTAAACTAATGGATGGCGGTACGTTTAATTTTGCTAATACTACTGTGTCTTCAGTGGAAGGAATAGCGCTAGGGACAGATAGTATTTTTAATATTACCCTAACTGATAACTTTAATGCCAATGGTCAGTCTGTCACTGTAACAAACACAACCGGAAGTGATATTAGTGCTGACCAAACAATTAATGCCTCTGCGTTTGCAAGTGATGTGTTAGTTATTTCTGCCACTGACTTAGGTGGCTCTGATACCATCACTGGGGGCAGTGGTGCTGATACCATTCGCCCTGGTGCGGGTACAGATACCATGACAGGTAATGATGGTAATGATAGCTTCGTAGGTGCAGTAACCGATTTAAATGGCGATACTATTGCTGATTTAGCTATTGGAGATGTGGTTAAATTAACAGGTGTGACAGGGCTTTCAACGAGTAATGTGCGTTTTAATGGCACAGGGACACTGGAAGTTGATACTAATGCAATCGATTTTGCCAATGTAGAAGTGTCTGTTACGTTAACGAATACCCCAGGTGGTAATTTGAGTTTTACTGTTGCAGATAACGGCAGTGATACAGACATAACCTTTGTTGCACCGAATGATGTACCCGTGTTCAGTAGTTTAAATGGCGGTGGAACATTTGTAGAAAATGGCAGTGTGATTGGTATTGATACCGATGCAACTGTTGCAGATACTGAACTTGATGCGCTCAATGGTGCTACTGGTAACTACAATAATGCAACGCTGACGATTGCACGCAGCGGTGGTGCTAATAGTGAAGATGTATTTAGTAATCGGCTCTTGTTAGGCGCATTAACGCAAGGTAATGTATTTACTTATAATAGCGTTACGGTGGGCACTGTTACCACGAACTCAGCCGGTACTTTAGTGTTAACCTTTAATGGCAGCGCGACATCGGCAATTGTTGACTCGGTCATACAGTCAATTGGGTATAGTAATAGTTCTGAATCTCCTTCATCTTCTATTACGTTAAACTTTACCTTTAACGATGGCTCTGCCAATAGCACCGGTACCAATCAAGCTGTTATTAATATTACCGCGCAAAATGATGCGCCAACTGATTTGAGTTTGTCGACTACTACGGTGAATCAGTCTTCGACTGGTTCGGGGGCCAATATTGGTGGGTTATCAACAACAGATGTAGACACCAGCGATAGCCATAGTTACAGCTTAGTGAGCAGCGGCTCTAGTGTAACAGGAACGTGCACTGCAGATACTAATAATGGTAGTTTTCAGGTAAATGGTTCTATTTTACAAACTCAGGCAGCGTTAAATGCAGGCAGTTATATAGTTTGTTTGCAAACCAATGATAGTACAACCACATTCCAAAAGTCATTTACAATAACAGTGACAGATGACGTGGCACCTAATGCACCGTCAACACCAGATTTAGACACAGCCTCAGACAGTGGAGCATCCAGTACTGACAATATCACCAATGACACAACACCGACTCTAAGTGGTACCGCGGAAAGTGGTTCTACCGTCACTTTGTACAGTGATCAGGTTGGCGGTGGAGCAACTGTGATAGGAACTGGCACGGCGACAGGGGGTAATTGGCAGATCACAGCGAGCGCATTAACTGCTGGTTTAGTACATGCTATTTCTGCTAAAGCGACGGATAGTAGTAGTAATGTAAGTAGTAGCTCAAGTGCTTTGAATATCACAATAGATACAACTTCTCCAACAGCACCAAGTACGCCAGATTTAAGTTCAGCTAGTGATACAGGGTCTTCCAGTACTGATAATATTACTAACGATACAACGCCGACCTTTACGGGTACTGGCACCAATGGTGATACAGTCACAATTATATCCAGTGTTGATGGCTCAGTGGGAAGTGCCGTTGTCAGCGGTGGCGTGTGGAGCATAACGCCAAGTTCAGCGATGTCTAGTAATACACATACCATTAGCGCAAGAGCAACAGACTCTGCAGGTAACACGACCAATAGTGTATCTGGGCTGTCAATGACTATTGATACGAGTGTTGGCACGCCTTCAATTACCACCCCAATAGAAACTGACGGAAGAGTTAACGCAGCAGAAGATAATGATGTGTTGATTGTAGGCACAGGTGCGGAGGCAAACAATTCAGTTACAGTACAAATCACCGACTCTAATTCGACGGTATCACGAACGGTAACGGCAGATGGCTCGGGTAACTGGACGATAAGTGGTCAAGAGCTGGACGTAAGTGGCTTAAATAATGGCAGCTTAACGGTGTCGGCGACACAGCAAGATACTGCAGGTAATACCTCAAGTGCAGCCACGCAAACCATTACATTAGATAATATTGCACCCAGTGCATTGAATATTACCACCCCAATAGAAACTGACGGAAGAGTTAACGCGGCAGAAGATAATGATGTGTTGATTGTAGGCACAGGTGCGGAGGCAAACAATTCAGTTACAGTACAAATCACCGATTCTAATTCGACGGTATCACGAACGGTAACGGCAGATGGCTCGGGTAACTGGACGATAAGTGGTCAAGAGCTGGATGTAAGTGGCTTAAATAATGGCAGCTTAACGGTGTCGGCGACACAGCAAGATACTGCAGGTAATACCTCAAATGCAGCCACGCAAACCATTACACTTGATAATGCGGTACCAGCAGGCGCGACCGCTGCAATTGATCAAACAATCATTAATGCCAGTAATGAGTCTGCTTTGAGTTTTACACTCAGTGGTTTAGAAGGTTCGGGGAGCTTTACATATCAAATATCAGACGGAACCAATTCGGTAAGTAGTTCAGGGGCTATCACTATTACAGGTGTAAGCCAACAAGTAACCTCAGTCAATGTGAGTACGTTGGCTGAAGGGACGTTAACTTTGACCGTGACGGTAACAGACTCAGCCGGTAACCAAGGCACTGCCTTTACAGACACAGTGACTAAGCAATATAACGTGGCTCCTGTATTGACGGGGACACCTGCAACGAGCATTAATGAAGACAGTGCTTATAGTTTTACACCAACACTTGCAGATTCAGATACGGGCGACACACATACCTATAGTATTACAAATAAACCAACATGGGCGAGTTTTGATACGCAAACTGGCGCATTAACTGGCACGCCTGATGATTCTCATGTTGGTACCACATCCAACATTCAAATTTCTGTCAATGACGGGACAGATACGGGGAGTTTAACGGCATTTAACATTGAAGTAGTCAATACCAATGATGCGCCGACGGGTCAAAATACCAATTACACCATCAATGAAGGGGCTACACTTTCAAGAGATCTTAACAATGGGTTACTAACATTAGCAAGTGATGATGATTTAGATTCAAATGATAGCCTAACAATTGTAAAAGATACCGACCCACAATATGGCACATTAACGTTAAACACGAATGGTAGCTTTAGTTATGTTCATGGTGGTAGTGAAAACCACACTGATAGTTTTACTTACCACGTTGAAGATAGCGCTAATACCAGCTCACCAGTTTATACTGTAACAATTAATATGAACGCAGTAGAAGATGCACCGACGGCTGTTAACGATACCCTAACTACCTTGGAAGATGCTTCAAATACAATTAATGTGCTGGCTAACGATAGTGACCCTGAAAATAATATGGTGGCGTCATCGGTGGTTATTAAAACTCAGCCAACCAAAGGCCAAGTAAGTGTTAGTAACGGCGTGGTCACTTTTACTCCAACAGCAAATGAAAATGGCGCAGACTCTTTTACTTATACAGTCAAAGACTCTACTCAGGCTGAATCAAATGAAGCTACGGTTAGTGTGACGATTACCGCAGTAAATGACTTACCTATAGCGGCTAACTTTACGCCGAATATTGATGAAGATACGTCTACGTCAGCACTGAGTGTAAGAGCAAATGCGACTGATGTTGAAGATACCACCCCAACTGGAGTCATCACTTTAGAATCGCAGCCTACATTAGGTAATGCAAGTATTGACCAAGTTGTTGGAACGATTTCTTACACACCAAATGCAAATGAAGCGGGTACAGATAACTTCACCTACTCAATTCTAGATAGTGATGGCGGCAAATCTAATATTGCAACGATATCGGTGAATATTGGAGCTGTAAATGACAGGCCTATAGCTGGAAATGACTCTATTGTTACTAATGAGGATGTCGCGGCAACGCTCGCAATCTTGGCAAATGACTCTGATATTGAGGATCAAGGCTTTGACGGTACAGATATTACTCTGGAGGATAAGGGGCAGGGGGCTGGAAACTATGAACTTGCTACGGTAACGGTTGGTAGTGATGGTGTATTAGCAATCGTACCTAAGCAAAATCAAAGTGGCACGCTATCTTTTACCTATACGGTTGAAGACAGCGATGGTTTGCGTTCAGACCCAGCCACGGTAACCGTGACAATTACAGCTGTTAATGATGCGCCAGTTGCCGTAGGTAATACAGCTCAAATACTAGAAGATGGCAATATTGAAATTAACGTATTAGGTAATGATACGGATGTAGACAGTCAATTAAATACATCAAGTGTTACGATTACTAGTGCACCTCAAGGGGGCAGTGCACAAGTACTAGCCTCAGGTGCGGTATTGTATACACCATCAGCTAACTTCTTCGGTACTGATAGCTTTGCATATACTGTGCAAGATACCGAGGGTCTTACATCTAATGCGGCCACAGTGAATATTACAGTGTCATCGGTTAATGATGCTCCTGTTATCTCTGGTACACCACCAACGTCAGTGAATGAAGACGAAAGTTATAGCTTTACACCAAGTGCCAGTGACAATGACCAAGATACGCTGACCTTTAGCATAACAGGCCTACCCGTATGGGCGAGCTTTGATGACTCAACGGGGGCACTATTGGGCACGCCTATAGAAGGGCAGGATGGCAATTACGACAATATTGTGATCTCAGTCAGTGATGGGCAAGAAAGTGTGTCGCTTGCGGCCTTCTCCATAACGGTTAATGCAGTTAATGATGCCCCTACTATAAGCGGAACGCCAGCGACTACCGTATTACAAGATGAATCATATAGCTTCACCCCTCAGGCATCTGATGTAGATTCTAATGAGTTGACTTTCGAGATTACCAATTTACCCAGCTGGGCTAGTTTTGATAACGCAACAGGCAGTCTTTCAGGTACGCCAACAGGTGATAATGTTGGCGATTATGGCAATATTGTGATTTCGGTTGGAGATGGAGCGCTTCAGGCAAGCCTACCAGCTTTTAATATCACAGTTGAACCAGTTAATGCAGCCCCCGTTGCTAGTAACATGCAAAGGAGTGTGAATGAGGACGGTACAACTAGTTTTGTGGCGGATGCGACAGATGCAGATGGTGATGCTCTCACCATCGAGCTACAAAGTCAGCCGCAAAATGGTCAAGCAGTCGTTCAGGGAACAACAATAAGCTATACGCCGCTACCTAATTTTAACGGTAATGATGAATTTAGCTTTGTTGCATCTGATGGTCAGCTGCAATCAGATGTAGCGCTGGTGAATATTTCTGTTGTGCCAGTGAATGATGCACCTATTGCCATTGATGATACGTTTACGTTTGATGCGGTGTCATCTAATCAATATAGCTTGCCAGTATTAGACAATGATCTTGACCCAGATGGTGGCGTGTTGCGTTTGCTGGGTGCGAGAGTGTCACTTGGAAGTGTTAGTGTTTCAGATAACACTTTAATTTATCAAGGTGTTGCTAACGCTCAGGGGCCATTTGCGGTTACCTATGTGATAGAAGATACTGATAAAGCTAGAGCTGTTGCAAATGCGACTATCACTATAAATAATACAGCAGGAGGTGCAGGAGCGCCGACTATTCAAGCACCAAGTGGAGTGACGGTTAATGCTACTGGGTTGTTTACAAAAGTGGACTTGGGTACTGCAATCGCGACAGATAGTCAGGGTAACCCCCTACCAGTATCTCTGACTCGCAATGTGCCTATATTTGCTCCTGGGCAGCATGTCGCTTACTGGCAAACGCAAGATAGTCAAGGTTTACAGGCTACAGCAAGTCAGAGCGTTAACGTGAATCCTTTAGTTTCATTACAGAAAAATAGCCAAGTAGCAGAGGATAAAAGCCACTCGGTGGGCGTTTACCTCAATGGAGTGGCACCCAGTTATCCTGTGACGATTCCTTATACGGTATCAGGCAGTGCTGATAGCAGTGATCATGACTTACAATCCGGTGAAGTCGTTATTAGTTCAGGTACTCAAGCAAATATTAACTTTAATATTTTTGCTGATACCTTAACTGAAGGTAATGAAACTATTGTTATTAATTTAGATAGTAGTTTAAATCTTGGGGCTAAATCATCATCTACAGTTACGATTGTTGAGCAGAATGTGGCACCAGTAATTACAACTTCAGTCAGTCAAGAAGGGGAAGAGCGCTCACTTGTTACCGCATCTGATAGCAATGTAACAATAACGGCTTCCGTATCAGATCCAAATCCAAATGATCAAGTAACGGTCACTTGGCAATCAGACTCAGCACTTACTAATACATCATCAGATCCTTTGCAATTCGTATTTAATCCGCAAGGTATTGCTACAGGTATCTATAAAGTCGCAGCAAAGGCAGAAGATAGTGCAACGCCAAGCCTAGCGACTAATAAGGATGTGTATATTGAGATAATTGCGGCCTTAGACCCGCTTGCAGGAAATGATTCTGATGGCGACCTTATCCCTGATGATGAAGAGGGATATGCTGATTCTGATGGCGATGGCATTCCAGATTATCTGGATGCAATTTCTGATTGTAATGTGATGCAGGAGCAAGCTCTGGAGTCGAGCCAATTTTTAGTTGAAGGTGACCCCGGTGTTTGTTTGCGCAAAGGCGTTACGGTTGCACAGAACCAAACTGGCGGTGTTCAGTTATTAGAAGCAGAGTTACCTAATGATCCTTCTGCACAAAATATTGGCGGTCTGTTTGATTATATTGCCACAGGTCTGCCAAAACCAGGTGAGGTTTATAGTATTGTCTTACCTCAGCGTAGCCCCATACCGGGAGGTGCGGTGTATCGCAAGTTGAGTAATGGCCAATGGCAAGACTTCGTTATTGGCGATGGAAACCAAGTACTCTCTGCTGTGGGCGAACCAGGCTTTTGTCCACCTCCAGGTGAGGATTTATGGATAGATGGCTTAGCTGAGGGTAGTTGGTGCGTGCAGTTACGCATCGTAGACGGTGGGCCAAATGATGATGATGGTATTGCAAATAGTACTATCGTTGACCCAGGAGGCATCGCGGTACTATTAAGTGATAACTCGCTTCCTATAGCCAATGCAGATTCAGTAACTATTGTTGCTGGGCAAACAATTATTATTGATGTTATTGAAAATGATACCGATGCAGATGGAGACGCATTAACCGTTTCAGGTGCTACCGTCGACTTTGGTAATGTGGTGGTTGAAAATAACCAACTGCATTATACGCCACCTGCTATGTTTATTGGTGAAGCAATGATTCAATACAGCGTAACGGATGGTCAAGGAGGTACTGCAAATAGCACGGCAACAGTTTCTATTGTCACTAACCAAGCGCCAAACGTTGTAAATGATAGTGTCACATCGGATGGCTCAGCATTAGTGATAGACGTACTAGCCAATGATAGTGACCCAGAAGGAACTGCGTTGAGCTTGGTATCTGCATCAGCCACACACGGCAGCGTAGTGGTTAATATCGATAATACGTTAAGCTATACACCACAATCAGGCTTTACGGGGTCTGATACCATTACTTATGTGGTACGTGATGAGTTTGGTGCGACTGCAGAAGGTATAGTGAGTGTCACTGTGAGTATTCAACAAAACACCAGTACAACTATTAGTAATAGTTCATCAGGTTCAATGGGAGGCATACTAGTGCTAATCGTGTCAGCATTATTTATACGAAGAAGGAAAGCGTTATTACCCGCATTTGCAGTTGTGAGTAGTATGTGTGCTATGAGTGCAAGTGCCAGTCCTGCCGATTGGAAGGTGACAAGTTCGGTGGGCCAAGCAACGGCTGATACTGAGGTAGGGCAATCACCACTTATTGTTTCAAATGTTGATGATAGTGATATTAGCTGGTCTATAGGTGCGTTTTATCAAGTTGCACCTAATTGGGATGTTGGATTACGTTACATAAACCTTGGGGAAGGTCGTATTGATTTTTCTGGCTCAGTATTAGAACCAAATGATGCACACAACGTTGTGCGAAAAGTTGCACCAGTGCTGCCTGAAGGGGTATCCATACAGGTCGATTACTCTAAAAACCTCACGGGTAAATTTCAAGGTAAAGTGTTCTTTGGGGCCTTTAATTGGAAATATAAAATAGACAGTGCTAGTGATAGCGGCACATCATATCGTTTTGAAGATAATGGTACTAGCGGCTATTTGGGAGGGGGCGTATATTATGAGGTTTCTAATGACCTAACTCTTGGCCTTGATTATAGCCACTATTTTGTATCAAAAAATGATATATCTGAAATAGCGTTAGGGTTACAGTACCGCTTCTAGCGCGAGTGACTCGTGTTTTGAAATAAATAGCCTCTCTTTTTAGAGAGGCTATTTATTATTTTAACTTTGTACTTTGCAACTTCTATAAAACTTAATTTACATGGCTCATTAACTGCGTTAAAAATGACTTATGTAGAATAACGACATACCAAAATTATTGCCTTGTTACTAAGCCGTTTATCTGTCGCAATATCTGGTCATTTATTTAATGCAATCGGTATATCATAAGTAAACGGGTTTATTTATCCCAGTAAGATTGTTCTAGCGAGTCTTCACGTTCTGGTAAACCTTTTGATAGGCGAGGTGAGTGTTGCACTAAAACTTCGTAGCTGGCTCTATTTGCATATTTACTAATTTGTGCAAGTGAAGAATAAGTAATGGCTTGTTGTTCATGTTTGGCAGAATTTGGCACATTAAGTTTATGGTATTCATTCGCCGATAAATCATGTAATACTGCTGCCAGAGCACAGTCGCCAGCACCATTGGTATTTTTTATCGTGTCAGGGCCACCCATGTAAGGTGCCGTATGAGTATATGCTTTAATTGGTGTTTCACAATCAGCTTTGCGCATACCTCGTGAAAATTCATAGCGGTTAAACTCAGCGATTGCACCCGGTAATAGTGGGTACTCGGTTTCACGTTTGTAATGCTCATCAACATAGCCTGCCATGAACAGCCCTTTTGGGCCGGCAGTACAAATAACAAGGTCTACCCAATCGAGTGCCTTATCAGCTGCTAAAAGAGGGTCATTAAATCCAGTTATCGCTTCGCCTTCTTCTTCATTCATAGCAAGAATATCAACGTGCTTATCAACAAATTCTGCCCACCAAGTTGGGTCTTGTTCAATTAAGAATTTAGTCCCGAGTGTTAGTACCACAGGCACACCTGCTTGGTTTGCATAATGAACCGCTTGCATTGTTGCTTGAGTCATTGTTTCATCACCAGTTGTGCGCATAAGGTAAGCGCTGATCACCAGTGCAGAGGCATTTTCAACCAGAGATTGAGAAATAGATTCAGGGCGTAAGTAGTTCATTAATCCTGCGCTGATCGCAAACGTACGCTCACCAGAGGCATCAATTAATGTAAAACATCGACCAATTGGACCATCTACGGGCTGTAGATGATTTAAGTCTACGCGACTGGATGTGTTACACAAAAACTTATAGGCATAACTACCTACAGTGATGTTTTCACTCATAACGCCAAGTAAGACTGAGCGGTCATCTGCTAACACCGAATGATTGTGCATGGTATTACCTATGGTTCCGCCAGCAAATTCGTAATCAATCATGTTATCGCGTTTAAGGCGCTCGTAAAGTGCATTGGTGATGTCACTTGCGATGACTTGCGACATGCCTAATTGTAAGCCAAATTCATCTAAAAAAGCCTGATCAACTTTAGCTTCAATATCAACAACGATTTGATCAATACCACAGATATAGCTGTGCTTTAACCCATTGTCATTACCTAACTGTTTGATTAGAGGGTCTTTATCTTCCACTGGAAAATAATGTTTATGCCTGCGGCGTCCCGGAAATTTCATGTTTTACCCGTGCGTGTTGAGCTCAAGAAATAAAAAAAGCGGCGAATTATAGCCTAAGTGTAGCCATTAGAGCCATGTGATTTTACGATTTTCTAGGATGATTACACTAAAATGAAGAAAATAATCAGTTTTTTACAATTTTACTTATTGTTATACCTTGAAAAGGTTGTCACAGGTTTCATAAAAAAAGCCACCAAGAGTCATGTTTATCGCTTTACTGGTTCACGGTATACTAGACAGTGAGTACTTAGGCAATTATGAAGTTAAAACCCCCATGAGCGAGCTAGAACAAGATCAATATTGGATGTCGCAAGCGTTAGAGTATGCAGACAAAGCACAGCAGCAAGACGAAATTCCTGTGGGAGCGGTAATTGTAAAAGATAATCAAATAATTGCAGCTGGTTGGAATCAGTCAATATGTAACCATGACCCTTCAGCGCATGCAGAGATGCAGGCTGTTCGAAAAGCAGGTCAAGTGCTTGAAAATTATCGCTTGGTTGATTGTACTTTATACGTCACGCTAGAGCCTTGCCCGATGTGTGCTGGGTTATTGGTTCATAGTCGTATCAAGCGAGTGGTATTTGGTGCAAAAGATGCGAAAACAGGCGCTGTAGGTTCAATTATGAATTTAGTTAGGGAGCCTAAGCTCAATCATCAATTAGAAGTAACCGAAGGTGTTTTAGCTCAATTATGTAGTGAAAAAATATCTGCATTTTTTAAAACGCGGCGTCAAGAGATTAAGGCCGCAAAAAAACTAAAAAAAGCAGCTCAAGGTTGAGCCGCCATTTCTTCCATTTGCAACAGGGCAAATAACTTTCTTCGTAGTAGCACTTTTTTGTGTGCGTTTTTTAACATGACACGACGTCTATTTGGTGTCGTGTGTCGTGTATTACGTTTGAATTGATGAGTTCGACGTCTTTTAAGCATCTGAACCTCCTTATATGTGTGAGAGAAAAGCACGCGTAACAGCTTTACAGGTCTTTATTGCAAGTTAATGACAGGTTGTCTTTACAAACAAGCTACTTGCTAGAGTGTGCACTGAGTGCATCATTTTCATCTAACCAGACCAGTGCATCATAATAACGACGAATGTTATCTACATACTGAACGGCAACATCTCCGCGTGCATATCCATATTTAGTATTTCGATAGTAGCGCTTTTTTATAAGTAGCGGTAGTCGTTTTTTAACGTCGGCCCAACTGTCCGGATCAGCTCCTTGGCGTTGGGTAATTATCCTTGCATCATTAACATGCCCCCAGCCTACATTGTATGAGGCTAACGCAAACCAAGTTCTGTCAGGCTGCGGTATACGTTTGGGTATACGTTTTAGTAATTTTGCTAAGTATTGAGCGCCACCTCTAATATTTTGTTCTGGTTCTAACCTATTTGTGACCCCCACCTGTTTTGCAGTTGGTCGTGTTAACATCATAATACCACGCACACCCGTTGGTGATTTAGCTCTAGGGTCCCACATGGATTCTTGGTAACTCAATGCTGCCAATAATCGCCAATCTATGTTTTTAGCGTGTGCCTTAAACCAAGCTAAGTAGTTAGGTAATACTTCATGTGCTGATTCAACAAATGCTAACGCATTAACATAATTGAAAGACGCAACATGACCATAATATTTTTCCTCTAATGTATACAGTACATCTGTTTGTTTAAGTTCAGCAAAAAAAGGCAACAACAGCGCATATAGCGAGTCGTCGCCATTATTACGTAATATCCAAGAGATAGGATCGCCTCGTGTTACAGAAAATCCGATACTCACCGTTGGGTGATACCGGCGAAACAATGCCAGAGTATGAGAGTCGGTAATTGTGTAATCAATTTGTTCGTCAATAATACCAAGTAAAAGTTCTTCTTCGTCCATATCACTCACAGTGTGCCATTTTAGCGTAGGGTGTTTTTGCTCTAGTTGTTGTAAGGTCAGGACGTGGCTGGAGTTTGCTAAAACAGTAATAGGCTTTTCTATGTCTTCCATGCTTCTAGGTCTTGCTCTTCCTTGTTTATAAACGAGCTTTTGGCTGATTGTGCGGTAACTAGGACCAAAGCGATAGTGTTTAATGCGTTGTGGGTGATAGCTTATTCCTGAAGCAATCATATCTAAATCGCCACTATTTAAGCGTGCAAACAATTCAGATAAGCTGAAAAAGGGCACCATTTGTAGCTGAACACCAAGAAAATCAGCAAATTCTGCACTTAGCTCGTATTCAAAGCCTTGCTCGCCATGACGAGCTTGAAAGTAATTACCGGGGCCTGCAAGCGTACCGACTCTAATCACTTGCTTATGTTTGATGTTTTCTAGTTGGTTGTTTGAAGCCTGTTCACAACCAAGTAAGACAGATAAAATTACAGCGATGAATATCCACTTTACCTTATGCATGTCCTCTCCTAGTGTGGTGTCAGCATATTCTCCACGTTAGCTAAATTTGCCAATGAACGCAAAATTAAAACTTTGTGTGATTTTTAAAGGGCCATAACGGATTGGTTTTAAATTAAAAAGTGGTATTTTTGCGAGTTTCGGCATTATTAGTATTAAACCCAAGCGACATTTCTACTATAATAGCGACCCTAAATATCGTTCAATCCCTAACCCCGGATGAAAATACCTATGTTGATCCTACGTGGTGCGCCTGCACTGTCTGATTTTAGAGTTCAAAAAGTCCTTACAAACTGCACAGCTGCAAATTTACCTGTAACAGGTGTTTATGCAGAGTTTATGCATTTTGCTGATTTAACTGCAGAGCTTAGTGAGGCTGAACTGGTTAAACTTAATAAGTTGTTAGAGTATGGTCCGACGATTGCGGAACACCAGCCGCAAGGTCAGTTAATTTTAGTAACACCTCGCCCTGGTACTATTTCACCTTGGGCCTCTAAAGCAACTAACATTGTGAATAATTGTGGCTTGAGCCAAGTTCACCGTGTTGAACGTGGTATTGCTTATTATGTTGAGGGTAATTTAACTCCAGCGCAACTCTTACAAGTCGGTGCTTTGCTACATGACCGTATGACAGAGGCGACACATAGTCAGCTTGAAGATGCAGCCCAGCTATTTAAAGTGGATGAGCCGCGTCCAATGTCTTCAGTGGATATTTTGGGTGGTGGTCGCGAAGCACTCGTCACTGCAAACGTAGAACAAGGTTTTGCATTAGCTGACGATGAAATTGATTACTTGGTAGAAAACTTCCAAAAATTAGAGCGTAATCCGAACGACATTGAATTATTTATGTTTGCACAAGCAAACTCTGAGCACTGTCGTCATAAAATTTTTAACGCAGATTGGACTATCGACGGTGAAGTGCAGCCTAAGTCACTGTTTAAAATGATTAAAAATACCTTTGAAACACATCCTGAAAATGTGTTGTCTGCATATAAAGACAATGCAGCTGTGATGAAAGGGTCAACGGCGGGCCGTTTCTTTCCAAATTTAGACGGTGAATATGCTTATCATCAAGAGAATATTGAAATCTTGATGAAAGTAGAAACCCACAACCACCCTACAGCGATTGCACCATTCTCAGGCGCGTCAACAGGCTCTGGTGGCGAAATTCGCGATGAAGGTGCAACAGGTCGTGGTTCTAAACCAAAAGCAGGGTTGGTCGGTTTTACTGTATCGAACTTGCGTATTCCAGGTTTTGAACAACCTTGGGAAAGCGACTTTGGTAAGCCTGGACGTATTGTTAATGCACTTAATATCATGACGGAAGGACCACTAGGTGGCGCGGCATTTAATAATGAGTTTGGGCGTCCAAATTTATTGGGTTATTTCCGTACTTACGAAGAAAAAGTGAACAGTCATAATGGTGAAGAAGTGCGTGGCTACCACAAACCAATTATGTTGGCGGGTGGTTTAGGGAATATCCGTACAGACCATGTGCAAAAAGGCGATATCCCAGTTGGTGCCAAATTAGTGGCATTAGGTGGACCTGCCATGAACATTGGTCTAGGTGGTGGTGCTGCTTCTTCAATGGCATCTGGTCAATCAAATGAAGATTTAGACTTTGCATCAGTACAGCGTGAAAACCCTGAAATGGAGCGTCGCTGTCAGGAAGTTATCGACAAATGTTGGCAGTTGGGTGATAAAAACCCGATTGCGTTTATTCATGATGTGGGTGCTGGTGGTTTATCAAACGCCTTCCCTGAGCTTGTGGATGATGGTGGTCGTGGTGGTAAATTCCAACTGCGTAATATACCAAACGATGAGCCCGGTATGGCACCGCACGAGATCTGGTGTAATGAATCACAAGAGCGCTATGTCATGGCTGTGGCCGTTGAAGATTTTGACCGCTTTGAAGCAATCTGTAAGCGCGAACGAGCTCAGTATGCGGTAATTGGTGAAGCTACTGAAGCGCGTCACTTAACGGTTGCAGATAGCCACTTTGATAATAATCCAGTTGATTTACCGCTTGACGTATTATTAGGTAAAGCACCAAAAATGCACCGTGATGTTAAATCACAACATGTACAGGGTAAGGCGCTAGATACGCAAAACATTGATGTGTCTGAAGCAGCAAAGCGTTTATTACGCTTACCTGCAATTGCAGAAAAAACATTTTTAATCACCATTGGCGATCGAACTGTTACGGGTTTAGTAGCACGCGATCAAATGGTAGGCCCTTGGCAGGTGCCAGTTGCAAACTGTGCAGTAACAGCAGCTTCTTTTGATACTTATCACGGTGAAGCAATGTCGATGGGCGAGCGTACCCCTGCGGCACTACTTAACTATGGTGCTTCAGCACGTTTAGCGGTGGCTGAGTCATTGACGAACATTGCCTGTGCAAACATCGGTAGCCTAGAAAACATTAAG
The DNA here is from genome assembly GCF_945859825.1 of Pseudoalteromonas holothuriae. Taxonomy (GTDB): domain Bacteria; phylum Pseudomonadota; class Gammaproteobacteria; order Enterobacterales; family Alteromonadaceae; genus Pseudoalteromonas; species Pseudoalteromonas holothuriae. The sequence goes on from NZ_CAMAPC010000008.1 coordinate 52,251, forward strand.
TTATCCGCAAACTGGATGGCTGCAGCTGGTCATCCGGGTGAAGATGCAGGCCTTTACGAGGCGGTTAAAGCAGTCGGTGAGGAACTATGCCCGGCACTAGGCTTGACTATTCCTGTGGGCAAAGATTCCATGTCGATGAAAACCAAATGGGATGATAATGGCGAAGAAAAGTCAGTAACAGCGCCTCTTTCATTGATTATTACAGCATTTGGTCGTGTTGAAGACATTCGTAAAACAGTCACACCACAATTACGCACAGATAAAGGCGATAGTTCACTTATTTTGCTTGATTTAGGCGCGGGTAAAAACCGTATGGGTGCCTCAAGCTTAGCGCAAGTTTACAAACAGTTAGGTGATAATACACCAGATGTAGACAGTCCAGAATTATTAAAAGGCTTCTACAATGCGATGCAAACGCTGGTCGCTGATGAAAAATTACTTGCTTATCATGACCGCTCGGACGGTGGTTTGTTCAGTGCTGTGACTGAAATGGCATTTGCGGGCCACACAGGTGTAACTGTGACTCTAGATAGCCTAGTTGGCGGTGATATTGAAGTGCTTTACAACGAAGAGCTTGGTGCTGTGATTCAGGTTCGTAATGATGACTTAAGTGCAGTTAATGCAGTGCTAGCACAGCATGGCTTATCGTCGGTTTGTCATGAGATTGGTACGTTAAACAATGATGACACTATTGTATTTAATCGTTCAGGTAACACGCTATTAGGTAATACTCGCACTGAGTTACGTACTATCTGGGCAGAAACGACTTATCAAATGCAGGCACTACGCGATAACCCAGAATGTGCCAAGCAAGAATTTGACGCGAAGTTTGACGCCAAAGATCCAGGTCTTAATGTAAAGCTAAGCTTTGATATCAATGAAGATATTGCTGCGCCTTATATCGCCACTGGCGCCAAACCTAAGATGGCGATTTTACGCGAGCAGGGTGTTAACTCACATTTAGAAATGGCTGCGGCATTTAACCGTGCTGGTTTTGCTGCCGTAGATGTACACATGAGTGACATTCTTGAAGGTCGTTTAACACTTGACCAATTCAAAGGTTTAGTTGCATGTGGTGGTTTCTCGTACGGTGACGTATTAGGTGCTGGTGAAGGTTGGGCAAAATCAATCCTATTTAATGATATGGCACGTGAGCAGTTTAAAAGCTTCTTCCATCGTGAGGACACATTCAGTTTGGGTGTGTGTAACGGTTGTCAGATGATGTCTACGCTTAAAGAGTTGATCCCAGGCTCTGAGCATTGGCCACGCTTTGTCACTAACAAGTCAGAACGTTTTGAAGCACGCTTTAGTTTAGTTGAAGTACAAGATAGCCCATCAGTATTCTTTGATGGTATGGCGGGCTCTCGTATGCCGATTGCGGTATCACACGGTGAAGGTCATGCTGAGTTTGCAAACTCAGGTGCAGTAAACGCAGCACTGGACTCTGGAACGGTTGCACTTAAATTTGTTGATAACTACGGTAATCCAACAATGCAATATCCGAACAACCCAAATGGTTCACCAGAGGGGATCAGCAGTATGACCTCAACTGATGGTCGGGCAACTGTCATGATGCCTCACCCTGAGCGTGTATTTCGTGCAGTAGCGAACTCTTGGCATCCAGACGAATGGTTAGAAGATAGCCCATGGATGCGTATGTTCCGCAACGCGCGTAAAAACGTTGGCTAGATTGATATCGAGATGAAATAAAAAGGCCGTTGTGTATACTCGACACAGCGGTCTTTTTGTTTGTTATGCTTTCAAAAACTGTATTGAGTGAAGCACTGAAGTGGCTAAGTGCAATTAGACAATGTCACTTGTCTAGATTTTGCGTATCATAATAGAGTGGCTTTAGTGACCCGCAATTAACAAATTTTATAGTTAATTCATTGTGAGGTGGGACGCGCTTGGAAGTGCGAAATTTCTGCATACATGCACTACTAAGATCGACAAAGATGAGGTGATTAAAGCTTGGCGGTTGTTGAATCTTATGAATATATATTCGACCATCTGATGAAACTGGGATCATATCGTACTCTTGCCACTGAGATGACGGGGTTAAATCATTTAGAGTTCGAGAATAAAGCTTTTTGCTAAACACAATAGGAGCATTACTTAGTAGTTTACTACCACCTTTGCCATAATGGCCACTGTACACATCAGCGGTTACCTCTACTTCTTCACCGCGCATTAAGCGTTCGATATTAAATGCTTTTGGTTTTATGCTGACCAAATCAGCATCGCGCACTAAGCTCAAAAATGCAATGCCTGGGTTTTCAATTTTATATACTACCTGAACATTATTTGGAAAGTCGTAAGTTGGCAGGTTCGCAGCATAAATACTTGCGCCTTGGTTAAGTAATACCATAGGATGCTCACCATGATAAGCAGGGTTCAACGGGGGAGGCTCAGGCTTTTCTTCAGCTGTGGTAGCAAGGCTTGTTAATATAAGTAGAGTGAAAAATAGAGCTGTTTTAATTGTCATATCAGGTAACCTGTATTGGTGTTTTTAACGCTACTTAGCGTGCGGCAGCGACAATGAGCACATTAGAATAGAGTATAAAGCATTATTAATTTATGTTAGCCATAGTACAATAAAGTATTTATTTATTGTTCAACACTACAACTTATTACAATTAGTTTGTCACAGCAGTATAATTTTACTTTATCATTGGAGCTAATAAAGCTAACTATATAAAAAGGCTAATTATATGACCTTTGGCCGATTAAAGTGGATTGGCATCATTTTATGCAGCTTGCTTATCAGCCTTTACATCGCGCGTAAGCCGCTGGTCACTGCCCTTGCAAATTACTATTTAGCCACACAAAAAATACAGCTTGGATGCTTAAATTGGTCCATCAATAGTTGGCGCTCTGTGCAAATACAGACATTATGCTTAAAACATGAGGCATTTGTTATTGAGGTCGAAGGTGTTAACTTAAATCACACCCGTGCAGCTATCAAAAAAGTGTCTATAAGTGTAAAGCAAACCCAAACCCAATCGCAGGTTGCTGCTGAGTATGTGCCGTTATCTTTAGACTTACCCGATAGACCTTTACTTAATATTGCGAGTTTACAGGTTGTTGGTAATGACTTTATACCGGCCATTAAAATGTCGATAAATGAGCATGAGCTTAACCGCTTTGACGTTCAAGGAGACGTGCAAGGTACACTGCAACTTGCACCTACCGTCATTGATGCGGATGTCGACCTAATGAGCCCTGTGATACGCAGCTATATTCCAGAATTAATAAAAGATGTGTCAGGGCGAGCCGAAATTTCTTATAGCGGCAATGCCATCAATATTGTCCTTAAACACCAACTATTAGGCAGCGCTGAACATAAATCTTGCTTAGTGCAGTTATATAGTAATGGTGTTGGTAAATTTAATATTGATTTGAATACCCAGCAGGTAAAAGCAGATTTATCAAGTCTAAACAATATATTAGAAATTGATGACTGCGACTCTTTTATACCCCATAGTTACGCTGAACAATTACGCCCTTTATTGATACAGCCTTGGCAATTGCAATTCCCAAGTGTTGCTAAAATTAAGAGTATGAAAATGCTTACAGAGTATGTGACTTTAGTAAGTGAAGACAGAAGCAGTCAATTTAACATTAAGATGCTAAAAGCTGATTTGGCAGCTAATAAGGCCAATGCAGAGTTTCAGTTGATACACCAAAGTACAAGCCTCGGTGAGCTTTCGTTTAATGGCTCAATAGCGGTTGTTAATAAACAAATCAACGGCAACGGCAGTTTTAGTTATCACAGTGATGTTTTGCCTTTGGTGCCTTTTCAAGGGCAGGACATGCAAATTGCTGGAAATGTTCAGGTAGACTTTCAAGCAGGTCAAACACGATTAAAGCTCGATGCATCAGGAGGACTGGATAATGTTGATTTTGAAGGGTATAGCGCACAGCAAAGTCGTATGACAATAAACAGTAATATTGAATTTTCAAAGTCTTTCGCAACGCATACTCAACTTACTCTGACTGTACCTGAGCTGAAAGGTCTTGGTCTAAATACCAAAAATAGTCAACTGCAACTTGACTTAAGTGTTGATACAAGCCAAATGTTGCAACTTAATGGTTTACTGTCGAGCGACCTGATAGAGAATAACTCGGTGAAGGTAAAAGGCACTAAAACACAGTTTTCTCTGGCAGGAGGTATCGAGGCCGGTGAAGTCCTTACTCAGATTGAAGGGGAAACTCAACTCGCTGCAGTGCAAACGTCAGACCTGACATTAAAAAATATCACCATTGAAAGTACAGGCCAACAAAGTCGGGGTGTTATGTTTACACACTTTATTGAAGGGGCGGGCGTTGAAGGAGTATTTAAACACCAGTATTCACCTTTGGCACATCCCTATCAATTCTTAGTAACGGCAAAGCCACTCATTGATTTACAGCGTATTGTGGGTAGTTTTGTGCCAGAACTAAAATTAGCCCAAGGTGAAGCATCTATTGAAGTTGCCGGTGACCTTAATCTGCAAACAGCTGATTTTATTGCGCGCTTATATAATGTTTCGGCTCTGTACGGTGCACATTATATTGATGACATCAATACGGTTATTGATGGTCAGTACAGTTCAGGAATGATTAATGTCGGGCCTTCTAAGCTTAATATTGCTCAGGTGCGATCTGGTGTGGTGCTTTCAAATGTATCAGCTACGTTAGGTGTTAAAGATAACCAAGCATTTTTAAGCGATATTAATGCTCAAGTATTCGATGGTCAGGTGAGTATTCCAAGGTTTAATTTATCTGCTGAACAACAACATTTACAGCTTAATGCGCAGTCGCTTGACCTTGCACTACTCGCCCAAGCTGGACGAGACGCGGGCGTAGAGCTCATGGGGCGAATATCTGGCACTTTTCCAGTGACTATTAAAGATAAAAAAATCACCGTTGAGCAAGGTAAACTGTTTAACGCGGATACTGGTAAGTTAAAAGTGGCTAAGAATGCCTCAATAGAAGCATTGAAAGCGCAGCAGCCTAGCTTAAAGTCTGTGATTGGGGTGCTCGATGATTTAACCATTGATAATTTAAGCAGTGATGTGGCACTAACTGAAGACGGTTGGCTGACATTAGCGGTGCAAATTGAAGGGGAGAATAAACCTCAATCACAGCCTGTAAATTTTAATTACACGCACCAAGAGAACATATTTACGCTTTTTAGAGCGCTGCGGTTGAGCGACGAGATAACCCAAAAAGTAGAAGATGCATTAACTAAACAGGAGCAAAGCCCATGAAATGGACTCTAATACTGGTAAGCCTAATATGGCTCAGTGCTTGTACTCATAAAGTACAAGTCGAAACCAAAGAGCCAATTACGATCAATTTAAACGTTAAAGTAGACCATGAAATTCGGGTGAAAGTTGATAAAGAACTCGATGACCTATTTAGCGATGACAGTGAATTATTCTAAGGGAGAGAAAAATGAAAGCGAATAAGTTAATTGTGGCAATTGCAGCTGTTGGTATGGCATTTTCAGCTTGGGCATTAACCTTAGATAGTGCAAAAAATCAAGGTTTAGTGGGAGAAACAGCGAGTGGTTATTTGGCAGCAGTGTCTAGCAATTCGCAAACGCAGCAACTCATTTCTGAGGTAAATACTAAGCGCAAAGCTAAGTATCAACAGTTAGCGAAAAAGAATGGGATCAGTCTGTCACAAGTGGAAGCACTCGCGGGTAAAAAGGCGATAGAGAAAACATCAAAAGGTCACTATGTGCAAATAAATGGCCGTTGGGTTAAGAAATAGCTATACAGTATTTCCTATTTCAAAACCCTTATCTAAACCTGAGGTCAGATAGTAAGCAGGTGATACAGTGCTATCACCCGCTTTTTTTGTGACAGTCTTTTAGTAGCTGTTGCCAAAATGCTTCGCCTTTTCTTCTGGCTAAGCGAATGTTATTGTCTGGGATGCTTTGAGGATCATCGTAGCTTTGCAGTGCTTGAGCCATACTTTGTTCGCGAATTAAGTGCAAGGTAGGGAAGGGGGCGCGGTTGGTATAATTTGCCGCGTCTTGCTCGTCACTATCGGCAAACACATAATCAGGGTGGAAATTTGCGAGTTGATATTTTCCTTCATAGCCTTGCACGCTGAGCATGGCATTGGCTAAGTCAACCAAGTCTAGAAAGTCGCCGAAGTCACAAAAACCATTTTCAAAAATAAGCAGTGATGTTTCTCGATTTGACTCATTGTCTAATGTGGTGCATTCATCCAGCATATCCATAACGGCATCATCATGGTTTATGGCTGTGGATACTCGATAATAAATTGTATTTTGCTCTACTTCTTGACGAGCAAATGGACAGAAGTTGTATTTAACAATCACTGAGCTAACCCAGTTTTGCATGACTTTTTGTGGCGTGAGTGAAGGATGGTTTGTCATGACTGTTCCGTGGTTTTTAATTGAGATTGCAATAAGTTGAGGGTTTTTGTTATTGCGCCTTGATTGCGCGCTAAACATGCTAAGGCTTGCTTGCCTTGTGTTTTTCTTTGTGGCTCATCATTGAGTAAAGTATTTAAAAGGCTTGCGAGCTCTTGGCTGTTGCTCACTTTAGTTGCTGCATTTAATTCAAATAGTAATGGATAGATATGAGCAAAATTATACACATGAGGGCCGGTCAAAATCGGTAATGAAAATGCAGCCGCTTCTAACGGATTATGGCCACCGCGCTCAATTAAGCTTCCACCAATGTATGCTATATCAGCACATCCAAATAACATTTTTAATTCACCGAGAGTGTCTGCTAGTAATACTTGTGATTTTGGGTCAAAAGTTGAACTACGTCGGCAATGTTGCAAAGGAGATTGTGTGAGTAACGCTTCTACTTTATTAAACTGCTCTGGATGGCGAGGAGCAATAATTAACAGCGCGCTGGGGTGAGTATTTAATAATATTTGGTGTGCAGCTAAAATTTGCTCATGCTCACCCGGATGTGTTGAACCGGCAACCCATATAGGTCGTTCAGAGAACGTTTGTTTTAGCTGGTTGGCAGTATTTTTGTCATGTTTTGTAAGCTGTATATCAAACTTGATAGAGCCTGTGACCATGACTTTGTGCGGCTCTAACCCTAAGCGAATAAAACGTTGTGCATCTTCGTCATTGTGACTGGCTAAGGTATTTATGTGCTGCATAATAAACCGGCTCAAAGGGGCGATTTTTTGATAGCCCAGAAATGATTTTTCAGATAACCGAGCATTGATGATATTGACAGGGCAGTGCAGTTGCCTTGCGTGGGCAAACAGGTTTGGCCAAAGCTCTGTTTCTAACATCACCAGGAGTTTGGGTTGCACATGGTGAATAAAACGTTTACTAGAAAAATAAAAATCAATGGGTAAGTAACACACAGTGACAGTATTACCTAGATTCTGTTCTATTTGCACTCTGCCTGTTGGTGAGTTGCATGTAACTAATATGTTCTCTAGTGGGTTTTGTTGAATAAATGTTTTTATTAATGGTGTGGCTGCAAGCACTTCTCCTACAGAAGCACAGTGAAACACCACGGCATGTTTAGGTATTTCAGTACTATAGATACCCAAACGCTCTAAAAAGTGTTGCCGATAGGCGCTTTGTTTGTTGCCACGAATTGCATACAAATACAACAAAATAAGCGGACTTAGTAACGCCAATGAGAGTGAGTAAAGTAGTTGGGTCATAAAGGCTAGGCCTGTGATCATGAAAGGTTGTTTTGAAACGTCAGATATTATGCCATTTTAACGTGTTCGATGGCTTAAGTGAAATACTATAACAAAATTACACATTTGGGGTCGTGCTCATAAAGCGGTTATTTGTTATTATGCTACTACTTTAATCTACTCATAATTATAATTCACTATGTCGTTAAAACTCTCTTCATATTTGGCTGCGCTGGCACTATTTTTTTCGAGCTACAGTTTTAGTGCGCCTACTGCATATTTGCCGATTGGTAAGGATACATTATTAGAGTACCAAATTGACCGCATGTTCGCGCTTACTGATGGTACGCCAATGGCTAAACCTTATCGTATTAGCGAAATTAACATAGCTTTGCGCCACTTACAGCGTATTGATAAACCTTTATACAGCTCAATTCGTAAGCGTTTAAAAAGGTATTTTAGTAAGGATGATGTAACACGTCAGGGAGTTAAACTTCGTTATGACTCTGGTGAAACTGTAAAACTTGCCAATGATAGAAGTAATTCATCTAATGAGTACGCAGAGGTGTCACTCGAAGGTGTATGGCGAGGGAGTGAAAGTTCCTTGCTGCAGTTAGGAATGGACTATCGAGTTCGCGAAGGTGATTTGGTGCCTTACAATACTTTCTATGCATTAGGCGGTGATACTTTTCAATTAAATTTGGGCTATAAAGAGCATTGGTTTTCGCCTTTTAAAAGCTTTGCACAAGTTTACTCAAATAATGCGAAGCCTTCTCCGTCAATATCTTTAGGTTTAATTGCGCCATTACAAAACTGGTGGAATTTTGACTTTGAATTGTTTTATTCAGAATTAGAATCGGTAGAAAATGGCATCGTATATCAAGGCAAGCTTCACGGTGGTTCACCCAAGCTTGCTGGTACTCATTTTAGCTTTGAACCTATTGCAGGCTGGAAGATAGGCATTAATCGTATGATGCAATTTGGTGGTGGGCCAAGAAAGGTTGGCACAAGTGATATTATCAAAGCATATTTTGACCCAGCTGGTAGTGACAATAAAACGGCTGAATTGAGTCAAGATGACGAACTGGGCGACCAATGGGCGACTATCACCAGTACCATAAGAACTGACTTTTATACGCCAATTGAGTGGTACTTTGAATATGGTGGTGAAGATACTAAAGGCCATAAAAACTATCAATTTGGTAATACGACCAACAGTATTGGCTTCTATTTGCCACAACTAACAAATACCACAACACTGCGCTATGAATATACCAATATGCACAGTCTTTGGTATGTAAATGAGATTTATCCGAAAAGTGGCAATACCATCAAAGGTGCAGTAGTGGGTCACTTTGCTGCTGATCATCGAGTGTTTGGTGATGCAGCGCCAAGTCAAATTCATACAATTGAAGCGACTTACAATAGTGATAGCAACTCAATGTGGCGAGTGAAATATACACAGATAAATAATGAGAGTAACTATCTTAATGAGCTCAACCAAATCGGGGCTGAATATGAGCAGGCCAGAGCTGTTGAACTAAGTAATAGTCAAAGAATAGATGGTCGTCAGGTAGAAACTACCTTGAGCTTTGGCACGGATGTGTTTGGTGAAAATTATACTTGGCTTTCGCTCAATGTATACTGGTAACCTTGTACGATATTAATAAAGTTTATACCCGAAAGTGGTAATTTAGGAACAGATATGTCGCAAAATGAGCAAATTGAACAAAGTTACTTAGCGAGCCTTGAACGCCACCAATTGTTATTTGAAACAATGGCAAACTATCACCAAGAATGTATCAGACTGCTAGAAGCATGTCATAGTACATTAGCTAAGGGTGGTAAAGTGATTTGGTTTGGTAATGGTGGTAGCGCTGCTGACGCGCAACACTTAGCTGCGGAATTTGTGGTGCGCTATAAGTTAGAACGAGGCCCGTTGGCATCGATTGCTTTAACGACTGATACATCGATTCTTACTGCACATAGTAACGACTATCATTTTGATACTGTTTTTGAGCGCCAAGTGCAAGCTTTATGTAAACCAGAAGATTTAGTCATTGGTTTAACTACCTCAGGCACGAGTAACAATATTAATTTAGCATTAGCGGCAGCTAATGAGATTGGTGCCAACACGGTCGCGTTAACAGGTCGTGATGGGGGAGATGTAAAAAACATCGCAAAATTACCAATTATCATTAAAAATGATGAAACAGCACGTATTCAAGAAGCGCACATGTTTATTGGGCATTGGTTATGTGAAGCCGTTGATATGTTGGTTGCGGAGCAGCTGTAATGGACTTTTTTCGCTTACAGAACTTAAATCAGGCTCGCATTTTGGTTGTGGGTGATGTGATGCTTGACCGATACTGGTTAGGTGATACTGCGCGAATTTCTCCAGAAGCGCCAGTGCCTGTTGTTAAGGTAAATAGTTTAGAAGACAAAGCGGGTGGTGCAGCAAACGTAGCTAAAAATATTGCTCATTTAGATGGTCATGTTGGTTTGCTAGGACTAATCGGTGAAGATGACAATGGGCAGTCTTTGACGCGTATTCTAGAGAATGAAAAAATTGCGTCTCAGTTGGTTAGTATCGAAGAATTACCAACCATTGCTAAAATGCGTGTAATTAGTCGTCATCAACAGGTTGTACGCTTAGACTTAGAAGAACCATTTACCGAACAACATAGCCGTTTGCTTCTAAAGCGACTTGAGCAAGTTATTGATAGCTATGATTTTGTGCTCTTTTCAGATTACAACAAAGGTGCACTTAGCTCGATTAAAGATATGATTGCCCTAGCAAAAAGTGCAGGGAAAACGGTATTAATTGACCCCAAATCTAGTGATTTATCTTTGTATCGGGGGGCTGATTTTATTACTCCAAACTTAAATGAGTTTAAGCTTGCAGGTGGCCTGCTAGATAGTGAAGACACATTGACGCAAAGCGCGCGAAAGTTGATTGCAGACAATGGCATTGGCGCTATGTTGTTAACACGTTCGGAACAAGGTATGTCACTCATTTCTCAGACTGAAAAGTATGACTTTCCAGCTCAAGTGCTAGAGGTGAGTGATGTTACTGGTGCCGGTGATACGGTGATAGCGACGCTTACCACGATGCTTGGTGCAGGTATGCAACCTAAAGACGCTGTTGAGGTAGCGAATATCGCAGCAGGTATCGCAGTGAGTAAGCTCGGTGCCGCAACGGTTTCTCCTGAAGAGCTCAGTCGTAAAATGGGTCAGTACTTACGAGAAACAGGTGAGCACTATCAAACACCATTTGACGATGTGTTTAAGCATGTTGCTTTTGCCAAGAAAAATGGTGAAAGAATCGTCTTTACCAATGGTTGTTTTGACATTTTACATGCAGGGCACGTACGTTATTTGGCACAAGCAAAAAGTATGGGCGACCGTTTAGTTGTTGGGCTAAATAATGATGAGTCAATCACGAGGCTTAAAGGGCCTGAGCGGCCGATTAATTCATTACATGAACGCGCCATGGTATTGAGTGCTTTGGCTTCGGTTGATTGGGTTATTCCCTTTGGTAGTGAAGCTGAAAATGACACGCCAGCTAAGTTAATTGAGCAAATAAGCCCTGATACCTTAGTAAAAGGGGGGGATTATAAAGTTGAAGATATCGCGGGAGCTGACTTTGTGCTGAGTCAAGGTGGTCAGGTTGAAGTGTTGGCATTTTTAGACGGTTGCTCTACGTCGGGCATCATAGCAAAAGCCAAACTGGGTAAAAAACTTAAACTTTAACTGTTTTCAATGAGTTTAAGTAAGATTGGTGTAGTAATTGCCAATCGTCTTTGGTGAAATTAAAGGCCGGCCATTTGCCGGCTTCTTTATTAAATGAGCGTTGTAAGCGGCTAATGTTTTCTTTTTGCCAGCTAGATTTCGGTGAGCGTAGTTGGCCTCGGTCAAAGTCAATCAGATATACCTGACCGTCGTCACTAAATAATATATTATTAATATTTAAATCTGCATGAAAAACACCAGCGTTGTGAAAGTTGGCAAGCGTTTGAGCCACTAATATTAGCTCTTCTTTGCTTGTACTACGCGCTTGTAATACTTCACATAGACTTTTAGCGCCACTAATTGCATGTGTAATTAAGTCACCGCGATAAATTATACCGCTGCGCGTTACTTTTGCTGCAATAGGCTTTGAAATAGATAAGCCTAGAGCGTCAAGTTGACATAAAAGGGTAAATTCTTGATATACACGGGTGTTTTTAAAACCGCTAAAAAAGTATTGATCAGACAAAAATTTACCGGCTATTCCACCACGCCAATAGTGCTTTAGTACATTCACTTGTCCATCATTTTTAAAAAACCAAGCGGTCGCACGGCCTTGTTTAGTCGCAACTATCGCATTTTTTTGTTGCCAATATTTGGCATCAAACCAATTTAATGTAATTGGATAGCTAACCGACTCAGGTGTAAGTAAATAATGATTATCAATGATGGTTGTTTTCATGCAAAAAAATGTGCTTATGAACAATTGCGTCAAGTGTAACGTTTTTTTTGTCGGCCATAAACTTGCAAAGCAAATTGATTAATTTAAGATCTGGGCCAAAGATTTTTGATAAGCAGGAAATTTGTGTCTCAAGCTCCTCGTTCTATTTGTATTTTAAGGTTATCGGCCATTGGCGACGTCTGTCATGCAGTTGCGGTTGTACAAGCAATTCAATCGCAATATCCAGAGGCGTCAATCACGTGGGTAATTGGCAAGGTTGAAGCGATGTTGCTGGCCGAATTGCCCGGTGTTGAGTTTGTTATTTTTGACAAAAAACAGGGTAAAGCAGCTTATCAAAGCCTTAAACAAACTTTTAAAAGCCGAAAGTTTGATGTGCTGCTGCACATGCAAGTGGCATTTCGTGCCAACTGGGCTGCACGTTGTATTCCTGCCAAGATAAAAATAGGCTTCGATAAAGGGCGTAGTAAAGAACTCCATTCGTTATTTGTTAAGCAACGTATTAAGGCGCAAACCGAACCACATGTACTAGAGGGTTTTCAAAATTTTGCACGTGCCATTGGTGTTCAATGTGATACACCGAGCTGGCAAATGCCCATAACGGTGCAACATGAGCAGCAGGCACAAATGCTATTAGCTGATTGTAATGATAGAGTGTTTGTTATTTCACCCGCGGCCAGTAAAGCCGAGCGAAATTGGTTAGCTCAGCGTTATGCCCAACTTGCAGAACACGCAGCTGCGCGTGGTTTCTCTGTTGTTATAACGGGTGGCCCTACTGCCATGGAAGAAGACTTGGCAAAGCAAATTATAGCGCATGCACAATGCAATATTATCAATCTGGTCGGTAAAACACAGTTAAAAGTGTTGTTGGGTGTGCTCAAACAAGCTTCCTTAGTGCTAGCACCTGATACAGGTCCGGCGCACATGGCAGTAACCGTGAATACACCGGTGATAGGTCTTTATGCTCATTCTAACCCTAAACGTACTGGCCCCTACTTGTATCAAGATTATGTTGTGGAGGTTTACCATAAAAATTTACTAGAACAAAGAGGTAAAACAGCACAGCAATTGCCTTGGGGTATGCGTGTAAAAGGGAGCAACTTAATGCAGCAAATTACAGTAAAGCAAGTAGTGGAAATGTTTGACCGTGTAGTGGAAGCTGAAAAGTTATGATTAAGAAACAAAACAAAGCAATATTCTTAGACCGAGATGGCGTAATAAACGTTGACCATGCTTACGTACACAAAATCGAAGACTTTCATTTTATTGATGGCGTTTTTGAAGCATGTCAGCAATTTGTGGCTATGGGTTACATCATCGTAGTTGTTACCAATCAATCTGGTATTGGCCGTGGTTATTATAATGAACAGCAGTTTGCCACACTAAGTGATTGGATGTGTAATGAGTTTGCAAAGCACCAAATTTCAATAAGTAAAGTGTATTATTGCCCACACCACCCTGACAAAGCAATTGCGCCTTTTAAGCTTGACTGTAATTGCCGTAAACCAAACCCAGGCATGTTATATGAGGCCATCGAAGAGTTTAATATTAATGTTAGTAGTAGTGTTATGGTGGGCGATAAATTATCAGATATTAAGGCGGCAAGAGCCGCGGGTATAAAAACAGCAATTTTGGTGGGATCAGGCCACTCACTTAGTGATGAGGCTAAAGACCACGCTGACAATGTTTGTGCATCACTACAGCAGGTGCCTGCATTGCTGTAACTTATCTCAAAAGTGTTTACTTGACGTGTTATCACACGATAATCACAACCCGTGCAATTGGGGCTTTAACCTTTTACAATAGCAGCCCAGTTTTTTGATTTACCCTGTATGCGTTTTGACACTCTCACTTAATGATAATAGTGGCGCGTACATTGGGACCCGTGCAAATAATGGAGACTCCAAATGAGAGCATCGGCCTTTTACAGCCAGCTACAACAACAGCTTGAAGATGTTAAAGCTGAAGGTTTATACAAAAGTGAACGTGTGATCACTTCTTCTCAACAAGCGCAAATAGCGGTTGAAAGTGGTGAATCAGTAATTAACTTTTGTGCGAACAACTACTTGGGGCTTGCCAATAACCCAAGCCTAATCGCTGCAGCAAAGCAAGGATTAGACGCACATGGCTTTGGCGTAGCGTCTGTACGCTTTATTTGTGGCACACAAGATATTCACAAAACACTTGAAGCTAAAATTAGTGAATTTTTACAAATGGAAGATACCATTTTGTATTCTTCGTGCTTTGACGCGAACGCAGGCTTATTTGAAACTATTTTAGGCCCTGACGATGCAATTATATCAGATGCACTAAATCATGCTTCAATCATTGATGGTGTTCGTTTGTGTAAAGCTAAACGTTTCCGCTATGCTAATAATGATATGACTGATTTAGAGCAGCAGTTAATTGCGGCTACAGAAGCTGGTGCAAAAACTAAATTAATTGCCACAGATGGTGTGTTCTCGATGGATGGCGTGCTGTGTAATTTAGAAGCAGTGTGTGATTTGGCCGATAAGTATGATGCATTAGTTATGGTAGATGATTCTCATGCTGTTGGCTTTGTTGGTGAAAATGGCCGTGGTACGCCTGAGTATTGTGGTGTAATGGATCGAGTTGACATTATCACTGGTACTTTGGGTAAAGCACTTGGCGGTGCTTCGGGAGGTTACACATCTGCTAAGAAAGAAACGGTTGAGTGGTTACGTCAGCGTTCACGTCCATATTTATTTTCAAACTCACTGGCTCCTTCTATTGTTACTGCTTCTATCGCTGTATTAGATATGCTCAAAGACGGTAAAGCGTTAAGAGATACTTTGTGGACCAATGCAGCCTATTTCCGTGAAAAAATGGAGGCGGTAGGTTTTACTTGTGCAGGTAAGGATCACGCAATCATTCCAGTGATGTTAGGTGATGCAAAAGTTGCGGCCCAAATGGCTGACAAGCTATTGGCTGAGGGCATTTATGTAACAGGTTTTTCCTTTCCTGTTGTGCCAAAAGGGCAGGCTAGGATCCGTACTCAGATTTCAGCAGCGCACACACGTGAGCAGTTGGACAAAGCTATTGATGCCTTTACACGTATTGGTAAAGAGCTGGGTATTATTTAATTTTAAAGTGAAGCTTCGGCTTCCTTGTTTGAGTAACAATTATGAAAGCTTTATCTAAGTTAAAAGCCGAACCAGGTATTTGGATGACAGATGCGCCCAAACCGGAAGTAGGGCATAACGATCTGTTAATTAAAATTCGTAAAACGGCTATTTGTGGAACAGACGTACACATTTATAAATGGGATGAGTGGGCACAGAGTACGATTCCTACCCCAATGGTTGTGGGTCATGAGTACGTAGGTGAAGTGGTTGATATGGGACAGGAGGTTCGTGGCTTTGACGTTGGTGACCGAGTGTCAGGTGAAGGTCATATAACATGTGGGCATTGCCGGAACTGTCGCGCTGGGCGTGTTCATTTGTGCCGTAACACAACCGGTGTAGGTGTTAATCGCGAAGGTGCTTTTGCTGAGTACTTAGTAATACCTGCATTCAATGCATTTAAAATTCCAGATAACATATCTGATGACTTAGCTTCAATATTTGACCCGTTCGGTAATGCAGTGCATACCGCCTTGTCATTTGATTTAGTGGGTGAAGATGTACTTATAACAGGTGCTGGTCCTATTGGCATAATGGCTGCCGCGGTTGCTAAACATGTTGGTGCTCGTCACGTAGTGATCACCGATGTCAATGAATATCGCTTAGATTTAGCGCGTAAAATGGGCGCAACTCGTGCGGTAAACGTGGCCAATGAAAAGCTTGAAGATACCATGACTGAGCTTGGCATGACAGAAGGGTTTGATATTGGTTTAGAGATGTCAGGTGTGCCTGTTGCGTTCAATAGCATGCTAAATAATATGAATCATGGTGGAAAAATAGCGATGCTTGGGATTCCGCCTTCTGATATGGCTGTTGACTGGAATCAAGTGATTTTTAAAGGGTTAGTAATTAAAGGTATTTATGGCCGAGAAATGTTTGAAACGTGGTACAAAATGGCCAGTTTAATTCAATCGGGGCTAAACCTAGAGCCTATCATTACACACCAGTTCCAAATAGATGAATTCCAAACAGGCTTTGACACGATGATCTCTGGTCAATCTGGTAAAGTGATCTTAAACTGGGGTTAACATCCAACTTTTAACACATGAAAGGCGGCATCAGGTCGCCTTTTATATTTTGAGTAGTAATTTATGACAATGAAACATATATCAGTAACCCAAACCAAAGCGTTACTTGAGCAAAAAGATGTAATAGTTGCTGATATTCGCGATGAAAATAGCTTTGCACAAGGCCATATTCCTGGCTCAGAGCATTTATCTAACGCTAATATTGGCCACTTTATGCAAGAAAAAGAGTTTGATCAACCGATCATTGTTGTTTGTTATCATGGTATAAGTTCACAAGGTGCTGCAAGTTATTTAATAGAGCAGGGCTTTGAAGATGTGTATAGCATGGATGGTGGTTTTACTCAGTGGGCTTCACAGCTGCCGGATTGTATTAATAAATGATTTTGCTGGGCACATTTAATAATCCACGCGCTGTTCAGGGCGCAGCCGATTACTTTAAAATGCAAGGCGTGCTTGTGAGCCTTCGCTCAAATGATGGTATGACTGTTGAGGCTTGGGTTGCGGATGAGCACCGTGAGCAAGGCGCTATATTGTGGCAAGATTTTTTGAATGACCCCTATCAAGAAAAATACTCTAGTGCATCTTGGCTTAGTGGCGAAGCGAACTCCCCACTAAAGTACGGTGGTAGTGAACTGAACTTAATGCAACGCTTTCATGCGTTACATTGGTTTTTAAAAGTAATTTTTGGGCTTGGTTTAATTGTATTTGGTAGTTTCTATATTTTTGATGCGAATACAACCTTTAATTATCTACAATTTAAGCCTGACACTCCAATAAGTTGGGTAACACCAGTATTGCTGCACTTTGGTGTATTACACTTAGTTTTTAATTTAAGTTGGTGGCTTCATCTTGGCCAGAAAATAGTAGAGCGAACGAGCCCTCGCTACTTGTTTTTACTATTTTTTATTAGCTCGATAGTAAGTAATTGGGCTCAGTATTTAATGGTTGACAGCCGCTTTGGGGGGCTCAGTGGTGTTGTTTATGCTTTGTTGGGCTTTGCTTGGGTATACAGTGTAAGGCATCAATCTGAGCCTGAGTTAGTCAGCAAACCGGTGGTTGGCTTTATGCTACTTTGGATGGTGTTTGGCTTCACCGAGTTATTTTTTATTAGCATGGCTAACTGGGCTCATTTGTTTGGGTTACTCAGTGGTATTCTGGTTGCTTTTTTACAGCCGACAAAGCGTACTAGTGATAGAGATACTTAGTAAACAATACGTCTCTAATTATCTCACTGCCAGTCTCTTCTTTTAGTAGGCTCTTTAATTTATCTGCACAGCGCTGTCTTATCTCTTCTCGGCCAGTAAGAGACTTTATGGTTTCTTCAGGCTCTTTACTTAAAATTTGAACGATGGCGTCTCTAAGTAATGGTGTATGGTGTTCAACAACACTGATATTACCTACATCATCTAACATCAAGTCAACGGTTACTCGCACGTAACCAAGCTTCTTATTTGATTGGCCAATATAGTTTGTGATTATGTCTGGTTCAAAACCAAAATAGCCTACGTTAGAGTTCGCACGAACGCCAAAACAAGTGATGACGAGTGTAAAAACTACGAGTAAGTAATAAGGTTTGTTCATAACAATTTGAAATCCCATTAGTTCAACTGCGAATTGGCACTGTTAAGTGTATACTTAAATGCAAGTATTTTACATATTTGTAGTGGATATCTTATTAAAATATCAGCAAACTTTTGTGTAAGGCTTGGTGGTGCTATGATGTGATGAGTTTTTAGAAGAACAGATAGAGTTGTGTTGAGAACGCCTTTTTCCATTGACTTTGCATGGCAATTAGCCTCAGAGTCCGCTCATTTACCAAATGATGATGTAAATATTATATTAGACAGTGGGTCATTAACCGCGCTGCTAAAACAGCACTTTGAACAATTTAGAGTTGATGTGTTACGGGAGCAGTGGTTAGCTTGCGAAGTACAACATAAGAAAGTTTTAGGTCAACAATGCAAGCAGTTACAATGTCGAGAAGTGTTACTTGTATGTGATGATGTGGCTAGAGTGTATGCTCAAAGCTGGATTAGTACACAAGCTTCAGATTTGGGAGTTCGAAAGCTGGGTAATAAGCCGCTTGGAGAGGTTTTATTTCAAGATGCAGCTTGGCAACGCTCACCAATTGAAATCGCGCAGATTAACTATCAACAAGGATATGAATCCTTACTTAAAGATTTGCATTTACCGTACAAGAATATGTTTGCACGGCGCAGGGTGTTTTCATACCAAGATGCCAAAATCATGGTCTGCGAAGTTTTTTTACCTAAGGTTCACTATGCAACTCAATTCGCTTCATAAATCGCATATTTCTGCTTATTTACGCTTAATGCGAACTGATAGGCCAATAGGTACCTTGTTGCTGTTGTGGCCTACTTATTGGGCATTATGGTTAGCAAACTCAGGTGTACCACCTTTAGGGCTGTTAGTTATTTTTAGTTGCGGTGTCTTTATTATGCGCAGTGCTGGGTGCGTAATTAATGATTTTGCCGATAGGAAAGTGGATGGTGCAGTCAAACGAACGTCGCAACGTCCGCTGGCAACAGGGGAAGTAAAGCCAGGTGAAGCATTAAGCTTATTCGGCTTGCTTATTATTTGTGCATTTGCATTGGTGTTAATGCTTAATTGGCAAACTATTTACTTGTCTGTTGGAGCCTTAATGCTTGCAGCATGCTATCCATTTATGAAACGTTATACACATTTACCGCAAGTGGTATTGGGAATGGCGTATAGTTTTTCTATTCCGATGGCGTTTATGGCAAGTACAGAGGAAGTGCCTAATTATGCTTGGTTACTTTTTACTGCGAATGTGCTTTGGACTATAGCCTATGACACAATGTATGCAATGGTTGATAGAGATGATGATTTAAAGATTGGTGTAAAATCTACCGCTATATTATTCGGGCGTTATGACAGGCATTGGATTGCAGTTTTTAATATTATGTTTTTAGCAATTTTATCTTATATAGGCATTGTTCAGTCACTACAGTGGCCCTACTTTTTTGGGTTAAGTATTTCAAGTTTATTACTCATGTTGTTACAGCGAGCGATTCATAAGCGTGAGCGAGATAGCTGCTTTAAGGCTTTTTTAAATAATAATCGGGTTGGCTTTACTATTTTTATTGCTATAGCTGTGAGCTATCTGGTTTAGTTTTATTATATGGCTCACTCTTGTTATTTCTTAGTGCTCAAGAATGAAAAAAGAAGTGCATTTGCACCTCTTTTTTAAGTCATTTATCTTTGTAAGTCTACATATTTGAAGTGCAGGCTTTAGATTTTGCTGACGTCTCTATAAGACCTAATAAATGCGTGATATGGCTATCACGACTAACATGATGATTAGTCTGAACTACTAATTGCTCATGGTTAATATCTTTGTTAGTTCTTAAAATAACTAAATTAGGGTCTTGAGCAATGGTATTGGCGTGCTCAATACTCGCAATAGCAAAATGACTTGACTGTTTTAGACCCTCAATTACTTGATCTATATTGCCAATTTTCATACTGCTACTTTTATTGAGTCCTTCAACGGCTTCATTGAGCATAGATTGAACTTGCTTCGATTGTGAGAAACATCCATACATTGGGAAATCATATAGCTCTTCCTTGCGTAATGAGTCTTTACTTGCAAGTGGGTGATGTTTTGCAACAAAAAGTATAAGCTGATCTGGCAGGTAAATATTACTAACGACATTACTTGCGCTTTGCAAATATACGCTAATATCAATTTCACCAAGCTGTAATTTACGTGTTAGCTCATGCTCATCTTGTAACTGCATCTCGATTTTAATGTTCGGGTAATCAGCAAGAAACTGACCACAAGACATAGGTACTATAGAGCTGGCTTCACTGGTGTAACCAATAACAAGCTTTTGTTGATCTCTACCAAACAAACTCTGTTTGATTGTTTTCTTAGTTAACTCAAGCTCTGACAGCGTTGTTTTGCAATAACTCAAAAACATTTCACCCTGCTCTGTAAGTCTTACTGAGCGTGTTGAGCGTTTAACAAGCTGGCAGCCTATCTCATCTTCCAATGTTTGAATACTTCTAGTTAAGGCTGAAGTACTTATTTTGGTTTGTTCCGCTGCTTGTCTGAAATGGCGCAAATTGCCTAAAGCTACAAACTGTTCTAGTTGTTCAAATCTCATTTGAAATTCCTTTTAATTTCTACTTATCACATACTGTTAATGTGTTTTCCTAATACTAATACAAGTAAAGGAAAATTGAAAGTGAAAATTTTACATTTTTGCTTACAAAGTTAATCGGGGTAACTATCTCTAATTGCGATAAACTGATTTAAATTGTTTATAAATAAATCAACGAGTTTAGGGTCAAATTGCTTCCCTTTTTCAGATTCTATTAGTGTGAGTACCTTCTCTAGAGGCCAGGCGGGTTTGTAACATCTGTCACTCCCTAAGGCATCAAATACATCAGCTAGAGCTGTTATTCGTCCAACTATATCTATTTTCTCACCTTTTAAGCCTCTCGGATACCCCGTACCATCCCATTTTTCATGATGCTGATGCGCTATTGTAGCGCCACATTGTAAAATTTCGTTAGAAGAATGTTGTAAGATTTCGTAACCAGTCTGTGCGTGGGTCATCATAATCTGCCATTCACTTGGTGTAAGCCTATCGGGTTTATTCAAAATATTATCTGGAATACTGATTTTCCCAATGTCATGTAAAGGAGAAGCAAGTTTAATAATTTCAGCATGATAGTCTGAAACTCCATAGAGCTGTGCTAATAACATGCTGTAATGAGCAACCCGTTTAACATGAGAGCCAGTTTCTTTAGATCGGCGTTCAACGGCTTCACCGAGGATATAAGATAGCTCTTTTTGTGAATCTTTCACTGTTTCTCTAAGCTTAATATTGTCATAAGCGAGTGCAATATTGTTTGCAAAAAACTCAAGTAACTGTCGGTCGGTACTTTTCATGTGTGAATCTTTACCAACATAGAGCATGGTTTCCCCTCCACCAGCTGAAGGAAAATAGCCAACATACTCTGTTTCGGTAGAACGAGAGGCTTTAATATTATGAGATTCAATGAATAACTCTCTAACATGCTCAGGAATAGTCGACGTTTTTGGTTCTATCCCCTCGCCTGAAGCGGCCAAAAGCTTGAACTTTGCACCTGACTCTTTTGAATGGTTAATAGCTGCAGCACAATAAATATCATTGTCATTTAAACCCATTACATTGGAGACATGTGTTAAAATTGTTGATGCAAATTCACGTACACTGTTGCATTGTAAAAATGAAGATGATGCATTAATGATTTGCTCGAGACCTCGCTTATGACGTTCAATGGTTTGAATATCCCGATGGGCACGCAATGCCGAGTAAAGTAAGGTTTTTAATTTAACGGCTGTTAACTCTGTTTTATTTTTGTAATCATTAATATCATAGTCTCTGATCACTGATTCTTCTGGCGCTTCGCCAGGTTGCCCCGTGCGTAAAATTAAACGTACATCATGATTTGCTAAATCATTTCTAATATATTTGATAAGGTCCAAGCCAGCATGGTTTGTTTCCATTACAACGTCGACTAACCCGACAGAGATTAGCTGCTCTTTGGCAAGAATTTCTTTTGCTTGCTGTGCAGAGTATGCATGATGAAATCGCAGCGACTTTTGTTCAAATTCGAAACCCGATAGCACTAATTTTGTTACTTGATGAATGTCTTCTTCATCATCCACAATGAGAATATCCCAATGCTCAGATGCAAGGTGTGGGTTATTTGGCTCTTCTATTAACTCATCAGAGAAAAGATAACTGCTCACTCGCTGCCCCTTTAATGACTATTTACTTAGTTAGTATAGTCATTAAAGTGACTGCCTGCTTAATCAAGCAGTTGGCTTTTTCTCAATATTTTGCAATTCTATTTCTATGGCGTCGCAGGAAATATGTATCTCATATAAAGAGGTAAACAAAGAAAGTATGAGGCAGCACAAGCTGGCACCAAAAAGAATGATCCCTGTTAATGCAATATCAATAAATAAGGCAAACATAGAGAATGTACACAATAAAAACGCAACAACGCCCCATACTTGCATAAATCGTATTAATTTAATGCGTTTTCTTAGATTATCGATTTGTGCGCGGACAAGTGGACGAATACTCTCGCCCTCACGAGCATTGAGCTCCCTTATGAGTTGCGCTAGTACTAAAAATCGATTGGTATAGGCAAGTAATAATAAAGAAATAGCAGGAAATAAAAGCCCGGGAGTGGTCAGTGTCATTTTTGCCTCTTTCAATCAGCATGGAATAATTACCAGTATGACAGATAATAACTTTAAATGGCGATGTGTATTTACCACTGACAATGTACTTGAAGCACACATTGTGCAAGGCTTATTGTATCAAGCTAAAATAGAAACTCGGATTAACGGTGAGCCTTTAGTGGGTGCTATAGGAGAGATCCCAGCTGAGCAAGCTAAACTTAGTTTATTAGTTTACGATATAAAAGTGCCCGCAGCACAAAAAATATTGTTAAACTACTCGCAAAAGCAACCTAGTTCTGACTGGCGTTGCAATCATTGCACAGAAATCAATGGACCAGCATTTCAATCTTGCTGGCAATGTGGAACAAATAATGACCAAAGCGAATAATTTCCAACGTATTAGAGAGCTAAATTACCTTCAGCAAGCTGTGTTAGCAGCAGCTATTATTGAACGAATGCTACCTAATTATGGGCTATTTAGTGAAGCCACCCAGTTTGGTGATGAGTTAGCTTTAAGGAATGCCCTTAATGTATGTTGGGAGAAAATCCTGTTACCAAAAAGTAAAATTAGCTTTGAAAAGCAAATTGAAAAAGTAGAGCCGAATGTACCTGAACTTGCGCAGTTTGATATGTTCGGAACGTATCCAGCAATTGATGCAGCAACGGCTTTGTTAGGCCTAATGCATGGTTTAATGACAAAAGACGAACAAGAGTTTGTAAGCATTGCAAAGATATCTCAAGCGACGGTTGCTCGTTACGTTGAGTTTGTATTAGAGAGTGATGATATAGATGCTGATAACAAATCAGTTCGAGAGCATCCTTTAATGCAATATGAGATAGAAGTGTTATCTGAGCTCATCGATTTTGTGGAAAATATGGGTCGGATCACGGCAGATAATACTAAATCGCTCAAGCAGCATGCGCTTGCGGATGGTCAAACTAATATAGGTTTGGCAATTTAACGAAACAGTAAGGCTCTTTTGCTTGCTCAATAAAACCCCCAGCAGGTAAAATATCCGCCTTTTATATCATTTTACTCGGGAGTAAATGAGTGCGAATTTTAGGCATAGAATCGTCGTGTGATGAAACTGGCATTGCAATTTATGACGATGAGCAAGGTCTTCTGGCACATCAGCTTTACAGTCAAGTTAAAGTGCATGCGGATTATGGCGGCGTAGTGCCAGAGCTGGCGTCACGTGATCATGTTCGTAAAACTATTCCACTAATAGAAGCTGCATTTTCAGAAGCTGGATGTGGTCCTGAGTCATTAGATGGTGTTGCTTACACGGCAGGTCCAGGGCTTGTTGGTGCGTTGTTAGTGGGAACATCGATTGGGCGCGCGCTTGCATTTGGCTGGCACCTTCCAGCAGTGGCGGTTCATCATATGGAAGGGCATTTACTGGCCCCCATGCTTGAAGATGAGCGTCCTGATTTTCCTTTTATTGCGCTGCTTGTATCAGGTGGCCACACTATGATGGTAAAAGTTGAAGGCATTGGTGAGTATGAAGTGCTGGGTGAGTCAGTCGATGACGCTGCAGGTGAAGCATTTGATAAAACGGCCAAACTGCTGGGACTAGATTACCCTGGCGGCCCATTGCTTGCCAAAATGGCGGAACAAGGTGTGGCTGAGCGCTTTGTTTTTCCAAGACCGATGACGGACAAACCCGGGCTTGATTTTAGCTTTAGTGGTTTAAAAACAGCGGCGGCTAATACTATTCGCACTAGTGGTAATGACGCACAAACTAAAGCAGATATTGCGCATGCATTTGAAGTTGCAGTTATTGATACACTCGCTATCAAATGTAAAAGGGCGCTTAAGCAAACTAAGATTAAACGTCTAGTGATTGCCGGTGGTGTGAGCGCAAATACGCAACTACGCAATAAGCTTGAGCGTGTTATGCAAGGTATGCAAGGCAAGGTGTATTATCCGCGTACGGAGTTTTGTACTGACAATGGTGCAATGATAGCTTTTGCCGGTATGCAACGCTTAAAAGCGAAGCAATTCGCACCGCTTGATATGAAAACTCAACCTCGTTGGCCGCTGGATAGCTTAAAACCACTTTAACTTTTTTTACTGCCTACTTTAGGCTCTTTCCCAGTAAGGAGCCTTTTAATATTCCCTCTGTGCCTTAATATAATTAATACAGTTAAAAAACTAACCGGCAATGTATAAATAGGTTTTATCCACCAAGTATATAAGGGGGCCAGCGTAACAGCTGTAATTGCAGCCAATGATGAGTACCGTGTTAGCCAAAGTACTAATAGCCAAGTGCTTATTAATAACCCGCCTAGTGGTAAGCCTATTGGTAATAATGCACCAAATGCAGTGGCTACGGCCTTACCGCCATTAAAATGAAAAAAAACGGGATAAATATGTCCTAAACAGGCTGCAACCGCAACCGCTCCAAGCCAAATTGGTTCAATTTGCAAAAAGTAAGCACCCCATACTGGGATTGTACCTTTTAAAATATCAAAGATTAACACCAAGATTGCAGGGAACTTACCACCTAAACGCAATACGTTGGTTGCACCTGGATTTTGTGAGCCTGAGAAACGAGGATCGGGCAGGGCAAAGACTCGACAGACTAAAACAGCTGACGAGATAGAACCAATAATGTAAGCACAGACACAGATTAAACTAACTAACACGTGTTTCCTTATTTTGTCTTGTGGCGTTTTCGGCTATGATCGACGTATAAATGCCGACTGTAACTAGCATAAGTTGCAGTTATAGAGCGATTCTAGGTAACCAGTGGAGTATCAATGGATAAGGTGTACATCTCACAACTACATGTCGAAACTATAATAGGAGTTTACGACTTTGAAAAGGAAAGTAAACAAAGCTTATACTTTGATATTGATATGTTGACCGATATTTCGGCTGCAGCAAAAGCGGATGATATCACTTTAGCTGTAGATTATGCCAAAGTAAGTGAACGAGTTATTGCACATTCGATAGCTAAACCAGTCGAGTTATTAGAGACTTTATTGGAGCAATTAGCGACTCTTATTTTAGCTGAGTTTAATGTAGAGCAAGTCACAATTAGAGTGAGTAAGCCCGCAGCGGTTGAAGCGGCGCAAACGGTGGGTGTCGAAATCACACGAGTGAAACGTTAATTATGGCGCAAATTTACATTAGCTTGGGCTCAAACGTTAATCGCGAGCAAAACTTCACCGCTGGTTGGGCCGCACTTATCAAGTATTTTCCAAATTATCTGCATTCAAGTGTGTATGAGAGTGAAGCGGTTGGATTCAATGGTAGTAATTTTTACAATTCTGTCCTTGGGGCAAAGACCGAGATGCCACTCTCTCAAGTTTGTGAATTACTCAAAGAAATAGAATTGAAAAACGGCCGTACTCGTACGGATAAAAAGTTTAGCCCTCGCACACTGGACCTAGACTTATTATTTTATGATGACGTTATTTGTGAGCAACCAGCTCAGTTACCTCGTGATGAAATAACCAAAAATGCTTTTGTATTATTGCCTTTGTTTGAGATTGCGCCAACACATATACACCCCGTTTACAAAAAAAGTATTGCCTGTATTTGGCAAGAGTATGACAATTCAAACCAAAAGCTATGGAAAGTGGAGTTTTCTTTACCATGAGTATTATTGAAGTTATTGTTTTAGCCTTAGTGCAGGGGTTAACTGAGTTTTTGCCTATTTCTAGCTCGGCACATCTTATTTTACCGTCTCAAGTGTTGGGCTGGGTTGACCAAGGCACCGCCTTTGATGTGGCAGTACATGTTGGCACTTTACTCGCGGTGATTATATATTTTCGTAAAGAAGTTGGAGATATTTTAAGTGCTTGGTTTAAATCGTTTGGTCAGCAAGGAAGAACGGATGACAGCCAATTAGGCTGGTGGATAATTATTGCCACTCTTCCGTCATTAATTATCGGCTATTTGGTTAAAGACTATGTAGAGGTTTACTCACGTAATGCTTGGGTAATAGCGACTACCACTGTCGTTTTTGGTTTATTGCTTTGGTATGCCGATGCAAAAGCCAAGCAAATAAAAACCATCTACCAAATAAATTGGCTAAGTGCTTTGTTAATCGGTCTTTCTCAGGTGGTAGCAATGATATTTCCGGGGACTTCTCGTTCAGGGATCACCATGACTGTTGGGTTATTGTTAGGTCTGAATAAACAAAGTGCGGCAAGATTCTCATTTTTGATGTCTATTCCTGTGATAGCTGCAGCAGGTTCATATTATGTTTATAAGCTCAGTTCAGGGGATGAAGCATTTCAGTGGCAGGCCATCATTTTAGGGGCTGTATTGTCGTTTTTAGCGGCTTATGTGTGTATTCACTTTTTCTTAAAAGTGATTGAGCGCATGGGCATGATGCCATTTGTAATATATCGATTGTTACTTGGTGCAGGTTTATTCGCTTTTTTACTTTGGTAGATATTTTTAGCCTAACACACCTCAGCGTTGGATTAATTCAGCCATTTCTTCGGTACTTTCACTTGTAATAGCCTGCTGTTACAAGTGAAAGTACCTTGATATTGAGTAAAGTGTCATCTTTGGATAGCAGTTATATAAGTCCTAGTTACAGCGTTTTTTATTTCAAAACCCCTTATCCAAACCTGAGGTTAACTAAGCTCGTACTTGATGCGGACCTTTTCTTTCAAGCCTCCAAACTTTGTTCAAGGGCTTTAAATCTTGCCAAGTTTAGTTGGTGTTTAATGTCTGAGCCTTTAAAGCCTTGTGAAATAATACCTTGAGGTTTAATTGCACAAGCATGAAGTGCTGCCTGTTGTATTTGGGTTATACAAACAGGGTTGATTTGTGCTGCTGATGCGGTTTGGCAAAATATATCAAATCGTTCTGGGCGTCGCCAAATGTCTAGTTTATTTAACATATCTAGTACTGATTGTGCATTGAGGTTTGAGTCAGATAGCAGCGCTTTATGTTGGCAGAAATCACGCACGCTTTGTGCGTATTTGTTTGGAGCTTTTAGGGTTTGCTCGATATTATCTAACGATGACAAACTACATGTGCTAAGCCATAAGCTAAAAGAGATGAGTTTAAAATTGTCACTTTGTTTTGACAGCACTGCGATGTTTTTTGCCAGCTCGGCTGCATGTTCAATACTCCAGTGCTTTAGCATTGGCAATACAATTGGTAGTGCGCCTAGCTTGTTCAACTCATCACTAAAAATAGCCACACATCCATCACTGAGGCTTTTATCAATTTCTAACCATATACGCTCTTTAGTGAGTGTTGCTAGTTCCCCATTAGCGACCATATCAGCCATCAGTTGTTGTGTTTCTTTTGCGATAGTAAAACCAAGGTAATCATAGCGAGCGGCAAAACGAGCAACACGCAGTACACGCAGTGGGTCCTCGCTAAAAGCAGGGCTTACATGTTTAAGTCGACGCTGTGCTATATCTTGTAGGCCATGGTAAGGGTCAACCAGCGTGCCATTTTCATCTTTGGCAATTGCGTTAATCGTTAAATCTCGACGATATAAATCTTGCTCTAGTGTAATGTCGGGTGAAAAGTCACAAATGAAACCCCCATAGCCTTGACCTTGCTTTCGTTCCATTCTGGCAAGTGCATATTCTGCTTTGCTGTGTGGGTGTAAAAATACCGGAAAGTCTTTACCTACTTGAGTGTATCCAAGGCTGAGCATTTGCTCAACACTTGCGCCTACGACGACATAATCCCTATCAATAACGGGGCGACTGAGTAACTCATCTCTTACTGCTCCCCCAACTAAATATATCTGCATGGTTGCCTCTATAAAACAATTTGCATAAAACTAGAAACAAGGTTTTAACTTACCGTGTTTTTTTGCCATTATAGGCACCATCATAACAATAAAGAGACGTATCGTGTATTTACGCTATTTTGGACTAAGCGAAAAACCGTTTTCCATTGCCCCTAACCCAGAGTATCTATTTTTAAGTGATAGGCATAAAGAAGCTTTGGCACATCTAACATACGGGTTAGGAGATGCTGGAGGCTTTGTATTGTTAACAGGGGAAGTGGGTACGGGTAAAACTACAGTAACTCGTAGTATGTTGGCACAATTACCAGAGTCTACTCAGGTGGCCTTTATACTTAATCCTGCCTTGTCCGAAATTGAGCTACTCGCCAGTATTTGTGATGAACTCAATATTGATTACAACGAACAAGCTAGCTTAAAAGTATTAACAGACTTAATTAAAACTCGGTTACTTGATAATCATGCCGCTGGTGGTCATACAATGCTAATTATTGATGAAGCACAGCATTTAGCGGCAGAAGTGTTAGAGCAGTTGCGTTTACTCACTAATTTAGAAACCGATCATAAAAAGCTGTTACAAATAGTATTAGTAGGTCAACCAGAGCTACAACACCTTTTGCAGCGCAATGAACTGCGCCAGCTTGCGCAGCGTATAACCGCACGGTATCACTTGTTACCATTGACGCAATCTCAAGTGTACGCCTACATTCAGCATCGTTTAAAAAAAGCCGGTTGTGAAAGTATGCTGTTTAATCACGATGCTATCGCGTATATGCATAAAGTTACAGCTGGTATCCCTCGATTGTTAAATTTGTTAGCAGACAGGTGTTTACTTGGTGCTTACTCTGCACAACAGCAACTTGTTGATAAAAAGATTGCTACGCAAGCGGCCAAAGAGGCGCTGCCTTTAGACTTGGTGCCAATGCAAACAACGCGGCAAAAATCAAAAACATGGTGGGTTTCATCAGCTGCTTTTAGTAGTTTTGTACTTGGTTTTGCACTTTCATTTGTTTTTTAGTGGTGGGTTATGTCGTATTTAGTTAATGCATTAAAACAATCGCAACAAACAGCACATAGTGAGCAAGATCACTTTGCTTATCAACATGAGAAACAACTGAAGCTTTACCGTACCTTGATTTTTAGTTTATCAGGGCTTGTATTAGTTGGAGGGTTTACTTTTGTAGGTTATCTAAGTGGTCATTATTTGCAATCATCAATTGCTCAAAAACAAGTGCTCAGCCAAACACAGAATAATGCGCAAGAGTATGCGTCGGACCAAGCAGTAAAGCCGCAATCTAATGGCAATATTGAACAACCAATGAGTAAAGAGACTACACCAATCGCAGAGCAATCAAGGCCAGTAATAGCACAAACTGTGCAGCAACCAGCAAATATGGTGATAGGACAACCCTTGGTTAATACCAGCAATATGATGAGCCCTGTGCAGTATCAGTGGATGTCTGTTCAAGCTGGGCTTGATGCAAATGGCCAACCATTATATCGTCAACAATTAGTACCAGTAGTAAACCAACAAATGATGAATGCGCTACCTGCAACAATCCCTCAGCAAGTGGTTGCTCAACCGAGTACGCAAATTGTGCAGCAACCAGCAAGCGAAGACTTAACGCAATATAGAGTGCTTGGCAAACCTTTGCCTAAACCTAAAGAGCAAGACTCTGAATTGGCAGGCGTGTCGAAAGAACTTAAAGAAGCTTTTGCACAAGCTGTAGCAGAGACTGAAGTTCAACAACCGCATCATGTTACTGCGAGCAGCCGTAACTCTGCACGAGCAACTCCGATTGAGCTCTTGCCCAAAGGGCTGCAAAGCAGTTTGCCGTCATTACGCTATCAAGCGCATATTTATGCCACTGACTCAGACAAGCGCTGGATAAAGCTAAATAATCGAGAATTATATGAAGGAGATAGCATTGGCGTATTAGAACTGCTTGAGATCACGCCAGAACAAGCCCTTTTTAACTACGATGGTTATGAATTTAGCATGAAAGCCATGCAAGATTGGCTGCCATAAACACTATGGCAGCATGGAGTGTTTAAAAAATTTCAGCAAGTGAAGATTAAACTCTTCAGGTTTGATGGCGGCTTCAATTTCGTCATCAATACGTTTACTAGATAAATCAATATCTTTTACTTCGGTGTTGAGCATATTTTTTGCGTGGTAAAATATTTTTACCACGGGCTTGAGTGGGTTGTCGGGGTTGCTTTGGCTGATAACCCCAACACGTTGGCTTTTTAACTTAACTAATGTACCTACAGGGTAAACCCCTAAGCAATGGATAAATGCATTGAGCAATGATTCATCATACTTATCGGGGACCTGTTCACGCAAAATTTTAAATGCTGCAACGGGTGTCTTTCCAACTTTATAAACTCTGTCGGCGGTTATTGCATCATAGCTGTCTACGATGGCAACCATGCGCACATATTGAGGTAGTTCAGCAGCTACTTTGCCAAATGGATAGCCACTGCCATCTAAACGTTCGTGATGAAAAGCGGCTATTTCACAGGCAATTTTCCCGAGTTTCGCATTTTTGACTATGTCATGGCTGTAGCGAGCATGTTGTTTAATTTGTTCATATTCATCGGGCGTTAGCGCACTTGGTTTATGTAAAATTTTATCAGGGATTTGAATTTTACCAATATCATGAAGTAATGCCCCTGTGGTTATTTGCTCAATAATTTCTCTTTCTAGTGATAAATGTTTGGCAAAAATACTACTTATGATGGCGACATTAATTGAATGCTCGAGTAAATATGCATCTTTTTCTTTTATTTGTGCAATACAGGCAAGCGCATCTTGGTTTCTAAATATTGAGTCAATTAAAGCGCTAGCAGTGTCTTGAAATGGGGTTAAATCAAGCTGCTTTCCTGCCTTTAAGTCGAAGAATGTCTTTTGCTGCAAAGTTTTAGCTTGCTGATATAGCGCGTTGGCTTTATCTAACTCATTTTCGATAGAGGTAGATTTATGCCAAGGGTCAGGTTTTGAGCTCTGTATATTAATATCAGCTTGAGACTCATCAGTGGCTTGCGTGTTGGCAGCAGGTTTTGTCTCATCGGGTTGTTTATCTTCTGAGCTTGCTTTTAAGGTTTTATCCGGATCGATTTCTACTGCTCTTACACCTGAATTTCTCAAGTTTTGGATGCTGCCTTGTGTTTTCACCCAGCCTTGGTTTTTGATTTTAATATGGCCAGTTTGCTTAGTGACGCCAACGACAAACATTCCGGGTTTTAGTTCACTGATATCTATGGTTTCCACAGTGCTTTCTTCGTAATGATGGGTAAATTTAAGATTAGCAAAGAACTGTTTAAATAAAAGAAAGTGTGTAATAAATAATGGTATCAGTGCGTATAAGCCATTTATCTATCGCAATATCTGGTCATTTATTTAATGCAAATAAAAAAGCCAGCATTTTGCTGGCTTTTCAATAGGTTTATGACTTATTTAGAGGTGTTTAATCCTCATCTTCTACTAGTGTCATTAACGATGTATTACCACCTGATGCAGTTGTATCAATACTGATGGTTTTTTCAGTTATCAGTCGATTTATCAAAGTATCGTAATACTCAGCACTTATAACAGGTAAAATTGCGCCAGAGCGTGCTGCAAGCTGTTGGCTAAAATAGCCTAGGCGTGATGAGCGTGCTGCAACAACCGCACCTGATAAGTGAGGGTGGGCCAATATGGCTTGTAATTGATTTGGTTTAGCTACTTGGAAAACCCCCTCAGCAATGCCGGTAGAGATAAACTTATTTCTAAACGCTTGAGCTTCTTCATAAAATAGCTCTGATGCGACAGTGATCACCGTATTACCGGCGGCAAGCGCAGTAATAATAGAAATAGCCCAGAAGTTAAATGACGTAGTCTTGTCGGCATAACATACGACACAGCCTCGTGGTTCTAAGTGCAGTGTATTAGACTCACCTGTTGGACCTGGAAGCGTTGTGAAGGTACGCATACGTTTTTCTAGTCTATTTAACTGTGCACGGGCATCAGCCAATGTTTTTGCTAAGTCATCTGCAAGCTCGTCAATGATCTCAACCGTTGCTATTTTGGCTAGTAATTGACGTACTGCTGACACTCGGTCATTAAGCAGCGTATTACGCCAAATTTTTTCATCACGCATAGAGTTACGCATTAACAAATCAACTTGCTCAGCAGCACCAGGAAAGTCATGAGTTTCTAGCTGATCTGAGGTTAGGTTTGTCATTTGTACGTTTTCAGGTGATGCTTTTTCTTTCACCAAACGATACAGGTAGTTTGGACCACCTGCTTTTGGACCAGTCCCTGACAAGCCACGACCACCAAAAGGCTGAACACCTACAATTGCGCCAATCATGTTGCGGTTAACGTAAACATTACCTGCTCTAGACATTTTAGAGACGTAATGGCAGCGCTCTTCAATACGAGAATGAACACCCATCGTTAGGCCATAACCTGTGCAGTTGATTTGATCAATGACGTTATCTAAGTCACTGGCTTTATAACGTACGATATGCACGATTGGGCCAAAGACTTCACGTTTAAGCACTGACAAGTCTGCAATTTCATATAAACGAGGAGCAAAGAAGTAGGCACCATTTTTGTTATTGTCAGGTATTTTTGATTCAAACAATAACTTACCATTGCTTTTCATATACTCAACGTGTGCAGTCAGCGTATTTAGAGCTTTTTCGTCAATCACAGGGCCAACGTCTGTGGAGAGTAAAGCAGGGTCGCCAACATGTAGCTCCTGTAATGCGCCTTTAAGCATCTGAATAATGCCATCGGCTACATCATCTTGTAAGAATAATACTCGCATTGCTGAGCATCGTTGCCCAGCACTTTGGAAGCCTGAAGAAATAACGTCGTCCACAACCTGTTCAGGCAATGCTGTTGAGTCCACTATCATGCAATTTTGACCACCAGTTTCAGCAATCAACGGCACTTGGATATCGTTACGTTCTGCTAAAACTTGTGAAATAAGAGTACCTGTTTCGGTAGAACCTGTGAACATGACTGCCTGGATACGCTCATCAGGTACAATATGTTGACCAACTTCACTACCACGAGCTATAACAGGCTGTACTACATTTTTTGGTAAACCGACTGTATGCATTAACTCAATACAACGCAGCGCAATGTAGCTAGTTTGTTCTGCCGGTTTGGCAATAACAGTATTACCCGTTACGATAGCAGCAGCAACTTGACCTAAGAAGATAGCCAAAGGGAAGTTCCATGGACTGATACATAAAATTACGCCACGGGCTTCAAAACGCTCATCTTGAGAAAGCTCTTCGGCACGTGCTGCGTAGTAGCGACAAAAGTCGACTGCTTCTCGAACTTCATCAATACCATCTTGTGCTACTTTACCTGCTTCTTTAATACAAATTGCGACCAGTTCATCGTGATGTCGCTCAAGTATATCTGCAATACGACGCAGTAAATTAGCTCTGTCAGTAACAGGAGTTTGCGACCAGCTCTCAAACGCTTGGTCTGCGTTAGCAAGCATCGCTTGCATTTCATCACTTTGATGGATACGTACTTGGCCTATCACTTCTTTGTGATTGGCGGGGTTGCGCACCGCAAGGTGACCTTCTTGTACTGCGCTTTGTGCAATTAAGTGTTCATCAAACCACGAGTCTAAGTTCTCTTTAAATGGTGTTAGCACGTTAATATCGGTTAAGTCCATCCCTTTAGAGTTATGGCGCTCGTCACCGTATAGCTCAATTGGCAATTTAATTTGTTTATTGAACTTGTTACGTAACCCTTGCAGCGTTTCAACTGGGTCGGGTAATAGTGACTCAACAGGTTTAGAGGTATCAACAATAGCGTTAACAAATGAAGAATTGGCACCGTTTTCTAATAAGCGACGAACTAAATAAGCAAGTAGGTCTTCGTGTTGGCCTACAGGCGCATATACACGGCATTGTACTTTATTGTTTTCAACAATTTGATCAAACAGGGTTTCTCCCATGCCGTGTAAACGTTGAAATTCAAAACCTTTGTTATCACCTTTTGCGACTTCTAAAATAGTCGCTGCTGTATAGGCGTTGTGTGTTGCAAACTGTGGGAAGAGTACATCTCGCGCTTCAAGTAGTTTAATTGCACAGGCTTTATACGATACGTCTGTGGTTGCTTTGCGAGTAAATACAGGGAAGTGATTTAAACCATCTTGTTGTGTGGTTTTAATTTCTGTATCCCAGTAAGCGCCTTTAACTAGACGTACCATTAAACGACGACCAACGCGACGGGCAAGTTCAGCGACCCATTCAACAACAAAAATAGCGCGTTTTTGATAGGCTTGAACTGCTAAACCAAAACCTTGCCAATCACCAAATTCTTCATCAGAGAATACCGCTTCAATCACATCTAAAGAGATATCTAAACGGTCGGCTTCCTCAGCATCAACTGTGAAACCGATGTCGTATTTTTTAGCCGCTAAAGCGAGTTCTTTGAGCTTAGGAACAATTTCTTCCATCACGCGTTCACTGTGGCTAAATTCGTAGCGTGGGTGAATTGCAGATAATTTAACTGAAATGCCAGGGCTCTTAATCGGGCCACGACCATTAGCTGCTTTACCTATCGCATGGATAGCAGTCATATAGCTATTATAATAGCGCTCTGCATCGGCCATGGTACGAGCGCCTTCACCTAGCATGTCATACGAATATACATAGCCTTTTTGTTCTTTATCGGCTGCACGCTCGATAGCCTCATCAATATTTTGGCCCATCACGAATTGTTTACCCATGATCTTCATTGCAAAATTGACAGACTTGCGGATCACTGGTTCACCTAAACGACCAATGGTTTTTTTCAGTACACCAAATTGTTGGTCTTTATTTTTGTCTGTGTAGTTCACCATTTTACCGGTAACCAACAAACCCCAACTAGAGGCATTGACAAATAATGAATCACTGCTGCCCAAATGCGAACTCCAATCACCTTTGGCTAACTTATCGCGGATTAGATTGTCTTGTGTTGCTTTATCTGGCACACGTAATAATGCTTCGGCCAAGCACATCAGTACAACGCCTTCTTCTGTGGAAAGCGAGAACTCGTTTAATAAGGCGTCTACGCCATTTTGGCTGTCTTGGTCTTTACGAATATTTAAAACCAATTGACGCGCACGTTCCCATGCCCGACTTCGAGCTGTAACGCCTACCTCAGCAAGCGGCAAAATATGATCGATAACTTCATTTTCATCAATTCGGTAGAAGTCACGGATTTTTTGTCTGATAGGACAGTTAGTTGTCAAATCGCCGTTATAAAGCATAAGCAACCTTCAAGTAAGAGTAGAGTCAAAAGTACATGTAATTAGTGCCCGCACCTATAGTATTTAATGCAGAAATTTAATTACGACAAGTTTAATACTGCGTGTTGAGCCCACCATATCACAAT
This sequence comes from Pseudoalteromonas holothuriae, assembly GCF_945859825.1. Lineage (GTDB taxonomy): Bacteria > Pseudomonadota > Gammaproteobacteria > Enterobacterales > Alteromonadaceae > Pseudoalteromonas > Pseudoalteromonas holothuriae. The sequence continues at coordinate 87,897 of NZ_CAMAPC010000008.1, forward strand.
GATTTAGGTGTACAAAATACCATCATCACGCATCGCGTTTTTTATCAATTTTCGCGAGCATTCTATCCAAATTACACCAGTATATGCTGTCTTATTTTTTCTGATTACGGTAAATTAGCGGGAGATTATTAATTCTCACAGAATAAAATGCTGAATGACTACTTCAATCAAAACACGCGTACTTGATCGCATTGATTTAGCTATTTTGGATGTCTTACAAAAGCAAGGCCGGATCTCGAATGTAAATTTAGCTAAAGCGGTAAATTTAAGTCCTAGCCCCTGCTTAGACAGAGTCAAAAAGTTAGAATCCGAAGGGTACATTGAGGGCTATACTGCGCGCCTTAATCCTATGAAACTTGGTCAACACCTTGTTGCTCATATTGAAATCACCCTGAAAAGCTCTACAGAGTCGGTATTTGATACTTTTAAGCAACATATTTTGTCGCTGCCAAATGTGGTGTCATGCGATATGGTCGCAGGGGGGTTTGATTATTTATTGAAAATTCGTGTGCAAGATATGCGTCAGTATCGGGAGGTGTTAGGGCAGATTGTTGAGATCCCCGGTGTTGGTACAAATCATACTTATATGGTAATAGAACATATTAAATCAGATATGGGAGTTGAGGTGTTAAACCTTTAGTAAAAAAGGTCGCATTTGCGACCTTTTTTACTCGTATTATTACCAACCATCATAACGCTTACGACGTGACAGCAATAATGTCAGTATTACTCCAAACAATAACCCAGCAAGTGCAATAGCACCACCGTAGGTGAGCATAAGATGTTGCTCTTTTTGTTTTTTGTTTGTGCTGGCTTGACGTTGTTCATTGAGACTCGTTTGTAATTCATCAATGCTTTGTTGCAAGCGTTGATTGTCTGCGAGTAAATCATTGTTTGCTTGTTGTAGTAATGGGAGTTCATCACGCAGTGTATCGACTTCAATTTGGCTGTTTTTTAGTGTTTCATTCGCTTGTTGAAGTTGTTGTTTTAGACCCGGTTGAGTAGATACAAATTTAGCTTCTACCCATGTTTCTCTGCCTTTGTCATCAAGGATTTGAATGAACTCTTCTTGTATTTCAGAGGTGATTGTTACTGGGGTTCCAGCATCCACTGAGCCTAAAATTCGATAGTTTTTACCTGGGCCAGAATGCATATAGATGAAAAGATTATCAACAATATAGCCTATATTGGCGGATTGTTCAGTTGACGCGGCTGCTTGCGCTAAAACCTGTTCATCATCTGTTTGTGCAACACTAAAATGTGAGCATAAAACAAGCAGGGTTGGCAAAACAATTCTGTTTAACATTAGGGTGACCCAAGTTTTTGATAGTTTGTAGAAATAGTATGGATTTAACATCACAATAGCAAGTCGGTGGTGAAACTTAGCTGCTCTTAATAGTAAAAAATTTGCAAAGCGACTTATCATTGTATATTTTGAGCGTTCGATAACTATATAGGTAATAACTTACCCAAATGGACACTGAAATAGAACTGAAGTTTTTACTTTCAGACAATGAATTTCCTCTGATCCCAGGACTCATTACGCAGTTTGCAAAAACAGTCATTAATAAACCTGCTAAAAACCTAAAAAATGCCTATTTTGATACTCCCAGTCGAGAACTCCGTGCACTAGATATTGGTTTGCGTACAAGGTGCTGTGACGATACATGCGAACAAACTATAAAGTTAGCGGGAGAGGTTGTTGGTGGACTGCACCAACGTCCAGAATTTAATCTACCACTTGAGTCAGGTCGGCCGAACTTATTAGCATTTGACCCAAGCATTTGGCCTCATGGCATGCAAGTAGATGCAATTAACGACAACCTATTCCCGATCTTCAGTACGAATTTCATTCGCCGTACTTGGTTAATTGAAACAGAGCAAGGTAGTAAAATTGAAGTCGTTTTAGATAAAGGCGAAGTTGTTGCGCAGGGCCAAGTTGAAGCGATTTCTGAATTAGAGATTGAGCTTGTAGAAGGGCAGCGCAGTGATTTGTTTTTGTTAGCCGATCATCTTATCAATTTGTCAGGCATGCGCTTAGGCTTATATTCTAAGGCCGCAAGAGGGTACCGACTTGCAGATGACAAACCGCTAAAACCGAATAAAGTTATTGGTTTTGTGCCATTACAATTAGACGTGACACAAGAACAAGCTTTTGCCGCGGCCATCAATTATGGTATTCAATTCGTACAAAAACACGAGCAATGCTACTTTGATAAGCCTAGTTTGAAAACACTTAAACGCGTTATTGATGGTATTACTCTTATTCGTCATAGCTTCAGATTATTTTCTGGGATAGTTGATAAATCTTCAACTGAGCATTTACGTGGTGAATTAAAGTGGTTACTGAGTGAGTTAGAGTGGGTTGAAAATGCTATTCATTTGAAAACATATACCTCAAAACGCCACGCTTATTATAAAAAAATAAATAATGCAGCTGAGCTTGCGCATGTTATAGATGATTTGAAAGATGTTCAGCCTACATCAACCGATATAGAAGATTTGTTCCATTGTGCTCGTTATAACCGACTTATTTTGGCATTAACACGCTGGTTGGTTGATAAAGGCTGGCGACAAAATTGGGATCAAGGGTCATTAAATGCTGCTCAAATGCCTTTGAGTGATGTTGCTCGTTCTATGTTTGATAGAGATTGGGAGGAGCTGCACGAGTTATTACCCGAAGGTAAAGTACTCACAAAAGAACACTACTTGCATTTACGATCTAGACTTGAAAATACCTTACTAAACGGTAACTGTCTTGGTGAGCTTTACGATAAAGAGTCAAGACAAGAGTTTAGAACACCCTGGGTTGATATTGTTTATGGTATTTATGAACTAGGTACGCTTTCTTATTTGACGCAATTATGCCAAGGACAAAATACCGAGGCTTTGGCTGAGATTCAAAGGTGGCTTGAGAAAAAAGCTGACTTTTTAGTTGGCGCGATGGAGCAAAGTCGTAGCGTTTCTTTTAAAGGCTTTCCCTATTGGCGTTAAATGTTGCGTTCAGGTTTTTTGTTATTGCGCTAACAGCACTAAGTTTATCGCCATGTTTTGCATCACAGTGGCAAACATGGCACAAAACTTCTGATTTAGAGATTTCGTTTTTAACGCATGAAAGTGGTATTAACTATATAGAAGTAAATGCACGCTTTCACGGAGTAACCGTGAATGCATTGCTTAATGTTCTGGATGATACCGATAATGCGCCAAAATGGCTTAGTCGTAGTCGCTCTGTCGAAGCTATTGCCCGCCCTACATCGGCACAAGCAATAGTTTACACTTATTTTGATTCACCTTGGCCTGTTCGTGATAGAGATATGCTCACCCATTCTTGCTTATCGCAACTGAGTGAAATGCAATATCGGTTAGATATTGTGAGTACACAAAGATACCACGTTCCAAAAAGTAACGCGTTACGTATATCTCCAGTTAAGGGTTTTTGGTTGCTAACGCAAACGCCAACGGAGCTGAAGGTGAAACACCAAATTTATGCAAACCCAAATGGCTCACTACCTCATTGGTTAATTAACAGTACTGCCTTGAAAAGTATTCGTAGCAGCTTTAAAGCGCTAAAAACTGTGCTTCAAAACCCAAAATATCATGGATTAGAGAGCTATTTTGTCGCTGGAGATTGTGATGATTTTAGTTAATATGAAATGAGGTAAAACAATTTGTCTAGCTGCAATAATTTGGTTATATTGCAGCTCTCTTTTACGCTTAACTGCGCCACGGGACACCATTGCTTATGGTGTCTATTTGTGTGATATGCAAGGACCGTTATGACCACCTATGCCCAAGCCGAAAGCACCAATGAATCACCATTGATTTTTATACTTATTGTAGCCATGTTGTTGTGGGGGGCAAGTTGGATTTCAGGCAAACTCATTGCCGATTTGGCACCTGCGTCTGTTACTGTATTTTATCGATTAGCAATCGCAACGATTGGCATGCTGCCAATTCTTTGGTTGGTCCATCGTTTTAAAGTCGTTAAGCTGCGCTTTTCTCGTAAGGCTTTATTGTGGTCAATACCTGCAGGCATTCTTTTAGCGCTTTACAATCAGCTGTTTTTTTTAGGTTTGCATGATGGTTTGCCTGGAAAAGGTGGCATGTTGGTCACAACTACCAACCCAGTGTTTACATTTTTATTGACCACGTTGATTTTTAGGCAAAAAATAGCATTTTTGCAAGCCGTGGGCCTTGCTCTAGGTTTAACGGGTGGCTTGTTCATGATTGAAGTTTGGCGTTTTGATTATGACCAATTGCTAGCAACAGGTAATGCATTTTTTATTATGGCGGCGTTGACGTGGGCATTTTTAGCGTTAGTCAGTCAGCAAGGTACGCGATTTGCGGACTTTTTGCTATTTAGCACTTTGATGTATGCCTGTGCAAGTGTAGTGAGCTATGGAATTGCCTATGAGCACTCGCCTTTGAGTACGATGAGCCAGTATTCAGCCTTTTACTGGCAGCATATGTTATTTTTATCTGTGGTGGTGGTGAGCATTGCTACCAGTGTGTACTTTTTGGCTAATCAGCAACTAGGCGCTAGTCGTTCAAGTTCATTCATTTTTGTGGTACCAGCATCGGCTATGGGCTTATCAGCATGGTACTTTTCTGAACCTCTCTCTTTGCCTGTTGGTTTTGGTGGACTACTTGCTCTTGCTGCTGTGTACTTAATCAATAGCAAGCGAGTGTAATGACTTTTGTTAGCCAAGCGTTGTAACGCTTTGTAATATGATATTTAGTGAAAAGCGATAATACTTAGGAAGCTTACATGCAATTATAGATATCATATAAGGAAACATAAGTATGCAAAGTGAACAAGCACAAATAAGTGATGTGGTCGTTGGTTTAACAGAACAATTGACTCAAAGAGCTTCACAGAATACGCCAGACCCGCATAATCAACGCCGAGAAGTGCAGGCTGTATTTGCAGATACGTTCAATAATTTTAAATTGTTCTATCAAGCCGCATTAGAAAGTGGTTTTTGCAAAGCACGGTTATTGAGCCAAACGAGTAATGGTTTAAGTGATGTTCCGGGGCTCAATAATTATCAAACTGAAGCGATGATATTTAATACGCGATTTGGTCAGCAGCCGTTTACCATTGCATTATGCGAGTCAACGTTAGAAGTACAGTTAATTTATAAACTTGCCATAAAATATAATTTGCCTATTCGGGTGCGCTCTGGTGGCCATGATCATGAAGGGGAGTGCAGCGGTAACCATACTATTTTAATTGATACCAGCCGTATTAAGCATTTTAGTTACGATGACTCTTCAGAGGTCGCCTGCATTGGTGCCGGATATCGCTTTTACCAGCTTACGCCAAAACTTGCTGAACAAGGCCGTATGATAGCGCATGGTACCTGCGCAACCGTGGGACTCACTGGGTTTATTCAAGGTGGTGGTTGGGGACCATGGACTCGTAAATACGGAATGTGTTGTGAATACTTGGTTGGTGCTACTGTGGTGCTTGGAAATGGCGAAGTGCTTGAAGTATACGATAATCGCAGTGAAAATAATGGTAAAGAGACACCCGAAAGTGAAATTTTATGGGCGCTTAGAGGTGGCGGCGGTATGAGTTGGGGGATTATTACTGAATTAAGAGTAAAAACGTTTGAACTGCCTGATGAAATACACCGTTTTGAAGTAAGTTGGAATCAATTAGAAAAAAATGCCTCAGATGAATATGTGCCGCAAAAGCAACGTCCAACGATTGAAGTGTTAAAAGCGTGGGAGGCATCGATAGAGTCAAAATGTACTGCCGATTTGTTGGGTACAAACTTGAAAGTTAATGCGATTGCTAAAGAAGATAAAAATACTAAAGAAGATTACCAAAAATTATATCACCCCTGCACAATGTATGGTTATTGGCAAGGTACTGAAAAAGACATGAAGCAGTACATTGATGATACGTTTGGTAATATCGGTAAAAATACCCCAAAGCCAACAGTTACCTGCACAAAAGTGGGTGGAAAGGTTAAGCAAGCAGCTGGCATGGCGTCAGGCCAAAAATATCATTATGACCACGCTTTACTCAGTAATTGGGCAAGAGAAAGCATTGCCGATCAAAATGTGCCATTACACTCCCTTTTACAGATGCAAAAACAGGCATTTAAGCCTGATTATGATGCACCTGCACCTCATAAAATCACTTCTAAATTAGTTGAAGAAGATGGCTTAAGCGAGGCCGGTTATGAGCAATTATTAGATACCTTAACATCTCCTCTTATTCAACAAGAAAGTGCGAGTTTAGGATTGTTTAGCTATGTGACCTTAGGCGCTATTGTTGGCGATTTTTACCATAACTTAAAAGAAAGTGAAACCGCGTTGGGGGTCTCATTTCCTTATCAGAAGAGTCTGTATACCATTCAATATCAAACTTGGTGGAATGAAGAAATAAAAAATAAGTTAGAGCTACAAAATAATCCAGTGTATGTAGATACTAACCGAGCGATGGATTGGATATCGGCTAGTCGAAGTGCTGAAATACAAGGGGCATATGGCGCATTTATTAGCTTTAAAGATGCCTCGATTCCGACTCCTGTTTATTTCCAGCAAAGCTATAATCGATTGGTTAAGATAAAAAAAACCTATATCAAAGATGATTATAATCATCTTCGTACCAGAAAAACTATTATCTAACTTGTCATGGCCGCATAGTAAAAAATTATGCGGCTATTATTGTTTCAGTGTGTTTGGTTTACCGATTAGTATTATTAGCTTTTTATACCATGTAGGCTGTGCTTTTAAATTTTTATACAAAACCTTCCATGGTGTGATCAGCACATCATAAAATGAGACGGTATAAGTTCGCTCTGTGACACCATATATTGGCTGCTCCGATGGCACCGGCTCAGCGAAGGTGCCAAATAGCTTATCCCAAATAATGAGTATGCCAGCAAAATTCTTATCGATGTAGGGCCCGTTTGTGGCATGGTGTAAACAATGGTGTTCAGGCGTGTTAAATAGCATAGCAAAGTATTTAAGGCGTGGTGCTTGCTCTGTATGAACAAAAAATTGATAAGCAAGGTTAAGTGCAACAATCGTAAATACCAGTTTGGGTGGGTAGCCTAAAACCACTAAAGGTAGCCAAAACAGCCACATACCCACTAAAGGGTAAAATAAGCTTTGTCGCATAGCCGTAGAGAAGTTCATATTTAGCGAGCTGTGATGCACGATATGTGCACACCAAAGCCAATTACAGAAATGGCTGGCACGATGAAACCAATAGTATAAAAAGTCTTGAATAATAAACGCTAAAATGATGCTCCATACGTTTAACTCAAAGTAAAATAACGCGTAATTATTATATAACCACTCAAATAAAGGCATCAGTAGTAATAATGCAAGTAAATCAGTTGTTTGATGCGATAACGCTAGGCCAGCATTAAGTACAAATTCTTTAAAAGTATAGCTGTCTTTGGTTTTGCGATATTCAATCAAGATAGCGATAGCAAATAATGGACTTAATGCGAGTAAGATAAACTCAGCATTCATGGTATAGCTTCCTTAGCCGCCTCGCAGCAAGGTTGAAGTCGACAAATATGACTAATTTAAGCAGCCAAGTTGGCAGCCAAGTGTTACTGAAACCAAAAATCTGATATCTGATCTGTAAATTTGCGCAGGTGTAAATAAGTGAAATTTCACCATGGTGTTGTTTAACGGGCCCTTGGCCTTGTATTTGATAGCATAAACGCTGAGGACTTTGATGTGTAATCACTTCAACAAAGTTGTGACCGTGTAGGGTGACATGCCTTCGTGGTAAGCCATTTTGTGCAGGCAGTGGAGTAAATTCCCCCTTAAATATACGTGTTAATATTGAGCAGTCGGTGAGAGCCTCTAAGGTAAAGTGACTCGATTTTGGCAGTAAAATTAGGATATCAAGTAAGCGCATAAACAATGCCAATGAGTAAATAGTAGTACTAGCATATCGTTGTACAGCGAGGCATACTTGACTTTATGAGTCATATTTTTGTCTTTTCACGCCATTATGTTTGATGTTTGTCGTCAGTATTGCCAAGTGTTGGCCGATTATTTGCCATCAGAGTGTATACACTTAACCCGGATCCCGATGCAGCAATACTTTTCTGCTCTTGAACGAGGTGCAGAAGCAAAAAAAGACCCTCTTTGGGGGTTTGAGCTAGGTAAGCAGATCACCAGTGCTCAATATGGCCTGCTTGGATATTTAGTTGAATCTTCAAGTACTTTGCAAGAAGCATTAGACGCTTTACTGGCTTTTGATAAAACAGTGGCTGATATTGGTGTTTGTCAATTTAGTATCGTGAACAATATCGCTTGTATTACTTGGCAGCCTTATGAAAATAACCAGCATGCTATTTTACGTAATATGACGGCGTGGATTGCTATGGTTAGGCATATTACTGGCAAACCGCTTAGTGCGGACAGTATTGAGCTTAATGTGAATGTCAGCGAACCTGAACTACAGCGATTAACAACATGGTTTAGTTGTGAGATAAAAGGTAAAGCAGCTTGTAATGGGATCTACTTTGACGCTGAGTTGCTAAGTCATCCTATATTAACGAAAAATGAATTTGTAAGTGCTAACTTATATCCCGCGATTCAAGATCTTCAGCGTACGTATGAGAGCCCCTCGAACTGGCTGGGGCAATTGCAACCCACATTACATAGTTGTGACTTGCATGATATGTCTTTATTGCGCCTAGCTAAAGTCTTAGCAACATCACCTCGTACATTGCAAAGACAATTAAAATCTCATGATTTAAGTTTTTCGCAATTAATAGAGCAAGAGCGCAAAAGGCGTTTTACACAATTTTGCTGTGTTCTAAACAAACAAGCTTTGAGTGAAAGACTGGGTTATTCAGAACAAGCGTCGCTTAATCGAGCAGTAAAGCGCTGGTATGGTATGTCGCCAAGTGAATATATTAGAACAACAAACAGTCAGTAATATTAGGAAATAAAAAAGGTGCTTTAAGCACCTTTTTTATTTAAAAACTTAATGCTTACAAGCCAGCAGACGCTTTTAATGCATCAGCTTTGTCTGTTTTTTCCCATGGGAACTCATCACGGCCGAAGTGACCATATGCAGCTGTTGGTTGATAAATAGGACGCTCAAGGTCAAGCATAGTTAAGATGCCGTATGGGCGTAGGTCGAAGTGCTCGCGGATGATTTCAATTAAACGTGCTTCTTCTAATTTACCTGTGCCAAATGTTTCAACGCTGATAGATGTTGGCTCAGCAACACCGATTGCATAAGAAACTTGTATTTCACACTTATCTGCAAGCCCAGCTGCAACGACATTTTTAGCAACATAACGTGCTGCATATGCCGCTGAGCGGTCTACTTTAGATGGATCTTTACCAGAGAATGCCCCACCACCGTGTCGAGCCATACCACCGTAGGTGTCTACGATAATCTTACGGCCAGTTAGGCCACAGTCACCCATTGGGCCACCGATAACAAAGCGGCCAGTCGGGTTAATGAAAAACTTGGTTGCTTGAGTGATAAGCTCAGCAGGAAGAACCGGCTTGATAATGGTTTCCATTACTGCTTCAACCAAATCATCTTGAGAAATTGAATCACAATGTTGAGTTGATAATACCACAGCATCGATACCCACCGCTTTACCATTTTCGTAGGCAAAAGTTACCTGCGATTTAGCATCAGGGCGTAACCAGCTTAGCTCGCCACTTTTGCGTACTTGCGCTTGGCGTTGAACTAGGCGGTGTGAGTAAGTAATGGGTGCAGGCATTAGCACGTCAGTTTCATTACATGCATAACCAAACATTAGACCTTGGTCACCAGCGCCTTGCTCTTCAGCGCGCGCACGGTCAACACCTTGGTTAATATCAGGTGATTGTTTACCAATGGTGTTTAAAATAGCGCATGAATCGGCATCAAAGCCCATATCTGAATGTGTGTAACCAATTTCACGTACAGTTTTACGTGTTAGCTCTTCAATATCTACCCAAGCACTTGTGGTTACTTCACCACCGACCATAACCATACCGGTTTTAACGTAAGTTTCACACGCAACACGTGCTTTTGGGTCTTGCTCTAAAATTGCATCAAGTACCGCATCAGAAATTTGATCGGCGATTTTATCCGGATGACCTTCAGAAACAGACTCAGAAGTAAATAAATGTTTTGCCATTGTATTTATGCTCACAAATATTGCGCTTCACAAACTACGGGAATAGCGCTAAAAATTAAAGAAAGTATATTAACTAAAACTGTAGCATATTCATAGCTTTTTTACGCCTAGACGTCTAAAACGGTTTAATCGCTTCACAAGGCTTTAAAAACTGGGCTTTGAACCATGTTTTATTGGAATTACCATTGCAGTTTAGAGTGAAAATAAGTAAGAATGGGCACTTTCAAGACCCGCGCACAAATAAATTTTAAAGGTAGGAGAATTCATGCCATCTCGCAAAGAACTTGCAAATGCAATCCGTGTTCTGTCAATGGATGCGGTTCAAAAGGCCAAATCTGGTCACCCTGGCGCCCCTATGGGTATGGCGGATATCGCAGAGGTACTCTGGCGCGATTATCTAAAGCATAATCCAAGTAATCCACAATGGGCTGACAGAGACCGCTTTGTATTGTCAAACGGGCATGGTTCAATGCTGATTTATTCTTTGCTACATTTAAGTGGTTATGAGCTATCGATTGATGATTTGAAAAACTTTCGTCAAATGCACTCAAAAACACCAGGTCACCCAGAATATGGTTATGCACCAGGTATCGAAACAACAACTGGTCCATTAGGCCAAGGCATAACTAATGCAGTTGGTATGGCGATTGCTGAAAAATCGCTCGCAGCCCAATTTAATCGTGGCGAGCATGACATTGTAGATCATTACACCTATACCTTTTTAGGTGACGGTTGTTTAATGGAAGGGATTTCGCATGAAGCATGTTCGTTGGCAGGTACGCTAGGCTTAGGCAAGCTAATCGCGTTCTGGGATGATAACGGCATATCTATTGATGGCGAAGTTGAAGGTTGGTTTAGCGATGATACACCAAAGCGTTTTGAAGCTTATGGATGGCATGTTATTGCCGGTGTAGATGGTCACGATAGTGACGCAATTACCGCTGCTATCGAAGCGGCGCGTGCTGAGTCAGATAAGCCAACATTAATTTGTTGTAAAACGGTGATTGGCTATGGCTCTCCAAATAAGTCTGGTAGTCATGATTGCCATGGTGCGCCATTGGGTGATGATGAAATTAAAGCGTCGCGTGAGTTTCTAGGTTGGACGCATGGTGCGTTTGAAGTTCCTGAAGATATTTATGCCAAGTGGAATGCCACAGCGCGTGGTCAGCAACAGCAAAGCGAGTGGACAATTAAATTCACAGAATATCAGCTTGAGTATCCAGAACTGGCCGCTGAATTTGAACGTCGAATGAAAGGTGACTTGCCAGCAAATTGGCAGGAGCATACGCAAGGGTACATTGCGCAATTGCAAGCTAATCCAGCGAACCCTGCAACACGTAAAGCATCGCAAAATGCACTCAATGCATTCGGCCCTATTTTACCTGAATTTATGGGTGGCTCTGCAGATTTAGCGGGTTCTAACTTAACATTATGGGATCAGTCAAAAGGCCTAACTGCAGACGATGCCTCAGGTAACTATATCTTTTACGGTGTACGTGAGTTTGGTATGTCTGCCATTATGAATGGTATTGCACTGCATAAAGGGTTTGTGCCTTATGGTGCAACATTCCTAATGTTTATGGAATATGCACGTAATGCAGTTCGTATGGCTGCACTGATGAAGCAGCCAAGCATTTTTGTATATACACATGACTCAATTGGTTTGGGGGAAGATGGGCCAACGCACCAGCCAGTAGAACAAATTGCCAGCATGCGTCTAACACCAAATTTAGTAAACTGGCGTCCGTGCGACCAAGTTGAATCAGCTGTTGCATGGCAGCAAGCGATTGAGCGCAAAGACGGTCCAACGTCACTTATCTTTACTCGTCAAGGCTTAGAGCAGCAAGCACGTGATGAGCAGCAAGTTCAAGCAATTAAGCAAGGCGGTTACGTACTAAGTTGTGACGAAAACCCTGAGCTTATTCTGATTGCTACTGGCTCAGAAGTTCAATTGACGGTTGATGCTGCCAAGGTGTTACGCGAGTCAGGTAAAAAGGTACGCGTTGTGTCTATGCCATCAACTGATGTATTTGATGCGCAATCTGCACAATACAAAGAAAGTGTACTGCCAAGTGCAGTATCTCGTCGTGTTGCAGTTGAAGCGGGCATTGCAGATTACTGGTACAAGTACGTAGGCTTAAATGGTGCCGTTGTTGGTATGAGCACCTTTGGTGAGTCAGCACCAGCAAATGAATTATTTGCACACTTTGGCTTTACCGTTGAAAACGTGGTAGCGAAAGCAAACAGCTTGTTTTAATCGCACTCTACTGAATACAGTAGATTGTTAGACATAAACAATGATGTAAAAACCCGCTTCGGCGGGTTTTTTATACCCAAGATTTGCTAAAGATTAAAGTTGCAGTTTGCACTAATACCAGTTTTATTAAGCATTGAATATTCAAGCGAACTTTATGACTCATAAGCTGCGTTTAATACTATGTGTGGTATAACTCAAATTATTTATTGGGCAAATTCGCTTATCCAGAGCAGGGGTTAGCTTATAGTAACTGCACTAAAAAAGCGCCATTAAGGCGCTTATCAAGAATCCGATAAATTTTACCAGTCTAAACTTTAAATTGCTCAACCGATTGACGTAACTCTTCTGCCAGCTTTGCCACTTCACTACTTGAAATTGACGTTTGACTGGCACCTTCAGCTGTTTGCTCGGCAATAGATACAATAGACTCAAGACGCTCACTGATCTCTTGTGCAACTTGTTGCTGCTCGTTGGCTGCATTGGATATCTCTTCACTCACATCATGCGCTTGTGATACTGCTTGCGTAATTGAGTTTAGCGCATCGTTTGCAAGGTCGCTTTTCTCTACACAAGATTCAGCTTGCTGTTTGCCTTTAGACATGGCTCTAACTGCTTCTTCGGCACCCGCTTGGAGTGATTCAATCATAGACTGAATTTCTTGCGTAGATTCTTGCGTTTTGCTCGCTAATGAGCGAACTTCATCTGCAACGACAGCAAAACCACGGCCTTGTTCACCAGCTCGGGCTGCTTCAATCGCTGCATTGAGCGCTAGCAAGTTCGTTTGTTCAGCAATACCACGGATCACATCTAAGATACCGCCAATAGATGCACTGTCTTGATGGAGCTTATTGATAACGCCTGAGGCTTCATCTACCTCTTTTGCAAGTTGTTCAATGGTATGTTTATTATCGTAAGAAATACCTTTAACTCTTTCAGCTTCTTTATCCGCATTTTTTATCTCAAGCAATGCTTGATGTGCGCTGTTGCTCACACCGTGCGAGGTACTACTCATTTCGGTTGTTGCAGTAGCCGCTTGTTCAACTTGCGCCTGTTGGTTACGAATCGCTTGGCTTGATTCATTGGTAATGGTTGATGTTTCTTCAGACGCTGCAGCAAGTTGTGTGGAGCGAGAGACGATGCCTGTAATTAGCTCACGTAAACTACTAATCAAGGTATTACAGCTACGAGATAGCTCACCAAACTCATCCCGAGCAGAGTCATCTAACTTCTGAGTCATGTCACCACCGGCAACAATAGTTAAAACTCGATTGACTTCAGATAGTGGCTTGGTAATTAAGTTGACAGTAATATAGGCCACAACAATGGCGATTAAGGTCGCGACTATCATGCCAACCCAAGTCCATAGATTTGCCGCATTCACATCTTGTCGCACGTCTTGTTGCAAATTGAATGCAACTTTACTTGCTTCGTCTAGTAGCTCATCAAGCTGTTTTAAAGCTGCTTGGGTAGTTTGCTCAGAATCTTGTAATTCCTTGCGAGTCATGTCGATGGCATTAATCAATCGCTTTTTGTTTTCAAATAAGCTTTGATTACCTGTTACTTGCTTTTCAAGGGCGCCATAGTACGACTCTAAATCTGCAAATAAGTCAGCATCTAGTGCTAATACTGGGCCTTTCATTAGGTCCATATTACGTGCAAGCTCACCAATTAAATATTCTTGATCTTTTTTAACGATAGAGAGTGTGTTCAAGTTAGTAATCGTTAGCATGTCAGTACTATTAGTTACCATAGATGAAAAGTTATTTTCCATACTAGTTGCAGCTTGGTAAGCGCGTGTACTTTGCTCTTTTAACTCATCTAGGTCAATAATATCCAAAACCACCGTGGTGGCATCTTCAGCACTTATCTCTATTTCTTCTAATTGTGACTTAAGCGTTTTACGCAACTCAAGTTCAAGTGCCTTATCTTTTTTTAAGCTGGCAACAGATTTAGAAAAAGTGGCAAAGGTTTTCCCAACATCGCGTGCATTGTTAGCCAATTTAGGACTATCTTGTACAACTTGCTTTAATTGGGAGTAGGTTTTTTCAAACGCTCTTTGTCTTTTATCAAACTGGGTTTTTAAATTATTCAGCTCAGCAGGTGTTTGCGCATAAAAAGTGCCTTGTGCCATTTTGCTCATCAATGAAAATTCAACTTGCAGTTCTGAGCTTTTATCTAGCGCGGGCAGAGATAGTCGATTGACCTGTTGTGTCGAGCTATCGATATTTGCAATCCGTAGCAACGAGTTTCCGCCAATTAACAGCAGTAAAAGAGTGATAAAAATAAAACCACCCCAAATTCTTTGGCTAACAGTCAAGTTCATACAGGTTCCATAAATTTACTAATAGGATTGAATAACTTATCGGTCACATTAAGGATAAGTTAAGTATTTTATAGCAGATACGTTTAAAAAATTCAGTAAAACCAGATAAGTTTACCTCATTTGCATGAAAAATGCTCACCTGATGTTAAATCCATTAATGTCATCGGGCCACCCCACACACATCCAGTATCTAAAGCAATCACATTTTTTAAGTTAGTTTTCCCTTCAAGGGCTGCCCAATGTCCAAAAACATAGCGAGTTGTATCTTGCGCAAAGCGTTTATCTGCAAACCAAGGTTTTAAGCTATCAGATGACTCAGCAGGACCTTTATGCCTGAGATCCAATTGATTATCTTTGTCAACAAAGCGCATACGTGTAAACACATTGACAATGGTTTTGAATTTATCAAACTGACTTAGCTCGTTTAATTCACCATTAGGACATTGGCCATACATGTTTGCAAAAAAGTTCATGCTATTTTTTGATTGATAGCATTGTTTTGCAAAGTCAGCAAGTTGTAAAGCTTGCTGAATACTCCAATTAGGATGTATTCCTGCATGAGATATAAATGTATCAAGCTTTGGTAAAAAAATAGCTAATGGCTGGCTTTGTAACATCGATATATATTGTGGCAATTTTTTACTGGCAAATACGCCTTCTAATCTGTCTTTAGCATTGGGGGCTTTGCTTAGGTACGCACAGGCCAAAAAGTGCAGATCGTGATTGCCTAGTGTAATGGTAATGGCATTTTGGTTAACGCACAAAAAGTCTAAACAAGCTTGTGAATCAGGCCCTCGTGCAACAATATCTCCTACTAGATAGAGGTGATCTTGGCTTGGGTTGAAATCTACAATATCTAAAAGCTGCATAAATGGTTTATAGCAGCCTTGTAGATCTCCAATTGCATATTGAGCCATAATAAAGCTAGTGTAAAATGTTTGGACAGGCTAAACGAAATACGGCAACCGGGGCTTCAAATTCACTGCCAAATTCGTTACGCATAACGTAATGGCCTTGCATGGTGCCAATAGGGGTGTCCAGTACTGCGCCACTGGTGTATTTATAGCTTTCGCCAGGGCCAATGGTTGGTGTTTCTCCTACAACGCCTTCACCTTCTACTTCCGTTTCTTTACCGTTTGCATCAGTAATTAACCAATACCGACTATAAAGTTTGGCACTACACAAACTATGATTTTTGATAGTGATTGTATAGGCAAATACAAATTTGTCTTTTTCAGGCTGTGACTGGGCTTCTACATAAAAAGTTTCTACAGAAACTTTAATCGGTGAGCCAATATTACTGCTTGTTGTCATAAATCCAATTAGCTATATCTATAAATTGTGCAAGGGATAGGTTTTCAGCGCGTTTAGATGCATCTATACCCAATTGTGCCATTTCATCGCTTGTTAGTAAATTAGATAAACTATTACGTAACGTTTTGCGGCGTTGATTAAAGGCTTCTAAACAAACTGTGTTTAGAATTTTAGTGCTTTTAGCACTGCGTTGCTCTGGCTTTTTTGGGATTAAACGAATAACAGCAGAGTCTACTTTTGGTGCAGGCTTAAAGCACTCTGGTGGTACATCAATCACCGGCATTGCATGACAATAATACTGAGTCATGACGCTTAAGCGACCAAACGCTTTAGAGTCAGGGCTTGCAACCATGCGTTTTACGACTTCTTTTTGCAGCATAAAATGCATGTGCTCTACATTGTCTGCAAATTCGAATAAGTGAAACAGCAGCGGTGTAGAGACGTTGTAAGGTAAATTACCGAAAATTTTAAGCTTCTCATCGCCTTTAATTAAGCTAGAAAAATCGAACTTCATGGCATCGCCTTGATGAACGGTAAGCTTGGGTCCCATAAACGGATGGTGAATTAGACGCTCTGCGAGATCTTTATCTAGTTCAACAACTGTAAGGTGACCACTTAAATCAACAACTGGTTCTGTAATGGCACCGAGGCCTGGGCCGATTTCGACTAAATGATCGGCAGGTTTTGGGTCTATGGCGGTAACAATTTTATCGATGATCATATCATCGTTTAAAAAGTTTTGACCAAAACGTTTACGGGCACGGTGGCCTAAGTGTACTTTGTCTGTCATGAACTCTGTGCTTTTTCAGTGGCGAGCTTAATAGCTTCGCGAATAGCTAAATCAAAACTACCCACCTCAATATCGTTAGTTGCTGCTAAATCGAGTGCAGTACCGTGATCAACCGAGGTGCGAATAAAGGGTAATCCCAGTGTGATATTTACTGAGTTACCAAATCCTTTATATTTTAACACAGGTAAGCCTTGATCGTGATACATAGCGAGTACCGCATCGGCATTATCTAAATATTTAGCTTGAAATAAAGTATCTGCGGGCAATGGACCGATAAAGTTCATACCTTGTTGGTTAAGCGTATTCAGTGTAGGTGTAATGGTATCTATTTCTTCTTTCCCTAAATGGCCGTCTTCACCTGCATGCGGGTTCAGGCCACAAACCAACACTCTTGGCTTATCAATTCCAAACTTATTTTTTAAATCGTCATGAAGTATTGAGGCAACCTTAGTTAAGCGTTCTTTAGTTACGGCTCTAGACACATATTCTAGAGGGATATGTGTTGTGACAAGTGCAACTCTTAGTCCCTCAGTAGCAAGCATCATCACAACATCTGATGTACCTGACTGTTGTGCAAAATACTCAGTGTGCCCACTAAAGGAGATACCCGCTCGATTGATAATACCTTTATGTACAGGGCCTGTAACCACTGCATCGAAAGTACCATCCATGTTTTTTTCAGATGCCAAACGCAGAGTTTCCAACACGTATAGACCATTTATTTCGTCTAGTATGCCAGGTGTTACAGCACCGCCTTTATTTACTTGTAAGTAATATAAGCAGCCTGGTGGAGCTGGTTGGGGCTCATCATCAGCGTTAAACTCTAACATTGTGATACTCGCCCCAAGCTCTTTGGCACGTTGTTCTATAACTGTTTTGTCTACAACTGCGACAAGCTGCACAGGCCAGCTTTTTTGTACAAGTTTAATAACTAAGTCAGGACCAATACCTGCAGGCTCACCCGGCGTAATCGCAATTCTTAATGTCATAACGTATCTACTTACTCTGTGGCAAAAACATCGATGTGAGCTTGCTCTCTAATTTCACTTTGCCATTTAAAGGCTTCTTCTTTGAACTTTCGATTGTACAGTAGACCGTGTGCACGGTTGAGCTTTGCTTGCTCTGTTTTATCGGCAACACGTTTTTCAAGAAGCTGAACAATATGCCAACCGAAACTGCTTCTAAATGGTTCACTTATTTCATCTTTTTCTAATGAGGAAAGCGCTTTAGTAAAAGCTGGGACGTAAGTTGTTGGGTCAGTCCAATCATACTCACCACCTTTAAGTGCAGACCCCGGATCCTCTGAGTGCTCTTTGGCTAGTTCTGCAAAGTCAGCGGTGCCGGCTCGTAGGTCTTTAACAAACCCAGTTAGCATTTGCTTGGCTTTTTCTTCGCTGAGAATAATTGATGGTTTGATTAGTATATGTCTAGAGCGTACTTCTGTGGTTTCTACAACTTTACGGCCACGAATGTCTTGGATTTTTAATACATGAAAACCAGCACCAGAGCGAACAGGACCGATAATGTCGCCTTTCTTCTTTCCTTTAACAGCTTCTGCAAATAGTGATGGCATTTCATTTATACTCATCCAGCCTAGTTGTCCACCTTCTAATGCCTTTGGGCCGCTAGAGGATGCAATCGCGATGCGTTTAAACTCTTTTCCTTCGTTTAAAAATTCGATTACTTTATTGGCACGCGTGCCCGCATCCTCAATTTCTTCAGGTGTCGCTTTACTTGGAATTTTAACTAAGATATGACCTAAGTCGAACTCTTCAGAACTGCCTGTTTGCTCAGATAAGATTTTCTGTAAGTTTGCTATCTCACGTGGGCTGATGTATACACGGCGGTCGACATTCGCGCGTCTAACTTGGCTGATGGTAATTTCTTTGCGAATTTGTTCTCGATATTCTTGAAAACTCTCGCCGCTGGCTTCAACTGTTTTTCTTAAATCAGCAATGGTGCCAGCTTGCTCTGATGCAATGTTTGCCAAAGTTTGATCAAGCTGCGCATCAGATATTTCCATCCCCATACGTTCAGCTAACTGTAGCATAAGCGTTTGATCCACTAAGCGATCTACGGCTTGAATACGCAGGGTCTTATCGGATGGTAGCTCTGTACTTTGTTGTTTAGCTTGTTCTTTTACGCGTGTAATAATTTGATCCACTTCACTTTCTAAAATAACCCCATCATTTACAGTGGCGACTACTTTATCAATTTGCACTCGCTCAGCGAACGCATTTTGGTGAATACTAAGCCCAACGAGGGCAACCAATAACAGCTTTTTAAAATTCATAATGTTCTAATATTTATTAATTATTCAAAAAATAAGGGCGGCGATAGCTGAACAAGCCTTGTTGTAGTACTTGTTCAATATCGTAGTTTGACTTACCACCTAAGCCTTTAAGTACAAAACTTATACCTATGCTGGAGTCAAACTGTGCGTCATCTTGGTGTATGGTACGATTTAAGTCGGTTTCAATCTGTCTTTTACCTGTTAATTGAATTGCCCAGCAGCAACTTTCATAGCGCACGCCGGCAAATACTTCTACACTTCGTCCGGTTGTTAAGTCTCGGTGATAGCTTGCGATCATCTGCCAATTATCATTAATTGGTAAGCTGCTAAACAAGCCAACTTGATCTATTTCATACCCTGAGACATCGCTTGCATAACGATGGTTCAATTGAACTAGCTTATTATTATCACCTTTATAATCCAACGTGGTATGTGATTCTATGAGTTCTTTTGCGTCTGCATCATACTGTATGCCAGCAGAGAAGTACCAACGCCTGTGCCAATGTATCATGGTTTGGGCTGCAAACAAGGCATTATAGTTTGTTTGGTTATCAAAACTTTGTGCACTTGGTTTTACACCATCTTCTAGATAAATAATTTGTCCAGCACTGAAATTAAAACGCTCTTGATTTCTATCATCAAATATTCGAGTGGTTGCACCAAGTGTAATTTGGTTTGCTTGAGCAATTCTATCTACACCCGAAAAGCGTTGTTCTCGAAATAGGCCATAGAAGTCATCTTGCATTTTTGTCGTATCAAATAAACCTATATTTTCTTGGTTTCTTTCTGGCGTATACAGATATTGAACTTGAGGCTCAAGTGTTTGCGTGCCATTAAGTAAGAAAAGCTGGGTATCACGTTCAAAATTAAGCTGTCCATGAATACGAACTTTGGGCATAGTCCTTGAAACATCAAAATTATACACGGTGTTTTGTAAATCACCTTTTTGCTCATAACGCGTGTGTAAAAGGCTTACTTCGCTTAGCAGCGACCATGCGGTGTTGTTAATGCTAAAGCTTGCTTTGGGTTCTATATGAAAGCGTGAAGCTTCTTCAATTAATAGTTCGCTATTGCTAAAGTAGCTAAACTCACCTTGCAAGTTAAAATCAAGTCCTAGGGCATTGTATGCCTCTCGGTTTCGCCAAGTAATCTGCGGTAATGCGGCGTAAGATTCTGTATGATCTCCGAGAACTTCAAAGTTTTGTAGCTTTATATCTGTTAACCAATGCTCGCCTAAATAACTTAATACTGCGGTTCTATCGAGCTGCGTGCCGGTTTCATTTGCATACTCAGAAGTAAGATCAGTGAGGTAATTATCATCACTTACGTTAGTTATATCAAAACGTAAGCGCCAGTTATCACTGAGGTAACTTTGTTGGTTCCAGTGAACTAAATATCGCTCGTCTAAATGAGGCTCTGAGTCATCTTTTTCTAAAAACTCAATACCAAGTTGGCCGGTATGTTGCTCTGTTAGATAGCGAAATTCACTGTTTAATTGCACCCCTTGGTTTGACATATAGCGGGGTGATAAAGTTGCGTCAAAATTAGGTGCTATATTCCAATAATAAGGTAATACAATCTCTAAGCCATAACGGCTCGAAGGTGCTATTTTAGGCATTAACAATCCAGATTTACGTCTATCATCAATAGGGAACGTAAAATAAGGAATATATAACACGGGTGTGTTGAGTATTTTTAATACCGCGTTACGTGTTTCACCCCACCCCTCATACTTTGACAAAGTAATACTATCAGCTTCTAGCTCCCAAAATGGTTGCTGTGCAGGGCATGTGGTAAAACTTGAATTAATTAATGATATTTTGCTTTGTGATGCTGACAGCTTTTCAGCTCCACCATGACCGAGTTGTTGTGTTAATTGGTAGTCAGCGCCGAGTAAGCTGATTTCAGTATTATCTAAATCAGCATATAGTGCGTTGGCATTTACGTCGCTAAAAAGGTCTTGATAGCGAAGAGGGCCTGTCGCATTAAGTAAACCTTGTTTTTTATCAATGAGCGCGCTGCTTGCAAATAGCGACATTTTATTAGTGTTGATAACGACATTACCTGAAAACTCAGCACTATCTTTGCCTTGCATCTCAACATCATCGGCTTGAATATCAATGGCATTGTTAGGTAATGAGCTTAAAGGTTGCCATGCTAAAGGTTGCAAGTGCTGGCCACATAGTTTAGGTGTAAACTCTGACTCAGCTATCGCGTTGGTACTGAAAATTACAGTTGCGATAACGCCCCATGCTTTGCTCATTTATTAACCTTGAACGCCGTTGTTTATATATAAGCAAGACATGATAAAGTAAAACTTGGCGAAATACAGTAATTAAGAGTGGAATTTTGTGACAAAAAGGCAAAATAGACAAAGCTTATACACGGGCTTTTTACAGTCGTATTTTAAAAATGAAGACTTTCAATGTATCGCTATAACCAGTGATGCAAGCTTCCGTTGTTATCATCGAGTGTCGTGTAGAGAACAGAATTATATTTTAATGGACTCAGACCCCAGTAAGTTGGATAACCAGCCTTTTATAGCGCTGAATGCTAACTTTTTAAACAATGGCATAAAAGTACCTAAGATTTTACATGCCGACACAGAGCAAGGTTTAATCCTGTTAGAAGATTTGGGTAAAGAACACTTGGCTGATAGAGTTCATTTATCCAGCCGGTATACCGATTACTGTGAAATTCTTGCTCTGCTGCCTAATATCGCAACAACCTTAGAATCTCCTTTCATGAAAGCCTATGATGCTGAATTTATTAGTTTGGAAATAGATATTTTTTGGCAGTGGTTAGTATGCGAATGGCTAGCTTTAAGCCGCGATGAATTACCTTCTAAGGCGTTCCAAGCAAGTAAGTCTTATTTAGTGAATGCGATTTTGGCTCAGCCTCAAGTTACCATGCATCGCGATTTTCATAGTCGTAATATTATGCATACTAACACGGGTTGGGCTTTGATAGATTATCAAGATGCAGTGCAAGGACCTGTTACTTACGATGCGGTATCTTTACTGAGAGATTGTTATTTAAAATTGCCAAAAGAGGAGTTTAATACGCTTCGTTTAAAAAGTTTTGAAATTTTAGGCGATGCTCAGCTTTTATCTGGTATGTCTTTTGAACAGTATTGTTATTATTTTGATATGACTGGAATGCAACGACATTTAAAAGCAGCAGGTATATTTTGTCGTTTATTGTTACGAGATGAAAAAGCTGGCTACTTAAAAGATATTATTCCAACCCTTAAATATATTGAAGATGTGGCAAAGTGTTACGAGTCATTTCAGTGGCTTGCAACTTGGTTGCGCCATGAGATAATACCAAAAGTAGAAGTTAAGCTGAGTTGCAACACATGATAAAAGCAATGATCCTTGCAGCAGGGCGCGGAAAGAGAATGATGCCCTTGACTGCTAACCTCCCAAAACCCATGTTAGAAGTTGCTGGACGGCCGTTAATTGAGTATCACATTCAACGTTTAAAGCGCGCGGGTATTGTTGATATTGTTATAAACCTTGCATGGCAAGGCGAAAAAATCACTCAGTATTTTTCGGATGGGTCACAATTTGGTGTAAATATTTGCTATACCAACGAACCGGAAGGTGGACTTGAAACTGCTGGTGGGATCATTAATGCCATGAATTTGTTATGTGAGTTTGAGGATAAGTTTATTGTACTCAACGGCGACATATTTACCGATTATGATGTGAACGCTTTAACTCAGTTAGTGCTGAATCATGCAGAGGCACACATCGTTTTAGTTGAAAACCCTGTTCATAACCCCGAGGGAGACTTTTGTTTAGCCCATCAAGTAAATAACCAGCAGCACTATACATTTTCAGGTATTGGTTTGTATCAAAAAGCATTTTTTAGTTCTCATGATGTTGAATTTATGCCGTTAGGGCCGATGCTAAGAGCCGGCTTGGACGAAGGTCGGGTATCAACAGAGCTGTACTTAGGGCAATGGAGTGATATTGGTACTCCAGAGCGTTTGCTGGAAATAAACCGAAAGCAGGAGCAATAATTATGTGGGGAAAGCTGTTAGGTACTTGTTTTGGTTTTATGTTTGGCCGTTGGATTGGTGCGATATTAGGCTTTTGGCTGGGACATATGTTCGACAGAAGCTTAAAGCAAAACTTTGATAAAGTAGGTGGTTTTCAAGGCTTTTTTAGTGGTGATGATTTACATCAACGCCAAGCTTTGTTTTTTTCTAGCTGTTTTGCTGTAATGGGACATATTGCTAAGTCTAATGGGCGAGTGAGCGAAGTACATATTCAAGCTGCAACAGTATTTATGGATGAAATGGGCTTACATGGGGAAAATAGACAAGAGGCACAAAGTGCATTTAGGGCGGGTAAAGAGTCTGAGTTTAAACTCAAAGAGGCGATTCAAGACTTTAAAGAAGTGTTTGCTCGGCGTTATGATTTATTGCAGCTATTTTTAGAAATCCAAATCCAAATGGCTTTTTCTGATGGTCATTTGGCAGCACAAGAAAAACAGCTACTACAGAAAGTGAGTCAATATTTAGGTATTTCAACGGCACATTTTCGTTTTATGTTGAAACGCTATCAAGCAGAGTTTAGCTTTCGTCAACAACAGCAGCGTTTTCAACAAAGCCAGCAGCAATATTCTCAACAAAACAGGACTGTACAGCCTGATTCAACACTTTCAAAGACACAAGCGCTTGCCATGTTAGGCCTTTCTAATGATGCAAATGACAAAGATATAAAGCGTGCGTACCGTAAATTAATGGCACAACATCACCCTGATAAACTGGTCTCTCAGGGCTTGCCTGAGCATATGATGGAAGTGGCGAAACGGAAAAGTCAGGATATTCAGTCCGCATATGAGTTTTTAAAAAAGGCGGGTTAATTTATAATTGCCTTAGGAAACCATCCAGCTCTTTGCGCAAACGCTGATGTTGCCTTGGCTCGGTACTAATGCCAAAGAGCTCGCGTTGTCGGTAATCGTACTTGTTATTTCGTTTAACCCATCTAATGCGTTGCTTTGCGTTGTCTAAAATCGACTGAGTATCTTGTGAGTAAATAATATCGAGTAACGGCGGGCTAACCAACGAAAGTACAGCGGGTAAATGCTTGTTTCTTTTTGTGTTAGGTAGCTGGGCGCTGACTGTAACAAACGCATCGATCCTGATATTGGGCAATGATGCAAGGTACTCGGAAAATACCCCTGCACTGACTCCATGGGCAATGACCACCAGTTGTTCTTGGTTGGTCATTTGCAATTGATTATATAGAACATCAAAGCTTGCCAGTAATTGCTCTTTATAATCATTTAACATCGGCTCTGACCACGGCCCTGTGTAATCTGCTTCAGCAGCTTCTTCATTTTGTGTCGTTATTGGGTCGACTTGCAATAAATCTGCTTGCCAATTTAAGTGCGGAGTTTGAACAGCATAAGTATCAAAACCATCATCAGTGAGTGCTTGCGAGAGGTAACTTAAACCATGCACAGATAAAGGGCCTTGGCCCGCACCCGGTAGTATTATCGCTACTCCTCGTTTGCTTGCACTCATATAGGGAGAAAATAGAGTTAGTATTTTGCCTTCATCGGTCTCAAGCTCAATTAATTTATCAGGAAAATACTTAACTAAATCGCGTTGCTCGATGGTAACGCTAGGCTCAGGCATGACAAATTGTGCAGAGGCTGCATCGCTGGTTCCACTAATAGTTAATACTAAAACGCATAAAACGCATGTTACAAATGACATAGCGATACTATATAGATAAACAATAATCTTTTATCGGCAGCAAGCAGGTTTTTTTAAGTAAAAAAACAACGACAACATAAATGTTAAAGGTGTAGTGCTGTTTGATGTGATTATTTACGTTAAACTAGCGGCAAATTTAGACATGGAGTAAAAAAGTGACACGCCATTGTGATTCAAAACGGGACTATGTTTGGTTCTTCTTAAAAGGAGCAGGGATGGGCGCCGCAGATGTTGTACCAGGTGTTTCTGGTGGAACTATCGCGTTTATAACAGGGATTTATACACGTTTCTTACATGCACTTAAAAGTTTTGATTTAGAGGCCTTAGGGATACTACAAAAAAGTGGCTTAAAAGCGTTTTGGACTCATGTTGATGGTGCTTTCTTATTAACGGTATTTGCGGGTTTGATTACAAGTGCAGTCTCGCTTGCCAAATTGATCACCTATTTACTTGCTAATCATCAGCTCTTAGTATGGTCTTTTTTCTTTGGCCTGATTGTCGCGTCATTTGTGCATGTTGCAAAACAAGTCACTCATTGGCGGTGGCCAACAGTGTTTAGTTGTATAGTTGGGGCTGTTGCTGCTTTTGCGATCACAACAATCGCGCCGACTGAAGCTCAGCCTCATTGGTGGATGTTTTTTATCTCAGGCATGATTGCTATATGTGCGATGATTTTGCCAGGCATCTCAGGAAGTTTTATTTTACTTTTGCTTGGCATGTATGGCCATGTACTTAGCGCGGTAACAGAAAAAGAACTGCTGCTTGTTGGCCTATTTGTTATGGGCTGTGCGGTTGGGTTGATGATCTTCTCTCGGTTCTTATCTTGGTTGTTAGACAAGTACCAGCAGGTAACATTTTCATTACTAGCTGGTTTTTTACTCGGTTCTTTGAACCTACTTTGGCCTTGGAAAACAGTATTGTCGACTTATACCAATTCACATGGCTTAGAAAAGCCATTGTTACAGCAAAATGTGAGTCCGATAGAGTTTGCGTCTGTAACGGGCCTAGCACCACAAACAGGTACTTGTATTGCATTAGCAATTGCTGGTTTATTGCTAATTTTAGCTTTGGAAAAGCTCACGGCCAAATAACCTGTATGAATTAAACACCATTGAAACCAAAGAGGGATGATTGTCTTGGTTTTGATGGTGTATGCATTTTTTAAGTTCTTTTTATCTTATTTTTACAATATTCATTCCTATTTTCCTTGTTAGTCTAATACCAAAGCATAATTTATTTTTTTGTCTTTTCGCGAGAGCATATTAAGCAGATGATGCTTTCTTGCTATTAAGCATCAAAACTGGTGTGGTTTTGTGGTGCAGGTTTTTCTGTATCTGAGTAATACCAATTTTATTAAAACATTGATCATTCTAGGAGTTAAATGACTCATTAACTGTGTTAAAAATTCCAGTATATAGCATAACTACATACCGGAATTTTTGTCTGGTTACTAAGTCATTTATCTATTGCAATATCTGGTCATTTATTTAATGCAATTGGTATAAATCCTTTGAATCAATAAAGTAACTATTAAAGGAAAGTCATGGGTGCGTTGTGTGGTAGGTTTGGGTGGTTTATATGCATGTCCGTTGGATTAATAACCCCAGCATGGGCAAGTGGTGAGCCGTTAGACTTAACCTCATCGAAACTTGGCATAGTATGCATTGCTATTTTTTTTGTTGCTTATGCGTTAGTTATGCTTGAGGAAAAGTTGCATCTTCGAAAGTCTAAACCGGTGCTGGTGGCGGCTGGTTTAATTTGGATACTTATCAGTATTTACTATGTAAGTCATGATATTCCTCATGTAACTGAACATGCTTTTAGGCATAACTTACTTGAGTTTGCTGAACTAATGCTCTTTTTGCTAGTCGCGATGACCTATATTAATGCACTTGAAGAGCGCAAAGTATTTGATAGATTGCGGGCATGGTTGTTACAAAAAGGCTTTAGCTATTTAAGCCTATTTTGGATCAGCGGGTTCTTGGCCTTTTTTATTTCTCCAATTGCCGACAACTTAACGACGGCATTGTTAATGTGCGCGGTAATTATGAAGGTTGCCGAAGGCGATAAACGTTTTATTAATTTATGTTGCGTTAATATAGTGATTGCAGCCAATGCAGGTGGTGCATTTAGCCCTTTTGGTGATATTACGACTTTAATGGTTTGGCAGGCTGGACTGGTAAAGTTTAATGAGTTTCTTGCTTTGTTTGTTCCTTCACTTGTCAATTATATGGTGCCAGCGGCAGTAATGAGTTTATTTGTAGAGAAGAAAACCCCTTCCACTGTGTATACACCGGTTACGATGCTAAGAGGAGCAAGGCGTATTCTGACATTGTTTCTACTTACTGTTTTAACTGCAGTCTTGTGCCATAGCTTGTTACATATGCCTCCTGTTTTGGGGATGATGATGGGGCTTGGCTACCTTCAATTTTTCGGTTATTACTTAAGAGTTACTTTGAAAAGAAGGCAAACCAAAGCTCAGAGGCAAGGCGATCGTCAGCGAATCGACCTGCTAGGTAGTGTGGTACCATTTGATATTTTTCATAAAGTAGCTAGAGCAGAGTGGGATACATTATTGTTCTTTTACGGCATTGTAATGTGTGTTGGGGGGTTAGGATTTTTAGGCTATTTAGGGTTGATGTCTGATGTGTTATATGGTCAGTGGAGTGCAACGACGGCGAACATATTTTTAGGCATTCTATCATCGGTCATTGATAATATTCCTGTTATGTTTGCTGTACTTTCAATGCAACCTGAGATGTCGCATGGGCAATGGTTATTGATTACTTTAACGGCTGGGGTTGGGGGGAGTTTGTTATCTATAGGCTCTGCTGCTGGTGTGGCGTTAATGGGACAGGCGAGGGGATATTATACTTTTTTTGGTCACTTAAAATGGGCTCCAGTTATTGCGTTAGGCTATTTCGCCAGTGTCCTAACGCATTTGTGGTTAAATTCAGCGTTATTTTAAGTAGTACGTTAACTGTTCTTGATGGGCATTCACCCAGCCAGTGTTTAGCTGTTTTGGTGTGTTTATCACATCATTAAGTGTTGTTTCTACTACTGTGCCTGAACATTTACCAATCATGATATTGTCTTTGCTATTGAGTATTGCGTCAACTGAAGCAAGGCCTAGTTCAGTTGCAAGGTTTCTATCTTCTGGGGTCGGGCTTCCACCGCGTTGAATATGGCCAAGAATACACATTGCGCTATTTAACTGACCTTGCTTATTTAAACTTTCTTTTAGTGCCTGAGCGCCACCAGGCCATAAGTTTTCGGCAAGTATAATTAAAAAACTACCATGGGTGCTTGCTTGTTTCTCGATTGCTTTGAGTATTTCATTAACTTTTATATTGGCTTGGTCTTTAGAAAAATTTTCAAAAGAAATAATGGCTTCTGCGCCCGTAGCAATACCTACGTTAAAGGCTATATGACCACTGTGTCTGCCCATGACTTCAACAATAAACACACGTTCAAACGCATTGGCAGTATCACGAATTTTATCAATGGCATGGGTCGCAGTGGTAACTGCGGTTGAAAAACCGATGGTGTTATCTGTGCCGTTTAGATCATTATCTATGGTGCCAGGTAACCCTATCACTTGTCGTTTCCAGTGTTGCTTTATTGCTTGTAATCCTTTGAGCGACCCGTCACCACCAATAACGATTAGGGCATCAATATCATGTTTTCGCAAAGTGTTACAGGCTTGCATAACCCCTTCATTTGATAACATGGAATGGCAACGAGCACTTTTTAAAATAGTGCCACCGTGCTGCAGTGCAGAATTAATATTTAAGTTCTGCATATCAACGTGTTGGTCGTCAATTAATCCATTATAACCGTGATAAAAGCCCACACATTGCAGTTGATGATAACCACAGCTCAAAGTGATTGCTCTGAGTGCTGCATTCATGGCTGGTGAGTCACCACCACTGGTAAGTACTGCGATTTTTTTCATACATAGTTCCTCGTTTGAACGTACTATTTAACCTCAGTTCTGAATAAGCGGATTTGTTCAATAAAGCTATTACTGCACAAAGTGACTTGATATTGAACGAAATATTATCATTGGATGAGAAAAAATGTGCGTTATTACGTATTTACTATTTCAAAGCCCTTCTCCAAACCTGATGTTATTAGGTGAGAAATAGAATTATGAACAGCTTGTTTTATTTTAATACATTTTTATGATTATTAGCGAGGAGAGGTTAGAGAAAAGAATCAGATAAGTGGCCCTCGCTTTTATTGCGAGGGAAACCAAACTTTAGCAAATTAATTATTACCTGCTATTTTAGCAAGCTCTTCTTTTTGTGCTGTCGGCAGATTGTCAACAACGATATCATATGATTTATCGATCATATCTTTGATTTTATCTGCAGGCACAGACCCATCTAAAATAACTGTATTCCACAGCCGCTTGTTCATATGATAACCTGGCACAATAGCTGGAAACTCATCTCGAAGTAACAATGCCTCATCAGGGTCGCACTTTAAATTAAGCCACCAGACTAACTCACCGTTAGCATTTACTTGACCTTCTTTACCCTCAGAAAGGGTAGCAAACATCTTGTGTTGCACTTTGTACACATCGGTATCTTGTGCAAATGGCTGTGTAATAAACGTTGCAGGCTTGCTCTGCAAGTAGTCATGTACGCTTTTATGATCCATTGACCGTATCCTTGACGTAACTAAATAAGTTAAAACAACATGGCCTAATTTTAGCAGCAATTGCAAAAATACTGTAATGGCCGAGTTTTAAAACGGCCAGAAAGTCTAATTTAATTAACGCGTTCACTAAGATTTTTGTAAAAAATAGTTAATTCAACTTAGTTAACTTCAATTAGCTGGTGTAGAAACACTTCTTTGATGTGTTTAGTACCAACAGACTTTCATTAAATATGAGCAATGCATAATTTGTTACGAAAGTGCCTAACGCGAGCCTTAAAAATATTTAAGTAGCGCAACAAACATGCCACTGTAAAAAGCCATACCTCATAGTTTCAATTTACAAGACAGTTTAGTTGATTATTAAATAAATTATTTAATAATCAACTGTATATATAATAAATATGAGTTTTTTCGTTTATTACATACTGAATTGTGCTGCTATTAAATTAAATAATGCAATATTTTGCAACAATTAATGTTTAATTGTACAAAAACCATCCTGTTTGGTATGCTGCGCAACCTTTAAAAAGTTGCGTTAGGCTTGTTGAGTTTATGATATGGTTTTTGTTGTCTTTGTTAGGTGCTGTGGTTTTATATATTGAGGCGGTGCGTAAGGGTATGCCTATTAAACGATGGGTGTTTGCAGGTTTGATGTGTGGTCCTTGTGCTTGGTATCTACTCAGTGTTCATTATCGTAGGTTATGGCTTCGCAACCAAATTTCAGAGTATTGTATGTGGCGAGCTTAATTTTATTTAACGACTTTTAATTGCGGTGTTTGCTCGTTCTCTCGGTGTTTTTGTGCTTTTAAGAATGCTGTAAATTCGCTGGCACAAAGTGGCTTAGAATAAAAGTACCCTTGAATAGTTTGACAGTTGAGTTGCTCTAATGTTGTCAGTTGCTCTGCTTTTTCAACTCCTTCAGCGACTACATGAAGTTCTAGGTTATGTGCGATAGTAACAATAGAGTCAACCATGTTTCGTCCACGCTCAGTGGTCATATCATCCACAAATGCTTTATCTACTTTGAGCGTATTCAAAGGAAATTGTTTTAAATAGGCTAAAGATGAATAACCAGTACCAAAGTCATCAATAGCTAAATGTATCCCACGGGCACTTAATGAACGCATGATTGAAATTGCTTCTTGTGGGTCGTCCATAATTGTCCCTTCTGTGATCTCTAATTCAAGAAAGTAAGAAGGAAGTTGATTTTTTTGCAAGATAATATCTATTCGAGTTGTTAGATCTGGCAAACTAAACTGCTTAGCTGATAAGTTTACAGCCACTCGACCATCGAAGAGGTCTTGATCTATCCAACGCTTTACATCTTTGCAAGCTTTATCTAGAACGACTTCTCCAATTTCGATTATTTGCCCAGTCTCCTCAGCAATAGGGATGAACACGCCAGGGCTAATGATGCCTTTTTTCGGGGTGATAAATCGCACTAATGCTTCCATACCAACCAGGCGACCTGTTTTGATGTCCATTTTAGGTTGGTAGTACACCACGAAATGGTCTTCTTTGAGTCCAAAGCGCATCAGGTTTTCTATTTGTAGCCTTTTTACTGCTTGCTCATTCATAGAGTCATTAAAGAATAAGTAATGGTTGCCTTTTTGCTTGGCATGATACATTGCTGTGTCTGCATTCTTTAATAAGATTTCGGGTGTTGAACCATCTTCAGGAAACAGCACAATGCCCACAGATGATGTAATGACTAGCTCATGATTTGCCATTTTAAATGGTGTCGCTATTGCAGCTAAGAATTGTTTAGCTGTGCGAGTAATTGTGTGAATATCGTTAGTACCTGCCATAACCAATGCAAACTCATCGCCGCCAAGGCGGTACAAGGTATCTTTTTGGCGAACAAGTTTATTTAGTCGCATTGCTAATTTGGCAAGCAAGCTGTCACCAAGTTGATGACCCAGTGAGTCATTTATTTTTTTAAAATTATCTAAGTCAAATACTAAAAGTGCATGGTGGGTATCTTGGCAGGCGAGCTTTTTTAAATTAGTGAAGAACAAGTTACGGTTTGGCAAACCTGTCGTTCGGTCTCTGTTTGATAGATTGTGTAATTGAGACTCGGCTTTTTTACGTTCAGTTAAGTCTGAATAAACGACCACATAGTTAGTGATTTGTCCGTGGCTATTTCTTATTTCATCGATTGTTACTTCAATAGGCAATAAAATGTCTTTGTGATTACGAAGTCGTAATTCCTCTTGCCAATGATCTGCTTCTTTAAGGTTGGTCTTTACTTGATTGATGTATCGCTCATCATAACCGGGCAGGCTAAATGCTTTACTAATATATTGGTTTCTGGTGCCACCAAATAGCCCTAAGTAGCTAGGGTTTAAATCAACAAGACGAAATCTATGATCATAAATAGCGATAGCATCAGTGAGCGATTCTACACACTTAGCAAATAAGTTTAGCCGTTCTTCAGTGCTTTTTAGGTGACTAATATCACGAACAGTTCCCGTCATCCTTAGAGGATTGAGGTTTTCATCCTTTTCAATAATCTTACCTTTATCCAATACCCAGTGGTATTGATCTAAATTGTCTTTGAGTCGATAACTGGCTTCAAAAAATGCAGTTTTTTCAGAGAAGTGCTGTTTTAATAACTTATCGACAAGCGCGAGATCTTGTGGATGAATCCGATCTGCATTTGGAATGAAATGTCCAGCTTCGCTTTTGTGCATCATATATTTGTCATTGATGCGCACGACCGCCCCTGTTGCAATATTCCAATCCCACAGGGTGTCACCACTGCCCTCAACGGTGCTTTTCAATCTTTGCTCTGAATGTTGTAAAGTTGTTTGAGCACGCCTGAGTTTATTATTGCTGTATAGTAAATAAAGGATTGACAGGAAAAATGTCAAACAAATACCCGCCCAGAAAGGATCTAGGTGATTTAGCTGTTGACTTAGGGTAAGTGCTACGAGAGGGGCGCTAAGCACTGAGTTCAACAGCATCATGAAGAGTATAGGTTTAATTATTTGTTTTATTATCATAGATGCATAACTATTTATCGCACGCTCTAATCTAAAGGAAGCGAGAGAGTGAGTCAAAGATAATTATGTACTTTGTTACTTTTTTAGGTCCCAAGTCATGTTGAGCTGTCTTTTTTGCAATAGTCTAATTGCTTATTTACGGACTTTAAACGTATAAAACTGTAGTAAACAGCGTTTAAAATGATAACCACTCATGTTAATTGCACCGCAGTGCTATTTTTGGATGAGATGATGAAAATACCATTTTTATGAAGCTAATGAGCTGTTCTTTGTCTAGCGTGTCAATTTGTTTGACTAATCTTTTTTGCATATTGAATTGATGATCATCATTAGTAATTGCAATCCAAAACCTTTGCGCCCTTAGTCGAAGATTTTTGTCTTTTTCTGCAACTTGTAAGCGTAATGCTTGAGAGGCATCTTGCCATATTGCATCGTCAAACAAGTCTAGTTGTTCAATAAATTGAGAGACAAATTGGTCATGCTTTGTAAGTAGCTGTTGGGCGTTAATGTTGGGAGATTGAATATAAAACGCAATGCCAGCACGAGTATTAAAAGGGGCATATCCTGCGCCAACCAAATAACCCAGCTGCTGCTGCGTTCTTAAGGATTCAAAGTACTGCTGGCTAATGAGTTGATTGAGCATCATTAATGCAACCTTTTCAAATACCTTGTCGGTTTGCGCTTGAATATAGTAAACCAGTGCATATTCACAACCCGGCTTTTCAATATGTTGATGCTGGTAGCTGTCTAACACGATAAGAGGACGTTTTAAGTCTTCTAATATCTCACTTTTTGAAAAGAGTGCTCGTAATTGCTTTTGCATGTCTAGAGCGTGCTGTTGCTGCCAGTTACCATGCAAGAAAGCCTTGATATAGACAGAGTCAAAAAACTGATTTCGAAATTGACAAAACTCATTAAAGCTAATGTTTTTAAGCGCTTTTGCTAATGCTAAAGGTTCAGGGTTCCAAGGCATGAGCTTTGCGCCTAGTACACTAAACAGCTCACTCACAGGTTTGTTGTGATTATGATTTTTCCAGTGCCGAATTAATTGTTTTTTATATTCTGCAAAACGCGGTGCGCTGATCACAGCATGCAACATATGTTCAAGTAATTGCAAGGCCAAAGTAATCTGATTGCCTGATAAGCCCGCTGTGTGCAAAGTCAGGCCCCCCTGATGAGAATTAATATGATAGTTTAAACCAGCAAGCTCAGCGGGGTAATATTGCTCAGCCATACTATCCATCAATAAATCAGCAAATAAGCGTGTTAGTGCCATATGCTTTGTATTTTTTATACCCAGTAAAGAGTCAATTTCGATATAGAAGTGGCCCTTTGTGACGCGAAAAGTAGCATCTTGTTTAAACCAAAATGCAAAGCCCGGTTTATCTTTGAGTAAAGTCGGAGTGTGACTTTTTTGCGTAACGTCATATAATTCGTTTTCAACTTGCAGGTATGGGTTTACCTTAGGTAGTTGCATTTCAGGAAGTGGAGTATCAATGTTCGCTAATGCACTGAGCCACTCTGTACTGAGTTGCTCTACTTGGTATGGCGTATGATACCATCGTGCTTTCAATTGTGCGCTTACATCTGGGTGAATTAATACAACACGCATGTTATCTGGAATTAAGAAGTTGCATATACGAGTATGCAGTTGCTCGTTAAAGCCTTGCATAATGTAATCACCATACAGGTAATCATCGGGTTCATAGTGGTGCATGTTTACGCTAATATTACTTACCCACTCAAGTAAACGGCTTGGTTCTTGGTTATTAAAAGCAATATCTAATAAGGTTTTTTTGTCTTTATATAGCAGCGGTAGCGATGATGTTTTAATTTTGATTAAAGCGATATATTCGAACACCATTTCTATGATGTCTTCGTAATAATCAATCCCTTCATCGGTAAGCGCAAAACTTATGTTAAAGTCTTTAAAGTTACTACCACTGACGCCACCACCTGCAGAAAGCGCATTTATCCAGCCTTGCTGTTTTAAGATAGAGTACAGGGACCCCTCACCTTCATAGCCAAGCAGGTGTGCTAAAAAGCTAACGCTTTTGTGTTTATATAAATCGTCAATGCCACCCATTGCAAAGCTGACAATAAGCTTTTGCATATGCTTACGTGGCGCAATATGTAACAACAGCCTCTGGTCTTGTTTACGATAAAGGGGAGTATTGATTTTACACTTTTGTTGACTAGTCCCTTTTATAGGATTGAATTGCTGTCGAATTTGAGCTTCGAGTTCAACAAGAGAGTGGGGGCCAGCTACAACCAAAGTCATCCACTGAGCTTGATAGTGTTGTTGGAAAAACTCACGAACTTCATCAGCAATACATGCATCTCGATTACTTAATGTCTCACTGTTGCCAACAGAAAATTTTGCAAAAGGGTGTAAGGGGTTAACAGTTTCCTTATGTACTTGATAAATTCGTCTACCGTCATCTTTTATTTTCATTTTAAATTCAGCGTCGATAGCATTTCGCTCGTTTTGAGTTTGTGAGGCATCTAATAAAGGCTCCACAAAAAATTCTGCAAACAGTGCTAAGGCATCAAAAAACTGTTGTTGTGCACAGTCAAAAAAGTAACAGCTATGCTCAGTACCTGTCCATGCGTTACTTTGCCCACCTGCTTGACTGATAAATTGTGAAAACTGTCCAGGCTGAGGGTGTTGCTTAGTACCTAAAAATAACATATGTTCTAAGAAGTGGGCCATTCCTTGACGGTCTATCGGATCATCAAAGTGGCCTGCATTGACGGTGAGCGCCGCGGCAGACTTATCACTAGAGTAATCACTCACTAAGAGGGCTTTTAGACCATTGTCGAGTGTGAGCTGGTGATAGGTGCGATTATCATTATTACTAACTTTCAAATTGTTGCCGCCGATATAGAAAATGTAAGCAAAGCATCCATAAATGTTCTATGAATAACGTACACTTTGCTTTAGGTTTAAGGGTCGTTTGTTTTAATATAGCGAACAAACGCAGTAATTAGCTACTGGTTATCTGGCAAATTTAACAAGAACATTCGAGAGTGTAATGAAAACTATCCTAATTATGCGCCATGGTGAAGCTGAACCGGTTAATGCAAATGATGAATCTCGCCCACTTACAGAGCGAGGAGTTAATCAAGCAAAGGAAATGGCGTGGTGGTTGAAAGGGCATTATAAACCTCAAGCTGTATTGGTTAGCCCATATATAAGAGCACAGCAAACGGCTCAGCAAGTATTGGCAATTAATGATGTAACCTATGTAGAAATATGCAAGGACGTAATCCCAACGGGCAATGCTGCGTTTGCGATTGATTATCTTGAGACGTTGATAAGCTTAAATACTCAGCTGAACATATGGCTGATAGTCGCACATATGCCCATTGTGAGTTATTTAGTGGAACAGTTATGTCCACAGCAATTACCTATTTTTAATACAGCTGCGGTTGCGGTAATTGAGTATGATGAAGTTACTCAAAAAGGTGTGTTCAAAAGTATGAACTCACCCTCTCTATAGTGAGAATGATATTTAATTTACGTAGTTTTTACCGTGGTTCTAAAATATTAACGGGTATGCACTTCTAAAATGAGCTAAAAACTAGTGGTGCACTTTTGGGGTTTTTGAGGAAGGACATATGTCCTCTTTATTTTGGTTTTTTGTTGCTAAAAGCTGTGAACGTCGGGGTAATTGTTGCTAAAAATTAAAAAAACTCTGTTTTTTATTGTTGGCTTAGCAGTAATATTTTATTTTGCTGCTATAATGTTTGCGTCACGTTCAGCCTTACAAACTCGCTTTGCACTCTCGATTGTAAGGTCCGCGTAAATATAAACGCGAAAAATTGAACGTACCACGCCAAGTGATACGGCGACCATACATACCGTTGAACAAAAAGAGTGCACATAAAAGGTTAAGCCCCAACATGAATGCAATGAAAAGATCTACGTTAGCGACTTTAATTAATGCAGCGTTGCTCTCTACTGTAGCAGGTACTTCATTTTCTACTCTCGCTGCTGAACAAACCCCTGATGCAAAAAGCAACCAGCTTGAGGTTATCCAGATCACAGCACGTAAGCGTGTTGAGAACGCACAGGAAGTGCCTGTTAGTGTATCTGCACTGCAAGGAGACAACTTAGACGCGTATAGCTCTGCAGGTATGGATATTCGTTTTATGAACGCGAAAATTCCTAGCCTATCTGTAGAATCCTCTTTTGGCCGTACATTTCCGCGCTTTTATGTTCGTGGCCTTGGCAATACCGATTTTGACTTAAATGCATCGCAGCCAGTCTCTTTAGTGGTTGATGAAGTAGTGCAAGAGAACCCAATCCTTAAAGGTTTCCCTGTATTTGACGTTGCACGTGTTGAAGTACTTCGTGGTCCGCAAGGCACATTGTTTGGTCGTAATACACCAGCAGGTCTTGTCAAGTTTGACTCAGTCAAGCCAAGTCAGTCTTTTGATGCATACGGTGCGGTATCATATGGCAGTAAAGGTTCTGTTGACTTTGAAGGTGCGGTGGGTGCAGGATTAACTGAGCGTCTTTCAGCACGCGTTTCACTACTTTGGCAAGACAAAGAAGATTATATTGATATAAAAGCTCCTGGTTTTGAAAAAGCAGATTCATTAGGTGGTTATAATGAAAAAGCGGCACGCGTGCAGTTTTTGTATGAAGGTGACGATTTCACTGGTTTATTAAACTATCATGTACGAGATTTAGATGGTCGCCCAATTGCATTTCGTGCCAACTTAATCGAAAAAGGCACCAATAATATTAACCCTGCTTATGATAATGATGTTGTTTACCATGATGCTGCGTCACGTTCAACACAACAAGTTGACTCCCAAGGTTTAAACCTTAAGCTTGAGTGGGACTTAGCACAACACACCATTACTTCAATTACGGCTTGGGAAAGTGCAGAAATTTATTCTCGCGCAGATGTTGATGGTGGTTATGGTGCGGCATTTATCGGTTTTCAAGGTCCGGGTATAATTCCATTTCCATCAGAAACTGCTGATGCAATTCCTGATCACGACCAGTATACACAAGAGCTTCGCCTTTCAAGTAATTTCTCTGGTGACATCAACTATCAAGTTGGGGTGTTCTTATTTGAAGAAGACTTAACAATCGAGAGTATTTCTTACGACACATTAAGTTATGATGCAGCAGCAAGCAACTTTGGCCTACAAAACGGTTATGCTGTTCAAAATCAAGATACATCAGCATGGGCTGTATTTGGTTCAGTGGATTACACTGTAACTGACAAGCTAAAAATTACCGCGGGTCTTCGTTACTCAGATGATGATAAAGAGTTTTATGCTAAACGTACGAAGAGCCCTACCGGTGCTGCAGATTTATTAGAAGGTCGTGCTAACCCTAGTGATAGCCATGTTAGTTGGGATCTAAGTGCTGCATATAAGTATAGTGATGACATTAACCTGTTTGCTCG
Organism: Pseudoalteromonas holothuriae; assembly: GCF_945859825.1. Lineage (GTDB taxonomy): Bacteria > Pseudomonadota > Gammaproteobacteria > Enterobacterales > Alteromonadaceae > Pseudoalteromonas > Pseudoalteromonas holothuriae. The sequence continues at coordinate 125,843 of NZ_CAMAPC010000008.1, forward strand.
AGTTGCAAATGGTTTTCGCGCTCCAAGTGTTCAGGGTCGCATTCTGTTTGGAGATGCGGTAACAGTTGCTAACTCTGAAACTATTAATTCAATAGAAGCGGGTATTAAATCAGACGTTTTAGATGGTCAAGGTCGTGTTAATGCGACGGTATTTTACTTCCAAATGGATGACCAGCAGTTAACAGCTGTAGGTGGTGGTGCAAACTTCAACCGTCTAATCAATGCAAACAAAACCACAGGATATGGTTTCGAGTTAGATACCGAGTGGGTATTAACCGATGAACTAAATGCGACATTTAACTTAAGTTACAATAAAACTGAGTTAGACGATAATGACTTAGCGGTAGCTGTGTGTGGTCAGTGTACAGTGACAGACCCAACCTATGAAATTCAGGGGTCATTTGGTCCTGAAACTAGAGCTATTTTAGATGGCAATAGCTTGCCACATGCGCCAGAGTGGATTGCAAATGCAACACTTCGTTATACTAAAGAGCTAGAAGGAGGAGACTTCTTCATATACGGCGACATGTCATATCGTAGCGAAATTGATTTCTTTTTATATAAATCAATTGAGTTTGAAGGGGAAGCCTTGTTTGAAACAGGTATCCGCACTGGTTATATGTGGGTATCAGGTGATAACGAGTACGAAGTATCGGCATTTGTTCGTAATCTATTTGATGAACAAGTGGTTATTGGTGGTGTAGACTTCAATAACAACACGGGCATGTTGAATGAAGAGCGTTATATAGGTGCTGAGTTTAAGGTTCGTTTTTTCTAAACTAAACACATCACATTATGATGAAAAAGCCCGCTTTTAAGTGGGTTTTTTATTGTCTGTAATGAAAAGCTTCGCCAGAGCTGATACAGTCCCTTACAACACAGAAATAAAGAGAAAGAAGATGTCTGGATTTTGGAATTACCGTATCATTTTTTGTGAAGCTACCAAAGATGAAGCGGAGCTTTATCAAATACATGAAGTTGAATACAACCTCAATGGTAAGGTGACGAACTGGTCAGAAACGGGCGCAGCTCCATTTGGTCGTACAATTGCTGAATTACAAGCCGATGCTGAGAGGTTAAAATCAGCGTTTGATAAACCCATACTCAAAGTTGAGAGAAAGGCTCGCGGCTATGAGTTAGTCGAAGTTGAAAGTGGGCTTGAAGCAAGCGCTGAGCCACCCGCGGGTTTAGCCAAGTAAGTTAACTTTCAAGGAGTGCATTATGAGTTTACAGGCCATTTTATTTGATTTCGATGGAACCCTAGTGGATTCTGAAGTACTCCATTACCAAAGTTGGATGCAAGTTTTAGCGCCTTGGAATATTCATTATGATGAGTTGTCATTTTGTGATGAATTTAGTGGCGTGCCGAGCTTACAAGCGGCTGATATTCTCAACCAACGGCATGGTTTAAATCGGCAACCTGAAGCACTCACTGAGCAGAAAAACCGTTTATTTGTTGATGTAGCGGCTACGCTATCGCCTAAGTTGATGCCTTTTGCTAAAGAGATACTAGCCCAAGCGAGTAAACAGTTTACCCTCGCACTTGTTACGGGCAGTACGCGTGCAGAGGCGCTTCCTGTGCTTGCGCACTACCAGTTAGATAAATTATTTCAATATATCGTGTGTAAAGACGATGTGGCAAATGCAAAGCCCCACCCAGAGCCATATAGCAAAGCGTTGACGCATTTATCATTGACAGCAAGTCAAGCACTCGCCATCGAAGATACACAGACAGGTCTCGCATCAGCCACTTCTGCTGGATTAAAAACGATTGTGGTCCCTAATCATCACTCAAAGCAGCAAGACTTATCCAAAGCAACCTATCAAGTACAAAATTTACAAGCTGCTTGGCAGCAAATACAACAATTGATATAACCAGCAGGCAATTTCAATACAATGCTACCCAGTATGCTTAATAACTAGATATCGGGATATGAAAATTTGCCCGTTCAAGCTTTACTTTAACTTGTAATAGCCTGTTATTAATATATAAAAGCATCAAAAAATTGAATGAAGTATCATCATTGGATTATTTCACGTGAGTCATTTAGCTCGCTAGACTGATCAATGTTTTAATCAAATTGGTATTAAATAATCAATATTTGCAAAAAGTCCGCTGTTCAATAGCAACCTGTGTTATGACTACCCATAAATGAATATTTGTTCTAACTTTAATAGCTCTATTAAGTGCAAGGAGCTTTAAAATGAAAGTATGGATACTATTGTTGTTGGGTTTTATTAACTATGCAGCTGCCTCGGTGGCTAAGATCCCCCAAAAAGTTGAATTAGCAAATCAATACCACAAAGATATTAACCTGACAGACTATTTGGTGAGTGAGAAATTTGATGGTGTTAGGGCAATTTGGAACGGCCATAATCTAATTACTAAAAGTGGGCTAATTATTTCAGCGCCAGCGTGGTTCACTGAGCCGCTTGATAATGAGGTGTTAGAGGGCGAATTGTGGTCTGGCTACAAGCAATTTGCGTTTGTTAGTGCATTAGCACGTAGTAAGAGACAACGAGATGCGGATTGGCAACAAGTGCGCTACCTCGTATTTGATGCGCCAGATCCTGCTTTACCATTTAGTGCAAGGTATCAGCATTACCAAGCAAAAATAAACCGTATGAAAACCACGCATATTCATGCCGTGGAGCAACTGCATTTTGAACATCAACAACAACTTGAGCAATACTATCAGATGGTTTTAATGCGCGGTGGAGAAGGTTTAATACTTCACCAAAAGCATGCATTACACCAAGCAGGTCGTTCTGACCGAATACTAAAGTACAAACCATATCAAGACGCTGAAGCAATTGTGATTGGTTATACCGAAGGTAAAGGTAAATATAAAGGGATGATAGGCGCGCTAAAGGTAAAAAGTGAGCAAGGGCTTGAGTTCAAAATTGGCACCGGCATTAGCGATCAACTCCGTCAGCAACCACCAAAAATTGGTTCGCAAATCACATATCGCTATCAAGGTTTGACTAAATACGGTAAACCACGGTTTGCACGCCTTCTAAGAGTGAGGCCAAAGCTATAATTACGGCTCAGTATATCGGTTGAGGTTTTAGTGGGAGTTATGATAATCTGCGCGGCCTTTTGCTGTTGTTAGGTATGTTAGATGATTGTTGGTTTTGACTATGGAAGTTCAAATTGTGCAATAGGCACGATGGCAGATGATAGACAAGTTAGGTTGTTGGAACTTGAAGCAGGTCGCTGTTATTTACCCTCAACATTATATGCCCAACATAACACTTTGATTGTTGACTTTGTGGCTAAACAATTGGCTAACACTGAATATGGCAACGATTATCGTCAATCACGTTTAGCATTGCTAAATGGTATTGGTGCAATACGTCAAGACTTAGATTTAGCAACTGGTGATACCGGTATACACATAGGCCAAGCTGCGATAGATGAATATATTGACTTTCCCGAAGAGGGTTATTTTGTAAAGTCCCCAAAGTCATTCTTTGGAGCCGTAGGTTTAAAACCACAGCAAATTTCTTTTTTTGAAGATATTGCTACAGCCATGATCATGCAAATCAAGCACCGAGCTGAGCAGCAATTAGCGCAAACCATTACACACACAGTCATTGGTCGACCAGTTAACTTTCAAGCGGTTGGTGGAGAGCAAAGCAACCAACAGGCAGTAGATATTTTAACTGTCGCGGCTAAACGAGCTGGGTTTAAAGAAGTTGAATTTTTGTATGAACCGTTAGCTGCAGGTATTGATTATGAGTCAAGGCTAAACCAAGACCAAAAAGTGCTGGTGATTGATATTGGCGGAGGGACGAGTGACTGCTCGTTTGTGCAAATGGGGCCAAGTTACCGTGGGCGCAGTGAACGCCAGCAAGACTTTTTGTCTCATACGGGTAAACGCCTTGGAGGAAATGACTTAGATATTGCCACTGCGTATCGCAGCTTTATGCCGTTGTGTGGGCTTGACTCTACTTTAAAGTCAGGTTTACCGATGCCTAACCAATTATATTGGCAGGCGTGTAAAATCAATGATCTTCATTTGCAAACCGAGTTTTATGCTCAAGCTAGCAGTCGGCATTTGCAAGCAATGCTTAAAGATGTGAGTGAGCCTGAAAAATTAGCTCGATTATTAACAATTCAACAAAATAAGCTGGGGCACCAAGTAGTGCGCCAAGGTGAGCTGAGTAAAATTGCTTTATCGAGTGATGCGCATTATGTAGCCGAACTCGGTTGCATTGATGATGATTTGACGAAGTTAGTCACGCAGACACAGCTACAAGATGCGATTGCGGATAGTTTGCAGCAAATTTGTATATTAGCGCAAGATGCAATCACCAGTGCACAGACACAACCAGATGTTATTTATTTAACAGGAGGCAGTGCCCAATCCCCACTTATTAAAGCGGCTTTACAACAGAGCCTTGGAGACATTCCAATGCTCAATGGTGATAATTTTGGCAGTGTTACTGCGGGATTAACCAAGTGGGCCACGCAAATTTTCAAGTAGCTCAATATGTTTAGGTAGTGCTGAGCTACCCAAATAAACTCTAGCTAGTCTAAACGTGTCGCTAAGTAGCTCTGGTAGTCAGGTAAGTTGCGAGATACTTCCTGATCCATGACTTGTGAGCTTATTAATATGTCTGCGGTGACTTCATTACAAGCGACTGGAATGTTCCACACCGCCGCTAAACGAAGTAATGCTTTAACATCAGGATCATGAGGCTGCGAAGCGAGTGGGTCCCAAAAAAATATCAACATATGAATTTGGTGCTCAGCAATTTTGGCACCAATTTGTTGATCTCCCCCCATTGGACCGCTTAGTAGCTTTTCTACGCATAGCCCAGTGGTTTTTTCGATTACGAGGCCTGTTGTGCCAGTGGCATATAAGTTATGAGTATGTAAAATACTCTTATGAGTAAAACACCAGTTTTTTAACGCCGTTTTTTTTCCATCATGGGCTACTAATGCAATATTTTTTTGCTTTGGAAGTGTCTGTATTATTGTTTGCATTTTTGAATCTCACAATATCAAGTTTATTGCCAAAGCAATAAAAATTAACCCCGATGCTCTATCTATCCATAAAGGGGCGCTGGGGTGGCGACGGAAATACCCTGCAATCTTGTCACCACCATAGATGTATAGGCAGTCTATTGGAAATGCTAAAATAGGGTATAAAAGGCCAAAGATAGCTAATTGCACCGTTGCGGATGAAAGGCTCGGGTCAACAAATTGCGGAATAAAAGCAATAAAAAAGAGTGCAACTTTGGGGTTGAGCACTTCAGTCATCATCGCTTGAAAAAAAACGTTACCGGATTTTTTGGTACTTACATGAGGCTTTTCTTCACATGAAAGTGGTTGGTTAAATGTTACTTTTAGTGTTTTTAACCCTAAAAATGCAAGGTAGGCAGCACCTAAATATAACACTGAGTTAAAGGCCGTTTCGGAGGCTTTTAATATTGCAGATAAACCGACAACGGCAAATAGGGTATGAATAATGCCGCCTACAGCAAACCCTAGTGCACTTTTCATACCTGCAGCTCTGCCATGCGTAAAAGTTTGTGCCATTAAGAATGCATTTGAAGGGCCAGGTGCGACAGCGATAATGGTACAGGCAACTAAAAACGACACTAAGGATTCTGGGTTGAGCATGATTACATGGTTCTAAATTCAATTGTGTGAATAGTTTATGCTGTTTTGCAATGAAAATATACGCTCTATCAGCGAGACAAAAAAAGCGGGCTAAGTAGCCCGCTTAAATATTAGGTTGGGTTTTTAGAACACAACAGTTTGAGTGTCAGAACATACAGTTGTACTGCCTTGCTCACAAACTTGGTAAATGTAGCTGCCGCCGCCTTTGCCACTGATGCCGTCCGTATATCTATTATCGTTGCTAGTTGTGACAATATTGCTACCGTTGCGATAAATATCTATTTGGCTTGTACTTGCCAGTTTAGGTCAACGTATTTAAGAGCATAATGTGGTTTAGGCCACATTATGGAAGAACTCTTTATGTTTACTTAATAGTAAAACCAGAAAGGGTAAGGCAAATAATAGGTGGAACCCCAATTGATAGGGAGCTGGTAAATGTAGTTGCTGGGTTAACAAAGCTAAAACGCCGGCTCCGCTCATTTGCATAACGCCAATGAGTGCCGATGCGGTGCCCGCTTGTTTCGCGAAGCCAGATAATGCTTTACCTGCGGCAGCACCTAATGAAAAAGCAAAGCCTATTGATGCAATATACATCGGTATCATATAGGCGGCAGGGTGTGAATAGCGAGTTGCCAATAACATAGTGAAGCCGCCAATACAAAATAGCGTTAAGCCGATGATAAGTGAGTTACGACTGTGACGTTTAATAAAAATGGGGGCGCTAAAGCTGGCAATAATACTTAATGCAGCATTGCCAGTGAACCAGCTGGTAAAGTTTGTTACAGAGCCACCTAGGTGGTTCATGATCCATCCCGGTGCAGTTGTCACAAATACCAACATAGCGGCCATACCAAACATGGTGATCGAGCCATTGAACATGAATTCAGCATTTTTTAGCATAGGGTTAAAGCGGCGCAAGTCTAGAATATGACCTTGATAAAAACTCTCTTTAGGTTTAGTTTCTCGATACAACCACAAAACAAGTAATAACCCCAATATTGAGAACCCAGCAAGGAACTCAAAATTGCTTCGCCAACCAAATTTTAGCGTTAACCAAGCGCCTAAGAGTGGTGCCAGTGCGGGAATAAAACACACAATACCGTTTAAGTAGGTGAGCATTTGGCCGCTGCCTTTATGTCCAAAGCTATCTCTGACAATTGCAAATGCAGCGACAAAAGTGGCGCAAGCGCCAAACCCTTGTAGTGAGCGCGCTATCATCATCCAGCGCCAACTTTCAACTGTTGAAGCCATAATAGCCCCGATAAAAAACAGGGTAATACCAGCTGTTGCGATAGGTTTTCTTCCATACTTATCCGAAAGAGGCCCTGCTATAAGTTGTCCTAACCCGACAGTTAGCATGTAAATACTAATGGTTTGTTGAATTTTTGATTCTGATACATTTAAGCCTTGCTGCATGGCCTGAAAAGCAGGCAGGTAAAGATCGATGCCTAACGGGCAAAAGATCACTAAAAGAGCAAGAATAAAGATAAGGGATTTGCTGGTTACTTGGGTATGCGGCATGACTTCTCCTTTTGGCCGATATTCTAATGGGCAAAATAAAAAAGAACAGGACAAAGCGCCGCATCATTAAAATAAAAACGCAAAATTCTCTATATGACTATTTTGTCAACAGGTCGGATGTGTTAGTTTTGTGTATCAATTTGTTTTTAGAGGTACTATTTGTGTCGGCCCCACTATTAAAAATATACAAAAGAATGCAGTGGCTGCCATTTGGGCAGTGGCTTTTTAGTAAAGCGGTATGTCGCAAGGCGCCTTATTTTGGCTCAATTAAACCAACAATCACTACTTTAGAGCCAGGTTTATGCTGCGCAACCATACCAAAGCGCAAAGCTGTGTTTAATCATATTGGTACCATTCATGCGATTGCACAGTGTAATTTAGCCGAATTATGTGCTGGTGTGATGGTCGATGCGACGGTACCACATAAAACGCATCGCTGGATCCCCAAAGGCATGACAGTTCAATATTTGAAAAAGGCAGAAACGAATTTACGTGCCCAAGCAAGCATTGAGTTACCTAGGCAGTGGCAAGATAAAGAAGACTTAATTGTACCTGTTGAAGTGTTTGACGAGCAGGGTAACAAGGTGTTTCACGCAGATATAAACATGTATATTACTGCGCGGTAGTCTTATCTTTTATTGAGGTGATATTTGTCACCTCAGTCTTGTGTGCGAGTTTACCCTCAATCAGCGCACCCGCCTCAATACTTAACGTGTCGTGGGTCACGTCACCGTGTACTTTGGCTGTTTGTTCTAAGATGACCTTGTCAGCATCAATGCAACCATCAACAGTACCTTTTATTCTAATTCGGTGTGCTTTTACATTTCCTTCAATAATACCATGCAGGCCTACAATGAGTGTGTTGACATCTAAATCACCAATTACTTTACCATCTACTTGTAACTCACCCTCACAAAAGATATGCCCCTCTATAACCGTATTAGGAGATATCAAAGCTGGGACACCTGAAGCTGCTTTATTGTTGCCTAGTAAACTATTGAACACGATTAATTACCTTAGTTAACTTAATTGGGTTTATGTGTTTGCCGTTTTGTAGTACTTCATAATGTAAGTGAGTACTTGTACTTCGTCCAGTACTACCCATTAAAGCAATTACTTCAGATTTGCTGATCTGTTGCCCTTTTTTTACTTTAATGGTGTGCAAGTGACCAAAACGAGATACTAAACCGTGTTCATGTTGAATTTCGATGAATTTACCATAACCGCCATTGCTACCAGCTCTGAGTACAGTGCCTGCGGCTGGTGCAATAATTTCAGTTTTATGCCAACCTGCTAAATCGACCCCTTTGTGATAAGCACGTTGGCCTGTTATAGGGTCTTTGCGAAAACCAAACCGACTCGAAATATAATAGTCACTTTTGGCAACAGGCATAGAGTCAGGTAAAGTTGTGATTACCTGTTCTAAATTATTGAGTGTTACTAGGCTGTCGATTGCACTTAGGTAGTCTTGAGGAAGTTGCTCTAACTCAAGCTGATGATAAGGGCCACCTTGTGCCAGTGCTGACCTTTTTGTTGCTGCAATACCGACTTCAGCCAAACCATTAGCAAGTGTATTCGCGCGGTTTTGTATGTTATTAGAAATTAGGTTCAAAAAGTGTTGTTGACTAGTAATTAAGTGCTGTGCCTGTAAGCTAAAGTGCGGTTGTTTTTCTAATGTTACTTCTTGCAGCGTGCGATTATTGCTGGCATTTTTTTGCTCAACTTCAGCTGAGGAGAGAGGTTTTTGAGGCTCAGAAGCGTCTTTATTTTCTTCGCTGGGAAGTTGAGTGGCACTCTCATTTGTTTCGTTTAATGATTCTAATAAAGAACTCGGTAACGCATCCACTAAGCTTTGCAGCATTAACTGTTTTTCAGTGAGTTCGTTAAGTGTTTGCTGTTGTTGTGCAAGCTGCGCTTGCATTTGTTGTTTTTCGCTTAAAAATAACTGTTTGTCAGAATGTGTTTGGGCTTTCAAGACAGAGATATCTGTTTGGTGCTGTACGACAGACTGAGCATTCATGACTGCCCACGCTATAGCACTTGATACTAAAAATAGCAGTAATGGTTGTACCCAGCTTGGCAAGGTCAACATATAAATTTCACCATTTTGGCGTATTAATATTTGCCTTGGCTGGAATAGTATTTTAAATAGGCGATTGATTAGCTTCAACATAATTACAAAAATTCTTAAACAACAGTTCACAATAACAAGATTAATACAAAAATCCAGCATATTTACATAATAAAAAGGTGTGCATTTGCACACCTTTGATTTTTATCTGCTTTTAATTTGGGATTATTTAGCAGGTAGAACTGTGCCTTCAACAGAGCCAAATCCGATGCGATTAAAGCCGTCGGTTTCACACCAACCACGCATAATCACTTTGTCACCATCTTCTAGGAACTTACGCTCTTCGCCATTTGCTAATGTGATTGATTGCTTACCACCACGTGAGAGCTCTAATAAAGAACCCGCTTCTTCGTGCTCAGGACCAGACTGAGTACCAGAACCAAGCATATCACCAGGTAAGAAGTTACACCCATTTACAGTATGATGAGTAACCATTTGTGCTACGGTCCAGTAACTGTGCTTGAAGCTTGATGCCGAGAGTTTAGCTGCAGCTTGTTGAGCATCACGCATTTTTTGTGTCTCTAATGAAACGTCCATTTGAATGTCAAATGCACCTGCTTCACGGTTGTGACTTGATTCAAGATAATCCATTGGTTGTGGATCTTTACTATCTCGATGCCACTGAGTGCGATAAGGCGCAAGTGCTTCAGTTGTTACAATCCATGGAGATACGGTAGAGGCGAAGTTTTTAGCTAGGAATGGACCCAAAGGTTGGTATTCCCACGCTTGTAAATCACGTGCAGACCAGTCATTGAACAAGCAAAAGCCAAACACATGGTTTTCAGCGTTTTCAATTGCAATTTGTTCACCCAGTTCGTTGCCTTTACCAAGGTAAATACCAAGCTCTAGTTCATAATCAAGGCGCTTACACGGCCCGAATGACGGCGTATCTGCGTCAGGTGCTTTGGTTTGGCCTTTAGGGCGATGAAATGCTTGACCTGATACATCGATAGACGATGAACGACCATGGTAACCAATAGGTACCCATTTATAGTTTGGTAGTAATGGGTTATCAGGGCGGAATAACTTACCTACTGCTGTAGCATGGTAAATAGATGTATAAAAATCAGTATAGTCACCAATGTGACATGGCATTGAATACTCAACGTCAGTTTGTGCTACTAATGCACCTTCAAGTGCTGATTTATGCTCAGAGCCTTCACGTAGTGCACGAGATAATGCTAAGCGAAGCGCCGACCAATGCGCTTGGCCTAATCCCATAAATTCATTTAAAGCTTGTGCGTTAGCAGCTTCTGCTGCCTCTTGTGCTTTTGCTGAAAAAATACCTGCGTTTGCAACTACTGCAAGATCCAATACTTGGTCGCCAATGGCTACGCCACCGCGAAACTCTTCATTACTATCTTTACGACGAAATACCGCAAACGGTAAATTTTGAATTGGAAAATCGGTACCGGCTTGGTTTGCACTTGCTACCCAGCTAGTTAGATTAATATCATGCGTTTCATTAATAAAAGACATTGCCTTTCCTTTTTACTTTTGGTTAAAGCTATTTTGCCTTAACTAAAATGGAAAAAGCAGCTTTTAAAAAGCTGCTTGTGAAAATAATAACTTTAAAAAGTTTATAATACGCCGCGACGCTCTTGATCTCGCTCAATTGACTCGAACAATGCTTGGAAATTACCTTCTCCAAAGCCACCATCATCAACACGCTGGATCATTTCAATGAAGATAGGGCCGAACAGGTTCTTCGAGAAAATTTGTAATAGGTAGCAGTTTTCGCTTTGGCTATCTACCAAGATCTGGTGCTTTCTAATTTTCTCTTTATCTTCTTTAACCCAAGGTACTCGGTCAAAAATTGTCTCGTAGTACTCCGGGATGATATCTAAAGTAGCAATCGTTGACTGATCGAGTTGATCAAGAGATGCAACTAAGTCATTCGTTAAGAATGCTAAGTGCTGTACACCTGGACCATTGTACTCATCTAGGTACTCATCAATTTGATTGTTGTTGTCGTCTTTACCTTCGTTGATTGGAATAGAGAAGGTGCCACAAGGCGACTTAAGTGCATAAGAAAGTAGTGCCGTTTTTTGACCTTTAATATCAAAGTAACGTACTTCTTCAAAGCCAAATACGTTTTTGTAGAAGTTAGCCCATGTTTCCATAGTGCCTTTGTAAACATTATTGGTTAGGTGATCTATGCGTAAGAAGCCTTTGTCTTTAACAATGTTTTGTTCTTCTAAATCTACAAAGTCATTGTCATAGATTGAACCTTTATCACCAAATATTTCGATAAAGTAAATTAGGCTATCCCCGATACCGTAGATTGCAGGGTATGGGAAATCTTTATTTGCAGACTCAGTGGCAGGTTTTGCGCCGCGCTCTACAGCAACTTCAAATGCTTTTTGTGCATTCTCTACGCGCCAACCCATTGAGCAAATTGCTGGACCATGGCTTTTTGCAAATGCTGCTGAGAAGCCTTCACGTTCGTTATTTAGTAGAAAGTGAATGTCGTTCTGGTTGTAATATACGACGTCTTTGTCTTTATACTTTTTAAGTTTTGAGAAACCAAAATCGGTGAACACTTTATCCATATAGTCCGCATCTGGTGTTGCGTACTCGGTAAACTCGATACCAACTAAACCTAGTGGGTTCTTTACTTCACTCATTGTCATACTCCCGCAATTAAGCAAATTGGGTTGCTTGTTAGATTATGTATTTTCAGTATGCGAATGATTAATCAAAAAGTGTAATAGGGGAAGAGAGAGAAGATATTTAGATAAGTGCTGCTATGTAAATTTAATGAGACAAAGAGTTTAAAGTGGTACCTATTTAAGGTTTGATAGGTTTAATTTAAAGAAAAGCACCTAGAGCTAGCCTCAATAATGAATGTTAAAATCAATATATTCAATGGTTTAGTTTTGTTTTTCTATGAAATGATAAACCAGATAGTATTCAAATTTACTATTGCATTTGTATAGTAAGGTTTACATTTTACTGTGTCGGTTCATGCTAGGCGACTATCGAACCTTAGGTGTGGATAAGAGTTTTGAAATAGCTAAATACGTAATTATATCAATTTTACTAAAACATTGATGATTCTAGGAGCTAAATGACCCATTAGTGGTGTTAAAAGTGACTTATGTTGAATAACGACATACCGGAATTTTGTTTGGTTACTAAGCCATTTATTTAATGCAATTAGTATAACGCATATTATCAACCATCTAATGATGACAGTTTGTTCAATATCATGGCCGCTTTATGCAGTTATAGCAGGCTAATACAAGTGAAAACAATGCAGATAGAGGGCTAAATAGTTTTATGGAGCAAATTCGCTTATCCTGAGCTGAAGCTCTTTAGGCAAAAAGAGCAAGGTATACTTGCCTTGCTCTTTTTTAATATCGCTTTTATTTAAGCGGTGGTTGTGGCTGTTAGGCCTCGTTTTTCCCAAAACTTAGCTTTGAAGCTCAACAGTACCAAGATGATACCAATACCAATACTAAATAAAGAGATTTGTAAGTATAGCGCTGGGATTTCTTCTACTTTGTTTGGATCGAAGCCACCGGCCAATAATCCTGCGATGATATTACCAATTGAGTAGGTTAATACGAATACGCCCATCATTTGACCTGAAAAACGCTGTGGTGATAAACGGCTTACTGCACTGAGGGCTACAGGGCTTAAGCAAAGCTCACCAACTGTGTGTAGAAAGTATGTTGTGACTAGCCAATACGGTGCAACCTTGAGGCCTTCAGCAGCATAATGTGCGGCCATAAACATCACTAAGAAACCTGATGCCATTATGATAAGACCAAGCGCACACTTTACGCTGTAAGATGGAGAGATCATTTTTTTAGACAGGTTGATCCAAAGTGCTGCAAAAAATGGCGATAACACGATGATAAAAATCGCGTTAAGTGATTGGAACCATGCAGTTGGGATTTCAAAACTGCCGACTAGGCGGTCAGTATAGTCACGAGCAAATAGATTGAGTGATGAACCAGCTTGTTCAAAACCAGACCAAAAACATGCTGAGGCCACACAAACTAGAAATAAAGCCCACATACGGCGTTTTTCGTCTTCGTTTAACTTACCCTTAAAATAAATCATGCCAAAATAGATGAAGAAAATGAGAGTAAATGCGACGGCAACATATTTTGCAATCACGACGGGGTTGATGGTAATCATCCCCGTAGTTGCGGCAATAACGACCGCAGCAGTAGTGGCAATAAAGGCAGCAATACCAAACCAAGTGTTTTTAATCCCTTTTGGTGTTAATGGGTTGGCAGGTGCTGCGCTATGGCTTGGTAGGTGTTTAGTTGTTAGGTAATATTGAATTAGACCAATACCCATACCTACAGCCGCTGCGCCAAATGCCCAATGCCAGCCTACATTTTCCATAAAGTAGCCACAAACATAGTAACCTATGATGGAACCTAGATTGATACCCATATAGTAAATGGCATAGCCACTATCGCGACGCTCGTCTTCACTTGAGTATAATTGCCCCACCATGGCACTAATATTTGGTTTTAACAAACCAGTACCTGAGGCAACAAAAATTAAACCAATAAAGAATGAATAATCGTGTGGTACGGCTAAAATAATATGACCTATCATGATAATGATGCCGCCATACCAAACCGCTTTTTGACCACCAAATAAACGGTCAGCAAGCCAACCACCAGGTAAGCCTAAAAAGTACACAGCGCCAGTATACAAACCGTATATGGCTGCAGCGGATGCAACTGTGAAACCGAGACCTTCTTCTTGTAAGCTTGCTGTCATAAATAAAACAAGTAAAGCTCGCATGCCGTAGTAACTCATTCTTTCCCACATCTCAGTGAAAAATAGAGTCGAAAGTCCTTTTGGGTGACCGAAAAAGCCCCCATTTGAAGATGAACTCATATGTACTTCCTAATTAAATCAAATGTGTTGTGAGGCCTTATAATAATCATTACGTGCAAATAGTTATGTAATTTGAACGGGTGGCCAATGTAAGTAATTACGCAGTATTGAGCGCATATCGCGCGACTAACTATGCATTAAAAACGCGTCAGTATAACCAGATGAAAGAGATTGGGGAAGTGTAACTCGGTAAATAGCATTAAATTTGTTGCAAAAATGTACTTTAGATATATTTTATATTGTATTCATTTGTGTGTTTGCGTAGCACCATCAAAAAGCTGCTATGTGAGAGTATAGGTATGTTTTCTATGTGAATATAGTATGTTATCTATTGGATAAATCATTGGGCAAGTGTGCTTATCTAGGGCGAGTTGAATTTTGAGGTATGAGTTTTTTCAAATCAAAGGCTGTCATTACGCTAAGTGAGCAATGCAGCATAATAGTTTATATCAGTTGCGAATGACAAACTAGTGGAAGCCTTTGGCCAACGCCATTCGGACATTTTTGCTACGTTATCACCTCGCTTACATAGAATCATGATGGATGCAGGTTCTGTCTTGGAGAAATACCCGAATGACTGCTGCAACAAACAGTAAAGATCAACAGCCCTAGAGCGGCTTAAGGTTACAGTCGTTGTAAGTGGTAGTTTATTAATTGTTGAATCTTTAATGTTAATGTATTTAGGGCCTGCAAAAAGCAAGCCCTAATCTTGATAACATATCGCCAGTATTGGCTATGCTCGCTTATTCACTGCAGTAGCTATCTACGAAGGTTAAGTCGTTAATATGTGCAGGACCATCCATCACATAGCTCGCTTCAGCTGTGCTGGGGTTTAGTGTGTAAATTTTGGCATTTTCTGAGCTATTTCGTGCGGAAACATAAATGGTCCCATTGTTTGCTATTGCAATGCCTGATGCCCACTGTAATCCATGGGTACCAATTAGATCTAAACTCATGTTCGCTTCATCCAAAGTATATAGCGCCTGACCTGTTAATACGTAAAGAACGTTATTATCGGCTGAGTATGCAATATCTCCATGCTTAAAGTCTTCACCTGCAAACGTTAATTTGCCAAGAACGGACTTATTACCGGTCTGTAAATCGAAATCATACATGTATGTTTTACTTGTAGAGCGTAGCGATTGACCATCAGGGGTAACGACTGAGCGATAAATTGGGTACGATGTTGTATCCGCAGCGGCGACTTCGCTATTGGTATCAAGGTCATAGGTCCAAAGCTTTGATGCTTTAGTCGCTTTGTCTTGTTGCTCCATAAAGTACAGAGTACCCTCTTTGCTGGCTATATTTGACGCAGTATGAGATAGTCCGGTGAGTATACTGTAATTTGCTGCATTAAGGTCAAAGTAATAAACATAACCTACTTGCTCTGAACCATAATCGTTAATACCAAATAGGCCACCAGAGCAGGTACGAGCAACAGTGCCCGTGACAGAAACGTTATCTATAAACGCCCCATATGAGTTTGACTCACCAGTCCCAGTAAACTTTAATTCTGTAGTTTCAGAACTGGCTGTAACATTAATGCTATAATGTTGCCATCCTCGTTGAGTTGCGTTTAAATTAGCAACTTCATCACCATTCCAAAAAACCTTGGCTTGGTTGGTATCGCTATCACCTTCAACTCTTGGAGAATAATAAAAACTCAGTACATAGCTTTGATTTGGGCTTGTGGTGATATTTTGCATCATGCTGTAGTTAGCGGTTGAATCAAGCTCAATATATTGATTACCATCTTGCGCAGCAATAATATTTAAAGAATTGGTTTGAATCTCAAACTGTGCGCCATCACGTTGCCAGCCAGTTACAGAATTAAGTAAAGTCCATTTTTGTGAAACAACATCCTGTTCAAATGACCCATTGGTCACTAAGTTATTTGCAAATGTGCTGCCTACCGACAGAACAGATGCCACACCAAGCAAGTGATGTAATTTCATATTTAGACTCCTACGACTCAAAAGTAACTAACTCCGATGTCAAAATTTTACATTTACTAATCATATATTCGTATTTTTTGAGGTTTAGATCAATGGCAAGAATAAAAAACAGACGATCTAACTAGGCGAAATTTAAATTACGGCACTTTTTCTAATCCTTTAGCATGTGTTTTTATAGTTAATGAGAACAATATTTATTACTATGAGCGATTGAGCTGCGTTAACACTGTAATCGCCTTTTCTATGGTGATGCGCTGGTTTGCGATATCAGTATACACTTGTTGTGCAGTTTTTTTGCGTTTTACTGTTGCCCCAGCATCTAGAAAAGAATTAACTAGATTCAACAGTACTGCTCTAAAACCTGAGTTTTTCGTGGCATTTTGCGCCTCATATGCCTGCACTTTAGTGCGCTTTAGTTTGTCTTTTATGTGTGTGATTTCAGCTTGACTAAACTCATTTTGCGCAAATGGATGTGCCGCTATTCTATCAAGCGCCTGCTCAAGGTAATCAACCTCTATGAGGCCGAACTTTGCATTTTGAGCAAGTTGTAACAGCAAGGCTTTGAAATCTGATGAATGCACTTGGTCGCTTAATAATTTATCGCAAGTGTTAAGGGTGCGGTTAAATTTTTGCCAAGCATATACATAGTCTAAGCCGGTGCCTTTGATGTTTTGCATACCCACAATGAGTTGCTCGTAGTTATGACATGCTAGTGCAGCAATTTTTAGTGTTAATGCATCAGGACTGATATTTGGGTTGTCCAAGATGATGCATTTTTGTGAAAACAATTCGATGAGCGGTGAGAGCGCTTCTAAGGTAATGTCTTCTTTGTTTAAATCAAATAAAAGCTTGCATTGATTAAATTGTATAAAGTGTTGCATTAGCAAATCTTTTTGCTCAGGTTGCTCGCTTAAGCGTAAGTCTAATGCTTTTTTTAATGTCTCTTGATCAGATACATCCACCAGTGCTAGGGGATGATCAGTTAAGCTCACATTTGCTTTTACCAGCCATTGTTCAATACTTTGACAAAGTTTAAATTGACTCAATAATTGGGCTAAATCAGCGACATCATGATTGTTTGCAATACGTATCAAACGGTCCTCTAAAACTTGTTTTGCGTATGCAAAAAAACCATCGACGTTGGAGCCAATAATTACAACGTAGTCAAACGTTAAGTCGTCAATAAGAATGTGTGCAAATACTTTAGAGCGAGCAACACGGTCATTGCGGTTGTTTATTAGTGCAATAGTTTGTATGTAAGGTAAATTATTTTTTTCATCGAGATTTAAACGTTGCCAATTGTCCAATGTCGCTAAGCGCTCATTGGCAGACATACTATTGATAAATGACTGTTTTATAGTACCTAAAAGTGATCCGGAAAAGTGTTGTAAAACGCCCACATCCGGTATAATCCGCTCTGCAGTTTCTTTATAAACGATGTCTTTATCAATGCCGATATATTGTGCCATTTTTGCCACTAAAGCGATATTATCTGGATGTTCATCATAGGGGTATAGCGCACGAATATCAGGTGGGATTTGAAAGCCATCTCCCCAGTGAACTTGAATAAGTGTTGAGTTATTTGCTACTGCATTTTGGTCAAGTACAGAGTACATGGTTTGTTCAGAGGTAAATACTTGTGTATTTTTACCAATAAATGCAGACATTTCTCGTGCCACATCGAGTCCCGTTGGACCAAGAATATCTTCATGGTCAGGGTAAGCATTAGTGATAGTTGCGAAGTTATCTCTCATCCAGCGTCGTAGTATTTTTACGTATCTAGGCGTTAATCCCATACATTCCCATAAGAATATATCTGCTTTAACGTTACGTGCGAAAGTGAGGATATCATTTTGTTCCCAAATACTGGCTTTGTCGAAAGGCCGATAAATGGGGATTTCAAATTGTTCACCAGAGCTCTTGGTGTAAATCATCATCGCTTCACATCCGGTAGTTTTGGTAATGACTCGCAATGCTAAACTGCTAAATAATGCTGATTTTAGACGTTCTGTACCTGATTTCCCTCGGGTTCCCCAACCGCCAATACTGACTGGAATGGCGTTACGGTTATCATTAATTTTTTTACTAATATAAATGTGTCGGCCCCAAAAATAGGCAATAAAGCCCGTCGTAAAAAAGACCAGTTGGGGTAATGTATTTTGGTATATAGAGTAAATATACTCTCTAAAGCTTAGCCAGACGTTGAACAGTGGGATAGCGAGGTTGGTTCTTTCAAACAGCTTTTTAATTGTGGGTTCAACAGGAAAAACGGCATTTTCTATTTGCCCATAGGCTTTAAATTTGAAGCTAAACCCCAGCTTTTCTAATTTTTTAAGGTAATTCTGTTGCTCTAATTTTTTACCTTTTCTAAGCCCGTCGAGTGTATTGAAATTCAAGGAGATATACCAATAGGCATGAGCACGTTGCCATAGGCTATTGGGCTTTGTGGTTTCCAATATACCATCAGGGGTATAGCTACTTGTAGGGGAGGGTAAATTGTCATGGCTCAAAACAGACAATAAATAATCTAACAGTGGTAAATGAGGTCGACTGCTCAGCTCCTTTAAATGGTATAAAGCTTCACCAGGCACATTAGTTTCACTGATCTCTGCAACCGTGCAACTGGGAACATGTAATTGGGCACTTGGTTTTTTTGCCGTGGTGTGGTTGAAGCTCGGTCTTTTATCGGTACTGGGGCTAAAAAACTCATGCCAAATGCGCCAAAATCGATAGCCAAACTTGTAACCTTTTAATATATGCCAATGTTTGCCTTTTATTTGCCCATTGAAACCAAGCTGTTGCTGAGCTTTAAAGCTTAACACGCGACCAAGAGTGTCTTGTGAAATAGTGGCTGGCAGTACCACCGTGCTATGCATATTTGCTTGCTCATCAATTGCAGAAATTAATGACTGTTGGTAAAAGCTTGCGAGTTGCTCTCTGGTTCTGGTGATTACGCGTTTTATGTCGATGCTATGCTCGTTACACAGCGCGATATTAAGTGTGTCGATAAAACGTTTAAATACACTATCATACTCGTCGCTATATAATTGCATATTGAGCATAATTCGTGCGCTGAGTTCTAGTGCAATACGCTTTAATTGCGTAGCTTGTGAACTGCAGATTGTTTTTTCCCATAGCTTGAAGGCGAAATCAGACTCACAAAAGCGCGTGGCTGAAAGTTGTTTAATGAGTGTAAATTTAATGGCATCACACGACTCCTTGTCAAATCGACTAAGCAGCAGTGATGTGACAAATTCATAGGGCATATTGACCGTTTGCTCAATTAAAGCTTGGCGCACTCTAGGGTAAGGGTGTGCACTGAGTGTCTGTAATAAACGCTCATCAGATTGATTTATGGTGTACTGCTTACAAATTATTTTTGCAAAGGCGCTGATGATAAACAATATGCTGTTGTTTTTAGGTTTATCGCTGTACATACTGATTGACTCATCAAGTTCGGCCCAGATATAACTACGTATAAATGTTGGGCGTTGGTGAATCAAAATTTCGCAAATATCTATCACAGCCAAATAGGGCGTGTCGGTGCTTTCAAGCTGCTCAACAAGTTTGGCAACCAATTCAGAGTTTAAGTCTGGATCAACGTTGGCTTCGGTAATTATAGAAACCTGGTTTACCAGGGCACGTATCATGCCATGACGAACATGAGAATTATTACTCGCATCAAGTAAAGATAAGAAGAATGGCTGTAAGTCGAGCTTTTTCCATGTGTCTATTAAGGTTGCTTCATTACTTTTTAAATAAGTGCGAGTCATAGACCCTAGTTTACTTATCAAAAACTTCAGGCTTTGCTCTATATCCGAGACTCTATCTTGATAGCGAGCAATGACAGCACCTTCATCAAACCACCTTGAAAATGCCTCTTTATCTGCTTTTAACTGTTTTCCCTTCGCACCTAATTGCTTCGCGTACGTCAAAATATGCAGCTCTTTCTCTGCTTTAAAGTCGGCTTTTGCAAAGCGCTCAACAAAATTATTGTGCCCAATTTGTAATTTGCGTAATGAATCATGTAATTGTTCTATTTTATAGCGCAAAAAGGCGATTGTTTGCAGTTGTAACCAATCTACTTGTTCTTCATGTTCAGGTTTATTTTTAATGAGTTCCCAATTACTTAGTTCATCGACTAATACGCTATATTTGTGATGGTATAAATTGAGCCAAAAGCGTTCAATATCAGCAAAGAGCAATTGTTCTAATTGGGTTTTTAATTTATTGGTTGTCATATGCGCTTTGCTCTATAAATGAGGATAGTTGTAACGATTCAAACAAAATCTCATCATGTGCAAAAGTTGTAAACCCAGTCGTTTGCAAGTTGCCTAACCTAACCTCAAGGCTGAGCGAACTTTGTACGTTAAACCAATCTTTTGTCCAGCTCAAAGCCAGCCAACCTGCAGTGGTGTCGGTAAACGTAAATAGGGTCTGCCAGCTAAATTTTGTGAGATATTGCCAAGTGTCATTAGGTCGATCTTCATCGGCAAATTTGTATCTACTTTGCAACTGAGCAGCAAAAATTTGACCTTGATAAAATTGCTCCATAGTCGAGCTGAAATATATGCTATCTAGGGTTTGCCAGTCTTGATTAGAGATGGTGCCTGAAACAAAGCTTATTTGGTTATCTACCCAAGGCTGATAACGATACTTATACTCAGCTTGCCAGCCATGCATGTGATCTTGACGATAAAAACCAAATATTTGAGGGTTTATTTTAGAGTCATCAATAAAGGTTTGTGTGTCTACACTTGTATAGTAATAAAACGGTTGCCACCACCATTGGTGTCTATGGGTCGTGTTATTACGCCAAATTTCACCTATTCGTAGCCTGGCTAATCCTGCATATTGGCTTTGCGTTTTGGCACGGCCACCTTGCCAGCGATTGAACAATGCAGCTTCACTAAACCAGTGACTATCATTATCTTGCCAATTGTGGATAGCATTAAGAGAAAGCGTATCATGGTTGTTGCTATTCATAGAAACAGCACCTTCTAGGCGATACCAATGTTGTTTGTCTTTGTTGCGCACTCGGATACCTAAATCTAGCGTATGATCTGGGTTAAGAGACTCGTTTATTTCAACTAAATTTGAGCGTCCATAGCGCATGAAGGCTTCAGTATGCGTTGAGTTTTCATCAAACGAAGGAGCATTGTTGAAAAACAACGGTTGATTGTCATTATGCTTTGGTTTGGGTTGTTTAGTGATAATGGGTTGAACGGGGTTAAAAATTGCTAATTTGGTATGAGTTGGCTTTAAACGCCAATGAAACACTCGTGTATACTGTGCGTAACTATCAGGTAAGGTGACGGTGCCAGAAGGGTGAAAGAGGGTGCGTTGTACACGTTTATTGTTTTTAATTGACTCAACTTTTAAGAGCTGATCGCGTTTTATTTTTAATGTTATAGGGTACTCATTATTTGCACTGTAAAAAAGCTGTTTGGTATCCAGTGGAATATTGACCCATTTACCTCCTTGGTGGCTGAGTAAGCGTACAGTAACTATTTGGGCAATGTAAGGGTTTAACCAGCGCAGGGAAATAAAACGATTTACTTGGTCTTGCATTTTAAGCGCATAGTCAATAGTTGGACCTGGTTCTACGGGCCATAATACCTGTTTATCCCCTGCCTCTATTGAAATGTTGGCATGTTCAGAGGGGGACCAGTCTGCATTTGAAAAGTTAAATTGTAGCTTTAAAGGGGACTTGGACAGCTCACCGATATCTAACGTTAACGTGTGGTTAGCCCTTAAAGTAACACCGTTTAAGCTAGGGTTGGAACTGGCATGAAAGCTGATTTGCTCTGTTAAGCTGCGTTTTAACAAAGGCGCTAAATCAATCAATTTCGTACCAGCATAAGTTACATAGTCTTTGCTTGCTTGCCAATCACCAAAGCGTTGTATTTTTTTATACAACAAGTCTAATGATTCTGGTATTTCCTCGTTTGTTAAGCGCGCAAAAAGCATCGTAAATTCGTGCTCAGATACGCGTTGCATCTCAAGTTGCCAAAGTGCATTAGTCAGTAAAGTCGCTAATGAAATATCAGGGCTGTTAATAAGCGCTAACAGTGATTTGTTAGGGTACAATTGAGTATTCGTATTTAACGTGGCAGAGTCATCGGGTAATAAGTTTAGGCTAAGGTATGTTTCTGAGGTACTACTTAACTTTAACTGATGGCCTTTTCTCAACGTAATAATGCGATTGCTTGCTACACAAAGGCGAGTGTTCTGATCGTATAAAAATGTGCTGGATGCAATATCGGCAAAGATAGGGCTGGTGAATTTTCTATCTTGAGTATTAAGGTACAACCACTCGGTATGGTGTGTATTTTGATTGTGCCAGTTGACTCTAGAACGGATCTCTATGGTTAAGTCTTGTTTTGCTGTTAGCGTTAACGGGTGATCGGGAGACACTAAATACTGTGCATATAAGGTATTGTCTGATTTAACCGTTGTCACCCCATGGTGCTCTAAAAAGTAGTGCTCTTTTGGCTGAAGGTGAGTTTGACCGAATATCTTGTATTGTAGTGCTTGAAATGAAACAGCTTTTTTGTGAATTGAATTCGGTTGGTCGTGCAATTGCCAAAGGGTTTGCAAGTACTTCTTTTGAGAAAGTAATATTGAAGCTGTTTGCTCGTTGCATGTACTGAGGAATGACTCTGCATAAGCACATAAGCCCAGTAGTTGATGATCACTTTGTGCTTGTGTGTATGTGTCAAAGAGGGTGTGTGCTGCGTATTTTTTCAGTATTAAGTCATCAGAGCGAAGCAGCCCTTCCAAATAACTTTGGCTGAGTAAATATTGTTTAAGTTTATTTAGTGTATTTATCCTCAGTGGCCAAGCACGATGCCTAATTGTTAGGAACGTACTAGAAACCAACTTTTTTAACAGCGGCAGTGCTTTTTCTGGCTGTGAGTCAATAAAATGTAATGCTTCACCTAGCATACGTTGTTCGTTCACTAATTTGAGCTGTTTATTATGTACAGCTGTCGTATCAACGTTGGTCAGTATCTTATTCTTATAAGGCTTAAGCCTATTAATATAGCTTAGTGATTCAATCTTCCTTTGATTTAAAAAATGTTGCATGAGTGCGGGCGATTTTTGCTGCAATAGACTTGGTTGTCCAAATAGCAGTTCATTATTGGGGTATGTAAGTAAATCATCGGCTTTGAGGGCAATGTCGACTTGTGCATTATGGTTTTTTTGTATGTGTAACTGTTTACTGTTAAGAGGGACGGGTAAAAGGATTCGGTTTAGATAGTTACTTTGATTAAGTGCAATAACATGCTGCTGTTTACCTGTTGTCACGACAAGTTGGGTTTGTTTATCTGTTCGAACCAGCAAAGTTATAAAGTGACGTATCCGTGTTAAGTGTGACCAATTGAATGTTAGCGCTGTATCTAAAGAGTGGACTAGCACATCATCAGTGCTTTGAATGGGGTAAAGTTGGTTATTAGCAGTACGTACACCTAAATTAATTTTTTGTGTAAATAGGTTAGACGACATAGAACTTCCATTGTGTGTCGGTATCAATGAACGAGGTGTTGAAATAGTACTTAATAGGTTTTGGTAACGTTTTTTCTCAAGATCTGATGTATTTGCAAAGTCAAATTGAGTAAGCGCTTCGTAATTATTATGTAGATAAATTTGTGCAAAGCTCTGATCGAGGTTATTTACCCAAAAAGGATTAAATAATTTGTCTTTGTACTTCAGTGCGGCATCTGTATCGACGATCCCTCTGTGTAATTGCTCGAGCTTAATGTATGCATTACCATGACTTTTTATTGTCAGATAACTATTTTTGGGCACATCAATATAATCAGTGTTAGCAATGCTGATGTTGTGTTCGGGATATTCTATTGCTTGAGCATTAGGTAAATTTAGTATGCTAATAGGGTGTGTACCAAGCCAAGCACTTACGCTACTTCGTTGCTCTAGCTGGTGGTCTAGATCTTTTCTTACGGTCAGTTTTAATTTTTTTGCGTGTGCAAAAAATAGCGTAGTGTGTGTGTTTTGAGCTAAGAAGTACATACGCTCTTTTATTTGAGCTTGCGATAGCCAAATTACGGGAAGAGATAACTTTAAACTTCGTCGAAAAGGTGAACGGTGCGCGTGAGTTTGACCTAGCCAAATATCATAATGCTGTGTGTCGTCACTTATATTACTAAACTTGACAAGCTGTGTTGTATTTATTGCGCGAAGCTGACAACGTTTTGTTTGACAGATAAAATCATTTATTGTCAGCTTTCGCATAGCAGCTTGTGTTTGGCCTTGCCATATATTTG
The DNA here is from genome assembly GCF_945859825.1 of Pseudoalteromonas holothuriae. GTDB lineage: Bacteria > Pseudomonadota > Gammaproteobacteria > Enterobacterales > Alteromonadaceae > Pseudoalteromonas > Pseudoalteromonas holothuriae. The sequence goes on from NZ_CAMAPC010000008.1 coordinate 150,239, forward strand.
TTGTGGTAAACGTATCTTTGCTTATATCTACCCACGCACCCGCAGGAACATAGGCGGTGCGGTGCTGCTGGGGATTTAACGTTACTTTTTTTGACGCTACCAGCAAGGGATTGTTATCAATGCTGTCGAGCCAAAGCATTGCGCTATGGATTGGCGTTGTAAAAGCAGTTGCTTGAGTGCAATATGCCAAAATAATAAAGGTTAAAGTAAGTGCTTTAAGCATAGTGTTATTTTTCTTAGTAATATGGGTTTTTGTACCAACTGTTTACGTGTAGTTCGGTTCATTTCTAAATGAAAAAAGGAAAAGGGTGTAATGCCGAGCTTATGAATAATATTGGTTGTGCCTCCAAGTTCGTATATTGATTTTCCATAGAGGTAGGTTTTAAAACCGGCTTTATTTAAACACTGTGTAAGGCGTTTTCCGTCTTCATTAAACTGTTTACCTTGGCTAATTATAATGTCGGCTTGCTGCGCAATTTTTGACTTTCTTTTTGTATTGCTAAAGCCATGAAGCTGAAAAGTTTTGGCATTTGGGTTGATGCTATAGTATGCCTGTATTGCTGAATTATGGATGCTATGATGGCGTTTAGCCAAGTCCATTGTTTCGCCATCAGGGCTATCTGCATTACGGTGTTGTGTGTTACTGAGTAATACCTGACATACATGCGCATAAATACTCTGACCGATGGTAAGAGTGTCAATATCATAAAAACGATGGGGTACTGACACAATACAAGGTTGTCTATTTGGGGTCTTATATACATTACCGCCACCAAGATAAGTAGAGCTGGCCACTAGCATAGCCTGTTGATTTAACGATTCAAACTGCCAAGGTGGTATCGCTTGTGGAGAATGAAACCAGTCAGTCATTTCCTTAAACAATTGTTGATTGGCCTCGCTTGGTGCGCGTGCACAGGTAAAATTGGCCAGCAATACTATTAGCAGCATCATCGTAAGGTTAATGTATTTCATCGCGCCACCAGTCACTGTCTAGTTGTGGCTCATCAATTTGTTCAAATATGCTAAGCCAAATATCCTGCTCTGATTCAATTGTAATGCTTTGTAGCTGTTTTACATCATTATTAATCGGTATTGTTATAGCTGGGTAGCTATAAAGTGCACTGCGCGAAGGATGAAGCATAAATGCATCATTCGGTTTTTGCTCAACTAATGCATAACGCCTTTTCATTATTGTATACTCATCGGTGAGATGTTCGACAATATTGCCAGATAACTGGGTATCTATCAGTAATGGTTCATCGAGCAACGTTGTTGCATATGTTTTAAGGACGATAGAGTGTGGCCGCTGACTAAATACCAATCGTAAAGGGGTGCTTTTTTTGAGCATAAATAGCCGTTGTTTGTGCCAATGGCGCTGCTTGCCAATATTGCTATAAAGAACAGCCTGTTTAGCGCGTATTTCATCGTATAGATTATTATTAAGCTCACTCAGTTTATATTCGGTATAATAGGGAACCTGAGGGGATTTTATAATTAACCTAAACCGAGCCGCGAGGCTTGGTTCTAAGCTGTCTAAGCTAAGGTCTTCAATACTTACAGGCCTGAATTGATAATCCTCATATGGCTGTTGTAAATCAAAGTAGTTAGGTTGATTTTGCACTAACGCTACATTGGAACGAGGTAGCTTTTCAGACAGGTCATAGCCTGTATAAAAAGACATTTCAGGTGGTGGCTCTGGGGGAGACTCAAAAATACGTACACTCATCAATCGTTGTTGTTGTGCAAATTCAAAATCGTTATGTGCTTTTTGAGAAAACCATGCACCAACTTCCGTAAAGTCATTCACAGTTAAATTGCAAATTGAGTGGCACAGTAGTTGTTGATAATTGAAAGTGCGCATTCTGGCCTGAAGTTTTACTCCGACTAATTGTTCACCCATTGAGTGACCGGTTATTGAAACGGTGTGTGCGTTACTGGGTAGTCGTACATAAAAGCGTTCAGCTTCGGTTATTGGCAAGCGCAGAGTATCGGAGGCGATGGCTCTATCGAACGTTGACTCTAGCCCTTCTAATTTAATCGAAAATGATACGGTATGTCGTTGTTGTTCGTCAAAAACTTCAATATTAGCGCTATCGCCCTTGTTACCTCTAAACTCGATACTTAAGTCGCTATTTGGCGTCACTTTAAAGTGTGCAGGTAGATTTGAATCAATGGCATAATAATAGCTATGAAGCGGCAATACGGGCATGTCGTCATTGAGCCACCAACGTGTTTGAATGACTGATGATGAACTTATAATGATTAAACCAGGGGCAACATCGTTAACACGAATACGGTTAGGAGCAGCTTGTTCAATAGTGAGTATTTTGGGAGGTAGTTTTTTTGCTAAATCTATCCATGTGAGAGTCAAATTTGATATTTCCCCTTCAATACGGGCACTGATAGTGCTCTTTTCGAGTATTCTAAAAGAGGCATTAAAATTTGGGTAGGTATAGAATTTGTCTAACGCGATGTGCTGCGATTCAAAATCGTAAGATAGAATATGATAAGGCAGAGTTTCATAGAGTGTATCCGTTTTAAAATCGATATCAGGGATCCCTTGAGGCGCTAATTTTAACCAATCAAAAGTGACCGCGTTATTCATCTCTTGCTCTGAAAGCGCATTCACACCGATGGTATGATAGTTGATTGTACGTTCCCGCCATTGAACGGGTAATTTAAGCCAAGCTCTGTTTTTATCATCAACACTATTGCTAATTTTTGCATGCAATCTCACAACGACCCCAGTCAAGCTTTGATCTTCTGGTATTAAACGCAGTGCTATGCGACTGGCTTGTTTTAGCTGTTCTGGCTTAATATAAAATGATTGTCCAGATGAAACTGCAAGCGACGTTTTATTTTCTATGATTTGCTTCACTTTTTGTTGCTCAGCGTCCAGTGCAAGTTTTGATGTATGATGGTAGGTGTGCTTTGTGATCACCTTATTAGAATCATTAAGCAGGGTATATTCAATAGCATAATCTGTTGTTAACTCAGAAGTTAACTCTAACGCAGAATATTGCTTAAAAATCGCATTGGTTAACACTCTAAGGGACAGAGTTTGTGAGGCAGATACTGTATAAACTAACGGTTTTTCAGGGTCGAGCCAGTGTACATTAGAACGCGTTTCTTGCGCGGTGTTTGGCGTGATAGGTTCTGCAGTACTAAGCCAAATGTAAGCCCGAAAGCCATACCATATCAGGCATGCTAATAATGCTAACCAAACACACAGTTGGAAAAATAATTTAGCGTAATACATGCTCGCCTCTAATCATAGCCTCTTTAAACGAAGTGTAATCAACTAATTTGTTTCGCAGTGGAAAGTAAATCATGGCAATTTTATCCTGTTGTTTAATCAACAAGGCAAGCTCATGACTGGGGACTAACCTTATCACCTGTAACGCACATTCAGCGGCTTCTAAACAGTAACTTGATAGCAAAGGCAAGTGGTGCGAAAGCGCATAATCACTTGCTAGTTTTTTTATTTTTTCTGATTGTGTGTGGGGTAGTTCAGACCAATCATAAGGAGCCAAAGTAGATAATCTAAGAAGTACAGGTTTTGGCTGCTCTGATATAGCACTGAGTCGTTCAAGTAATGCTTGCTCAGAAATTGCAAAGTGCTGCTTAAAGTCAGAGGCAAGCCATAATGTTGCTAACTCGCTGTTAGGGGCAAAAATTTGATAACCAGTTTGAGGAGAAGACCCGAGTTCCAAACCTCGAGTTGTATCTTCTCCGCTGACTATTTGGTACTGCACGCCAAGCCTAGAAAGCTGTGTATATAATTGCTCTAATGTTGCTGCATGATTTTTATCAGCTTGAGTGAATTGAAAAGCAAGCGCGCTGGGGCGTATTCTTGAGGGGGTACTGTGGCTACGTATCTGTAGGTTCACAATACCGTACTGGCTGTTATATCTGAGAGTGCTTTGATGCACGACATTAAATAGCGTTTTAACATTGGTTGCTGCTACAACATTAGCATGTGGTGCAGCAAATGGGTGAGCGCCGGCGACTAACAGCACTTTCCCCTGAATGTTTGAATATAATTGAGCAGAAAATTTAAGGGTATTACTCTCAAAAAGAGGCCTAGGTACTTGTACAGTGATGGCACTAGTTGGATTTAAATTAATCAGATAAAGGCCTTGTCCTTGTTTATAATACTGCGGTTCTCCAATAGGCGCTATTTTTAAAAAGTGTCCCTGCTCAGAGGTTATAATACTCAGTTGATAACCTACAATACGTGCTACATCATTGATCTGATTTAACCGGTTTAAGACATCTTGATTTAGGTTATTACCGCTGAGCGTATCAATGAGCGTGAATAAAGGGCGAAGTATTTCAAATTCCCATAACGATGCTTCGCTGTCTGTGAGGAGTTTAAAGTCATTACTACCTTTGGCACTAATAAATGGGTTAAAATTATCAACGGCTTGTTGTGGCGTTTCTTCTTTTACTTCAATTGAAACCTTATCTAAACGATTATTAGCCAGTGTCACTTTGGAAATGAGAGACGTAAAATTTTGAGATGTGAGAAAAATCTCTAAAAACTGACCACTAGTATGACTATTGGGCAGGCTTTCAGGGGTCATGAGACCAAAGGTAATGTTATCACAGTTTAATAGGTTACTAAGCTGTGTTTGTTTGACTGCCTTTGGTAGTTGGTTGTATATCCAAAACTGACATTTTTGCTTGAATGGACTATCGCTGAGTATCTGAGTATTAAAGCTATTTATTGCTCGTACTTGCAACACTTGGTTCGATGCCAGTGCAGCAATAAAAGCATAGTAATACTTACTTTGTTGGCTTAAAGAGTCGTCATTCAAAAACTGTGTTTTCTGTGTGCCTAAAGCCATAGCACTTGCTTTTAAGTGAGGAAGTAGTAATCCGGCTGCGTCACTCGCTAAGCGCTCTGATGACGGGTGAGGTACAGTTACAATTAGGTTTGAATGAGGCTCTTTTGTTATTACAAATAGCCCTCTGGGAGTGCGCTTACGAGTATCATGAATATATATAAAATGCGTGTCAGATGAAACGGTAAAGTCTAGTGATTTTAGATGTTGCACTGCATGACGATATTGGCTGCTGTCTATCTTTAATTGGCTAATAACATCAATTGCAGCTTTGAACTTTTCAATGTCTTGTTGTTGCCTAAATTGCTCAAGTTGCATTTGTGCTGGTGCAGCAGTATATAAATGGCTCTTATATTGAGTAATTGCTTGGCTGAGACTTGCTTGCTGCATATGTTTTTGCGTTTCATTTATGCCATTATTTTTAAACAGGGAGGGGATGTACATGATGATAAAGCCAATCGAGATAGCAATACCACCACCGATTACTGATGTTTGTAAAGTGGCTCTTATCACAAATCCAAGTGCATTTTTTTGGTAAATCTTTAGTGCTAGTAATGTGGACAGCATATAACCAAATGCGAATGTATCTGTTACCTTTACTGTCGGGTAGTAGTGTAAAATGACATAATTTAACAGCAACTTATAAATAAAGCCGATATTAAAGAAAAACAATAGCAGCCTCGCCCCTTCAAAGTTTGCATGACGTAGTTTAGTGTAGTGCAGTAAACCACTGCCAATAATTAATATGATGGCAGTTTCAATAAATGAAGTAAGTAATTTGCTGGGCTGCATTAATTGCAAAGCTAGCAGTGCAGGGAGCAAAATACCATTAAATTCCCAGCCATATTTGATATTTGCTCTGGATGCGATAAAGGCAGTTATGACTAAAATAATGTATGCTTTTGGCGCTGCGATGATTGATGCTGCCACTGCCTCATACATAATAGCAAGGTTGGCAATACTGAAGTTGGTAAATGGCATTAAAACAAAGCGAACAATAATGTAAGTTATCGTCAGTTGTACTGCGGTGACTTTTACACCATACCTAAAGCCTCCGTTCCACATGACATTAGCAGTCAATGCGATGATTATCAGTCCAAGGCTATATAATTGGGAGGCGTAATCAAAGGAAATGTCCCATGTTGACATAATACCTGCGATAGGAGGCCAAAATAATGTGTCCATAGTTACACGGACCAAAATACTGATAAGAATAATGGCAAAAAAACGGTCTCTGCCAAACATTTCAGCAAAACCGAAGTGTTCAAGGAGAGTTTTGGCACTGACCTTCATTACAAAATAAACGATCACAGCTTCTACTAGTATCACAATGGCTGATGTTGGAGATACAATAAGCAAAGGGACTATGTAACCGGGTACTACAAGTCCTGTAAGAGGAAAGCCAAAGCGTAAGTTTAAAAAGCCAATAACGGCAATACCTACCCAAACGGTGGTTATTACAGATTGCCCTAACCCGCCGCCCGATGGAAATATATTTAATGTTAAATCAATCAATGACTGACTCTGCTGTCTTGGTGCACTGTAAGCTGTTGAAGTAGTTTACTGGGGTCATCTAAGTGACAGATTAAGTCTGAAATATTAATGAACTCGAATAAGATACCGCCGATTTCAAAAGGGTTGTTAGAACTGTCCTTTACGTCCGAAGCATTAATAGTTCGCACTGCTAAAATATAAACCTCATCTTGAAGTTCAACGGGCAAGTGCAATTCTCCTTTATGTAGAGTAACAAACCGTAGCTTTCCTTTAGCTGTGTCTATGGGCATATTGGTCACAAGGCTTAATAAGTCAAGCGCGGTGATATCAAATATCGCCAAATTCAGTTTCTGGGCCAAATTTTCAAGAGCATGATTGGTTTGTATTACATGGCCAAATAGGTTAAACAAAATAGAAGCGGACCCAACTTGATTAAATACGTGCTCAAGAGTCATTAATTTTTGTTCCATTTCTTTAATTGAGTGTTTAACACGTTGGCTCAAAGGTTTTTGAATATTTAAAGTCAAAGCTCGAGTGATAATATTATTGGCATTTTTTTGTTGGGTTAAAAATATGTTGTGATGAAATAATAGTTCACCAATTTGATTTGCAAACTGATTTACATTGTGGGTAAATGCCCCTTCATCAAAAGCATTATTTTGCTCAACTGTCATAGCCCAAAAGCCGCGAACATCGCCTGCATACATTAAGGGCACTAAATATTGGCTCTCGGACTCAGGTAAGTTTTTAAAAAAGGGTCTTGTAACTTTAACCGTACCAAATTGTTTTATTGCATCAGAGTAAGGTGCGCGCTGGTAATCGCGTCTCATTTCCTGAATGTGTGACAATTCACAGTTAGTTGCACGTATTTCTTTTAGTCGGTGATCACCTTCCTCCCTTGCAAAAAAAATACTTCGTTTTAATGCCAGTTGTTGTTTCACTAATATTAGAATAGGGTCCCAAGGATCGCTTTGGTTGATAAATGATTTCGGTAAATAGCGTCCCAACATACGTTGCTGGATATTACCAATGATATTAAGGAGATTATCTTCTTCAACCCATTTTTTTGCAAAAAATATCCAAAATAGCACCCCATATGTAATAAAAATAAATTCTCCTACAGGTATTAGGATAAACCGAAGTTTAAACAGGAAATAGCCTACTGTTATCCATATTAAAGTTAGTATAGATGCGATTACTAGACTTAGATTAATAGAGAACCGTTGATAAATAATGATTAAAGCTGCTATAGCAATCAGATGTAGTAGGGTTGACGATTGAACATCGAGAGGGTTAATCAGTGTGTTTGTGTCCAAACTGTGCGCAACATACGCATGTAGATAAGCAGGGTTAAAGTAAGTATCTAATTTTGGTGCTGAGATGGCTGGAATATATTCGTTAGGGCGTTGAGTAATAAAGATAATTTTGTTTTTTAATTGGTCGCTCAAGATATCATCTGAAATAATTCGTTCACTGGTAAATTTTGGCAGTGCATGGGGAGCTAACGAAAAGTTGATCAGTTTGCTACCCACATTCGTTTGCTCAGGAAAAATACGCTGCCAAATAGCAATGCACTTACTTGAATTTAGGTTTTTTAGAGTTATATTGTATCCCCCCCAATTAGCGATTGAAGGCAAGCATTGTTGACTGTCTTGGTGGGGGTAAAATATATCTTTGTTTAAATGCTCTTGGGGTTGTAAATATATATTGGAGAATATAATAACGGCTTTGGGTCTATGCTGATTGATTTTAGTTAATAAGATGTCGTGCTCGCTATATAAGTTAGCACTTTCTATCAGGGTTACATTGGTTGCCTGTACGGAATTTAACTTGTTAAACAAACTTAAAAATGGGGTATTTAGGCTCTGCAGCACGCCAAAAACATGTAACACAAGGGTCATAAGTAGTAATGTCAGCAGTGACCAAAATGCTTTGTGACTACGAATAATGAAATATTGTTGTTTTAACTGCATTCAGAGCCCAATTTTATATGGTTAAAAGTAGCTATACGACATTGTTAGGGTAACAGGTTTACTTGCGTTTATTTTGATAAAATCCATCCCATGCATTTTATTATTCTGCCAGTGGTTATCAACAATATTAAGGGTCTTTTGCCACGAAACTAACGCTATTTGGTCTAAACTAAGTGTTGCCTCTCCAGTTTCTGGCGGTGAGTGTGTAAAGGCAACATTAACTCCGCGAGCTGGTAAGTTTTCTGGCCCTAATGTTTGGTTATCATCAGGAAGCTCAAAATGATATGAAAATGCTTGCCAGTCGTAACTACCAGCATTTATCAACGGTGTGCGGGTATTACTAAATTCAAGTCCATCTTCGGCTGTTCTAATGCTCAACTTAGCTTTGAAGTCTCCGGCATTATCTGCTTTAGCATAACCGAAGAGTGTGAAGTCATGATATGCCAAAAGCGTATTATCTGCGGGCGTGATGGGCATGGTTCGAATGGTCTCGCGAAACGTTAGTGTTAATGGCGTGTTGTCAAATTGTGTTCTGGATAGGCAAGCACCTTGCTGATGTTGATAGGCACCGCTAATGCAAGTAGAAACATCTTCATCACTTAATTCCCATCTGGCTACCTCGCCAAACTCTTCATCATTATCCCAGTCTTCAAAGTCACCAAAAATCATTAAGTCTCTACCAAGTGTTAACTCTGCACTTTCGTCAATGTGTAGTTGCGATATAAATGCGTTGCTGGGGGCATATTCCCTTAAATCTACAACGTGTACCCCCGATGGCACTGTTACGGTTTTCGTGATGATCTGAGGTGTAATTTGTGTATTTGAAAAGTATACATCTGCGTAGCCGTTACGAGGTATGATGGTTACATTATCGTCAGAAAATTCAGCTATGCGTCTCACTAGATAGTCACTCAAAAAGCCTGTTACTAGTTGAGGCTCATAGTTTTCTAGGTATATTGGGTAGGCACGTGCAAATTGTGTCGCTGGAGTTTGGGTTTTATCAATTGTTACTGATACAGCAAGGCCCAGTAGTGTTTCTAATCGATTTTGATCAAAGATGAGATTACCTAGACCTAAAATTGCAGGGGTATTTTCAAATACAGCAAACCCTTGTGCTACATGTGGGTGGTGAGCTATGGCTAAATCAATATTACGACGCGCGACAAATTCAAATCGGTTTCGGATGTAGCCTGTTGGAGCAAAAGAGTATTCATCGCCGCCGTGCATTTGTGCAATAACATAATCACTGTTACTTTTGGCAGCTACCAAAGCTGCATTCAACTGTGTGTTGTTGGTAAGGTCTGCAGCGCCTCCTTTAGTTTCCTGAGCAATATAATCTATGGGGTTTGCTTCTCCTGTAATTGAAGTAGCCGAGACTAAAGCCAACGAAGTTCCATTCACTTGAGTATAAAGTGGTGCATATGCTTGTACGTTGTCAAAGCCTGCTCCACTGTGTAAAAGTCCTGCGCTATTAACATAATTCAATGTATCGCTTAATCCTTGCTCAAGGTAGTCGTATACATGGTTGTTGCCTAATGCCACATAATCAATACCCATACTCTGTATACCAGCAAGCGTGTCAGGTAACGAGAAAAATGCAAACTCTTTGGTTGGGTGGACACTCGTAGGGGTTTCTAAAATAGGAGACTCTAAATTGACGGATGCAAAGTCAGCACTACTAAATAGTTGCTTGAGATACTTTGCAATACTCACAGCGCTTGAAGCGGCTGTTTGTGGTTGGATAAGCGCATCATCAATATTTGGCACGTTATTGGACATAGTGGTCAAACTAGGGTCCATGAAGCGCCGACCAAACATAGTATCTCCACCAAAAATTAATGTTGCTTGTTGGGGGGATTTTTCGGTCATACGAATAGAGTGAGTTGTTGCGTTAGGTAATACCCTAATGGTGGAGGTATTGGTAAAAAAGCCAGGTTTTACGACATGAACTGTGTAGTTACCCAAAGGTAAATTATTAATCTTTACGTTACCCAAAGCATTGCTAATAAATACTTGGTTGGCAACGAATACCTGCGCCTCAGTAACATGTGTACCTGTGGTTTCAGTTAGGGTGATGTCAACGGTCAGTGTTTTTTCTTGCTGTTCTTGCTGTTGTGTTTGCTCTTGCTGTTGTTGCTCTGATGGGCCTGTTTCATACGCATCTTCAACAGAGCAAGCCGATAGAAAAAGGCATACAGCAATAGTAATGCTGCGACTTATAAGGAAAAAAGGCAGGGTTTTTTGCATATTGACTCCCCCTAATTTTGTCTATTAAAGATGATCTTATCTCACTATCATGAGGGTAATCTATTCTAAAAACAATGCTTTTTATTCAATTAGTTATTACACCACGATATTTTAGAATAGCAGATGAATTGTTATTTATTATGAGCTTTATGCTTAAAAATTTATATTTATACAAACTGAACGAATATATTTTATATAGCGCGATGGTATTAGCCATCTTCTTAAAAAGTAGTAGGGGTGTCACACTAAAGCATACAAAATTAAGTCTTTTTATAGATAAAAACTATTTTGTTCAAAATTGTTTACATTATTCTAGTCCAGTGGCTATTCTTAGAGTATGATTGCCCTAAGTTGTGCCACCCCCTTTGAGGAACAAATGCGTCTTGAAATTCATTGTGCAGACCGAATCGGTATTGCCCAAGAAATACTTAACATCTTGGTTAGTTATCAAGTGGATTTAAAAGGTATTGAAGTTGATTCAATAAATTGTCGTATGTACGTTAGTTTTCCCCCTATCGAATTTGAACAATTTCAAAAAATAATGCCAGAGATTAGGCTTATTGATGGAGTTGAAGATGTTAGAACGACAGCATTTTTGCCTTCAGAAAGAGAGCATAATGAGCTATATACATTGCTAAGTGCGCTGCCTGACGGTGTTATTTCTATTGATGCTAAAGGCTGGGTTCGCCATTGCAATGATGCTGCGTGCAAAGATTTAAACCACCTTGAATCAGAAATAATTGGTTCTAATATTAATAATTTACTAAAAGGTTTTAACTTTACTCGCTGGCTAGAAGGCAAAGAAGTGCTTGGCCAAACAACGCGGGTTGAAGTGGCAGGTGAAGACTATATTGCTGATATTTTACCGATAGCCGTTCCTCAAGGTAATGAAAATGATGTATTAGCTGGTGCGGTGATCAACATTAAGTCTCAAAGCCGACTCGGACAGCAGGTCAGTGCATTTCGTCGCTATGGGCAAGAGAGTTTTGCGACGATTCATAACCACAGTACGGCAATGCGCAGGGTGGTGCGTGAAGCACGTAAGATGGCTCAGCTTGAAGCACCAATTTTAATTACGGGTGAAACGGGGACTGGCAAAGAACTACTCGCCAGAGCGTGTCACTATGCATCTAATCGCTCACTAAAACCATTTATTGCATTGTCATGTGCTTCATTGCCAGATGATGTGGCAGAGTCAGAGCTATTTGGCTACGCAGGATATGAAGATAATGCAGCCCCCAAGCGTGGCGTTTTAGAGCAAGCTGATGGTGGTACAGTATTCTTAGATGAAGTTGGTGAAATGTCTAAGCAGTTACAAACTAAACTACTGCGCTTTTTACAAGATGGGACCTTTCGTAAAGTTGGCGATGAAAATGAAGTTAAAGTTAATGTACGTATAGTTGCCGCAACGCAAAAAGATTTACCCGCAATGGTGCAAGAGGGTAGCTTTAGAGAAGACTTATATTATCGGATCAATGTTCTGACTTTAGAGATAGCACCTCTGAGAGATAGAAAAGCAGATATAGGACCATTAGCTGAACATTTTATTCAAAAATATGCACAGCAAAATGGTCACCCAGCACCAAAGTTGTCACAAGAATGCTTAGAGTTTTTAGAGCAATACCCATGGCCTGGTAATGTTCGCCAGTTAGAAAACTCAATTTATCGAGCGGTTTCTTTGTTGGACGATCAAGAGTTACGAGTTGAGCATATGCAGTTGCCTACCTTTACTCATGACTTAGGTTACTTAGAGTCAGACTTTGAAGGGTCATTAGAGCAAGCTGTAAAACGCTTTGAGGCTACATTGCTAAGAAAACTATACCCTGCATACCCAAGTTCAAGGCAATTAGCTAAACGTCTAGGCCTTAGTCATACAGCTGTTGCAAATAAATTGAGGGAGTACGGTATAAACCGTAAAACTGTAAAGGTTTAAAACTTATAGTATCAAGTAGTTGGGCATTAATTCTTAATGCCCATGTCTTTGGTGACTCCATCAAGTTTTACCCTATCAATGCCATCTTGATTAAACGACACCTCAACGCTGACATTTGGGCGAGCTAAAAAGTAGTCTCGCTTATTAAAAGTAAGTAAGTAATTACCTAAGACATTGTTGTTAAGGTCTTGTTTTTTTAGAGACAACTTGTGTTTACCTAATTGCCACTCAAACCCTTCAATAAATCCTTTATTAAATTCCTGCACCCAGATCTTAGTGCCATCTTTACTCAAAGTGATGGCGATTGAATATGACTCAGGCAGCTCAGACATCTCATAACTTTTGTCGCCGATGCGAAACTGCTGTGTGCTTGCTTGCCAACCGAAGCCAAATTTGAAGTCTTTTTCCACTCCAGTTGGATAACGTAAAGTACCCTCACCTGGTAAGTCAAAATCGGCGATGCTCATACTTGAAAACACTAAGCAAAAAGTAGCAAAAAGCGCTTGGAGGTTGTAACTGTTTTTCATTGTGATCAATCCGTTAGGCTTTACTGGAAGATTAGTTTAGCACGTCTTAGATGGCAAGTATTTGTTGTTCAGTAAGTGTTCTATGTTAAACTCACTCACAACAGCAAACTGGTTGGACCAACTAATATGAATCTATATTTTCGACTTCTATTGATGTTTTGGAAAATAAAAAAGAATAAGCAATATCAATCACTTTTAGAGCCAATAGAGTGTCACTTTAAAGTGTTACCGAGCGACTGCGATATTAATTTTCATTTAACTAATTCTAGATACTTAGCATTTATGGACTTAGCAAGGACTTGGATGACTGAACGTATTGGCTTGTTTAAAGCGATGATGGCGAGGCGCTGGTTCCCCATTGTAAATGCGACTGCAATTACTTACATCCGAGATATAAAGCCTTTTGAATCATTTACCGTAACGACTCGTTTAGTGGGATGGGACCATAAGTATTTTTATATTGAGCAAAAATTCCACTCAGCTCGAGGGCTACATGCTATTGCATATGTGCGCGGTGTTTTTCGTAAAAAGACAGGGGTTGTGAGCGTTGAAGAAATGCTTGAAGTGGCTGGTTTTGATGGTGAGGCGCCAATTTTGCCGATAGAAATTATGCATTGGAAAGCGATGCTTGAAGAAAAGAAAAATAGTAATAAATAGCAAAAGGCCACAAAGGGTGGCCTTAGGGGCTGAATGAGAATTAAAATACTAGAATTTGTATTTTACACCGAACATTGCCACGACTGGGTCTAGCTCAACATCTGATGTCAGTGCTTTAGTGCCATTGGCATAAACAGTGGCATCGGTATTGATATCCATTTTAGAGATCATACCGTGCAGGCCCCATTTTTCATTGAGGTCATAATTAAAACCAACTTGCAGCGCAACACCAAATGAGTTGTCTAAGTCTACCTTTACATCATCTGTACCAAGGGTAGTGCGAAGTGCCTGTGTTGCTTCCTCATCAAAAAACACCGTGTAATTAAGGCCTGCTCCAACAAATGGACGAAATTTCGCATCTGCTGCAAAAAAATGATACTGAGCAAGCAATGTTGGTGGTAGATGTTTTATTTTTGCTATTTCAGCACCTTGCAAACCACCAGCACCATTAACAGTGTGTGAGAAAGGCGTTGCAGCGATCAGCTCAAATGTTATGTGCTCTGAGTATTGATAATCGAATGTCACGCCTAGCTGAGTGTCAGAGTCTGCGACTAATCCAAGTGCTGTGTTTTGATCAATATGCGATGCTGTATTACCTGGATTAACATTAATTGCCCCCACATTTACGCTAAATTGTGCTTGAGCAAATGGGGCTGCAACCAATAGAGCTGTAAGTAATGCTGTGCTAAGTGTTTTCATTGTCATCTCCTGAACCTATACGAGGTATATCTTTTTGATGGGTTTAATAATAAGAGTTGCTCGAATAAAAAAGCTGTTCTAGATCAATATTTGCGATTGGATGTTTCAGAATTTTTTGAAACTTTGATTTAGATTAAGTTTTATTGATTAAAAACTTTGATTTTGGATTGCTAATAAAGTGTATTGTCATGAATGTGACGCATTATTGCCATGAAATCGCAATGCCAACTCGTTGTAATTGACAACCATGTTCAAGTATAGAGCTTAAAATAATGGCGCAACACCTAGCGAGCATTGCAAATCTTCCTTTAAACACTGTTGAAAAGCTGCAAAAGCTGATCCAAGCCCCTTCTGTCACCCCAAGTGATGCCGGTACACTGTCATGGCTAGCGACGAGGTTGCATGAACTTGGCTTTGAAATTTTATTACATGAAGAAGTACATGGTGTTAAAAACTTAGTAGCAAAACGGTGCTTTTCAACTGGGCCTAATTTTGCCTTTGCAGGGCATGTTGATGTTGTACCAGCTAATGATAAAGGCTGGTTGGCTTCCCCCTTTAGTGGCGATGTCATCGATGGCTGCATAATAGGTAGAGGCGCCGCTGATATGAAAGGAGGCATTGCCGCGATGCTCAGTGCAACTGAACAAATGTGTGCACATGACTTTCAATATCAAGGTACTTTCTATTGGTTGCTCACCTCTGATGAAGAGGGGGAGGCTGAATATGGTTCTAAGCGAATAGCGCAGTTTTTAACTGAACAAAACATTGCACTTGATGCGTGTTTAGTGGGCGAGCCAACATCAGATAAGACGGTTGGTGATACAATTAAAAATGGCCGTCGTGGCGCACTTTCTGGCAGAGTACAAATCAATGGTAAAGCAGGGCATGTTGCTTATCCTGAAAATACGGTCAATGCGGCACATATTGCAGGTGAAATTGTCGCTGCTTTAACGCAGCTGGTTTGGTGGAAAGATGAGGCTGGGTCAAAAACGCATTTACAAGTAACGGGTATTACGGTCCCCAATATTGTTGATAATTTGGTACCTAGTGAGTGTGAGATTACTTTTAATATTCGTTATAGTCATGCTTATCGTAGTCACGCGGTGTGTGAGCTCGTTGAGTCTGTGTTAGAAAAGTGGCAAAACCATTTAGCGTTTGTGTGGGAGAGGCCATGTGAACCCTATTATACAGGTGCAAATGAACAGAATTGTTTTTTATCTTTAACTGAAAAAGCAATTTATCAAGCAACAGGTCAATATCCAACTTTGAGTACATCAGGAGGTACGTCTGATGGGCGATTTTTTGCTTCATCATGTACACAAGTTATAGAGTGCGGCGTACGTAATCATACTATTCATCAAGTAAATGAGCATGTCCCGATCTGTGACTTACAAATGATAGAAGAGATTTACCTCAATGTTTTAAAAGAATTTTTTGTAGCTTAATGTGATTTCTTATCAAAAAAATTAAGGTTTTCACTTGAAAACAATTTTGTTGACCATAAATAAGTATGTGAAGACGCCGAAATGGGTTTTTAACATATAACAAACTGTTTTTTAAATAAAAGTAGTTAACTGGTTCTTAAAGAAGAGTTAATCACTTATATCGCTTAATTATGAGGATATCATTATGCGCACTGTAGATTTATCACCACTTTATCGTTCATTTATCGGTTTTGACCATTTGGCATCATTAATGGACGCCGCTGCTCGCACAGACAAACAGCCTAGTTTCCCTCCGTACAACATTGAACTATTAGATCAAGATAAGTATCAAATTACCATGGCTGTGGCCGGTTTTAGTGAGCAAGAACTGAGCATAGAATCACAAAGTAATACGCTAAAAGTATCTGGTACAAAAGCACAAAAGAGTGCGCAACCAGAGCGACAGTTTATTCATCAGGGTATTGCTGAGCGAAGTTTTGAACGTAAATTTCAACTAGGTGATCATGTTAAAGTAATCAGTGCTGCCCTTGAGCACGGATTGTTAGTTATTAATTTATTGAGAGAAGTACCTGAAGCCCTTAAACCTCGCAAAATAGAGATAGGGACTGGCAATGTGTTAGAAAGCAAATAATAGCTTTGCGCAGCTCTGCCTAAATATAGTTGACCGTCAATGAGTAATAACAAAGCCGCTTAGAGCGGTTTTGTTATTTGTTCAAACATGAATGATGTTCCCATAAACCAATTCGTACCTATATTTAATTAATGCGATTGGTGCAATGTATATTTAAGCTAAACAGTAAGCCAACTGCATCAGTCAGTGTGATGAGACTACGGAGAAACTACCAGTTCTTGTTGTAGCTTTTTACTCATTTCCCTGATCCCTGCTATTTTCTCTTGTGCAAATATTAATTCGTCAGCACTAATACCCTCTGCTTTGCCGCGCTTTAACAGTGCTTCTAAACGTTCAATTTTATGCTTTGCCGCTTTAATAAATGCTTGTTTGAGCTTCCTTTCTTTAGCATCACCATATGCTTGATAACTCTCATGGTCGTTTAGGTCACCCTGATATGGTTCACTGGTGATAGGTTTGCCAATAGGAGGAATATAGATGTCTGTTTCATTCGTTTTAGTATCAAGCGAGACAGCGCTATTTTGTGCCTTATGCTCAATGATGGTTGGTACTGAATTGTTATTAGATTGCATTGTCACAGAGACAGCTTTTACAGCCATTTGCTCGCTGGACTGAGTGATTGGCATGGTACTGCTGATTTTTGATTCAGGCCCATACCAAATATGCAGAGCTACCCAGATGCTTATAGTGATACCTAAAATAGCTAAAATGTATTCTTTTTTCATAGCGTTATATTATTACTTTTAATCCATTTAGCTTTGTGTTTTTGGTAAGCATTTTTGGCCAATACTTCAGTCAAAGCAAGCTTTGCTTGATACTTTACTGTTTCACTCTCTTTATCATAGTAATCATAAAATCGTGACAGAGTTTGAGCTACGAACCATTGACCTTGGGGTGTTCTAATTGGTTTTGACAATTGTTGTGGCTGTAGACTAAACGCGACTTGATGTGCCCATGAGCTTTTATTTTGGCGTTCGACAATGCCTTGAGTTTTAGCGAATATATCATTTTGTTTAAAGTGGGTAACAGCACGTGCAAAGTCATACTTTAGAGCATACTTGTAAAACTGTTCAGCCTGAACTTTGCTTTTAAAAAATACAGCATTGGCTTTAACCTTCTTGATATACTTGAAACTTTGCTTATTTGCTTGGAAATAATCGTTTATTTGCCTATTGGTAATACTTTGTTGTAATGCTTCAACATAAGCGCTGCGTGCTCCGTGCATACTATGCAATACACCGAAGTATGAAAGCATAACAGGTCTGAGCAGCTCGGCTTTAGCAATGTGCTCTAGTTTTTGTTGAGAAAGCCCTTGTGCATTAAGTGAAGTGGAGAGCGTTTGCATAATTAGGTTAAATCGATGATGTTCATTAATGAGTGATTTGAACAAATTAATGTCGCCTTGATGTAATCTATAACGATTTTGCATCGATTGTTCACTCATTAGCAAAGCTAAAGTCAGTGGTTTCTTAGCTAAGTGACTTAAATCTATTTTGTCTAACTTTGCCAGTTGATCAGTCGTGTAGGTATTATTACTTGGGTAAGCAGGTAAATTGCTTTTTAGCCATTTTGCGGAATAAGGTTGCCACATCTTTGCGTTTATTTTAGTGCCAGTGGGTAAGTTAAACTGACCCTTAAGCAAAGATAAAGTATACCTTCTTGCATGGTGATCACTACTAAAACCCACGGGAGATTGCCTTTTTAGAATACTAGGGTGAAGTTGTGTTGCTTGCTCTAGTAAAAAGGCGTTTTCAACCATACGATACTTTGTCTGTTGCAATGTGATGTTGGTGTCTTTTTCTCTAAGCACGCTATGAACTAGCTTGATTTCAGTGTCGCTAAAACTAGTGTTTGCATAAGTTGGCAAGCTTAAAAAGCTTGCCAACAATAGGACTAAACTACGCATTAACGCGCCACCATAGCATGATTTAGTAAGTGAACGACCATGGCAATAGAATGTGGGATAACAAGTTTTGCAGTGTTTAAGCGGTCATAATGATCTTTAGAATTGAGCACAATACCGCCTTGTGCGTAAGAAAATGCGCCGCCTTGCGTGAGTAGAGGACGAATATCTTGAGCATTGTCAGATAAAGGGGAAAAGCTATTTAATGCTTCTCTCACTAGTTGTGTATTGTTTAAATTCTCTGCATCATAGTAGTCTTTTACCCAAGACTCCCAGCTAGCGTGGTTAAGGTCTGAAGTTGTCCACGTATGATGAGGTTGTAAAAGATCCGTGGTGTGAAATACGAACCCCAGAATTTGTGGGTTACCACTTTGAAGATACTTCTGATACCAATACTGACCCAAGTTATCAATGGGTTGAAATGGCATTTCTTCAAAGTCGTCATACATACTGTATGTTGAATGGCTATCAATTCGATAATTCGCTTCTGTAATACCGTAACTGTTATACTCTGTATCATCGGCTCTAAACCACCCTGTTTCTCCTCCTCGGCCATCATCAAGGTAATCACCTTTTAGCCAAGTTGAAGCAATTGAGTCTACACTGCCCCAAACGGTTAGTTTCTCCCAGTTATATCCACCAAAATCATTACCATGTACATCTGCACCTTGGGTATGATTTTGAAAGTGCCAATAACTCGTATATTTTACTATGCTCTGTGCTGCGCCCCAAAGTGGTGCTTGTACACAATCTCCTGTGATAGCCCCACAGAAAAATGTATCTTCAAAGTCATCTACATCAAAGGCTGCTTGGCCAAGCAGCTGTGCAAGTGAAGCAACACTCATATTATTGGCTTGCGCGTACTGAGAAAGTTTTTGGTACTGTGTGGAGCTTGGATTTTGTGCCATATAATTTACTGCATCGACAACAATACGTTTATGTGTTTCTTGACTAAAGGCATGCACATTGAGTGCTAAAGTGCCTAATAATGCGCAGAGTATGATTTTTTTCATAATTATCCTGTGGGTAAAGTAATCACTCTAGATGTAAAAACGGTATTTGACACTTTTATTGTTACTTTTTAATTTCAATTAGGTTAATTTTTAGTTTTATAAGAAAAGGAATATGTGTTTGTTGGTTGCGTTTAGGTCAGGTATCATTAGGTAACAATTTCGGCACAAATAAAAACGTAAAGAATAATCATAGATTATGAATAACATAAAAATAATAATGCTGGTGCTATTGTTTTGTATTTCAATACGCGCAGAGGCACAAACAGAGTACGAAAATAGTGATGAATTGTATTGGCAGCTTAGCTTAGGCGCATTTTGGGTTGATATGACTTTACCCAAGTTAAAAGGAGCTGACTCAAACCTTGGTGGTGTCAGTATTTTGGCTGATGCACGCATCGAATATAAAAATTTTTATTTTCGTGTTAACTCAGGTGATTTTTTTGGTGGTGCAGATATTGGTTATCAAGTTTGGAATGATGATCAACAAGGAGTTGATATTATATATGGTAATTATCAATTAGGATTTTCTCAAAATGGTTATTTCGATGATGATGACCCTGTTCCTGAGTTAAAGGGAATTAAAGAACGTCATCAAGATCAATCATTTGGCTTGTCATATTACCGCTCTATTGGCCAATACAACGCAGCAGTTGAGCTTGTCTATGATACTTTTGGTGATAGTGGAGGCTGGGTTATCCACGCTGAAGCAACTCGAAATTTTGAGTTACGAAATTGGGATGTATGGTTTAATTTTGGTGCTAATTATTACTCAGGTAAATTCATCGACTATTTTTATGGTGTTGATGTTGATGAACAGTCCACTCATTTGCCACCTTATGAAATTAATGGAGCCGTTTCAATTTTTGCACAAACACAAGCTAATTACCCAATAGCGGTTGATTGGGTATTCAGCGCTGGTGGCTCTGTGTTGGTAGGGTCTGCGAACGTAACGAAAAGCCCATTGATTGGCTCTCGTTTCGCAACAGCAGTCTTTGCTGGAGTGAAATATGTATTTTAAATCAATATCTGCAAAGTGTTTGCTAGGAGCAGTTTTAGGTTTTGTGATGTCAGATTTACACGCTGAGGCACAGGTGCCAAGCCAAATTTTACATGTAACTCCAAATAAGTGTGTTGCACTACACCAAGGAAGAACTTGTTATACCGATGCGATATTCAAGATCAATACCCCGGCAATAGGTGACTACTGCATTCGACAAAGTCAGTCTAAACAAATTTTACAGTGCTGGGCAAATACACAGTCTTTTACATATACACTTTACTTTGGTTCTTCAGATAGCTTGAGTTATGAGTTAATTTCTCAAGCCTCTCATGATGTGTTAGCTGTGACGACGATTGATGTGAACTGGGTACATAAAGTACAAGTTAAAAAGCGTCGTTGGCGGTTATTCTAGGGGTTGCTGATCTTTGCTGTGTGTTTTTGCAGTAGTCATTCGGGTGTTTTCCCAAGGCAGAACCTGCGTCGCATAGTTATTCTATGTAAGCCAGGTGATAACGTAGAAAAAATGTCCGAATGACGCTACCAAAGGCTTCCAGTACTTTGTCATTCGCAACTAACATAAATTATTATGCTGCATTGCTTATTTCGCGTAATGAAAGCCTTTGATTTGAAAAAATTCATACCTCAAAGAGCAACTGCCCCTAATATCGGCAAGTGCTTAAATACCACAAAACAATAAAAGGCCTAATTTGGCCTTTATTGTTTTGTGGTTTCGCATTGTTCAATGAGCATGCGTAAATGCTCTCCGATACTTTGACTCTTATTATAACTGTCTTGCATTAACTGTTTGGACTGCTGTTGTAATTCACTGAGTTCATAGTTACTCAATAAAGTACGTAAATAGTTAACGGTATCGGCACCTTGACGTAATAATTGTGGAATGCTTTCAAGGCTAATTTCTTGTTCACTCAAACTTTCAATAGTACTGGCAAAGTTTTCAAGACTAACCGAGTCTTGAAGAGCACCTTCTACAGCGATTAATGCCCCCATAGGATCACCTTCTAGCTGTGTTGCTACACAGGCCGCAACGCTACCACTTTTAGCTGTGGCTGAGATATTATCGAGTCCATGCTCCCGAATCGTTTCTATTGCGGTTTTTAATTCTTGGTGCTGAGATAAATACTGTGCTTCGATTTGGCTTTTTGAGCTCTCAAATACATCACACCCAGTAACATTAAGGCACAGAAAAGAACTAAAAATTAATGCTTTTTGCATAGATACACCTAAATAATAATTTATATTTTTAGTGTACTTAATGGCGATGAATAAGTCACCTCAAGGTTGAGGTACGCTGCTGTTTGTGTGTTTTAAAATGGGCTAAAGACACGACATTATTTGAGCCAAATAGGACACTTTTTATTATGTTCGCAAAAATGTGCAATGCTTTACGCCACGCGTTGCGCAAAGCCAAAGTAAATTGCGCACCAAGATGAAGCTGTAGTGTTGATATCATAGCATTACAAAGCACACTAATATCCCTTTCATTTGGGTTGAGTGATGACAATTGACATGCGTGTAAACGTACAAACCCAGTTAGCTGTTCTTGCTGAGGTAGTAAGTAAAGTGCTTCTTGGATAAATTGACTAACTCTATGTTCAACGCAAAGAAGTTGTTCATTATTTTGTGGTAACAGTAGTTGCATTTCATAGCGATTTAACTGAGTTTTTAGACTAATGCAAAAACAATGAAAATTAGGTTGCAGTGTTGAAAATGACTGCGTCAATAACTGATATTGATAAGGAGAAATACTCATAATCGCCTCGTTGTCGATTAAGAGCGCATCCGTTTGCTCGAACTATATTAAAACAAGCAAAACTGCATACTTGCTACTGACTGCGCTAAGAACTATTTATAAATTGGCAGTGTTATACTTTTAATAATTATAGTGCGGATAAGCAAAGATGCGAGATGGTTGAATAAAATGTAGGAAAAAATTACTGCAAGTGAGATAAAGCTTACATTTCCTTTACATTTCTGGTTGACGTAACGCTGCAGACCAGTACTACATTTTTTTATGAGAAAATAACAGACGATAAGCAATAAATATTCATTATGCCATCTATTGGTGTGTATTTATTTAACTCTATGGTTGCTTATTAATGGAACTGTCCTTATAATACAGCGCATATTTTGCAGTGCATGCACTGCTATTATTGGCGCGGGATGGAGCAGCCTGGTAGCTCGTCGGGCTCATAACCCGAAGGTCGTCGGTTCAAATCCGGCTCCCGCAACCAAATCTGGAGTAGCGTGCTATTCCTTTATGGTTTCGCGCATTCATTGTAATGCGCGTTTTGCGTTTAAGCATCAGCTTATTTTGCTGCAGTCTTACGCAACCAAGCAAGGCCTTTGGCCACACAGTTTTGCTTTAGGTGTGACGCCCCGCTTGGTTCGGGGCGTTGTTGTATCTGCAGCTTAGGTTTCTAGCCCAAGCTTTGGTATGAAACAACTAAGTTATTGGGGCTAAGGCCCTTTTTTTGTTTGTATGGAGGAATTTTGTGACAAAACTCGAGCAAGAATTGACAGCAATGTTGGAACCTGCGGTTGAAGCACTGGGGTTTGAATTATTGGGTCTTGAGTTTGTGCAAGCTGGTCGTCACTCTACGTTACGCGTTTATATTGAGCACGAAAATGGGATCACTGTAGATAACTGTGCAGATGCAAGTCGACAAGTCAGTGCAATTTTAGATGTCGAAGACCCGATTACAAACGAATATGATTTGGAAGTGTCTTCACCTGGTGTTGATAGGCCGCTTTTTAAACCGGCACATTATGAGCTGGCGCAAGGGGAAGAAGTGCGCGTACGTACAAAGCTTCCGCAAGATGGACGTCGTAACTTTAAAGGCGACTTAGTTGCTGTAAGTGGTGACATGATCACAGTTAACGTCGATAGTGTTGAGTATCTAATCATGCTTAGCAACATTGAGCGTGCAAACATTATCGCAAAGTTTTAAATATTAAGTGCGAAGGACAAGGGCAAGCGAGGCATTACCTATGGCAAAAGAGATATTATTGGTGGCAGAAGCCGTTTCCAATGAGAAGGCAGTCCCAAGAGAAAAAATTTTTGAGGCATTAGAGTTCGCACTAGCGACTGCAACAAAGAAAAAGCACACTGGCGACATTGAAGTTCGCGTTGCAATTGACCGTAAAACCGGTGAATACGACACCTTTCGTCGTTGGATGGTAGTGAACCCACAAGAAGACGGTTCGTTAGAAAACCCATATGCAGAAATTACTCATGAAGCTGCTCAAGTTGAAGAGCCTGAAATTCAGCTTGGTGACTACGTAGAAGAACAAATTGAATCGATTAAATTTGACCGTATCACCACACAAATGGCCAAGCAAGTTATCGTACAAAAAGTACGTGAAGCAGAACGTGCATTAGTGGTTGAAGCTTATAAAGATCAACAAGGTGAACTTGTGACTGGTGTGGTTAAAAAAGCCACGCGTGATGCAATTGTTATTGACTTAGGAAATAATGCTGAAGCGGTTATTTATCGTGAAGATATGCTGCCACGTGAAAGCTTCAGACCGGGTGATAGAGTACGTGGTTTGTTATATGATGTTAAACCCGAAGCGCGTGGTGCCCAATTATTCGTAACACGTTCTAAGCCAGAAATGCTGATGGAATTGTTCCGCATTGAGGTGCCAGAAATTGGTGAAGAGATGATTGAGCTACGCGGTGCTGCCCGTGACCCAGGTTCTCGTGCTAAAATTGCGGTAAAGTCTAACGACAAACGTATAGACCCAGTCGGCGCATGTGTAGGTATGCGAGGTGCTCGTGTTCAGGCTGTCTCTACCGAGCTTGGTGGTGAGCGCGTAGATATCGTGCTTTATGATGATAACCCTGCTCAGTTCGTGATTAATGCAATGGCACCGGCTGAAGTGGCTTCAATCGTCATGGATGAAGATTCACGCTCAATGGATATTGCTGTAGAAGCAGATAACCTTGCACAAGCAATCGGTCGTAATGGTCAAAATATTCGTCTAGCTAGCCAGTTAACTGGCTGGGAACTAAACGTTATGACAGTCGAAGACATGGAAGCCAAAAATGCTGAAGAGTCTGACAAGTTAGTAAACTTATTTACTGAAAACCTAGACATTGATGATGACTTTGCAACGATACTTATTAACGAAGGTTTCTCTACGTTAGAAGAAGTTGCTTATGTTCCTGTTGCTGAGTTTTTAGAGATTAACGGTTTAGACGAAGATACGGTTGAAGAGCTTCGTAACCGTGCTAAAGATGCACTAACAACAAAAGCATTGAAAACAGAAGAAAGTTTAGAAGATGCAGAGCCTGCAGAAGACCTATTGGCTTTGGAAGGGTTAGAGCGCCACCTTGCATTTGTGATGGCAAGTAAAGGCGTTGTGACGCTTGAAGACTTAGCCGAACAAGGTATTGATGAGCTAGTAGAAATAACAGAAATATCAGAGCAAGAAGCTGGGCAGCTTATTATGGCTGCACGTAATATTTGTTGGTTTGGTGAAGACGCATAATTTATTAACGGAGGTAACACACACTATGGCAGAAGTGAGCATTGAGAAACTAGCCGAGACTATTGATACAACTGTTGATAAATTGCTGCAGCAGTTGAATGATGCAGGGATCACCAAAGGCAAAGATGACAGCGTAACTGAACCTGAAAAAGCACAGCTACTTGATCACCTAAGCAAGCAACATGGTGGTAAGGGAGCTGAAGGCCCGGATCGTATGACTTTACAACGTAAAAGTAAAAGTACGTTGAGTGTAAAAGGCTCTACAGGTAAAGAAAAATCAGTTTCTGTTGAGGTGCGTAAAAAGCGTACCTATGTTAAAAAGAGTTCAATTGACCAGCAAAAAGAGCAAGAGCGTTTAGCTGAAGAAGAAGCTGCACGCAAAGAAGCTGAGCAAAAAGCGCAACAAGCCGCTGAGCAAAAAGCGAAAGAAGAAGCCGAACGTAAAGCAAAAGAAGAAGCTGAGCGTAAGGCCAAAGAGGAAGCTAAGCGTAAGGCACAAGCCCAACGCAAAGCTAACGAACCGCAAGACAAAAAAGTGGATAATGCACAAGTTGAAAAAGACCGCATTGAAGCTGAGCGTCTGCAAAAAGAAGCAGAAGAGGCAGCATTGAGAAAAGCTGAAGAAGAAGCGAAGCGCCAAGCTGAAGAGGCGCGTAAACTAGCTGAAGAAAATGAAGCTCGTTGGAAAAAAGAAGAAGAGGAACGCCGTAAACGTGAAGAAACGGCTGACCATCACTTAACGACCTCAACTTATGCACGAGAAGCAGAAGATGAGTCAGATGCACGTGAAGAGAAAAGTGCTCGTCGTAAGAAGAAAAAGAAAGCGCCAGTTAAAGCCGAAGCGCCAGCAAGAGGCCGCAAAGGTAAACTTAAAGCGCCAACTTCATTGCAGCATGGTTTCCAAAAACCAGTGACGGATGTGAAGCAAGAAGTGCGTATTAGCGAAACCATTACAGTTGCAGAGCTTGCATCTCGTATGGCCGTTAAGGGTGCTGAAGTTGTAAAAACAATGATGAAAATGGGCGATATGGTTACGATTAACCAAGTTGTCGACCAAGAAACCGCTCAGTTAGTTGCTGAAGAAATGGGTCACAAAGTTGTTCTAGTTAAAGAAAATGAGCTAGAAGTGCAAGTGTTAAATGACCGCTCTGAAATTGATTCAACTGAATCGCGCGCACCAGTAGTGACAGTAATGGGTCACGTTGACCATGGTAAAACCTCTACCCTTGACTATATCCGTAGTGCAAAAGTTGCATCGGGTGAAGCGGGTGGTATTACTCAGCACATTGGTGCATACCATGTTGAGACAGAAGGTGGCATGATCACTTTCCTAGATACTCCTGGACACGCAGCGTTTACTTCAATGCGTGCTCGTGGTGCTAAAGCGACAGATATCGTTATCCTTGTGGTAGCAGCAGATGATGGTGTAATGCCTCAAACTAAAGAAGCGGTACAGCACGCGAAAGCGGCAGGTGTACCTCTGATTGTTGCTGTTAATAAAATGGATAAAGAAGGTGCTGATCCAGACCGAGTTAAGAACGAGTTGGCTCAACTTGACGTTATTCCTGAAGAGTGGGGCGGTGACGTACAGTTTGTTCATATCTCTGCAAAAGCGGGGACAGGTGTTGACGCATTACTTGAAGCTGTATTGATGCAAGCAGAGCTATTAGAGCTTACTGCACCAACACAGGGCTCGGCTGCTGGTGTTGTTATCGAGTCTCGTCTAGACAAAGGCCGTGGTCCTGTTGCAACAGTACTTGTACAATCAGGTCAGTTAAGTCAAGGTGATATCGTACTGTGTGGTCTTGAGTATGGCCGTGTTCGTGCTATGCGCGATGAAAATGGTAAAGATATTAAAACGGCAGGTCCTTCAATTCCAGTTGAGATTTTAGGTCTATCTGGTGTACCAGCTGCTGGTGATGAAGCGACAGTTGTTAAAGATGAGCGTAAAGCGCGTGAAGTAGCACTATATCGTCAAGGTAAGTTCCGTGATGTTAAGCTTGCTCGCCAGCAAAAAGCGAAGCTAGAGAACATGTTTACTAATATGACCGAAGGTGATGTATCTGAAGTTAATATCGTACTCAAAGCAGACGTTCAAGGTTCTATTGAGGCGATCGCTGACTCACTTACTAAGCTTTCTACTGATGAAGTTAAGGTTAAGATTGTAGGGTCTGGTGTGGGTGGTATCACTGAAACTGACGCTACACTTGCTGCGGCTTCAAATGCTATCATTGTAGGCTTCAACGTACGTGCTGATGCTTCAGCGCGTAAAGTAGTTGAATCTGAAAATCTAGATTTACGTTATTACAGCGTTATCTATAGCCTAATTGAAGAAGTTAAGCAGGCGATGTCAGGTATGCTTGCACCTGAGTTTAAACAGGAAATCATTGGCCTTGCTGAAGTTCGTGATGTATTTAAATCACCAAAAATTGGCGCTATTGCAGGTTGTATGGTTACTG
The DNA here is from genome assembly GCF_945859825.1 of Pseudoalteromonas holothuriae. GTDB lineage: Bacteria > Pseudomonadota > Gammaproteobacteria > Enterobacterales > Alteromonadaceae > Pseudoalteromonas > Pseudoalteromonas holothuriae. The sequence goes on from NZ_CAMAPC010000008.1 coordinate 177,579, forward strand.
AAGGTATCGTTAAGCGTAGTGCGCCAATCCGCGTACTTCGTGACAACGTAGTAATCTACGAAGGTGAGCTTGAATCATTACGTCGCTTTAAAGATGATGTGCAAGAAGTACGTAATGGTATGGAATGTGGTATCGGTGTTAAGAATTATAATGATGTTAAAGTTGGAGACCAAATCGAAGTATTCGAAACGGTCGAAGTACAACGTTCATTGTAAATATATACTGATATAATGATTTAAATGGGGGCTAATGCCCCCATTTGTCTATTGTGTTTAAATAAAACTTGTTATTATTTTTCAATAAGTTAATTTTATAAGTGGTGAAAATGAGAGAATTTTCTCGCACAGACAGAGTCGCTCAGCAAATTCAAAAAGAAATTGCGGTTATTCTCCAACGCGAAATTAAAGACCCCCGTTTGGGCTTTGTGACGGTATCAGCTGTAGAAGTCTCTAGGGATTTATCTTACGCAAAAATCTTTATCACGGTACTTAATACGACCGATGAAGACAAAACTAAGCAAAGTGTTGCTATTTTAAACGATGCAACAGGCTACATTCGCTCCGTTTTAGGTAAAAGAATTCGTGCGCGTATCATGCCTGAGTTGCGTTTTGTGGTTGACAACTCGTTGCTAGAAGGTATGCGAATTTCTAACTTAGTCGACTCGGTTATTCGTGAAGACAACGAAAAACGTGGTCCTGAGTCATCGGAAGATGAGCAAGAATAATGGCAAGGCGTTCTAAAGGCCGTCCGGTTGACGGTATTATATTACTGCATAAACCCGAAGGTATCTCTTCAAATAAAGCGCTACAGCAAGCCAAAGGTATTTATTTTGCACAAAAAGCGGGTCATACCGGTGCATTAGATCCGTTGGCAACTGGCATGTTACCCATTTGTTTTGGTGAAGCGACCAAGTTTACTCAGTTTTTATTAGATACCGATAAAACGTATGTTGTACGTGCTAAATTAGGTGAACGGACCACAACATCAGATTCTGATGGTGAAGTGGTTGAAATAAGACCTGTGAATGTTGAAAAATCAGCATTACACAGTGCTGTTGAAAGTTTTTTAGGTGAATCGGATCAGTATCCATCAATGTATTCTGCCTTGAAGTACCAAGGGCAACCATTGTACAAATATGCCCGAGAAGGTATTGAAGTACCAAGAAAGTGCCGCAAAATCAATGTGTATAGCTTGACGCTTGACGAATACGATGCTGAAAATGAAGAAATTCAAATGACAGCACATGTGTCTAAAGGCACCTATATTCGAACTATTGTTGACGACTTAGGTGAAAAGCTTGGGTGTGGCGCGCATGTTATTATGCTACATCGTTCAAAAGTAGGCCATTATCCAAGTGAGAAAATGGTAACAATTGAGCAACTTGAAGAAAAACTGCAACAAGCAAAGACAGAAGGCTTAGAGCCTTCAACATATCTTGATGATTTACTGTTGCCAATGGACACCGCATTAGTGGATTTACCCGTCATTGAGATAACGCAAGAGCAAGGTAAAGCATTTAGTCATGGTCAAGTTGTGGTGTGTGGGGAAGTACCTGACGGTATCATTAAAGTCATAGCAGATCATAAATTTATTGGTATAGGTGAGCGTAATATCGATGGCCATTTAAAAGCAAAGCGAGCCTTAGCAACCAATCAATAACTTTTACTAGTTTCAGGCGCTGATTGTTGATACAATGCGCGCCGCTTACTCGCTTTGGCTGAATTAGTGATCGGCTAAAGCACAATTTAAATTTATTTTGGAGTTATTATGTCACTAAGCAATCAAGAAAAAGCAGAAATCGTAGCAAAATTCGCACGTGCTGAAGGCGACACTGGTTCACCTGAAGTGCAAGTTGCACTTTTGACGAATGATATCAATAAGCTACAAGGTCACTTTGCTAACCACAAGCATGACTTCCACTCTCGTCGTGGTCTTCTTCGCAAAGTTAGCCAACGTCGTAACTTACTTGATTACCTTAAAGGTAAAAGCGTTGAGCGTTACTCAGCACTAATCAAAGAACTTGGCCTACGTCGCTAATAATTTGATTACTTGTTGGCTTTTTAGCCAACATCAAAAAAGGGGCCTAATCGCCCCTTTTTTTGTGGCTGCAGTACAAGTATACTAGGCTACTTCAGCATAGGGCTGAAATTACGCTGACATCTTTTGCCAATTGTAGTGCTTAAGTAGATTTTAGAGTCTGTTTAAGACTGTAATTGGTAGTTGTTGGCGTTCATATTTGTTTTATTAAGGAAATATTTGTGCAAGCAATTATTAAAGAATTTCAATTAGGTCAACACACAGTGACCTTAGAAACAGGTGCTATCGCACGTCAAGCAGACGGCGCAGTACTAGCAAGCATTGGTGATACATCAGTTTTAGTAACTGTTGTTGGCAAACGTGAAGCAAGCCCAGGTCAAGATTTTTTCCCACTAACAGTAAACTACCAAGAACGTATGTATGCTGCGGGTCGTATTCCTGGTGGTTTCTTAAAGCGTGAAGGTCGCCCAAATGACGGCGAAACCTTGATTGCACGTTTAATTGACCGTCCAATTCGTCCACTTTTCCCAGATGGCTTTGTTAACGAAGTACAGGTAATTGCAACGGTTGTTTCAGTAAACCCTGAGATCCAACCAGATATGGTTGCGATGATTGGTACTTCAGCTGCATTGGCAATTTCTGGTATTCCATTTAGTGGCCCAATTGGTGCAGCAAGAGTTGGCTATATTGATGGTCAATACGTACTTAACCCAACTTTAAAAGAGCTTGAAGAAAGTAAGCTAGACCTTGTGGTTGCTGGTACTGAAAATGCTGTACTTATGGTTGAGTCAGAAGCTGACGTATTGTCAGAAGAAGAGATGCTAGGTGCTGTGGTATACGGTCATGAGCAATCTCAAGCAATCGTTAAAGCAGTTGAAGAGTTCAAAGCACAGGCAGGTAAACCTGCTTGGGATTGGGCTGCGCCAGAGAAAAACGTAACTTTAGCAGGCAAAATTGCTGAGCTTGCAGCTGACAAAGTTGGTGAAGCTTACTTCATTACAGATAAAGTAGCGCGTAAAGAAGCACTTTCAGCTGCGAAAGAAGCTGTTGTTGCAGCATTAACAGCTGAACTTGCTGAAGGTGATGTGCTAGATACCCAAGAAGTGGGTAAGTTATTTGGTGCGTTAGAGAAGAAAATTGTCCGTGGGCGCATCATCGCAGGTGAGAAGCGTATTGATGGCCGTGAACCAGATATGGTTCGTGCACTAGACGTAATGACGGGTGTACTGCCGCGTACTCACGGTTCTGCTATCTTTACTCGTGGTGAAACACAGGCATTGGTTACTGCAACTTTAGGCACGGAACGTGATTCACAACTTATCGATGACTTAACTGGTACGCATAAAAACCACTTTATGTTGAACTATAACTTCCCTCCGTATTGTGTGGGTGAGACTGGCTTCATTGGCTCTCCTAAGCGTCGTGAAATTGGTCACGGTAACCTTGCTAAGCGTGGTGTACAAGCTGTACTTCCTACGCTTGCTGAGTTCCCTTACTCAGTACGTGTTGTATCTGAAATCACAGAATCAAACGGTTCGTCTTCAATGGCATCAGTATGTGGTTCATCGCTTGCACTTATGAATGCAGGTGTGCCCATTAAAGCTTCTGTTGCTGGTATTGCGATGGGTCTTGTTAAAGAAGAAGAAAACTTTGTAGTACTTTCAGATATCTTAGGTGATGAAGATCACTTAGGTGATATGGATTTCAAAGTGGCAGGTACAAGCGCTGGTGTAACAGCACTACAGATGGATATCAAGATTGAAGGTATCAATAAAGAGATTATGCAAATTGCGCTTAAGCAAGCAAAAGCAGCGCGTTTACATATCTTGTCTGTAATGGATGAAGCGCTTGCTGCACCATCAGAAGAGCTATCTGAGTTTGCGCCACGTATTTATACGATGAACATTCCTCCGAAGAAGATTGCTGAAGTAATTGGTAAAGGTGGTGCAACGATTCGCCAGTTAACTGAAGAAACTGGTACTACGATTGAAATTGAAGATGATGGTACAATCAAAATTGCAGCAACTGATGGTATGAGTGCTAAAGATGCGATTTCTCGTATTGAAGCACTTACTGCTGAGCTGGAAGTTGGCACTATTTACAATGGTAAAGTAGTACGTATCGTAGACTTTGGTGCATTCGTTAACGTATTACCAGGTAAAGATGGCCTAGTACATATTTCACAAATTAGTGCGGAACGTGTTAATAATGTTGCTGACCACCTAACAGTTGGTCAAGAAGTGAAAGTTAAGGTACTAGAAGTTGACCGCCAAGGTCGTGTTCGTCTAAGTATTAAAGAAGCACAAGAGCAACCAGTAACGCCAGCGCCTGAAGCGCCAGCTGAGTAATTTTGTGTAAATAAAACATGATAGTAATAAAAGGGGGCTGTATGGCCCCTTTTTTTATGTTTTAATGGCCGCTATGTAAGCGCAGTTAAGCGACGATAGGAAGGACATGAAGTTAAGATCCATATTTATTTTGCCCTTAGTGTTTCTCGGATTGATGGGTTGTCAATTGAGTCCAGAAAAAACTACACAGCATATCGTTAACGTACCATTGAGTGTGCCACTTGCTGCCAATTTTAGGAATGAAATTGCAATAGCACGTTATTCAGAGCTACTAAGTGCAAGTGACTTGCCAAAAGAGCAAAAAGCACAGTTATATTATAATCGCGGTATGCTCTATGACAGTTTAGGGTTGAGTACTTTAGCGCGTATAGATTTTAATCGTGCATTAAAAATGAAGCCCGATTTAGCAGAGGTATATAACTTTCTTGGTATTCATCACACGCTGTCTCAAGAGTACGGTCAAGCTTATGAAATGTTTGATGCAGTTTTAGAGTTAGATGAAGCGCATGAATATGCTTATTTAAATCGTGGTATTGCACTGTATTATGGTGAGCGACCTAATTTAGCAAGCCAAGATTTAGCAGCATTCTTAGCGCGCTCACCGCAAGACGCCTATCGTGTGATGTGGTTGTATTTAGCACAAACTCAACTTGACCATGAACAAGCTCTTGAGCAATTAAGATTAAACAGTAATGGATTAGACCAAGAGTTATGGGCCAATCAACTTGTGCAACTGTATCTTGGAGAGCTAACTGAGGGACAATTCCTTGCGCAATTGGGTGAAGGGGTTTCGAGTCAACAAGAGTATGCAGAGCGCCTTTGCGAAGCTTATTTTTATCTAGCCAAGCGTTACCAAGCTCGCGGTGATAAGCAAGTTGCAATAGATTTTTTTAAGTTAGTACTTGCCACAAACGTTTATGAATTCGTTGAGCATAAGTATGCTCGACTAGAGTTAGATCTTTTAGCAAATGATGAGGACAGTTAAAACTGCCATAATTTGCTGCGTGATGGTGTTGGTGATAGCGCAAAGTGATCATCAACCCAATTTAAATGAGCCTGTTTCGCGTAATTATTTTTTGCAATCATATCCAAAAGCTTATTATTCAGTGCAACAAAGTGTCAGACTGGAAGCTTTGTCAGAGTCTACCATTGAGGCCTTATTAGCGTTAAATTTGCCAGAAATCATGCTTGAATGGTCTATTCGCCTTGCACAGCGAAAGAAGTATAGCGCAAGTCAACTGTACTGGAGAAAATACTATGACATTGGAACCCAGGGGCAACGAACACGCTTACAACAGGTATTTGTGCAACAATATGCACTTCAACAACTCAAAAGATTAGAGCGTCAATTTGGCTTGCCTAGCGACTTACAATTATTGCTTGCAAGTGAGCAAGGCGTAGTACCTCAGAGCCTATCTAAAGGCGTATTAGCTAAGCTAGAGCTTACAACTTTATTATCCCCCCCTATATTTGCAAGCAATTGCAAAAATCGTATTTTACTAATAAGTGATCACTTTAGTGGTGTAAAGAAATTAGAGTCATTAAAAGCAAAATACCTTGAGCAACCAGAGCCAATGGTCGGCAGCTATTGCTTATCAGAGGTGTTTTACATTGGTGATATTATGTCTTGTTATATAAACGAGCAACAATTTGCGCGGTGCGATGAACAGCAATTGATTAAGCAATACAATAGACAGCTCAATAATATTGATTATGTGATAATGATGACGAAGGTGGGCCAAGCAAACGTTGCTAATGGTATAATGACGCTTACAAGCAGTAGCAATTATCAAGTGTTTTTACATGAGCTGATGCACTTTAGTGGATTTGAAGATGAATATGCTATTGCGCCAAGTAAGGCGCGTTGGTTATGTCGACACGCTGGGCAACATGCCCCAAATTTAATTGTTGCAAAGCAACCACCTGCAAAGGGGTGGTACAAGAGCGAAACGTGTAAACATGGCCTACTTGATGCTTTTAAATTGAGCAAAGATTGGAGTATTATGCAGTTTCAGGAATTGCCTTTATCGCATCAATATAGACAAGTTTGGCAAAATGCTATTAACTCAAAACGTTACCAAATACCTAGATTTACAAACTTGAAATCAAGGCTAACAGAAGCTGCACCGGATGAAGGTGCAAGCGAAATATGAATTTAATCTGAATTGTTTGTTAAAGTTGTCTAAAATGACACCTGCTAGTTCGAGTAACTATAGACAACTCAAACACTAATACAGTATAACTGGAAAAGTTTTGTGTTCTTATACATGTAATTTAGAATGACTGAATTCATGTTAAAGTACACCCATACTCAGTGTATGTCGTACATTTACGACACTGAAATAAAAAGGTTCAATTTATGACTTTGCTTTGGATACCATTGCTATCCTTTATCGGCAGTATTTTTTCTTCATTTTTGGGTAAATTGTCACGCAATCAATCAACTGCGTTGACGCTGGTTCCCCCTGTATTGGCACTTGCTTTAGCCATATATCTTTCACCAGCAGTATTTGCGGGTGAGGTACTACGAGAAAGTGCGACATGGGTCCCTTTACTAGGACTGGAAATCGCCTTTAGGCTTGATGGACTTGCATTACTCTTTGTCTTTATGATCCTTGGTATTGGTATTTTAGTGATTTTTTATGCTCGTTATTACTTGAGCGAAAAAGACTCAATGCCAAAACTATACTCTTATTTGATGTTATTCATGACCGCTATGCTTGGTATTGTTATGTCTAACAATGTACTACAGCTGTGGGTTTTTTGGGAACTTACCAGTATTAGTTCATTTTTGCTGATAAGTTACTGGAGCCATAAATCAGAAGCGCGCAAAGGCGCACGTATGGCTTTGGCCGTAACCGGCGGTGGTGGTTTAGCGCTGCTTGCTGGACTATTGATGCTTGGCGATGTGGTTGGTAGTTATAACTTAGATGTCATCCTACAAAGTAAATCTCTAATACAGGCCCATGGTTTGTATGAGGTTATTTTAGTATTGGTTTTACTTGGAGCCTTTACGAAGTCAGCACAATTTCCATTTCATTTTTGGTTACCACATGCAATGGCCGCACCTACACCAGTTAGTGCGTATTTACATTCCGCCACAATGGTTAAGGCGGGGATATTTTTATTAGCGCGTTTTTACCCTGCGCTTGCTGGTACAGATTTATGGTTTGTGATTGTTGGTTTGACTGGCTTGACGACGTTACTTTTTGCCGCTTACGTAGCACTGTTTAAGCATGACTTAAAAGGGTTGTTAGCATACTCTACAATTAGCCATCTAGGCTTAATTACATTGCTATTAGGACTGGATACTGAACTTGCAACGGTAGCGGCGATTTTTCACATCATAAATCATGCAACATTTAAAGCGTCTTTATTTATGGCAACGGGCATAATAGACCATGAAACGGGTACTAGAGACATGCGTAAGCTCAACGGTATGTGGCGGTTTATGCCCTATACCGCAACACTTGCTATGGTTTCCGCTGCTTCTATGGCAGGGGTACCGTTGCTGAATGGCTTCTTGTCCAAAGAGATGTTTTTTGCAGAAACTTTATATCAGCAACTGCTTGGTTCTATGTCTTGGTTGATACCGGTATTGGCGACTGTTGCCGCTGCGTTTTCAGTTGCTTACTCTGCACGGTTTATCCACGATGTGTTTTTTAATGGTGACCCAATTGGATTACCAAAGGAACCCCATGAGCCGCCAAGGTATATGCGTGTCCCTATTGAAGTTTTAGTCGCAATTTGCTTGTTGGTTGGAATGTTTCCAAATTTTGTTATTGATGGTATTTTAAATGTTGCATCGGCAGCTGTATTAGGCACAGCACCACCAGAGTTTAAAATAGCTATCTGGCATGGCTTTAATCTACCCCTGCTAATGAGTTTTATCGCAGTTTGTGGTGGGTTATTCATTTACACTCAACGACGCTATTTATTTCAGTTCCAAGCTTCTTTACCTCCTTTAAACGCTAAAAAGGTTTTTGATAATAGCGTTTATAACATTGTTAAGTGGTGCCAACGAAAAGTAGTGGCTGTAGAAAATGGGTCATTACAGCGTTACCTTATGTTGATGTTTTTGGTGGTGTTAATAAGTGCGGGTTGGCCTTTGTTTGAAATGGCACAATTAGTAGGTCAAAAAGCGCCAACAGATATTGATATCCATAATGGTATTGGTGCTGCACTGTTAATGATTGGAGCCATTGGGACCGTCATTTGGCATCACGTACGGATGGTTTCCTTACTTATGCTATCAGTTGTTGGACTAATGGTATCTGTCGCATTTACACGTTTTTCTGCGCCAGATTTAGCGTTGACACAGTTAACGGTAGAAGTCGTCACGATTATCTTATTAATGCTGGCATTGTTCTTTTTACCTCAGCGTACGCCAAAAGAGTCAAGCTCTATTCGCGTATTACGAGATATTGGAATTTCGTCAGCTATTGGGGTTGTAGTGGGAAGTATTTGTTACGCTATGATCACACGACCTCATGATTCTATTTCTGAGTTTTTTGTTGCGAATGCCAAAATTGGTGGTGGAGGCACCAATGTAGTGAACGTCATTCTTGTTGACTTCAGGGGCTTTGATACGCTCGGAGAAATTATAGTATTAGGAGTCGCTGCATTAGGTATTTATAAGTTATTAATTAACTTGCCTTTGTTTATGCCTGCAAGTGATAGTGAAGGACGGCCATGGGCTAAAGAACGTTATCCACTGCTTTTAGCGAGCATTTCGCAAAGTTTATTGCCACTGGCATTATTGGTTTCTTTTTATATTTTCTTACGTGGACACAATCTGCCTGGCGGCGGCTTTATTGCAGGCTTGGTGACAGCAATTGCTTTTATTTTACAATATATTGCTCATGGCTCCCATTGGATAGCAGAGCGGTTGACTATCAACTATAGAAAAATCATTGCATCAGGCATCGCAATCGCAATATTAACCGGTGTAGGTAGCTGGGTCTTTGGACGACCATTTTTAACATCATGGTTTGATTATTTTGATTTGCCAGTCATTGGACAAATAGAGTTGGCAAGTGCTTTAGTATTTGATTTAGGTGTGTATATCACGGTTGTTGGAGCTACATTAATGATTTTAGCGAGTTTAGGTAAAGTAACCGCTAATGCACCAAAAGAAGAGGTAAACTTTTAATGGAATTATTATATGCGTCTTGTGTTGGGTTGTTAGTTACGTGTGGCGTGTTTTTAATTTTGCGCGCTCGCACCTTCCCAGTGGTGCTTGGTTTAACCATGTTATCTTATGCTGTTAACTTGTTTTTGTTCTCTTCAGGACGACTGACCTTAAATAAAGCAGCAGTATTGGGTTATGCAAATGAATATGCAGACCCATTGCCACAAGCTTTGGTATTAACGGCTATCGTAATTGGTTTTGCGATGACTGCTTTTGTTGTGATATTAGCTATAAGAGGCCGCGCTGATTTAGGTAATGATCATGTGAACGGTCAAGAAATATCGAATAATAAAAAGGGTAAAGCATGATCCAGCATTTGACTTCTTTACCTGTGCTGCTGCCAATGTTGGCAGCTGTTATTTTACTTATGCCACCGTGTGGTAAGAGTGTGCCAATTAGGCGAGTTGCCTCAGTTATTTTTTCTAGCATTACTCTAGCTGCGTCATTACTGTTATTAGCAAATGTAAAAGACAGTGGTACACAAGTTTATGCGATTGGTGATTGGTCTGCACCATTTGGTATTGTGATGGTGGCCGATCCTTTGTCGGTATTATTGGTAAGCCTCACTTCTTTCTTAGGACTCGCTTGTGCGCTTTATGCCTGTGCAGGAGATGATGAACGAGGGGCATTTTTTCACCCTTTACTCCAATTTTTAATTTTAGGTGTCAATGGTGCGTTCTTAACTGGTGATATGTTCAATTTATTCGTGTTTTTTGAGGTATTGCTGATAGCATCTTATGCCTTATTAATGCATGGCGGGGATAAGCACAATACTAGAGCTGCATTGCAATACGTTATTATGAACTTAGTTGGATCGGCTATATTTTTGATTGCACTTGGTACGTTATACGGCGTGCTAGGCACACTTAATATGGCTGATATGGCTCATAAAGTAACAATGTTACAAGGCGATGATATTTACTTGGCAAAAATAGGTGGACTGTTACTGCTAGTGGTATTTGCGCTTAAAGGGGCTTTATTACCTCTACATCTATGGTTGCCTAATACTTATGCTACAGCATTACCTGTCGTTGCTGCTTTGTTTGCGATTATGACAAAAGTGGGTGTTTACTCAATCATGCGAGTTTACACAATGATTTTTGGCGAGCATGCAGGTGAGCTTAGTCTGATGGCTCAAGGTTGGTTATGGTGGTTGGCAATTGCAACCATTTTAGTTGGTGCCATTGGCGTAATGGCGAGTCAAGACCTACGAAAGCTGACAGCGAATTTGGTTATTGTTTCAGTAGGTACATTAGTTGCGATGGTTGCAGTACAAACGATACAAGCCAGTGCAGCAGCAATATATTATCTCGTGCATTCTACTTTAGTCAGTGCAGCATTGTTTTTACTGGCAGATTTGATAGCACGCCAAAGAGGTAAAGTGAGTGATCGGATCACAGCAGGTCGGCCCGTTACACAACCTCTATTGCTAGGGGGATGTTTTTTATTAGCGGCAGTCACAGTCATTGGTATGCCTCCATTATCTGGTTTTGTAGCAAAAATCTGGCTCTTGAAAGCTACTTTTGAAACTGAGTATACGATGGTTTTTTGGCCGGTGTACTTGTTGGCTAGTCTCGCTGTATTACTGGCTGTTTCAAAAACGGGTAGTACACTGTTTTGGCATCATACAACAACTAAAACTCCGGACGTTGCAGAGCAAAACCGTGTTCATCCTGCTCAATACTGTGCACTGTTAATGTTGGTATTAGCATCTCCAATGATGGTTATTTTTGCGGGTCCCCTAAGTGAGTACTCATTAATGACTGCAACTGAGTTGCATAACTTTGCTAACAATTTAAGTGTTGTTTTAGAAGGAGGCCAATAATGCGCCTAGAAGCTCGTTTTTCATGGCTGCCTACGCCCTTTAGAAGCCTAATGTTGTTTTGTGTATGGTTGCTTCTTAACAATAGTGTTTCACCTGGGCACATTCTGCTTGGCGCAATACTGGCAGTTGTGATCCCGTTAGCAACACAACCATTTAGAACTAAGCAGCCCTTAATACTCAGGCCAGGTTTGGCGATACGTCATTTATTTTTGGTGCTATACGACATTATTACCGCAAACTTGCAGGTTGCTTTGTTAATACTTGGCCCAACTAAAAAGTTAAACCCCGGCTTTGTTAAAGTACCACTTGATCTATCTCATAGTATGCCAATAACTATTTTGGCTAGTACCGTATCTTTGACTCCGGGTACAGTCAGTGCAGAAGTATATCCATGGCGTGAATCTTTACCTAATGGTGATAAACCTGAAAAACGCTTTTTGTTAATTCATGTTTTAAATTTAGAAGATGAAGAGGCTTTAATCACAACCATTAAGCAGCGTTATGAGGCACCGCTTAAGGAGATTTTTCAATGTTAGAGACTGTGATTTTAATTGTGTTTGCAATGATTGGTTTATCGTTGTTGCTAAACTTATGGCGTTTAGTCGTGGGACCATCAATTCCTGATCGTATCTTAGCGCTCGATACCATGTATATTAACAGCATTGCGTTGATTATTTTATATGGTATGAATATGGGAACGGGTTTGTATTTTGAAGCCGCGTTATTAATTGCTATGTTAGGGTTTGTTAGTACCGTTGCAGTATGTAAATACTTACTGCGCGGTGACATCATAGAGTAGGAGGGGATATGTCTGAAACATCTGAGTGGATAATCTCCATATTAATATTAATTGGTGGTTTTTTTGTATTAGTTGGTTCAATTGGTTTAGTAAAAATGCCAGATTTTTTTATGCGGTTGCATGGACCAACTAAAGCAACGACATTAGGTATGGCTAGTTTGCTCACCGCGGCAATGATTTACTTTAGCCAATTACAAACGGGCATTAGTGCAAAAGAAATTTTAATCTCGATTTTTCTTTTACTAACAGCGCCAATTAGTGGTTACATGTTAATTAAGTCAGCTATCCATCATAAGCTTAAAAGTATTGAGCGAACTTCAGGTAAAGATAATATTGAAGATGATGTGTGATATTTGGTATTAGGTAAAGGCATGATGAAGCATCATGCCTTTTTCATCGCCGTTTAAAATAGCAGTACTTGCACATCTAATTAGATTATGTTGTGCTACGAGCATAAATTCATAAAACCTCTGTAATTTCAGAATTCAAATGGACAACAGTGAGTATTTGCTGGACGTCCCTGTATGCAAGCTTGGCAAAGGTAAATTCACCTATCTGCATAAATTGTGTAAACCAAGCTGATTGTTTGCATTTACAAAGAAGGAAACTCATGAATCACACATCAATAAAAAGCAAGTTGCTTGTGTTTGTTGGCGTTTTAGTAACATCCCTTGTCATGTTACTGACGTTATACATGTGGCTGCATTTAAATGCGCAAAATGAAAAGCAAAACAAGCAAGTACAAAGCGCAATATATAGTGAGGCACAACGTAGTTTAACTGCGCAGGGTCGATACTACGCGCAGCGAGTTGGCGGATTTATCAATGAAGCATATCGTGTACCATTTACATTTTCAGGGGTACTTAATAATTCAGCACAAACTCAGCCGTTACCAAGAGATGTTGTTCAAAATGCTGTTGCTGGAGCGCTACAGCAAAATAAGTTTATTTCTTCAATGTATGCGCAGTTCGAAGCCAATGGCTACGATAATAAAGATGCTCAATATAAAACGGGCGCGAGTCATTCAGTTGCACAAGATGGCACCTTAGAAATTTATTTCACTCGTGATGCGGCTGGCATCTCGCAGCAAAAGGTTGTAGCAGCAGCAGATAAGTACTTAGACTCCAAAAATGAATTTGGCTTAAGAGAAGCAGAGTGGTATCTATGTGCCAAAGATAAAAACAAGCCATGTATAATGGAGCCATATCTTTACGATGGTACTCTTATGACCTCATTAACTGTACCCGTGCAGGCAAGTGGGAGGTTTGTTGGCTTGGTTGGGGTCGATGTAAATTTACCTATTTTTCAGCAGCAAGTTGAGGAATTATCAACTGCTCTATACAACGGTGCTGCAAAAGTTACTTTGCTGAGTGAGTTGGGTTTGGTTGTTGGCTCAAGTCATTACGATAATTTGGCCAGACCATTAAAAGAATCTATGCCAACGTCGCGTGCTCAGCAGTTGCTTGGCTTACATCAGTCAAAAGACATACTTGAAATAGGTGATGATATAGCGCTTGCATTGCCTATTTCAATTAAGCTTGCAAATACTACGTGGTCATTGCTAATTGAAGTACCGAAAGACGTGGTGCTTGCTCAAGCAAGGTCTTTAGCTAAAGAGCTTGAAGAATCAGCAAACTCGCTTAGTCAAACTATGTTAGTGGTTGGTGTGCTTGTTGCGATGGTTGGTATAGCAATTGCTATCGTGCTAATTAATACCATTATTAAACCTTTGACGCATATTCAACAGCGAATAGAAAATTTAGCCAGTAGTGAAGGTGACCTCACTCATAAACTTGAAGTAAGTGCGCATGCTGAGTTGATTGCATTAGCAAGGGGGTTTAATTTATTCACCGATAAGTTACGAAATATGATTGATGACTTAAAACAGCTGGCGGAACAATCTTATCAGCAGTCTTTCCAGACCACTGAAGTTGCTATCAATATAAAAAATAAAGTGGCGAACCAGCATAATGAAATCGACAGTGTGGTCGCTGCGATAAATGAACTAAGTGCTACGGCCTCTGAAGTGGCACGTTCATCAGAGCAGGCAGCGCAGAGTGCGAATGATGCCGCTGGGCAAGTGCAAAAAAGTGAAGCTAGTATTGTAAAAACTAACGAAACAGTACAAAAAATGGCATCTCAAGTACTCGATGCTAAGCAAGCTATTAATAAAGTGGTAGAGCGCAGTGCGGATATCTCTCAAATACTAGATGTGATCCGAGCAATTGCTGAGCAAACCAATTTGTTAGCACTCAATGCCGCAATTGAAGCCGCCCGTGCTGGTGAGCAAGGTCGAGGCTTTGCAGTCGTTGCTGATGAAGTGCGAGCGTTAGCTTCAAAAACTCATGCTTCGACAAATGATATAAGTAAACTCATTGACAATTTAACGCATGAAGTTCATCAATCAGAAGAGATTATTGAAAGCTCAGTATCTCAAGGGGAACTTGCTGTTTCATTCTGTGAGGAGTCTGCCCAGGCTATGGGTACATTGGTGCAAATGTTAGCTAATATTTCCAATGAAGTAACTCAGATTGCAACAGCGGCTGAAGAGCAAAGTGTGGTGACAGAAGAAATTAATAGTAACACGACAGGGATTTCTGATGCAGCAAGAGAACTATCACAATTGGCAGATCAAGTAGAAAAAGCAGCAAGCACGATGACTTTGATTGTTGAACAAAAGCATACGCAGTTGAACTTATTGAAAACGAAGTAAAGAGCTTCTGCAAACAGTCCTGTTCTGGTTGAGTCAAACTCAAATAGCCTGTTATATCTACAGGCTATTTGAGTATTACATAACCTACCAAAAGTATTTTTAATGTTCTTGGTGATGAAGAGCCTCAGCAAGGCGTATACCTTATTTTAGAATGATAATAATTACTTCAAAAGTAGCTCATACAATTTATTACTAGATTTATTGAAATTTAGGCATTCTAATGTGTGTTGTGAGTATTGTAACTATTTGATAAGGTGGTTTTTCGGGTGGATTATTTCGTCATTATAGCTAATTCAGACTAATTTTAATGAAGGTAAAAGGAATGCCGCACTTAATAAAAGCACGAACTGTATCCTATGTTATTTTTTCCTTACTTATTTTAACTGCTTGCAATAGTGATAGTAAGTTAGATTTTGAGTCATTTGTAGAGAAAAAGCTTACTCGACTTATTATAGAGGAAAATGCTCAGGTAGCCTCCATCGCCATTGTTAGCGGTAAACACAATTTTCAAAAGCATTTTGGTCAATTTCCAGATGGCACTAAACTTGGCAGCGAGACTGTATATGAAATTGCCTCCATTACAAAAACATATACTGGATTATTACTTGCTAAGGCTGTCACGGATAAAAAAGTGAAATTAGATGAGGATATTAGAGTATATTTAGGCGCTGAGGGTTATCAAAACCTGCAATACTCAAATAAAGCAATTACTTTACGTCACCTAGTAACACATAAAAGCACGCTACCTCAAGATTTTGCCTTTAACAGCGAAGATATAAAAAATGGCAGCGTTATTGAGCTGGTATCAAACTATTCTAAAGCGAAGTTCTTTGAAGATTTAGCTCAATATCAACTTACTTCAACACCTGGAGATGAGTATCAATATTCAAATGCCGGTGCGAAGCTTATCGGTTATATCCTAGAAAAAGTGTACAACAAGCCACTTTCGGTGCTTATTACTGAGTTTATTACTGAAAAATCGGGTGAAGAACATACTAAGTTTCGTCTTAGCGACCATGAGATCAGTAACATAACTAAAGGAACTGATGGTCAAGGGAATTTGCAGCCATTACTTAGCCCCTATTCTTTTGCAGAAGGGGGATTGACATCAACAACAAGCTCAATATCAAGCTATATGCAGTATTTGCTTAACCCATTATCTGAAGAAGTTACATTGTCGCAAACCTTACTTGCAGGAAGTGATAGAGGGCATGGGTATGCATTTTTTTGGAATACCTACAAATACAATTCAAATAAACCAATGCTCTATAACAGCGGGGGATCAATTGGAACTTCTAGCTGGTTAGCGCTTTACCCTAAGCAAGAGCTAGGAATATTTATTGTTACCAATGCTGCGGCTGGGAATACACAAGAAAAATTAAATGATATTGCTAATGCAATCGTAGAGAAGTATGAAATAGCTGCCAAGTTAAAACAATGAAAGAAAGTCTGTGGTGACAGGTTGCTAGGGTCTGTTGATCTTTGCTGTGTGTTTTTGCAGCAGTCATTCGGGTATTTTGGCAAGGCAGAACCTGCGTCGCATAGTTATTCTATGTAAGTCAGGTGATAACGTAGAAAAAATGCTCGAATGGCGCTGCCCAAAGGGTTCAACCAAAGGCTTCCACTACTTTGTCATTCGCAACTGACATAAATTATTATGCTGCATTACTAATTTCGCGTAATGAAAGCCTTTGATTTGAACAAAATTCATACCTAAAAGATCAACAGACCCTAGTAATCTAATTAGCCCTTGAGGTATGAGGGTGTTTAGTTTTCTTTGATAACCTTGAACTAAAACGTAAAGCTGTATTTAAACATAGGGCTTTAGGTTAAAGTTCAGAAATAGGCGTAAGTTCTTAACTTACATTATATTCTTATTTTGAATCGTACTGACTAGATAGAGCAAACTGGTATATTGTTGTAACATAGCTTAGAATAACTGTTAATTTATACAGTTGTTGAGCATGTGTTTAACTTTATGAAACTCTATATTGCTGAAAAACCATCTCTTGGTCGAGCAATTGCCGATGCTCTACCTAAGCCTCATAAAAAACAAGATGGGTTTATTGAAGCCGGTGATGGCAGTATTGTGTCTTGGTGTATTGGCCATTTATTAGAACAAGCTGAACCAGAAGACTACGATTCAAAATATAAGAAGTGGCAGCAACAAGATTTACCGATAGTCCCACAGCAGTGGCAATTTAAAGCCAAGCCCAAAACTAAAAAGCAGCTAAGTGTTTTAAAAAAGCTTATTAAACGTGCAAAAATGATAATTCATGCTGGTGACCCAGATAGAGAAGGTCAACTACTTGTGGATGAAGTTTTGCAATTTATTGGTCTTACTTCACAACAAAAGCAAACTACGCAACGTTTACTGATCAGTGACTTAAATTTACCTGCGGTCAAGCGAGCTTTAGCAGCCATGCAACCAAATAAGCTGTTTGTGCCCTTGAGTGTTTCAGCACTTGCACGTGCACGTGCGGATTGGTTGTATGGTATGAACTTAACGAGAGCATTTACTTTGGTAGGCAAAAAGTCAGGTTATCAAGGTGTGTTGTCGGTAGGGAGGGTACAAACACCGGTGTTAGGGTTAGTAGTCAGGCGCGATAAAGAGATTACTGAATTTGTATCTAAGCCTTTCTACGAAGTATTTGCGCACTTAGCTACGCAGGCAGGAGAAGAATTTATAGCTAAATGGCGGCCAAGTGACGCATGCAAGCCATATTTAGATGAAGAAAATCGTGTGTTAGTAAAAGAATTGGCTGAAAATGTTGTGTCTCGTATAAAGGGGCAACCTGGGGAAGTGAGTAAACTTGAGCAAAAACCCAAAAAACAAGCACCACCGCTGCCTTATAATTTGTCTGCGTTGCAGATTGATGCTGGCAAAGTGTATGGTATGTCTGCAAAACAAGTGCTCGATATTTGTCAAGGCTTATATGAAAGGCACAAGTTAATTACTTACCCTCGTTCTGATAATCGCTATTTACCAAGCGAACATTATCAGCACAGACAGACTGTACTCAAAGCGGTCTTGAATAACAAAGGTTGTAGTAAAGAGCAAATTGAAGGCGCAGACTTGTCGCTAAGGTCCAAATGTTGGAATGACAAAAAGGTCGAGGCCCATCACGCAATTATTCCTACAGTTAAACAGCTAAAGTCGGCGCAATTGGGGAGCCAAGAGCTGCAAGTCTATACTTTGATCAGTCGTCAGTATTTAGCACAATTTTATTCACCATTTAGCTATCATGAAACTACAGCGCATATAACTGTTGCGGGTGGGCTGTTTATTGCTAAAGCTAAGCAAGTTAACGAAGTTGGTTTTAAAGTACTTTTTACTAAACAAAGTAAAGATGAAGAGTCGTTGTCAAGTTTTCTGCCACCTTTACAACAAGGACAGAAGGTTCAATGTGTTGATGGGCAAGTGCAAGAGAAGCATACACAGCCTCCTCAATATTATACAGATGCAACATTGTTAAGTGCGATGACAGGGATCAACCGATATGTAAAAGATTCAGAGATAAAAAAAATTCTCAAAGAAACAGATGGCCTAGGTACTGAGGCAACTCGAGCAGGTATTATAGAGCTTTTGTTTAAACGAGATTTTTTACGCCGTGAAGGTAAGCAAATAAGAGCCAGCGAGGTAGGTCATGCCATGGTTGATATGTTACCAGAGTCTTTGACTTTGCCAGATAGAACTGCGTTGTGGGAGTCTCATTTGGCGAAGATAGCAAGTAAGGAATGTACCTATACGGTTTTCATGGAGCCTCTTATTACGCAACTACATGATTTTGTTTATGCAGCTAAACAGACGCAAAGCCCAAATCTAAAAGGATTAACGAAACCGCGTAACTTTAAACGCAAGTTTAAAAAGCGTAGTAGAAATACAACTAAAGCAAATAATTAGACTTGCAATCATACAATTTGCCACAATATAAAACAAAACAAGCAAAAACGAAAAATTAAGATATGACTAACCAGATTCAACTGACGCCTGACAATATCCAGCAAGTACTGGGTGAACAAAATCAAGATAAACTGATATTACTAACCTTTTTTAGTGCTCAAAATCCAGATTGTGTAGCGCAAGCTTCAATATTATCAAATTTAGCGGCAGCTTATGAATCTCATTTATTAGTTGCAACTGTAGATTGCGACCTCCAGCAAGCGCTGGCATCACAGTTGGCTCAGCAAATTGGTCTGCAAGCACTTCCAACGTTAGTGATGTTAAAAAATGGCTCGCCCGTAGATATGCTACCAGGTGCGCAAGGTGAGGATGAAATAAAAAAAGCGCTGGCTGAACACTTACCAAAACCTGAAGTATTATTACTTGATCAAGCTAAGCAGGCATTAGCTTCTGATGATTTAAATTCAGCTTTTAGTTTTGCAAAGCAGGCATATGATATAGATGCTAGTAATACTCGTGTGAAACTCGTTTTAGCTAATATATGTATTCAAATTCAAAAACTCGAAGACGCTGCTGCATTATTGGATTCAGTAGATGAACAAGAGCAAGATGCTTATTATCAAAACTTACAAGCTAAACTTATTCAGGCTCAGCAAGTACAGGAATCACCGGAAATAAAAATGCTAAGTTCAGCACTTGCAGAAGAGCCTGATAATAATGATATTAAAATTAAGCTGGCTCAGGCGTTTGGTGAGGCGGGCAGAAAAGAAGAAGCGCTTGAACTATTACTAAGCATACTAAAGCGAGATATGAACTTTATGTCAGCAAAGCAAGACTTTTTGGATATCATAGCGTCATTACCTGATGGTGATGCGTTGTCTGCAACTTACCGTAGAAAGCTATATAGTTTACTGTACTAAATATTTAAGTACTCCGATGAGTACATCAGAGGTTATTTAATTACTGATGTACTTTTTACAAAAATAATTTGCATCTTTTGTCTTTTCTACAATACTTAATTTCCGCTTTGCGTAATTATTAAACAAAAATATAATTTTTCATTAAGAGAAAGTTGTTATTTCATAGGGTTTGATTGTTTTTTAGTCTTAATGTGCTTTTTTTGCAATTTAATGAACAAAGCGCTTGCGCTTTTTATTCATCGCCCTATAATGCGACCCCACTGACACGGAGCGCTACGCACAATAAGCAAAGCAAAACGAGTCAGCGTCGAGTAAAACTTAAAATGACTTTTTAGTA
>NZ_CAMAPC010000009.1 GCF_945859825.1 Pseudoalteromonas holothuriae
CACTTAATTTGAAGTTTTTGTTTTACTAAAAAGTCATTTTAAGTTTTACTTGACGCTGACTCGTTTTGCTTTGCTTATTGTGCGTAGCGCTCCGTGTCAGTGGGGTCGCATTATAGGGCGATGAATAAAAAGCGCAAGCGCTTTTTTTAAGAAAAGTGACAAAAACAGGTTGTTCGCACTATTTTTGAACGAAATGGCTGTTTTTGATAGTTTTATATACTAAAAGCGACTTTATACACTGTAGCTTCTTCTTAAACGAAGCTCTACACTAGACAAATAGAAACCAGTTTTGCAGAGGAATATATGCTTAGAAGTTATAAAGGGATTACCCCGACACTTGAGCAAGGCGTTTACGTAGACGTGTCATCAGTACTTGTTGGCGATATTACTATAGGTAGAGACAGTAGCATTTGGCCTTTAGTCGCCGCTAGAGGCGACGTTAACTATATAAAGATAGGTGAGAGAACAAATGTACAAGATGGATCCGTGTTGCATTTAACTCGCGCGAGCAAAATGAACCCAAATGGTTACCCATTAATCATTGGTGACGATGTTACTGTTGGTCACAAGGTTATGCTTCATGGCTGCACGCTTGGCAACCGAATTCTTGTCGGTATGGGGGCTATTGTTATGGACAACGTGACAGTCGAAGATGACGTGATTATTGGCGGTGGTGCGCTTATTCCACCCAATAAGACCTTAGAGTCAGGCCACCTATATGTGGGTAGCCCAGCGAAAAAGGCGCGTCCACTAAATGAAAACGAACTTGCCTTTTTAAAAGTATCAGCACAAAACTACGTTCAGTTGAAAAACGAATATTTAGAGGAGTGTAAGTAATATACTGCCATCTAATTCATACATTTCATCTTCTATGAGAAGCTCAGCTTGCATCTCATAATCAAATTGATGGTCTTGAAAGTGTTTTATTGCCGTCTCACTATTCATTAAGGGTACTGCTAATACACACTTGACCATCATGCCATTGACCATAGCCGTAAATACCAATTTATTATCGTTAGCATTAACATCATCGTTAAATAAGATGCCTTGATTCACTGCTATACTCCTTGTTTCATTTCTCTTATGACTGATTCAATATCAGGTTTAGTATTACGCCAAACCACAAATGCTTCAGCTGCCTGACCAACTAACATGCCCATTCCATCAACTAAAGTAGTTTGTTTATTATGTTCGCCAACCCACTGCAGAAAACTCGTTTGCTGTTCACTATAAAACATATCATATGCAAGCAGACATGATTGAAGTACCGAAGACGGTATATCCGGCACAGACCCCGTAACGCTAGAAGAGGTTGAGTTTACAATTATTGAATAAGGTTGTTGATTAATGCTATCTAACCCAACCCCAACCACATCACCAAATTGTGCAAACTCCTGTGCGAGTGTTTGCGCTTTACTGGCAGTACGGTTCGCAATCACGATCTGTTTTATTCCTGCCTGCAATAAAGGGTAAATACAACCTCTCGCAGCACCACCAGAACCCAATAATAGTAAAGTTGCATTATCAAGCTCTGCATCTTGGCGCTTCAGATCAGCAACTAACCCCGCACCATCGGTGTTATCCCCTAATATTAAACCATTATCTAATAACTTAAGTGTATTTACGGCCCCAGCAAGCTGCGCCCTTTGAGTTAATTGATTGGCTAACTCAAACGCCTCTTCTTTAAAAGGCAAAGTTACATTCGCGCCCTTTCCACCTGATGCAAAAAACTGCTTTATTGATTCTTTAAAGCCATCTAAAGGTGATAAAATCGCCTCGTAGCTGATCTGCTGCTTGCACTGTGTTGCAAAAGCTTGGTGGATCATCGGTGATTTAGAATGCTTTATGGGGTGTCCAAACACCGCGTACTTATCCATAACTATGCCTAAGAAGTTTTCAATATTATGAAGCAGTTAATTAAACGCATCTTTAAAAAAGATGCAAGTAAAGTATCGACAGATGCGGCCCCTTCTCCTGAAAAAACACCCTATGAAATTATGGGTGGTGAAACGGCAGCTCGCGCTCTGGCTGATCGATTCTACGATATTATGGCCACAGACTCCTATGCCAAACCTTTATATGATATGCACCCACTCCCTTTAGATAGAATACGAGAAGTGTTTTTTGAATTTTTATCGGGTTGGTTAGGCGGCCCTGATTTATTTGTGGAAAAATATGGCCACCCAAGACTTAGACAAAGACACATGCCCTTTGCTATTAATAAAGACCTGCGCGACCAGTGGATGTACTGCATGAATAAAGCGCTAGACCTTGAAGTAGACAACCCATTATTAAGAGAAGGGTTAAGACAATCATTAGCACAGCTAGCCAGCCACATGATAAATCAGCATTAGGTATCATTCGTAACACACGAAAACGGTCGGCTTTTTGCGCTAAGTCAAAACTTACTTTTACACCTTTAGACATAATACGCATCCTTAAAAGGAGAACTGTGCGATGCGTGTGACCTCTATTCAACATAAAATTTATGCCCTACTTGCATTAACCGGCATTTTAGTCCTAACAGCAAGTATTATAAGTAGCTCGAGCCAACAACAAAAGCTGGCCCAAGATACCGTATCTGATAATATTCACTTGTTGGCTGATAACTATTTTGACTCGATCAATACCATGATGCTCACAGGTACAATGGCCAATAGAGAGATATTAAGTCAGAAACTACGTAATCACCCCAATATTGACGATGCACACATCATCCGCGGTAAAGAGGTTGTAAAACTGTATGGCGCAGGAAATGCAAACCAATCACCTAACAGTGAAGCCGAACGACAAGCGCTCAAGGGTATTGAATCAGTAATGATTGAAAAACGTGATGGTAAACGCATCATGACATATCTCAAACCGATGATTGCCAGCAGCGACTACAAAGGTACAAATTGCTTAGGCTGCCATCAAGCAAAAGAAGGCGATGTGCTAGGGGCAGTTAGAATTAGCTACTCTTTAGAAGATATTGATGCCACTGTTTCTTCTAATACATGGCTAAACACGGTTCTGCTTAGCGCTATCTTTGTGGTTACCTTTGTGAGCCTTGGCAGTTTATTTCGTAAGCTATTCATAAAGCGCCTAAGAACATTAGGACGAACTATGCGTCTTGCATCGCAAAATAAAGACTTAAGTTTAAGCATTGACGATACCGTCGATGATGAACTCGGCCGGTTAGCTATTAATTTTAATAACATGATGGCTTCATTCAAAGAGAACATCAGCCAAGTGTCACATACTTCGCAAATATTAATACAATCGGCAGAGACAATTTATACTTCCGCTGATACCACAGAACAAGCTATTCAAGAACAAAAGCAAGGCACTGACTCTGTAGCCGCTGCAATCAATGAATTGGAGAGTTCATCAAGTGAGGTAAAGAATACCACGCATTTTGCCTCTGAAAAGTCAGATAGTAGCAACCATCTCGCAGAGCAAAGCATGACGGTTGCCGAACATACGGAACTAAGTATTAACCAACTGGCGCATGATGTCCGCCAAGCAGCTGGGCAAGTGAGTCAACTGCAAGCACAGACATTAGAGGTGGGTAAAGTACTGGAAGTGATCAGCAGTATTGCCGAGCAAACCAACCTATTGGCCCTTAATGCAGCCATCGAGGCCGCACGTGCAGGAGAAGCTGGTAGAGGTTTTGCGGTCGTTGCTGATGAAGTAAGAACCCTAGCAACACGTACTCATGATTCCACAGATGAAATCAAACGCACCATAGATAAATTACAAACAGAAGCACAACAAACCGTGCAAGCAATGAGTGCATCATGCGAAGAAGCTGACGACAGAGCTGCTCAAGTCAAAAAGGTCGCACAAGCACTCAAAGACATCTCCAATCAAATGCATGAAATAAACGACTTAAACTTACAAATAGCGGATGCCACCGAACAACAAAATTTGGCAGCAGAAGAAATTAATCAAAGTGTGGTAGCCATTCGAGATAACGCAGAGCAATCATTAATTGATGCCCATGGCAGCAAAAAAGTGAGTGAGGAATTGCTAAACCTTGCACGCTCTTTAGATGAGCAGGTAAGAAGCTTTAAAATAGATTAGCTTTATTACGCTGTATTTTGGCGCCCAGCGAGCGCCTTTTCTATTTTTTAACTTGCTAGCCAGTTTTGTGGCTTTAAGAAGTGCTCGTACAGCGTTGCTTCCGCCGAACCCGGTTCGGGGCTAAAGTTGTACTCCCACCTAGCCAACGGTGGCATAGACATAAGAATTGACTCTGTGCGCCCACCTGTTTGCAAGCCAAATAACGTACCTCTGTCCCACACTAAGTTAAACTCCACATAACGACCACGACGATATAGTTGGAACTGTCGTTCATGCTCCCCAAAAGGCGTATCCTTGCGACGCGCGATAATCGGTAAATAAGCATCTAAAAAACCGTTACCTACCGCTTGTATAAAGGCGAAACTTGTTTCAAAACCCCACTGGTTTAGATCGTCAAAGAATAATCCACCCACACCACGTGTTTCATCTCTATGTTTGAGATAAAAGTAATCATCACACCACTTTTTGTAATCAATATAGACTTGTTCACCAAAAGGTGCGCATAAGTCACTTGCCACTTGGTGCCAATGCTTTACGTCTTCCATAACAGGGTAAAATGGGGTTAAGTCAAAACCACCACCAAACCACCAAATAGGAGCTTCTCCCTCTTTTTCTGCGATAAAGAATCGTACATTGGCATGGCTAGTCGGAATATGTGGGTTTTTAGGGTGAATAACTAAAGACACACCACAAGCATGAAAGCTCCTACCTGCAAGTTCAGGCCTATGTGCGGTTGCTGATGCGGGCATTGAGTTGCCAAATACATGGGAGTAGTTCACACCACCTTGCTCTATCACTGCACCATCACGGATAACACGGGTACGACCACCGCCCCCTTCCTCACGCTGCCAAATTTCTTCTACAAATTTACCTTTGCCATCAGCCTGCTCTAAGCCTGCACAGATAGAATCTTGTAATGACAATAGAAATGTTTTAACCGTGTCCAGATTAACCTTGCTCATATTTGCTATTCATTTCCTCGGATAGTTGCACCGCTGAGTGCATGTTTGATTTGGCTTGGAGCAGAATTGCCGCCTAAGTCACCTGCAACGAAGCAAGCGATTTGCTCACCAAAGGTTTGACGAGCTTGCAAAAGAGAGTGTACTGGCTCTTGACCAGAAATATTAGCACTGGTTGAAACCAGTGGTTTGCCTAACTTTTGACACAACGCTTTAACTACAGGGTGCGCACTAATACGTATCGCTATTGTGTCATTCCTCCCTGTTAACCACTTTGGCGTGCTAGCTTTAGCAGGCAGTAACCAAGTGACTGGCCCCGGCCAAGAAGAAAAAATATCGGCCCGTTTATCCATCGGGATTTTTGCATCATCTACATAAGATAAACATTGCCCATAATTATCAGCAATCAAAATCAGCCCTTTGCTAATATCTCTTTGCTTTACATTAAGCAACTGAGTAACACTCTTTTCATTATCTGGGTCACACCCTAGGCCGAAGACGGCCTCGGTAGGGTAACAAATTATGCCACCAGCAATCATTGCTTCTAGGGCTGCATCCAAATTAATGTTATTCACTTTGGTTCTCAACTTTGTGCTGACAGGCTTTTTGTGGGCATTGTAACATAGCTTTACCTGCACGTTGCTTTTGCAACATAACACCCCAACCACACTCTGGGCAGGTATGGGCAACGGGCTGCTGATTTAGGCTATACTTGCATTTAGGGTATCGATCACAAGAATGAAAGAATTTACCATACTTGTTTTTCCGTTTAGTAAATAACCCTTTTTGACACTTAGGGCAACCAACCGCTTGCTCCTGATCAGGCTCAAGTTCATCATGCACAATATAATGACATACAGGGTAGGCAGTACAACCAATAAACATACCATAACGACCATTGCGAATAACTAATGAATGCCCACAATCAGGGCAAGGTGAGTCATCCAGCACTTTGATATCATGATTATCGTGGCTGGCCAATGGACGAATGTGTTCACACGCAGGGTAATTTGCACATCCAATAAATGGACCATTTTTGCTATGCTTCATCACTAGCTCAGCACCGCAGTCGGGGCAAATCTCATACTCTTCTTCTAACGCATGACGACTCGCATCAAATAAAGAATGATCAATTTTACTCATAATACCTTAGCCAGTGCACAATTTTGCGCCTAATATAACTGCCATAATTTTAGGGTCAAGGGCCAACCCTAAAATTATCAATGCAAATAACCACCCGGCTCATCAAAAATAAGATCTTCCATTTGCGCATAGGCCTGCTCTTTGCCCGGCACATTGAATAGCACCATAAGAATTACCCATTTCAAATCTTCTAATCCTATAGCGGATTTCTCCAGCGCAAACAAACGGTCTATCACCATTTCTCGGGTAACCGAATCAATCACACCAACTTGCTCAACAAACATTAAAAAGCCTCGGCATTCAACATCTAACATTTGACACTCTTGTTCCGTATAAATACGAATGGCACTGTCTGCTTTACTGTTTAAATAAGGAATTTCGTCGCTGTGTTGTAAATCAGCGAGCTGCTCTAGCCAGTCTAAGGCTTTATAAATTTCTTCTTGGTTAAACCCTGCCCTAAGTAGCTCATCCGTTAACTCATTTTGCTCAACAAAGATATCCGATTCATTATGGATATAGTTCTCAAATAGATACATTAAGATATCAAACATGATTAACCCCTCGCTAATTTAATGTAGCCGTCTAGGACGCGTTCTACTTTATCTTCAAGCTCTAGGTCCAATAAACGTGCTATTACACGTTCTACTGGCCACTGGGTCCTTTGCGTTAAGGTATCTATCGAGGTAACCTCAAAGCCAAGGTTTTGCAATACTGGGCAGTCCTCCTGTGGTGCATCACTTTTTATCACGCTCTCTATACTATATAGACCGTTTTGGGACAAAAAGCTCACATCTTCAATGATATCTTCTACGCATTCAGTTAATATTGCCCCTTGTTTTAGCAGGTAATGACAGCCTTGTGACAAAGGGCTTTTTATTGATCCTGGGACTGCAAAAACCTCTCGGTTTTGCTCAAGCGCATACCGCGCTGTAATTAAAGAACCACTTTTTATTTGCGCTTCCACTAATACCACCCCAAGAGACAAACCAGAAATAATACGATTGCGCCGTGGGAAGTGATTGGCACAAGGGCCACTACCGGGGAAAAATTCACTCACCAATAACCCTTGCGCTAATATTTGCTCATATAACAAGTTATGGCGCTTTGGATAAACAATATCAACCCCGGTGCCCAATACAGCAATTGTTGCACCACTTTGAGCCAATGCACCTTTATGTGCAGCTCCATCGATACCTCGAGCAAGGCCTGAGGTAACAACTAACCCTGCTTGATTTAAGTGATAAGCAAAGTCTGCTGCAATTTCAAGCCCCGTGCCACTGGCACTGCGACTCCCAACAATTGCAATTTGAGGCTTACCGAGTAGCTGTATATTCCCTTTACAAAATAAAACGAATGGCGCACTGACAATTTCTTTAAGTAACGTGGGGTAGTGTTTATCAAAATAGCTAACGATAGTGATGTTTAATTGCGCACAACGCACTTCTATACGCTGTAAATTATCCCAATCGATACTGCGTAGTTGCAGTGCTAAAGCATCATTTAAACCCAATAGTTTCAATTCGTTAAATGACAAGCGAAATAGTGATGAAAGTTCACACTTTGCTTGTAGGGCGTTTATAGTCGCCATACCAAGCCCTTTGCAGGCGTGCAATGCTAGGCACTGTAGTGCCGTTAAGTTTTTCATGCTCCCTCCTTAGAGCATTAAAGCAACTAGTTTACACTAACACTATCTCCAATTCGTATTGGTTGCAGTGCGCGAGTCACTAGTGCATAGCTAACTTTGTCGTAGACCTTAAATACCATCAGTTCGCCGACTTTTTCTTCTGGCATATTCCAAACCACACTATTTTGGCTATTCTCTAACCCAAATGCTTCTCTCACTTTTTTTGAAAATTTCTCTAAGCTGTTCGCATCTTCGACATAGCGTGGCCCTTGATTGCCTTCAATAACTGTAGGTGAACGTTTATTAATATCAAGTATATGACCTTCTTTAAGTTGTTGATCACGGCCTAAATTTAATATCACAACAGAGGTCGAACCAAACTCGCTGAGTTTATTTTCACTAGCAATAATTTCTCCTTCCAGTGCATGCGATGGCCTTAGCATATTAAATTGCACAGAGAAACTATGCCCTTTAGAGATAGGCATCAAAATATCTCGAGCTTTAATCTCCTGCTTAGCGGTTTCTACTCGTACTTTTGCAGGTTTACCTTGCGTAAGATCACCTTTGTATAATACCCGACCGGTACCAACAAGACGCACTTCATAAGCCAGCGTCTCATTCGTTACTGGGTCTACATACGCACTACCAACATGATAAATACCGTAGTGAGTATATTGTGTGAGGCTCCCTTTTACGTACAACACATGCCCTTGGGTGGCGAGCTTCACATTATAGTTAGCACCTAGGATATAAGGATGGTCACTTAGGTCACTTTCGCTAAGCGCTTGCTCATATGAAATTAATGGCTCTATCAAGGACATTGGTAAAGTTGGTATAGCGGTACTTTTTTGGACATTAACTCGCGCCGTTGGTGAGAGTTTAATTATGCTCTTTTCTAAAGAAAGCATGGGCTGTCCTTGTATATCAAACTGCAACGATAAGACATCACCAGGATAAATTAAATGAGGGTCATCCAATTGTGGATTTTGCTGCCATAATGTTTGCCATTGCCAAGGAGACGATAAATACAGTCTAGAAATATCCCATAATGTATCACCTTCTTTAACGACATATTGCGTCGGTGCATCAGCTTTAACATTAAGCTTATCCTGAGCAAAAACAGGAACAGCAATACAAATTGCCACGATAATAGCTGCAAATGAGAGTTTCATTACGGCTTCCTTGAGTTATTTTTCGATATTATCAACCAAAACCTGTTAAAGGGGAACGCGAATGGCTAAAATAAGAACATATAATATTTTGCACTTAAGCTTAACGATAAAAGGTAACCATGGCAAAGTTAGAAGTACTTAGATTTCCAGATGAGCGTCTGCGCACAGTCGCAAAACCTGTCACTGAAGTAAACGATGAAGTACGTCAAATCGTCAAAGATATGTTAGAAACCATGTATGACGAAAATGGCATTGGTTTAGCCGCAACTCAGGTTAACGTTCACCAACGTATTGTGGTGATAGATGTATCTGAAGAGCGCAACGAACCACTGGTTATAATTAACCCTGAAATAGTCAAAAAAGACGGCTCTACGACCAGCGAAGAAGGCTGCTTATCTGTGCCTCATTCTTGGGCTAAAGTAGACCGCGCTGAAAAAATTACCGTGAAAGCGTTAAATGAGCAAGGCGAAGAATTCAGCTATGAGGCCGATGGCCTACTTGCAATATGTACACAACATGAACTGGATCACCTAATGGGTAAGTTGTTCATCGACTACTTGTCGCCTTTGAAGCGTCAGCGTATTCGGAAAAAACTTGAAAAAGAAGCCAAGTTTGCTGCTCGCTAGCAGCAAACACTTCCCCCTAACCTCATACATTTATTTTGGATAGTTCAGTGACCAAGCCATTACGCATTGTTTTTGCCGGTACGCCAGATTTTGCTGCGCGTCATTTAAGCGCACTTATTAATTCGCCACATGATGTTGTTGGCGTTTACAGCACCCCAGACCGCCCTGCTGGTCGTGGTAAAAAGCTCAAAGCAAGCGAAGTTAAAACCCTTGCCCTTGAGCATGATTTACCAGTTTACCAACCAGAGTCATTAAAAACGCCTGAAGCTCAAACCCAGTTAGCTGAACTTAATGCAGATATTATGGTGGTGGTAGCCTATGGTGTCTTATTGCCAAAAGCTATTTTAGATACGCCAAAGATGGGTTGTTTAAATGTGCATGGCTCTATCTTGCCACGCTGGCGAGGTGCTGCACCAATTCAACGTGCATTGTGGGCAGGCGATAAGCAAACCGGTGTTACTATCATGCAAATGGATGAAGGCTTAGATACAGGCGATATGCTACATATTGCTACTTGTTCCATCACCGACCAAGACACCAGCGCAAGTTTATACGCTAAGTTAGCTGAGCTAGGTCCTGTCGCATTACTTAAAACCTTAGCACAAATAAGTAACGGTACGGCGGTCGCTACAGTGCAAGATAATGCCCAAGCGAATTATGCTAAAAAGCTGCGCAAAGAAGAAGCCGATATTGATTGGCAAATGAGTGCCTCTCAAATTTCATTAAACATACGCGCTTTCAATCCATGGCCTGTATGCTTTACCACCATGCAACAGCAAACCGTTAAAATTTGGCAAGCTGAGGTTGTTGATGTTCAAGGCGAGCCTGCAACAATATTGAGCAGTGATAAAAATGGCATTGTTATAGCCTGTTCCGAGCAAGCACTCAAAGTAACACAACTACAACCACAAGGTAAGAAACCTATGTCAGCACAAGATTTTTTAAATGGCCGTGCCGATTGGGTAACTCCGGGCTCTAAGGTAGGTCACTAATGACGAACGTTCGTGCGCTTGCAGCAGAAACCCTATTTCAAGTTGTCGATAAAGGACAATCTCTAAGTGCTCAGCTGCCTTATGCCGCGCAAAAGCTAAGCCCAAAAGACAAAGCATTATTACAGCAAATTTGTTACGGCGTACTTAGGTACTTACCCACTTTAGAGCATTATTGCCAACAATTATTAGATCAGCCATTAAAGGGCAAACGCCGCGTATTCCAATTTTTACTCTATGTGGGTATGTATCAACTTCAGTATATGCGCACGCCAGAACACGCTGCAGTTGCCGAAACAGTCAATGCATTACAAAGCATGCGTGCTCCGGGCCTAAAAGGCCTAGTCAATGCGATCTTACGTACTTTTCAGCGCCAATTTAGTGAATTACAAGAAAGCGCAGCTCGAGTCTCAGTATGCCAATATAACCACCCGGGCTGGTTTATGAAAAAACTACAAGCAGCTTACCCAGAGCATTGGCAAGATATTTTAGCGGCGAACCAAGAACAAGCCCCAATGTGGTTACGCGTCAATCGTGCCCACTACAGCGTAAATGAATACAGCGAATTACTAGATGACGCCGGTATTGAGCATAGCCTAGAGCCTCGTTTTGAAGATGGCATTGTGTTAGATAAGCCGTGTGATGTTTATAGCTTACCAGGCTTTCGAGAAGGAGCATGCTCTGTACAAGATGCTGCCGCTCAGCTTGCTGCACGCTACTTAGACCCACAAGATAATGAGCGTATTTTAGATGCTTGCGCAGCGCCTGGGGGAAAAACTTGTCATATTTTAGAACTTGCCAAAGCAAATGTTGACGCACTTGATGCTGATAGTGAGCGATTACTTAGAGTTGAAGATAATTTACAGCGTCTGGAACTTAAAGCAAACTGCATTCATGCCGATGCGTCAACGCCCAATGAATGGTGGGATGGACAAGCCTATGATCGTATATTGTTAGATGTACCTTGCTCAGCTACTGGTGTTATTCGCCGTCACCCAGATATAAAATGGCTAAGACGCAACTCTGATATTGACGACTTAGCAGTGTTGCAGAAGAAAATCTTAGAAAACATCTGGCCACTGTTAAAGCCGGGCGGCACATTGATATACGCCACCTGTTCGGTCCTACCCGCCGAAAATAGTGAACAAGTAGCAAACTTTTTAGACTGCACCACTGATGCAATACACCAGCCGCTACACGAAAGTGACACGCCAACAACACCGGGGTTGCAACTACTTCCTGGGCTTAGTGATGGCTTTTACTATGCAAAAATAACAAAACAACAATAAGTTACCACTATGAAAATCATCATCCTAGGTGCCGGCCAAGTCGGGGGAACACTAGCAGAAAACTTAGTCGGTGAACAAAATGAAATCACCGTTGTCGATATTGACGGAGATAGGCTGCGTGAACTGCAAGATAAGTACGATCTACAAGGTGTTACTGGCCATAGTGCCCATCCAGATGTACTTCGACAAGCCGGTGCTGAAGATGCGGATATGATTATCGCGGTAACCAGCTCTGATGAAGTGAATATGATAGCCTGCCAAGTGGCTTATAGTATTTTTAATACGCCCACTAAAATAGCCAGAATTCGCTCAGAGCAATATTTAAAGTACAAAGAGAAGCTGTTTCAAAATGATGATTTACCTGTTGATCATTATATTGCCCCAGAGCAATTGGTCACCAAGTATATTCGTCGATTAATAGACTACCCCGGTGCTTTACAGGTATTACAGTTTGCTGAAGGCATGCTGTCGCTGGTGGCGGTAAAAGCCTACTATGGCGGGTTATTAGTCGGGTATGCACTCTCGGCGCTTAAAGAACACATTCCCAATGTAGATACTCGAGTTGCAGCTATTTACCGCCAAGGTAAAGCCATTAAACCTCTCGGGACCACCGTGATTGAGGCCGATGATGAAATTTTCTTCATCGCTGCAACCAAGCACATTCGAGCAGTTATGAATGAGCTACAAAAACTTGAGCGTTCATACAAAAAAATTATGATAGCCGGTGGCGGTAACATTGGTGCGGGCTTAGCACGGTCTTTAGAGCGCAATCATAGCGTTAAGTTAATTGAACGTAACCAGCAACGTGCCTCACAGCTGTCTGAAATGCTCGATAACACCGTAGTGTTTTGTGGTGATGCGTCAGATCAAGAGCTCTTGTCAGAAGAGCACATCGAGCAAGTTGATGTCTTTATTGCGGTCACCAATGATGATGAAGCCAACATTATGGCTGCGATGCTAGCTAAACGTATGGGCGCGCAAAAAACCATGGTACTTATTCAGCGTGGTGCCTATGTTGACCTAGTCCAAGGAGGAGAAATAGACATTGCAATATCTCCCCAGCAAGCCACAATTTCTGCACTGTTAACGCATGTACGCCGAGGCGATATAGTGAATGTATATTCACTTCGTAAAGGGGCTGCAGAAGCTATTGAGGCAGTTGCCCATGGCGACGAAAACACCTCAAAAGTGGTCGGACGCACCATCGGCGAAATCAAACTCCCCGTCGGTACCACAATCGGAGCCATTGTACGTGATGATGAAGTGTTAATTGCACATGACGATACATCGATACTGTCGGGCGATCACGTTATCATGTTTTTGATTGATAAACGCCACATCAGTGTGGTCGAAAAGTTATTCCAAGTAAGCGCCCTTTTTGTTTAATAGCCTACTTGTCATGCAGTGCCGACAAATCAATGAGGCACTGCTGCATCAGAGCCTCTACTTTACCTTCATCAGCAATTAGCTTAATGCCAAGTAATAACGCATCATCTTGATAAGTCGTGCTACATATTTCTCCCTGAAGGCGAGTCTCTTGTTTTTTCTTATCAGCAATGACCACATGACATGATTGACCATTGAGTTTTGGTAAGTCAACCTTAGAGCCCAAAACACTAAACAATAAGCCCGTATGAGATATATCTTTAATTACGCCATCAAGGTTAGTGTTATCGGTTGCTAAAGTGGCGGGGATCAAGGTAGGTATACGTATTTGATGTCGTAAGCTTTGACTTTGAACTTGTTGTGGGGGGTAAAGAAAAATCAACTTCGTTGGAGTATAGGCGACGGCTTTAACATCCGTTTTAAACGCAATAATTTGCCCATCGCTATGATCAGCCACAGCACGCACAATCACAGAAGCCCCTTCTTTGACATGTTCAGCCGCTTTACCCAACAGCTTTTGGTTTGGATAATTTAAAATTATATACTGCCCCTCCAGATAGCCGATAAACTCCGTTTTTACTCGCTTAGAATTCGCGGCCATGAGAATTTCAAGATCAACAACATTGCCCACCGAAATCAGCTCAATTTTTTGATAACCAGAAGAGGACTTATTTTTAAACATAGAGATAACCTATACATGTCTAGGCTATAGCAGATTAAGCTTAGAACAGATTAAGAATTGTAATTATTGATTATAGCCGCATTTAAAAACACTAAATACGGCAATATCAATAATTAGACTACCACTTAGCCACGCCAAAATGTAGGGGTAAACAGTACTAAAAGTGTGAATATTTCTAACCGACCAAAGACCATCGCTAAAGTTAAAATCCACTTAGCAGCATCAGTAATATCACCATAATGCGCTGCCACGGCGCCCAGACCAGGCCCTAAATTATTTAAGCATGCCGCAGTGGCAGAAAACGCGGTAATATTATCAAGCCCTGTGCCCAGTAAAGCTATCATGATAATAACAAATACCAACGCATAGGCTGAAAAGAACCCCCAAACTGCTTCCACTACTCTATCAGGCAATGCTTTTCGGCCAAGCTTAATGGAATAAATTGCACGAGGGTGGACCAAGCGATTAAGCTCTCGAACGCCTTGCAAATAAAGTAAAAAGACCCTAACGACCTTCATTCCCCCACCTGTTGAGCCAGCACATCCACCTATAAAACTTGAAAAAATAAGTAAGATAGGTAAAAACAATGGCCAAGCAGAGAAGTTATCAGTGGCAAACCCTGCGGTCGTGCTAATTGAAACAGATTGAAATAAGGCTTGATCTAAGGTCTCATCGCCATTGCTGTAAACCTGATTGGAAGAGAGCACCGCAAAACAAATCACCACTAGCGCCAGCTGAATAAGTAAAAACACTTTAAACTCTGGATCTCGAAGGTATGCTCTGACGTTACGACTTGATACCGCAGCGTAATGCAAAGAAAAGTTAATGCCGGCAATTAATAAAAACAACACACATATAAAATTAATCGCAGGGCTATCAAAGTGCCCCATAGAAGCATCATAGGTAGAAAACCCACCAATCGCAATCGTCGAAAAGGCATGGCATATCGCATCAAACCAGCCCATACCTGCTATCCAATAAGCAATCGAACAAGTAGCAGTTAACGATACATAGATATACCATAGATGCTTTGCTGTATCGGCTATTCGCGGCGTCATTTTAGAATCTTTAACGGGCCCAGGTGTTTCAGCACGATATAACTGCATACCACCGACACCGAGCATCGGTAGCACCGCCACCGCCAAAACGATGATCCCCATACCACCTAACCATTGCAACTGTTGGCGATAGAATAAGACCGATTTAGGTAAATACTCAATACCCGTTAACACGGTTGCCCCAGTTGTGGTGAGCCCAGAAAAAGCCTCAAATACGGCATCTGCAAGAGATAAATTAGGTGATTGTAAAAAAATAAGAGGTACCGCAGCAAAAAAACCCAGTACTAACCAAAATAAAACCACAATCAAAAAGCCTTCTCTGGCTTTGAGATCTCCATTTTCTTTTCGGTTTGGATAATAAGCCATTAAGCCAATTATGATGCTAAACACAAAAGCCAAAACAAATGGCACCCCGCCACCATCTTTATAAATTAAAGACACCAACGCCGGAGGCACCATGGTGATACTAAATAGTGCGACCAATTGGCCAAGTATTTTTATTATGGTACGAAATTGCATGCCGCTTTTCGCTTATCAGTCATTTAAAGTTATAGAATGTTGATTGTC
Source organism: Pseudoalteromonas holothuriae (assembly GCF_945859825.1). Lineage (GTDB taxonomy): Bacteria > Pseudomonadota > Gammaproteobacteria > Enterobacterales > Alteromonadaceae > Pseudoalteromonas > Pseudoalteromonas holothuriae. Next base: position 15,561 of record NZ_CAMAPC010000009.1, read on the forward strand.
TTACGCTTTGATTTTTAACTCAACCACACCGTGCGTTAAATCTAAAATTTCTTGGCATGCTTGTTCAGCTTGCCGAAGATCAATTTCAATGCGCCAATCTATACATGCCCCGTACTGTTTATCCAAATTTAGCACCGTAAAGTGGGTATTGAGGTGCTGCTCAATCACCCCTTGTAGAGCGTAGTCTGAATTGCCAACTAGGTAGGTTGCGGGAATTTTCAAACTCGTCTGTAATTGTGCCAGAGCATTATTAAGCGTACCGCCATATGCACGTACTAAACCACCAGTGCCCAGTTTGATGCCACCAAAGTAGCGTGTAGTGACTGCCGTTACCTCTCCAAGCCCGGAACCTACCAATACATTTAACATTGGTTTACCTGCCGTACCATTTGGCTCTCCATCGTCCGAAAAGCCATAGACATGACTACCACCTGGTTGCCCAGCAACATGCGCCCAACAATTATGTCTTGCGTCTGGGTATTGGTCATTAACATGTTTAATAAAAGCTTTAGCATCCTCAATATTCGGCGTATGGGCCAGATGAACGATGAAGGTGCTTTTTTTTATTTCTTCGTGGTAGCTCACAGATGCAGCGGGGATTTGGTATTCAGACATGAATCATTTAACACCTTACAAACAAAAAAGGGAGCCTTATGCTCCCCTCAATCATACACCGAGAGCTTAGCTCAAGTCTAAATCACGCGTCATATTTTCTAATCTGTCTTCGTGGACAATAATATTGTCTTCTATACGAATACCACCGTATGGCTTAAATTCTTCCACCTTATCCCAATTTATGTATTGCTTATTATTCGTTTGCGCAAGGTCGCCAAGTAACGAATCAATAAAATAAAGTCCTGGTTCAATTGTAAATACTTGCTTAGCTTCAATCTTTCGCGTGCAGCGTAAGAATGGATGCCCCTCAGGAGGCGCTTGATGAGAACCTGACGCATCCGCCATAAAACCACCCATATCGTGTACCTGCAATCCAAGGTGATGGCCCAAGCCATGTGGAAAGAAAGTAGACGTAATGCCTCTGGCAACGATGTCTTGCGCTGGCAATTTTACGATATCAAAGTCAGCTAACACTTGGGCAATTCGGGTGTGGCAATCAATATGTAATTCACCATAAAGCTTGCCCGGACTGAGCTGTTTACCCAACTGAATTTGATGATCATTCATCACGTTTACTAACTCAGCAAACTCACCTTGTTTGGCAAAATCATACGTACGTGTAATATCAGACGCATAACCATGGAAGTTTGCACCTGCATCAATTAAAAACGAGCGATGTTGCTTAGGCGCCTGACGCTCAAAATGCGTGTAATGCAAAATAGCACAATTATTGTTCAGCGCAACGATATTGCCATAGGGTGTGTCATTTTCCATATGCTCAGTGGCATTTAAATACGCTTGCTGAATAGCGAACTCAGAGCCCCCTGCATAAAACATGTCACGCGCGGCTTTGTGGCCAGTCACTGCTAAACGGTTTGCCTCACGTAAACAGCTCAATTCATACTGTGTTTTATACGCACGATGATAGTGCAAATAGTTCATTACCGCTTCAGGATTTACATTGGTAAAACCCAGCGCTTGTGCAACCTCTAAATACTCACCAACATACGCAAAGTTGGCTTTGTCATAAGGCAGAAACTTCTCAACTTGATCTGGCTGAACCAGCAATTCAATATCAAAATAATCCGCCCAGAAGTCACTTGGCTCATCAGGCACTTTGTGCCAAAAATCTACAGGGCGATAAAATATCAACTTAGGTTTATCTAACCCGTTCACAACTAACCAACAATGCGGATTATCTATCACTGGTAACCAAGCTTTAAATTGCGGGTTAACTTTAAATGGATAATACATATCATCTAAGAATTGGCGCTTTGCTTGACCTGAATGGATCACTAGACCCTCAAGCCCTTCTTGCTCAAGAATGGTTTTAGTGCGCTGTTGCAAAGTAGCAATGTGTCCAGCGTAATATTGTGCTAATTGTTCCATGGTTAACCGTTTTATTAGTTGCGATGATTTTGAGTCTAACACAGGCTTGAAAATGCAATCCAGCGAAGTCGCCAGATTACCCCACACCTTTGTGTCAAGCTGTGCACTATCGAATACACATCCCCTTAGCCACCAATGCGCATTTCTAACAATGGGGCCACAATATTGCCTTCTCGACCTAATCGGGTGTGATATACCTGACGATATGCAAACACATTTTTCACATAATCTCGGGTTTCTCGATAAGGGATCAGCTCAATCCATAACTCTGCGGGTATCGCTTCATCAGGTAGCCACTTTTTAATTCGATGATATCCGGCATTATATGAAGCAGTTGCGAGCATTTCATTACCCTGATTTTTCTTTTTTAAATACTCTAAGTAGTCTGTACCTAAGCGAATGTTAGTCGCAGGCTGCAACAAGTTTCGTTTTGAAACACGCTGCTTAGAAATATAACGGGCAGTGCTAGGTAACAACTGCATCAAGCCATATGCATTTGCATGAGAGCGTGCATCGGGTGCAAATGAACTTTCTCGACGTGCAATTGCAATGCTCCAAGCCATATCAACGTGATTGCGTTTACTATAGCGGCTAAAGTACTTTTCAAAGGCAATCGGAAAACGTAACTCAACGTAATCCCACGCTTTAATTTGCGCTAAGGTATAAATGGTACTGTCGTACCAATCTAGCTCGGCGGCAAGAATAGAAGCAGCCAGTTTTTCGGCCACACTCGACGTATTAGTCAAATAGTTCCATTCACGACGTGCAGAAGTGAAGCGGCCTAACTCGTAAAGCGCCTTGGCACGTTTAAAACCTGGCGCTTGCGAGACTTTAGTCAATAAACTTGGCTGAACATCTAGCGACTTAGTATTTAAAGAGACATCCAACCCCAAGCGCCCAGCTGCCAAGAAGCCGTAATAATCTCGCTCACTGGCAATGTCTTGCCACAACTTATTGGCTCTATCTTCCTCACCACGTTGCGCATAACTATAAGCTAGCCAATAGGTTTGCCCATGACTTAGATTTGTCATTCCCGTGAATAATGCTGCAATACCTGACCAATCCTGTTCTTTGAGCATATTGCTCATCATCCATTGACGCAGCTTAGCGTCTTGTTGCTCTGGCTTCACTTTATTTAACCAAAACCGAGCATCAGAATGACCTTTGGACGCCAAAGCTAACGCAAAACGATAGGCTACGCTGTCTTTTTGTTGCTCGGTAAAATCAAACATCCCCTGCAGCTTATCCCAAGCCCGCAATGCGAGCTTTTGGTCTCGCCATATGAGCCTGCGCACACCATACACCGCAATTTGCGCCTCTTTTTCATTGCGCTTTTTATAGCGATATAAACCAGCTGATGCACTGGGATCACGCCGAACAGTGGTATATAGATCGGCTAAATAAGCATCGCTTTTAGGTAATAGCGTTTTTAAATAACGCAGTAACGACACCTGTCCCCCTTGCGCAGCTTTGGTGATACGCGACCAGAGTCGGTCTGAGGTTAAATATCCAGCTTGCTGCCATTTATTAAAAATAGTGTTACACGCTCTTGGTTGCGACTTACCTACTACCCATAAATCAGACACTTGCTCTAAAATGGCTTTTTTAGGCGCACCTAGCTCAAGTTGGTATTGTAAATACGTGCAATGCAATGCAGCATCGTTGCTATCTTGATAGTAATCAATAAATAGCGCTTTTTTACCTCTGCGCTTTAGGTACTTAAGCCAACTTTCACGCACTGGCCACTCTAATGGAGTACTTTCATATACCGTTAAAAAATGCGCAATTTGTTGCTGATACTTCAACCTTGGGTGGCGTTCAAAAAACGCCATTTCAACGTAGGGTTTTAGCGGGTGATCTAACTGATTAAGTGCCGCAGTAAAGGCATTATAATTACCCGACCAAGCTATTCTCTCTGCTTTTTTAAATGCGTCGAGGTCACTGTTTGCAAAAGAAAAGCAACTTATCGCTGTTAAACCAGTTACAGCAACCTTTAAGATCCATGACTTCATAATGACCTTCAAATCGTTAATTGTCTTAAAACGTGCAAGACGGGCGTTTAAAATACGCCTACCCTTACAACCCAACTTACCAAGCAAAACCCGCAAACACTGGCTAGGCTGTAAGTTTATAAAAAGAGACTTAGCCACCATATCACCAAAGCGGACAATTTTTAAGATATGGGTAAACGCTGAGTAAATTTTTCATTGCATTTTTCATTTAAAGCAGCCAAACTGGGTGAAATAGCAACTCATCGTACCAGTGTAATTACACGGGAGAACAAGCATGTTATATAAGAGCGAGTCCTTTGTTGTTGATTTTTGCAAAGGCAAAATCGCTGAATTTAAGTTTTGTATGCCAGGTTCGGTTAACAAACTATCTCAGCAAACCCTTCAAGAGTGCGCGCAAGCATTCCAAGCATTAAGCCAACGCGACGATATCGACGCAATGGTATTCACCAGTGATAAAGAACACTTTATTATTGGTGCTGATATTTTTGAATTTCTACCAACTTTCCAACGTCCAGAAGAAGAATTAGTCGGTTGGATAAAAAACGCAACCGATGTATTTGATGCGATTGAAGACCTTCCTTTTCCAACGGCATCTGCAATTCACGGCTTAGCACTAGGCGGTGGCTGCGAATGGTTACTGGCATGCGACTACCGTTTAGCAAGTAACACAGCAAAAATTGGTTTACCTGAAGTTAAACTTGGTATTATGCCAGGCTTTGGTGGCACAGTACGCTTACCTCGCTTAATCGGCGCTGACAATGCTATGACGTGGATCACGACAGGCAAAGAGCACCGCGCTGAAGAAGCCCTAAAAGTTGGTGCAGTAGACGGTGTCGTTGCCCCAAGCAAGCTGTTAGATGGTGCAATCAGTATGCTAGAGCAAGCTGTTGCCGGTAAGCTTGATTGGCGTGCCAAGCGACAAGTAAAGCTTAGCCCATTAAAAATGAATCCTGTTGAGCAAGGCATGAGCTTTGCGATGGCCGAAGGCATGGTTATGAGTAAAACCAAAGGCCACTATCCAGCTCCTGTGATGGCAGTAAAAACCATTCAAGCAGCTGCAAATGCAAGCCGCACTGAAGCCATGGCGATTGAAAATGCCAATTTCGCTAAGCTTGCTAAAACCAAAGAAGCTGCTGCGCAAACGGGTATTTTCCTAGCTGATCAGTACATTAAAGGGGTTGCTAAAAAGCAAGCTAAAGCATCGTCGCTTGAAATCAAACAAGCTGCGGTATTAGGTGCGGGCATTATGGGTGGCGGTATTGCATACCAATCAGCCTATAAAGGCACACCTATTGTGATGAAAGACATCAACCAAGCAGCACTTGATTTAGGTATGAATGAAGCTGCCACCATTTTAGGTAAAAAAGTACAGCGTGGTCATATGGCCATGGATAAAATGGTCGCAACCCTTGGTAAAATTAAACCAACCCTTGAAGAGCGTGACTTAGAGAACACGGATATTGTTGTTGAAGCCGTTGTTGAACATCCTAAGGTTAAACAAACCGTATTAGCAGCACTTGAAGCGCAGCTACCTGAAGGCACAATCTTAACCTCAAACACTTCAACAATTCGTATTGATGAACTCGCGTCAGCGTTGAAAAACCCTGAACACTTCTGTGGTATGCATTTTTTCAACCCTGTGCCAAAAATGCCACTCGTTGAAATAATTCGTGGTGAAAAAACATCTGAAGCAACCATAAATGCGGTCGTAGATTACGCATTAAAATTGGGTAAATCACCCATCGTTGTAAACGACTGCCCAGGCTTTTTCGTAAACCGAGTATTGTTCCCTTACTTTGCAGGCTTTAGCCAGTTAGTGGTTGAAGGTGCGGACTTTACTAAAATTGATAAAGTAATGGAAAATGTCTTTGGCTGGCCGATGGGTCCGGCATACCTACTTGATGTTGTAGGTATTGATACGGCTAACCATTGTACTGGTGTTATGGCTGATGGCTTCCCTGAACGTATGGCACGTCAAGAAAAAGACCCAGTTGCAGTACTTGCAAACGCTGAGCGTTTTGGTCAGAAAAACAAACAAGGCTTCTACCAATATGCGCCAGATAGAAAAGGTCGCTTGAAAAAATCAAAAGATGCTGCGTCAGTTGAACTACTTAGTTCTATTTGCGAATCAAGCAAAGAGTTTGATAAGCAAACAATCATCGAGCGTTGTATGGTACCTATGCTCAATGAAGTGCTACTTTGTTTACAAGAAGACATCGTTGCATCTGCACAAGAAGCGGATATGGCACTCATTTATGGCATCGGGTTCCCACCATTTAGAGGCGGCGCATTTAGATATCTCGACCAAATTGGCCTAGCTAACTTTGTCGCAATGGCAGATAAATACGCGCACCTTGGGGCAATTTATCAAGTTTCAGAGCAAACTCGTGTATGGGCAAACGAAGGTAAAGTGTTCTATTCAGTGGAGGGCCAGTAACATGTCAGCAATGCAACAAGCGGTAATCGTAGATTGTCTTCGCACCCCGATGGGTCGCTCTAAAAACGGCGTATTTAAACATCGCCGTGCTGAAGACTTAAGCGCACATTTAATGAAAGGTTTGTTAGATCGTAACCCAAATGTAGACCCAGCATCTATCGATGATATCTATTGGGGCTGTGTACAACAAACACTTGAACAAGGCTTTAACGTAGCGCGTAATGCCGCATTATTAGCAGGTATTCCGCACTCTGTTCCGGCTGTTACTGTCAACCGCTTATGTGGCTCTTCAATGCAAGCTTTGCATGACGCAGCACGCGCTATTATGACCGGTGCAGGCGATACTTATCTGATTGGTGGTGTTGAGCATATGGGACATGTACCTATGACTCATGGTGTTGACTTCCACCCTGGCCTTTCAACGTCAATAGCGCAAGCTGCTGGTGTTATGGGCTTAACGGCAGAATACCTTGCAACCATACACGGCATTAGCCGAGAGCAACAAGATAACTTCGCTTATCGTTCACATCAACGCGCACATGCTGCAACCGTTGAAGGTCGTTTTGCGAAAGAAATCTTACCTATGGAAGGTCATGATGACGACGGCGTACCAGTGCTCGTAGAGCACGACGAAGTAATTCGCCCAGAAACCACCGTAGAAGGCTTAAGCCAGTTACGCCCTGTATTTAACCCGGCTTCAGGTACGGTAACAGCGGGTACATCTTCAGCGCTATCTGATGGTGCTTCTGCCATGCTAGTAATGAGCGAAAGTAAAGCAAAAGAACTTGGTCTGCCAATTCGTGCGCGTATTAAGTCAATGGCCGTTGCCGGTTGCGATCCATCTATCATGGGCTATGGTCCTGTGCCTGCGAGTAAAAAAGCACTACAGCAAGCTGGTATTAGCATTGATGATATTGATGTGGCAGAGCTTAACGAAGCATTTGCAGCACAATCTTTACCAGTACTAAAAGACTTAGGTTTACTTGAAGTAGCAGATGAAAAAGTAAACTTAAATGGTGGTGCGATTGCATTGGGTCATCCGCTAGGATGCTCTGGTTCACGTATTAGTACTTCTTTAATTCATATTATGGAAGAGAAAAACGCACGCTATGGTTTAGCAACAATGTGCATTGGTTTAGGCCAAGGTATTGCAACCGTATTTGAGCGCGTTGATAGTTAACACCCCCTTGTAACCCAATTCAACTTGGTGACAAAGGTAAAGTGATTAGTCGCTTTACCTTTTTTCTTGTGTTTTTTTCAGCATCGGTTTATTTGTATCGTTACTGTGGTTAAAATAGCAAACTAATTTATCAACTTAATGTGAAGTGACCAAGGTATGCCATTTTCTAATCCTGATCATACACTCGATGCACTTGGGCTACGCTGCCCAGAGCCTGTTATGATGATCCGTGGTATGGTCCGTAAGATGGAGCAAGGAGAAACGCTGCTCATTATTGCAGATGACCCATCGACCACTCGCGACATTCCAAGTTTCTGTGAATTTATGGATCACACACTATTAGCTAAAGAAATCGCACAGGCCCCTTTTCGATATGTATTGAAAAAAGGCCGTTGATTAGTAGCTCATGTTAATTGTTACTGTCGGTGACTGATTATCTCTATAATCAAAAGTAATAACGTACCAGCCTTTTTTATTTGGCATAAAAGTAAAGTAATTATAGAGGGCATTACAATCGGCCAATTGGGCTTGACCAAGTTTTAATGCTCCTTGTACTTTGTAACCACAGTTATATCCCTTACTCCATTGCTCATCAGCAATTTTAAATTCATACACTTTGCCCGGCGTCATAAATTTAGCTTTTACGGTATAAATCCCCGCACTCTGCTCCTTTAATATATAATGAGGTTCAAAGTCCCATAATGTAAAGTCACCGCGTAAATACATAGTACGCTCAAGAGTGCCTAGATTGATAACTTCACTGCCTGAGCCGCTTTTTACACTCACCTGACTTGAGCAAGCTGACAAACATAGTACTGACAACACAGCCATAATGTGCTTTTTCATAATCGCTACTCCAAAAATATCAACCCAGACTATATTTTAATTAGTGAATACTTGCTTACGCAATAAACCTTATTGGCCTGCCATAAATCACTTATACCAAATTCCAGATGAAATAAATAATACCAATTTCGATAGATAAATGGCTTAGTAGCTAAGCAAAAATTACGGTATGTAATTATTCTACTTGAGTAATTTTTAACGTAGTTAATAAGTCGCTTAGCTAAACAAAAAAAGCCAGCATGATGCTGGCTTTATTACATCGAGTTTTAATTATTTCTGTAATACTGAAATATCAGCCGTATTCAAAAACAAACTACTGAGTTGACTTAATAATGCTAAACGATTTTGTTTCACCGCTTCGTCATCAGCCATTACCATTACATTATCAAAGAAACTATCAACTGCATCTCGTAAACTAGCCAATCGTGTTAGTGCTTGCTGATAGTCACCTTTGGCATAGATTGGCGCTAATTCAGCGCTTAGCTGAGCAACCTGCTCCGCCAATACCTTTTCAGCCTCTTCGCTTAATAATGCTTGATTAACTTGTGAGTCATCAGATGTGACATTGTTCTTAGCAAGAATATTATTAACACGTTTATTTGCTGCAGCTAATGCATCTGCTTGTGGTAACGAGCGGAAGTGACTCACCGCTTTTACGCGACGATCAAAATCTACCGGTGAAGTTGGACGACGAGCAAGCACCGCTTGAATAACGTCAACGCTAATACCTTCATCTTGATACCAAGCTCGAAAACGACCAAGCATAAACTCCAGTACATCATCAGCGACCTTGTCATTACTGATCTTATCAGCAAATAAACTTTGCGCTTTAGCAACAATATCATTGATATCCAATGCTAGCTTTTTTTCAACCATAATACGTAATGCACCGATCGCTGCACGACGTAAAGCAAATGGGTCTTTATCGCCTTTTGGCGCTTGGCCAATACCAAAAATGCCGACTAAGGAATCAAACTTATCAGCCAGTGCAACTGCATAGCTAATTGGATTTGAAGGTAAGTCATCACCAGCAAAACGTGGCATATACTGCTCATTTTGTGCCAATGCCACATCTTCAGCTTCACCATCGATGCGTGCATAATGCATCCCCATTACACCCTGTACATCAGTAAACTCCATTACCATTTCAGTCATCAAATCGGTTTTACTGAGTAAACCTGCACGCTCAGCCAACACTTTATCTGCACCAACTTGCTCAGCAATGTAACCTGCCAATGCCGCAATACGCTCAGATTTGTCTTTGAGTGTACCCAGTTGCTTTTGGAATAGTACCGACTCTAGTGATGCTAAACGACTTTCCAGCGTTTTCTTCTTATCTGTTTCAAAGAAGAACTGTGCATCCGCTAAACGAGGGCGTACAACTTTTTCGTTACCAGAGATAACCACGCTTGGATCTTTACTTTCAATGTTAGAAACAAACAAAAACTTGTTGATCAAGTTGCCTTTTTCATCCAGCAATGGAAAGTATTTTTGGTCGTCTTTCATTGTGTAAATAAGCGCTTCATCTGGCACGTCCAAAAACGCTTCTTCAAATGATGCCGTTAACGTCACAGGCCATTCAACCAATGAAGTTACCTCTTCAAGTAAGTCTTCATCCATGGCAACTTTTGCATTTACTTTTGCTGCAGCGGCTTCAATTTGTTCTCTAATTAGTTGCTTACGTACTTCGTAATCAGCAATAACATAGGCACCTTTTAGCACCTCAAACACTTCATCAGCATGTGCTACAGTAACACGCTCTGGATGATGAAAGCGATGACCTTGCAGTTGGTTGCCGATCTGTTTGCCTAACACCTCACCTGAAATCTGCAGGCTGCCAAGTAATGCCGCCACGGTGTGAACTGGGCGAATAAATTGTGTTTTATTTGCACCCCAGCGCATTGGCTTAGGAATAGGTAATTTTGCCAAAGCCTTATTTATCACTTCGCCAAGTAGTTCACTTGCTTGCTGACCTTTAACCGTAGCGCGATGCATCAACCATGCACCTTTATCTGTTTCTAAGGTTTGTGCTTGAGATACCTCAATACCACAACCACGCGCCCAACCCTGAGCCGCTTTGGTCGGGTTGCCATCTGCGTCAAATGCAGCTTTCGTTGCGGGGCCTCTTTTTTCAACAACTTTATCTTGCTGCTGTGTTTCAAGCGCCTTTACCGTTAACCCTAAACGACGTGGCGAGGCATACCATTTAATGGCTTGATAACTCAATTCTAAACCCGCAAGCTCATTAGCCATATTATCGGCAAATGCCTCAGCAAGTTTTCGTAAAGCTTTTGGTGGTAACTCTTCAGTACCAATTTCTACTAATAGGTTTTCAGTCAACATGCTTAATCCTTACAAAGCGGGAAACCAAGGGCTTCACGAGCATCATAATATGCCTGTGCACAAGCTTTAGATAATGCACGTACACGTAAAATATAGCGCTGGCGTTCAGTTACTGAGATAGCATGTCGCGCATCGAGTAAATTAAAGGCATGTGATGCTTTCATTACTTGCTCATAGGCTGGAAGAGGTAAGCTGGCCTCTATTAGCTTTTGGCTTTCTTTTTCGCATTGGTCAAACTGCAAAAATAATGCATCTACATCAGCATGCTCGAAGTTGTAAGTCGATTGCTCTACTTCGTTTTGATGGAACACGTCACCGTATGTCACCCGTCCCATAGGACCATCCGTCCATATTAAGTCATAGATACTATCTACACCTTGTATATACATGGCTAAACGTTCTAGTCCATAGGTGATCTCACCGGTTACTGGCGCACACTCTAAGCCACCAACCTGCTGAAAGTAGGTAAACTGCGTTATCTCCATGCCATTAAGCCACACTTCCCAGCCCAAACCCCAAGCACCCAGAGTTGGCGATTCCCAGTTATCTTCAACAAAACGCACTTCATGCGTTAAGGTATCAATACCCATAGCCGCCAAAGAGCCAAGGTAAAGCTCTTGAATATTCTCTGGTGATGGCTTAAGAACAACTTGAAACTGGTAGTACTGCTGCAAGCGGTTAGGGTTTTCGCCGTAGCGACCATCTGTAGGGCGACGACATGGTTGAACATACGCACTCGACATTGGTTCTGGACCAATCGACTTTAAGAATGTCAGAGGGTGAAATGTCCCTGCTCCAACTTCCATATCTAAAGGCTGTGCAATTACACAACCTTGCTGTGCCCAATAATCCTGTAAAGCCAGGATCAACCCTTGAAAGGTTTTTACGTCATATTTTTGCATAGTTGGCTTAATTATAATTAGGATCTTTATTGCCCTTACTACAGGCGATATGTAAATACGCGCCAGCAAGGAATAAATAATGATTGAAAATTATGCTCAGTATACCGCGAGCAGTGTCACGTTTTAAGCGCTAAAGTGCAAAAAAGCCATTAAATACACCTCTTTTACACTGTTTTTATTGATTAGAGCGTAGGAAACTTTAAGACTTCATTATTAAAATCTACTAATGAATTTAGCTCACTCACTTTATAAGTGATTTTTTGTGCTGAAAATAAAAAAGCAGCTAATCGCTGCTTTTTTAATATTAATAATCTGCTTTATACGTCTAGATTAACAACGCGTAATGCATTAGTTTCAATAAACTCACGACGCGGTTCAACTTGGTCACCCATAAGCGTTGCAAATAGTTGGTCAGTAGCAATCGCATCTTCAATGGTAACTTTTAGCATTCTTCGTGCTGATGGGTCCATGGTAGTTTCCCAAAGTTGACTTGGGTTCATCTCACCCAATCCTTTATAACGTTGTGTATACAAGCCACGTTTTGATTCACCAATCAACCATTCAAGTGCATCTACAAAGTTATCAACTGGATAGGTTTTTTCTCCACGTTGGATATAGCCACCCTCATTAAACAAGTTACTGATATTCTTACCCGTATGCGCAATACGAACATAATCTTTAGAAGTAATAAAGTTATAATCTAATGTATAAGCCTTATCAACACCGTGCTGGCGTATTTTCACCACCGGATAGTACATACGACGCTCATCATCAAAGCTAACATCTGAGCTAAAAATAGTGGCATCTTCATCGCAATCAACTAAGTCATTAATCAATGCATCTGTCCATGCTTTTACTTTTTCTTGATCAGATAAGTCAGATTCTGTGAGTTCAGCCTGATAAATTAAACGATTCGTCACTGAAGCTGGATATTTACGGTTAAGTCGCTCAATAATTTTAACGGTATTTTGATAGTCATTAACGATTTCAGCTAAAGCATCCCCTTCAACCGCAGCAGCCCCTTCACTTGGGTACAGTGCCGCATTATTCAATGCTAAAGCGGTAAGGTAAACAGTCAATGCGGCATCATCTTTAATGTATTGCTCTTGCTTACCTTTTTTCACTTTATACAATGGTGGCTGAGCAATATAAACATAACCACGCTCGATGATTTCAGGCATTTGGCGATAGAAGAAGGTCAATAGCAAAGTACGAATGTGAGAGCCATCGACGTCCGCATCGGTCATAATAATGATACGATGATAGCGTAGTTTTTCTGGGTTATATTCATCACGACCAATACCACAACCAAGTGCAGTAATGAGCGTAGCAACTTCTTGTGATGATAACATTTTATCGAAGCGTGCTTTTTCAACATTTAGAATTTTACCTTTGAGCGGTAAGATTGCTTGGTTTTTACGATTACGACCCTGCTTAGCAGAACCGCCAGCTGAGTCACCCTCCACTATATATAGTTCAGATTGAGCTGGGTCTCGCTCTTGGCAATCAGCCAATTTACCCGGTAAACCGGCTAAATCCATTGCACCTTTGCGGCGAGTCATTTCACGTGCTTTACGAGCAGCTTCTCGAGCACGTGCTGCATCAATTATTTTACCGACAACCGTTTTGGCATCCGCAGGGTGCTCAAGTAAATACTCAGTAAGCTTCTCAGCCATTGCTTGTTCAACGGCCGATTTAACTTCACTTGAAACCAATTTATCTTTGGTTTGTGAAGAGAATTTCGGGTCAGGTACTTTAACACTAACAACGGCAGTCAAACCTTCACGGGCATCATCACCTGTCGCATTACTGGTTGTTTTTGCTTTTTTATTGAACCCTTCTTTTTCCATGTAAGTGTTCAATGTACGCGTTAGCGCAGCACGGAAACCAGCTAAGTGTGTACCGCCATCACGTTGAGGAATATTATTTGTGAAGCAGTAAATATTTTCTTGGAAACCATCATTCCACTGCATTGACACTTCAACACTGATCCCATCTTCACGTTCCGTAGTAAAGTGGAATACACTTTGATGTACAGGTGTTTTCTTACGGTTTAAGTACTCTACGAATGCTTGAATACCACCTTCATATTTAAAGTGGTCTTGCTTATTCTCTTCTCGTTCATCATTTAAAATGATGCTCACACCCGAGTTCAAAAATGATAATTCTCTTAATCGCTTAGCTAGAATATCGTAATGGAAGTTCAAGTCTGTGAATGTTTCACCACTTGGCCAAAAACGAAGTTCAGTACCCGTAGTATCTGATTCTCCAATTGCTGCCAATGGCGCATCCGGCACACCCATAGAGTATTTTTGTTGATGCACTTTGCCTTCACGGCGAATTGTTAATTGTAGTTTTTCAGAAAGTGCGTTTACAACCGATACACCTACACCGTGTAGACCACCTGATACTTTATAAGAGTTGTCATCAAACTTACCACCCGCGTGTAAAACAGTCATGATAACTTCTGCTGCAGAGACACCTTCTTCTTCATGAATTGAAGTAGGAATACCACGCCCATTATCGCGTACAGAAACAGAGCCATCGGTATGAATTGTGACAAAGATATCGTCACAGTGGCCAGCTAATGCTTCATCGATTGAGTTATCAACAACTTCGAATACCATATGATGTAGACCAGTCCCATCATCGGTATCCCCTATATACATTCCTGGACGCTTTCTAACTGCATCCAATCCTTTCAGTACTTTAATACTGGACGAATCGTAATTTTCAGACATGGTTTCTTCCAATTATTTTGTTATTAAGCTGCCATGTTTCACGTGGAACATACTACATGCTCTTTGCATCGGTTCCACAACAGCAGAAATACTTTCAGCGGTGATGGCTGTAATGAACAGTTGTGACTGACATTGTGCCAATAAAGCAGAAACACTCTGCATCGTTTCTTCACCTAACTCTGAAGGTAAGTCATCAATAAGCAGTATTGACTGCTTATCTGTCTGTGATGCTATCAAATTATTTTGAGTCACTTTAAGTGCATACAAAAGTAATTTAAGCTGACCACGAGACAAAATATTTTCCACACCATAACCTTTACTATAAAAACTAAAGTCAGCTTTATGAGGTCCTCGACTTGTATAGCCAAGCTTGGTGTCGCGTTCAAATTGTTGCTTCAGTTGTGTTGCTAGACAATCTTTCCATCCTGCATCATAACGTAATTCTAACCCAGAAAACACGGGTATTTGACGTACCATTTTATCAAAAAATAGCGCCTCAAACCTACTTATATACGCTTTTCTGTAGTTATTTATTTGTTCAGCAAGGCTAACAAACTCCTTGTCCCAATATTGAACCTGCTCAGCATAATTTACAGGCCTTGATTTAAGAAGAGCGTTACGTTGCTTAAGTATTTTATTAAAGTTTCGCCATGTATTAAAAAAAGCATGTTCCACGTGGAACACTCCTAAATCTAAAAACTTACGTCGCTCCTTTGGCCCACCAAAAAATAATTCGTAGCTCTCTGGTGTAATTACTTGAACGGGAATAAGTTGTGCTAATTCAGAAATTTTCCTACTGGATTGACCTTGGATCTTAAGCTTTGTCTCACCACTATTATTTTTACTAATGCCAACAGGTATAGACAAGTTATGTATTTGTTTTTTAGCATGAACAATACAGTGAGCTTGTTCATGGCGGATCAGGATTTTATGCTTGTTAGTACGAAAAGATTTACCGTGAGATAGAAAATAGATAGCTTCAAGTAATGATGTTTTACCACTGCCATTAGCCCCATAAATAATATTGATGTCGGGGTTGGGTTCAAAAGCCAGCGTCTCGATGTTACGAAAATCACCGAGACTTAAATGCGTTAAGCTCATATTACAAACGCATTGGCATTACAACATAAGTTGCCTCTTCGTCACCAACACCTTCAATTAAAGCACTGCTGTTTGAATCAAGCAAAGTAAATTGTACATCTTCAGTTTTCAATGTGTTCAACACATCTAGCACATAAGAGACGTTAAAACCAATTTCTAAATCATCTCCTTGATAACCTACTTCAACGACTTCTTCAGCTTGCTCTTGCTCAGGGTTATTCGCGCTGATCTTTAAAAAGCCATTGGATAAGTTTAAACGTACACCTCTGAACTTTTCGTTCGATAAAATTGAAACCCGTTGAAATGCATTGCGCAACCACTCACGATTTGCATGTACTAACTTATCCCCACCTCGAGGTAGTACGCGGCGGTAATCAGGAAAGCGACCATCAACTAATTTACTGGTAAAAGTAAACTCTGTATCAATCAAGCGAACATGATTCGCCCCAAATTGAATCGTCACGCTTTCATCATCAGCAGGCAACAAGCGCATAATCTCTTGCACACCTTTTCTTGGAATGATTAATTGACGTTGGGTATTTACAGATGCACTCAACGTTTTTTGTGCAATAGCTAAGCGGTGACCATCAGTTGCAACCGTTTTTATTTCACTATTATCAACTTCAAACGACATGCCATTGAGGTAATAACGCACATCTTGATTCGCCATCGAAAAATGCGTACTTTCTAATAACTTTCTAAGTTCTAAACGAGAGCACTGAAATTCAACTTCACCATCCCATTGTTCCAGGTTAGGAAAGTCTTCAGCTGCTAAAGTTGTTAGTGAAAAGCGACTCTTACCACTGGTTAACAGTAATTGATGTTCTTGGCTTTCAAGTTTTAGCTCACTACCATCGGGTAAGCTCTTACAAATATCGAGTAACTTTTTCGCAGGCAAAGTAATTTTAGCATCACTGCACGGTTGCTCTAAGTTAATCGTTGCAACCAACTCAATTTCTAAGTCAGTACCTGTCATTGCCAAGGTGCCATCTTTTATCTCTAACAAAACATTAGATAAAATAGGAAGCGTGTGCTTACGCTCTATTGCGCCAGACACTTGCATAAGCGGTTTTAAAAACAGCTCTCTTGAAATGGTAATTTGCATAACTTAAACAGCCCTTAGGATGACAATGTTCTGATCAGGTTTTGATAATCTTCTTTTACTTCGTGAGACTCATCACGAAGTGATTTTACTTTACGGCAAGCATGTAAGACTGTGGTGTGGTCTCTACCACCAAACGCATCGCCTATTTCTGGCAAACTATGGTTAGTCAGTTCTTTTGATAATGCCATTGCAACCTGACGAGGCCTGGCAACAGAGCGGCTACGCCGTTTAGATAATAAGTCAGAAACTCGAATACGATAATATTCTGCAACGGTACGTTGAATATTATCAATCGTAACCAGCTTATCTTGTAATGCCAATAAATCACGTAGCGCTTCTTTAACAAAATCAATCGAAATTGGGCGACCAGTAAAATTGGCATTGGCGATCACTCGATTGAGTGCACCTTCAAGTTCCCGCACGTTAGATCGCAATTTTTTAGCTATAAAAAATGCCACTTCATGTGGTAAATTAATATTACTCTGCTGCGCCTTTTTCATTAATATGGCAACACGTGTCTCAAGCTCTGGTGGCTCAATCGCAATGGTTAGCCCCCAACCAAAACGTGATTTTAATCTGTCTTCAACACCTTCTATCTCTTTAGGATAACGGTCCGAAGTTAAAATAATTTGTTGATTTCCCTCTAACAAAGCATTAAAGGTATGAAAAAACTCTTCTTGCGAGCGTTCTTTATTAGCAAAGAATTGAATGTCATCAATCATCAATGCATCCACGCTTCGGTAATAGCGCTTGAACTCTTCAATAGCATTATTTTGTAATGCCTTTACCATGTCTTGCACAAAGCGCTCTGAATGCATATAAACAATCTTTGCATCAGGCTTTTTATCTAAAATACCGTTGCCGACCGCATGCAAAAGGTGGGTTTTACCCAAACCCGTACCACCATATATAAAAACAGGGTTAAATGCTGAGCCGGGGTTATCAGCAACTTGTGTTGCAGCCGCTTTTGCAAGCTGGTTAGATTTACCCTCAACAAAACTATCAAATGTGTAATTTTCTTTGATATTCGGTTTATAAGCTGATTTTGGCGCAGGCTCTACCTTTTCAGGTGCTCTAGGCTGCGTAGGGGCATGACCTGCATGATGTACTGCAGTTTGCACTTGTGCAGGCTTATCACTAGATACTGCTTGCCCTAAAATAGGCTTACTACCCACATCAAAGCGCAACTCTGGCGCTTCATTACCACAAATTTCTATCAGTAACTCGTTAATACGATTAAGATACTTCTCACGGACCCAGTCTAATACAAAACGATTAGGCGCATAAATCGTTAAGGTATCTTCGGTACTTTCTGCCTGTAGTGGTCTAACCCACATACTAAATTGCTGTGATGGTAATTCATCTTGCAATACATATAAACAACTTTGCCAAACCGACAGATACACTCTGAACTCCAAAAGCAGTTAATATTCCCGGACACCTTAAAGGCATCAATATAATCAGGAATTACCGTTTATTATCATAAAATTATTCGTGGAAGCCGAGTATTATGAAGTGATCTTATCCACAACATCAATATTGACTTTTTTAAAAATGAGGATCTTGTTGATAAAAAAATACAAGCTATTGTTTTTATATCAATTTTATTTTAGATCCAAGAAGTAGATCATAGCAAAAATCCATCAAGATCTCACCTGTAATTTACGATCTATTTTAGTTTTCCATAGCTTTGTGCCATATTTCGCCCAAGGCCTGTGGAAAACTTCAATTAGATCAGATCGATCACGATCTGTTAGGTGAGTTGCAAGATCTTGCTATATAATAGTGGCAACCCTAACTAACAGGCTTATTTGTGCGTGCAGAGTAAAAAACCACCAGCGCGTAAGATTATGATTGACTTTAGGGCCTGTCGGCATTACTATCTCGCGCTCGCAATGGCACCTGTGCCAGGATCGCGACCTGCATAGGATGTTTTAAACTTAACCGATCGGACGGAAATGTTATGAAAAGAACTTTTCAACCTAGCGTTCTTAAACGCAAACGTGCTCACGGCTTTCGTGCTCGCATGGCAACTGTAAATGGCCGTAAAGTACTAGCACGTCGTCGTGCTAAAGGCCGCAAAGTACTTTCTGCTTAATATAAGTGGAAAGCTTTAGCTTTGGCAGGGAGTTACGTCTGTTAACTCCCTCGCATTACTCTCGAATATTTCAAGAACCTGCTCGCGCAGCAACTCCTTTTTTTACTTTACTTGCAAAACCTAATGATGTTGGACGTACTCGTCTAGGCTTAACTGTGGCTAAAAAACGCTGCAAACTCGCCTGTCAACGTAATCGCATTAAACGACTTGCTCGCGAAAGTTTTCGTTTAAGCCAACACCAACTTGATAACATTGATATTGTTTTAATGGTTAAAAGTGGTATTGCCGAACAAAGTAATGAAGAGCTAACTAAGCAACTTGATAAACTGTGGCGAAAAATCAATGAGCGTTGTAAACCTGGTGCACCAAAACCTAAACCGTTCAAAAAGCGTCCAGCAAACAATACCAAAGCAAATAAATCGCCTGCAAATAAACAGCAAAAGCGCGATAATCCCCCCAGTTCATAGCTTTAAAACGGTATTTAAGGTATCTTTAGCTCACCTTTTGAACATAGTTAATGTGGCAATGACAAATAAAGTGTTTCAGTGTTGGTATACACAATTAATTGCGTTACCAAAAACTGCCTTAGTTTTTATCATTAAGGTTTATCAACGCTTTATTAGCCCTATGTTGGGCCCACACTGTCGATTTAACCCAACCTGCTCTAGTTATGCAATTGAGGCAATTAATTGTCATGGATTGCGAAAAGGGTGTTGGTTAGCGGTTAAACGCATATTAAAATGTCACCCTTTAAGCGCAGGTGGGAGTGATCCCGTGCCTGATAAATCAACCCAAGTTAAACACCAACACGAGAAATAAGAGCTGTTATGGAATCACAACGCACGTTTTTATTTATCGGTTTATTGCTTGTATCGTATTTGTTGTTTCAAGAATGGAACAATACTTACAACCAACCAATAGTCGATACCAGTGCCACCACGCAAGTGACCACCCCTTCATCACCCCCTGTATCGGATGACGTCCCGGCTTCAACCCAAGGAGACGTGCCTGTTGCAGCAACTAAGGCCATTCGTTCAACCGTATCAGTGATCACAGATGTGTTTGAAGTAAAAATTGATACTAAGGGCGGTGATATTGTTGAGGCTAAACTTCTCCAGCATGCTGAAACCCACGGCAGCGAGGAACCTTACTTATTACTGGGCGAATTTAAAAACAAACAGTACATTTCACAAAGTGGTTTGATTGGCCAAAATGGACCTGATGCTTCTCGTGATGGCCGTCCTGTTTATCAAAGTGCACAAACTGCTTATACATTAAATGGTGATGAGCTGCGCGTACCACTGACCTTTGTTGATAACAAAGGGGTTACCTTTACTAAAACGTATGTATTTAAAGCTGGCAAATACGATGTTGCGCTAGAGTATGATGTAAACAATACCTCAACTGACCCTATTCAAGTACAGCTATATACTCAAGTAAAGCGCACTATTGAAAATAAAGGCAGTATGGTAGATCAAACTTATTTAGGTGCGGCTTATGGTACATCAGAAGAGCCGTATGAAAAATACAGCTTTGATGATATGAGCGATGCAAAGCTAAATAAAAGTACCCAAGGAGGCTACATTGCCTTTATCCAGCACTATTTTGTAAGTGCTTGGGTGCCAAATCAAACGACTAATAACACCATTTATACCTTACTGCGTAATGGCCAAGGTATTGTTGGTATTAAGAACGAACCGATGACTATCGCAGCAGGTAGCAACAGCATAATCACTTCTACTTATTATATGGGACCAAAAGACAATGATGCACTAGAAGCTATCCATGCTGACTTAGACTTAACAGTCGACTATGGTTGGTTATTCTTTATTTCGCAGCCTTTGTTTGTACTGCTTAAACTAATCTATGGTGTTGTAGGTAACTGGGGTGTGGCTATTATTGCAATCACCATTTTAGTTAAATCTGCTTTATACCCACTTACCAAAGCGCAATACACCTCAATGGCTAAAATGCGTATGCTACAACCTAAGATGCAAGCATTAAAAGAGCGCTATGGTGATGACCGTCAGAAGTTTGGTCAAGCAACTATGGAGCTATATCGCAAAGAAAAAGTAAACCCTATGGGTGGTTGTTTACCCCTATTATTACAAATGCCAATTTTCTTGGCTTTATTTTATGTATTCTTAGAATCAACAGAATTACGCCATGCTGAGTTTATGCTGTGGTTAACCGACTTATCTGCAAAAGACCCATACTATGTGCTGCCATTATTATTTGGTGCTAGTATGTTCCTAACGCAAAAGCTGCAACCAATGACGGTCACAGATCCTATGCAGCAAAAGATGATGACGTATATGCCATTGGTGTTTACCTTCTTCTTTATTATTTTCCCATTCCCATCAGGCTTAGTGTTGTACTGGTTAGTATCTAACTTAATCACTATCGCACAAATGCTGATTATCTACCGTGGTATGGAGAAAAAAGGCTTAAAAGTAAGATAACCTTTTAGCACTTTTTATGAACGCCCGCTTTGCGGGCGTTTTTATTTCTCTGACCTCTACTAACTCACCTTCTGTCAAAAATACTCTTCATTTAAAAACTATATATATCAATCATTTGATGTTTTTTTATCTCGATTTTATACCCTTTTGATGGTGCCACTGCGGACTTTTTTGAATACTCGTCATTCCTAATTTTTATTTCTAAGTTAAGTATGTTTGACGAATATAACGGCTTTTTATTAGCACAATTACAATCTATGGATCATAGCTGGTGGCTATTAATCGGCGCTTTTTTTGCAGGCCTGTTAGCCAGCCTATCACCTTGTGTTTACCCCTTAATTCCAATCACTGTAGCTTCACTCGCACCAAAAGGTCACAGCCAAGCAAAGCATATACGCAACGCCGCTTATTATTGTCTTGGCTTTGCGCTGTTATACGCATCATTAGGGTTACTCGCAGCGTTAACTGGTCAGCTATTTGGACAGGTTGCCAGTAATCCGTGGCTGCAAATTGGCTTTGCAAATTTACTCTTATATATGGCACTCGTCATCAAAGGCTGGGCACGATTGCCTTCACTGCCTTTTGAGCAGTCTAACCACCAGCATCATACTTTTTTAATGGGCGCTGTCAGTGGCTTGGTTGCAGCCCCCTGTACATCTCCAGTATTAGCAGCGCTTCTACTCTTTGCAGCCGAACAACAACAAGCTTGGCTAGGTGCAGGGTTATTATTTTCTTTCGCCTTGGGTATGAGCGCTTTGCTGTTCGCTATTGGCGTATCGAGTCACTTACTTAAGCACTTACCAAAATCAGGTAAATGGCTCACCTTAGCCCCTAATTTATTCGCCATAATGCTGGTGCTGGTGGCACAGTTTTACCTCATTAAGGCCGGACAAAGTATTTACTTTTAACTATTTATATCAGGAGAGAACGATGAAACTTCACTACCCACTCATAGCTTTGCTAATTGGTCTATACAATCTGAGCTGCCAAGCTGAACCGCTACAAATACAAACAACCACGCTACAAGGCGAGAAGATTAGCACCTTAGGTAAAGTAACCTATTTAAAGTTTTGGGCAACTTGGTGTCGCTACTGTATTGAAGAAATGCCACATCTAGAGCAAACATTTAAAACCCGATCAGCAAAATTGAATGTGGTATCAGTGAATATAGGGTTAAACCAATCGCCAGAGCTGGTAAAGCGGTTTTTAGACAAGCACGACTATCACACTACCACAGCCTTTGATCATGATGGCAGCTTGAGTAAAAAATTTAACGTCATTGGTACCCCCACTCATATTTTGCTTGATGAGCAAGGACAAGAAATCTACCGCACTGCATTAATAAATGATGAACTAAACAGCGCACTATCGGCTTATTTACCCAAGGAGAACAATCATGACTAAAGCTATGCTATTGTTACTACTATGTTTGTATAACCACACTGTTTTTGCCTTACAAGTTCAGTTAAATAACACCAAAGAGCTGGTATTTATCGATATTTGGAGTGAATATGCTCAGCTAAATACGTTGCCAACGAGTGATTATCCAAGGCAATTTCTACAACCAGATATGAATGTAACGCCTGCTGATATTGCCAAATTCGTGACTGCTTACCCACAATATAAATCGCTGAAAATTGATAAAGAAAATACATTGGGGATGCGCTTTGGTGTGCGTAATACCCCCACTATTATCCGTATCGAACAAGGGAAAGTCGTAGATAAACAGCGATTAAGTGAACCACCAAGTATGCCCCCAAAAGAGCACATAGAAATAAAAGCACAGCATCTACAATTATACGATTTAGACTCTAAACCACATAACTTTAGCAATGCCAGCTTAACAAAACAGTTAATATTATTTGCTGATGCATTGTGCCCTGCTCGGCATTTACCCCATTGCGAGCAAAAAGCCGAGATACACAATAGTATTGCACCACTAAATACAATACAAAAACTCACCGTGATCAAACCGTTTTACATATCATTGGCTGATTTAAAAGCCTATCAACAACGTTTCAATGTAAAGCACCCCGTATTACTTGATACATATAATGCACTGTTTAGACGCTTTAATATCACTAGTTTACCTTACTGGTTGTTACTCGATAAAAACAATGAGGTACTATATCGAGGCGCGTCGGCACCCAGTAAACGTTTACTAGCACCCTACTCCAACACCCATTCAGACTGACAATACACACTATATGGTGGCGGCAATTGTGCTAGAGTTAACGATCTGCCACCGCCATTATTCAGCCTAATCGCTATTTTATCAGCTAATGCCTCGTCTTGCGGTTGCCACTGTCGGCTAAATTGTCGCTTAGTGTTACGAAGTAAAGTAAAGGCTTTATCAGTCTGCCCTAACTGAGCATATGCATAACTACCATAAAGGGCCTCAAGCTTTTGTTCGGGCTCAACACCCATCATTGCAATGGCATGCAGGTAATTACTTTGCGCAACTTGTATATACATTTGCGTATAACGTGTAAAAGCACGGCTATCGGTTAATTCATATTGTTTATATGCTAAACGAGCTGCCGTAATTAACTTCAGTGCTCGTGCGTAGTCTTGCTTAGCAATCAATAACCACGCAAGCATAAGCTGTGTATTTGCACGTGTTATTGGGTCAAGCTGCGACCTCAATAATAAAAGTTCAAAGGCAGTAGTTGCTCGATGCCAAGCCTCTTGTTCAACCATGGTTGAACTCAGAGCAATATCCATATTAGCCATCGCATTTAAAAACTGCTGTTGTACTAACAATTGCGCATTAGCTTGTTCATCAAGCGAGAGCCTAGCCAAGTAGGCTAATGCACGCTCCCCTTGGTGCAGCTGAATAGCATAAAATGCCATATACAATAAAATACTATTTTTAATGTACTGATTATTTTGTTGTATCGCCATATCCAATGCCTGAGCTAGTGCATCTTCTCGTACAGACAGGGTTGCCAAGTAATTCTGCCCTAATGCAAAATAACTCAACATTAATGACGCCTGTTGACCTTGTTGGTGATAATAAGTGATCGCCTTTGTAACTACCTTTAAATTATCTACCATATCTAGCTCTGCACTTTGCTCTAACCCCGCTTGAGGTGGATTCGCTAGATAAAAAGCACGCTGCGACTCCGAATTGCTAAAAGCACCAGCGCCCAGTAAAACTTTAGCACTGTGCATCGCTTTACTGTGTTTTTGCCAATTAAGCTGTAACCAGCCTAAGTCCGCCTGAAGTTGATAACTACGTGCGAGTAACCGCTGGTGGTTTAATGCTTGGGCTGTTGCCATGGCATGCTTTAGTGAAACTTCTACCTGCGCAAAATCTCCTCGATATAACCAATAGCGGCCAAGGTAAAGATGATAACGAATAAATAAGTAACTATTTGGCTCTAAGTTATCAATGTTTTCAAAGTGCGCCAGCGCCGCTTGCCAGCTTCCTACTTTCCATAACCCATTAGCCAGTTCAAGCTGTGCCGCATGATTATTTTCATCATGCGCCAAAGCTGCCTTAAAATATGGTAATGCAGCCCCTACTCCTTGGTACGTTAACGCATGGAGTCCCGCTAAGTAATTTTGTCGCGATTGTCTAACATCAGAGACTGACTCAGTCCATACCGATTCGGTGTGGCCACTTAAAATAGCCACCAATTGATTTACAATTTCATTAATAGGTGTATGTAAGTCTTCACTTATCAGCTGGCCTTTTTGTGGTGGTTGTTCACGACGGTTAATTTGATAATGTAGAACATAACGCTGCTGCTGTTGAGTAAGCTTGGCGCTAAAACCGATATCTGCATTATGACGCATCACATCAAGCAAAGATTGATCAGAAAAACTAACTTCATCGAGTACCGAAAAATACGGATGAGCGGCTTGTTTAAGCTGCTGCTGCAAAGCATATCCCCACCAATCCAGTTGCGTTTGCCCGGTTAAATTTTCAACTGATGCAACCAATAATCGCGGTAACTGCTGCTCAGAAGATGCTATTGGTGCTTGCTGCTTAGTGTAATACACCGACCCAATTGCAATCCCGATCACCGAAATAAAACCCAATACCAACAGACTATATTTTATTTTCCAAAACTTAGTGTTATTTTGTTCCGCAGGCAATAGCACACTTTTTACTGGGGCAACCCACATATAGCCTTTTTGCGGCACCGTTTTAATAAACTCTGGTTGCTGCGCGTTATCGCACAATATCTTTCTTAATTCTTGAATACTTTGTGTCAACGCCGCATCTCGATATTCACCATGTAGCCAAAGACTACTGAGAAGATGTTCTCTGGTAAGCAACTGATTCGGGTTTGCTAAAAAAAAAGCCAATAGCTGGGCAACTTTTGGCCGTAATATACGGCTTTGATCATCCCATTTCAGTGTCTCTAACTGGGGGTTAAATTGAAACTGCTTGAATTGATACACTAACGTGGCATTCCTTGGCTAATCAGGGTTTATCCTACCCACTAATATACAAAAACCGAGCTCTGCTGTCATGTTTGCACACCAACACAGTACATAGTATAAAGATAAACAACCTTAGCGCATGGCTGAGCCTGTCGCTTTGCTGTACAATTTGCTCAATAATAACTGCAAATCTTATATCACCATGAATTCACAAGACACCATAGTCGCACAAGCTACCGCTCCAGGGCGTGGCGGTGTAGGTATTATTCGCGTTTCAGGCACTCTAGCACGCAACGTGGCAGAGCAAATAGTGGGAAAATGCCCAAAAACCCGTTATGCCGAATATTTATCATTTAATACCTTACAAGGTGAACAGCTCGACCAAGGTATTGCGCTATTTTTCCAAGGCCCAAACTCATTTACAGGTGAAGATGTATTAGAGCTGCAAGGCCACGGTGGTCCAGTGGTGATTGACATGTTGCTAAAAGAAATTTGCCAAATAGAAAAGGTCCGTTTAGCGCAACCTGGGGAATTTTCTGAGCGCGCGTTTATCAACGATAAAATGGATTTAACACAAGCAGAAGCTATTGCTGATTTAATTAACGCTACCAGTGAGCAAGCTGCAAAAAGTGCCCTGCACTCACTACAAGGTGACTTTTCAAAGCATATTAATACACTGGTTGAAAAAGTTATTCACCTACGTATGTATGTAGAAGCCGCCATTGACTTTCCCGATGAAGAAATCGACTTTTTATCTGATGGTAAAGTCAGTGGTGACTTAAATACCATTATTGAACAATTGGCTGAGGTACGTAAACAAGCCAAACAAGGCAGTATTATACGTGAAGGTATGCGGGTAGTAATAGCAGGTCGCCCTAATGCAGGTAAATCAAGTTTACTCAATGCATTAGCTGGTCGAGAAGCGGCTATTGTTACCGATATTGCAGGTACTACGCGTGATGTACTACGTGAGCACATTCATATAGATGGCATGCCGTTACATATTATCGACACTGCTGGGTTACGAGAAAGCCCTGATAAAGTAGAACAAATAGGCATTGAACGTGCATGGGATGAAATTCGCCAAGCTGATCACGTACTATTTATGGTTGATGGTACAGACACCCAAGAAACTGATCCCACCAAAATCTGGCCCGATTTTATTAACAAGCTACCGCAAGGTATGGATATTACCGTGATCCGCAATAAAGTAGACTTAAGCGGTGAAACTGTCGGGATTGATAACGCTGATGAACATACGCTTATTCGCTTAAGTGCCAAAGATACTCAAGGTATTGATTTACTTAGAGAGCACCTTAAGGCATGTATTGGTTTTCAAGGTGCTACTGAAGGCGGCTTTATGGCCCGTCGCCGTCATCTAGATGCACTAGCGCGCGCCGCTGAACATTTAGACATTGGTCAGACCCAATTAGAGATGCACATGGCCGGTGAAATTTTGGCAGAAGAGTTGCGTCTCACTCAACAACACCTTAATGAGATCACAGGTGAATTTAGTTCAGATGATTTATTGGGTAAAATCTTTAGCTCGTTTTGTATCGGTAAATAATAAAGTTAATTCAACTTACATGCGAGGCTGTCCAGCCTCGCATTAAACTGGCACTGATATATTTTTCGGTGTATTGCAGCTAAAGAGTCGAAAAATCTACCTCAGGCAAGCATTCAAATCCGGGTTTGGCAAACAAATAGCCCTGCATTAAGACGATTCCCGCATCGCGTAGCCATTGATATTCTCCTAACGTTTCAATGCCTTCTGCCAAAGCGGTAATGTTGAGTTCATTAAACATATTCAAGCAATTTTTAACAATCACTTGGCGTACACTATCTTTATCAATATTTCTCACCAGTGCCATGTCTAATTTAACGATATTGGTTTGAAAATCCGCTAATAAATTTAGCCCCGAATAGCCAGCACCAAAGTCATCAGTAGCAGTTAAAAAACCCAATGACTGATAATATTTTACGACCAGTTTAACATGTTGAGAATCTTCAACTTTTTCAACTTCAGTAAATTCAAACATAATGCGATTGGTTGGAAAGTTATACTTATTTGCAGCTTCTAATGTGGTGCGAATACAACGCTCGGGTTTATAAATAGCATTAGGTAAAAAGTTAATGCTGAGGTAGCTCTTTATGTCTAGTTTTGCAGCAAGGGCAATGGCTTTAACTCGGCATAGTTGATCAAAGGTATATCTATTATCGTTATTGATTTGCGATATAACAGACCAAGCAGATTCATTATTTATACCCCTAACTAACGCTTCATAGCCAAATACCTGTTGTTTTTCAGCATCGATAATTGGCTGAAATGCCATGGTAAAATCAAATCCAAGCGAATCTGCATTATCACAATTACTGCAACTAGAACGCTTGCAGCTTATTGATTGCTCGGCCATTTTTTATCCTTGGTTTATGTGTCTAAAAACAAGCCTAGCGCTAATAAATGACAAGCGCAACCTTGCTGACCCTTTCTACTATTGAGCTATATGGTTATGGTTCAGTTCCAATTACAGCCAGCACACATACAAACGGCTCTTTATATTGTCGTTAAACAATTATAAGGAACTCGTAACTATGAATAAATACCATCACTTTCATCAGCTTCACAGTCAAACAACACTATTTAAATTACTTAATGCATGGGACCCACTCTCTGCAGTATTACTACAGCAAGGAGGTTGCCAAGCAATTGGGACAACTAGCCGGGGAATGGCTAATGAACGAACACAAAATGATGGTGAATCATGTGCTTTTAATACTTTTTTAATGCAAACCAAACAGATCATTAATGCGGTAGACATCGGTGTAAGCGTTGATATCGAATCAGGGTTTTCTGATGACATCCAAGCCATCTGTGAGCATGTTTTAGCTATCGTAGAGCTAGGTGCTGTGGGCATTAACATTGAAGATAGCTCCAAAGTAACCGGCCAATTACGTGATCTGGACCAACAAAGTGAAATTTTGAGGGCTATCAAACGCACTTTACACAGCGCTGGTTTCTCACAGGTATTTATAAATGCGCGTATCGATACACACTTATCACCTGTTCGTCATTTTACAGACACTCTTTCTCGCGCAAAAGCCTATGAAAATAGCGGAGTCGATGGTGTATTTGTACCCGGTATCATTAACAGAAACGATATAAAAGTACTAAGTCGGCAACTCCATATTCCATTAAATATATTGGCATTACCGTATTGTAACCACAACGAACAATTGCATAATTGGGGCGTAAAACGGCTATCTTTTGGTAATACTCTGTCAGATAACTGTATAGATTTAATACAAAAAATGACAGTTGCTGCACTCAATGACCAAGATCATAGTGCGCTATTTCAACATCAACCGCTCCAGTTGCCATTTTAAAACGCTTAACAGTGCTTTTTTAGTGCCGAAAATTGACACGCATCTTATATAAATAAAGTTAAAAAGCACTTTAAGTAAGCGATCTCTTATAAACAAACCTTGAGAAACGATCTTTTTTATACTTTTTTTAGATTGTTTTCTTATATAGATCAAATTAAATAGATCTAAAAACGTGATCATATTTATCAACTTAAAGTTTATACACACTCAGACTGTCCACATAGCCACTTTTAATCTTTATATACACAAGTTTAAGCTAGAGTACGTTTAATTCTTTCAGAAATATAAGGTGAAGTGATAATTTTATAGAGAACATACAGGCAGCTTATCCACAAATTTCTTACCCAAAACCACGTAAGAATAAATTATTACACCCTTTATTTTTCATATAGTTACATATAAAAAACCAATTTAGAAGGTTTTTTGACCGTTATTTTTTATCCAATTAGAATTGACGCCTCTTTACTTCTTCCACAAGGTCTTTATGATGTCGACATTCGCAACGAAGGTGTTTAACGCATGCAACATTTAGAGATCATCATTGGTAGTCAAATGGGTTCGGCTGAATATGTCGCAGAGCAGCTTAAAGAAGTACTGCAAGATCAAGATATTAATGCAGTTCTACACGAAACACCGATGTTGAATGATATCACCCAGCCAGTTTGGCTGGTGGTTACCTCAACATACGGAGCAGGTGATTACCCAGAAAATCTATTACCTTTTATTAGCCAACTAGATCAGCAAGATAATTTAGATCACATTCAGTTTGCAATTGTCGGTCTGGGTGACACAAGCTACGACACCTATAACCATGCAGCTAGAAATTGCGAACAATTGCTTAGCAATAAGGGTGCTAAACAGCTATTACCAAGTTTAGAGATCAATGTGTTAGATGAAGCATTGCCAGAAGATACTGCATTAGCTTGGCTTCCTCAGCTTGTTACAGTGTTACCACAAGGTAAATAAAGATCTTGTCAATAAGTTATGCACAATTTTACTTTATATAATTTCTAATTGTGGATAACACTTGATCTAAAGGGTGATCTAAACATAGTTATCCATGGGATAAATATCTTCGGATCTCCCCTTGTGTATAAGTAGCCGTTTTGATCAGAGCTTATTTGCCCTTTGATCCGATCTAATTCACACCTATTGATCAGCTATAAATGATTGATTTGTATTGTAAATACAGCCTTACCCACAGATAATGGGATCACTAATAATAAGATCTAATAAAAGATCTTTAAAAAGATCCTTATATATTATTAGAGATCTAATTTAACCTTTTTATGTGTTGCTCATTATTTAAACATTTCACTTCTTCGCATTTCTAGGTAGAATACGCTCCCTCTCAGAATTTGCTGGTTGTTTTTAAGTAGGATCCCGTAAATGATTTATCATGAACATTTTGACGTAATTGTAGTAGGTGGTGGACATGCAGGCACCGAGGCAGCATTGGCTTCAGCTCGTATGGGCATGAACACATTATTGTTAACTCACAATATGGACACCTTAGGTCAGATGTCATGTAATCCTGCCATTGGTGGTATTGGCAAAGGTCATTTAGTAAAAGAAATTGATGCACTAGGTGGAGCTATGGCGAAAGCCATCGACCAAGGCGGTATTCAATTTAGAACTCTTAATTCATCTAAAGGCCCTGCGGTGCGAGCCACTAGAGCACAAGCTGATAGAGTGCTTTACAAAGCAGCTATTCAAAATATCTTGCAAAAACAAGAAAATTTAAAAATATTCCAACAATCTTGTGATGATTTGATTGTTGAACAAGATCAAGTAAAAGGCGTAGTAACTCAAATGGGACTACGTTTCTCTGCCAATTCGGTTGTTTTAACCGTTGGTACTTTCTTAGGTGGTCAAATTCATATTGGCATGGAAAACTTTAAAGGGGGTCGTGCAGGTGATCCACCTTCAATTGCACTGGCAAAACGTCTACGTGAATTACCGTTTAGAGTGGATCGTTTAAAAACAGGTACTCCTCCTCGTATTGATGCACGTACTGTTGATTTTTCCGTGATGCAAGAACAACCAGGTGATACACCCACGCCGGTATTTTCATTTATGGGCAAACAATCAGATCATCCACAACAGATCCCATGTTATATCACTTATACAAATGAACAAACGCATGATGTGATTCGGGAAAATTTACACCGTTCTCCTATGTATGCAGGTGTAATAGAAGGCATTGGTCCACGTTACTGCCCTTCCATTGAAGATAAAATTGTACGTTTTGCAGACAAAGATAAGCATCAAATATTTGTAGAGCCAGAAGGGCTGACATCTTATGAATTATATCCAAATGGTATTTCTACCAGTTTACCGTTTGATGTGCAATTACAAATAGTTCAATCAATAAAAGGCTTTGAAAATGCACATATTTGTCGTCCTGGTTATGCCATAGAGTATGACTTTTTTGACCCTCGTGATTTAAAGCAATCTTTAGAAACTAAATTTATTAATGGATTGTTTTTTGCGGGTCAAATTAATGGCACAACAGGCTACGAAGAAGCGGCTGCACAAGGCTTAATTGCAGGTATGAATGCGGCACTGCAAGTAAAAGGTTTAGATGCTTGGACACCGCGTCGAGACCAAGCTTATACCGGTGTATTGATCGATGACCTAGCAACACTTGGTACAAAAGAACCGTACCGTATGTTTACTAGTCGTGCTGAATATCGTTTATTATTACGTGAAGATAATGCTGATCTGCGCTTAACTGAAAAAGGTCGAGAACTTGGCCTTGTTGATGATAATCGTTGGGCGGCCTATAACGATAAGTTAGAGGTGATGGAACTTGAATCTCAACGACTTAAATCAACTTGGATCCACAAAGATCATCATGCAATTGATCAAGTTAACAATTTACTTAAAACGCCTTTAGCCCGCGAAGCGAGTTTAGAAGATCTTATTCGTCGCCCTGAAGTTGCTTATCATGATCTAATGGCTATCGATGGTTTTGCATCTGATTCAACTAATATTCAAGCACTTGAGCAAGTTGAAATCCAAACTAAATATGCCGGTTATATTGCACGTCAACAAGACGAGATAAATAAACAGCTTCGTCACGAAGAAAGCCTATTGCCAACAGATTATGATTATTCACAAGTAAGTGGCTTATCTAACGAAGTTGTCGCCAAGTTAACGGATGTGCGTCCACAGACTATAGGCCAAGCTTCGCGTATTTCTGGTATCACCCCGGCCGCTATTTCGTTATTATTAGTGTATCTGAAAAAGCAAGGGCTACTACGCAAGTCTGCGTAGTAGCATAGGAATACTGTGTTACAGCAACAACTAACTTCTTTATTAGCGCAAACGGACATTGCGCTAAGTGAACATCAACAACAGCAATTAGTGCAATATGTTGAGTTATTAGACAAATGGAATAAGGCTTACAATTTAACCTCAGTACGCAGTCCTAAGGAAATGATGGTTAAGCACATCATGGATTCTTTAATGGTTGCGCCTCATCTAGACGGTCAACACTATATTGATGTTGGTACAGGCCCTGGGTTACCGGGTATTGTATTGGCGATTGCACTGCCTAATACGCAATTTGTATTATTGGATAGTTTAGGTAAACGTGTACGTTTTTTAACGCAAGTAAAACATGCACTTGGACTAGATAATGTAACTCCTGTGCAGTCTCGTGTTGAAGAATATCAACCAAGTGTTAAATTAGATGGGGTACTTAGTCGTGCTTTTGCATCATTGCAAGATATGGTTGATTGGTGTGGACACCTAATAGACCCGTCTGGAAATTATTTGGCACTTAAAGGGCAATTCCCGGCGCAAGAACTTGAACAATTGCCTGCAGGCGTAAAATTGCAGCAAGATATTCATCTTAACGTGCCAGAGTTAGATGCTGAGCGTCATTTAATTATTCTTTCTAAAGATTAGTATTCGAGGGCAACGTGGCAAAAGTCATTGCAATTGCAAACCAAAAAGGTGGCGTTGGCAAAACCACGACGGCTGTTAACTTAGCAGCATCGATGGCGGCAACTAAGCGCAAGGTATTATTAATTGACCTAGACCCGCAAGGTAATGCGACGATGGGCAGTGGTGTCGACAAGTATGGTGATGTCGCAACCATTTATGATTTATTAATAGAAGAGCAATCATTAGATGATGTCATCTGTAAAGAAACGTCTGGTGAATATCATCTTATTGCAGCAAATGGAGACGTTACTGCAGCAGAAGTAAAGTTGATGGAGTTGTTTGCCCGTGAAGTGCGTTTGCGTAATGCATTGGATACTATTCAAGATAAATATGAATTTATTTTTATAGATTGCCCCCCTTCGCTGAATATGCTGACTGTCAATGCGATGGCTGCGGCTGATTCAATATTAGTTCCTATGCAATGTGAATATTATGCACTGGAAGGGCTAACGGCCTTAATGGATACTATCACTCAACTGGCTAAGCTAGTGAACCCTCAATTGCAGATAGAGGGTATTTTGCGCACCATGTATGATCCACGAAATCGTTTAGCGAATGATGTGTCTGAGCAGCTAAAACAGCACTTTGGAGATAAGGTATACCGCACGGTGATCCCGCGTAATGTGCGTTTAGCGGAAGCTCCAAGTTTTGGTGCGCCAGCAATGTATTATGACCGGGCATCAAGTGGTGCAAAAGCCTATTTAGCTTTGGCAGGCGAAATGTTACGTCGTAAAGAAAAACAATCCGCAGCGGTTGCCTAAGAGGATAATAATAACATGTCGGTAAAAAAACGTGGTTTAGGCCGAGGCTTGGACGCCCTACTCAGTTCATCAAAGCCAGCTCCAGATAAAGAGCCTGTTGCGGTTCATCACGATAGTAAAGAACTTGATACTACAGTAGAGCGATTTAGTGATGGGCAATTACAGCATGTCCCTATAGAGTTTTTACAGCCGGGCAAGTACCAACCGCGTAAAGATATGTCTGAGCAGGCATTAGAAGAGCTAGCCAGTTCAATTCGAGCTCAAGGCGTGCTTCAACCTATCGTTGTGCGCTGTGTAACTAAAAATCAATTTGAAATTATTGCGGGTGAGCGTCGTTGGCGTGCAGCACAAATAGCTGAACTTGATGTCGTACCGTGTATCTTAAAAGATGTAGCAGATGAAGCCGCGGTCGCTATTGCTTTAATTGAAAATATTCAGCGAGAAGATTTAAATGCCATGGAAGAAGCCGTTGCATTGGATAGGTTACTACATGAATTTGAATTGACCCATCAGCAAGTTGCTGAGGCTGTCGGTAAATCTCGTACTACGGTCACCAATTTACTTAGACTCAATAATCTTAATGATGATGTTAAAATTTTGTTGGAGCACGGTGATATCGAAATGGGCCATGCGCGTTGCTTATTAGCACTCTCCGGAGAACCGCAATCAGAAGCTGCAAGAACGGCAGTTGCCAAAGCGTTGACGGTAAGAGAGACTGAAAAGCTAGTGCGTGCTATTTTAGAACCGGTGGATAAAAAACAAGCAAAAGAAAAAGATCCAGATGTCAAACTGTTAGAACAACAGCTGGCCGAAAACCTGGGGGCAAAGGTAGAAATAAATTACAACCAAAAAGGCAAGGGCAAATTAGTTATTTCATATGCAAATTTGGATGAATTAGACGGTATATTGGGTCGTATTCAATCTGATATGCAACAACCTTCCTAAAGTGTGAAAAATACGCAAATGTAGCGCCGAAAAAGCGCTTCATTTGTCCCCTTCAAGTTGCAAAATCACCAAAAATAAGTATAATTTCGCCAGTTTTTCATGCCCTGATGCAATACAGTGCCATAAAGGTTAATATAAAGTGACTCAATCGTTAGCCAGCCCATATCGCCGGGCCGCATTAAAAGGCATAATGCTTCAGGGAATCGTGACAGTAGTCGCAGCAGTAACCGTTTTTGTTGGTTGGGGAGTACAAGCTGGCGCTTCAGCATTTGCTGGTGGGCTTGTTTCGGTACTTCCTAATTTTGTTTTTGCTTTGTATGCGTTTCGGTATATGGGCGCAAGTAAAGCAGAACAAGTATTTGACTCGATAAAACGAGGCAATGGATTAAAGTTTTTGCTTTCTGTGTGTTTGTTTACACTGGTATTTAAGTATTTTTCAGTCATGGCTGTGCCATTTTTTTGCTGCTACATACTGGTGTTGTTCACACAATGGTTTGCACCGATTTTTTTTAATCATTAACTTTTGGGATAAAACATGGCTGCAGAAGAAGTTACTCTATCAAGCCATATTCAGCACCACTTGACCAATGCTAAGATGTGTTCGACCGATACCGGTTTGGCCTTCAACAAAGCATGTGCGGACAGTGGTTTCTGGACATGGCATATAGATACCCTCGCATGGTCAATCGGCTTAGGTCTAGTATTTTTATGGATCTTCCGAAGTGCCGCTTCAAAATCAACCACCGGTGTGCCTGGTAAATTTCAGTGCTTTATTGAAATGATAGTTGAGTCCGTTGGTGACAACGTACGTGACACATACCACGGCAATAGCAAGTTAATTGCACCGTTAGCCCTAACAATATTTGTTTGGGTGTTCTTAATGAACCTAATGGATTTGATCCCTGTTGACTTTTTACCTGCGTTTGCTGGTTTTGTCGGCGAGAGCGCATTCGGTATGGATTCACATGATGTGTACATGAAAATTGTACCTACCACTGATATTAACTTAACAGCTGCGCTTGCAATTGGTGTGTTCATATTGATGATCGGTTATTCGATTAAAATGAAAGGTATCGGCGGTTTTATTGCTGAGCTTACTTTGCATCCGTTTAGTTCAAACAATAAGATGGTTCAAATTTTATTGATCCCGTTTAACTTGTTACTTGAAACGATTGCACTTGTTACCAAGCCTTTCTCATTAGCGCTACGTTTATTCGGTAACTTGTACGCTGGTGAATTGATTTTCATCTTGATTGGCGCTGTAGGTTTAATGCAATTGCCGTTGCACTTTATCTGGGCATGTTTGCACTTGTTGGTTATCTGGCTTCAAGCATTCGTATTTATGATGCTTACAGTGGTATACCTAAGCATGGCAAGCTCAAATAATAGCCACTAATTTTTATATTTATAATTTAACTTTTTAACTTTAATTTACAATTGAAACTTTGGAGAAAAAAATGGAACTAGTATTAGGTCTTAAGTACATCGCTGTAGCTTTACTTATCGGTTTCGGCGCTATCGGTACTGCGATTGGCTTCGGTAACATGGGTGGTAAATTTTTAGAAGCATGTGCGCGTCAACCTGAGCTTGCACCTTCACTACAGGTTAAGATGTTTATCCTAGCTGGTCTAATCGATGCGGTAGCAATGATTGGTGTTGGTATCGCGATGGTATTGTTGTTCGTACTTTAATTTTATTTTTTGAACAGCTTACTATTTAAGGAGGAGCGGTTGTGAACTTAAACGCCACTCTTATCGGTGAATTAATTGCATTTACGGTCTTCGTATTATTCTGTATGAAGTACGTATGGCCACCACTAAATGGTGCAATTGAAGCTCGCCAGAAAAAAATCGAAGATGGTTTAGCTGCCTCTGATAAAGCCGAACAAGAACTTGAGCGTGTGCGCCTAGAAGCTGCAGAGCAGTTGACAGAAGCAAAATCTCAAGCGGCCGATATCATTGAACAAGCTAAAAAGCGTGCAGCGTTAATTGTTGACGAAGAGACAACTCGTGGTCAGCAAGAGCGTGAAAAAATTATTGCTCAAGGACACTCTGAAATTGATTCAGAGCGTAGCCGTGTGACAGAGGATTTGCGTAAGCAGGTTGCTACTCTGGCAGTGGTTGGCGCTGAGAAGATTTTAGAGCGTGAAATCAATCAAGCCGCACACAGTGACATCGTTGAAAAACTTGTCGCTGAGCTGTAATTAGGAGGGTATGAGCATGTCTGAATTGACTACTATCGCTCGCCCATACGCTAAAGCGGCTTTTGAACTTGCCGTTGAAAAAGGTAGTGTTGAAGCTTGGAATGAGATGTTGTTCTTCGCCGGTCAAGTGGCCAGCGATGAACAAGTGTCAGCCTTGCTTTCAAGTATGCCGACTGCATCAGAACAAACTGACATTTTATTGAAAGTGTGTGCTGAGCAACTCAACGAACAGGGTCAGAATCTTATCAAGCTGATGGCCGAAAATAAGCGTTTAGCCGCGATTCCAGCAGTTGCTGATATTTTTGCTGATTTTAAAGCAGAATATGACAAAGAAATCGATGTTGATGTGGTTTCTGCAACTGAGCTTGTTGCTGAGCAACAAGACAAATTGGTCGCGGCACTTGAAAAACGTTTCGCACGCAAAGTTAAGCTGAATTGTAGCATTGACGAAGCCGTAGTTAGCGGCCTAGTTATTAAAGCTGGTGACACCGTTATTGACGGCTCTGTCCGAGGCAAACTTGACCGCTTAGCGGTTTCGCTACAATCGTAATTGGGAAAAAGAGCATGCAACTTAATTCCACAGAAATTTCTGCGCTGATCAAACAACGTATTGAGCAGTTTGAAGTTGTAAGTGAAGCACGTAACGAAGGTACTATTGTATCTGTTACTGACGGTATCATCCGCATCCATGGTCTAGCTGACTGTATGCAAGGTGAGATGATTGAGCTTCCTGGCAACCGTTATGCTATTGCACTAAACCTTGAGCGTGACTCAGTAGGTGCAGTAGTTATGGGTCCTTACGCAGACCTTAAAGAAGGCGTAAAAGTACAATCTACTGGTCGTATCTTAGAAGTACCTGTTGGTCGTGGTCTATTAGGTCGTGTTGTAAACACACTTGGTCAGCCTATCGATGGTAAAGGTGCACTAGATAATGACGGCTTTGAACCAGTTGAGAAAATTGCACCAGGCGTAATTGAACGTCAATCAGTAGATGAGCCAGTACAAACTGGTTATAAGTCTATCGATGCAATGATACCAGTTGGTCGTGGCCAGCGTGAGCTTGTCATCGGTGACCGTCAGACTGGTAAAACTGCACTAGCAATCGATGCTATCATCAACCAAAAAGGTACAGGCGTTAAATGTGTGTACGTAGCGGTTGGTCAAAAAGCATCTACTATTGCGAACGTAGTACGTAAACTTGAAGAGCACGGTGCACTTGAAAACACAATCGTTGTTGTTGCATCTGCTTCTGAATCAGCTGCGCTTCAATTCTTAGCGCCATTTGCTGGTTGTACTATGGGTGAATACTTCCGCGACCGCGGTGAAGATGCGCTAATCGTATATGATGATTTGTCTAAGCAAGCTGTTGCTTATCGTCAAATTTCATTGCTACTTAAGCGTCCACCAGGTCGTGAAGCATACCCAGGTGACGTATTCTACCTTCACTCGCGTCTTTTAGAGCGTGCATCACGTGTAAACGCTGATTACGTAGAGAAGTTCACTAATGGTGAAGTGAAAGGTAAAACAGGTTCATTGACGGCATTGCCAATCATTGAAACTCAAGGTGGTGATGTTTCTGCATTCGTACCTACTAACGTTATCTCAATCACCGATGGTCAGATTTTCTTAGAAACTGACTTATTTAACGCAGGTATCCGTCCGGCAGTAAATGCTGGTATTTCGGTATCTCGTGTAGGTGGTGCTGCGCAAACTAAAATCGTTAAGAAACTAGGTGGTGGTATCCGTCTAGCGCTAGCTCAATATCGTGAACTAGCGGCGTTCTCTCAGTTCGCTTCAGACCTTGACGATGCAACTCGAGCTCAGCTTGAGCACGGTGAGCGCGTAACAGAGCTAATGAAACAGAAACAGTATGCACCAATGTCTGTTGCTGAAATGTCTCTGTCGTTATTTGCTGCTGAAAAAGGCTTCTTGAAAGATGTTGAAATCGCGAAAATCGGTGATTTCGAAGAAGGTCTTATCGGTTACGCGAATAGCACATACGCAGAGCTAATGGCTCAAATCAATGAAACAGGTAACTATAACGCCGAGATCGAAGCGCAGTTGAAAGAACTTCTTGAGAAGTTCAAGTCAACGCAAACTTGGTAATTTAGTTATGCATGGTGGGTGTTATCGCTAACACTCACCTTGATTCGGAGAGAGAGTCATGGCCAGCGGAAAAGAGATTAAAAGCAAGATCGGGAGTATTAAAAATACTCAAAAGATCACCAGCGCGATGGAAATGGTAGCTGCTTCTAAAATGAAGAAAGCACAAGAGCGCGTAGCGTCAAGCCGTCCATACGCTGAGAACTTACGCAAAGTGATCGGTCGTATTGCTCAAGCTAATCTTGACTTCAACCATCCGTTCTTAGTTGAGCGTGATGTGAAGCGAGTTGGTTATATTGTTATCTCTACTGACCGTGGTCTGTGTGGCGGTTTGAACACCAATGAGTTCAAAAAAGTGACACAAGACGTACAAGCGTGGAAAGAAAAAGGTGTAACTGCAGAATTTGCAACCTTAGGCGGTAAATCTGCTGCTTTCTTTAAACGTTTTGGTGGTCAACTACTTGCTAAAAAAGCAGGTCTTGGAGATACGCCTTCTGTTCAGGATGTAATTGGTCCTGTAAAAGTGATGTTAGAAGCATACGAAGAAGGCAAAATTGACCGTTTATTTGTGGTATACAACAATTTTGTTAATACCATGAAGCAAGAGCCAGTAATCGATCAGTTATTACCTTTGCCAAAAGCTGAAGAAGAAGTATCAGCTCACGCTTGGGACTACTTGTATGAGCCAAACCCAGAGTCTATTTTAGAGACTTTGTTAGTACGCTTCATTGAATCACAAGTGTATCAAGGTGTAGTTGAGAATGCTGCCTCTGAACAGGCTGCCCGTATGGTTGCGATGAAAGCCGCAACTGATAATGCCGGTGACCTAATTGATGAGCTGCAACTTGTTTACAACAAAGCACGTCAAGCTGCAATCACACAAGAGATCAGTGAGATTGTGAGTGGTTCGGCTGCGGTATAACGCTTCGGCAAAGTTTAACGAGAGGAATAGACATGAGTTTAGGTAAGGTCGTCCAAATTATCGGCGCCGTTGTGGACATCGAGTTCCCACAAGATAGCGTGCCAGCTGTATATGAAGCAGTAAAAATTACAGAAGGCGACTTAGTTGGTTTGACTCTAGAAGTTCAACAACAACTAGGTGGCGGCGTTGTTCGTGCAATCGCACTAGGTACTACTGACGGTTTGCGTCGTAGCACTGCAGTCGAAGGTACTGGCGAGCCAATCAAAGTTCCAGTAGGTACAAAGACCCTAGGTCGTATCATGGATGTATTGGGTCAGCCAATCGATGAAGCAGGTCCAATTGGTGAAGACGAGCGTATGTCAATTCACCGTGCAGCGCCTTCTTATGAAGATCAATCAAGTTCAATCGAACTACTAGAAACAGGTATCAAGGTAATCGACCTTGTATGCCCGTTCGCTAAAGGTGGTAAAGTTGGACTATTCGGTGGTGCCGGTGTAGGTAAAACCGTAAACATGATGGAGCTTATCCGTAACATCGCAATCGAGCACAGTGGTTACTCAGTATTCGCAGGTGTTGGTGAGCGTACTCGTGAGGGTAACGACTTCTATCATGAAATGAACGATTCAAACGTACTTGATAAAGTATCGCTTGTTTACGGTCAGATGAATGAGCCTCCAGGTAACCGTTTACGTGTTGCTTTGACGGGTCTTACTATGGCAGAGAAGTTCCGTGACGAAGGTCGTGACGTACTTTTCTTCGTAGATAACATTTACCGTTATACACTTGCAGGTACAGAAGTATCAGCACTGCTAGGTCGTATGCCATCAGCGGTAGGTTACCAGCCTACACTAGCTGAAGAAATGGGTGTACTTCAGGAGCGTATCGCGTCTACTAAAGCTGGTTCAATCACTTCAATCCAAGCGGTATACGTACCTGCGGATGACTTGACGGATCCATCTCCTGCTACAACCTTTGCTCACTTAGATGCAACAGTTGTACTATCACGTGATATCGCATCTTTAGGTATTTACCCTGCGGTAGACCCATTAGATTCATCATCTCGTCAACTTGATCCTCAAGTAATTGGTCAAGAACACTATGACACTGCACGTGGCGTTCAAACAGTTCTTCAGCGTTATAAAGAGCTTAAAGACATCATTGCAATCTTAGGTATGGACGAGCTTTCTGATGAAGATAAGCAAGTTGTATCTCGTGCACGTAAAATCCAGCGTTTCCTATCTCAGCCGTTCTTCGTAGCTGAAGTATTCACAGGTGCATCTGGTAAATACGTTTCACTGAAAGACACTATCTCAGGCTTCAAAGGCATCTTAAATGGTGACTTTGATGAATTGCCAGAGCAGGCTTTCTACATGGTTGGTTCTATCGACGAAGCAGTTGATAAAGCTAAAAACATGTAATTTAGGGGGTTGATATGGCTTCGACAGTACATCTTGACGTAGTAAGTGCAGAGCAGAACTTATTCTCTGGCGCTGTTTCGACTATCCAAGTGACCGGTAGTGAAGGTGAGCTGGGTATTCACCCAGGTCACGCCCCATTATTGACTGGCCTAAAACCTGGTATGGTGCGTTTAGTAAAACAAGATGGTGAAGAAGAAATCATCTATGTTGCAGGTGGCACACTTGAAGTTCAACCCAATATTGTAACCGTTCTTGCGGACGTTGCATTACGTGGTGAAGACTTGGACGAGCAATCTGCTGAGCAGTCTAAACGCGAAGCGCAAGCACAAATGGAATCTGGTGGAGCAAGTGAACTTGATCACTATGCTGCAGCTGCACAGTTAGCTGAGGCAATTGCTCAGCTACGTGTTATCCGTCAATTGCGTAAATAAATACAAACCTATCTGGTTTAAAAAGCCCGCACTTTTTAGTGTGGGCTTTTTTATAACCAAACTGTTAGTAATACCAATTATTATTAAAATATTGATCATTCTAGCGAGCTAAATGACTCACATAGAATAAATAACTATATACCGCTGCCCAAAAGCTTCAACTAAAGGCCTCCACTACTTTGTCATTCGCAGCGAACATAAACTATTATGCTGCATTACTCATTTCACATAATGAAAGCACTTGATTTAAAAAATTCATATCTCAAAGATCAACAGCCCCAAAGCCATTTATCTGTTGCAATATCTGGTCATCTGTTTAATGCAATAGGTATAATAATTCGCTATTACAAGTGAAATTGTCTTGATATTGGGCAAAAGGTCATTGGATAGCAAGTAATGTGAATTACAAAGTATCTTCTATTTCAAAACCCTTATCTAAACCTAAGATGAACTCTTAAGAAGAGACTACTACTTTCCTTATTTTATGTTAAATTAATAGTACAAAATGTGACGAGTTAGAGGTGTTTATTTGTACTATTAATTTGCAAATAATTAGCACT
This sequence comes from Pseudoalteromonas holothuriae, assembly GCF_945859825.1. GTDB lineage: Bacteria > Pseudomonadota > Gammaproteobacteria > Enterobacterales > Alteromonadaceae > Pseudoalteromonas > Pseudoalteromonas holothuriae. The sequence goes on from NZ_CAMAPC010000009.1 coordinate 57,868, forward strand.
TTATAAATATTTTTATTGAGTTTAGATCATTAGTCGGTACAATTCTCAATAGAATATAAGGACACTACATTACTCATAATGAATGAAGTAAGATTTTCACGGCAGGTTAAGGAAGTGAAGTTTGGGACTTGGAGCTTAGACCCAAAGAAACAGTGTATTTATGATGGTTCGATAGAAAGAGAACTTGAACCACTTCTATTTAGACTCCTTTGCTATTTTATCATTAATAACGAACAGATCATTACCCGTCAGGATCTGGTTGATGATGTGTGGTGTCAAAAATATGTTGATGATAATGCCATTAATCGTGCTATGTCTGAATTACGGAAAATTTTAAAATCAGATATGCAAAAAGGCATTGTTGTTAAAACTCACTATAGGAAAGGGTATAGTTTTTTTCTTGAGCCTGAGATTATTTACCATCCTGATTTAAGTGAAGAGCCACTTCAGGTTGCAGCTAAGCAGCCAAAAATGAAAGACCCTTTACCTTCTAAAAAAACGAAGACTATGCGCTCAAAAGGGTTTGTACTCTTAGCCAGTGTTTTAACAATTATTGTAGTCGGCTATTTTTTCACCTCACATTACTCAGTACAAGAAAGTCAGTTGCCAATTAAAACAAAGAATATAGAAGAGAAAGTCCTATCATGGGTACCTGGTCGTTATACGAATTTGCGCCTTTCATTTAATAAGAAATTATTGGCTTTTTCTTTTGCACCACAAGGCACTAAATATTACTCATTAGTCGTTAAGGAGCTTGGTGGTGGGTATGAACGGCGTTTAGGAGAAGAAGGTGTAAATTACTATCCATTAGGGTGGTCAACAGATTCAAGTATACTATATTACCGAGCTAAAACTGATGTAACATGCCAGATATGGCAAATTAAGGCCGACTTTAGTGAAGGCAATCGAATGCTCTTTGAGTGCAATATGAGGGGTCTTGTTAGTGGTAGTGGTGTTGGTAAAGATCGTATTATTTACTCCAAATCAGGCTATCGAAATCGAGATGAGCTTGCTGCATTAACAAGCAGAGATTTAAAAACTGGACAAGAGTTTCAAATAAGCTCGCCTAACTTAAACTCTTACGGTGACCAGTTCTTAACTTACATTCCGGAAAAAGAAGTGCTGCTATTTGAGCGCCGTCAGTATGATACCAATGAGTTGTATATGACAGACCCTGATGGCGGTAATCAGATTAAACTACTTGAGTCATCGAGTCGAATTTGGTCGGTAAATTATGATGTTGAATCAGATCTTCTATTGTGGTTCGACAATGTAAAGAATATCGTTTTCGGTTACAGTTTAAGTAAAAGAAAGCTAGTCAAAAAAGAGAAGCTAAATACCTCTCAGAGTTACGCGATTTTTCAGTTTTTAAGTCAAAATGAAATATTGATGGTGAGCTATCCGTTTGTATCTTATATATACACGCTAGACCCAGATAAAGGCGCGATGAGTGCAGATATACAGTTGAGTGCCGGCAGCATAAGCCCAATCAAGTTTAAACAAGGTTATATGGTATTGACTACGCAAGGTAGTGATCGGGTTGTTACTCAGGTAGATAATAACGGTAATAGTCATGTTTTAGAAATACCACCTGGTGACATTCGTAGTATTAGGTACCATGAAAAAGATGATTTATTACTGGTTCACTATCGTCGTAGCATTGAAATATATCGATACTCTGATCTGTCGCTCGTTGATAGTATTGAGGTAAGTAGTGGAATTATATCAGCAGAGTTTTTGAACCATAGTGAAGTGGGTTACGTGGTTTTGGATGAACATAAGGTTAATAGTAGCTCCTATAAATATTCATTAAAATCTAAGAAAAATGTTCCTATACCCACGTTAAATACATTGTGGATAGGTGGTCTTGATGACAATACATTGATTTCGTTATCTTCAAATGACACTATTTTACTATATGAAATGAATACCGGAAAAACGTTACAAGAATTTGACTTGCCTAAAGCGCGATATAGACATTCAATTGCAGTTGGAGATAGTTATATTTATCATTCTGATGGTGCTCGAGTGTATCGTATAGACCCAAGTAAAAAAGGCAATGCAGAAGAAATATATTCGATAGATACAGCTAAATATGTGATTAAGGATATTAGTTACACGGTACATAATGATGCATTATGGATGAATGTAATTGAAGTAAATGAGAATCAGCTTTTAGATATTAAAATTACTGATGAAGTAAAATAGTTGCCTTGGGCAAGTTCGCCTTTTCAGAACTGAGGTTAAAATAGTAAAACTTATCCATTAATGAGCTATATCAGGTTTGAATAAGTATTACTCGTACGTCAAAAAAGCATGCCTACATCAAGCGGTGGTAAGTTTAAATCAGTGATTGCCGCTTTCTAGCGTGAATTGAATGGTGAACGTCATTGAGATAGTTAAAAACAATGAAAAGTGGTGCTAGGTAAGCTAAATAATCTATATTTTTCATTATCAGTATTGATATTCATTAGATACGTATAAGTTTAATACTGGGCTGTATTCAATTTATAGCTGGTTAGGGCGTATTGATCTTTTTTGCAGCAGTCATTTGGGTGTTTTCCCAATGCAGAACCTACGCCGCATAGTTCTGCTATGTAAATCAGGTGATAACCTAGAAAAATGCCCCCTGCCCAAAGGGTTCAACCAAAGACTTACACTGCGTTGTCATGGGCTTTTAATGCAACATAGCCCATTCCTAGCATTGAAAGCCTTTGATTTAAAAAATTCATACCTCAAAGATCAACACGCCCTAGTAATCATGTGGGTTATGATGATGCCAACCTCTCGTCAAAGTTTAAACTATTGTTTAGAACTATATCTTACGCTCACTTTTTGCTATTCATAATTACCTATAAAATTGTTTTACATGCTCTACTAGTGAGGTTGTTTTTATTGTTTAACTTCTGGTTTGGGTAAGGAATTTCAAATAGTAACTAATTAAGAAATCAACTTACTCATCATAAAATGGTGATATTTAGTTCAACATTAAGGCTACTTAATGCAGTAATGGCTAAATGAAAGCACCGCAAAGAGTGAGCAAAAACAGCATAGTTAAAATAGTGAGCTTATTTAAATCTCAGACGATTTAACTACGCCACTAAAAACTGCTTTAGTGATAAAAACGCGTTAAAAGTTACTTGCATCTCTTTGAGAAACGCGTTTTAAGACTTTTATTGGTCTGAAATTATAGTGTTTATCCAGTATTTTCACTAAGGTTTAGATAATGTTTGATTTTAAATAAAAATAAGCTTTTTTATCAGTGGTTTAAGTTAAACCTTATGAAGGTAAGTGTAAGGATTAATAATTACATAAAAACACTGAGTTTGTTTAAAGTAATAGTCGTTCTCAACAATAACAACAAAGGAAATACATTATGTTATCTAATTTCAAACTAAAGCTAAAAACAAAGAAAGTTAAATTGCTCTCAGGTACTCCTGTATTAGATACAAAACAAACAAAGCACATTGTAGGTGGTCTTTCATCAGAAACTGAAACATTTACAAATAAGCCTCCACATTAAGCATCATTTTAGAGGTGTTATTTATACATTAATAGTTGCAAGTTTCTATAAGGAGAATCATTTGGGCTTTACTTATTCCATGTTTGTACTGTCATTTGCAGTTGAGCCTGTAGTTGGTGCTCTTCAACTACAGGAGCCTGCGCACGAGTACTACTATTCTAGGGAATCAGGGACTGTTGAGTACGGATACGATTTGAGGCAGGGAGACAAAGTAGTTAAAGGGCAAGTCCTTTTGACTTACTCCAAAGGGGAAGATAAAAAAAGTCGAAATATAACGTCAAGAACTGCGGGTTATTTAGAGTATATTAATAATCAGCTCTCAGTTGGGGCTAGTTTCTCAACGGGTGAAATGTTGTACAAAGTTCAGTCTGATTTGGTATTAGGGTGGTACTTTATTGACGATATATATAAAAAAAAGCTGCAGCAAAGTGCCCAACTTTGGGCTTGCAGCGAAAGTGGCTATTGGCAGTTCAATATTGATGTTGTTAAACCTAAAAAGCTACTAGTTTCTCTAACGCTTGCCTCATCTGATTATAGCGCGTTATACCAGTTAAGCCTCAAACCAGATTTGACCATGTATCCGAGCAAGCAAGCTTGTTTAGACGCTATATTGTAGTATCAGTATAGATTCACTTTATTGTGTTTATGGTCGTTTTCTTCTCTGTTTAACCTCTATGTTAGCTCACATTTTAGGGCTTTTCATTTTTATATAAAACCTCCCATATTTGCAGTACTCTATTTGTTAAGTACTGCTGCCTTGTGTTATCTGCAGGTCTTAAAACATGGGCCTATAGCTATTAAATGTCTTACTGGCAGCGAAAACTCCTCAACAAAATACCTTTATTGTTACTCATTGTCGTTTGTCATTCCCTTTAAACTGTCTGGTCATTAAGGCTGTCGTTTTTTAGGACGAGAGTTTCTGTCGATATTAACTTTGCAATATTTACCAGAGCTATGAATGAACAAGTGCTGCGTACATTATATTTAACTTCAGGTTTGGATAAGGGTTTTGAAATAGTAAATATGCAATTACTCACATTATAAATCACATAACAATGATATTTTTTCAATATCAAGGCGATTTCACTTGTTATATTACAAATGAAATCGCCTTGATAGAGGACAAGTTCGATTATTGAGATCTGAGGTTATTTAGGTCGAATGGACCTTGCAGTAAAAGTGAGCGAATATTGCGAGAGAACTATGGCATTATCAATCAATATTGAGATCATTTTTTTTATAATGTTCTTTGATAACTAATTGATTTTTAGTGTTTGTTTTTTGTTTTTGCGATTTTGACGAATGCATTTTGTACACTCACAATAGGTAACGAACACAAGTTACTTTGTGTCATTTTATTAAATACATTATGCACGGAGTTAATTATGCAAAAGCAAATTGAAAGTGAATTTTATGACCCGTTTAATAGTCGCTCAGTGTTGAATGACTCTATGACTAAGTTTGAGAACGTAGAACAAGGTAAGCAACTAACAACAACATTAAGCGATATAGCCTTGAGTTCTGGATATGAGTGTTTAGCATTTATTGACTATGCGCCATTGTCGACTAAAACCTATCAAAGGCATCTATATGGTAAGTACTGCACTGAAGTTGAGGGCTACCTCGATAGTGAAGAAATATATAAATATTGTAAAAATGCCTTTCGACTGACATCACTAGAATCATTATTAATTGAACGTACCGATATTGCACATCTTTACGTTTTACCGCTGCGAGGCGTATCCGGTATTGTCGGTGCTTTGGTATTTAATATTCCTAAAGACTTTATCGAGCTTAAGAGTATTGACCTAATTGATTGGTTCTGGACAATTTTGTCACCTTATTTGCTTAATGCGGCGATGCGATGTCGTGACAGTCACCTCAATATTACAAACCGAGAAAAAGACTGCTTGTTATGGGCTTCGGAAGGCAAAACATCATGGGAAATTAGTCAAATATTAGGAATATCAGAAAGGACTGTCAACTTTCACCTCGCCAACTGTATTAATAAAACGGGTAGCAGTAATCGCCAACAAGCCATTGTTAAGTGCATTTTAAATGATGTTATATAAATTTATATAACATCACTTCAACTTATTTAATTTAATTAATATTAGTGTCCCTTTTTTCTGAATTAAAGTTCGGAATGTTCAGTTGTGCCTTTTTTAAATGATTGTTTTTTATTAACTTATTTTGTTTATTGTCAAATCTGACAGTGTTTGATTGTTGATTAATGTGACATTATTTTATTTATATTATTTAAGTGGTTCTGGAGTTTAAAGTGTCGGAAAAATGGATTGTTAAGCCATCAGGAGCATTAAATGGAAAGCCGAAATTACTATGTTTTCCTTATGCTGGCGGGGGCGTCTCTATATTTAATGGATGGGCTCAAAGTTTAAGTGATGTAGAAGTCAATATTATTCAGGCACCAGGGAGAGGCTCTCACTTCGCAGCTGCACCACTTGCAAATATGGAGAAGTTGATTGATGAGCTTTTTATTCACATTAGCACGCTGCTTGAAGGGCCATATTTAATTTTTGGTCATAGTTTAGGTAGTCGAGTTGGCTTTGAAGTGGCGCGAAAAGCGATATCGCTTGGTCTACCTGCTCCGATCCATTTTTTTGCATCGGGTTCAGGTGGGCCCGATCAAGGATGTTTTAAAAAGCCAATTCATGCGCTACCACAAGCTGAATTCTTTGATGAAATTAAGAGCATGGCGGGTACACCAAAGCAAATTCTAGAAAACAAAGAACTAATGATCATGCTTGAACCTTTGTTAAGAGCTGATTTTAAAATATCTGAGCAATATAAATACCTCGGTTCAGAAAAAATAATATCACCAGTGTCTATTTTGTACGGCATGGAAGATGACATTGAATTAGATAGGGTAAAAAGCTGGGCCCGTTATTTTGACAGTCATGAACTCCATGCTTTTGAAGGTGGACATTTCTTTATAGATACACATCAATCTCAAGTTTTGGACATCGTCAGGTCAGCTATCTCTCGTGATAGCTGGTTATCGTCGACTTGCGCCAAAGAAATTAATCATTGGACCTGAACAGGTCATTTTATTGAAGGTTAGGAACATGAGTACATTCAAGAAAGCACTTCTTGTATTAACAGGTTTGATCTGTTTGCTAATAGCCTATGTTTACGCGGTTATTTGGCTTGGTCAGCCTATGTTATCGGGAGATGCAAAGCTAGATGAAGTAAAAGATGTAGTGAGTATTGACCGAGATCACCGCGGCTTTGTGCAAATCGATGCAAAAAATAGTGATGATGCGGTGTTTTCTTTGGGTTTTTTACATGCCCAAGAACGCTATTTCCAAATGGATATCTATCGCAGAAGTGCTGCGGGTGAATTGTCTGAGTTGTTTGGCGATGCAATGCTCAAAGAAGATATCAAAGTAAGAGTACATCGCTTTAGAGTAAGAGCACAGCAAGCAGTTGCACAGTTGCCTAAAGAGCAGCAAGCGTTGTTGAAAAGCTACACAAAAGGCGTTAATGCGGGATTGTCTCAGTTATCCGCAGACCCATACGAGTATAACTTATTACTTACAGCACCTGAGTTGTGGAAAGAAGAAGATTCTATTTTGGTTAACATGGCAATGTATTCGTTATTACAAGCGCCTAAAGACCCACATCCTGACTTTGTTACTGCACAATTAGCCGATGTTTATGACAGCAGTTTCATGGCATTTTTGCAAGCTAGGAACTCTTCATGGGATAGCCCAATTGACGGTAGCGCAGACTTGCATGCTCGTTTTGATTTTTCCCAATCGACTATAAAAAGAACGGCGCATATAGGTACTGATGAAAAGGAGCAGGAAGAAGCGAATAGTTATGGTGGCTCAACGCCAGGTTCTAACAGCTGGGCGGTTGCCAAAGACTTCAAACAAAATGATAAAGCTTTACTCGCCAATGATATGCATTTACCTCTGGGTATTCCAAATACATGGTTTGCTGCATCAATGTCATTTCCATATCAAGGTACTGAACATGCTATTTCTGGTGTCACAGTACCGGGGTTACCTATTATTGCAGCGGGCAGTAATACAAAAATCTCTTGGGGTTTGACTAACTCAAATGGAGACTGGAGTGATTTAGTCAAGTTGTCATTGGTTGATGATGACCATTATCAAACGGCAACAGGTCCCCAAGCATTTAGTCAATTTGAAGAAATAATTTCTGTGCGAGGTGCTGAGGCAGTTTCTCTATTGGTAAAAGAGACTTTATGGGGACCTGTCATTGAGCAAGGTGATGACTTATATGCATTGAATTGGGTTGCACATTACCCACAAGGTAACAACTTGACAGCATGGTTTATTGCATTGCAATCAGATTTAGAGTCGGCAACGCGGTTGGCGCAGCAATCTGGTATCACTCACTTAAACATTACTTTTGCAGACACACAAGGCAATTTAAATTGGACCTTGATGGGGCGTATACCAAAAAGACAAGATAGCAATGGCACCATGGCGCAACTTTCAAATGCGACTCATGCTGGCTGGAATGGTTGGGTGGCACCACAAGATTACCCGCAAATTGACTCTCAACAAGTAGGCGCAATTTGGACTGCAAATAACCGAGTTGTGGGTGGTGAAGATGCCAAATTACTTGGTGTAGCTGCCAATTATGCATTGGGTGTTCGAGCTTCGAGAATTAGTCAGTTGCTACATGAGCAAATACAGTTTGATGAGGTGTCAATGCATGCGCTACAGCTTGACGATCGTGCATTACTTATGGATCGCTGGCATGCACTCGCAGTTGATTTAGCTGCACAACTAGATGAAAAATCGCAACGTGTTGAATTAGAAGGATTTCTATCTCAGTGGCATGGCGAAGCTGATAAAAACTCTGCCGTGTACCGTGTTTTACGCAAGTTCAGGGATGAAGTTGCAGAGGGCATTATGCTGACATTAGCAGCTGATGTACTGGAGCAGAACCCAAAACTAAAGTGGTGGCAATTAACCAACCAGTGGGAAGCACCTGTATGGGATACCTTAACTCAACAACCAGAGCAATTCATTCCTAGTGGCTTTGATAGTTGGGAGTCTTTTTTATCCGACGCTTTAGTTAACAAAACGTATCAATTTTATGCACAGCGATACGATGGTGATGTTACTGCAGCAAAGTGGGGACAAATCAATACCTTAAAGCTTGAGCACCCTTTAACGCGCATTTTACCACTAGGCTGGTTACTTAACTTTGATGCACAAAGTGTTAGTGGTGACCAAAACGTAGTGGTCGCTCAATTAGGTAACTTTGGTGCTTCAATGAGAATGGTGGTCTCTCCTGGTAAAGAAGATAAAGCCATTTTAACACTGCCGGTTGGTCAAGCGGGTAATCCATTTACTCCATATTATGGCGTTGGCCATCAAGAGTGGTTATCAGGACAACCCATGCCTCTACTTCCGGGTGACGGTAAGTACAAACTAACGCTAAAACCAAATAAATAATAATAAAAATTAGGTCGTCTTACTTAAAGAGAATAGTTATGGATTGTAAACACCACGCACTGAGTTTATCGCAGCTGGATATATTTTTGGATCAGCAAAAGCACCCACAATCGCCAATTTATAATATCGGCGGATATGTTGAATTGATGTCTCAAATTGATATGGCACTATTCGAACGGGCATTTGATGTTGCTGCGACAAGGCATGATGCCTTCTATTTAAGGTTCGATTCTCATGATGGGAAGCCGTACCAATATTTGCAAACTGTCGGGCCTAAGCTTCTTCTGCACGATTTTACTGCACATACACACCCTAGAGAAGATGCACTAGCGCTTATTAAAAAAACCTATGCATCACCATTTAAGTTGATAGTTGAATCGCCTCAACGAGCTGGTTTAGTTAAGTTATCAGATACTTGCTACTGGTTTTATACCGTATCTCATCATCTTGCTATGGATGGATGGGGATACAGTCTATGGATAAAGAACCTGATCAATCAGTATATGCGTATGGCTGGGATTGAGGGTGCAGAACCTGAACCTGAGGTTTTCTCTTTTATTGACAGTGTTGAGTCTCGCTCTGACTATGTAAATAGCAAGCAATATCAGCGTTCTTTGGCGTATTGGCTCGCTGAATTGCAGCAAATGCCAAGCTTAGTATTTGAAGCGAAGGAGCCTATATTGTGTCAGCAAGTGGCACAGTGTAGTCACCGTGAAACAAGGGCTATTTCGCAGTCCAAATATGCACAATGGCAAGCACTTGCAAAAAGCCATGGTGGGCAGGTTCACCATTTATTTTTGGCATTACTATATTGCTACTTCAATCGTGTTACATCAGAAAATGTACTTGCTTTTGGTATGCCATCTCATAATCGCTCTTCGGCTGATAAGCAGGTGGTTGGGTCATATGTAAGCGTCAGTCCTATGCGTTTTGAAAAAGCGCCTTGTGACACCCTTTGCGGACTAATCCAAAACATTAAAGGAACCATGGCTAAAAGTGCAAGGCACTTGCGCTTTCCGATTCATAAAGCGATTGAAGAAAGCAACAAGGCAATACCGGCACGATTGTTTGATATTCAGTTTAACTATCAGCTGCTGGATTACGTGGTAGGTAATGAAGATTGTGCAACAGAGTCTTACTTTTTAACTTCAAACAGCGAACGAGTCCCTTTTACCTTTACTATTTGTGAATATGGTGAACATCAAGATACGCAAATTCAAACAGATACAAATAACGCTTATTTTGATACACAAGAAGGCGCACTACATCTAGATCGTATGTTATTCATGCTAGAACAACTGGCTGAGAACCCAGAGTTACCTCTTTCTGAATTAGAGATAGTCACACCTGCTGAACAGTCTCAGTTGATCGCATGGGCTGGGCAAAGCCAAGCTCAAACGCAACGAATTGAAACTCGATTTGCAGCAACGGCAGTACAGTTTGCCGATGCTGTGGCAATAGAGCAAAGTGAACAGAGCATTACTTACCGGGAGCTTAATCAGCAAGCGAATCAAATTGCACATGCATTACTTGAGTGTGCGCCTCAAGCTCAAGTGATAGGGATATCGAGTCAGCGCTCAATTGAAATGATAGCCATTGTTTTGGGTATTTTAAAAGCGGGCAAAGCGTATATGCCTATTGATGCCAGCTACCCAATTGAGCGTCAAGAGCAAATGCTTGAAGTTAGCGAGTGTCCATTATTGCTCACCGATAGTGCGAGCTTAATGGCATCGGAACTGGTTTGTGAGCGTATAGATATAGGTTCGCAGCAATGGTGTTCTTTGATTGCAAGCCAGCCTACTAACAATGTTGATGTTGAAATAAATCATGAGCTTGCTTATTTGATGTTCACATCGGGCTCTACAGGCAAACCTAAAGGAGTGATGATCCCACATCAAGGCATCACGCGATTGGTCATTGATAGCAACTTCATGGCTATCGACTCATCACTTTGTATGTTGCAACTATCTAATGTGTCATTTGATGTTGCAACATTAGAGATTTGGGCACCGCTTCTCAATGGCGGAAAGTTGGTACTTTACCCTCAAGCGGATTTATCGTTTACGCGTTTGCACGACACAATCATCACACACCAAGTGAACAGCATGTGGTTAACTTCGGCTTTATTTGACCGATGGGTGCATGATATTGAGATAGTACCAAGCTGTTTAACGCAAGTGTTGGCTGGTGGAGATGTTGTATCGGCTGAGTCGGTCAAAAGCTTATTCGCTAAGGCGCCTAGTGTTCGCTTTATTAATGGCTATGGGCCGACAGAAAACACTACATTCAGTACTTGCCATAGTGTCTACGGCACAGACCTAATAGGTTCGCGTTTGCCCATTGGTAAGCCAATAGATAATTCACTTTGTTTTATCTTAGATGAGAACCAGCAAATGTTGCCGCTGGGGTGTGTTGGAGAGCTATGTGTTGCTGGCGAAGGATTAGCGCTGGGGTACTTAAACAATGAAGAAGCAACTAACGATAAGTTTATCGATGTGCTCATCGGCGGACAAACGCAAAGAGTCTATCGTACCGGTGATATGGCGCATTGGCATATGGATGGCACTTTGGCTTACATGGGACGCCAAGATCAGCAGGTTAAAATTAGAGGGTTCCGAATTGAACTGTCAGAAATTGCGGCGTCGCTGACAGGTCATGAATATGTATCTGAGTGTGCGGTGGTATGCAGTGAAGATAAACAAATTATTGCTGCTATACGGTTATCTAACGCAACAATATCTCAAGAGGGTTTAGATGCGCAGCTAAAAGACTATTTAAGCGCTCAGCTACCACACTTTATGTTGCCAAACCGCATCGTGGTCCTTGAGTCTTTGCCTGTGACATCAAATGGCAAATTGGATCGTAAAGCCATTTTGCAGCAAATAGGCAAGGATCACAGCAAAGTTCATGTGGCACCCAGAAACCAATTAGAACAGCATTTACATGATATCTGGGTCACATTACTTAATGGGCCTATTGGCATACAAGATAGCTTCTTTGAACTGGGTGGTCATTCACTCATTGCGATGCAATTAGTTGCAAAAATAAGCCAAGAGTTAGGAGTTGAGTTGTCTCTAGATTGTATCTTTAGGCATCATACGATTGAATCTTTAGCTAAGGTGATTGAGACACAAGTCAGCTCAAATGAGGTTACTTTAGACAGTTTTGAAGGGCTGCAGGCATCAGGTGTGCTATCGCTTGCACAGCAGCAAATTTGGCAAGACCAACAGCTCAATGGTGTTAATGCTAAATATAATATTCCGGGTGCTTTTCACATCAAAGGGCCATTAAATGTTGAAGCTCTCGAGGATGCACTCCAGTGTCTTGTACAAAGACATCAAATTTTACGTACCAACTATAAAACTGAGGCTGATGAGGTTGTTCAATTTGCTCAGTTGCAGTTTGATAATATACTTAATAAACATGATTTTAGTGATATTCCAAGTACCTTAACGCAACAGCTTTGTAAGGAACTTTTTGAAAATGAGATAAGTAAGCCGTTTAATTTAGCAACCGACTTAATGGTGCGTGTGCAAATAATTAAATTGGCTAGTGAAGAGCATTATTGCTGTATCACGCTACATCATATTGCCTTAGATGGCTGGTCGTTAAATCTATTCTTTGAAGAACTAGAACAAGCTTATCAGAGTTTTAATTGTGACCGAGAGCCATCATTTACCCCATTAAAACTGCAATATGCTAACTTTGCTGATTGGCAACAAGCGCGTATTAGTAATGGCGACTTTGCCGAAGAGTTGGGTTATTGGCAGTCTCACCTTAATGATGCGCCACAGTGCCACCAGCTACCTCTCGATTATACAAGGCCTAAACAATGGCAGCCGACGGGGAGTATTGTACGTACTCAACTGGGTGCCGAGTTGACAGCTAAGCTCAAACAATTTGCAAAAATGCAGAAAGTGACCATGTTTACTGCTCTACAGCAAGCATATGCTTTGACGATGAGTATGTTTAGTGGTCAAACTGACATATTAATGGGCACTCCTATTGCGGGGCGTGAGCGAAAAGAAACACACGATTTACTTGGTTGCTTTACCAATACTTTGGTATTACGCAGCCAATTTGATAATCATGCATCATTTACCAATCATGTAACACAAAGCCATAAGCATTGGTTGAATAATATCGCCAATCAATCTGTGCCATTTGAGCAATTGATGTCGCATTTGAATCCACAACGAGTACAAGGGGCCCACCCATTATTTCAATTGTGGTTTGTGTTAAATACTCAAGCGACCCCAGGTAGCAATTTTTCTCTGGCAGATACGCACATAGTGCAAGATGAGGCGAACACCAGATTGGTTAAGTTTGATCTAATGCTGGCGGCCAGTGAGTCAGGTGATGAACTGCATTTGGAATGGCAGTTTAACCGTTCACTTTTCAAGGCTGAGACAATTCAAGCATTTGCTCGATTAATGGAAAGCATATTAGCTCAAGCATTGGCAAGCCCTCACCTTGCTATTAGTGAACTTGAGATAGCTCAAAAACAGAACCTATCAGTGGTTGAGGCGCAGCCACTTACTACACCGCAATATCTAGAGAATGTTTGTCAAGCTTTCCAGCATTGGTTAATGCATGAACCAAATCGTGTGGCAGTGGTTGATGGTACCCGCTCACTAACTTATCAAGCGTTGGCGCAACGCGTCGACAGGCTCGCAGGACTCATGGCTGACATGGGTGTTGAGCAAGGTAGCTATGTGGCTTTGAAGTTTGAGCGAGGCTTGGAAGCCATTGTGAGTATGTTAGCGACACTAAAATTGGGCGCTGCCTATTTACCTCTGGATTTAGCATTACCTGCTGAGCGTATTGAGTTTGTGATTAATGATGCACAGCCTGCGCTGATTCTAACCACCAGCCAATATTTACATGATTTTGATAATTGTGCGGTTGATAGCTGTTTAATTGAAGCTGTCGATGAACCTGATTGGCTGGCTGATATTGAACCAATACTCGACGCTCCTGTAATAAATCCACATGACCCTGTTTATGTGATTTACACATCAGGCACAACAGGGCAGCCAAAAGGGGTGGTGGTTACCCATGCTAATTTATCGCACTACTTAAGTGGCTTGATTTGTCAGTATCAATTTGAATCGAAGCTTAGTTATGCCGTGATGTCATCTATCGCCACTGACTTAGGAAACACTACCTTATTTTTAAGTTTGGCAAGTGCTGGCACCATGCACTTGTTAGGTGAACAAGCTGTGCTAAGTAGTGATTTAGTATGCCAGTACTTCGATAAATACGGTATTGATGTGGCTAAACTAACACCAAGTCATTTCAGTGCTTTGAGTTCATCTGAACATCACCCAATAGCGCAGCACACAATGATTTTTGGGGGTGAGAAGCTGCCAGCATCAACGGCTGCGTTAGTAAAAAATGACCATCCTCAGATACGCGTTATTAACCACTATGGACCAACAGAGGCCTGCATTGGCTGTTTAACTCATGAAGTTCAAAGTCTTGCTGACAATGTGGTAATGCCACTTGGTTTACCTCTGCCTGGAACGTCTGTTTATGTTGTTAATGAGCAATTAAAAGCCGTGGTAAAAGGTGCATGGGGCGAACTGATTATCTGTGGCCCAGCTATCGCTCAGGGGTACTTAAATCAGCCGCAACTTACAGCAGAACGCTTTATTGAATGGACGGATGAAAATGGACTGTTAGTGCGCGGATATCGCAGTGGTGACCGAGTTCGTATCAATACGCTAGGACTAATTGAGTTTGCTGGTCGAAATGATGATCAAGTAAAAATAAGAGGGTTCCGTGTTGAAACCCAAGAGATAACAGAAGTGGCAAAAGCGATTTGTCACGCCAGCAATGCAACCACGTTCATTCGAGGTGAAGCGGGTCAGGAGCAACTCTACTGTGTGATTGAATGCACAGCTGGTGAGGCATCTTTATCGGTTCAGCAAGTTCGCCAAGAAATGGCCAATATTTTACCTGCACATATGCTGCCTAGCGTTATTTCATTTGTAGCGTGTATGCCATTACTGGCTAACGGCAAACTCGATATAAAAGCCATCAAAATCTTAGCGCAAGGAGAGTCTGACGAACAGTTAGTCGCTGCCACAACGGTACAGCAACAGCTAGTGCATGACCTATGGTGCGATTTACTCAATAACGATCGTATTTCAATTGATAAAGGCTTTTTTGAAGTAGGCGGTAACTCACTGCTAGCTACTCGCTTAAGTAATGAAATCAAGATATTAACTGGTGTCAAAGTGCCCCTGCGCACGTTAATGGATAACCCCACTATTACCGACTTAGCTTGGCTGTTGGAAGACACCAAGAAAGATAATCAATCTATTGATAACAATGAAGAAAAAATAGAATTTGAGATATAGGAACAGAATTATGAATCAGCAACTAACTAGTATTGAATACCCAGTAGAATTAAACGGCTTAAGTCTGATGACTTGGATTGAGCAACATCAAGATGCGATTAGACAGCAGATTGAAACCCATGGTGCCATTTTGCTCAGAGGCTTAAACATTATAAGTAGTGCTCAGTTTGGTAAAATTATCTCGCATATGTTCTCAGAAGAGTTACTGAGCTATACCAATCGCTCAACACCACGTAAAGAGCTAAAAGGTAATGTGTATACGTCAACGGAATATCCTCCGGAAGAGTCAATTCCACTGCACAATGAAAATGCTTACTCCCATGAATGGCCGATGAAGCTTGCCTTTTTGTGTTTGGTCGCGCCTAGTGAAGAAGGCGAAACGCCGATTGCTGATAGCCGTAAAATTTATGATCAAATACCAGCACATATACGTGAAAAGTTTGAGCAAAAAGGTGTTATGTATCTGCGCAATTATGATGCAGTTGGACTGCCTTGGCGTGAAGTGTTTCAGGTCGAAACGAAAGCAGAGGCTGAAGCATATTGCATTAAAAACGACATTCAATTTGAATGGTTAGATGATGATGGCTTAAGAACTCGCCAAATCTGTCCTGCGGTACAAACACACCCAATTACGGGTGAAAAAATTTGGTTTAATCAAGCCCATTTATTTCATGTATCAAATCATGATGAAGCGAATCGCAAAGCGTTAGAGGAAACATTCTCAACAGAGTCTTTACCGCGCCATTCATTCTATGGTGATGGTGAGCCAATTGAGGAGGAGTACCTAGCGGTGATCCGCCAAGCTTTCTTGGCCCAGAAGGTTAAGTTTACTTGGCAGCGCGGCGACCTGATGATCATTGATAACATGTTGTACTGTCATGGTCGCCAACCATACAAAGGCAATCGCCGTATCTTAGTTTCGATGGTAGAAGCAAACACATTAGCTGCGCAAGCACAAAGAGGTGAGCAAAATGAGTGTGCTTGATTTACTGCAAGAACTAACGGCGCTGGGTGTCACTTTGTCATTGAATGGTGAAAACCTAAAAGTGTCTGGCAACAAATCAGCGTTAACAGACTCTTTAATTAAAAGTATTAAAATCAATAAAGCTGACTTGGTTACATACTTGAAACAATCAGAGGCGCTAGATAGCGATATAACCCCATTGTCTGACACGCAGCGTTATGAGCCTTTACCTCTGTCTTATAATCAAAGACGTTTGTGGTTTGTTGCACAGCTAGCTGATGAAAGCTCAGCGTACAACGGAGCATGTGCGTTACGTATTGAAGGGGAGATCAATGACGGTATCGTAGCAAATGCCCTGACTGAATTGGTGCAGCGCCATTCAAGCTTGCGTACTGTCTTCGGGCAAACCAATGGGGAGCCTTGGCAAAAGCTGCAGGCAGTCCCTAACTTCCCATTACAGTATGAAGACTTAAGTACCTTAGCCGCTGATCAGCAAAAAGAGGCTTTGCAACAAGTAAAACAAGTTGCAGCACAGACGCCCTTTAAACTAGATAGTGATCTGCTGTTAAGAGCTGTCTTGATTAAGCTCAATGAAGAGGAACATTGTTTGGTACTTGTGGTGCATCATATTGTCTCAGATGCATGGTCGCAAAATATTCTAGTACGAGACCTTAGCGAAATTTATCAATCTCTTGCGAACAATGAAACCGTGCAACTAGGGCCTCTAGCACTGCAATACGTTGACTACGCAGTATGGGAACAAAAAACTTTGCAGGGCCACTTGTTGGAGCAGAAGTTGGCGTATTGGCAGGCGACTTTACAAGATGCACCGGGTGTACATGAAATTCCTTTGGATAAAGCACGCCCTGCTGAGCAGCAGTTCAATGGTGAGCGTATTTCACAGGTATTAGACCCACAGCTAAGCCAGTGGCTCAAAAGCAAAGCATTACAAGCTGGCACTACGGTTTATGTGGTGATGCAAGCACTTTATGCTGTTTGGGTTGCTCGAGTCAGCGGTCAATCTGATGTTGTGATGGGCACGCCTGCGGCGAATCGCAGTCATCATAATACACAACAGATAACCGGGTTTTTCTCAAATACATTGGTATTGAGAAACCACATCGACTTTGATGCTGATTTTGATAGCTTATTACAGGCAAATAAAGCTCAGTTAAATCAAGCTTTTTCACATCAAGATGTACCTTTTGATATGTTGGTTGAACGTTTAAATGTACAACGTTCAAAAGCGATTAATCCATTGTTTCAATTGTGGTTTTCTGTACATCAAAATCGTCAAAATGGCATTGAGCTCAATGGTCAAGAGGTACAATTAGAGCGAATTGAGCAGCAGCAAGCCCGCTATGATCTGAAATTTGAAGCGAACGTGTCGGATGAGTCATGTGAACTGGTTTGGGAATACAATAGTGATTTATTTCTAGCAAAAAAAGTAGCCGTATTTGCTGAGCAGTTTATATCTTTAGCTAAGCAAATTATGGCCCAGCCTGATACATCGGTATGGCAGTTGAAATTAGATGATGATGAGATTGACGCCGATCATGTTAAGCACACCGCGGGGGATTTAACATTATTAAGTGAGCGTTTTGCAGCAAGTGTAATTGCTTCACCTGAGCGCGTTGGTGTTATTGAAGGTGGTGCACAGTTAAGCTATGGCGAACTTGATAGACAAAGCCACAAACTCGCCGCATTTTTACAGGAGCAAGGCATAGAAGCCGGCGATTGTGTAGGTGTATGCGCTGAGCGCTCGCTTGAAGCGACCATTGCGTTACTTGCTATTATCAAAGTTGGCGCGGCTTATGTGCCTATGGACCCAGAGTATCCCGAGGCACGATTAACGCATATTGCTGAACAAAGTCAGCTTGAATTTGTACTTGTGTCTACTTCAGCAAGTAATGACTTTCCATTAACAGAGTTAGAAATGGTCAGCCTTAGTGGAGCTGAACAAGCAGATTGGCTTGAGGATTATCAAGATATTGAGCTGTTTCCGATTAAGGTAGATGCTGAGGCTGCGGTGTATGTTATTTTCACTTCAGGTTCAACGGGCTTGCCTAAAGGGGTGCCTGTTAGTCATAAAAACTTACTCAATTATATTGACCAATTAACGGCTCGTTATCCATTTGATGCGGGCTGGCAATTTGCGCAAACGGCTACCTTAGCAACCGATTTAGGTAATACAATGCTGTTTGGCGCTTTGCTTGGGCAAGGTACTTTACATGTGCTTAGCAAAGAATGTGTGATTGATGGTGCCGCCATTGCTGATTACTTCGCTACGCACCATATTGACGTTGCTAAATTTACGCCGAGTCATTTTGCTGCTTTATTAGATGGTGCAGTCGACGCAAAAGTGTTGCCAAAGCGCTATTTATTACTCGGTGGTGAGAACTTTTCTATTGCACTACGAGATACCATATTAAAGCTACGCACGCAGCAATTACAGCCATGTAGTGTGATCAATCACTATGGTCCAACTGAAGCAACAATTGGGTGTTTGACTTACGAAGTAATGGGTACTGAAACGCAACGGTCAGTGCCTATTGGTAAACCTTTTGATAACTTGCTCGGTTTAGTCATGCAAGGTGAGCAACCTGTACCCAATGGTGTAAAAGGTGAGTTGGTTATTTTTGGTGCGTCCGTCACTCAAGGATATTTGCAAAGTACGGCCGATGAAGGTCGTTTCGTTGAGTTAACTATTGGTCAAAAAACACTCAAAGGTTATCGTACTGGAGATCTAGTTGTTCAAGACTTAAATGGTGATATCAGCTACTTAGGTCGTTCTGATGATCAGATCAAAGTACGGGGTTACCGCATAGAATTGGGTGAGATTGAACACACTTTATTGGCCTGTAATGATATTACACAAGCTTGTGTTGTTATCAAAGAAATAGATGCTAAAGCCCAACTGATAGCCTATGTTGTGGCAGATGCAACAACGCAAAAGATAACTAACTACCTAAAAGATCAACTACCAACGCATATGGTACCAGATCATATTATTGCTTTAGAGCAACTTCCGCTGACTGAAAATGGCAAACTAGACCGCAAGGCTCTCCCCATGCCTTATGAGGCCGCGAGTTACCAATTCATAGCTCCAAGTACTGATACTGAACTATCGTTACAAGCGCTTTATCAAGAGCTATTAGGAAGCGATAACATCAGTGCCAATGCACATTTTTTTGAGCTGGGTGGACATTCACTGCTAACGACTCGATTATTGGCACGCGTCCGTCAGGTATTTGCGGTTGATTTACATATTCGTGATATTTTTGATACGCCGGTGCTCAGTGAACTCGCTCATTTAATTGACAGTGCTCAAGGCCGAGATGTGTTGAAAATGCCAGCGCTGGTTAATGCCAATGAAGCGCCTTTGTCATATGCACAGCAACGTTTATGGTTTATCGATCAATTTGAAGGCGGCAGTAGCCATTACAATATGCCAGTGGCATTAACGGTAGAGGGGCATCTTGAAATAGCCGCAATTCGTTATGCAGTGGCGAATATTATTGAGCGCCACCATGCATTACGTACGAACTTTACCAGCAGTAATGGACACCCGAGCACGCAACTACAGGTAACACCTCATATTGAGATTGCTGAGCACAATCTAGTTGGCCACTCAGATGCGCAACATGTGCTCAGTCAATTAATTAAAGCGCAGCACCAACACCAATTTGATTTGAGCTGTGACTTACTGATTAAAGTGGGCTACGTATATCTGAGCGATACTCAAGGTGTGTTGCTAATCAATGTTCATCATATTGCCAGTGATGGTTGGTCTATGACGAACTTAATGCATGAGTTTAGTGCTTTTTATGAGCAATATACGGCAAATACCAATGTATCGCTTACACCATTGGTAATTCAATATAGTGATTATGCGGCTTGGCAGCAGCAGTACATGCAATGTGAAGCAGGTAGCAATGATCTTGAATATTGGCGCAATCAGCTGGCGCAATTGCCTGCAGTCCATAGTTTTCCTCTAGATTACACTCGCCCTAGCGAACCGTCGTTCCAAGGTGCAAAAGAGAGCTTCACCTTATCGAAAGCGATACTAGATGATTTGCAGGACATTGCGTTGGCACAACAATGTACATTATCAACGGTGTTACATGCTTGTTATTCATTGATGATCAGTGAATATGCTAATGAGCAGGACATTGTGATTGGTATGCCTGTAGCGAACCGTGAAGATACACGTTTAGAGTCTCTGATTGGTTTCTTTATCAATACCATTGTGCTGCGAGTGACGCATAAAACGAATGAATCATTTACGGATTTATTAGCCAGAGTAAAACAAACGCACCTCGATGCGCTAGCACATCAAAATATGCCGTTTGACTATTTAGTGGAGCAACTTAATCCAGAGCGAAGCCGTGCTCATGCACCACTGTGCCAAATTATGTTCAGCATGAGTAATTACACGTTACCAGCGCTTAGTATTGATGGAAAAAAATTGTCGCCGATAGAGTTTGATAACGCGAACTCAAAATTTGACCTGCTGCTGAATGCTAGACAAAACGGTGAGCAAATGAAGCTGACACTGCAATATGACACAGCCTTGTTTAGTACAGGCACCATGCAGAGTTTTTGTACACGTTTGCAAAACTTTATTGGCGCACTGGCAGGTAATCGTGCGAGTTCAATCTCTGACTTAATGTTGCTTAGCACCCGTGAGCGTGCACAGTTAGCGCAATTTAACGCGCATCAACCACAACAACATCCATTCCCTTGCATTCATCAATATGTAGAGTCTGTTGCTGCGTCAACACCAAGTAATGTGGCAATGACATATCAACAACAAGCAATCAACTATGAAGATCTTAATAATCGTGCTAATCGGTTAGCACGATTGTTGCAAAGTTATAATGTTCAATCTGGCGATTTTGTTGGTATAGGGTGTGAGCAAGGCCCAGATATGGTTATTGCAATGCTGGCAACACTAAAAGTGGGTGCCAGTTATGTACCTTTAGATTTGAGCTATCCGGCTGAGCGCTTAACTACGATGCTCAACGACACAGATATTAATGTGGTGCTATGTACGACAAACACATTATTACGTGTTTCAGCATTACCTGTTGAGTGTATTGCGATGGATGCAGCATCAACAATACAAAGCTTACAGCAATGCTCTACATACAATTTAGATCAGCAGGTTGATAGTAAAAAGGGTGCTTACATCAACTTTACCTCAGGTTCTACTGGACGACCCAAGGGTGTATTAGTGCCTCACAGTGGTATTGTCAGGCTTGTGGTAGATGCCAACTTTATTACTTTTGATCAGCAAGACTGTGTAGCACAAGCGGCAAATCCCTCTTTTGATGCCACTACGCTTGAGGTCTGGGGAGCGCTTGCAAATGGTGCCCGTTTACACTTTGTAGATAAAGAAACGTTGTTGAGTGCACAGCAGCTAAAGCAGGCGATTGGTGAGCATAAGATAAGTACGATGTTTGTGACCACCTCACTGTTTAATCAACTCGCAAATACTAAGCCTGATACCTTTGCGGGCATGAAGTATGTTGTTGTTGGCGGCGAGGCATTAAGTGTTGAAAGTGTTAACAAGGTGATTGCTGGTGGCAAGCCTAAACATTTATTGAATGGCTATGGACCAACGGAAAATACTACGTTTACTGCTGTGTATGATGTGCAAGAAAAGGCCAATAGAGCGGTTCCAATTGGGCCGAGCATTGCAGGTACACGTTGCTATGTATTGTCTGAGCAACAAGCGCTCTTGCCGCAAGGTGCGATTGGCGAGTTGTATGTGGCAGGTGATGGCGTTGCAATAGAGTATGTTGGTCAGCCAGAACAAACGCAAAGTAGTTTTGTCACATTAGCGCATATCGAAGAGCCTAAATTGTATAGAACGGGTGATTTGGTTCGCTGGCGTGCGGATGGTGTTTTGGATTATATAGGACGCGGCGATCACCAAGTTAAAGTGAGAGGTTTTAGAATTGAACTTGGTGACATTGAATCGGCACTTGCAAAGCTAAATGGTGTTAAAGATAGCTGTGTGAACGTGATGCTAGACTCCGTTGGAACGAAGCGCTTAATTGCCTATTTCACTGTAAGCGACAACACAACTTCGCTAAGTGCACAAACGTTAAAAGCCAAATTACAAGAGGCTTTACCTGATTACATGGTACCCAGTGAGTTTGTACTACTTGCTGCGTTACCATTGAACGATAATGGAAAATTGGATAGAGCGGCACTGCCTGCGCCACATTTGGATTCGTCTTCAAACGAGACGCTTGTACCTGCAAAAGGGGCGTTGGAGTTAACCTTAGCTGAGATTTTCCAAGACTTGTTGAATATATCTAAAGTAGGGCGTAATAGTGATTTCTTTAAGTTAGGAGGGCATTCACTCTTAGCAACCCGATTAGCAGGTGAAGTGCAGGCGCGTTTATCGATTAACTTACCGATTAAAGCTATTTTTACCCACCCTAAGCTAGCATCGTTGGCTAAATGGATTACTGAGCAAGGTGATACAGCAACCTTACCCGCTATTGTGCCCACACAAAATAGTGATAAAGCACCGTTGTCTTTTGAGCAACATCGCCTGTGGTTTATTGACAATGTAGAAGGCGAAAGTGCGCAATACAATATGCCTGTGGCCTTTACATTACGCGGCAAACTTAATCAACAGGCACTTGAATATGCGTTTGAGCAATTGGTTGCAAGGCATGAGATCCTACGAACGTCTTATCACGAACAACAGGGTCAAGCTTGGCAGATTGTAAGTACCATTTGTGAGTTTGCAATTGAGCAACATGATGTGAGTTCGCTTGCAGAAAAAGATAGAAGGGCGCAAATAACTACGTTGTTTGAAATGGCAGCACAAATGCCTTTTGAGCTATCTGGTTCACCCATGCTGCGTGTTACGCAAGTTCGTGAGCACGACTCGTTACATCACTTATTGATCAATATTCATCATATTGCATGTGACGGGTGGTCGATAGGTATTATCGTTAAAGAGCTTAATGCGCTATACACCAGTTATGTCAATGGCACTGAGGCGGTATTAAAAAAGTTGCCAATTCAATTTAGTGATTATGCCCAGTGGCAAACAACGCATTATCAGGGTCAGTTTGTCGAGCAGCGTAAACAATACTGGTTGGATAGATTGGTTGATATTCCTGTGGTGCATGGTGTGCCGTTAGATAAACCAAGACCGGCACGCATGAGCACCCATGCGCAACAGCTATGGTTAAAGCTAGATGAGCAAACCACGGCACGGCTCAATAGTTTTGCACAACAGCGAGAAGCCACGTTATTTATGGTATTGCAGTCGCTATATGCACTGACTATTGCTCGTTGGAGCCGAACAACAGATGTGGTAATTGGATCGCCTGTTGCTGGGCGCTCAAATAGCGCCGTGGCAGATTTAGTTGGCTGTTTTGTTAATACCATTGCAATTCGCAACCACGTCGACTTTGAGCAAAGCTTTGATACATATTTTGAGCAAACACGCGCTGATATTTTATCGGATTTGGCGCACCAAGAGCTGCCTTTTGATACGTTAGTTGAAGCGTTAAACCCACCAAGAAGCACCAGCCATTTACCTATTTTTCAGTTGTGGTTTGTGCTGCAAAATATGCCATCAGAGACGTTTGATTGGTCAGGTGTTGAGATGACACCAATTGAGCTGGCAACAACTCGGGCGAAGTTTGACATCATGCTCAGTGCAACGGAGAAAAATAAAGAGATTGCCCTGCACTGGGTATACAACAGTGATTTGTTTAATACCGCCACTATAGAAGCTATGGCGGCGAGTTTCATGACATTAGTTGATGCAGTATTAGCTGAACCAGAGGTGTCTATAGGCGCGTTGAAAATCATTAATGATGATCAAAAACAACAGCTTATAAATTTTCAGAAAAAGCCTGAAGTTGCTCAAATAACGGCGCCAGTGAGTGTGGTTGAGCAAATTGCGTCTTATGCAGAGCGTAAACCAAATGCGTTAGCCATTGAGTACCAGCAGCAACAATTGAGTTTTTCACAGCTAATGGAACGAGCAAATAGGTTGGCAGCATTACTGAATGAGTCTGGCGTTGAAGTGGGAGATAGGGTAGGAATTGCAACTAGCAGAAGTGCAGAACTACTTATCGCGGTAGTGGCTACGATGCGTTTAGGGGCCGTGTTTGTCCCCTTGGACTCTAAAGCTCCCAGTAAGCGTTTAGCCTATATATGTGAAGACAGTGATATTCAAACTATTCTTGCCGTGGGCAATGATGCTACACAGTTTGATACGCTGGGGCTAGATATCATTATGCTAGATGGGGCTGCCAGTGATGAGTCATGGTTAGCAGGCTCAGAGCTTGATGATTGCCAATTCCCATTAGCAACCCAACTTGCCTATATACTTTACACTTCTGGGACCACCGGTCAGCCAAAAGGCGTAAAGGTAAGCCACGGTAATTTAGCAAGTCTAACTTATAGTTTGCATGAGTTGCTGCAAGCGCAAGGTATTGCAGGAGAATACCGTTGGGCATGGAATGCCCCTTTGATGTTTGATGCTTCTTTGCAGGCAGTGAGCCAATTGGGCTTAGGTGCAAGTTTAGTGTTAATCGATGAAGATACTCGGATGGAGCCGAGTGCTTTTGTTTCATTGTTAACACAAAAACAGATAGATATTTTTGATTGTACACCGGCTTTTGCGGAGTTATTACTTAATGAAACGCATATAGCCAATGCACAATTACCATCGCTTATTGTAGGCGGCGAAGCGGTGAGTGCACAACTATGGCAAAGAATTGGCCAACATATGCAGCAAGGTGGACAGTTTGCCATTAATGCATACGGGCCGACAGAAGCGACTATAGACGCAACCTACGCCGTGATCACAACACAGTTGGATAGCCATATTGGCCGACCACTGAGCAATACACACATTCACATTGTTGACGAGCAGCAACAGGTTGTGCCACCAGGCATGGTTGGCGAGTGCTGTATTGAAGGTGCTGGCGTAAGCCAAGGCTATCTTAACCAAGCAGAGCTCACCGCGCGTCAATATGTCGAAATTGAAGGCGCTGATGGTCGCACAACAGATGTATATAGAACCGGTGATTTGGTACGTTGGCGAGCAGATGGCAACTTAGCTTATCTGGGTCGTATTGATAATCAGGTTAAGCTACGTGGTTATCGAATTGAGCTGGCAGAAATCGAAGCCGCATTGGTCACTATGGATGCTGTGTCACATGCTGCATTAGTAGTTAAAGAACAGTGCCTGATTGCATATGTAGTTCCTACACATACTACAACATTATCTGATGATGTTGTGAGCCTGCATTTACGTGAAACACTTGCGGATTACATGATCCCATCACACTTTGTATATCTAGAAGCATTGCCGGTAACAGCGAATGGCAAAGTAAATTACCGAGCACTGCCTGATGTGCAAGCAAGTAAGGTAACGCACTATGTTGAGCCAACGAATGCCGATGAGTCATTACTGCAAGAGATCTGGTGTGAATTATTAAAACGCGACACCGTTAGTTGTGAAGATAACTTCTTTACGTTAGGGGGTCACTCACTGCTGGCAATACGAATGAATAGTGCTGTGAAAGAGCGGATGCAAAAACGCTTTGCACTGCAAACGCTATTTGAATACCCCTCGATTAAGCAATTGGCAGTGCACTTGGTGCAAAGTGATGAGCAAGGAGTGCAAGCGGTTGATGATTCATTGCGTGTACCGCTGTCTTATGCGCAACAACGTATGTGGTTGATTGAACAAATGGATGAAGGCAGTGTGCACTATAATATTCCATCCGTTTTCCACCTTCAAGGTCAGCTCGATGTTGCTGCGTTGCAGCATGCACTACAGGAAGTTGTGACGCGTCATGCTTCATTGCGAACCGTGATTGCTGTCGATGATGACGGCGCTTACCAGCATGTTAATGAGGTGAGCTATGTGCCAGTGAGTATCACTGATTTAAGTCACCAAGATGAGCAAAGAGCACAGCAAAAAGTACGTGAATTAGTCAAAGAAGATGCACTTAAGCCATTTAATCTAACCCGCGATCTAATGTTACGTGCGGGGCTAATTAAACTCAGTGATAGCCATCATATAATGATGTTTAACATGCATCATATTGCCTCCGACGGTTGGTCTATCAGTGTCTTAATTCGCGAACTGACAGAGTTATATGATGCACATGTAAATGCGCGCAATGCAATACTACCTACGCTGCCTGTGTCATACAGAGATTATACGCATTGGCAGCTATCAGTCGCTTCACAAGCAAAAATTGCTGATGATAAAGCTTATTGGCTTGAGCACTTAAAGACGCTACCTCAGGTTCACAGTTTACCATTGGATAAAACTCGCCCTGCAAGGCAAAGTTACCAAGGTGCTATTGTGGAGCGACATCTAGATAGTAATGTGCTGGCAAACTTAAAAGCATTTTCAGATAAGCACGGTGTGACGTTATTTATGACGTTGCAAGCGACCTTGGCGGTGTTACTAGCACGTTGGAGTCATGAGCAAGATATTGTCATTGGCACACCGGTTGCGGGGCGGACTGAGCAGGCTTTAGAGCCAATGATTGGATTCTTTCTTAATACATTAACATTACGAAATAATTTGCAAGATAACCCTAAATTCGTTGATTTCTTAGCCGCGACGAAAGACATGGTTTTAAATGCATTTAAACATCAAGACTGCCCATTTGAATTGTTGGTAGAAGAGTTAAAGCCAGAGCGTAGTGCAAGCCACCTACCGCTGTTTCAGATCATGTTTGTGTTACAAAACCAAGGGCAAGAAACGCTGAGCCTGCCTGGCATTGACTTTATTCCCGCTGAGCGAGAGGAAATCGTATCAAAGTTTGACTTGTTGCTTAATGCGGTTGAAGTTGATGGTGCATTAGCATTGTCATGGGATTACAACATTGATTTGTTCTATGCGCAGACGGTAGAGCGCATGGCAGACGGCTTTATATGCTTATTAGAGCATATTTTAAAGGCGCCAGAGCAGACTATCGAAGGGCTAAACCTGCTGCCTCAAGCGCAGCGACAAACCATGTTGTACGATTGGAACAATACGACACGGTCGTTCCCAGATGATAAGTTGATGCATCAACTCTTTATTGAGCAAGTGAGTATAACACCCGATGCAATCGCCGTGGTTGATGAACATGGCACGATGACTTATGAAGCGTTGTACTGGGCAGCGGTTGCATTGCAGCAGCATATCGCTGAACACGCATTCGAAACAGAAAGCTTGATTGCTGTTCGATTGCCTAAAGGGCGTTGGCAGCTAGTGGCAACGTTAGCCATTATGATGTCTGGTTCGGCCTATCTACCGCTAGATGTGACTTGGCCTGCACAGCGTTGCGATCAAATACTGTCGCATGCAAATGCGGTTATGGTGATTGTAGGTGAGCAACCACAAGATGATTTGACGTCGCACGTGCCACAGCTATCAGCAGAACAAACGCAGCAACATACGCAGACCCTTGAGCAGCACATTTATGAGTTCATTTATCGTCAAAAAGTGACTGACTTGGCTTATGTCATATTTACCTCAGGTTCAACAGGGAAACCCAAAGGGGTAGCAATTGAGCACCGCTCGGTGGTGAATACCTTGATTGATGTGAACCAGACTTACAATGTAACAGCACAAGATGGTGTACTGGCCATTTCAGCACTGAGCTTTGATCTATCTGTTTATGACTTATTTGGTTTACTCGCAGTTGGTGGAACCGTGGTCTTTCCGCATCAGTTGCATCTTAAAGATCCAAGTCATTGGGCAAATATG
Source organism: Pseudoalteromonas holothuriae (assembly GCF_945859825.1). GTDB lineage: Bacteria > Pseudomonadota > Gammaproteobacteria > Enterobacterales > Alteromonadaceae > Pseudoalteromonas > Pseudoalteromonas holothuriae. The sequence goes on from NZ_CAMAPC010000009.1 coordinate 85,943, forward strand.
GTGGAACAACACGGTGTAACCATTTGGGATACTGTTCCTGCATCAGCAGAGCTGTTAGTAAGTGAGTATGAACAGCGTGAGATGACAGGGTCTAGCCAATTACGTGTTGTTATGATGAGTGGGGACTGGATCCCACCAACACTACCAAAGCGCTTATGGCAGACATTCTCTAATGCCAAGGTATTTAGCTTAGGTGGCGCAACCGAAGGGTCTATTTGGTCTATTTCTTATCCAATTCTTTCAGACACCAGTGATCGTAAGAGCGTGCCGTATGGCAAGCCGATGACCAACCAAAAATTCTTTGTGCTGAGTAAAGATTTAGAACCATGCCCTGTGGGCGTAATGGGTGAATTACACATCGGAGGTGTTGGGGTCGCGCGTTGTTATTACAACGATGAGCAAAGAAGTGCTGCGAGCTATATCTATCACCCTCAGTTACAGGAAAAGCTTTATAAGACTGGCGATATGGGTCGGTATCTGGCTGATGGCAATATTGAGTTTATCGGACGAATCGATCATCAAGTGAAAATACGTGGCTTTCGAATTGAACTCGGGGAAATAGAGTCAGTGTTGAACGCTCACGAGCATGTTAGCGATGCGATAGTCACTGTGCAAGATGATATCAATCAAGTTAAGCAACTGGTTGCTTATTTAGTACTCGATAGTGAGTTGAAAATTGCACACATTGATGAGCAGGCAGTACGCCGTTATTTGGCTACTAAATTGCCTAACTACATGGTTCCGAGCAAGTTTATGGTACTCAAACAACTTCCTTTAAGTGCCAATGGCAAGGTGGATAGAAAGCAGCTTCCTGCGCCTAACTGGCAAAGCCAGCATAAAGTGGTGCCCCCGAGCACGCCCACTGAACAAATTGTGTTGGATATTTGGACAGATGTGTTATCGCACAACGAAATTGGTATCGAGACCAACTTTTTTGAATTAGGTGGAAGTTCGGTTCATTTAATTCAAGTTGCCAGCAAAATCAACGCAAAAATGAATGGCACCTTCAATGTGGTTTCTTTCTTTGAGCATTCAACTGTCAAGGAAATGGCACGCTTTGTTGACCTTGAAATGGGGCAACAAAGTAGTAACGAACCAGTGTCATCAAATCACGCACGTAAAACACCGAAGCGCACCAATAAGCTTGCACAAAAAAGAAAGCAACGAGCTTAATTGTAGAGGAATTTATCATGTCTAAAAATATTATTGAAAACGGCTTAGAAGTCGCGGTTGTTGGCCTTTCTTTGCGCTTGCCTGCGTGCGTTGATGCTGCCACTTTTTGGCAGAACTTAAGTGAAGGTAATGAGCTGATTAAGTTCTTTAGTGAAGAACAGCTGCGTTCATATGGTGTGAGCGAGTCGCTATTGCAGCAAGAAAACTACGTAAAAGCAGGTGCTTTTCTTGATGAGCCTTTTCAGTTTGATGCGGAGTTTTTTAATTACGTACCACGTGAAGCTGAGTTTATGGACCCGCAATTACGGTTATTGCACGAATGCAGTTGGCAGGCATTACAAGATGCTGGGTGTAATCCGCATACGACCGATCAAGCCGTGGGTATGTATTGTGGCTCAGCACAAAATATTAACTGGTTACGTCAGGTATCTAACCATGTTGGTGATGGTGTCGGTGAAGTTTATGATCTTAAAATGTTGTATCAAAGAGAGTTTTTCAATACTCGAGTGGCGTATAATTTAAACTTCAATGGGCCATCTTTAACCATTGATAGTACCTGCTCAACTTCCTTGGTAGCCATTCACCTTGCTGCCCAAGGTTTATTGAGTGGCGATTGTGATGTTGCGCTTGCGGGAGGTGTTTGTGTTAGTCCTTTGACTAAGGGTTATAGCTACCACAAAGGAATGATCCAATCTGCTGATGGTCACTGTCGTACTTTTGATGCACAAGCAAATGGCACGGTACCAGGTAATGGCATTGGCTTGGTTGCATTAAAACGTCTCGAAGATGCGATTGCTGATGGTAATCATATTTACGGAGTACTGAAGGGCTCGGCAATTAATAATGACGGCTCAGCAAAACCCGGCTATACCGCGCCATCAGTAAAAGGGCAAAAGCAGGTTATTAATTTAGCCACAGATAATGCTGAGGTGGACCCGGATAGTATCGACTTTATAGAATGTCATGGTACGGCAACTAAAATTGGCGACCCGATTGAAGTGCAGGCATTACAGCAAGCATATGGTGATAAGGGTGATCAATGTCTGATTGGTTCAGTGAAATCGAATGTTGGTCACTTGGATGCCGCTGCAGGTGTAATTGGTTTTATTAAGGCCATCATGTCAGTGCATCACAAGTCACTACCAGCATCACTGCATTTTACCCAGTTGAATGAGAATATTAATTTTTCTGATAGTAAGTTTGCTGTGAATGACACACTACGTCAGCTCGATAATGAACACCGACCTTTGCGTGGTGCGGTGAGTTCTTTTGGTATCGGAGGTACCAACGCACACGTTATTGTTGAAGAATATATTGAGCAGCGTAGCTTCAACTATGATGCACGCCGTTATGAAATGTTCCCTATTTCTGCAAAAACGGACTACTCGGCGCAAGCTAACTATGATGCATTGGCTAATTGGCAACCGCACTCTGAGCGTCTAGCCGATCTTGCATACAGCGTGCAGGTACGTGATAGCCAGTTTACATACAGACGCTCGTTCATTGCGCAAAGCTTAGATCAACTAAAACAAGCAACATGCTCTGTTCAACCAGGTTGGAGTTTTAATGGTGATGGTCAAAAGTTAAATAAACTAGCTTTTATGTTTCCAGGTCAAGGTGGTCAGTATCTGAACATGGCCGCCGATTTGTACCAGTATGAGCAAAGTTTTAAAGACATTGTGGATGCCTGCTTCTCATTGTTGACAGTTGAGCAGTCAAGCTATTGGAAAACATTGTTATTTAGCCAAGATCCAACAGATAGCGAGTTGCTTACCAGTACTGATAACGCTCAGCCTGTGCTGTTTATTATTGAATATTCACTTGCTCGCTACTTAATGGACTTAGGAGTGAAGCCAGATTATTTAATTGGCCACAGTTTGGGTGAGTATGTTGCAGCCTGCCTAGCAGGGGTATTCTCTTTAGAAGATGCACTGACTCTGGTTATCGCTCGGGGGCAGCTGATGGCACAAGCGCCTGCTGGCGCGATGTTGAGTATTGCCAGTGAGTTTACACACGTTAAACCATTGTTGCATGACGAATTAGAGTTGGCAGCGAGTAATAGCGCATCACTTTATGTTGTTGCAGGTAGTGAGGAAGCAATTGTTGATGCCCAAGCTAAATGTGAACAAATGGGTATTAAATCTACGCGCTTACACACAAGCAAAGCGTACCACTGTTACTTGATGAATGAAGTACTACCTAAGTTTCGAACTCAGGTTGAGCAAATGACGTTGCATGCTCCGCAGTTACCGTTTTTTTCCAATTTGAGTGGAGAGTTGATTCGTCAAGATGAAGCAACTGACCCAGAGTATTGGGTCACTCACTTGCGTGGTGCGGTTAACTTTGCAAGCGCCGTGGGGAACCTGTTTGCGGCGGGTGTGAGCCACTTTGTTGAAGTTGGGCCTGGTAACGCATTGAGTACCTTTGTTCGTAGTCATGAACACGCCAACAATGCCCTCGTAATGAATACGCTGCGCCACCCTAAAGAGCCTATTGATGATGACTTAGTATTGCATCAAGTATTGTCTCGTTTGTATTGTTCAGGTGTGAACCTAGATTGGTCAAAGTATAACCAGCACCGTCAACCGAAAATGGTTGCAGTGCCTGCATATCAATTTCAGCCTACCAAATATGCGCAGGTTATGGGGCAAACTTCAAATACTGAAGTTGCACAAAAGAAAAGCGCGAAAGCAAGTATTGAACACGCTCGTCCAAATTTAAGCAGTGCCATGCTTGCCCCAAGAAATGAGCAAGAACAAGCGATGGCGCAGTTCTGGAAAAGCATATTTACGCTGTCAGAAGTGGGCGTTAACGATAACTTTTTTGAACTAGGTGGTCACTCTCTGTTGGCAACGCGGGTACTTAATTTTATCAGTGAAGCATTTGATGCTGATTTACAAATAGCTGATGTGTTTGAAACCCCCACTATTGCGGGACTAGTTGAAAAAGCGCAGACACAAGAAAAATCAACAGATAATGCTCATCGCATTCAAGTTATTGACCGCAATCAGTTGGTACCAGCAAGCTTTCAGCAACGCCGTCTATGGTTAATCGATCAATTAGAAGGCTCCAGTAGTCAATATAATATGCCTGCATCCTTTATCTTGCATGGGGCACTTGATAGGGAGGCTTTACAGCAATCAATTAATGCCTTAGTGGTACGTCATGAGGTGCTTCGCACAAACTTTGAAGAAGTAGATGGAGAAGCTTTCTTAAAAGTGAACCCTGTCTGTGATATACCCATAGACTTTAAAGATCTCAGCCATTTAGATAAGCAGCAACAAGCGTTGTCAGTGCGTGAAATTGCCGACTCAGATGCGATAAAGCCATTTGACTTAGCACAGGACCCGATGATCCGTTTATCAGTTTTGCGCCTTAAAGCTGACTCTCACATGTTAGCGTTTAACGTACATCATATTGTATCAGATGGTTGGTCAGAGATGATCTTGGTACGAGATTTTCAAGCGTTTTACTTGGGCTTTGCCAAAGCACAAACAGTGGCTTTGCCAGAACTTGATTTACAGTATATTGACTACGCTTACTGGCAACGCAATTGGCTTCAGGGTGAGCAGCTTGAAGCAGAGCTATCGCATTGGGAGTCGCGCTTAACGGGTGCGCCAGTGGTACATAATTTGCCACTTGATAGACCAAGAGCCACGCGTCAAACGTTTAATGGTGATAAATTTCAGCGCAAAATCACGCAAGCGCATTTGCATGTTTTAAAGGATATTGCACGCCAAGAAGGTGTGACTTTATTTATGATGCTAGAGACTATTCTATCTCTGGTTGTGGGTCGTTGGAGTGGTCAACAAGATATTATGATAGGAACGCCCATCGCAGGGCGAAATGACAAGCGTTTAGAGCCGCTCTTAGGCTTTTTTGTTAATACCTTAGTGTTACGCAATAACTTAAGTGGCAACCCCAGTTTCAAAGAGTTATTAGGGCGAACTAGAGAAGTTGCTCTAGATGCATTTGCACACCCCCATGTACCTTTTGATATGGTCGTTGAGCGTGTATGCCCACAAGTGGGCAATAGTCACTCTCCACTATTTCAAATTCTGTTTGCGTTGCAGAACTATGAGCGCACCACACTCTCTTTAGGTGAACTTGAATTTGAAAAAGTAGAACAAAAAGTGTCGGCTAAATGTGATCTTTCGTTATTAACGGCTGAAGTTGAAGATGGCCTGCTCGCTGATTGGTATTTTAATACGGACTTGTTTGACGCACAAACCATCACCAAAATGGCGGATCACTTTGAGTTGGCAATTGCCGGTTTGTGTGAGGTAAATGGTGACTTTGCCAACATCAATGAGTTGCCGATGGTCACAGCGGACGAGTATCAGTGGATGTTGCCTTTAGCACAAACTGAAGTTGTTGCCAGCAAGCATACGTTGATCCACCAGATGTTTGATTTGCAAGCAACTCAAACCCCCTCTGCGATCGCCATGGTATTTGAAGAGCAGCGCATGACTTACGCTCAGCTTCAACATGATACTGATGCAGTCGCAGCACAGTTACAGGGGCAAGGTATTGGCCAAGGTGATAGCGTGGCGATTATGTTACCTCGTGGTAAAGATATGATTGTTGCACTATTGGGAATACAAAAAGCGGGTGCCGCTTATATACCCATTGACCCAAGTTATCCGCAGAGCCGCGTTCAACATATGCTAGATGATAGTGGTGCTAAAGTGGTAGTCAGTGATAGTCGGATTGTTGCTTACCCTAGCACCACAGAGGTATTGGACCTTGCTCAGTTTGATCCATCTCAAGCCCAATTGCTTGACTATCAGTGTCATGCCACAGCACAAGACACAGCCTATATTATTTACACGTCTGGCACTTCAGGTTTACCTAAAGGTGTTGCGGTGAGTCATGGTGCTTTGTTAACGGCGATGACATCACGCATTGAAGAGCTGGGTAGCTTAGGTAGTGTGTTACTACTCAATTCAATTTCATTTGATGCATCAATACTAAGTATCTTCTGGTCGCTTGCAACAGGAGGCAAGCTGGTCATTGCGTCTGATGCTCAAGTAAAAGACCCTGAAGCACTAACCAACGCAATTGATGAACATTTTATCGAGTCAGTTATTACCGTGCCTTCTATATATCGTGCGGTACTCGATTTAAGCACCCATTTTGAGCATGCTTCTTCGCTAAAACTGGTTATTCTTGGCGGTGAAGCTCTGACTCATGACTTGCGTCGCTTGCACTTTAATTGTGCGTGGTCAAAACAAGCGCAGTTACATAATGAATATGGTCCCACGGAAGCCACTATATCATCTACTTATTTTCGCTGCGACCCTACTAACCAAGCTCAGAGTACACCGATTGGTAAGGCTTGGAAGCATGTTGGAGTAGCGGTTCTCAATGATGCTGGTGCTCTAGTACCAAAAGGGTGCGTAGGTGAACTATGTATTTTTGGGCCATCGTTGGCACAAGGATATTGGCAGCGACCAGATTTAACTGAGCAAAAGTTTGTGCAGTGCCACGCTTTTTCAATACAACCTGAGCGAGTATATCGAACTGGAGATCTAGTTTATTGGAACCAAGACCAAGAACTTGAGTTCATTGGCCGTATTGACCAGCAGATAAAACTGCGTGGCTATCGCATCGAACAATCTGAAATTGAGTCTGTGATCACTGCAGTAGAGGGCGTTGAGCAAGCCGTTGTGCAAGTCAAACAAGATAAGCTTATTGGCTATGTGCATGCATCGGACGGTGTGACTGAAGGTCAACTAGAGCAAGTATGTAGTAGTCAATTACCTGATTACATGGTGCCTCAATGTTGGGTTTTTATGGCGCACTTTCCGTTAACGCCAGTGGGTAAAATTGATTTAAAGCAATTACCTGAACCTGACTTTAACAAACAAGTGAGTGAGCAAGATAAGGCCAGTACCGAGCTTGAATGTCTATTACATGGCATATGGAGTCAATTGCTTAATCTAGATGAGATAAGTATTCATGACAGCTTCTTTAAGTTAGGTGGCGACTCTATTTTAATTTTAAAACTTAAATCGCATTTAGGCGGCTTAGGTTGGACCTTTGATGTGCCTCAATTTTACGCAGCGCCAACCATTGCACAACTGGCTCGTATCTTAGCGAACAAAACGCAGTTAAGTGAACAAAAAACAATCACTGGCGCGCAGCTGTTAATGCCAGCTCAACATTGGTTACTACAGCCTGATGCAGTTGATGTCCATCACTTCAATCAAGCATTAATGTTAAAGGGCCAAGTACACCTTGACCATACTACTATTAGCACCATCGTTAGTGCCTTAGTTACACGCCATGATGCATTACGATTGAGTTTCAAGCAAGACGACAATGGCTATCAAGCCAATTACTTGTCTTTGCAAGGGGGCGTTGCTCAGATGGTTGAGTATTACCAAACAATCTCTCATGCAGACATTGAACCACTTGCTGCCCAAGCGCAAGCTGCTTTAAGTTTAGAAGGGCCGTTATTTAAAGCGGTATATATGGGGCTTGAGGATGGTAGTTGCCGATTATTACTTGTTGCAAACCATTTAGTTGTCGATGGAGTCTCATGGCGTATTTTGCTTGCTGATTTAATGAAAGGCTATGAGCAGTTAACTGAGAATGGAAAAATTACATTATCTGCTAAAACCACCTCCTTACAAAGCTGGTCAAAGGGATTGCAAGCACTAGCAAAATCAGAGGTTGTACAGCAGGAACTAAGCTACTGGCAAAGTGAGTTAGCAAAGCCGTTCACTGTAATCGAGCATCAGCATATTGAGCAAGACCTCGTTGCTGACGAACAGGTGGTAAGCGTGCCATTTGACGAAGCGATCACTAACGCATTGCTGACTCAAGGTCAAAGTAGCTACGGCATGGGGATTGAGGAGTTGCTGCTAGCGGCGATTAGTGAAGCAATGAACCGCTGGCAAGGTATGTCTGCTACTCGCATTATTTTAGAGAACCATGGTCGAGACATTGCCATTAAAGACGCAGATGTAAGCGATACTGTTGGTTGGTTCACTGCCATGTATCCGCTGCATCTTGAACATTATGGCGATATTCGTACACATCTATTGGCGACTAAAAAGCAATGTCGTGCAGTCCCAGCGAAAGGGGCGCACTTTAGTCTACTACAGTATTTATCATCAAGTTTACTAAAGGAGTCATTGCCAGACACAAAAGAATCTCTCGTATTCAACTATCTTGGTCAGTTTGATCAAAGCGTTAATGCTAATAGTGCCTTTACGGTAGCAACTGAAAAAGTAGGCGATATGATTTCATTGTCACGCCCTAGAGATGCGTTACTTTGTTTAGATGGCATGATCAGTGGTGGTTGTTTGAAATTTACACTGCGCTATGGCTCACAGATCTTTGATGCGCAGTCAATGGCATTGCTCGCTGAGCACTTTCAAAACGCGGTGATTGAATTTGCGCAACACTGTAAGGCGCAAAAACAGAGTCATCGAGACGTCGCAGATTTTGAGTTAGTGACGTTAACGCCATCAGAACTTGAGCAAATTTGTGATTTACATCCAAATTTAATTGATGTGTATCCTTGTACGCCTAGTCAACGCGGCATGCTACTACATACGCAGTTAATGAACACAACACAAGATACGGCGTATTGTAATCAATTAGAGCTGGACTTAGTCGGTAATCTTGACTTTTCGCGCTTTGCTTTTGCATGGCAACAAGTTGGTAAACACAATGCGGTATTTAGCACAGCATTTTTTCAACTAGCGGAACAAGGATATGTGCAAGCCGTATTTGATGGTGTTGAGCTGCCAGTTACTTTACACGATGGTCAAGCACTTGGTGCCCAGCAGAGCGAAAATGCTTATCTGCAATTACGCCATGAAGATAAGCAAAGAGGATTTGCACTTGACCAGCCATGTATGGCCAGAGTGCAGGTTTGGCAATTTGCCGCTGATCGTTTCCGTGTACTGATCACTATGCATCACGCCATCATTGATGGTTGGAGTTTACCGTCATGCATTGGCGATGTTATGAAAGCTTATTATCAGGGCGAGATATCCAGTCGACCCACATTTAAGTCATATATCCAGTGGTTGATGCGCCAAGAATCGGCAGCAGCAGAGGCGTTTTGGCAGACTGAACTGCAACATGTTGAGCAGCCAACGACGTTAGTGGGCGACTTATATAGTGAACAGCCAAGCGCCGCTGATAAGTTTGAGTATGTCATGGATACACAGCAATTGCAGTCATTGGAACGCTGTTGTAAACAACAAGGCGTTACATTGTCTACCTTGGTGCAAGGTGCATGGGCTTATCTATTACACCGCTATACCGGTCAAGATAACGTGGTATTTGGTACTACTATCTCTGGTCGCCCAGCAGACCTAAGTGGTTCGGGACAAATCATTGGGCCGCTTATCAACACGATCCCTGTCAGTGTGGACTGTAGTACTGAGCAAACAATCTCAGATTGGCTGTTGGCGTTACACACTGGCGCGGCGCAGCGCGAGCACTTTGGTTTTCTTGATTTACCTGCACTTAAGAAAATGACGCCTATAACCCGGTTAGACGCGATGTTTAATACTTTAGTGGTAGTAGAAAATTACCCACTAGATGAGCTTAAAAAGAGTAAAGAGCAGGCGTCACAGTTACGAGTAGAGAAAACTCATGCAGATGAAAGTACTAATTTTGATATTACTTTGATGGTACTACCTGGAACACAATTGAAATTACATTTCGTTTATCAAAGCGGCTTATTTTCAGCATCCAAGATGGCTGAATTAGCACAGGCATTGGTGAGCATTTTGAGCAACTTGGCTGAGTCATCAGCGCAAGTTTTGGCAACCGCAGACTTGCTTGAGCAAGCACAAGACGAACAAGAAGTAGAACAAATGCTTGGCGAACTGTCAGATGCGCAATTGCAATCACTTTTAAATGAAATTGAATAATTAGGAATCTTTAACATGAATGCGTTAACGAACAACACTGTAAACATTAAGTCGAAGTTGGCAAATTTATCGCCAGAGCAAAAAGCGGCGCTATTGGCGAAAATGCAAGTGAAGCAAAACAAAGAAGCAGAATTTCAAGATCTGGTATCTTGGTTTCATAGCCAAGCTGATAACTCTGCACAGCGGACTGCGATTAGCTGCAATGAGCAGACTTTGAGCTATCAGCAGCTTAATCAGCAGGCAAATCGCCTCGCCAACTATCTGGTGCTAAAAGGTGTGCAAGCTGAACAATGCGTTGCAATATGCATGGAAAGAAGCTGTGATCTTCTGGTTGCTATTTTGGCGGTACTAAAGTCAGGAGCTGCGTATTTACCGCTTGACCCCCATTCACCGAAAGAGCGACTCACTACCATCATTGATGATGCGCAAGCGCCCTTTGTATTAACTCAGCATAATTATGAGCAGATGTTTTCAGACTCAAGCAGTGATGTATGTGTTTTAGACACTGGGTATGTGCAAAGTTATTTAGCCGAAATGTGTCACGCAAATTTGGCGATTAAGCCTAAGTCTAGTGATCTTGCTTATGTAATTTATACATCAGGCTCAACGGGTACACCAAAGGGGGTAATGGTTGAGCATGGTAATGTCGCGCGATTAATGAGTACATCACAGCCACTTTTTAACTTTAAACAAGAGGATGTGTGGACGTTATTCCATTCTTATGCATTTGACTTCTCGGTATGGGAAATTTGGGGGGCATTACTGTTTGGTGGTGAATTAGTGGTGGTGCCTTATGTTACTAGTCGTTCCCCAGAAGCATTCTCTGATTTATTGATTGAAAAGGGAGTAACAGTACTTAATCAAACCCCCACTGCTTTTTCAAGTGTGCAAAAAGTTATGCTCAGCAAGAGCCAGACTCACCAGTTACGTTACGTCATTTTTGGTGGTGAGGCACTTGAGCCAAAAAGTTTACAGGCCTGGTTTGAGCAGTATGGACAGAGCACTAAACTGATTAATATGTATGGCATTACAGAAACCACTGTTCATGTGACATACAAAGAGATTTCTCAAGCTGATATTGATGGCAAGGTAAGTAATATCGGTAAGCCCATTCCAGATTTAAGTCATTATATTTTGGATGATAAACAGCGCAAAGTGCCTACCGGCACGGTGGGTGAGCTTTATGTGGGTGGCCCTGGGGTGACCAGAGGCTATTTAAATCGTTCGCAATTAACCGATGAGCGCTTCATTACCCCTTCTTTTAGCACGATACAGGGGAAATTGTATCGTAGTGGTGACCTAGTTAAGCAGTTAGCGAATGGGGAGCTGGAATATGTTGGGCGTGCTGATAACCAAGTAAAGCTCAGAGGCTTTCGCATTGAGCTCGGTGAGATTAACAGCAAAATAGCGGACTTAGATGATATATCAGATGTGATCACGGTGCTAAAAAGCAACACGGATGACAAACAATTAGTGAGTTATGTGATATTGGCTGAAGGGCATTCATCTCAGTGGAAGCAAACTTTGCATAGTCATTTATTGCATGTTTTGCCAGAGTACATGGTGCCCGCAGCAGTTGTTAGCTGCTTGGCACTTCCAACCAATATAAATGGCAAAATCGATCACGCTCAGTTGCCAGTACCACAACCCGATGATTATTGGCAAAAGCAGTTTGTTTCACCGACTAATGAGGTGGAGTCAAAGTTGTGCCGCGTGTTGGCTAACTTGTTTAAGTTGGAGCAAGTGGGTATCGAGGATAACTTTTTTGCCTTAGGTGGCGACTCGTTAAAAACGGTTAACCTTGTTGCCAGCGCCGCTGAATATGGATTGTATTTTGATGTGGCGGATATTTTTGAAGCCCCTACAGTCGCAGCGTTAGCTAAACGGACCAAGACTCATAAAAACCAAGAAAATGAGCAATTTGTTGGTCCATTTGAGCTGATCTCAGAAGCGGATCGTGAACAGCTACCGAGTAATGTTGTGACAGCTTATCCGATGTCTCGTTTACAACATGGTATGGTTTACCACAACCAAGCGAGTGTTGATAATAGTGTTTTCCATAATATATTGAATCAAACATTTGAAGGAAGTATTGATTTTGTTGCGATGAAAGAAGCATTCGCACGCGTAATGGCTCGCCACGATATACTTCGTACCGCATTTGACTTAGAGCAATTTGAGCAACCATTACAGTTGGTCTACGACAACGTTGACGTGCCTATTGTGATGCGTGATATTAGTGACTTGGCAGAACATGAGCAACAACAGACAATTGCGCAAGCGCTTAAGGAACAACAGCAACAACGTTTTGATTTATCACTGGCACCACTTTTTAGATGTGAAATTTTGCAGCTTGATGAAAACAAATGGGAGCTTATTTGGGTTGAGCATCATGCCATATTAGATGGTTGGTCAGTTGCCAGCTTCATGACGCAAATTACCAATGAATATAGTGCAATTTTAGCGGGTAAAAGCTATCAAATAGAGGTGCCAGAAGGCTACTATCGCCAGTTTATTAATATGGAGCAAAAAGCGCTCAGTAATCCAAAAAGCCAACAGTTTTGGGACGCATATTTAGCAGATAGCAAATTAACTCAGTTACCTCTTAGGCCTAACCATGAAAGCGCCAGAGGACCACTTAAAACTATGGTCCCAAGTAAACTATTTGCTGAGCTTAAAGCGCTGGCAGCCACCATGAATGTGCCGCTTAAATCGCTGTTTCTTGCTGCATATAGTAAAACGCTCAGTACCTTTGCAAATGAACAAGATATTACTTTTGGTTTAACTAGCCATGGTCGCCCCGACAATTTAGATAGCCGCTATTTATTGGGTTTGTATGTAACGACACTTCCTCTGCGAATGAAAATAGAGCAACAAAGTTGGCAATCACTGATAAAGGATGTTCACGCACAAGAGATGCGTGTTTGGCAGCAGCGTCATTACCCTCTATCAGAGATGATGCAAGGGCGAGATAATCAGACCATTTTTGATACGAGTTTTACATTCAACAACTTCAATATTGTTGATGAAGCACAGGAGCTAGACTTAAAGGGCACTCGAGATAGAAAAGCGCAAGAAATCGATGACTTTCCTTTATCGGTAGGCTTTATTGTAAAAAGTCTGCAAGACAATGTCTGCGAGTTAGGTGTGAGCTTCAACCCTGACCTTTATAACTCAATGTTTGCGCAACAGATCCAACAGTATTTATTACTATCATTACAAGCAATGGCTGAAGATTGTCAGCAATTAGCTACGATTTTGAGTACTCAAGATGACGCTATAATAGCTCAGCTGCAAGGGGAGGAAATTACACAACCTAACACACCTGTATTCTTAGCTTTGTTTGAACGTGCGGTACTTAGTTATGGACAACTGAACGCGATAACCGATGGTGATGAGCATATTAGCTATGAAGTGCTTGAGAAAAAAGCCAATCAGTTAGCACATTACTTAATTCAACAACGAAATATTAAAGTTGGCGACAGAGTGGGGTTATTACTATCACGCTCTTTAGATATGGCTGTGGCTATTTTAGCCGTAATGAAAGCTGGTGCGGCTTATGTGCCTATTGACCCTCAGGCACCGCAAGAACGCAACCTAATGATAATGCAAGATGCTGGCTTAGCAATACTGCTGACGCAATCGCAATTTGAATCAAGTGCACTGGCACAAAATATCAACAGCCTAGTTATGGATACCTTGGAGAGTGAGTTAGCTCTGACGCCGACAACATCCGTGTCATGCTGTGTGTCAGAGCAAGACTTAGCCTACCTAATGTACACGTCGGGCTCTACTGGTACACCAAAAGCTGTCATGGTCAGTCATGGTAATCTTGCTGCATACCTGGACTCGGCGCAATCCCTTTATAGTGTGACGTATACCGACCGAGTATTGCAGTTCTCGACTTTTGGCTTTGATATTTTTGTTGAAGAGTTTTTCTGTGCCTTAAGCCAAGGCGCCAACCTCATCTTTAGAGACAATGACATCATGGATGCGGATAAGAAGTTTTGGCACTTCATGGCTACACAGAAGATCACTATCGCGTCATTGCCCACCGCATTTTGGCATTTACTGGTTGATCAACTTGAGCATACGCCAAATTCTAATTTACGTTTATTGATCACCGGTGGCGAAAAAATGTCAGAGCAACGCTTAGCGCGCTGGCAACAACATATGAATAAAGAAGTGCAATTATTCAATACCTATGGGCCTACAGAAGCAACAGTCATTGCGACAGCGAAAGAAGTATCACAGCTTGATTGCATGGAGCAAGCTGTGCCGCTGGGTAAGGCTTTGGATAATACAGGGGTGATGGTATACGACGCGTTTGGTAATCCAGTGCCTAGTCATGTTGTGGGGGAAATTTATATCTACGGGCCCTCTGTTGCGAAAGGTTACTGGCAACGTGACGACTTAACTGCCAAGGCATTTGTAAATATTGAGGTTGACGGGGTGTCTTATCCCGCCTTTAAAACGGGGGATTTTGCTTATATCAATGAGCATGGAGAACTAATTTTTGCTGGACGAAGCGATGACCAAGTGAAGATCCGAGGCTACAGAGTAGAGCCACAAGAAATTCAACAATGTGTGCAAAGCATTGATGGTGTTGAATCAGCTCTTATCAATGTCGCAAAACGAGACAATAACAATCAGTTGCAGGCGTTTGTTAAAGGGGATAGCAACGTGCAACTGACTGATATTAAGGTCAAGCTTGCAGCTAAATTGCCGGAATATATGGTACCAACGTTATGGGCCAATATTGAGCAATGGCCACTGACGCTAAACGGTAAAATTGATACTAAGGCCCTGCCAGACGCTTTGCCAATCAATGCAAATGGCGCTACTGATATTGAAAAAAATGAGATGGAGCAATCGCTTGCTGATATATGGGGGGCGCTGTTAGAAATAGATACAGGGTCAATCTCACCGGCGAGTAATTTCTTTGATTTAGGTGGGCACTCCTTATTGATGACACGTTTGTTAACGCAAATTCAGAGCAAATTGGGTTGTGAACTGCAGCTAAATGAGCTACTTCAACATGGTTCATTACAAGCTATGGCGAAGCTTATCAGTGATGATTTATCACTTAACAATCTGTCTGAACTCAAAAATAACGATGAGTTAGTTCAAGAGATGGAGTGGTGATCATGAATGCAAAAGAAATACTTAAGCGCTTGGCGAGTCATAAAATTTACTTATACCTCGAATCTGGCAAGTTAAAATCTCGCTCAGCCAGCGGTGCAATCAGTCCAGAACTTGGGAGCTTAATTCGCAATAACAAAACGCAAATAATGGCGCTGCTAGCACAAAAATCAGCCAGTGCTGGCCGTATTAAGCCAATGGTAGATTATGCCCAAGTGCCGCTGTCATTTGCGCAAAAAAGACTTTGGTTCGTTAGCCAATTAGATGCTCAAAACAGTGATTACAATATGCCCATCGCATTTCAGACAGAAGGCGTGGTAAGCGTTGCGTATGTAGAGCAAGCAATGAATCGTGTGATTGACCGTCATTTGGTATTACGTACTGTTTATCAAGAGGTTCAGGGAGAGCCTCTACAGTGCCTCCGCTCCGATCTAAAGTTTAAATTAGAGTGTCATGATATGAGCCACTTAATCAGTGCCGATAAAGCGCAAGCAGTGGCCCAATTGGTGAAAAAAGTGTTTTCTCAGCCATTTGATTTAAGCAATGAGCTTATGATCAAAGGGAGTTATATCTGTACTGAGCACGCAACAGAGTCCCAAGTAGAGGAAGGGGTTTTGCTGTTCAATATGCATCACATTGCATCAGATGGCTGGTCGATGGATATTTTGACCAAAGAGTTTTGCCTATATTATAACGCTCTGGTGCAACAGCAGCAGGTTGAGCTGCCACCACTGAGTATTCAATATCATGATTATGCTGCATGGCAAAATGCTCAGCTGGCCGATAATGTGTTAGAAAAACAAGTAAATTATTGGCAAAAACAACTGGCTGATGCCCCTGCAGTTCACTCAATTCCGCTGGATTTTCCACGTCCAGATGTCAGGAAGGGGCGTGGCGCATGGGTATCAGGTGAGCTCTCAAGTGAGGTGTCAAAGAGCCTACTCAAGCTAGCCAAGCACCATCAGCTTACGCCATTTATGCTTTTACATGGTGCTTTAAATATAGTGTTAGCAAGGCACAGTGGGAGTACAGATATAGTTTTAGGGACGCCTACCGCAAATCGTTTACGTGCTGAAGTAGAACCATTAATTGGGTTTTTTGTTAATACTATTGTATTGCGAAGTGACGTGAGTGATGCGCCGTTAAATGAGTATTTTAATCGAATTCGTGATGTGCACTTGCAAGCACAGGCCAATCAAGACTTACCTTTTGACCAACTTGTTGAGCGACTTAAAATTTCACGTAGTAGTCATTCGCCTTTGTTTCAAATTATGGTATCCGCAGATGGCGATTACCGTGCAGCGCAGACACCGCAAGCGCAAAAAGTCACACTCTGTGATATGACATTAACGCCAATGCGACCTGAGCTAGATCAAGCTAAGTTTGAGTTAGGGGTTAATTTTAGCATTAGTGAGCAGGGGCTAAGTATGCAGTGGAACTATGATGTGAGCTTGTTCAAGGCCTCACACATAGAGCAAATTAACCGTCATGTGGAGTCGCTGCTAGAGGAGATGGCCGAGTTACCAGTAGAAGCAGCTACGCCATTATCTAATTTATCTATGCTGTCACGGCAAGAAGAGGCACACTTGCTCGTTCAGTTGAATAATAGCCCGGTAAGTTATGATGCCTCGTTAACAATCCATACATGCTTTGAACGTCAGGTTGCGTGTTTTGGTGACAATATTGCTATTGTGCACAAAGATACACAGTTAACTTATACACAAGTGAATGAGCACGCGAATCGTTTGGCGCATTATTTAGCAACGTTTATATCACCTTCTCAGCCCACATTTATTGGTATTCATCTAGCGCGTTCGGCGCAAACCTTGATTGCGATGTTAGCGATTTTAAAAGCCGGTGGTGTATATGTGCCATTGGACATGAACTATCCTAGTGAACGATTGAATTACATGATTAAGGATGCTCAGCTGCAATGCATTATCACGGCGCAAGGGCTACCTGAGGATTTACAAAATTTTTCGGGGACGCAGGTGAAGGTGGGTAACTCATTGCAACTGGATAATGAGTGGTCTCATTTTAGTTGCGAAAACTTACACTTAACCAGAGCGCATAGTTCTGAAAATTTAGCCTATTTGATTTATACCTCTGGCTCTACTGGCAATCCCAAAGGGGTATTAGTACCACATTCCGGCGTTATAAGGCTGGTAAAAAACCCTAACTTTATGACCTTGAATGAACACACTGTATTCTTGCAAGCGGCGAATACATCCTTTGATGCTGCAACACTAGAGATCTGGGGACCGTTGTTAAATGGTGGGTGCTGCGCACTTTATCCCCAAAAAGTAGTTGAGCCTGAGTATGTAAATCAAGCGATTGACGACCACCAAGTGACGGCCTTATGGCTAACCTCGGGTTTGTTTACCGAATGGAGCCGTTACGACGCGTTATTACCTTCCTTACAATATGTGCTTGCTGGTGGTGATGTTTTACAACCAGAAGCGGTCAGTAGAGCACAAAAAAATCACCCTCAAGTGCAAGTGATCAATGGCTATGGTCCAACAGAAAACACTACTTTTAGTACGTGTTATCCAGTGCCAAGAGAAGGCTGTTCAGGCGATATTCCCATTGGCACAGCCATCAGTGGGGATCAGGTATTTATTCTCGGCCCAAGCCAAGAGTTATTACCAAAAGGCTGTGTTGGTGAGCTTTATGTAGGTGGTGATGGGTTAGCCAAAGGGTACTTAAATTTACCAAAGATGAGTGCCGAGCGGTTTGTCAAAAATCCTTTTTTGGGTAAGTTAGCACGCACTAGCAGTCACCTATACCGTAGTGGTGACTTGGTAAAATACGATCAGCAGGGTAATTTACAATACGTTGGTAGAGCCGATGATCAGGTTAAAATTCGTGGCTTTAGAATTGAGCCGGGTGAAATAGAAAGTGAAATTACCGAGCTTAGTCGTGTGGATTCATCGGTGGTACTCGTTAAAACACTCAGTGCTCATAAGCAACTTGTTGCCTACGTTAAGTTTAAAGACTCGGTCTTAGGTGGAGTGGATGAGCTTATAGCCTTTGTTAAAGCTGAGCTGGTAGACAAATTACCAAGTTATATGCAGCCAAATCATTGGGTGGTCATTGACCATTGGCCTATCAATCCAAATGGTAAAGTAGACAAAAAATCATTGCCTGAACCTACGTATAGCACGAACAAAGAGGTTATTTTACCTACCACTCAATTAGAGCAAAGCTTACTGGGCATCTTTGCTGAGTTATTACACTTAAAGCCTAGCAGTATTTGTATGACAGATAACTTTTTTGAGCTTGGGGGCCATTCATTACTGGCTGTTAGGTTATCTTCGGAGATTCGTGCTCAGTTAGAGCTTGAGCTAAAAGTACAAACTATTTTTGATGCCCCGAGCATTGTAGAAATGAGTAAAGCTCTGGCCTCTAGCACGCAGTTACATTTATATAATCCATTGGTCGTAATGAACAGAAGCAACGCGGCGATACCAGTGTCATTTTCACAGCAAAGGTTATGGTTTATCAATAAACTGCAAGGAAAAACTCCTGAATACAATATGCCTAGTGCCTATCGAGTTCAAGGCGAATTAAACCTGCAAACTGTACAGGATGTTTTAGCAACCATTATTGCGCGCCATGAAGTGCTAAGAACGGTATATGTTGATCATGATGACTTTGCGACACAAAAAATTATACCTACAGAGCAGGTTCAGTTCGAGATTGAGCAGGTTGATTTAAGTGATGTACCACACCTAAAGCAGGACTATTTGGTATCTCAATTGACGAAGGCGTTTATGACTAAGGCATTTGATTTAAGCAAAGACCTAATGTTAAAGGCCTGCTATATCAATTTAGCTGAAAATAAAGGCATTCTAGCCTTTAATTTGCATCATATCGCAGCGGATGGTTGGTCAATGCAAATTATGAAGAAGGAATTTTTCGCCCTCTATCATGCCTACGTTCAAGGTCAGTCAAGCCCCCTAACACCGTTAACATTACAGTATGCGGATTATGCACAGTGGCAGCGTCGCGAGTTGCAAGAAAGTGGCAGTGATAAACAGCTTGAATACTGGCAAACGCAATTAGCAGATTTGCCACCTGTACATGGTTTGTCGTTGGATTACCCAAGAAGTGAACAGCGCGCCAGACGTGGTGATATGTATTCTAGCTATTTAAATGCTGATGTGGCCAATTCACTTAATGAGTTGGCAAAAGAACATAAATTAACCTCGTTCATGTTACTACATAGCGCCGTTGCATTAGTGCTCAGCCGACATAGTAATAGTTCAGATATTGTGGTTGGTACTCCTGTGGCAAACCGTATGCAAACTGAGTTGGAATCTTTGATTGGTTACTTCGCAAATACTTTGGCATTGCGCGTTAAAACGGAACATCAAACACTTGAAGAATATCTTGCTCATGTGCGTTTGACGCATCTTGATGCACAATCAAACCAAGATATTCCGTTCGATCAATTGGTTGAGAAACTACAAGTTCAACGTAGTGCTGCCTATTCGCCAGTTTTTCAAATCATGCTGACCACCTTTACAGGGTTTGGCATTAGCAGTGAACAAGAGGAGCAGTCTTTTCGCCTACCTAATGTGCAAATGGAAGCCATATCGGGAGATACCACTCAAATTAAATTTGATTTAAATATCGAGCTTGGTTTTGATGAGTCAGGGGTTCAAGTTCATTGGAGCTTCGATGAGGGATTATTTACTGCTGAACATATTGCACAATTATCAGGGCACCTAGATAACGTACTTGTGGCGCTGAGCAAGATGACAAACAAGCCACAAAGTGATCTCACTGCGCTCTCTATATTGTCAGATCAGGAACTGCATTATCAGCTGACAGAGCTCAATGATAATGCAGGTCATTACATGGTAAATAAAGGCATTCATCATTTATTTGAAGCGCAGACTGCTGCCAATTCGTCGCAAACAGCTTTATGGGTTGATGGACTCGCAATGAGTTACCAGACACTTAATGAGCGTGCTAATCAAGTTGCCCATTACTTGCAAGCGCAAGGTGCAGGCGTAGAAGATACCTTGATTGGGTTGTGTGTTGAGCGCTCTGAAGACATGGTTGTTGGCATGCTCGGCATTTTAAAAGCCGGTGCAGCCTATGTGCCGTTAGACCCAAGTTTACCTGAGCAGCGTTTGCAATTTATTGCACAAGATGCCTCGTTATCATTAATTTTAACGCAATCTCAATTAAAACCCGATTTGGTTAACCTAGATGCGCAACTTGTTAGCTTGAATGACCCATCTGAGCTGAACTTTGCACAATATAGTACTGATAATATTGCTCATACTCAAAGCACGTTTAATGCAAAAAGTTTAGCTTATGTTATTTATACTTCAGGTACTTCAGGCCAACCAAAAGGTGTATTAACGTGTCACCGGGCGGTGATGGCTTTTGATAGTGCATTTACTGAGCAGTTATCTCATTGTGGTGGCATACCTCAAAGCTGGCTTTGGTTACCTTCATTTGCATTTGATGCGGCTACGAAAAGCTTATTAATGCTGTGCCGAGGTGTTAGCACTGTGATTGTTTGCTCCAGTGACGCGAAATCTCCAGATAAAATAGCGCAGTTGGTTGCACGCCATGATGTCTCTATTGTGAATTCAACCCCTCAGTTTCTGAGCCAGTTGGTGATGCACCCTGCACTGCCCCCAGTACACCTGATCTCCAGTGGTGACTGGTTACAAGGACAAGTGTTTGAACAGTTATACGCTTATAAAGAGCAGCATCAGAAAGCATTGATCAATGCGTATGGACCAACCGAAACAACTGTTAACAGCAGTTATGGTGTGATTAATGAACAGGTTAGCCATATTGGTCACCCCTGTAAGAACTCACAGCTATATATATTAGATGAGGCTGCTAGAGTACTTCCTATGGGAGTTGTTGGTGAGCTTTACATTAGTGGTGATGGAGTTTCTAACGGTTATTTGAATCGACCTGAGCTGACCAAGCAGCGATTTATTGCTAATCCGTTTGTAAGTGATATCGGCACGTTAATGTATCGCACGGGAGATCTCGTTCGGTATTTGTCTGATGGACGAATTGAATACGTTGGCCGCTGTGATGACCAAGTTAAAGTCAGAGGTTACCGCATAGAGTTGGGTGAAATTGAAGCGCGAATCATGGATATTCCTGAGGTTGACTCAGCGTTAGTCGTAGTCAATGAACGCCAAGCTACACAAGAGCTGATTGCTTATGTACGAGCAGCTGATGCGAACACGGATGCGGGTAGTTTAGTAAGAGCATTGCCGTTGCAGCTTGCACAAAATCTGCCTGATTACATGGTGCCGAGTGGTTTTGCCGTAGTTGAGCGTTGGCCATTGACCAGTAATGGAAAAATAGATAAGCGCGCTTTGCCAAAGGTAGATATTCGCTTATCGCAAGGTGAGTTCGTTGCACCTAGTAGTTTGTTAGAGCAAAAGTTAGCGCGCATATGGAGTGATAAGTTGGTGGTGCCTTATGACTCACTCAGTGTGAGTGCAAACTTTTTTAGTATCGGTGGACATTCTTTATTAGGTTTGACGGTAATGAATGAAATTAACCAACAACAACTAACCACAGAGTCACTGAACGTTAAATGCTTGTTTAATTATCCGACAATTCGAACGTTGGCAGCGTTTATTGATAGGGGAAGCGAACCGGAGCAAAACGGCAGTTTAAGCGTACTACATAGTGTGGGTAACGAACAGCCTACATTGTACTGTGTGCCGGGTACTTTAGGCTTGTCGACGAGCTTTAATGCAATTTCTAATGCGTTGGAAGGGGCACTGAATGTGATGGCGTTCAATCACCATGCAGTGATGGACAGTAACCTCGCACATACTAGTGTGAAACAAAATGGATGCGAATTTGCCCAAGCAATTTTAACGCATCACCCAAAGGATTTAACGGTTTATATCGCGGGACATTCATACGGTGGTGCCGTTGCATTAGAAATGTGCCATGAGCTAGAGCGCCATGGATTCAAAGTTAGCTTAGTACTGATTGATACTCTGTTTAACCAACCAGCAAGTGAGGCATCTCAAGATAATGCTTTGCTTAGAGCAATTACTAACAACGCAGACCCACAAACGGCCAGTCGACTTAGTGAGCTGTATCATCAGCAATCAAGGTTATTCAGTGAATACCGTTATGACACGCCAATTCAAGGTGATGTACTACATGTGATTGCACAGGCACATAAAGAGCGAGTGTTTGAGTTCACTAGAAACAGCTCGGATATTACACAAGGTAAGTACGATACATGTATAGCAACGGGTGATCACTTTTCCATGCTCAAAGACATGGGGGCGTTAAGTATTGCCGGATATATATATAACTTAGTGTCGCAGCAGAGTGAACTCACTGATGTGAACGCCAGCAACTCAGCCTTGAGCTTAAAGGCATAATTACAGAGGTTTTATGTTTAGCTATTTTTTTAAACAGCACAAACTATTGCTTGCCATGGCATGTGCTATTAGCGGTGCGACAGCGGTTATTGCACTGTGGCTATTTGCGACAATAGGTAAAGTGGGGGAGACTGGCGCTGCTAGTTTCCGTCTTGATACCTTCGTATTGGCCTTAGTTGGCTTTGTTGCTTTGTCTATGTGCTCAGCTGCGTTTTTATCACGGCTTAGTTCAAGAGCAACGCGCTCTGTCAGGATGACCTTAATTAAGCGAGTGATGTCTACCAGTTATGCAGACTACGAAAATGTAGGTACAGAAAAGCTCTACAATGTTTTGATTAACGACGTTAATTCAATCTCAGCTGCTTTGTCTGAAATGCCAACTTTTATGTATAACGCGTTACTGTTAACGATATGTCTGAGTTATTTAGCCTATTTGTCACCTGAAATGTTCGGCATATTAGCATGTGGCATTGTGGTGTCAGGGCTTATTTCGCGTGCATTAATTCGTCGTTTATCAGCAAAATCACGTTTACTACGCCAAAGTGAAGACTCTTTGATGGAAAGTTATAAAGGGCTGCTGGAAGGGTTTTCTCAGCTGAGTATTTCTAAACAGCGCAGCAAGCATCATTACAATAATGAGTTGTTACCTAGTATTGATCAAATGTGTGATAGAGAGCGACAAGTGCGCTTTAACTGGGACATCAATCGCGGCTTTACCAGCATGCTGGTTTTTATGCTCTTAGGGATTATTATCGCATCCAGTCAATATTTAAACAAACCGGGTGTGTTGCTCAGTTATGTGTTGATCATTACTTTCAGCGCCAGCCCATTTGCAGCAGTGATGAACTTAGTGCAACAGTTTGCAAAAGCAAAAATAGCCTTAGACAAAATATCTGGCTTTGCTATTGCGCAAGAAAAACCAACAGAGCAGCTATTTGATCAACAACCCACGTTAGAGTGGCAAAAAATAGAGTTCAAAGATATCCACTTTGAATATCCTCAAAAGGGTTCAGAAGTGCCATTTTCACTTGGGCCGATTAACGTCACTATCAATAAGGGTGAAACGCTATTTATTACCGGTGGTAATGGCAGTGGAAAATCAACCTTTATTAAGTTGCTACTTGGTTTTACACAAGCCTCATCAGGACAAGTAATTATTGATGGTAAAGAGTTAGATATTAATAGTATGGGCTCTTATCAGGCTTTATTCACGCCAATTTTAGCCAATTTTTACCTGTTTAATGATGTGTTGCGCCATGACGGCAGCGTCGCGGGGAAAGATAAAATAGACCCATTATTGGAAAAATTTGAGATGCAAAGCAAGGTCAGTGTTAAAGACAACCGCTTTGTCTCTACCAACTTATCACAAGGCCAAAGAAAGCGTTTAGCGTTAATTAACTCAATTGTTGAGCAGTGTGATGTATTTGTCTTGGACGAGTGGGCCGCAGATCAAGACCCACATTTTAGAGCCGTCTTTTATCAGCAAATATTACCGTGGCTTAAAGAGCAAGGTAAAACCGTTGTAGCTGTGTCGCATGATGATAAGTATTTTGCTCAAGCCGATACTCGAGTGGTGTTTGATTCTGGTGTATCACACTTACTGACAGATGATGCGCATCCTGATTTTTCTCGTTATCGCCAAGATGAAGCGTTGCTTGCTGCCAGTTAATGAATATAAAAGAGCGGCTAGTAATAGCCGCGAAAATAAAAAATTTGGAGACAATATGAACGCGAGCACAAAATCCGATAGCGCATTGGCCAGCCCAATAGATGCGTTATTTTACCCTCTATCAAATATTGAGTTTATGACTCAAAAGTGGCCAGAGCAATTTAATGTGACACATGGCAATAATGCGTTGCTTACTGAGTTAATTAATGACCCTGATTTTACATCAATAGAGCGTTTAGTTAATGCTCGTAGTGAAAATGATTTACGTGCAGATTATACGCGTACTAATTTACCCAGTCAGTTCGGCATAACACCCCAGCAAGCCATCGATTTATACCACGAAGGTTGCACTATTTATGCTCGAAGGCTGCTAAATGATGTGTCTGTAAAGTGGTGTAAAGAATTAGATAAAACGTTTGGTTTAGTGCCAGGAACGGCTCAGATAAATGCATTTGCATCACAAGCGGGTCCAGGACTGCCTTGGCATTGGGATGCACAAGAGATTTTTATTGTGCAAGTTAGTGGCAAAAAGCGTTGGCATGTTGCAGCAAATGAGGCGGTTAAGTGGCCAACAAAGGGGGGGCGAGCGGGTAGTGATTATCCACCTGAAGTGGCTATGCAATTAACCAATCCTGAACAGCCAATCGAAGAACCAAGCGAATTTGAAACGATTGATTTAGAGCCTGGTTCAGTGATGTTTTTACCTAGAGGTTACTGGCATAGAACCGAAAATATTGATGAGAGTATGCACCTTGTTTTGCAAGTTAACTTACTAAATTGGCGAGATGTCTTTGGTTATTTACTCAACAATGTGCCGATGTTTTATGGCGAAGAGTGGCGTAAACCAAGTCAATCATTATCACCCGATAAGTTATTCACATCGGGATTGCAAGAATTTCAGGCTTGCTGTTCCCAGCTTAATGAGCTTGCGACTCCACAAGGGTTAATGAAGATGATGCAAGCGTATGCCAGTGAGCGCAAATAGCAATTACAGTGCTGTAATAAGCCGGAGGAAATAACGATGAGAAGAGTAGTGGTTATTATGTTGGCTATGTTACTAGGACAATCCGCGGTGGCCGAAACTATCGTGGATACGTTGCCAGTGACATCTAACGACAGAGGGATTGAGTTTAAAATGCTTGGTAAGGTAGCCAGTTATGATGAAATTACCTTAGCAGGTTATATCAATGCACACCTCGAATCTGTAAAGAAGCCCGGTACCACAGTTAAGGCGGGTGATGTTGTTGCTAAGCTAGATACTCAATTTCTTGAAATCGAGCGAGCGCTTGCCCAAGTAGAGGTGAGTAAAGCCAAGGACCAAATTGCCTATCTTAATAAAAAACTTAATCGTAGTAAGGCACTTAAGGTAACAAATAGTATTTCTGAAGAAATGCTAGAAACATTACAACAAGAATTATCAGTGGCTAAAAGTGCGTTGGCACGCGCTCAGCTAACGTTGCAAGACTTAGACTTAAAGCTTAAAAAAGCGGTCATGGTTACTGATGTTGATGCTGTTGTGAGTGAACGATATATCAACCGAGGTGATTATGTCAGTGTGGGCACTAAAATTGTTAAATTAATTCCTTTTAATGGTGTCGAATTAATTGCCCAGCTGCCAATAGAATACAACTCTGAGTTTGCTCCAGGTATGCCAATTGATATTGAAAGTCATCTGGGACGTTATACGGTAAAAGTTGCGCGTGTTTTAGAAGTGGCTAATAGTGATACCCAGTCTATTCAAGTTTACATCACACCCAGTACCGCGCTGGCAAATAAATTGGTGATGGGAAGTCAAATTAGTTTAACGGCAAGTTTGGTTGGCAAAGGTACTTTCTCGGTGCCTTTGGATGCAGTTATACCAGAAAAAAATGGTGCTTATGTATTTAAACTTGGCACTAATAATACGGTTGAGAAAACACTTATTAATGTACTGGCAAGTAAAGAAGATAGGTACATTGTGACAGGTGAAGTCGCACCGGGTGATGAGCTTGTAACACGTGGAATGCGCAGTTTGCGAGATGGTGACAGTGTTATAAAGCGTGTTGTACGGGAGCAGTAAAATGACAACCTTTAGCCTTAATCGACCCTATTATGTTGTGGCTTGCGCCATTGTATTGTTAGTACTAGGTATCATATCTGCGCTTAATTTGCCTGTGCAATTATTGCCTGAGATCAGTAAAAATGAAATTGTAGTGACCAATAGTTGGCCACAGGCGTCTCCTGAAGAAGTTGAGCGTGAAATTACTGAGCCTATGGAAGAGCTACTCTCGAAAATAAATGGGGTGATTGAGTACAAGTCTGATATTTCCTTAGGTAGAAGCAAAACACGGTTACGTTTTGCATCTGGCACAGACATGAATCAGGCATATATTGATGTGATTGACCGGGTGAATCAAATTAAGACGTTACCCAAAACCGCACTTGAGCCAAAGATACAAAATTTAGCCATTAACAATAGAGGCTCTGTTGCAACCTTATTATTGTCTCCAAAAAACAAAGAGATCGTGCTCGATAGAGATGACTTTACGCGTATTTATGAGCAACAGATAAAAAATAGCTTACTGAGTATCGAGGGTGTTAAAGGTATTTCTGTTGCGTTAAACCCAACAGAAAAAAGAATTTCGGTACGTTTTGACCCTCATCGTTTAGCTATGTATGAGGTAACGTTAGAAGAGATAAAAAAGGCGCTGAATAACTCGCTGAATTCAAGTGGTGGTCAGGTTGAGCAAGGAGGGAGAGAGTTCACTGTTCGTTTTAAAGGCCGAGTTGAAGTTGATGACTTATACCAGATTGTTGTTAAACAGAAGGCGCAAAGAGATATCCGTTTAGGTGAATTAGCTCAAGTTAGCTTTGATTATGTGAATGATTCTAACCCCGTCTTTTGGAATGGTAAAAATGCGTTTTATATCTCTATTTTCCCAGCCAGTAATGCAAACACGCTCAGTTTAATAGAGTCAATTAATATCCATTTACAGATCCTCAATCGAGATGTATTGGGTGCGAGGGGAATGATACTTGAAAACAGCAGTGACGATTCAAAAAATATCGTTAATG
The DNA here is from genome assembly GCF_945859825.1 of Pseudoalteromonas holothuriae. GTDB lineage: Bacteria > Pseudomonadota > Gammaproteobacteria > Enterobacterales > Alteromonadaceae > Pseudoalteromonas > Pseudoalteromonas holothuriae. Next base: position 113,278 of record NZ_CAMAPC010000009.1, read on the forward strand.
CGATGGATATGTTAAAAGGCAACCTGTTGTTGGGCATCGTGCTTGCAACAATTGTATTGTTTGCGTTTATACGCAGTAAAACCACTATCTTAATTATTTTCTCCAGTCTGCCACTATCAATCTTGTGCACTTTTATTGTTTTATCTTTATTGGATCGCAGTTTTAATATTATCTCGATTGCAGGAGTCGCATTATCTACAGGTATGATACTCGATGCAGCCATTGTGATAGTTGATAGTATCGTACGACGTAAAGAGCAAGGCATGTCAACGCTTGATGCGGTGCGTGAGGGGGCAGGAAAAGTATCAGGCGCACTGATCACATCCGTGGTCTCTAGTGTGGTGGTATTTATTCCAATTGCACTGATGGAAAGTGCTGAAGGTCAGTTATTTCATGATTTAGCGATAACTATTTCTGTTGCATTGGTGAGTTCATTATTGGTATCTATGAGTGTGATCCCGCTGTTGCTTAAGTATTTTTTAAATAACACGTCGTTAAATGACAGTAACCACCCCATCATTGATAAGTCAGCTCGCTTAATTAGTCGTTCGCTTCGAAATAAGAAAATAGCGTTAACCATCACCGTATTGCTTTTTGTGGTGCCTGTGATTGGTTTAAAATGGGCAATGCCGCATGCAGAAGTGTTACCGCAAGTAAAAGGTAATATTGCTTGGGGTTATTTTAGTTTCAACCAGTCGCTCAATGATGAAGCTGTGAAAAGTGAAATTATTCAACCTGTTATTACACGCATAGAGCAGCATATCGCGTCTGGTGAAGCCCCCAATATCCATGACTATTTGATCTATTCAGATAGTGATAAAAGTGCCACTATTTTAGTCAAAGCGAATGAAGATACCAAAGCGTCAGAGATCAAAAGCTGGCTACGCAGCGAGCTGGCGATGAATGACTCTCTTTTCAGGGTTTATTCAGGTGTGGAGTCTATTTTAAGGACCAGTTTATCTAACAGCCGAGAAGTATCGATTGATATTGGTGGTATAAACTTTGAGCATCTACAAGACGTGGGAAAGCAAGTTAAAGCACTCGTACGAGAGGCATTTCCTGATGTACGCGTCAGAACTAATATTCCATTAGAGTTGGCAAATCCGACTTATGTATTCACTCCTATTAACGAGCGTATTTTTAGCTTAGGAGAGAATCAACAGGGCTTATCCACTAAGCTTGCGGCGATGAACTATGGTTCATATGTGACAGAGTACTTTGATGGTAATGAAACGTTACCATTATTCTTACAAGCGCATGAGTGGCAAAGTGTTGATCAGTTGTTAGATGCGCCGTTTTTCTACCCGGAAAAAGGGTCTGTTCCATTACGATCAATGCTTGACTATCAACTAAGTGTCAGTGCTCAAGAATTGTTTCGCCTAAATGGTCATCGTACATTATCTGTTAAAGTGACAACTCCAGATGGTGTTGCATTACAAGATTTTATTGCGCAGCTAAAAGAGCAAGTAGGGCCCCAAATTACCCCTTTACTTAGCAACAATGAGTTCTTTAGTTATCGCGGCAGTGCAAGTCGCTTGCAACAGCTGTTAGGCGAGATGCAGAGTCAGTTTTTATTTGCCACATTACTTCTTTTACTACTGGTTATTGCATTGTTTCAGTCAGTTAAATATGGTGTGTTATGCCTGCTTTCTCTCCCTATTGCTATTTTTGGTGGTGCTTTGTCACTTCAGCTAACTAATTTATTTGTGTTTCAACCAATGGATATTATTACGATGCTTGGTTTTATTATACTGATTGGGCTGGTGATCAATAATGCTATCTTATTTGTGGAATTTTATCGGACTCAATTTAATGAGCATGCAGATCACTTTAACGCTATTGAATCAGCAGTAAAAAGCCGTAGTCGTGCGATATTGATGAGCTCTTTAACCAGTATATTTGGTATGTTGCCGCTGGCCTTACTGCCTGGAACTGGTGTAGAAATATATCGCGGTTTGGCTGTTATTATTGCCACAGGGATGTTGTGTAGTTTGTTGTTTTCTTTGCCTGTGTTGTCAGCATTGCTCACTTTAACACGACATTTTGGCGATAAAACTGAGATGTCGAGCCAGTTCAATAAGGAAGCTGTAAAATCTTCATTAAGCCTAGCAGTGAGCAATGAGAAGCAAGCAATGTCATTATCGCAATCTAGGAGCGTAAAATGAAATTAATAATTGGAATATTCACTTGGTTAGTTTCTTTGACGGTGTATGCTGTTGAGGTTAATACTTGTGAATTAAATACTCAGTTGAGTTACCAAGGAGACAACTCAAAAATATGGGTGTCAAAGGTAAATAACAAGTTGGAACTGGATGAAAGTACATCACAACTAACGGAGCAGCAGCATCAAATTAAGCATAAGCAAGTGGCTCAGTTGGGCGCGATATTACGTAGTGCATTACAAGATATGAAGCAAATTCAGCTTGATACATTCAAGCTGCAAATAATAGCAAGCACCCTTAGTCAGTTACATGGAACTAATCTGCGGTTTATTGATAAAAGTGAGCTTCGTACTCTACTGAGTGAAATATTTAATGCCGGCGAACAATACCAACGAGAGGTTGGCTTGAATATAAATGTTGCTGCATGGCAGTCGAAAGCTCAGCAATTGGTATCTCAATATCATGAACAACTGGCAGAGCGTTTAATTACTGCTTCAGACCCTGCTGCAGCTGCTTCATTAATAGAATGGTTAAGTGAGAAGCAGCCAAATATTGGTGATAGTGTAATGAATACATCAGACCAGCTTTGCCGTAAAGCACATAAGGTGGCGTTGTTCCAACAAGACTTAAAGCTGCAGTCAACGTTTCTAAGTGAAGTTAGTCTTACTCATATAGAGACGACCAAGTACGATTAGTACACCAAATAGTAAACTGTGGGTACGCTGTTTATGTGTATCCACATAATTACTTCAGGCTTAAACAAAATACTCCTTCCTTCGTGCACCTCTGATGAGATTAGATGGGTAATCAAACAGTTTTTACTAACGACTTGCTAAGAACCTCGTTACAATAGCGGCATATAGAATTATGTGACTACTCGTTATCGCTCGTAATACCCTATCTAGTGAGGGGGTTTATGTGTGTAAATAATTGATATCTTCTCATAGCACGATGTTCACATGATAATAAACCAGTTTGATAAAAGGATGCTGATTTAATGTCGCTCACCACAATTATTTTAGCTGCGGGTAAAGGTACTCGTATGCGCTCAAAACTTCCTAAAGTACTTCATCCTGTTGCTGCTAAGCCTATGGTGCAGCATGTTATTGATAACTCAGTAGCGTTAGGCTCTAAAGAGGTTAACCTTGTATATGGGCATGGAGCTGAACAACTAAAGAGTGCATTGGCACACAATGAAGTTAACTGGGTCTTACAGAAAGAGCAACTAGGTACAGGGCATGCAGTAGCAGTTGCCAAAGATCACATAGGTGATGATGACACTGTGCTTATTCTATATGGTGATGTCCCGTTGACCAAATTTGGTACATTAGAGAGGCTGTTAGCGGTAACGCCAAAACAAGGTTTAGCTGTATTAACCGTGGTACTTGATAATCCTAATGGTTATGGTCGTATGCTTAGAGAAAATGGCAAATTAGTAGGCATAGTGGAACAAAAAGACGCGACACTTGAACAATTAGAAATCAAAGAAATCAACACGGGTATTATGGCCGCCAATGGCCAGTTGCTTAAAAAGTGGTTAGGCGCATTGTCTAACAATAACGCCCAAGGTGAGTATTATCTTACTGATATTGTGGCTATGGCACATCAAGATGGTGTTGAAATCACGTCTGCTCAGCCTGACTATCCAATGGAAGTAGAAGGGGCTAATAATCGCTTACAATTAGCTGCTTTAGAGCGTACTTATCAAACTTGGCAAGCTGAGCAACTTATGCTCAATGGTGCCAGCCTCGCTGATCCAAGTCGTATTGATGTACGTGGTGAAGTTACTACCGGGCAAGATGTACAGATTGATATCAATGTGATTTTTGAGGGCAAAGTTGAAATTGGTGATGATGTTATCATTGGCCCCAATTGTGTGCTAAAAAGCTGCGTTATCGGCAATGGTGTAGTAGTCAAAGCCAATACGCTAATTGAGAATGCGCAAGTAGGTGCTAAGTGTACGCTTGGTCCTTTCGCTCGCCTAAGACCTGGGTCTGTGATGATTGAAGACTCACATGTGGGCAATTTTGTTGAAATGAAAAATACCCACTTAGGTCGAGGCTCTAAAGCGAATCATCTTACTTACTTGGGTGATGCAGAGATTGGTGAAAAAGTAAATATTGGCGCCGGTACAATTACTTGTAACTATGATGGCGTAAACAAGTCAAAAACTATTATTGGTGACAACGCTTTTATTGGCTCTAATTCAGCGCTCGTGGCACCGGTGAATATTGGCACAACTGCAACCATTGGTGCGGGTTCAGTGATCACAAATACGGTTGAAAATAAGCAACTCGCTGTAGCACGAGCTAAGCAGCGTAATGTATCTGGATGGAAGCGGCCAACTAAAAAATCTTAGGCCAATAATAACAAAGGGCAATGAAAGTTGCCCATAGTTATGTTTTAGCCTAGACCGTTTAGCCCTACTTTTACCAAACACTATAAATTTCGATATTGGCTTTTCAGTTAAAAATGAGTACTTTAAGTGGTTATTAAAAAGGTACGTGGCATATGTTCACTGCGTTCCCTTTTGTTAGCTGTCATGGTACATTGTCATTTCAATGAACAAAATTTAACAATAATGTTACCCGAAGTAGAGCTATGGAAAACTTATTCCGCAAAGAAGTAATGGAAAACAAGCGGCATCGGCTAGAAGGTGCTGTCTCATTGGTGCAGCCCCCCTTATTTCGCACGTTAGCAGTGATGATAGTGGCCATTGTTATCATCAGCTTGATATTTTTATCTGTGGGTAAATACACCCGAAAAGAGCGTGTGAGTGGCGTAATTGAACCTAATACTGGGATCTTGCGACTCAAAGCCCCGCAAACCGGTGTACTTTCACAGGTGCTTGTTAGTGAAGGACAGTACGTAGAGCAAGGTGCGCCTTTGTTACGGATTGCCTCTGCCAAGCATAGTACACACGCGGTTGAGCTTAACCAAGCGTTGTTAAATCAATACACGTTTCAATTGCATTCGCTAGAGCAGCGTATTGAACAACAACAAAGGCAAAACAAGCTCGCATTAAGTAAGCTTAACCAGCAAAAATCATCGGCACAGGCTCGCTTACTTGAACTGGAAGCGCAATCGCAAACTTTTTCAGAGCGCTTATCATTAAATGCACAAATGGTGTCGCAAATCAGTACGCTCAAAGGTACTGGGTATATTTCAGAGTTAGAGCTGCAAAGGCAAAAAGACACGTTGCTATCATTAAGACAGCAAGCATCAAGTATTCAATCGGAGCGCTTGTCGCTGCAAAGCCAAATTGAACAATTAGTAAATCAGCTAGAGCAGTTGCCTTTAGAACAAAGTGATCATTTATCGCAGCTGCAATCTCAAAAAGCAGAGTTGCAAATTCAACTGTCCTCCGTTGAACAGCAACGCTTAGGTGAGCTCAGAGCACCTAAGTCGGGTATTGTCAGTGGTTTGATGGCCAAAGTAGGCAAGAACGTGGTCAATGGCCAAAACTTGTTGTCTGTATTACCAGAAAACAGTCAAATGCAAGCCATTATTTTTGTCCCAACGAGTGCGTTTGGCTTTGTAAAAGAAGGGCTGTTAACTCGCTTGCGTTATCATGCTTTTCCTTATGAAAAGTTTGGTGTGTATGACGGACATGTCATTGAAGTCAGTCAAAGTGTTATTTTTCCAGATGAAACCAATACCCCTGGTATTATCTCTGCACCGGCATATCGTGTGGTTGTCGATATAAAGCAACAGCATGTAAAGGCATATGGAAAAGAATCAGCGTTGCGTCCAGGCATGACGTTAGACGCGGATGTTATTTTAGAAGAGCGATCATTACTACGGTGGCTTTTCGACCCAGTATTTAGCATTAAAGGTCAGCTGTAAGCTGTAAATTATAGGAATAAAGGCGGCTTATTATGCAAGTTGAAGATGAATCTCCAGTAGCTAAGCTACAGTTTTGGTCAAGGAAATCTCTGCCGATTATTTTACAATCTGAAGCGGCAGAATGTGGCTTAGCAAGTTTAGCTATGGTAGCTGCATATCATGGTTATAACAGCGATCTCATTTCATTAAGACAAAAGTTTAGCATTTCATTAGAAGGTGCAACGCTTTTAGATATTATGCACTTTGCTGAAAAGCTTGAACTGACTTCTCGGCCATTACGAATTGAATTAGAAGACTTAGACGCATTACAAACACCCTGTATTTTACATTGGGATATGAACCACTTTGTGGTGCTTAAAAAGGCCAATGAAAAACGCATTGTGATCCATGACCCTGCGGCGGGTGAAAAAACGTTTACGCTTGAAGAAGCATCTAAGCACTTTACGGGGATTGCACTTGAACTGACCCCAACTAAGAATTTTGAAAAACGACAAGCAAAACCTTCTTTAAAGTTTTCTGATTTTTGGAGCCGGATCACCGGCTTAAAACGTTCTTTAATACTGATTTTTTCGTTATCTATACTATTGCAAGTTTTTACACTGGCGTCTCCCTATTACATTCAATTGGTGATTGATGATGTGGTACTCAGTGGCGATACATCATTATTAACGGTGCTGGCGGTTGGCTTTTTTTTGGTGTTGGTCTTTGAGATTGCAACGAATGCATTGCGAGGTTTTACGTTACTGCATTTTGGTAACCAAATGAATATTCAACTGGGCGCTAATCTATTTCACCATTTAGTACGTTTACCACTGAGCTACTTTGAAACACGGCACATGGGTGATGTGGTTTCTCGATTTGGCTCTTTACAACAGGTCAAACAGTTACTCACTACGGGTGTAATCGAAGCCATTATTGATGGCTTAATGGCGATGATCACCTTGGCGATGATATTTTTCTACTCACCCACGCTATCGCTGGTGGTTTTAATTGCAGTGGTGTTATATGCGCTAGTTCGAGTTGCCATGTATAAACCATTTCGTGCAATTAGTGAGCAAGAGATCATGGCGCGAGCAGAAGAAAACTCAAACTTTATGGAGACCGTACGTGGTATTCAAACCATAAAACTGTTTGGCTCTGAAGTTAAGCGTGAAGGTCAATGGCAAAACCGCTATGCCAATGCAATCAACCAAAATATTCGTTTGGGGAACTTTCAAATAGGCTACGATGCCATTAACAGAACCTTGTTTGGCATAGAAAACATAGTGGTGGTGTATTTGGCAGCACACTTGGTTATTCAAGGTGGTTTTAGTACCGGAATGCTATTTGCGTTCATGTCGTATAAGCGCCAGTTCATGGATAAAACGGCGAATCTAATTGAGAAGTTTATCGAGTTTAAAATGTTGGGCTTGCACTTTGATCGTATTGCCGACATTGCGCTTACTGACAAAGAACAGTTACAGCCAGATAAAACCAAACGCCATCATATTGAAGGTAATATTGAAATCAACAATGTGAGTTTTGCTTACTCTGATGCCTCAGCCAATGTACTGAATAACTTGAGCTTGAAAGTCAATGCGGGAGAATCGGTAGCCATTACAGGGCCCTCAGGTTGTGGTAAGTCTACGTTGTTGAAAATCATGCTGGGGCTTATTCCTGTGAAAAACGGAGAAATACTGATAGATGGTATTCCACTGGAGCAATTAGGCGCACGTCAATATCGCCAACAAATAGCAGCCGTGATGCAAGATGATGAACTGCTATCAGGGTCAGTGGCTGATAATATTGCCTTTTTTGATACGCCTATAGATATGGAAAAGGTAGTGTACTGCGCTGACCTTGCCGCGATTCATGATGATATTAGTGCGATGCCCATGGGTTATGACAGCCTGATTGGCGATATGGGCTCAAGTCTTTCAGGGGGTCAAAAGCAACGTATTATTTTGGCAAGAGCATTGTATAAAGATCCTAAAATTTTATTTATGGATGAGGCGACAAGTCACTTAGACACCCGCTTAGAGTCAGATATTAATGATGCCGTATCGCGTTTGAAAATTACTCGGGTGATCATTGCACACCGCAAAGAAACCATAGCTTCTGCTGATCGTGAAATAAAGTTAACTAAATATAAAGAACAAAGCCCGACAGAGGCTTAGTAAAGGCAGTCAAATAAGTCATAGGATTCGTGCCCATGGCTTAAGATAATAAAAGATACCTTAAGGAAAAGCATGATTGATAATTACAACTTACTCCCTGAAAAAAAAGAACAAAAAGAAAAAATAGAACACATTATTCATCAGTTAGTTAAGTCAGTCATTGATGCTGATACCACGCAATTTCATCATGGTTTGTTAAGTGGTGTAGCTGGGCATTTGTTGTTTCTTTATAACGCGCATCAATGGAACCCACAATGGGTTGATGAAACTCTTTTTTCTCAAAAATTAGAGCAGCTACAGGATAGGCTCGCTGAGCAATCTTTTGAATTGAGTAATGGTCTAGCCGGTCAAGCTTGGGTATTAGAGTATCTAAATCAAGCAGAAAAAGATGACTATGATGCTGAGCTTTTAGAAGAGGTTGATGCGTTATTTATTGAGTCATTATCGCACGACCCATGGCCTGGAGAAATTGAAACAGTAATGGGTTTATCTGGTTATAGTCCTTATGCAGCCAGACGAGCACGTTTTAGTGATCAAACGCAATTATGGACTGTGATTGTTAACGGCCTAGCAAGCACCGCAACGCGATTAGACAATGGTCATATTACTTGGTCTCAACCGAGTAACTCAGTCTATAGACTAGATAAAGAGGCGCTTGATGAGCCAGAGTATAACATTGGTTTGGCGCATGGTGTTCCCGGTATTCTCGCCGCATTGCTGCCCGCATTAAATATTGAGCAGTTAAAGCCTCAGGTTAGCGAGTTACTGCAAGGCGGATGTGATTGGTTGTTGGCCCATCAAAATACCAATGATGACGCATTTTCGTGTTTTGGCACGTGTGCGCAAAGCAGCCAACATGACTCACGGTTAGGTTGGTGTTATGGAGATTTAACCATTGCATTGACACTAGCTCGTATAGGCCATGCCTTAGGTAGACCTAGCTACGTCGAAAGAGCATTAGAGATAGCGCTTCATAGCACCAAAAGAGACGCAGAATCTGGCCACATTAACGATGCTGGGCTGTGTCATGGCTTTGCAGGGTTGGTTACTATATATCAATTATTAAATAAAATAATGCCTCACCCTGAGCTTGCCTCGACAGCCCAAACTTGGCTCGATTATACGTTAGCCCAATACGATGATCGGGGTATTGAAGCTATGTATAGTTTTAATGGGATGGATAAGTGTTATAACGAAGATCTTGGCTTGTTGATGGGTTACTCCGGTATAGGGTTAGCACTATTGGCCGCTCTAAATGATGATACCAGCTGGGCTGATTGCCTGTTAATGGCTTAGAAAGGAGAATGTATGGCGACTAACAAACAGCCACCAAATGCTATGGCAAAAACACTTGAGAATGGAGCGTTTTTTGTTGTTAGAACCCCCCGTTTGTCGGTTGAACATTTACAGGCTTTTTCTATGCCTGAAGCTGACAACAATGCGATTATTCGTGACTGGTTAGTGCTTCCGGGTGTACTTGAAGCACTTTACTTGGCAAGCCCTTCTTTGCTTGAGCGAATTGATCAATGGCGCTCTAAGCCAGACTCTAAACAGGGTAAGAAGGTGGCTCATGCGCTGATCAAATATATGGTACGAATGTGTTCAAGACCAACGCCGTTTGGTTTGTTTTCTGGTATTCATACTGGGCAAGTTGGCAATGAAACTACATTAGTCGGTGGCTGTCATACTCAAGATAAGCGCAATACTCGCTTAGATATGTTTTACTTATCAGCGTTAAAAGAGCATTTTGTTAAACATGCCTCTCGTTCCGACAACTTGAAATATAAGCCTAATTCTTCTCACTATTTTGTGGCTGAGCAGTGCAGATATATTGAAGCGTACTTGTCTGATGACAGCATGCAATACCGTTTAAGTGCGGTAGAAAGTGATGAGTATTTTCAATTTGCACTTGAGAGTGCAAAAGAGGGTTTAAGCTTCAATGCGCTTGTTAAAGCATTTTGCAATCAATACCAAGAAGCTGAGCAAGAAGAGGTAGAAGCCTATATTCAAGATTTAATTGATGAAGGAGTTATTCAAGCTGATATTCCCTTGCCATTAACCGGTGACTCGCCAGATTTGGCTTTGCTAAAGTCATTACAGGCCATTGAAGAGCACGAGACTGCGGACCATTTAGCAACGGCATTAACACAAGTTGAGCGCTTAGATCAGCAAAAAAGTGGTGAGATCACACCTTACAAACAAGTATTTGAACATTTAGAGCACTTGCCCGTTAAAGTGCAAGAAAACAAACTATTTCAGTCCGATGTTTATCGTCACTTTGAACAATGCCAGCTTAGTGACATGGAGATCAGCCGCTTTAAAAAGCAGTTAGAGCTGATTGCGGGTTTGAGTGTTGACTCAGACTCAACGGCAATGAGTAATTTTACGGCGCAATTTAATGCTCGGTTTGAAGGGCAGTTTGTGCCACTCGATGTCATTTTAGATGATGAATCGGGTATTGGTATCTCGGATGAAACTGGCTACGATGCCCCCCTTATAGCGGGTTTACCACTAGGTAATAGACAATCTCAGGGCCAGTCGACTGCTCCACAAGTAAGTGTTTTGGAAGCCATTATTGACGACGCTATTAGTCTGCCTGAAAACCGCGCTAAAGACTGCATTGTATTAAAAGGTAAAGAGCTAAAAGGGAAAGTGACTAATAAAGACGCAGTGACAAAATTTCCAAGTTCATTTGCGGCAATATTGAGCGTTTATGAAGATGATAAGCACAACCCAATCCTTAAATTTAATGGTTGCTATGGACCATCGTCAGCAAACTTGTTGGGGCGTTTTTGCCACCTTGACGAGACTTTGAAAGAGCAAGTTGTTACTGAACTTGAAAAAGAACAGCGGCACTCGCCAGAGGTTATTTTTGCTGAAGTGGTGCATATGCCAGAAGGCAGACCGGGCAATGTGGTAGCGCGTCCTCATTTGCGTGAGTATGAAATTGTATTTATGGCAGATAGCAGCTTAGCTGATGAGTATCAAATTCCATTAAGTGATTTGTACGTGTGGGTAGAAGGCAAGCATGTAAAACTTTGGAGTAAGCGGCTTAATAAGCAAATAGTGCCACGCCTATCTAGTGCGCATAACTACTCTGCGCGTAGTTTAAGCGCTTACAAATTCTTATGTATGTTACAGCATCAATCAGGTCGAGCACCTAATTTCAGTATGCCAATGAGTACTAATCAAAGTGCGTTTGTACCACGTATTATGTTAGATAATCTGATATTGAGTGAAAAAACGTGGCGCATTGGCCGTGAACAACTTGAAGCGGTATACACGAAAGGGCAATTTAACACTGCAAAGCTGACTGCCCTGATGGACAAGTATCAACTTGACTCACAGGTAAGTTATGCAATGTCTGATAATGTTTTGCAGCTAGACTTAACCAACCCTGATATGTTTGCAATTTTGCTTTCAGAAACCAAAGGGTTGAGTCGTGTAGAACTTAAAGAGGTGCTCAGTAATCACTACTATTCAAAAGTGGTCGACTCGCACGGTCATCATTATAGTAATGAGCTAATAGTACCGTTTTTTAACAGCTATGCCCCTTCACATTACCATTACGCCGACAACCCCAGTGCAAATATTACTGCTACGTCAATTAAACGCCGTTTTAGTGCAGGCTCCCAATGGTTGAGCTTAAAAATTTACTCAGGTAACTCTTTACTAGAGCAGCTGTTAAGTGAGCAATTAGAGCCCTTCATTGCACAACACAGCCAGTTGTATGATAAATGGTTTTTTATTCGCTATGGCGACCCTGATTGGCATTTAAGGCTGCGCTTTTTTGGCGAACCTCAGGTGCTATGTGGTCAGCTTTTACCTGCATTAAATCAGCTTCTTGACCCAATGGTAGAAAGTGGTGAGCTACATAAAGTTGAGCTAATGACCTATGAGCGAGAGGTAGAGCGCTACGGTGGGCCAGAGTCAATGGCATTAGTTGAGTCATTATTTATGTTTGATAGTTCGCTTATCGCTAAAACCTGTGAATTAATTGAAGAGCACGGTGAGCAAGTGAGGTGGCGTGTTGCCTTAATGCACACTGATAGATTGTTGAAGTTATTCAACTACGATGATGAGACGAAGTTAGCGCTTATCAGCAGGCTTAGAGATGGCTTTGGGCGTGAGTTTAACGATAGCAGTGCACTTAGAAAGCAACTGGGTAATCGCTTTAGAGATTATCAACAAGATCTTGATAAGGACTTTGCACACTTTAATCAACAGCCATTGCAAGCCACCGATGAACTACAACATGCATTATTTGATTTGCTTATGCACTGGCAATATCAGGCTCAACCCGTGATTGAACAGTTAAATGAGCTTATTGCTAAAGAGGCTTTAAATTGTAGTAAAGACTCACTTCTTGGCTCGTTGCTGCACATGCATAACAACCGTATGTTTAAAGCATATGGTCGCGAACAAGAGCTGGTGATCCACGATTTATTACGTCGAAAGTATTTTTCTGCGCATAAAAAACAATAAGCGAGACTTGAGCTGTCACGCTGAGCGTTTGTTTGGCGTGACCTTATCCAAGGTACATTTAATTAAGATGCTAAATACGGCTCATCACGATAATAAGAGGTGATAATAATAGCTCTGTTGCCCATGAAGATGTCATAGGCAATCAAGAAGGAATTATCAAAGTAAATAAGACCACCCGCATTGTTGCATAAAGCCCGTTAGCTGTTGGATAAAAATAGTGTAAGCTTATCGCCAATACGTAACATGTCCTTTGACAACGCATTCCACTTTTTAATATCGCTAATGGAAACATTAAAATGATTAGCAATTCGCCATAAGCTATCCCCTGCGCGCACCGTATAATCTAATTGTTGATCCGCTAAAATCGGTAGTAATAGTGTGTCACCAGCTCTTATATTATTGCTTTTCAACTGATTGAAAGTTTTAAGTTGTGCAACACTTAGGGCGTGTCGTGCGGCAATAACACTTAAACTATCACCACGATTGATAGTGTATTGTTGCCACTGAGAGCTGGGCATTGCGGGTAGTTTTGCCAAATAACCTTGCCATTGTTTGACCTGTTCAACGGGTAGAACAATATGCTTAGGGCCATCTAACAGTGCCGGAAAGCGCGTATAGCCCGGATTGAGTGTTTGAATTTTTTGCCACTGTTTATCTGTGTTGAGAATAACGCCTTGTTTGAGTGTTAACACAGAGATAGCTTTACGATTGGCAATGATTGGAAATTTCATTTTTTGCTCGCGCAGTAGTTGTGCAGCAGCGAGTAGTTTAGGTACATAGTGACGAGTTTGTTTAGGCAAGGACAGCGCAAAAAAGTCGCTGGATTTACCACGTCGTTTATTCTTTTTAATGGCCTGAGCAACACGCCCTTCACCGGTGTTATAAGCGGCGATGGCATGATACCAATTACCATCAAAGCGTTGATGCAGGTAGCTTAAAAAGTCTAAAGCGGCATTGGTGGCGTCAACAATGTCTTGTCGGCCATCATACCAAGGGCTAATTTTAACGCCATAGTGTTTGGCAATCAGTGGTGTGAGTTGCCAAAGTCCAGAGGCGTGCTTATGAGAATATGCAGAGGTGTTAAAGTCACTTTCAATTAAAGGCATCAGCGCCAGTTCAATTGGCAGGCCACGACGCTCTACTTGCTCTACCACATAATGTAAAAATGGCGCGGCACGGACACTGATCACATCCATATAGTTTGGATGTGACATATACCAATCAACGCGTGCTTGCACTTTTTTATGCTGTGTTGGCTCAAACGCTAGCTGGCTGCGAATACGTTGCCAAACATCATTATGTTGGTGGGGTTTTAACAGTATAACTTCACTTGGAGAAGGCTTGCTTTGGCTTGCCTTGTGCTGGGGGAGTTGACTCACTGTCGGTTCGGATGGAGCTGAAAGTGGTGGCTGTGGTGAGTGATCAGACGTTGTCGCGCAGCCACCTAAAAATAATAAAAAAAATAAACACGGTGTACGAAAAAAATGCATAGTGAGCCAATATTATTGTTGTTTGTTCCGATTGTAACTTAAGGTTATCGGTTTGTATAAGTGCCATTACTTTAGAGTTAGGATATTAATCAGCAATGAATTGACAGATAATCTTTGCTTTGGGTAGGCAAACTTGCTTAATCGAGTTATTTTTGTTTAAAGCAGCTGCAATATGAGTGACAAAGCATATTAGATCCCAAAACCCTTATAAAACTATAAAGGTTTAGCGAACCAAACTTTAACACAAGCACCTTTTGCTAAAGTCTGATGGTGTAACATTCAAGTGCTTAAAGCTGGCTTCGCAGTGTTAAACGCAGCTCTGGGTCAACGGTTTCATGAGTAATTTGATAGCCTGCTTGTGCTCCCCCGCGTTTGGCTTGATAGAACTGCTGCCGATATTGATATTTTTCTACGGTGTTAGCTTCAACACGCAGTGTTAGTTTGTTAAGTAGTGGTATTTCTAAGAATAACGAAGTGTTTGGATCATCGCGCTCTATTACCGTCTCAGAAACAAAATACTCAGTAAGGTGTTGCTTGGCCGTATACTCCAAGCCCCAAGACAGTGTATTGAAATTATGCCTAAATTCAGCATTTAATGTATGAGGCGTTAAGTTATTGATAGCTCGTTGGCCACTGAGCGGGTCGTTATATCGAGCATGGCGGTATTGATAATCAATCGTTAGGGTACTGTTTGTAAGAATAAAATCCGTATTAATATCGATGACCGAGTCGATGCCATACAGTCGTGCGCTTCCTGCATTGGCTACCCCTTCTTCATTGTTGCCAAGTAACATTGATTCGTGAATATCTCTTTGCCATTGGCTAAACAGGGTATTGTTTAGCGTTAGGTACTCATTGGGTGTGTAGTTAACTTGTACCGATAGCTCGCTATAGCGACTGGGCTTTAGACTATTATTGCCAAGTTGTGTGCGACCAAAACTAATATCTTGAGTCGCAACAAATAAATCAAAATCTAACTGCTCTACATGTTGCTTAAATTGCCCTGTTAAGTCCCAATTATTGGCGCTATAACTTAGCCGCACTAATGGTTTTATATGGTGAGTTTTGAGCGGGTTTTGAGCTTGCTGACCTGTTGTTAGTTGTGAAAACTCGATATTAAGTTTGGCATAAAGTTGCCAATCAGAACTAACCTGCCAGTGGATAGCACTAAAAGGTTGATAGCGTGTTTCGCTTACTCGATTGTGAATGTGCAGAGCATCAAGCTCGGTCTTTGAGCGTTGTTGATTATAGCTAAACTCTATACCAAACTGTGGCTCAAGTGGCCAAGTGTTTGCTTGTATAGACAACTGTGTAGCGTGTTCTTTGCGTGTTTTGCTTTGTGTAAATGGCGCTTGTGTGGCATTGGACTCTCGAATATGAGTCACTTGCTTATTATCGCTGCTCAAGCCTAACCATTGGATAGTAAACGCGTTATTATGTGTTGTTTGCCAATCAAAACCAAGCTGGTATTCGTCGAAGTTCATCCATTCTGTGGTGGTTAGTTGTTTAAACGCAACTGGGTTATTAGGCTCAAAGTGGGCATGCTCAAAGTCAGTTTGCCAGCGTTCAGATAGTAATTTGCTCGATAGTTGTAAGTTACCGTGCTGAGTTTGGGTGCTCGATTGGGTATCAACTTGGAATTGACGCAGCTGTTCAATAAAATCTTCTGTTTGTTGCTCGATTAAAGCGGTTTGTTGATCAAATTCATTTGCAAAGTAATGTGACCTGTAACGGCTGTTTTGTACCTTAGTGCTCAATTGATGTTGCCAGCCAAGCCATGGTGTGCGCAGCTGTGTTTGCAACTGTGCTTGAGATCTTTGTTTGTCTCTTAGGGCTAAACTGCTTTGTATATCAACGGTAGTTTGGTTTTTTTTGGTTGTAATATTAATTGCTTGAGTATGTTGAGACACACTTGAGAATGGGTGGTTGGATGTATATACATCGATAAACTCGACTTGCTCAGCACTGAGCTTTTCAAGTAAGTCAGTCAGCGACTCTGTTTTACTTTGCGCAGGCACCCCATTGATTAGTACATTGCCAGAACTATTCGCAAGCCCTCGCTCTGTGCTGCCTTCTATCAACACAAACCCTGGGGTTAGGGTAACCATGTCTAAAGCATGCTGTGCGTTAAATTGATTGAAGTGGCTAGACTGATAACGCTGCCCTTGCTTGATATGTGTTTGCTCATTGGCAAGCACCACAGTTGAGCAGGACAAAAATAGGCATAAGCCAAAAAAAGTAAGATGATTTAATAACATTATGTATTCTTTTACTTCATGGGATGTTATTCGCTATTTAAAAATATCAAATTATATAAAACAATACATTAGGGCTGTTTGGAAGCATTCTGGGATGAATGAACCGGGTATCGCATACCGGATGCCGCGCATCGGGTATCGCAAACCGAGTGTTTTACTTAGCCTGCACACAAAGATCTGACATCTGAGTAATAGCGCTTACTTAACGGCACCACATGACCATTATTTAAATGAATTAGCCCACTACCAGATGGTTTACGCTCAATATGTTTAATGCAACTGAGGTTTATAATATGAGAGCGATGGCATTGTATATACAAGTTAGGTGGTAACTTTTGCATTAAATCTTTGAGGGTGGCACGTTTTATATAAGTATTTGAAGGAGAATGTATTTCTACATAATTGCTAGCGGCACTAAGGCTAACAATATCGTGCATTGGCAGTAATGTTTTATGTTTACCTTGGTCAACCAATAGCATAGCGGGGTGACTACTTACTTTTTCTGGGGTTTTCCAAAGCTTATGCCATAGTAGGGTACTGATATAAAGAATGAGTAGATGTGAAGGCGCAAAATATACCAAGGTGCCTAGTATGGGATCTTGATATACAAATACATCAAAAATAGCCTGATATACCATAGCTGTACAATACATAGGTAACAAGGTTGTAAAATAACCTTTTCTATTAACTAAATTTAATTGTTGAAGCTTATCAAGTAAAGCGAAGGTAATAGGGGTAAGTAGGTACCATAAACACCACTCTTGTAATGACCACCATATAGGATCATCTATCCTGTCATGTTCAGCAACAATGAGGTCGTGTACCCAGCTGATGCATGATAGCACTAAGATTATGACCGTCCATATGATAGTACTTAACAAGCACTGATATTTTAAGCGTTGTTTAGGCTTTTGTATTTGAGCATTAAACCCATACATAAGAGCAACTGAGTTTCAAATAAGGGTATTTTAAAGCGCAGTTGACCAGATGCAAGGCAAATACAGGCAAAATTGTTTGCAAGTCATGATTGATTTAGTACAAGGGCTTAAAACCCCTTAAAAGCTAACGAAGCGTTTGTACCACCAAAACCAAACGAGTTTGACAATGCATACCGAACAGGCTTTTGCATTGGTTTTTGCATAATTAAGTCTACACCTTGGCAAGCAGGGTCAGCATTGTCTGGCGTGAGGTTTAGCGTGTAAGGCAAGGTGTGGCTTTTTAAAGCCAATACCGTAAATACCGCTTCAATTGCGGCAGCAGCCCCCAGCAAATGACCGGTTTGTGACTTAGTGCCAGATACTGAAATATGTTTGGCGTGCTCGGCAAAAGTATTTTTAATCGCCAGTACTTCGATGCTATCAGCGGCTGTACTGGTACTATGAGCATTGATGTAATCTACCTCAGTGGTGTTAATATCGGCCATATTAAGGGCTGTTTGCATTGCTCGTTGCGCGCCTAAGCCTTGTGGATGAGGGGCGCTTAAAGCTTGCCCAGTGTAACCGTCACTGGTGCGACCAAAACCAACAATTTCACAATAAACCTTGGCACCACGTGTAATGGCATGGTCATAATCTTCAAGCACTAAGCAAGCTGCACCTTCGCCCATAACAAAGCCGTCTCTATCATGAGTAAACGGGCGTGATGCCGCACATGGCTCGTTATTTCTCGTCGATAAGGCGTTTTGTGCGTTAAAAGTAGCAATACCAACTGGGGTGACAGAGGCTTCAGCGCCACCGGCTACAATGATCTCCGCCTCGCCACTTTTTATGGCGTTACACGCATCAATAATTGAATGAGCACTGGCGGCACAGGCGGTAGAGTGTGAGTTGTTAGGGCCACCAAAGTTCCAATGGCTGGCTACATACCCAGCGGCAAGGTTAGGTAAAAACATTAAATTACCAAATGGAGACTGCTTTTTGCCATTAGCAGCTTTGCCTGCACAGAGTTCTAGGCTATTGAGTCCGCCTACACCTGTGGCTATGTTTACACCAATACGGTGAAGAATGTGCTCGTTGGTTATGGTATTAAGGCCCGCTTCAATTATGGCTTCTGCGGCGGCAATCATGGCAAAGAGTTGATGTCGGTCTAATTTTTTTAGGAGCTTGGTGCGGGTGCTATCTTCCATATTTTTAAATGGTGCAAGGGCTGCGGGGTTTAAGTTTTCGCTCACTTGCGAGGCAAAGAGTGTTTTGCAAGCAAACTCGGTTGGATTGAAGTGCTCAATCGGGCGTATTCCATGTCGGCCCTGTAATAAGTTTTCAAAGCTGCTTTGCGCAGTATCACCAATAGGCGAAATAGCACCGATGCCAGTTACAACAATTCTTCTCATGATATACCTTCCAACTAACTTGTGACTTGGGTGATGTTACTCCCTGTCGCTTATTTATTAATGTAGACATGCATGTAGCTGTACAAGCGTAATTAGTAGGTATGACACAATCATGACATTTTATTGTGATGAATAATAAAAATTTTGATAAGTGTGTGATCTAAACAGTTGGTAAGGTCGTTTAAAAAGTAATCAATAAAAATTAGGAAATATTAAATGCGTGCAAATGAACTGAAGAGCCAATTAAATCAGCACCTACTCGATGCCATTATTTTAAGTTACGCCGATGCAAATCATTATTTAGCTGGTGGTATTGACCCAAATGGTAACTATCATTTATTAAGTGATGAGCTTGGCCGAACCATGACCTTTAATTCTTTGAGAGAAGCAGAAGTGATGCTTGCTAGCTTAGGCGTTGGATCAGCCACTTTTGAAATGCAAACCGCTTACGATGAAATGGTAGGCTCCCCAGTAACAGGGTCCACCAAAACCAGTTTAACCATTCTCCATTAGACTACTCTAATGTTTTTAGCAGGCTCCTCGCCTGCTTTTTTTTGAAAAATTTACTTAAAAATTAAATAGTCGCTGCCAACATGTCCTAACAGGTTTAGCTTAAAATTTATTTAAATTACGATTTGAAACTTACCTAATCGTGACATGAAGTGACATAAAGTGACATAAAGTGACAGGCAGGGACTTCCCTGCCTCACTATTATTTAACTCTAACAACAGTTGCCATAGGCATTGACTCTGCTTGGCCATCATTGGCATAAACCTGAACTAAGTACCAGCCAGTCATGTCGACAGTCAATTCTATCTCTGCATCGGTGGTACTTGAAAACGAATAGTTTGATCCCGTTGCTTTTTGGTGCATTACCCAACGGTAGGTTATTGGGTCTTCATCGGGGTCAGTGGCATTGGCCGTTAGAGTGATCGGGCTGTTAGGAGTGGGGTTCTCACTAACTTTTATTGTAGATAGAAAAAATGGCGGTTTGTTAGTATTGGGTGTTGGTGGGCGAGTAATTACTTTGACATGGGCACGTTTAGTATCACTGTACGACAGTCCATCCGAAACAACCGCTTCTAATAGGTATTCACCAACCTCATCAAAGACCATATAAGCTTGTTTAGTTAGCGCATTTTGAAGTATGGCAGTACTATTTTGTGGACGACTTACAACGCGCCATTTATATGAGATGGGGTCACTGTCTAAATCCTCCGCATAGGTTGTAAAGTAAACCGTCTCGTTAGGGTAAACTTCGCTCTCACTTTGTTCAATACGCAATATAGTGGGGGTGTGGTTACTATCAACAACCTGTAAATTTCTGCTTAATGTATGGTGACTTTTGTTATCATTGACAGTAAGAGAAATCGTATATTTCCCAGCAGTTTGGGCCGCGAAGGTAGATCGTACCTGAGTTGAGTTTTGGAGTGTAAATTCAGCATTTTTCGGTGCATCGCTAATTTTCCATAAGTAGCTTAGCTTATCACCGTCGGGGTCTTTGCTGGCGCTGCCATCAAGCTCTAGTTCTTTATTTATCAAAATACTGTTATGAGCTAAGTTAAAACTTGCTAGTGGAAATTGGTTTGTACTTGGTGCAGCAATAGCTACTTCTACTTTGGCAGCCGAAGACTTTCCATCGCTGTCTGTTAGTGTAAGTTGAGCATGATAATCACCAGCTTGATCAACTATAAATTGGGCTTTTAATGTGTTTGCATTATAGATTATTGCCTGACTATTATCTGGTTTTTGCAGCCATTGCCATTGTGCGGTTACGCCATCATAAGTTTGACTGTTGATCCCATCTAATATGATTGTTTGACCAAGAGCGGATTTACCTGTTGCCCAGGCTATAGCCTCTAGGACAGGCGTTGGGGCAGGAGTTGGTGTAGGCTTAATTATCGGTGCTTCTTGTTTAGTAGTCTTAACAACCTTGACTGGTTTTGAGTCAGACCCGCCACAGGCACTAGTGAGAGAAGCTAATAAAGCAAGTAATAGATACTTGTGATTACGCATAAATTTTATCCTTTTTAGTTGCGCTTTTTATTTGAATAACAGTCATTGTCCCTAAATAAGGTTTAAGTGTAAATTTTTAAAACTGAACTTAAGCTGACAGAGTTTGAGTTTTTATATTTTTACAGAGCAAAGTAAAATAGACATTGTCAAAACTTATAAGTTTCGTTTACACTGCGCGTAAATTACGAATCGAAACTTATCTGAATATGACAAAACGAAACACCCAGCAGCGCCGACATACAATATTGAGCAAAGTAAACGACCAAGGTGAAGTGAGTGTTGAGGCGTTAGCCGCTGAGTTTGAAACTTCAGAAGTGACGATTCGCAAAGATTTAACTGCGCTTGAAAAAAGCGGACTGTTACTTCGTCGCTACGGCGGAGCCATGGCACTGCCACAAGAGATCGTTGCAAAAAGCAACGATAAGCGCGATTCACTTCGCAAAATGGCAATTGCTAAAGCCGCCGCTAATCTCATTAACGATCATAATCGCATTATTATTGATAGTGGCCGAACCACCGCCGCAATGATCCCAGAGCTTGTTAATAAGCAAGGGTTGGTTGTAATGACCAATGCCATAAATATAGCTAATAGACTGTTATCATTAGAAAATGAACCAACACTTTTGATGACCGGAGGTACTTGGGACCCACATTCAGAGTCATTTCAAGGGCAAGTTGCTGAAAAAGTATTACGCTCTTACGACTTTGATCAGCTATTTATTGGTGCTGATGGCATTGATGTTGCGCGTGGTACTACCACTTTTAATGAGTTAGTGGGGTTAAGCCAAGTCATGGCTGAGTCAGCTAGAGAGGTTATTGTAATGGTTGAGTCAGAAAAAATAGGCCGAAAGATTCCCAACTTAGAACTATCTTGGGCGCAAGTGACAACCTTGATCACTGACGATAATTTAGCATTGGAATTATGCCAAAGCATTGAAAAAAGCGGTGTAACAGTAGTTCGTGCAACCGTTTAAATAAATTTTACGCTGCACAATGACGACAACACTTTGTGTAGTAAACATCATTATGACAACACACTTCACGTGCAAAATGGAGAGATTTATGTGTGGTATTGTAGGGGCCGTTGCAGAGCGTCCAGTAAATAAAATTTTAATTGAAGGCTTAAAACGTCTTGAATATCGTGGTTATGACTCAGCGGGCGTTGCGTTGAGTTTATCAGGCTCACTTAATACCGTTAAAGCAGTTGGTAAAGTGGTTAACCTTGAAAAAGCACTTGAGCAAGCCGCAGTAAAGGGCACAACGGGCATTGCTCACACGCGTTGGGCAACCCATGGTGGCGTGACAGAAGCGAATGCGCACCCACATGTATCAAATAGCGAAATTGCCTTGGTGCATAACGGTATTATTGAAAACCACGCGCCATTGCGTGATGCATTAAAAGGCGATGGCTACGAGTTTTTATCAGACACCGATACTGAAGTAATGGTGCACCTAATTCATCAACTTCGCCTGCAACATAATAGCCTGTTAGAAGCAGTTAAAGCCGCTGTTAAGCAGTTAGAAGGTGCTTATGGCACGGTGGTGTTTGACAAAGCGAACGATCAAGAAATGATCGTAGCGCGTTCAGGTAGCCCTTTGGTAATTGGCCTTGGTTTAGGTGAAAACTTTATTGCCTCTGATCAACTTGCATTACTACCCGTTACACGCAGCTTTATATTTTTAGAAGAAGGCGATGTAGCACGTATTACAGCAGATAGCGTTGAGATTTATGATAGCAATGGCCAACAAGTTGAGCGTGAAGTAATAGAGTCAAATATCACGCAAGATAACTCTGGCAAAGGTGAATACCGCCATTACATGCTAAAAGAAATTTACGAGCAGCCACTTGCGGTTCGTAATACCTTAGAAGGGCGACTTGAAAATGACCGTGTAACAGTCGATGCATTTGGCGACAGTGCACAACAAATTTTTAAAGACGTAAAACACGTACAGATAATAGCCTGTGGTACCTCTTACCATTCAGGCATGGTGGCACGTTATTGGATAGAGCAGTTTGCAGGCGTAAGTTGTAATGTAGAGATTGCTTCTGAGTTCCGTTACCGTCAATCATTTGTACATGAAAACAGCTTATTAGTGACCATTTCTCAATCTGGTGAAACCGCCGATACACTCGCGGCATTGCGTTTAGCTAAAGAGCAAGGTTACATGGCATCAATGACCATTTGTAACGTACCGGGTTCATCACTTGTTCGTGAATCAGACTTGGCCTTTATGACCAAAGCCGGTGCTGAAATTGGCGTGGCATCGACCAAAGCGTTTACCACGCAACTTGTTGGCCTATTGATGCTAACGGCATCAATTGCGCAAGAAAAAGGCCTAGATCAAAGCAATATTGTAAACGCAATTAAAACTTTACCAAACAAGCTAGAAGAAGCACTCACGCTGGCTGGTGGTATTGAAGAGCTAGCCGAAGAATTTGCCGACAAGCATCATTCATTGTTTTTAGGCCGTGGTTCACAATACCCAATCGCAATGGAAGGCGCGCTTAAACTCAAAGAAATTTCATACATTCATGCTGAAGCATACGCTGCAGGCGAGCTAAAGCACGGGCCACTTGCCTTGATTGACGCTGATATGCCAATTATTGTCGTTGCGCCTAACAATGAGTTACTTGAAAAGCTAAAGTCAAACGTTGAAGAAGTACGCGCACGCGGCGGCATAATCTACGTATTCGCTGACAAAGACTCGCACTTTGCCTCTGACGACACCATGCGTGTTATCAACGTAAACCACGTAGATGACATCCTCGCACCAGTTGTATATACAATCCCACTACAGCTGTTGTCGTACTACGTAGCGGTGATTAAAGGCACCGACGTAGACCAACCGAGAAACCTCGCCAAGAGCGTAACGGTAGAATAAGAAAAGGCGCGAAAGCGCCTTTTTTTGTGACTTAGGAATAAAGTGCTAGCTCACATTTTTGTGGGTGAACAATAAAGATATACCTACTCAAAAACATAATCAAACCTAATCTTTAGAGCCTTCTTCTTACCCTAATTAATATTGCGCCTATTGGCGTATGTCGTAACATAAGTAAAATTTCAATTAATGGTAACGAATTGTCTTTATTTGTAGAATGTATCATCATATCAAGGTCTTTTATTAGCTCTGTGCTCAACAGTAGTGCTATGCATATTAAATTCTAAGGAAATGAAGCATGAGTGATATTAAATTGTTCCAATTGGGGCAAGGTGAGGTTACTGAGCTTGTAAGTAAATCAGCCAAATTTGAAAAAGATCTCCAGCAGCTGGTTGAGCCACATATGGAAGTGTTTTTAGGGATTAGGTTTTTAGCTACAGAGTTCACCACATCAAATGGTGGTCGTATCGATTCACTCGGACTGGATGAAAATGGTTGTCCTGTCATTATCGAATATAAACGTCACATAAACGAAAACGTTATTAACCAAGGCTTGTTTTACTACGACTGGTTATTAGATCACAAAGCTGAATTTCAATTATTAGTGACGAAGGAGCTTGGTCAGAGTATTGCTGAAAACATTGAATGGGAAGGCGCTCGTTTAGTGTGCATTGCAACTGATTTCACAAGATACGATGAGCATGCTATAAAACAAATAGACAGAAATATAGAGCTTATGCGCTATAAGTATTTCGGAGATAATTTATTTTTACTTGAGCTAGTAAATAGCCACCTTAGCAATAAAGCTGCAACGCCAAAACGACAAGAAGTTGAGTTATCCGAAGCGGATACTAACCCGACAAAAAAAGAACGCCGTGACTATCACGAGAATAGAAAATCATCTGCATCCTCAGAATTACTAAGCTTGTATGAATCAGTATGTGACTTTGGGTTATCACTTGGGGATGATGTGCAGCGTAAAGAATTAAAGTTTTATACAGCCCTTAAAAAAATTAAAAACTTCGCAAGCGTGCAAGTTTGGGCACCGCAACAAGACCCGTCACTAAGAATTTATCTTCATATCGACCCTAGCAATGTTCAATTGCAAGACGGTGTTGTTCATGATGCCAAAGACAAAGGGCACTGGGGAACAGGAGATTTAGAGGTTATTGTAAGGTCTGAACAAGATTTAGAATTAGCAAAACAGCTAGTCCAATTAAGCTTTGAAAAAAATTAGGAAAACCATGCTCACAGGCAAACTTAAAAATCAAGTAGACGAAATCTGGGAAGTATTCTGGACCGGTGGTGTTACCAATCCTATCTCAGTTATCGAGCAATTTACCTATCTACTATTCATCCGCCGTTTAGATGAAATACACACTAACCGTGAGAAACAATCTCTATTACTTGAATCCGCTTTTACCAACCCTATTTTTCCATCAGAAAACAACAATTACCGTTGGAACAAGTTTAAAAACTTAGACCCACAAGTGATGTTTGATTTAGTTAAAGACAAGGTATTCCCGTTTATTAAAACCATTAACGGTGAAGACACAACCTTTGCTAAGCATATGTCTGATGCCATTTTCATGATCCCTAAAGCTCAGGTACTCGATAAAGTAGTGAACCTTATCGACAAAATCCCGATGGATGATCGTGATACCAAAGGTGATTTATACGAGTACATGTTATCTAAGCTGCAAAGCTCAGGTACTAATGGTCAATTCCGCACGCCTCGCCACATTATTCAAATGATGGTTGAAATGACTCAGCCTAAACTTGATGGTAATAGGTCAGATGTGATCTGTGATCCTGCATCAGGCACTTGTGGCTTTTTAATGGCGTCAGAAGAATACGTGCGTAAGCAGTTTGAAAACGAACTAATGAAGCCTGAAAACAGCGAGCATTTTCATAATAAAATGTTTAACGCTTACGACTTTGATCAACACATGTTACGCATTGGTGCCATGAACTTAATGCTACATGGTGTAGAGCACCCAACCGTTGAATACCGAGACTCATTAAGCGCTGTTCATGACGGCAATGGCGAGCAAAAATTAGAAGATAAATACACGCTTATTTTAGCTAATCCGCCATTTAAAGGCAGTGTTGCCTATGACGAACTTTCACCTGACTTATTAACAGCACTAGGTAAAACACCGAAGAAAGCAGCGCCTAAAGTTGAAACTGACGAAGATGGTAACAAAAAAGCGAAAAAAGGCCCGTCAGAAAAAACTGAGTTACTGTTCTTAGCGCTTATTTTACGTATGTTACAACCGGGTGGTCGAGCAGCGGTGATTGTGCCAGACGGCGTATTATTTGGCTCCACCAAATCACATAAAGAAATCCGAAAAGCCATTATTGAAGACCATAAGTTGGATGCTGTGGTATCACTACCATCAGGGGTATTTAAACCTTATGCTGGTGTATCTACCGCTATTTTATTTTTCACTAAAACCAACAGTGGCGGCACAGACAATGTATGGTTTTACGACATGCAAGCTGATGGTTTTTCATTAGATGATAAACGTACTCCACTTATTAAAGGGGTTGAGCTAACGACTGAGGCTGATGTGATTGATGCAACATTACCTGAGAATGAGAGCCTTCAGCAAATAAAGAGCGCACCTTCAGAGCACAACAACCATAAGCTTAATAATATCCCTGATGTGCTCTACCGTTGGAAAAATAGATTTAACAGTCCAGAGCATTCTGACAGCCATGAGCCAATAAAGGTAGAGAGCAATAGAAAGCGCACAGAGCAAAGCTTTTATGTGCCAGTAGCTGAAATTACCAGTAACGACTATGACTTATCTATCAATCGCTATAAAGAAGTGGTTTACGAAGAAGTTAACTATGACGAGCCGCAGGTCATTTTAAAACGCATCAAAGAACTACAGCACGCAATGGATAAAGGTATTGCAGATCTGGAGGCAATGTTGTGAGTTGGGAAACAGGTGTACTAGGTGAAATTTGTGATGTTCGAGATGGTACTCATGACTCTCCAAAATATCAAAGTGAAGGAATACCTTTAGTAACTTCAAAAAACCTTATAAATGGTTCTATCGATTTTACTAGTGCGAACTTAATTACTGAAGAAGACCACACTAAGATATCTAAGCGTTCAAAGGTAGATAATGGTGATATTCTCTACGCCATGATTGGCACTGTGGGGAATCCAGCAATTGTGAATACTGATACCGTGTTTAGTATTAAAAATGTGGGACTTATCAAATTTAGAGAAGACTCTCAAATTTATAACCGTTATTTGATTTTTGCACTAGATAGCGACTTAGTGAAAAGGCAAATATTAAGAGAATCTAAAGGTGGAACTCAAAAGTTTGTTTCATTAAAGGTTTTAAGAAACTTAAAAATCCCACTGCCGCCATTACAAGTACAAAAGCAAATTGCAGCGGTATTAGAAAAAGCCGATACCTTGCGTAGTCAGTGTCAACAAATGGAACAAGAGCTTAATACCCTTGCTCAATCTGTGTTTCTTGATATGTTTGGTGATCCTGCCAAGAATTCAAAAAGTTGGCCTATGGGTGTAATCGGGGATTGCTGTGCCTCTGTTAATTATGGAACATCTGATAAAGCAGACATTGAAAACGGAGCATATCCTGTTCTTAGGATGAACAACATTACCTACGAAGGCCGCTGGAATTTTAGCTCGTTAAAGTATTTAGATTTAGATGAAAAAGGTGTTGAAAAGTATTTAGCTGAATCCGGAGATATTTTATTTAACCGGACAAATAGTAAAGAATTAGTCGGCAAAACTGCGGTTTACCGAGAAAGTGAGCCTATGGCTTTTGCTGGATATCTCGTAAGGGCAAGAGTTAATGATAAAGCTGTCCCAGAATACATTTCAGCGTTGATGAATTCTCGATATGGTAAGCAAACTCTGCTTAATATGTGTAAAAGCATTGTGGGTATGGCAAATATTAACGCGAAAGAATTTCAGAAAATTAAATTGCCAATACCACCAATAGAGCTTCAACAAGAATTTCAAAAAATAGTCTTTGCACTAGATGAAAAATTGTTTGAGTTGAAGAAACACTTCAAAGAAAACGATGATTTATTTAACTCGCTGATGCAAAAAGCCTTCAAAGGCGAACTTGAATTAAAGGATGTGGCGTAACGCCACTCATCAAAGGTATTAGGAAAGGGCTTTAAATAAGGAAAGCGAATGTCGAACTTTAACTTTTTAACAGAATGGCCTGAGTTACAAGAGCACGCGAAACAAGCGGAAGCTGTGGTTAGCCTAATTAAATAAATACCAAAGGTGTCAACAAATGACTGATTTAATACCTGAAGAGCTAGCACCGAATGGTGAATTTCTATTTTTCACTTCAGAAGATGGTAAAACGCGTGTTGAGTGCCGCTTTGAGTCTGATACTTTATGGCTTACTCAAGCATCAATTGCAGACTTGTATCAAGTAACACCTCAGGCTATTACGCAGCATATTAAAGCTATTTTTGATGAAGGAGAACTTGTACAAAATTTAACTTGTAAGCATTACTTACAAGTTCAAATGGAAGGTGAACGCCCTGTAGAGCGAAATAAACTTCACTACAATCTTTCTATGATTATCGCAATAGGCTATCGAGTTCGTTCAAGCAGAGGCAGTCAATTTAGACGTTGGGCAACGCAAACACTAGAGGAGTATTTAGTGAAAGGCTTTGCCATGGACGACGAACGATTGAAAAATCCACCTGTCGACCAATCTATGGTGCCTGATTATTTTGACGAAATGCTTGAACGTATTCGTGATATTAGAGCCAGTGAACGCCGTGTATATTTACGCGTTCGAGAAATATTCGCGATGGCTGCCGACTACCAGCCCAATAATAAAGATACCAACTTATTTTTTCAGTCTATTCAAAACAAGTTGCACCATGCTACTACCGGTATGACAGCGGCGGAAATCATATCAACACGCGTTGATGCCGATAAACCCAATGCCGGTTTAACCACATTTAAAGGTGACGAAGTAAGAAAAGGCGATGTCACTATTGCTAAAAATTATCTTTCGCAAGAAGAAGTGAGCGAGTTAAATAGAATTGTTACCATGTGGTTAGATTTTGCCGAAGACCAAGCACTTCGCCGTAAACAGGTATTTTTAAAAGACTGGAATGAAAAGCTTGATAGTTTTCTAGCGTTTAACGATAGAAATGTATTACAAGGTGCTGGTTCAATATCAAAGAGTCAGGCTGATTTAAAAGCTAAAAACACTTATGAGCAATATGAAGCGAAACGTCGTGGTTTGAAAGAAATACAAGGGCAGCAAGACAGTATCTCCGCATTAAGAGCTTTGCTAAAAAAATCAAAAGAAGAATAAAAAATTACTAAAAAAATTTAGTATAACTAGGATGTTGTATGTCGAACTTTAACTTTTTAACAGAATGGCCAGAGTTACAAGAGCACGCGAAACAAGCGGAAGCTGTGGTTAACTCTGACCCTCGCTCTAGCTGTTTTTATAGTCGCTATACATTAGAGCGATTAGTACAATGGATGTATGAGTTCGACAATTGGTTAGAAAAACCTAAATACGATACCACCTTAAATACATTGATTAACCAACGAGAGTTTAAAAACTCGTTGGGCAGCAATATTTTCCCTAAAATTAAAGCGGTACAAAAAGCCGGTAATAATGCGGTACATAGTGAGCGCAAGGTATCACCACTTGAGTCAACACAAAGCTTAAAAGAACTGCATCATATTCTGTATTGGTTTTATCGTACTTATACTGCTGCTAGCGCCCAAGGAAAGCCTGCAACAAACCAAGTATTCGATTTAGCTAAATTACCTGAGACTATTCAAATTGACGCTAACTTGGTAATGAACAGTGCCAAGAAGTTAAAAGAGTTACAAAAGCAGCTCACTGAGCGTGATGATAAACATCAAGAGAAGCTTGATAAAGAGCGCGACCAAAACCTTGAGCTGCAAAACCAATTAAAAGCGCTGCAACAACAGTTAGCGGAGCAAAAAGCACAAAACGCCAAAGTCGCAGAGCAAGTTAAAGACCCGCACGATTATAACGAAGCCGAAACTCGCACTTTTATAATTGACCAGTACCTAAAAGAAATGGGCTGGAATTTAGATGCCACTAACGTCAAAGAGTTTCCTGTTAGTGGTATGCCTATTTCAAAACAAAATCCAAATAGTAATGGCTCTGTTGATTATGTGTTGTGGGGTAAAAATGGCAAACCATTAGCGGTTGTAGAGGCAAAAAAGACAACTCGAAGTGCAAAAGAGGGTAAGCGCCAAGCTGAGCTTTATGCCAATTGCCTACATAGCATGTTTAACCAGCGACCATTGATTTATTACACCAACGGCTACGATATTTATTTTTGGGATGATGAAAACTATATTCCTCGTAAGGTACAAGGCTTTTTAAACCAAGATGAAATGCAGCGCTTGATTGACAGGCGCACCTTAGCCAAAGCATTAAATACAATAGAGCTTGATACTAATATTGCAGGTCGTGGTAGGCCATATCAGCGCTTAGCGATTGAATCAGTTTGTGAGCAGTTTGACGCTGAAAAACAACGTAAGTCATTACTAGTAATGGCAACAGGTACAGGTAAAACCCGAACTACCATCGCCTTGGTTGATATTTTAATGCGAGCAGGTTGGGTTAAAAATATTCTGTTTTTAGCTGACCGTAATGCACTGGTAAACCAAGCGAAGAAAGAATTCTCAAAGCTACTGCCTAAGTCATCACCTGAAATACTCTCAAGCGGCACCAGTGCTTTAAAAGGCCGATTGTACTTTTCAACCTATCCGACAATGATGAATTTATTGAGTGCAGCGCCTGATACAAGACTATTTGGTGTTGGTCATTTTGATTTAGTGATTGTGGATGAAGCGCACCGAAGCGTTTATAAAAAGTACCGCTATATTTTTGATTATTTTGATGCCTTATTACTGGGTTTAACCGCAACACCAAAAAGTGAAATAGACAAAAATACCTTTGATATTTTTGAGCAGCCAGATGGCGACCCAACTTATGCTTATGAGTTAAAAGAGGCAATAGGCGATAAGTTTTTAGTACCGCCTAAAGACGTAAATATTGATTTGGGCTTTATTCGTAAAGGTATTAAGTACGCCGAACTTTCTGCTAATGAAAAAGAAGAATGGGAAAGCAAAGAGCAACTTGAAGATAAAGACGAAGTACTGCCGTCTGAAGTAAACAAGTTCTTATTTAATAAAGATACCGTAGATAAAGCACTTAAAGTATTAATGGATCGAGGCGTTAAAGTTGCAGGAGGTGACAGGCTTGGCAAAACCATTATTTTTGCTGCGAATAACGACCACGCTGAATTTATTGTCGAACGTTTTGATGCAAACTACCGCAAATATAAAGGTAAGTTTGCCCGGGTTGTTACCTATAAAGAAACCTATGCTGACTCACTAATTGAAGAGTTTAAAGGTGAGAAAAAGCCTTCTGATCCTAATATTCCACTTACTATTGCGGTATCGGTAGATATGCTTGATACCGGTATTGATGTGCCAGAAGTCGTTAACTTAATGTTCTTTAAGGTGATTAAATCGAAAGTTAAGTTTTTACAAATGCTTGGCCGTGGTACTCGCTTGTGTGAAAACCTATTTGGCCCTGAAGACAACAAGCTGTTCTTTAAAGTGTTCGATTGCTGTAAAAACTTTGAATACTTTGAGATCAACCCTGAGGGTGCCAAAGACAATGGCGCTAAATCACTTTCCCAAGCCATATTTGAAAAGCGCCTAGCCATATCGCAACAGCTAATTGATAACGAGCAATTTGGTATTTACGGTGCAGAATATCAGCGTTACTTGATTGATACGCTACATAACCGTGTCGCTGGAATGAACTTAGACAACTTTGTTGTCCGGCCAAATCGACAAGTGGTAGAGAAATATCAAAAGCTTGATACCTGGTTTAAGTTAACTAATGAGCACTTAGCTGAGCTTGAGAAGCAAGTATCTGTGTTACCAACAGAAGCTGAGCCGTTAGAACCTGATGAGATCGATGAAGAGTTAGCGCTGCGTTTTGACCATATGATGCTAACTATGCAATTAGCACTAACAGAAAAAACAGGTATCAGTGACTTTTATCGCAATAAGCTTAACCAGATTGCAGCAAAGCTTGAAAGTAAAGCCAGTGTACCAGCGGTTGGCGAGCAACTTGAATGGCTACAATACGTGCAATCAGCCAACTTCTGGACTGACTTAACACTCGAAGAGCTAGAGCAAACTCGCCGTAAATTGCGTTTATTAATGCGTTTTATCGAAAAAGAAAGTACAGGTGTGGTTTACACCAACTTCCAAGATGAAGTGTTAGGCGTGCATGAAAACGAAGGCGTATATGAGTTTGGCCAAGATGGTGGTTTAGAGTTGTACCGCAAGAAAGTTGAGTCTTACATCAAAGAAAATCAAGATAACTTAACCATACAGCGTATTAAGCGAAACCAGCCGATCACCAAATTAGATTTAGAAGAATTAGACAATAAGTTATTTGAAGCCAGCGGCATTGATAACATTGAAACCTACCAATCAACCATTCACCCTGATAAGTCACTCGGTGTATTTATTCGTGAGCTAGTAGGTTTGGACCGAGGCGCAGCTAAAGAAGCCTTTGCTGACTACCTAGATGATGCCAAGTTTAACAGCCAGCAAATACGCTTTGTGAATACTATTATCGATTTCCTCACTCAAAACGGCGTAATGAGCCCGGCAATGTTGGCTAAACCGCCATTTTCAGATATTCACTTTGAAGGTGTGTTTGGTTTGTTTGACGATGGTGCTGTGATGGATTTAAGGAATAAGATTAAGAACATTGAAGCACAGGCGGTTGGTGATGGGTAGCCTACAGTAGAGTGTGGCAAAGAAGCAAAAGGGGTCAAGCTGCTTGCTTCACAATATAACTATTTAAAGGCTGTCAGGTCCACTTTCCACTCTTAATTGCTTTTGAGTATGAATATATTTATTACGTAGGAGTATTGAGTAGTTTCAATCAGTTAAAGTGATGAGGTTCTGAAACAAGTTCAGAATGACGAAGTTGGCTTGACTATGAGGCTAATCAGGAAGACGGTAGAGCCCACTCATACGTATGATGTCTTCCTGACGCAGGTCAGGATCTTTTATGAAAAATGGGGTCAAGCTACTCACTTCACAACATAACTATTCAAGGGCTGGCAGATCTACTTTTCTTCCTTTAATCGCACTTTCTCGGCTAATACGTCCTTATTTTTCTGATCACCTCTGAGCTGTTAGTAGTATAAATTATACAAAGTGTAATACTCACGTCATGCGCATGATTTAGCTTTAATAGTATGACTGTGCACTCACTTACTGAGCCTTATCAGAGCTTTACGGTTTATTAAATAACGACCTATGGCATGAGTGAGATACAGCAGAACATTCAAATTAAATCTAATAATTAAAAAAAGGGATCAGTGTATGATCACACTTAAGCAATGCCGAGCGCTCGGTTTAGTCATTGTTGGTGTTTTATCGGGCTTATTGTCAGGTCAAGCGTTGGCAGAAAGCTACGTTTATTTAACCAACAATACCATGGAAACCTTGACGCTGAATACGCAGCAAACCGGCCATGATAATATTCGTCATGGTGATCAGTGGCAGCAATTGGCGTCTGAAGTGCCACCATTAGGTACGGTTAAGTTTCTGCGATTTAATCGCGATCAAGGCATTAAGTGGGGAAAAGAATACATTTTTACAACATTGGTTAATGGTGCATCGCAGCCTGTTTCTTTAAAGCAAAAATTGCTCGGCACCATGACATTTAGCAAAATGTGGCTCAATGGACAGGATGAACCATGGCATTATGATCGCGATATCCATCGTGTGCCTTTAAATAATCAGCAACAAACTTTGGCATTTAAATCGTCTTCAGCCAGAGTATCAGGCGATGATATACACTATGTGATCCACGATAAATTTAATCAATCAGAAAAGTCTCAATACTCTAATGAACTAAATGTACTGACTTACAACACGTGGGCTTTACTGCCACCGCTTGCCTCTAAAAATACTGGTGATAGGTTAGATACTATCGCTGAGTATATGACCAATTACGATGTGGTGGTTTTTCAAGAAGTGTTTGACCCTATTTTAACAGCGAAATTCAGAGCTAAGGTCGCTCAGACTTATCCATATATGACGGAGATCCCATGGCAAGTGGGTAAAATTTTGACTGGAGGGTCGTTTATTGCGAGCCGTTGGCCTATCGAAGCCCAAGACGCGGTAGTGTATGACGCGTGTCGAGCAGACGGATGTTTGGCTGGTAAGGGTATGAATTATGCGAAAATAAGAAAAGGCAGTAATGCGTATCATATTTTTGGAACCCACACACATGCGTATACTAGTGAGCAAGATGTCGCAGTTCGTTTTGAGCAACTGACGCAGTTAAAACACTTTATTGAAAATAAGCAGATCCCATATCAAGAGCCTGTGATTATGGCGGGTGATTTTAACGTGGATAAAATTAACTTTCCGCAAGAGCATTTAGCTTTTTTAGCATTGTTGAATGCCACAGAGCCTGAGGCCAAAGGTGCTTACCCTTATTCATATGCAGGCCTAGTCAACATTTATGCCGATGAAGCGTTTAATGAATACTTAGATTATGTTTTATATAGTAATGATCACCTCGCGCCTTACACCTCTGAAAATAACATGCTGACACCGCGCAGTATCGACAGTCAGCATTGGCAAAGCTGGGATTTGTCTGATCACTATCCCGTAGAAGGGCGTTTTGCGTTTCCATTGGCACCTGAATACATGCCTTATTAAAAAAGCTGCACAGCACACCATTGACTCACAATAAGGGCTAATCAGGAAGACGGTAGTGCCCACACATACACCTGCTGTCTTCCTGACGTAGGTCAGAGTCTTTTAAATGATTGGTATTATCCGTAGTATACGGTTATTTACTGAGTGTTTTGACAATCTGGTTTGGGTAAATGGAACTATATAAACTGCTGTATAGCTTGGGCTGGATGCTTAAAGGTTATGAGTTTTTAATTATAACGTGGTTTTTGATCACACAGCTGCCAACACATAAATGGTCATTGTTTAGCGCCAGAAGTCATCAACTTAACTCATTACAACTTCACGACTTGCATTCAAGCTTTATGGTTGCGGTATGTGTGTTTTTGTTCCATATGTTAGGCTCAGAAATGGGGCAATTTTTTCTTCATACCCTGATGCCAAGCTTAAATGACAGGATAAAAGTCTTTTATTTTACCGGTATAGTCAATATGTTTATTTGTATATTGGTGTTGTTTTGTTGGCATAGGCTAAGAAAGTGTTTATTTAATTTCGCCTCACGGCTTTGTTTATACATAAGTTTTATTCATATTGTTATCAAGATGATGCAGTTAATTGCCAGAGGACATTTTGATTACCATGAGCTTAAGCCGCTATATGTTATTGTAGGATGGCTTTGTAATTTAACAATGATGTATGCCATTTCAATTTACCCTGCACGTCAAATATGGGCAAACTTTAAAAAGGTTGATTGATTTTATTTTTAAAGCTTCTAGCCGAGCTTTCTTATGTGCTTTTAGAGTAGCGTGGTCACGTATTATCTTTAACTTTTTGTTTGTAATAACTGGGCTTAACGCCTCTCGCATAAGATCCTGACCTGCGTCAGGAAGACAAAATGCTATATATTTATATACTTTTCGTGATTCTGAGTTTGCCTCAGAATTCCATTACGTTTAATTGAATAATGTTAAGTGTGAGCCAGCCACTGATTCTTTGAATCTAACTTTCTTGCAAAAGACTATTCTTCTACCGCACGTTTTTCTTTTATGTATGTTCTTAAGGATTTCAGCGGGTACACAGCAATTGCTGAAATAGTTATTATATTACGTATCCAGCCTACTGTGACGTAAACCAGTTTTAGCTCATGATAGTCAAAGTAGCCTCTCGATAATAAGTTGCATACCTTGTAGCATCATAAGTACAAGTGTCGTGTACATACAAATACGAGCCGTTCTTGAAAATGTGCATCCTCGAGTAAATGTGGAGCGATTTCTCGTCAATTCTTATCATTACTTTTTGTGTGCATTTTATGAATAGCTCACAAAGGTCGTTACATTAATGAAAAGACTAGAGATACCATATGTTGATGGTTTTTAGCCAACTTATCATACCAAGTAGCACTTGCGCGGTACTTTTTAATCTTAAGAAATGTATTTTCAACTAAATGGCGGTAGTGATATAAGCACCAACCAATATCATTTGTTAACATTAACCTCGTCATTTGGGGAAGTTACTTTGGCTTTTTGGCAACACCATTATAACCAACCCAAATGTTGTTTGTTTTTTTAACCCAAACAGCCCCTAGTCAAAAGTAAATAACCCTTTGCAATTTAGTTTAAGTAATTCGTTTTGCATTTTTTCTTTATTTTTTATTGTTATCCAAACTCCCGTATCAACGTAAGGCCTAGCTGACCATTGACTGCCAACACACCCAAATTGACCGCCAGGTTGAAAGTTGCGAAGCGAATCAAAATACGTACTGTCACTACTGAGTGCTACCCAATGCAAGGTATTCACTGGTGTTTGGATTAACACCAAATTAAGCTCATCCGCTTGAGGCGTGGGCATAGGCGACTCTGTTAAGGTATATTCCTGTGAATTACCAAAAACAAATGCCAACACATCCTGCGAGCTTGCTTTAGAACCAAGCTCAGCTATCTCTTTTTGTGCCAACGAATCAAAATTGTCGAAAGCTTGCTTGGTGACAAAAAGCTCAGCATTCATGCCTAGGCTAGTTGCTACTTTAGCGACCCGCAGTGGCACGCTACCGCCTTTCTCTGCTTCTTTTGGAATACAGTCTACCTTTAATAGCTCTTTAATCTCTGCTGCATCAAATCGAGTTAATTTATAGAGTTTAAGCGCCAAAGAGGTGAAATTATCTTCATGACTTAGTGTGATTTTTGATTGACTACCATCTTGTAGTTGAATTTGTACTTCTTTATTCTCTGGCAGTATCCCAAGTGTAGCGGCGGCGGCAGTCAAGCTATAAGCTGCACAATATTGCGAGGTAAGAGGCTGAGTCATACTAAGGCGTATTAAGTCAAATGGAGAGGGCGAAAATGCATGGGCCATTTCATTATAGTTACCCAGTTGTTCATCAATTTGTGTTGGTGTGTTTGGTAACTCATTGATGCTAAGTTTTTTGATATTATTCAAACTAGTGTAGCTAATAATTGCCATGGTTATTCCTTTAAATATTTGTCGAATGAAAGACCCAAGTATAATTTCTAAACAAAAAAAAGCGATTACAGACAATTACATAGTTCATATGAAAAGTAGTTTAACCGAGCAAATAAGCTGATTGGATATAATCCGCGAAGATGAGTGTTGACCATAAAAATAGAACAAAGCATTGTTGCGTATTACTGTACTTGTTGTGTTTTGCTCTGATGTATTTTGATGAGCAATATGAGTAGTCGATTAGTACATTAATGTGATTGTTGGCAGGTATGTATGTTTTTAATGACCTAAGAAAGTGCTAGCCAAAGCGTGCTGCACATTTTATCAAGCTAGGTTTAGGCTGCATTAATAAAATTAACAGTGCGTCATCAAAAAACCAAAGTTCTGCATAAGTCATTTACGCTAAAAATACGCTTTTTATTTTAATTAAGGGTTATTGCACAAAAGTCAAAGTTATCAGTTACAAATAAAATCAGTAATTGTTATCATTTGCAATTATGGTTCGTTATTTTTTATTTAAGTGATGCAAATAAACTTCCCCAAATTGGCGTTAAATAAAGAGGTTGTCAGCCGCTTGCTGATCATCGTTGTTTTTGGTTATCCATTGGTAATGGCAACCAGCATTGTGATTTCTTATTGTTTACCGCTGTCAAAACCAGACTCAGTGGCCGCTGCTTCTATGTTGAGCTTTGTACTTTACACGGCTTATATTATGTGGGCTTTTGCTCTTAAAACATGGCAACAGTTACTTAGGGTTAGTGTGCTGTTACTAATGGCAACAGGGTTAATAAGTGGCGCTTTAATGTGGGGTATGCAAAGAGTATGAAAAGTGGCTTTAGACAGTCGATGGCTTGGCTGCATACTTGGACGGGTATTATTGTTAGTTGGTTACTGTATTTTATTTTTGTAACCGGCACTTTAGGTTATTTTGACAGTGAGATTGACGCTTGGATGAAGCCGGAGTTACCGCGTAATACAAGCAATACTCAAAGCGCGTTGATTACAGCGCAAAGTCACCTTGAACAGCATGGGCAAGACGCAAAAGATTGGCGTATTTATTTGCCACTTTCTCGCACAGAACCACATTTAGAGGTTGGCTATCAGCAGCGCAACGATGCTGGTAAGTTGGTGCGTGTTTCACAGCAGTTGCATGCACAAACGGGTGAAGTGTTGCAAAGTAGAGCAACGGGTGGCGGTCAATCATTGTATCGAATGCATTATCGACTGCATTATATACCTACTCGCTTGGCCTACTATTTTGTTGGCGTGTTTACTTTGTTTATGTTGCTTGGGTTGGTAACGGGTATTGTTGTTCATAAAAAAATATTTAAAGAGTTTTTCTCTTTTAGGCTAAATAAAGGTGCAACGTCATGGCTCGATGGGCACAATTTAATGAGTGTGATGAGCTTGCCGTTTCATTTAATGATCACCTATTCTGGGCTCATTATGTTCACGTTTACCTATGTACCGTTTATTTTAAATGCCAGTTATGGGTTAGGAGAGACGGGCAAAAAACAATTTTTTGAAGAGTACTATCAAAGAGGTGCGCCGGTTGAGGCATCAGGAGAGCCGGCCACTATGCTGCCATTACCGGTACTTTATCAGAATGCTGCAATGTACTTAGCCGGCCAAGGTAACAATCAAGCAAACTATGCTATTCGCATTTATCACCTGCATGATAAAAACAGTGTCGCGGTGTTCTCACCAGAGCTATCAGAGCCAAGTAACGATGGCACTAAGTTAGTGATCAGTGCCACCAGTGGCGAGGTGCTAAGTTATCAAGCGCATTACGCAGGAGTGCGCCGAGTGCAGTCTGTTTTTTTGGAGTTACATGAAGGAATATTTGCAGATTTACCAATCCGTTGGTTGTATTTTATTTCGGGGCTAACGGGTTGCGCGATGATAGCAACTGGCATGATTTTATGGACCACAAAGCGACGCAAAAAAGCGCTCAATCACCCAAATGGTTTGCCGTTTAGTTTTAAGCTTACTGAAGGGTTAAATATTGGCACCATTGTTGGTTTACCCGCAGCCGTAGCAGTATACTTTTTAGCAAATAGATTATTACCAGTCGCGTTTGATGGGCGTGCCGATTGGGAAATACATAGCCTTTTTATTACTTGGTTGGCGTTTTTGGTGCATGGTATGTACTTTACATGGCAAAACCAAGGGCAAAAAGCGTGGTATCAACAATGGACAGCTGCAGCGCTGCTTTTTGTTTCGGTGCCAATTATAAATGCATTGACCACTCAACGAGGCTTAGTACCAAGTTTTGCCAGTAATGATTGGGTTTACGTTGCGTTCGATATGAGTAATTTAGTGGCGGGTTTGCTATGTGCCTTTATTGCAAGCAAAGTAACGCGTGCTAATAAGCATACTCAGTCTGTAAAAGTTATTAAGCGCAAGGTTGAGGGGGTCGTATGATAATGTTGTTTTCGGTCATGTTTATTTACCAAGCGCTGTGTTTATTTTTACTCTCATTGCCAAAATACACCAAAGTGTTGGGTCGTGAATTTAAACCCAGTGAGATACAGGCTCGGCGTCGGCGAGTCGCTGCTTGGGGCCTTATTGCTATCAGTTGGTATTTATCTAGTTTGGTAATGGGTTGGGTGAATGCAGTGGTGTTTATTTTGGGCTTACTTACCGTTGGCGGGTGTTGTTTGTCAGTATTGTTTCAATATCGCCCGCAGTTGGCTTTAAGGCCAGTTTTATTACATGTTAATAAGTTAACATCAGCGCTGGACAAGTGAGTTTGCTCAATAAAGCTGTATTGCCCTCTATCTACGTTACTTTCACTTGCAATAATCTGCTATTACTGTGTACAAGGCTGCATAAAAGCGCCTTACACTGAACAAAAGGTTATCATTTGATGATAAAGAATGTGAGTTATAAGGCAGCTCATATGTCATTTAACACCTCTGACTTTGTACGCTCAGAGGTGCTTATCCGTCATCAAGTCGGTGCGAGGTATAGTTAACCTCAGCTCTGTATAAGCGAATTTGTCCAATAAAGCTATTTTTCTCACTCTCGGCGTTGCTTTCATTTGTAATAGCCCACTATTACTGGATAAAAGCACCTTGATATTGAACAAAATAGCATCATTGGATTGTACGTAATGTTTGTTTACAAAATATTTTCTATTCCAAAACCCTTATCCAAATCTGAGGTTAGTTACCTGCTTTTGGCGTTAAGTTTAAAGCGTATGCGGGCTACATTGTGAACATCAGTCTATCCCGATACTGTTTGTGCTTTTATGTTGTTTAATCAACAAATTGTTTAATCACCAAACTTGATACGTACTCCAGCATTGACGGTAAATCCATCATTGCGTGACCAAATATCTGTGGTCCAGCGGCCACTTGGGGCTTGTTCTGGCAGTACCAAGGGATGTTCTTTTGTTTGCCTGATATTTAGCAGGTTTTCGGCATTAATAAAGTAGCTGAGACGCCCAGAGGTGATCTGCCCCAGTAGGCCCAAATGCCAGTAGGCACCACTTTTGTTACGAAATGGGTTACCTTCTAGATGTTGAGTTCCCGTATAGTAGGCCTCAAAGCCGAGTAAGTGGCTACCATGTTCTTCCCACATGATGACGGCACCCGCGGAGTGTTTGGGTGTGAGTGTAAGAGGCACTCGCTTAACCCCCACATTACTTTGCCTGCTTGCATCGGTGTATAAGTAACTACCCGTTAATTTAATGTCGTGCCAACGGTAGCGTAGCAACAATTCAGCGCCACGTATTTCGCTTTGTCCCGGAGCATTAACGATGCGAATTTTGTGTTTATCAGCGGTTGGTGATGTATTGATCACGTCGAGTTCAGTGACATTCTCAACGTCAGAGGCGAATAAAGTTACGCTTGTTTCTAAGCTATTAAACACATAACTAATATCAAGCGAGGCTGTTGAGGCGCTTTCTTCGTTGAGATTTTCAAGAGGGGCAAGTCGAGATAACCCCGTATCTTCTATATCTTCAATAAAAGGGGTGGGTGCAAAAAAACCTTGACCGTAAGAGCCTCTAATAGTCCAACTGTCAGGGTTGTACAACATTGAAATACGGGGGCTAAATTGCGTGCCGTATTCGCTGTGCCAATCTGTGCGAGCACTGAATGACAAGGCGATGTTGTCGCTTGCTTCGTAATCTAACTGTGAGAATAACCCAGGCACATTATAGGCATAATCAAACTGCGAAAAACCGTCTGAACTGAATTGATCAGACTGATAAGCCGCTCCCAAGAGCCAAGCGGTTTTATCTGAGTATCCCGACAAACTTGACTCAATTAGGTAGCTCTCATGCGTATCATCTTCAATGGCATTGCCAAACTCATGCTCATGGGCTTGATGCATTGCTGCGCCACGCACATTGACATTAAGCATGTTGGTCAGTGGCTTATCAAAGATAAATCCGGTATCTAGGCGCACGGTGTCTTGTGTTTGTGCAAAAGCATTGCCATCGGGCAGGCTGGCGTTCTTGGTTGTACCGCCATTGCGCTGCTCTGTCATGGCACCAAATGTGCTATAAAAGCTGGCTCCATTGTCACCTTGCCAATACAGCCTTGGGCGCATAGTGGCTCTATGGTATTGTGCCATATCTAACCAACCATCACTGTCTAGGTCTTGCGCTGTTTGTCGGTGTAGCCCGGCAGTCATAGATGTACTAAATGAGTCAGATAGTGGTGTGGCAAAGTAGGATGTTACATCTTGGCCATCTTTTGATGTGGCATTGAGCAGCACCTCTGCTGTAAATTTATCCGATGGGGTACGTGAAATTAGGTTTATCACGCCGCCGAGCGCTGAACCACCATACAAAGAAGAAGCCGCGCCTTTAATTATCTCAACGTTGGCTAGATCAGTGGGGGGGATTTGTAATAAGCCAATTGATGCCGTTTGGCCACCATATAAAGGGAGCCCATCACTTAATAGTTGCGTATATCGGCCATATAAGCTTTGTAACCTAATATTTGCGCTACCCAATGCAGGTGAGGTATTTTGTACCCGCACGCCGCCTGTTTCAGCTACCAGCATAGAGATATTTCCCGGACGCATCAGCGCTTTTTCTTGAATTTCTTCGCCGTTTATTATTTCAATACGTGTTGCTGACTCAGTCACAATACGGCCTAAACGAGATGCTGTGACTTGAATTTTTTCTATTTTACCTGCGTTGTGTTTGTGATCATGTTCATGGTGCTCTGGGGAGCCGTAAACGCAAAGTGGCAATAATAAAACCGACACCATATATTTTGAGTGTTTAAAAAGCATTTTGACCTCATAGATGCAAAAAGTCGCGCATATCAGCGCTATTTAATTGAGAATTGTTTTTGTGTACACAATGCTGAGCACACAGGCTTTTTATGAGATAAAAATGGGGGGCTTAAAAAGGCGCGTAGTTATTAAAATAGGTGGTTTTACAATATAGTTCACGGCTGGGTTATTTTGCAGTACAACGTTTGTTGAGCAACTAGCCATAGGTAAGTATAAAGAAAACATACAGCTATTCGCGGGGCAAACACAGCCAAGTTCACAGCATGGTACATCGCAGCATGCCTCTTCATTGTCGACGTTACTCACCGCATGAGATGTGCTGCTTTGGCTTGTTTGAGTTGAATTGTTACTCTGAACGTGAGATTCAAACGGCTGATGATATGCAAATGATTGCTCAGCAAAAGCAAACAGCATCACAAAAACAACCAACAGGGTCGAAAGTGGCTTAAGCATATTAATCTCAAAAAGTAACCGTGGCAGTATTGTATTGAATTTTAATTGTTATGTGAATATTTCCTTTATCTTCTTTCGTTCTTGATTTTGAATAATTACACGCTCGTTTGAGGCTGTTTGCCATACATCAGCGGGTTCTACCGTGTTAGGCTTAATGTTTATACTCGGCTTATTAGCTTAAGCAATTGCAAATAAATGATCAGATATTGCGATAGATAAATGACTTGGTAACCAGATAAAAATTTCGGTATATAGTTATTCCATATGAGCTATTTTTAATGCAATTAATGCAGTTAATGCGTTATTTAGCTCGCTATAATGAGCAACGTTTTAATAAGATTGGTATAAATTTAATTTGCATACTTTGCCGAGTTAGTTGGTGCTCGAGCTTGATTTATTCTAAAAAAATACTGCAAACGTATCGTAATGTATTAATGAAATGACACGGTTATAAGCTACGCTGCCTTAATGTTGAGTGCAAAAATGTTTGGCGCCCAAGCCTTCAAACTGAGCCACTTTATCTGATAATAAGTGCATTAAAAATAGAGTATGGTGCAAACTTTTTTAATGGGTACCGTCCTGCCTTAAGTTGTTGATTTATATTGGGTGTTGTATTTTTTAAATATCACATTGTACTACGCATTTTATTAGCTATTTATTGAGGTAAGCACCTCCTTAGCTTCTAAGTTTCCTATTTTCACCAGTGGTTTTTAAAAAACCTGTCAAAAATAGCTGGTTTATTAATCAGTAAAGTTGCATAGTATATAGACAAATTCACAGCGAGTTTTAATATTACAAACGTGCCTGTTATTGAAGCTAAGTTATAACTTATTGTTATAGGTTCTTTGTTTATGTCGGAATTTAAAGTAGGGCTAATAATCATGAATTTATTAAAAATGTCCGTAGTATTTTTATTTGGCTTTGCGGCTGCGTTTATGCTTGGCGATAATGTGCAGCAAATTCGTAGCGTTGAGTCAGTGGTGAGTATTGACGATAATAAAACGGTTGCTTTACACGCTCAGATTGCACAGCTCACAGAGGAAAATAATCAATTACGTGAGCAAGTAGCAATACTTGAACTCCCCATCGAAGCTGCACAGGCAACGTCATTCTCAGTGCCAAGTGGGGCATCGTCTCAACAATCAACTGAGCAAATTACACCTAAGCCGGCTTTATCTGCGCAAGTAAAAAAAAGCATGCAAGTATTTGAAGTAAAACCTGTTGTGTTTGCATTGTCGAGTGAACTGAAATTGCAGGGTGAACAAAATAATGTGCTTGAGCAGCTACTGACGAAAAAAGCGCAGGCAGATTTTGAGAGTTGGCAGGCGCTGTCTGAGCGTTTGGAACAACAACCCGATAATCATGAATATTACCGCCAGTTGTATAACGAAGAAATTATACAAAACAGTGCTGAATATCGCCAATCTATTGCAAGTACGCTCACAGCGGAACAGTTAGAGCAATACCAAGTGTATGAGCGTGGTCAGGCACAACTTACTGTGAGTCAAAAACAAAGCATACTTGCTCACTCAGTGAGTCAACTAAATTTAAGCGCTTTTCAACAACAAGAAATTGAGCGTTTGTCAGAGCAGGTTTATTCGGTTTCGCAAGAGATTGATTTAGGTTCTACAGGTAGCCCGTATGCAAACCCAAGTGTATCAACAGACTTTGAAAAGTTGTCGCAAATTAAGGCGCTTTTCACGCAAGAGCAACTAAATAAGCTGCGCTTATAAGTTGTTTATATAAACAAAAAAATAAATAAGGGAAATTATGAAAACCTTAAGTTTAACAGCAGCAACAGCGTTATTGCTAGTTGGTGCTAGCTCTGCGCAAGCTCGCATGAACTGTGATGTGGGTGGGTATTGGGATATTCAGACTCGCAACGTACAAGTTTGCGATACTGAAACTGAAAACTATACGGTAACAAAAAGGCACTGTGGTTATAATGGCCATTTAACTTTGGGCCATTTGTGGAACCAGCCAGACTTTTATTTACCTCACATAAGGTATGCTTCAACGAGTAGGGTTTTAGCTGAGACAAGTAGCTGTCCATCATCTCAATGGGACTCACAAACAGGCACATATTGGTATACGAAACCTAACGGCACCAAAAGTACTGATTGGTACACTTATTCTGGCCTTTTAGGCCTTTCAAGTGATCAGCTGAAAACAACACAGCATACCCGTACGGTACAAACAAACTG
This sequence comes from Pseudoalteromonas holothuriae, assembly GCF_945859825.1. Lineage (GTDB taxonomy): Bacteria > Pseudomonadota > Gammaproteobacteria > Enterobacterales > Alteromonadaceae > Pseudoalteromonas > Pseudoalteromonas holothuriae. Next base: position 158,039 of record NZ_CAMAPC010000009.1, read on the forward strand.
TAGAACAGAAACTAGAACAGTGCGTGTTTGGCGTTGTGGTTACGAGCCATAAGTCGATAGAATAAATAAAGTAGTAGTTATTATTACTCTTACTACTACTATCATTATTCTTTAAAAAACCAATTTTAATTTCAGTTGATTAAAATTGGTTTTTTTTGATTCAAAGTAGATAGTACAGTGTATCACTGTCCTGTTATGTGCGTTTTTTAATAGACTAGCTCTATAAGTCATACTGCACACAATGTGGAAAACGAACACAGCTATTGAGTACAAAAGTTAGGATTGTATTGATAAACCGATTGCGTTTTAGTGGTTGCATTTGTGGCATTCCACGCATTAATTGTTTGCATACCCTCAAAGGCAAGTTTGGCACGCTGAACTACTTTTTTGCTGTAATCGGCACTGTTGTCTTCATATTTAAAAGATGCCTCAGCAATTAATGGCAATGTGTTAGCTAAAGGCGTTCCCGCGTACCATAACGTTATACTAAGCTCTGCATCGAACGAGCCTAAATCTATGTGCGCGCCTTTATAAACCTGTTCAGTAATTGTTAGGTTACCCACTTGCGCTAATGGCACAGCATCACTCAACCCATAAGTAGACTCAAACTCAGGAAAGTGTGTATTAATATCTTTAAAGTTATTAATTGTGCGGGTATTAGGCGCTTTTGTAGAATGGCTATAAACCACATTAAATGGGTTGCTGCCTTTGACACCCATATCTGCTTCTAATTTGGTTTTAGCCCCTTGAGTAGGTGATGACACATCTTCAAAGTCAGCGATGTAGCGATCCGGGCTGCGAAATTTGAGTGTGACCTCGGAGTTTCCATTATAAATACGTTCGCGAAAGGCATAACCAAGCCGCTTTAATTGGCAGCTAGCGTGTGTATCAAAAAACTTAACGGTGCGAGTTTTATCGAGTGACATGGTGCCCGTTACATCCCGAGCAATCGCCTGCTCTATAATGGGTTTTAAGGTACTAAAGTAATTATTTACTTGTGCAGCTTCACTCGCATGATCAAACAAACTAGGCTCCAATAGCAGTTTATATTCTCTAGACGTCACATCTGGGTTTGCCATTGATATGTGGCTGATAAATACCAGACTCACCACTGGCAATATGCATATTTTCTTGTTCATAGTCTAATTGTCCTTTTATTCTCGTATTAAAAAGGCCGCTTATGCGGCCATTGCTATCATCTTAGTTGGCGCTTATATCTAATCCATTAATAATATAAAGTGCATTGCCATCAATTACTGACTGATTGTTATCAAGGTACTTTTGCTCTAAGACACCGCTACTTGACCAAGTGGCAAAGTCATCATCGTTTATTACGCCAAGACGCGTGTTATCAATCAACCATAACCCTTCCATTTTATCGTGCGGGTAGGCTACTTCAGAAATCATGTCGACAACGAGTGATACTTTTTGTGCTGGCACTATGTTGTTTGATTCTAATTTTTCCCACCCAGGAGTGTAATCACCGTTAACCGCATTGTTGTTTATAATTTGCTCTAACGTTTCACCAGCAATCATTAAACCAAGTGCATCGTCTTGTGTTAGCTGCTCATTATTTGCTACGTTTTCCAGATTGGTCGCGTTGCTAATATCAATTTTATACACACGTTTCATCGCTGAATTGTCGCGATTATAGAACTTACCATCACGTTCTATCACCAAAAACTGAGTATTGCTTAGTGCTTTGATTGCTGAATTTGAATTTGAACCTTGCTCTTGTTTATATAAATATTGAGCCGTAGTACCTGTTTCAATATTAACGGTGACAATGCGAGTTAGGTTGGTACGGTTTTTACTTGGGTTATCTAGGCTTGATTGCATTATACCTACCAGAGTTTTTTCATCTGGTGTGATAGTCAGTCCTTCCATGCCTCGATTTGCCCAGCGATTACCAAACTCAGCAGGTAGAGTGTGTACATTGCGCGTATCATTGCTAAATGGGTTGATACGAGCAAGCTCGGTGCCATCGGCACTATAGTGCACCATGTGTGGGCCATATTCATCACTTACCCAAAACGACCCATCATTCATGGCGACTAACCCTTCAGCATCTAAACCGTAATCGTCAATGCGTATTGGGTTGGTCTCTTTATCATAGGGTTTACTCATATCAAGTCTGATCACTTCACCTTTTACATCATAAGGCGTTTCGCCGGTGCCACCTAGCGCTGAACTATTTGGTAAGCCACTAATTACGCTGCCCGCTTTGTCTTTTAACAGGATGTTTTTGACTAATTTGATTGAGCCTGTTGCTTGTACTTCAAATAGACCAATACGCGGCGTATAGTCAGGGGTTGGAAACGTTTTCCCTTTACCTTGCTCACCTGTAAATGTGGCATTAGGCCCTCGGTCAGTCAGGGCGTAGAATTGCATTGGGTTCGTGGGGTGGCCATCCATATCTGAGCCGTAACCGCCATTGCGTACTTCAAAAGTTGAACCTGAAAGTGCCCCGTTTTCAAGGTCATTACGCATTACTGAATATGGCAAACGTACGCCGCTACTGGCAAAATTATCAGGGTTGCACACATAAGATGTCTCGCTCACTTCTGAGCTGTTGAGTGTGCCATCATTGTTTTTATCCAATCCAGATTCAATTTTTACGCCACCTAGCCAGCACTTTTCATGGCCTGTATTGAGCTGTGTTTGCATAATTAAACTACTTAGACCATTCGTACCATTACCACCGTTTGCGCCATTGCTACCGTTTGTGCCATTGCTACCATCTGTACCGTTGACACCATCTGTACCGTTGACACCATTGATACCGTTATTGCCGTCTTTACCGTTGTCACCATCGCTACATCCGGTTAAAGCGAGCATGGTGGTAAATGCGATAGTTGATATGCTGAAGGGTTTCATATTTGTTCCGTTATTAAGTAAATTTAATAAGGTATTTTCTTAATGTGACGATTTGGTTTACTTTTTAAAAAATTTAAATAAAAAATTATGTGGTGTATTGCTTAAATGGTACTAATAATTTGAGTGATGTTGATAAATAAGAAGATTATAGCTTTTGAGTAGTGCGTATCTTAATTAGGTTAATCATGATGTTGCAATAATTGGCATGAATGAAAAAAGGAGCTTAGGCAGCCCCTTTTTAGCAAGAGAGATAGATATTTGCTATTGCTGCACGATAAAGGATAGCCAAATTGAGAGTAATCTCATGCTTATGTCCGAGAAATATCGAGTTGAAGTGGTTGTGGTTTTATGTAAAGAAGCGTTAGAAGTGTATTTAGTGAACGAGTAGGTAACACATGCTTTGATTACTTTGGTATTATTACTTTCTCTTTTTAGTGGATGGAACGAATAAAGTATTTTTAATGAAGGAGTATAATAATGCTTTTTAAACACATACAGTTCCTTGTTATGTCACTTACCGTGTTGGCATGTCAGGTTAATGCCCAAATCAAAATAGCCGTAGTGGGTAAAACCAAAAATGACAGCTTTTATGAGCAATCCTTTTATGGTTGTCAGGCTTTCGCTAAACAGTATGACAATCTTAAGTGCATTTACGAAGGTGCAGATGACTATCAAGATGTTCGTACTCAAGTGTTAATTGTTAAAGAGCTAATAAGTAATGGTATTGATGGCTTATTGATATCTACCACAGACTCAAACTATTTAGTAGAAGGTGCTTTAAAAGCAGCAAAAGAAAAGGGGGTTCCTGTGATCACCTTTGACTCTGATTTGTTACCAGAGCATCGTCGTTACCGTTTAGCATATGTTGGTACAAATAATTTTGATTTTGGTAGAGCATTGGCAGAGGTGGCTAAGAAGTACAAAAAAGAATCAATTCAAACTATTTGTATTCAATCGGGACACCAAACGACACCTAATTTGAATGAACGTATACGTGGCGTGCGCTATGCTTTATCAGGTGGCGAAACCAGTAGGTTAGTTGCGGCAACGGGTTGGCGAGAGCACCCTCGCTGTCCTTTATTTACGATGGGGCGTCGAGAGGATGCGCTGAGCCAATTATTAAGTATGATAAAACTGCCAGCTCCCCCTATTTTTTTGGCGGTTGCAGGTTTTGCGCAGTTTAACACTCAATATATTGAAAGGTTGAGCCCATTTAGAACGAAAATCGCAATGCAAGAGGTGGTTATTATTTCTGCGGACACAGAGGCGGTTCAGTTGCAGGCATTGGCAAAAGGCTTATCTACGCAAAACATAGGGCAAAAGCCTTTTACGATGGGGCAGCTTGGTGCTCAGCTATTGTATGCGTTTATTGTTAATAAGCAGCGACCAAAGCAGCAAAACTACTTTTTAGATTACCATTTTTGCCATGCAAGCAACGTAACGAGTTGCACGACGAATCACGAATGAAGCAAACTAGTATGGCTGCTTGGCACCGTGTTGCTTAGTCCCTATACTCTGAGTTAGTTTGCTGAGCCTATAAATTTAGAGTGGTTGCCATATAACCAATTGATAAGAAAAGTGATATTTGTTATGGATAATAGTAATACGACTAACTCAAAGGGCGAGCTTGTGTCTTTATTCAAGCTAATGATATTGCCCATGCTGGTTTTAGCGATTGGTTTAATTTATAGCAATGTGGTGTATGAGCAGCAAGCGCAATTAACAGAGCAGAAGATACGTAGCGCTTTAACTGAGCGGTTAGAACATATTGCTTATGGTGTTAAGCAACGTGTTGAACTTTATCAATATGGCTTATTTGGTTTAGGTGGGGCAATTGCTGCTGCGGGGGCGGAGCATTTTGACTATAACGCTATGCAGCGATATATGAGCGTTCGTGACTTTAATGAAGAGTTTCCAGGGGCGCGTGGCTTTGGCTTTATTCGTTTAGTTGAACCACATGAGCGAGCTGATTTTGTTAATCAAGTAAAGCGTCACAGGCCTGATAACACTTTTAATGTAAAACAGTTTAAACCGCACAACCAAAGTTTGTTTGTTATTGAGATGGTGGAGCCTGAAAGGCGCAATGCCAATGCGATTGGGTTAGATATTGGCTCAGAGGAAATGCGCAGACGCGCGGCATTAGAGGCCGGCATGAGCGGTGAGGTAAGGCTGACGGCACCCGTTACTTTAGTGCAAGCAAATAATAAAGCTCAGCAAGGCTTTTTGATCTTATTACCAATATATCAAGATAATACACCGAATAATGTCAGTGATCGGCTTAATGGCTTAGTGGGTTGGAGCTACTCCCCTATCTTGATAGATGAAGTTTTATCATCAATTCGGTCGCTGAGCGATAACGTTGTGTTATCAATTTCAGATGAAACGCCTGATCAGGGGGTTACCTTTTTTACACATGGAGAGCGCCGTCATCGCTTAGACGAATTTTATGTTAGTAAACAAGTTGACATACTGGGTCGATATTGGCTTTTGTCGCTTCATGCGACGCCTGCATTTATCTATTCATTAGATATTGAGTCACCATTTTCAGTTATCAAGCTGGCATTAGGTATCACGCTATTACTGGTGATACTTATATTTAGTTTACAGCTGGTGTTACTGAAAAAAAGCCAACTTAAGCAACAGCGTATTGAAATTGCTAAAGCAAAAGAGCTTGCTTTAGAGCAGGTTAATATGCATCTAGAGAGTGAAGTTGCGATACGTTCTAAGCAAATTATTAAAACCAATATGTTACAAAAAAGTATACTAACATCAGCTAGCTATGCAATTATTGCGACCGATGAACAAGGTTTGATCACATTATTTAACCCTGCCGCGGAACAATTACTGGGCTATGAAGCTGATGAACTAGTGGGCCGTGCAAGTCCTGCGGTTTTTCATCTAGAGGAAGAAGTTGTTACCCGTGCAAAACAGTTGAGTCACGAATTAGGCACAGAGGTCAGTCCAGGTTTTGAAAGCTTTGTTGCGAAAGTGAGAACGGGTGGAATAGATGTAAACCGCTGGACCTATATTGCCAAGGGTGGTCGCCATATTCAGGTTCGATTGAGTATTACGGCACTCATTGATGAGCAGCAAACATTGTTTGGGTTTTTAGGTGTTGCTTATGACTTAACCGAGCAGCTCAATCATGAAAAGGCGTTGTCAGAAGCTAAAGAGCAAGCTGAACAAGCAACTATCGCCAAATCAGAATTTTTAGCCAATATGAGCCATGAAATCAGAACACCCATGAATGGGCTGTATGGTACGTTACAGTTACTTAAGGCTGAACCGTTACGCGCCCAAGGGCAAGATTTACTTGAAAAAGGTATTTACTCAGTCAAAGCGCTGCGTACGATTATTAACGATATTTTAGATTTTTCTAAGATTGAAGCGGGTAAATTAGTCCTTGAAGAGCAACCTTTTAACTTAATTCGTTTAATAGAAAACTTAAAGTCAGAATTATCCGTGACAGCATTTGAAAAAGACATTTGCTTAAGCTTTGATGTGGACTTGTCGAGCGACTACTGGGTGGGTGATGAAGTCCGAGTGAGACAGGTTTTGTTAAATTTGGTGTCTAATGCCGTTAAGTTTACCTCGCAAGGAAAAGTAGAAGTATTGTTTAGAGAACAAGAAGACAGCGAGTATCTGGTGATCCATGTCATCGATACTGGTATTGGTATGAGTCGCGACGTAATAGATAAGTTATTCCATCGTTTTGAGCAAGCAGATAAGTCGACAACCAGAAAGTATGGGGGAACGGGGCTGGGCCTTGCAATTACCTATTCATTAGTCAATATGATGCGCGGCATTATTGATGTACAAAGTGAGCCCGGTCGCGGCAGTAATTTTACTATCACTTTACCATTCCTTAAAGCACAGAGTGCCCCAGTAAATGAGCAAGCTCGACTTAAAACATTGGATCTAAGTGGTACTCATATTCTAATCGCTGAAGATAATGCAATTAATCAAACGGTTGTACGGGCGATGCTAGCACCAACCAAGGCACATATAAGTATGGTCAAAGATGGCCAAGAGGCAGTTGATGCAGTGAGAGCTCATACACCTCAATTGATTTTAATGGATATTCAAATGCCGATAATGGACGGTGTTGAAGCTTGCAAAATCATAAAACAATTCAATGGGTCGATACCCATTGTTGCGCTCACAGCAAACGCCTATGAAGAAGATAAACGTTTATACAAGCAAGTTGGTTTTGATGGTTATATCGCAAAGCCTGTTGAGCAAGCAGAGCTATTAACAACTGTCGCCACGTTTGTGTTGAGTAAATCGGCTAATACCAATCCACAATAATACTTAATCATTTTTAGAGACCTAGCTACGTTAGGTATTTCTCATTTAGAACCACTCAATAGCGAGTTTGTCTAATAAAAATATTGCCCTCACTTTCTGCGTTGCTGTTACTTGTAATAATCTGTTATTACTGCATAAAAACGCCTTGATATTGAGCTAAATATCATCATTGGATAGTAAGTAACGTGAGTTACAAAGTATTTTCTAATTTAAAAACCCTTATCCAAACTTGAGATTAATTAACTTCAACTCTGGATGAACTGGTTTTCCCAATAAAGCTATTTTGTTTACTTTCTGCATTTCTTTCACTTGTAATAGTCCGCTATTACTGCATAAAAACGCCGTTATATTGAAAAAATATCATTATTGGATTGCAGGTGTTCTGAGTTATGTATGTTCGCTATTTCAAAACTCTTATCCGAGCATGATGTTAATGAACTCAAGTCTAACCTTCAGTGCTACAGACTATACCTGCTTTAACTAATATGTAAAAAAGCGTATGACAACGCTCGTTTCTATTGCCACTACAGCAAAGAAGCTCTAACATTATGTCGTTATTTTTTACAGCTTAAGAGAATAATTTGACTAAATCATTCATTTTTTTGGAATAGTTGATTTGTTCTGAGCGACTCAAGGCAAAAGGCGAACAAAAAATATGCTTTCTTGTTCGTTTAAGCAACTGATTGCTTTGCCCTTTATAATGAAATGGAGAGTTAACGATGCAGCCACTGATTATTGGCACTGTGCTTATGATAATTTCATTTGGACTGGTAGTTATGTCCGTAATACATGGCCAAAAGCGTTTAAAGTTTGAGAAAAAATTACACAAGCTAGTACTTGGCAAAGATGTTGATGATGACGCGCCCGAACAATTACAGAGTCAAGCTTACCACATCATGATGGAACTTGGTGAAGCACTAGAGGAGCAAGAAGACCACGCTCAACAACAAAGTGTTAGGCAAGCTCTGTCTAAAGTGAGTGAATTACATGCAGAGTCGGTTGAATATGATGCAACAGAGGGGAGTGATGAAGAGCAACAAATTGCCAAAGCACCAAATTCCACAAAAACATCAAAACTAAAAGTTGTGAAATAATCACAACTCAAAAATAGCATGAGTTAGTATTGCATGATTAGGTTCAGTGAACAAAAAATAAGTTAGAAAGAACAGTTTTGTTGATTGACAGGGTATGGTGGAGTTGATGGTAAATGAAAGAGTATTATAGTGTCATTAGTGATATCACCGTGACATTCGAGGTGCTCGCATTTTTATTGATGCTATTTATTTATAAACATAGTGGTATCACGTTATCTTTTGTCCATAAATCCAGCTTAAAAACGCCTCAAGATCACCAAATTTACTCATGCTTTATCTGCGCGTTCTTAGGTCCCATATTTAGTTTGCTGGGCAATCAACTCGCGTACGATTTAATTGCATTGTCTATGGAAGTAATAGATCGACGACAAGTGTTTTATGTAGCTTTAATGTGTCATATATTTTTTTTCATGCTCACAGCGTATATCTTTCACCGTTTGAGAGGGTGCCGCTTCTCTCTTATTGCAAGAATATGTATGTATCTCATGTGGTTGATGACCATGAATTATGCGCAGCTTGTACTGCGAGGTTATTTTGATGTTAACTTTTTGTATGAGTATGATGTTTATGGTGTTTTTATTGTTTTTAGTAATGCGGTTATTGCTATTATTTTGTTAAGTTACTCTATTCGGTATGTGTTTGTTAATATTTACAACAAAAGCCAGTAACGGACGAGAAAGTTTGAGTTTGGTAAACGCTGTTAAGAATATTTAACTATTGGTATTGGTTTTATATAAATATATTTATATAATGCGACCGTTTTTTAAATAAAATCAAATTGTTGCTATAGAGCAAACGATAGCGAGCTTAGTTTTAAATTGACACACTTTACAGTGAAAGTTAATATTTGGTAACAATATTTAGCTTTGCTCGGTTTACACAATAGGTTTTTATTGGCAATCGATGAGTGTTATTTTTGCTGTTTCACGAGTTTTCTGGTTAACGGTGATGAAATGTCAGCTTGTTTTTTGAAATCTTGATTGGGCATCTAAATCAAGAGGGGCAGTTTATCATATGTAAGGTCAAACATTGGGAGGTCGCATAAGTTATGCAACCAATTGTGATTTTTATAGTATTAATGGTTGTTGCTATCGCATTGGCGGTAGGTATGATTGTGCAAGGACATGGATGTAACCGTTTAGAGCTTTTTATCCGTCGTGGGTTTGTCAAAGGGGAAGTTGAAGAGCAAGTACCTGAAAAAATTCAACACACAGCATATTATTTGATGTTAGAGTTAGGCGACCTGTTGGAGAGCGATAAAGATATGGAGCAATATTATGGCGTTAAAACAGTATTTAATCACGTCAGTGCCTTGCGTGCAGAAACTCTGGGTTGTTGTGTACAAGCACCGATAATACCTATGAGGCCTGAGGTGCAATCGAGCTTTTTGAAAGTGATAAAATAACCACAAAAATTATGCTGTTGCATTAGTAGCACATTGGAAGGTGTATAAATAATGCGGTGTTTCAGCTGCTACCTATGGCAAAGGCTAGGCTTCTAATTTGAACTTCACTCAATAACCTTATTGTATAGCTGCTTATTACAAAATATTAGGTTTTCCATTACTAACATTAAAAAATTACTTATGTAAAATAACTACATACCTGAATTGTTAATAAATCATTTCTCTATCGCAATGGCTGGTCATTTATTTAATGCAATTGGTATACCCTGATATTAAATAAAATGCACAAGCAAAAAGCTTGTGCATAAATATGATATTAAAGTGTAAAGCTGAAACTTAGTTTTACATTACGTTCATCCCCAGGCATCCCCCCTAAGAACATCGCTTTGCTGTAGAAAGCTTTATTGAATAAGTTATTTACATTTAACTGTAGCGTCCAATCGTCGCTTTTGTAACTCAATGCAGAATCAAATACGGTGTAGCTTGGTACATAGCCATCAGGAATGCCAAATGAGGTTGAATGTGTACTGCGCTTATCAACATAGTTAGCGCCTACACTTAGCTCTAATGGGTGAGCCAGTTTAAACCATTGCGCAGTGTAGCTAAGCCATGTACCAGCACTGATGTAAGGTACACCTTTTTGGCGGGTGTTGAAATTACGTTCATCATTAGGGTTCTTTTGATTTCGAGCATCTTGATAAACAGCATTAATATTTAATTTCCAACGCTCGTCTAAATAGGCATTTAAATCTAGTTCCACACCTTTAGTCTGCTCCTGCCCATCATAAAAATAACGCGCCACATTGGCAGCAGAAACGCCTTCTTCATAATCAGGGTTGGTGTATTGCAAGTTAGTGCGAGCGCTTTCAAATATCACGAAAGAAGCTAATAGTTGGTCATTAAATGATTTGAAGCGAAAACCTAGGTCATTACTCAAAGATTCGGAGTCATCAAGGTCTTTTTCACTGCCTGATATGCTATTTAGTATACCGTAAGCTGTACGCCCTTTAGCGTGATTAATAAACACGGAAAAGTTATCTGTTGGCATATAGGTAGCACCTAAGTTGTAAGTGGCTCCTTGGTCTGAGGTGTTTTGTTCTGGCGTGGGTTGTGCGGCACTTGCGCGGTAGCGTGCATCAACGCCAAAGTGTTCATAACTTTGCTCAATCTCATTGAAGGCAACCCCTACGCGAGTCGTAAAACCATTATCAAAATAGGCTACATGTTGTATACCTGTGCCCCAAGCGCTGACTGTTTTATTATAATTTGCGGTATTGAGTGGGTCGTGATCTTCAAAGCGGCCATTTGCCCAGTTAGGTGAACGAATATCTAAGATATACGGTAAAGTACCTTGGTATATCTGTTCGCCTTGTTTATTTTTGATCACCTTATCTGCATCGTAAATAGAGTATTGTTTAAAGCGTATATCTCTGTCTTCGTAGTTAGCATTGATTAATAATTCTTGATTGATACCGGCAAGATTAAAGTCATAACGTAAGTCAGCAAAGTATTGCCATGAATGTTCATCAGCACTTACTTTACGATATTCTTGGCGGCGTGCGGCAAATGGGTAGAGTTGCCCATCCATAACTAATGGTGCGCGAGGGTCTGCATTGATGGTGCCTCGACGGTTCCAATACACATAGTTATATGCACCGGTTTGACGAGCAAAGCCTGTGTCGTAATCTCGATATTGTAATTGTTGGTTTAGGAATAGGTTGTCTGTTAAATCAATATTATGAGTAAGCTTGAAGCGTAGCTCTTCGCCCTTATTATCATTGGCCATTGGCGAAATAAGCCCTGCATGACCAAAAGTATAGGGCGTAAGACCGTCGCTGGCAGCCAAAGAGTCTGCCAATTGCTGACGTTGCGAATCACTCAATTGTATGCCTTGGTCTTTAGGGTCATTCATTAAATCTTGCCAAGTCACATCACCGGCATGCTTTCCTGCCACAGAGTCTGCATTGTAAATACGAATAGGGTGACCAATTGAATCTACGGCAATACTGTCTTTAATATATGCACCTGAGAGGGTTAAGTCTTGAGTGTTATCTAGGGAATAACGAAGCGATAGGTAGGCTTCATCACGGTCATTACTTAAGTCACGATAGCCTTCACTGCGCGCTGTTTTAGCGACAAAGCGATAGGCTAAATCATCGGTTATGCCATTAGTTGAGTCTATGCTCATAGCATAACTTTGCCATTGTCCTAGCTCAATATTGATTTCATTATGCTTTTCAAATTGAGGCTTTTTTTCAATTAAGTTAATAACACCACCAGCACTGCCCATGCCATAGAGCCCTGTCGCAGGGCCTTTTAATACTTCGATAGAAGCAACATTGGTCAGTGAGCGAGTGGGGTTAAACGTATTACCTAAACCTGCACCACCATACATGCCATCATAGGTGTAATTAGCACCTAGACCACGCACTACTAAGTTGTCTCCGATACCATAGTTATTACCCGCTTGTGTAACACCACTGATGTTACGCACTAAACTTTGTAAGTTATTGACGCCTTGAGCTTTGATCATGGCTTCGTCTACGATAACCACCGCCGCAGGTGTTGCCATTAAAGACATGTTGGATTTAGTCGCAAGGCCGGAGTTCATAACCACGTCATTTTGCTTGCCATATACGCTGATCCGCTCTAGTGATTGTTCTGAATCAGCGGTGTTAACTGTTGCGTTGTGAGTGTGTGCAAAAGCAGAAACACTTAAGCAGGCGAGTGTTACTAATGAGAGGTTAAACGATTTCATATAATATTCCAGGCACATTTTTAGGTCGCGAATATTAATTATTATCATTTAGATTGCAACTAAAAATTAGCTGTTCCTCCTGATTTTTATGCTTTATAACCTTTAGTTATCATCTATTTTACCAGTTGGCTGATTTTGCTACATGAATAATCGGGTTTTGAGAAATCTGAGAGTATCTTATTTGGCTGTGCGATGCTGATTAAAACTAGTCTTTAAAGCATGTTGCTAGACGGTCTATAATGGACCATAGTCGCAGGTGCTAGAAAAGTATTCGCAGCCACATTTAAACGATTTCCAAGGACTTTAAAATGCATAAAACGCTGATAGTGATCCCTGCTAGATATGGCAGTACGCGGTTACCAGGTAAGCCATTAATTAAAATTGCAGGGCGAGAAATGTTGTTACGAGTCGCTGATATGGCGCGTTATGTGTCTACAAGTCAGCAAGGTTGTGACTATGTAGTGGCAACAGACGATGAGCGTATTATGCAGTTGTGTCAGCAGCATAATGTACCTTGTATGATGACGTCAGAGCAGTGCAGTAGTGGCACAGAGCGATGTTTTGATGTGCTAAAACAGTTGACCGAAAAACCAGACTTTATCGTAAATTTACAAGGAGATAATCCTTTTTGTCCGCCTTGGTTTATTAGTGAGTTGATACAGTCGTGGCGCAATAGCGAAGTAGGAGAGGTGTTTACGCCTTATGTTGAGCTAACATGGCAAGAGCTTGATGACTTGAGAGCCGTTAAGCAAATTACACCATTTAGTGGTACTACGGTGCAAACTAACCACGAACAACTGGCATTAACGTTCAGCAAAAATATTATTCCCGCTATTCGTAAAGAAGCGTCGATGCGACAGGCGACAACGCTATCACCAGTAAAACGTCATATTGGCTTATATGGTTATACCGCCAGCGCACTAGAGGCCTATTTTACGTTACCTGAGAGTGTCTATGAAAGCTGCGAAGGCCTAGAGCAAATGCGCTTTTTAGAAAATAGCTTAGCGGTAAAAATGGTGCCGGTGAGTTATCAAGGTCATACCGGAATGAGTGGGGTAGATAGCCCTGAAGATATTAAACGTGCTGAAGCGATTATTGCCAGAGATGGTGAGTACGATTTAACACTTTAGTGGTTATATGTGCCGTGCTGGGTATGATTTAAAGATAGGAGTATTTATGACAACACGATTAATTATCGTTAGACATGGCAATACATTTTTACCAACAGATACGCCTACTCGAGTTGGTGCGCGTACCGACCTTGATTTAGTTGAGCAAGATAAAGGGACAGCTATTGGGCAATATTTATTAGCTAATAAGCTCGTACCAAATGTGATTTATGCAGGGCCATTAAAGCGCCATCAACAAACTGCTAAGCTGATTTGTCGACCACTAAATATTAATGACAGTGTGATTCAGACAGACAACTTTTTGAATGAAATAGATTATGGACCGGATGAAAATCAGATAGAGCAGGATGTAATGCTGCGCTTGGGTAAGGGAGATTTAGCGAAAGGGAAGGCAATTATTACACGTTGGAATAGCCATGGCGAAGTACCTGCTGGGTGGCAGGTTGCCCCTGACGAACTGCGTAATGGCTGGCATGCTTTTGCAAGTTCAATATTAGCTCAGCAAGTAAATAGAACCACATTGATGGTTAGTAGTAATGGTATTATGCGCTTTAGCCATGTGCTGGATAGTCAGTCTGACTTAGTGAATTTAAAAGTGCCTACGGGTGGTATATGTATTTTCGAGAACGAAACGGGGCAACAGAATGATTGGCACTGTGTTGAGTGGGGATTAATACCAGCCTTACATACATGATTATAAAAAGAGCACACGAGCGTGCTCTTTTTACCTAATTTAACCTGAGATCTGCTTAAGCGATAACTAATGCGTTAAGCTCTACGTCAGTTAAATTAAGGTGTGGCTTATTTTCTTTAAAGCAATAAGCCACCAATCCAGCCACTAAATTCAACATAAAG
>NZ_CAMAPC010000010.1 GCF_945859825.1 Pseudoalteromonas holothuriae
AAGAAAATGCAGAGATAACCGTTAACTGGGTGTATGACACCGACTTATTTAAAGCAGCGCGTATCCATCAGTTACAGGCGCATTTAGAGCGACTATTAAGCAGCATGGTGGAGTGGGGAGCGCGTCCTTTGTCGCAGCTGCCAATGCTATCGGACGGTGAAATTAATCACCTAGTGCATGGTCTTAATGACACAGCGTGTGCATACCCACAGGATGCGTTGATCCACACCTTGTTTGAAGCGCAAGTAGAGAAGACTCCGGATGCAACAGCGGTTGTATTTGAAGGAGAGTCACTGAGCTACAGCGAATTAAATACTAGGGCGAACCAATTAAGCGATTACTTGGTGACAACGCGGCAGGTGGGCCCGGACAGTTTAGTGGGGATCTGCGTAGAGCGCTCCATGGAGATGGTAGTAGGTATTCTCGGTATTCTAAAAGCAGGGGGGGCGTATGTGCCGCTAGATCCAGCATACCCGTCAGCACGTTTGGAGTACATGATTGAGGATGCAAAGCTCACGACGATTGTCACGCATGAGGCGATTGATACAGATATCCCAATCACAGCAGCACAACGGGTGGACTTAGATAGCCAGGACATTGTTACGCAGCTACAGCAATGTGAGACACAGAACCGTAAGATTGAAGGATTAGAGTCCACTCATCTTGCATATGTGATTTATACTTCAGGGTCAACCGGAAAGCCAAAAGGGGTGATGGTTGAACACTGTAATACCGTTGCTCTTTTGAGTTGGGCACATCAGTGCTATGGGCCAGATAAGCTCAAGTGCGTCCTCGCATCCACTTCAATTTGTTTCGACCTTTCTGTCTTTGAGTGTTTTGCTCCGTTGTTAGTAGGTGGAGAAGTTGTAATTGTTCAGAACATTCTGGAGTTACCTAACTTAGTTAACTCCGAATGTTTGACCTTAATCAATACTGTACCGTCGGCTGCTGAGTCACTACTTAATGTATCAGGATTGTGTTTTGATAATAAGGTGATCAATTTAGCGGGTGAACCTCTAAAACAGCATCTTGTAGATAAGTTGTATGATGCAGGTTTCATGACTGTAAATGACTTATATGGTCCATCTGAAGATACAACCTATTCAACCTTCGTTACACGTATATATGCGGGAAGCATGAGCATTGGCAAACCCATAGCTAATACACAATGCTACGTACTCAACAACATGTCTCTAGCTCCTTTCGGTGCAACGGGGGAGTTATATATAAGTGGTGCCGGGGTTGCCAGAGGGTATTTGAATGACCCTGAATTAACCGCGGATAAGTTCATAGATAACCCTTATTACAACAGCGGTGACGCAAATAGTTTTAAGCGTCTTTATAAGACAGGTGATATCGTACGCTATTTACCTAATGGGAATCTAAAATACATTGGACGTACTGATTATCAGGTTAAAATTCGAGGTTTTCGCATTGAGCTTGGTGAAATTGAGCAGCAGCTACTTTCATACAGTGATATTGAAAATGTCACTGTTGTTGCTTCTAGTTTGGAAGGGGGGGCTCAGTGTTTAGTCGCTTATGTTACTCACACCGACGCGGTTCAAATAAATGCAGACGAGGATAGGTTACGAAGCTTTGTTGACTCACTTAGGGATCGTCTCGCTCGGGATGTTCCTTCTTACATGGTACCGGCGGCATTCATCTTACTTCAGCGTTTACCTTTGACTCCTAATGGTAAAATTGATCGTGCTACGCTACCAGCGCCTAGCCAGGCGTTTCAGAAAAATTCTCGAGTTGAGCCGACAACAGAGATAGAAAGGTCATTGTGTAACATATGGAAAGACGTATTGGGAGTTGAACAGCTAGGAATTACTGACAACTTTTTCGACTTAGGTGGTCATTCGCTGTTGATATTACCATTAGTTAAGAAGTTGGTAGAAAGCAACATTCCTAGTTTAGAAATACAGGATCTATATCAAGGTAAAAATATTCAACAAATCGCAAGATCTATTGATGAAAAAAGGAAGGCAAAGAAGTCGCATACTTCCACGGTTGTAAACTTGAACCACAGTCAGACTGCGGCAAAAATATTCGCAATTCACCCAATATTAGGACATGTAGACCCTTATAAAGAATTGGCTCATGTTTTGAGAGAACATGCAACGGTGTACGGCATTCAATCACCTTGTATTGCTGGTGAGGAGTTTAGGTTCAACTCAATGTTAGAGTTGGCTCAATTATATTTAAATGATATTAGGGCTGTTCAGCCCAAAGGACCATATCGAATTATGGGGTGGTCAGCAGGTGGATTAATAGCTTTCTACCTAATTCACTTAATACAACAGCAAGGTGATGCTGTTGAATATTACATGAATTTAGACTCGGAAGTTCCTTTCGAGGGTATGAAGTTGACGTGCAAGCAATCATTGTTTTACTTCGTTGAGCAATTAACTTTCGACTGCTTATCTGAACAAGAGTTGAAACAAGTGAAGTTACAGATTGAAGAAAGTGTAACAGAGCAAATCGCTATTGATATGTGTGCAGAATACTTACAGACCTCAGGTAAGGATATTTTTGAGAGCTTCAAGTTTAATAAGCTGATTCTGCAAGCTGGGACAGATTATTTTAGCGCTGAAAGGCCTGTAGTTAGGTTAGATGGGGTTGCTCGAACCGATATTATTGTTTCAAAAAATAAACCCGAAAAAGATAGATATGAAGCGTCTTGGCGCGAAAGAATACAAGGCTATGTTGACTTTACTCGAGTGCCTGCTTGCCATGAAGAATTGTTGGAAGGTGACGCTCTCAAACTTGCCATTGGCAAAGTTCTAGAGGATTTAACCTTGATGGCTTAGCTATCAAGTAGTATGAATTAAGTTGCTGAATTAGAAGGAAATAAAAATAATGGTAAGTAAAAAAGTATGCGTTGTTGGGGCTGGCTTGTCTGGTTTGTGTACAGTTAAAGAGTTGAAAGAAAAGGGGCATCAAGTAACTTGTTTTGAAGCGTCTTCATCTGTTGGAGGGAGTTTCTGCGCAGACGCTAAGTCTAGTAAGGTATATGATTCATTGCTTTTGACTGTGTCGAATTTCTTCATGGCATATTCTGGCTTTCCCATTGATGTAAAGAAGAAAAGGCGATACTGGTCTGCGAATGAGTACCTGTCATATCTAGATCGTTATGTTGAACACTTTGAGCTCTCTGAAAGTGTTTTACTCAATACTCGGGTGCAACATATTGACAAAATTGGGAGTAGTTATAACGTACAAGTGCAAACAGAGCTCGAAAAAGTGGCCTCTATGCAGTTTGATGCTGTCGTAATTTGTACAGGCACTAACCGAGTCCCTTATATGCCTGAAGTAGCTGGAGCAGTAAACTTTCAGGGGGACATATTACATACTGCTGATTATACTGAGCCTAGCCGATTTGCAGGTAAGCGTGTTGTATGTGTTGGGGCTGGAGAGTCTAGCGCTGATATAATCCATGATATTGCAAATGTCGCTGATGATTGCTCAGTTTTGATGCGGTCCAAACCATCAATAGTGGCACGTTGGATAAATGATGAGACCAATGATGCCTACACTTCTTTGGCGTTTAGTGCTTTGGGCCGTAAAGGAATGAATGCATTTATGCGCTTGAAAGCTAAGTCTTTGCTTTTAACAAAGCGCAAGTTGTCTAAAAAAGAGAAGATACAATACCAGTGGCAGCTTGATAGCCCTGGTTTTATGAATCGGTTTTTGACTAAAAATGATGTTTTTCTTGATGATATAGCAAACGGGAATTTAAAAGCGATTAAGTCCGAAATCAAAAATATTACAAAGGGCGCCGTTGAGCTAATGGATGGCACAAGTATTAAAGCCGATGTGATAATTTTTAATACAGGATATCGACAAGAATTTTCTATTCTCGATTCTATCGTGCAGCCCCGCGATTTCCGAGATCTCTATAAACATATGTTTCATCCAGAAATAGGTGAAAATTTAGCATTTATCGGGTGGGCTCGCCCTTCACAAGGAGGTGTTCCTTCTATTTCTGAAATGCAAGCGCGCTATTTGGCGCAGTTACTTTCTGGTGAAAGAGCATTGCCAAAAGGTCAGGTCTTGCATGCGGAAATTAATAAAGATAAAGAGATAGAAAGCAAGCACTTTAAAGATAGCCCTGCTTTAACTAGTTTGGTTGATTACCACGACTATATGAAGTCACTTTCAAGCTTGATCGGGTGCAGACCTAAAGTGAACTTCTTATTTGAGCCCCAATTGACCTACAAAATGATATTTGGATGCCACCTATCTAACTTTTATCGTCTCAATGGCCCTGGAGAGAATAGAAAAGAAGCGATCAAGATTATTAAAGGATTACCGACAGCCAGTTCCTTACGCCGTAATACATGGATAACAATATTATTTTTGTTTTTCAAGTTGAAACAAGTAAAGCCCAACTTCAGTCGGGCGAAGTAAACTAACTATAAGCTAAGAAAGTTTTAATGGATGAGCGAAGCGAATATGTGCTTTGCCGTCACGCAAAGGATGTAATTTATATGAAAAAATTGAATTGTTTCTATGATTGGGCTTCTCCTAGACAAGCGCTTTCTGTTGTAACTGAAATGTCAGTAGATGTTTTTGAGCAGCAAGGTTTCAAACCTTTTATTTTTGAAAACCCTACGGTAAGCAAAGAGTGTGACAATCTGATCTCTATTTTGCACGACGGTAAAATGGGGCACGAGAAAGTCGAAGTATATGTCTCTGCTGACGGGACCTTTCCAGGTGGGACCATGCCTGAAGGCCAAAAGAATCATTCTTGGAAATCAATGACTCTGAAGGAGTGTATGCAAAGAATGAAAGGGGAGTTCGGAAGTTACTTTCATAGCAAGCATGAAAAATACTATATTTATCAAGGGCATGAATTTTTGTTGACTTACCTTCCAGATGCCATTGATATTACTCGTTATATACCTGGTGGCAATGTGAGTTCTAAGAACTTTTGGCTCAGCAGCCCTGGAAACATAACTCCAATCCACTACGACATGGGTGATAACTTATTGCTACAGTTAATGGGAAGGAAGAAAGTTCTAGTATGGTCGCCGAACAATTATGAACGTTTAAGTCTCAATCCGATGGGTGGGTTATACAACCGCCAAAGCTCAATTGATCATTCAAACTGCCGTGGTGATGCTGAGAAAATGCTGGAGAACTTACCGGTATATGAGCATTATCTTGAAGCTGGTCAGGCACTGTATATTCCTTTTGGTTGGGCTCATGCAGTGCAAACAGAGACATTGTCTGTTTCGGTAAATTATTGGTGGGATGCTGATTTTATGTCAACGTTAATGCAGACTATGCAAGCGCCCATTCCAGCCGAAGAAAAAGAAATACAAATTGCAGGCAGCATTGGCAGAGTAAGGCCGGAGTTACTTGGTATGCTCGAAGGTATGAAAAATGATGGTAGCATTCAGCACATAATGGATGAGCTTACAGCAGGTTAGATACTCAATAAATAGAGTACTGATAAACAAGCAAACCAATGGCACTGTTGGTTTGCTTGCTAAGAAAGTGCATCACTTACCATATATGAATGTAAAAAACATACTGCCTACACATGTCTTGGCGGTAAATTAACAATAGGCGTGGGTCGTAACCTAGAAGATAGAGGCTTATGATATAAAAAACACTTATGCTGAGCTTAGCCGACGTTTTAAAGGGTTTTCAGAACTAGACGATATAGGCCGGGTATTGGTTGATATGGGTTTTAACTTAGGCATGGCAGGGTTATTCAAGTTTAAGCGTATGTGTGCAGCACTAGATATTAAAGATTACGATAAAGCAGCAGTTGAAATGCTTGACAGCCGTTGGGCTTGTCAGGTTGGACATAGAGCACATCGATTAGCTGATATGATGCGTGGATAATAAATAAAGTGGCTCAAATCATTGGCTTTATAATTATGAGCTGCTTTAATCAAGCAGGACACTTTAATAATGGAATATAATCCAATTATTGAGGTGTTAAATGACAAAACGAACAAACAGAAGTTACACAGCAGAATTTAAACAAGAAGTTGTGGCATTAGTAACCGAGCAAGGTTACAGCGTACCCAAGGCAGCAGCGTCTTTAGGTATTACTGATAAATTACTTTATAACTGGAAAACCAAGGTTGAAGCTGAGCAATCTGGAGCCAGTTTAAGTGCTGATGAGCGAGCTGAGCTTTTAAGGTTACGCAAGGAAAATAAAGAACTTAGGATGGAAAAAGAAATCTTAAAAAGGCCAGCGCCCTCTTGCTAAAGGAAACCAAGTAACGTTTAAAACGATTAAGCAGTTATCTTCGGTGTTTCCTGTAGTTAAGCTCTGCAAAGTGATGAAAGTAAGCCGCAGTGCTTATTATGCTTGGCTTAAACGACCAGCAAAGGTTATTACTGTAGAGCAGCTTAATTTATATCGAAAGACAAGGCACTTCTTTGTGAAAAGCAGAAATAGCTTAGGCTACCGAGAGCTTAGAAAGAAACTACGCAGTGAGGGCTTTAACGTCAGTGATTATGGCGTTCAGAAATTAATGGCAACACTTGGTCTAGTAGTGACTCAACGAGTGGCTTACAAGGTAATAACCAAACGTAAACACAGTGATGCCGTTGCAGATAATCTGCTGAACCAGAACTTTAACCTTGTTGCACCCAATCAGGTGTGGGCTGCTGATGTAACGTATTTGAGAACTGGCGAAGGCTGGATGTATTTAGCCATTGTCATGGACTTATATTCTCGTCGTATTGTGGGTTGGCATATTGATAAACGCATGACGACTGATTTGGTAAGCAAGGCAATGATGAAAGCTTATAACTTACGTCAGCCACCAAAAGGCTTAGTATTTCACTCTGACAGAGGGTCACAATATACCAGCAAACATTATCGTAAACTGTTAGCTAACTATGGCATAAGAACTAGCATGGGTGATGTCGGTGCGTGTTGGTATAATGCGGTTGTTGAACGATTCTTCGGCAGTTTAAAACATGATTGGTTGTTGAAAGTACCACAGCCAACTCGTGAGCATATGAGAAATGATGTAACGGCGTATATGCGCTATTACAACTTAGAACGACTTCATATAACTAATGATGATCTGTCGCCAGTAGAGTATGAGCAAAGTTCCTTAAGAAAAGTGTCCTGAATTAGTTGTGCAGAACAGTATTAAAGCGCGACTGTATTGTGACCAATTTCTGATTTTCTTTTTCATGTTAATCGTTGGGCTAGTGAGTTTGATGATCAGATCGCACTAAGCTTGAGAAGTTCCATGATTTAGAAACAACGCCAGTTGACGATATAAAAAAGTCTTTTAGCTTTTTTATATCGAACAGACAAAACTTGTCGGTTTCTTGTCGATCTCTTATATTTAATTTCAGAGGAAGACACATGAATAATAGAGAAACTAAATCTACCATACCAATCACTTCGCCATGTGTACGCAATTGTTGTTTAGACGAACATGATATTTGTTTAGGGTGTTATCGCACGTTAGATGAAATATTGGCATGGGGAAGTGCCAGTAATGAGCAGCGTGCATTAATATTATCCCGTTGTGAAAAACGCTGTCACAATGAGAGTCACTCCGATCACGATAAGAAAGGTATTTAAGTGAATTCAAATCTACTTCATATCTAAAGTTATGGCCCTGAAGCTTAAGAGAATCTGCTCATTTAAATAACATGCATTCAGCAATATCTTGTAGTTGTAATAAAGCAACTCGACCTTAAGTTCTACACTGTCTAGGGTTTCTGCGTTAGGTTGTTATATTTAACCAAGTTGATTCTGGCTGTTTATATAGACTATCGACTATTAAAATTTGTACTATACTTTTTTTCAAAATACGTCATCGAATTAATACTTTATGAATTTTCGTTGTATTTCAGTAATAGCTGTTATCTATGTGGGTTTTTCTAACGCACAAACTCAAAGTGTTGAGCAAGGCTCGCTGTTTTCATTAGCATTTGAGGAGCTATTAGAGTTAGAAGTATCAGTTGCTGCAAAAAAGAGTGAACCTTGGTTATCTTCATCGGGCACGGTATACGTTGTGAGTCGAGCTGACATAGAAAGCTATGGTTGGCGAGACTTAAAAGAAATATTAGCGAGTATTCCAAATATGGACTATTTCTATCAATGGAGCTGGTTACCTGGGGGACAACGCGGATTTACAGGTAATATGTCCGGTACCTTGATGTTAATTGATGGCAGAGAAGTTCAAAATCTACTCGCCAATGAAGCGTTTATTATGAATAACTTCCCAGCAGCGAGAATTGAGCGAGTAGAAGTACTTCAGGGGCCAAACTCCACATTATATGGCGGCAATGCGACTCAGGGCGTTATAAACGTAATTACACGCCTTGAGCAGCAAGACAATGAGTTATTTCTACTTGGTGGTGAAGTCGGTACTCGGCACGCACATCTGCTACTGAACCACAAAGAAAATGATTTATCTATGTCGCTAAGCGCGAGTTATTTTGAAAGTAAGCAAGATTATACTCAAGTGAAAGAGTTTGTCATGAATACATCTGAATTTAGTCGCAGTAGTAAAGATCCATTGAGAAACTTAGACCCAGAAGCATTTAGAAATGATGAACAAAACTATACCCTTGATGGCAAGCTAAGTTATCAAGATGTGTATATGGGCGCTAATGTTAGTAGGGCAAAGAATGTGAGTGGTATAGAGGCGGTAGCCTATGACTATGTAACAGGCGATGATTCTAGAAGAGGTTATGAGAACTATTATGTGGGCAAAGCGATTACAGTAAGTCCTAAATGGCAAGGTACTGTGGAGCTGAGCTACTTTCGAGAATACAAAGAGAAAGATAGGCTCACGACGATTGTGCCTGAGGGGGCAAGTCGCTACCAAGACCTCATTCAATATAATGAGCGAGAAGACATTGGCCCTTCAGACCGGGTGAGGTTGAATACGCAGTGGCAGTATCAAATAAGTGAACAGTCGGATGTGATTTTTGGCTATGATGGCTGGCGTACAGTTATTGGCAGGAAAGTGAAATATCGAGAAATCGATGGGCAGATTACATTATTTACGCCAGCTGAGTGGGCTAAAGAAAAAGAAAAATCAAAAAAACATGCGTTATATGGGCAATACTCAAAGACATTGAATTGGGATAATAAAAGCCTGAAACTAAGCACAGGGCTTAGATATAATCAGCAAGACTTTACTAATTCAGCCTACCTGCCGCGCGCCAGTGTGGTGTATCAAAATGACGACACTCAAGCTGTCAAATTGACTTATGGTGAGGCATTTAGACCGCCAACAATATTTGAATTTGATTTGGTTGTAGATGATGAACTTGAGTCGCAAACCATGAAAATGACAGAATTGAATTGGAGTAAAAGTTTTATTTACAATGATATTCAGTTTGCAAATATTGCAGCGCTTTATCATATGAAAGCGGAAAACTTCTATGAAAAAATACTCGACCCAATACAGGGTATTTGGCAAACTCGTATTACCGGCAAGCATAGTATTTATGGCTTTGAAAACCAATTAAAGTTTCAAATGAATAATTGGCAAGGGCAGTTTAGCTACCGTTATGTGAAACCTGATGATGAAGAGATTGGGGCACAACGGCAAGTTTTGAATGTACCAAAATATAAAATAAAACTCGGGTTGGTTTATCGGCTTACCGATTCGTGGCGAATAGCTGGGTTTGTTGATCACTGGGCCGCAACTTATACCGAGGCTAATCTACTCAATACCGGTGATACCGGTATTGAAAAAGTCGAATCTTGGGCAACACTCAATATGCATATTTTTAAGCAGACCAAGCGCTACTCATATGGCGTGTATATTGAGAACGTATTTGATGAAGAGTATTTTCACAGCAATGGGCGTGGTACATCTCCAGTAAAATACCCACAAGCTCCCAGAAATTTACGCTTTCAGTTTAGTTATACATTTTAGTCTGTTTGATTGCGACTTAGAGGGTGGTAAATAACAGGGTAAACTCGCGAACGTATTTTGAACAATGTAAAAAAGTAAATTGGATTCATTAAGGACAACTAAATAGCAAAATGTCTGCCTTGCCTATATTGATTTAGTTACCTTAGCAAGAGTGTTGCTATCGATCAGGTTTCATTGCCTCAAAGTAACTCACTTAATTAAGCGAATTGATATAGTTCTGTATAACTCAATTATAATAAATAGATATACCCAATGACTGTCAAATATCGTACAAGTACGTTATCTCTTTTTAAGAAGGAAGCTAATAATGTGTGGAAATGACATAAGCAATACTTAATATCTAAGCATTGCTTATATAAGATTGCGCTACTCTTTTAAAGAAATTGATTTAGCTTCAATGTTAATTTTGCCTTGTTTAAAAAGGCCGCCAATGGCTTTTTTAAAATTTGCTTTGCTGGTGGCAAAGGCTTTTTTAATTTGTTCTGGATCAGACTTATCCCCTAAAGGAAGATGTCCGCCATTATCTTGAAGGGCTTGTAAAATTTGCTCGCCTAAGCCAGTCACTTTTTCCATGCCTGGCTTTTCAAGTACGACGTCAATTTTACCATCTTCGCGTATAGATTTTACGAAGCCCGTTAGTTTTTGACCTACAAACATGCGCTTAAAAACAGTGTTAAAAAACACCACGCCAAAGTGCTGTTCATTGATAATTACTTTGTAGCCAATGTCAGTTTTAGCAGCGACGATAAGCCGTACTTCTTGGAGTTTCTCATAGCTTGGTTCTGTTTTATTCACGAACTTATTGAGGTTGCTAGAGGCACATATGCGTTGGCTTGCATTATCTAGGTAGAGTTTGACTAAATAGCTGCGACCTTCTTGCATTTTTGGCTTTTGTTCATTGAACGGTGCTAACACATCTTTATCGATGCCTATATCCATAAACGCACCGACAGTCGACAGTGCTTTTACACGCAACAGTGCAAACTCACCAACTTGGGCAACCGGCGTTTTGGTGGTTGCTGTGGGGTGACCTTGTGAATCTTGATAAATAAAGACTTGTGCGCTGTCGCCTGCTTCTAGATGTTCTTCAAGTTCAGCAGAAGGTAAAAATACTTCACCTAACTCATTACCATTTAAATAGGCACCTTCAGCGCAAATTTCACTGATCATTAATGTTTCAATACGACCTAACATGTTTATTCCTCAGTTGGTTTTGGTTTGCGACGAAGTGGGGTATTGCCATCTATGTTAAAAGGAGCAGGGATGGCTTTTTTAACTTTAGCTTTGGATTTTGTGACTTTTTTAAGTGGCTTTTTAGCGGCAGGTTTTTTCTCGATAGGCTTTGCTACTTTAGGTTTAGCAGGTCTAAAGCCTTTAAACTTAGCCTCTAAACCCTCTACTGTCGCAAACTCTAGCTTATCATTTAGATAATTTTTAATTGCAACAAAGCTATTCCAATCTTTTGGACCTACTAATGAAATAGCAGTGCCTTTAAATCCAGCACGACCTGTACGACCAATTCTGTGTACATACTCTTCAGCTTGTTTAGGTAAGTCAAAATTAATCACGTGAGTAACACTTAACAAATCTAATCCACGTGATGCGACGTCGGTGGTCACCAACACTTTAAATAAACCACGGCTAAAGGCATCCATAATGTCTAAGCGTTTATTTTGCGCCAAATCGCCAGCCAAAGCAGTTGCTTTGATGCCAAGCTCAGACAGTTGCTGGCTAATACGTACCGTGTCGGTACGAGTGGCGGTAAAAATAATGCATTGGCCAACGTCTTTTTGAGTGACAAAATGGGTTAATAAAGCATCTTTGTGATCTAAATGGTCTGCAAAAAATAGGGTTTGTTGAATATCGCCATGCTGTTGATGCGCATCGCTTAAAATAATTTTTTTCGGCGTTCGTAATAAATTACGTGAAGTCACTTCAACTTGTGCGTGATCAAGTGTGGCGGAGAACAATAAAGTCTGACGTAATCTATGGTTTGCTTCGTCATTGATTTTGTTTAGCTGTTCAGCAAAACCTAAATCAAGCATGCGGTCAGCTTCATCAAATACTAAAAGTTCTAACCCAGCAAGCTGAAGTGAACGCTGTGCGAGATGATCTCCTATGCGACCAGGCGTACCAATTACAATTTGTGGGTCCTTGCGTAGAGCTTTAACTTGATCATTGAAATTTTCACCACCAAGCACCTTCACTACGCTGATGCTTGTACCGGCAATTAAAAGTCGACATTGTGTAAAAACTTGGGTTGCTAGTTCGCGAGTTGGTGCAATGATAAGTACACGAGGATCACGCTTACTAAGGGCTTTTTGTTTCATTACGCGATGCACCGCAGGCAGCAAAAATGCTAGCGTTTTACCTGAACCCGTTTTAGATTGTGCAAATACATCGTGCCCGGCAATTGCCGTTGGAACTGCTTGGCTTTGGATCTCGGTTGGTGTCGTGATCCCCTGATGGGCAAGTTGTTTTTCTAGGCGGGTTTCTATGCCTAATTCGGTAAAGTGCAAAGCGTTTTTCTCCAAAACTTAAACGGACAGTAGCCAGCCATTATAGCAAAGCTATGTACTGTACTGATAGCAATAAAGTGATTTGTGTCTCTGGTTTTTGCAATTATCGTAAAAATACGTAAAATACGCGCCCTAGCGCCGGATTTACGGTTCGGTTTATATGCGCTTGATGTTGATGATAAGCATCAAATGCGAAGTTTAAAGCTGAAAATTAGGAATTACTTTATGTCTAAGCCATTTGTGGTTTGCGCCATGTACAAATTTGTGTCGCTGCCAAACTTTGAAAAAATTCGCCAACCTTTACATGATGTGATGGAGCAAAATGAAGTAAGAGGTACTTTATTGCTTGCTGCTGAGGGCATTAACGGCACTGTTGCTGGAACGCGAGAAGGTATTGATCAATTATTGGCTTGGTTAGATAAGCAGCCAGGTTTAGATAATATTGTTTATAAAGAGTCTTACGATGAAACTTGTCCGTTTTACCGCACTAAAGTAAAGCTGAAAAAAGAAATAGTGACAATGGGGATAGAGGGTATTGATCCACTCCAAGTAGTTGGTAGTTATATAAAACCACAGCAATGGAACGAATTGATTTCAAACCCAGACGTAGTCGTGGTTGATACGCGTAATGATTATGAAATTGAAATTGGTACGTTCAAGCATGCGATAGACCCTAATACAAAAACATTCCGAGAATTCCCCCAGTGGGCACAAGAAAACCTAGACCCAAGTAAACATAAAAAAGTAGCTATGTTTTGTACTGGTGGTATTCGCTGTGAAAAATCAACGGCCTACATGAAAGAGCAGGGCTTTGATGAGGTATACCACTTAGAGGGTGGTATTTTAAAGTATCTAGAAGATGTCCCTAAAGAAGAGTCTTTATGGGAAGGCGAGTGCTTTGTATTTGATAATCGCGTTGCGGTTGATCATGATTTACAAAAAGGGTCGTACGAGCAATGCCACGCATGTCGTATGCCTATTACAGAGCAAGAGATGCAATTAGATGAGTATATGGAAGGTGTATCTTGTCACCATTGCCATGATTCACTGACAGATGAGCAGCGTGCTCGCTTTGCAGAGCGTCAAAAACAGATGGAGCTTGCGCAAGCTCGTGGCGAGGGACACATAGGGCATGAAGCTCAAGAAGTTCTACGTCAACGAAAAGAAGCAAAACAAGCTCAAAAAGCAGCTCAGAGAAAAAAGTCAGCGTAGTTTGTAATATACGTTAAAAAGTAACATGAAGCCGCAGCAATTACTGCGGCTTTTTTGTTGCATTTGCAACCAAATGTCATGCTTTCGTATGGTTGTGTTTAGCAGTGAATATTTGTTAGGCTAATTGTGTCTCAAATAACAATAATAGTGATGGACATGGGCAATTTGTTTTTAAAAGAGCGAGAGCGCTGGTGGATCTGGTTAATATGGAGCGCACTTGGCGGTTTACTGAGTGGCTATATTCTAAGTTTAACCAAACAGCAGTTACTTGGTTTTGTCGTTCCTTGCTTATTAGTATTGTCTATTGCTATCTGGATGAATTACATGAAACGCTTCGAGTTTTTTAGAGCATTTAAGATACTATTTTTAGTTGTTAGTGTTTCTTTTACTCCATTATTACTAAATGCACTAATACCTGCAAATGAAGTGGCGATTACTGTTGTTAAGGGTAGTGTATTGTTCGTCTCAGGTTTATTACTTAGTTTGATATGTGCTTGGTTTGCGAAAAGGCCTAAGCAATATTATTGAAATATACAAAAAAGTTAAGTTAGTACTTTACAGCTACAAGTAAAACCACTAATATGCGCGCCAACAACGGAGAGATGGCTGAGTGGTCGAAAGCACCGGTCTTGAAAACCGGCAAGGGTTTGTAGCCCTTCTAGGGTTCAAATCCCTATCTCTCCGCCACCTCATTCCCAAAACCGCCTTATTGGCGGTTTTTTTCGTTTGGAGGCAGTGATGTCAGCAACAGTAGTTAAACACGCAAGTTTATGGATTGTATTTGGATTTTTCTACTTGAGTGGCTTAGAAATGGCCCTGCGCTTAGCCATTGACGGTCAACAATATCCAACATTATTAAAAACACTCGGGCTGATTTTTATTTTTAACTTATTAGTTGGACATTTAATTACCAAATATGAAACTTATTGGCCGATGTTAGCATCTGTTACAGTCAGTTTGGTTGGTATTGCAGGTTTTGGTTATTATTACACGCAGCGGCTTGTTCAATATAGCGTTGAACTTGGGTTAGGGCTGGCGCTAAGTTTACCTTTAGCGACATTTATTGTGCAAAAGTTCAAAGCTCAGTAAGCAGATAATGCGTCTTGAACGCGTTTAAACTCATCATTTGCTATGGTACACTGCCCGCGTCTTATAATAGAAACGAAAGTGAATTAATTTATGTCAGATTTATTTAATACAGATGCTGAAAAAGCAAGCTACGGAATTGGCTTACAAATGGGTGAGCAACTTAAAGCAAATCCTTTTGAAGGCTTAAACCTGCACTCAGTATTTGAGGGAATGAAAGACGCATACGCAGGCGATGCGTTCCGAGTTGAGATCCCTGAGATCCAAGCTGCCTTTGAAAAAATAAACACAGAAATTCAAGCTCGTCGCGAAGAAGAATCAAAAGTACTTTCAGCAGAAGGCGTTGCGTTTTTGGAAGAAAATGCTAAGCGCGCTGAAATCACGGTAACTGAATCAGGTCTTCAATATGAAGTAATAACAACAGGTGAAGGTGCAAAACCAACTGCTGATTCAAAAGTGCGTGTTCATTATCACGGTACTTTAGTTAATGGTACTGTATTTGATAGCTCTTATGATCGTGGTGAGCCTGCTGAGTTCCCTGTGAATGGCGTGATCAAAGGTTGGACTGAAGCATTACAGCTAATGCCTGCTGGATCAAAGTGGCGTTTATATGTTCCACATGAACTTGCATATGGCGAACGCGGTGCAGGTGCAGCAATAGCACCTTTCTCAACGCTTGTATTCGATGTTGAGCTATTAGACGTTTTATAATCACCTAGTAGTGATAACGTTTTTACGTAAAAGCCCAGTTTAGCTGGGCTTTTTCCATTTTACATATCGAAGTTTGCTATCAGTAGCTAATAATTGTTCGTACACCAATGCATTAAATGAATGACCAATGTTTTAATAAAATTGGTATTGTCTGTTTCTTCTTTGTTTCTTTTCTTATCGGTTGCGTAGTTGATTTACTCCTAGTAATCAAGTGCCACAACATACTGAGTTTACTTAATGGCAGCGAACGCTACATGATTGAAATTATAGATATTTACTTATAATAATATAAGTGCTCTTTTAAAAAAGCATTAAAATTAAACTATAAGCTAATCATAAACGTACTATATTTTAGTATGTTAAATTTTAGAGTGAGTTTTATGTGGCATTCAATATCTAGGTTTGTTTCTAAAAACCTAACTGGCGTTGTACTGTTACCTTGCGTATTACTAACAGGTATCGTTGTGTTTGATGTTACGATGTCGGCTAATAGGATGTATGACGCGAGTGAGGCTCGAAGTAATGCATTGCTTAGTAAGTACGTGCTGGATGTAGTACATGAATCACAAAAAGAGAGAGGTCGGTCTGCGGGGTATATTGGCTCTGAAGGTCAGCGTTTTGGTACTCAATTGTCTAGGCAAAGAAATGAAACTGACCAAATTGTATCTAGGATCAATCAGGAATTAGAGCGCTTTTCAGATATATCGGATCCGATGCAACAAAAATTAAATGTTTTTTTGTCAAAAATTGACCGTGTAGAAGCGACTCGTCGAGGTGTGAGCAATCTATCACTGCCCTTAGCAGATGCATTAGCGGTGTATACAGCCATTAACGTTGCAGGGTTAGATTTAGTAATGACAGCTGCTCGTTCCAGCAAAGAGCAAGTTATCGCTACTGAGTTAGTAGCTGTATATAACTTTGCATACGCTAAGGAGTCGGCTGGTATTGAACGAGCTGTGTTGTCTAATGTATTTGCTAAAGATAGATTTAGTAAGGAGCTCAAAAGTAAGTTTATAGAGCTTTCAACTAAGCAACATGTATATATAGAAGAGGCCATTGCTGCAGCACCTGAAAAAATGGCAAATATGTTTGAAGCTGCATCTGAATCTCGTGACGCGCAAGTAGTCAAAAATTTTCGACAAAAAGCTTCAGCAATTGATTCAGATTTTGGAGTAGATTCGGAGCAATGGTTTGATGCAGCAACAAGGCGAATAGATGCATTTAAAGAGGCAGAAGAACAAGCGCTGGCTATCGTGATAAAAACGGCATCGGGCATCAAACAATACTCTGTAAATTTACTGATAATTGAAAGCATTATTTTAATGGTTGGTGTGCTTATTACTTTAGCGCTGTTTTTATCTATTCAAGTGCGACATCGTCAATCCCAAGCAATTGCACAGGGGATCTCTATTGCAATTACTGACAAAGATATGACCCACCACATAGAAGTAATGAGTTTAGACGAGCTTGGCGAGTCAGCTCAGCGTATAAATCAATTAACAAGTGAAGTAGAAGATGATTTAGTTATTTTTAGGAAAGTATCTAAGAAAATAGCAACGTCGACTCATGAAACAGCCGTTGCGATTAGTCAAAGTCAAGTGAACTTAGTAGAACAACAAACGGGTATTCAGACTATTGCATCGGCGGCAGAGCAAATGAGTGCGAATGTACAAGGTATTGCTTTATCAATGAGCGAAAATTCAGAGTATGCGAAAATGGTAGCACTGGAATCTGTTGCCGGGCAAGAGGTTGTGTCGGACGCGGTGAGTGTAATTCAACAAGCATCTGAAGATATGGCAAAGTCTGCACACACAGTTGATGAACTCAATGAACGTGTTGGTAGCATTTCTAGCATGGTTGATATGATCCAAAGTATTGCTGAACAAACTAACTTATTAGCCTTGAATGCAGCGATTGAAGCGGCAAGGGCAGGTGAACAAGGGCGTGGTTTTGCAGTAGTGGCTGACGAAGTAAGAAGCCTTGCAAGTAGAACACAAAAGTCGACGGAAGAAATTTCAGCATTAGTATCTGAATTGCAATCAAGCTCAAAGCATGCTTCTCAAGTGATAACGCAAGGAAAAGAAAATGCCATACAGGGCGCGAGCAGGGCTGAAGAGATAAAGCTGGCACTCAGCAAAATTGTAGAGCAAGCGAAAAAAGTAGAGTCTGTTACCGAATCTGTTTCTATAAGTACACAACAGCAAAGCGACGCAATTGAAGAAGTGAGCAAAAATATTACGGATATTTTTCAAAAAGCGACTGAAAATGTTGCTGGAACTGAACAAATAGCCGTTTCTGCATCTAGTATTGCAGAAGCTGCTATGGAAATGGACGACTTAATTGATAGATACAAAGTACGACGGGTTGAAGGCGACGAGTATTATTAACTTGTTTAATTATTTTGTGAAACTAGCAGCGCCTTAAGGGCGCTTTTTATTGACTTTTTCTTTTAAAATACACGACACAAATATAAAAACCCTGTCGCTAAATGATATACTGGTCAGCCTAAGTATTTTAGTGCTGCAAAGCGACTGGCGCAAATGCTGGTGGTGATTCAAACTTTAAAATGAGTATAGTAGCTTATGTTATTCCCTCCTTGCCCAAAATGTCAGTCTGAATATGTATATCAAGATCAAAATAACCTCGTATGCCCAGAGTGTGCACATGAATGGGACCCATCAGAAATTAAAGAAGAGCAGTTGCTGCGCGTCAAAGACGCAAATGGAACCTTATTGTCTGACGGTGACAAAGTGACCATTGTAAAAGATCTCAAAATTAAAGGCAGTTCACAAGTGATTAAAATTGGCACCAAGGCCCTAGTAAGGCGAGTTTTAGATAAAAAAGATCATGAACTAGATTGCAAAGTAGATGGGGTAGGTGAAATGATGGTGACTGCAAAGTTCGTGAAAAAGGCATGACCTTGGTTCATAACTTCCAGTTTTGTTAATGTTTGATATCGAAGAAAAATATCAACACCCATGTTCATAAAGTGAAGGAGCTAGAACTATGTATGAAATGTTAGTAGGTTTGGAGGTTTCAGATAATGAAATTTATGCGCAATATAGAGCGGCCATGAAGCCTATTTTAGCCACCTTTGAAGGGGCTTTTGGGTATGATTTTATGGTGTCAGAGGTGTTACTCTCACAAGTAAGTGAACCAATAAATCGTGTTTTCACAATTAACTTCCCAACTCAGCTATCAGCCAATAATTTTTTTGAAGATAATGACTATCAAAGTATTAAGAGTCAGTATTTTGAAGCATCAGTACGTAATACGGTGATTATTGCCAGCTACGAAAAACAAGCTTAGTAGCTCTGTATCGTTCACATGGATAGTAATTCTAGCGGACCAGAATGAAAAACTGTGTGAACGACATTTGGGGTGCCTAAGAGACTAAATACATCTTGCAGGCTTGGGTAAGCCAGCAATTTTAGTTGCTTGTTTTGCCGGGCCTTTTGGAAATAGTTTATATAAATACATACTGTTTCCTTTATCTTCACCAAGCTTTTTGGCCATTGCTTTTACTAACATGCGTATTGCTGGGCTGGTATTATATTCTTCGTAAAAATCGCGAACAAAATTGACTACTTCCCAATGAGCTTCACTTAGAGTTATGCCTTCTTGCTCTGCAATAATGGGTGCGAGTTCTTTGTGCCATTTCGTGTGGTCAAGTAAATAGCCTTGACTATCTGTATCGATTGTTTGATTGTTAAATTCTATCATTTATTACCAACTTATTGATTTTTTTGCGTTATCAATAAGTTCTACCCATTTGATATCACTGATTAAGTTAATCTTATTTTTAGGAATGATGCCTCTCGCGACAGCGCAGTTTGTTAGCATAAAATGTTGACCCGGCAATTCGCTATAGCGTTGGTGGTCGTAACAAGCATCCCCAATAAGCACAATTACATCTTCATTGGTTATAAGATGCTCTAAGTTTAAGTTTTGATAGTAAGCAGCAGGCTTAGCGAGTAAGTGTACAGTTTCAAGAGTCATAAGTTCACCACAAAGTTTTGCTGCTGTAAAAGTTGCTGCTGTTGCTGTTTATTAAGCGCAATTACTGCAATATTTAATTGCTGCTCGTCTAGTTGATATTTCTCCATGGCGTCTGCGCAAACATACACTTGTTCAATATCATATATCTCTAGTGTTTTGATGGCTTTAAAATAGTCTTTTAGCCCAATATGGCTTGCTGATTGAGGCTTTTTTAAAGCCAGCACCGCGCTATCTAATAACAGCCATGATATGTTTTGATCTATTGCTGCATATATTAATGCGGTGTCTAATGCATCGCGTATTTTTTGTCTATCAAATGGGCTGGTTGTACTGATAACTAATACATTTTTCATTTGAATTGCACCCATTTATCGGCTTTGGCGCTTAACATAGCAAATTCAGCCAATCCAGCCACTTTGAATAGCCCTGTATTTTTAACATCTATTGCGCGTTTTTCAGCGGCTGTAACACATAATAACAAAGTAATATCTAAGTCAGCGAGTGCTTGCCATGTAGCCTGAACATTTAGTTCGTCAGAAGAAAGTTGTAAATACTGGGATGCGTGATTGACGGCATCTTGGTATAGAAAAATACAGTCAATTTGGTGACCGCCTTGTATTGCGCTATGCGCAAAGCGAGATAGTTGCTGTAAGCAGTTATGATCTGCAATATCGCTATGTAAAGATAAAACAAATTTACTCAAAAAATGACCATAAAAAAAGCCCCATAATGGGGCTTAGTTTACCAGATATGACTGGTTAGTCATCATTTGCGCCTAAAAGAGCAAGTAATGAAGTAAATAAATTATAAATGCTAAGGTACAAGCCAACCGTTGCTAACACATAATTGGTCTCACCACCGTTGATGATACGGCTTGTATCATAAAGGATGAAGCCTGACATTATTAGTACAACAGCAGCATTAAGTGCCATAAAAGCGATACTACTTCCAATAAATAGGTTTACTAAGCTTGCTATAACCACAACGATTAAACCAACCGTTAAAAAGCCACCCATGAAAGAGAAGTCTTTTTTAGTAGTTAGTGCATATGCAGATAAACCAAAGAAAATTAAAGCAGTTGAACCCAAAGCTTGCATGATTAACATGCCACCATTTGGCATAGCTGCATAATGGTTAAGTAGAGGTCCTAAGCCAAAGCCCATAATACCTGTAAATAAGAAAACTAAGCCAACCGCAGAAGATGAATTTGCTTTTTTGTGAATTACAAAAATTAAACCCAGACCAACGAGTGAGCATATTATGCCAGTAAAGCGTGGTAATGCCATTGTCATTGAAATTCCGGCAGTGATGGCACTGAATGCCAATGTCATTGCCAAAAGAAAGTATGTATTCTTTAATACTTTGTTAGTTTCAATGGTCGACATTGCCGGTTGAGCAGTATCGTACGAGTGATTGAACGCCATGGTTAAACTCCTTAGTGAGCAAATGTTCCAATAATTAAACTGAGTTAAGATTACCAAGAGTTATATGGTTCGGCAAACATTGTCGATCAAATAGAGTCGTGAAATTGGCAAAAGTTCCCTTAGATGTCAAAAGTTGCTTTACATTTGAGCAAATGTGAGGTTTTTTGAACACTTGAACTTTTTTTTGCAAAAAAAGCTTCACATTATCGATTGGATTCTCTAATATTCGCTCCGCTGCGGAGAGATGGCTGAGTGGTCGAAAGCACCGGTCTTGAAAACCGGCAAGGGTTTGTAGCCCTTCTAGGGTTCAAATCCCTATCTCTCCGCCACTAATTATTTATGCAGCATTATTATGGTGTGTATTACAAATTTGGAGAGATGGCTGAGTGGTCGAAAGCACCGGTCTTGAAAACCGGCAAGGGTTTGTAGCCCTTCTAGGGTTCAAATCCCTATCTCTCCGCCACTATTCTTTGAATAGCAAACCGCTGAACATATCAGCGGTTTTTTTTTGCTTAAATTTTGCTGATTGTAGACCAAAGTCCACTAGTTAATATATTAATATGTTGCAATCTAATTGGTGGTTTATTTACTTGAGTTTACAGCTGCTATGAAACTAAAAATCGCTAAGTGTGTCTTGTTATCCCTGCTTTCTCCTGTATTTGTTGGGTGTGTATTAGGTCTGTACTTTACTGTCACAAATGCTGGTGCAGGCATAAATGTATTTATCAGTATGGTCGCGATTGCAATTTCTAATGCCTACATAGTGGGTTTGTCGATGGCCGTGTTTGTGGTGCCAGGGTATTGGTTTTTACATAAAAATAGTAAGGTACGCTTCGATATGATACTCATGCTAGGTATGTTGGGAGGCGCAGTATTTAGCTATGTTTTCTCAGCTAAAGAGGGCGGTGCACTGCTTATCAATACGATAATGGCAACTTTAGCAGCAGGCTTGTTTTTATATGGGCTAAGACGTTTCGCATAAGTTAGCAGCTGTAAGCTGCTCTATATTTAGCCAAGTAGCACTATATTTACGGATATTTAATACTTTTTCGCCAGAAAAGGTTTCAATTAATTCTTTGAAAGAGTACCTTAGACTTTTGTATGTTGTAACGTGATTTAGTAGATGCAAAAGCAAGATTTTTATCAGTCACTCACAAAGCAAGCTCAAGCGTTAATTAGTGGTGAAAGCAATGTGATTGCCAATATGGCAAACTTAAGCGCGTTGTTGTTTACGTCTTTAGAAGACATAAACTGGGCGGGCTTTTATTTTGTTGATAGTCCACAAGAGTTGGTGTTAGGTCCTTTTCAGGGCAACCCAGCTTGTATCCGTATTCCTATGGGTAGAGGTGTTTGTGGCAGCGCTGCATACTCTAAAAAGACCCAGTTAGTAGAGGATGTGCATGCCTTTGATGGGCATATTGCGTGTGACGCCGCGTCAAACTCAGAAATAGTGATCCCTGTATTTAAAAACGGTGAAGTATTTGCTGTTTTAGATATCGATAGTCCGAGTTTATCTCGATTTGATGAGTCGGACAAAAACGGTCTTGAAAAATTAGTGAAAAGCTTTGAGTTGACACTATCGTGAAAGACTTATTAAACGTACAAGATTACTTGTTCTCAATTGCCGATGTAGGTGATTGGGAAGGTGAAGAAGAACATGTTGCCGAAACTTTAAATGAGCTTATTCATTTCGCTTGGCAGCAGTTACCAGATGATCTCGAGTGTGAAATCATCGATAATTTAATCAACGGTATTTGGGAACATCTTCGTGGTGATTTAGCTTTACTAGAAGCTGAATTTGAAGAGTTAACAGACTGGGTAATACACTATATCCAATCATCATTAGATGAACAGAAGTCATAAATAGGTTCAAACATGGAAACCACAAACAAGCTAAAAGATATTAATGAGGTTCTGGATTTTTTATATTCAGAGTTTCCTCAGTGTTTTAAACAAAAAGATGGTATTAAGCCATTAAAGGTCGGTATTTTTAAAGATATCGCAGAGCGTATTGAAGGCTCAGAGAAAGTAAGTAAGACGCAGGTTCGTCAAGCATTGCGCAAATACACTTCTAATTGGCGTTATCTCGAAGCCGTGACAAAAAATGAATTTAGGATTGACTTAGATGGCAATGATGCCGAAAAAGTTGAACAAGAGCATATTGAGCACGCACAAAAGGCGCTTGAAGAAAGCCGAGCTAAAATGGCTAAACGTAAGAAGCCACAGCGTCCTCGTCAGGACGGTGAAACAAAATCTTACAAAAAGAAAGGTGCGCCTCATCCTCGTCAAGGCGATAAAAACGCTAGAGTTAATAAGAAGCCAGCGCCTCAGCAAGCTAAGCGTAATCCAGGAAAAGTTGAACCATTACCTGCTAACGAGGTCAAGGTTAATAACAAAGTAAAAGTTAAGTTAGGCCAAGCACTTGTAAATGCTACTATTACAGAAGTCAACAAAGAAGAAGTGCATGTTGAATTAGTAACTGGTATGCAAGTAAAAACTAAAGTTGATAGCCTATACATCGTTTAAGGAGTTTGCGTATGAGTAAAAAGTTGACACTCATTCATGTTATCGCCGCGTTATTATCTGGAGCAGCATATGCTTCATCAAATACGGTTACAGAGAAGGATATTCCGGTGCTTGCGCCAGAAGCCCAACATACAACGGCAAGCAAAAGAGTGACCAACCTATTTACTCGCCAACATTATAAACGATTTAGTTTTGATGACGCTTTGTCACAAGAGATCTTTAACCGTTATATCGACTCACTTGATTTTAACCGTTCGGTTTTTTTGCAAAGCGACATCAAACAGTTTGAAAAATTTCAAAAGCAATTTGATGATGCATTGAAAAGTGGTAAGTTAGAATTTGCTTACGAGCTATTCAATTTAAGTATGAAACGTCGATTTGAGCGTTTCCAATATGCACTTTCATTGCTTGAAAATGAAATGGTATTCGATAAGCCCGACAATTTTCACTATGACCGAGAAGATACCCAGTTTGCGACAAGTCAAGCAGAGTTAGATGAACATTGGCGTCAGCGAGTTAAATCTGATGCGTTACGTTTGAAACTAACGGGTAAAGAGTGGAAAGAAATAAAAGAAATATTGGCTAAGCGTTACAACAATGCGTTGAAGCGGTTGGTACAAACTAATAGCGAAGATGCATTTCAAATTGTGATGAATGCATTTGCGCGCAGTGTTGAAGCTCACACCTCTTATTTATCTCCCCGCAGAGCTGAACAGTTTAAAATGGATATGGACCTTGAGCTTGAAGGTATTGGGGCTGTCTTAGGTTATGACGAAGATTATACTACCATTCGCTCATTAGTTCCTGGTGGACCTGCAGATAAATCCGATAAAATTAAGCCTGAAGATCGAATTGTTGGTGTAGCACAAGATGGTGAAGAGTTTGTAGATGTAATTGGTTGGCGTCTAGATGATGTTGTGGATTTAATTAAAGGACCGAAAGGGACTAAAGTTAGGTTGCAATATTTGAAAGGGTCAGACACCCACGGCACACCAAAAGTAGTTGAAATTGTGCGAGACAAAATTCGCTTAGAAGATAGAGCTGCAAAATCGGAAGTATTTGAAGCTAAGTACTCAGACCTAACGAGTAAAATTGGTGTAATTGAAATACCAAGCTTTTACAATAACTTGTCCAAAGACGTAAAAGTTGAAATCACCAAACTGAAAGAACAAAAAGTTGATGGTATCGTTATTGACTTACGCCAAAATGGTGGTGGTTCACTGTATGAGGCAACGCAGTTAACAGGGTTATTTATCGACCAAGGGCCTGTGGTGCAAATTCATACAGCTTATAATCGTGTGGAAGAGCAAAAAGACCGTGACGGCATTACATTTTATGATGGTCCAATGACAGTTCTTGTTGATAGATATAGTGCCTCAGCATCTGAGATATTTGCTGCGGCTATTCAAGATTACGGTCGTGGAGTCGTGATTGGCGAACAAACCTTCGGTAAAGGTACTGTTCAACAGCATCGTGGGTTAAGTAAAAACTATGACTTATTTAGTAATGCACTTGGCAGTGTGACTTATACCATTGCTAAGTTTTATCGTATTAATGGCGGCAGTACACAAAATAAAGGGGTAGTCCCAGATGTGCTATTACCTTCAGCAATAGAGCCTGAAGAGTGGGGGGAAAGCCAAGAAGACAATGCGCTCCCTTGGGATAGCATAAAAAGAGCACGTTATAGCAGTTTAGATAATTTAAAACCTGTTGTTGAGTATTTGCAATCTAAGCATATTGCGCGTGTCAAAGTTGAGCCTGAATTTAAATACGTTTATGATGATATTGCCCGCTACAAAGAACAAAAAGATGAAAAGAAAATATCTTTGGTTGAAGCGCAAAGATTGAAAGAGCGAGATGAAGCAAAGCTTCGTTCGTTAACTCGAAATAACGAGCGTTTAAAACGATTAGGTAAGGAACCAGTTGAGAACTTAGATGACTTACCAGATATTTTATCAGAGTTAGACCCATATTTAGAAGAAGCTGCACTGATAACTCAAGATCTTATTTCATTTGGTCGGTTAGCGAAAAATGATGTTTAAAAATCGCTCAATATCGATATAAAAAGGCGCTACGGCGCCTTTTTTGTTACGACTTGCGCTACGAATTTGCTATTATCCACGCCAGTAATTTTACGAATAACAAGATTAGGTCATTACCATAGCCCCAGGGGTTGTGCGTAAAAATAATAATAAGCATGAATATTCATGCATAGGAGAGTTCAGTTTGAAACAACCTAAACAACCCTCATATCTAGATGCGTTTATACCAATTACCGTTTTAGTTTGTTTGCTCGGTGCGGCTGTTTACCTTTATGGTGACAACTCGTCATCAGGACCAAACCAAATAGCATTACTATTTGCTACTTTTACTGCGGCATTGGTCGGCTTGAAAAATGGTTATACATGGAAAACACTTGAGGATGCGATGATAAAAGGCATTACGCTATCCCTTGGTGCTATTTTAATTCTACTGATGGTGGGGGCTCTAATTGGTACTTGGCTGCTCTCAGGCACGGTTCCTACATTGATCTACTATGGCTTACAAATAATCAGCCCAAGTTGGTTTTATGCTGCCAGTTGTATGATTTGCGGCATAGTGGCTATGAGCATTGGCAGTTCATGGACAACAGCCGCAACAATTGGTGTGGCTCTATTGGGGGTGGCCACAGGCTTAGGCCTAGACCCAGTGGTAACCGCTGGGGCTGTTATTTCAGGTGCTTATTTTGGTGATAAATTAAGCCCTTTGTCTGAAACCACTAACTTAGCTCCAGCGGTAGCTGGCAGTGATTTGTTTGAGCATATTCAACATATGCTTTGGACAACAGTGCCAAGCTTTGTAATTGCACTAATTATTTTTACTTTTATGGGCTTTAGCGCTGATGTAAGTAGTGATATCGGTCGCATAGAAGAGATTGTGACCATATTAAAGAGTAATTTTAATATAAATCCCGTGATGTTGGCCCCATTACTCATTTTACTTATTTTAGCCTTTAAAAAAATGCCTGCTTTCCCTGCAATTTCAATAGGCGCTGTAGTGGGTGCCGTTTGGGCAATGCTGTTTCAAGGTGATTTAATTCAAAGCCAAATAGATGCGTCTCAAGGCCAATTAGTAGGCTACTTTAAGTTGGTATGGGCTACATTTTATGAAGGCTTTAGTATTACCACCGGAGATGGCAAAATGGATGATTTACTCAGTGGTGGTGGCATGTCAAATATGTTAACGACCACATGGCTGGTAATGACTGCTCTTATGTTCGGGGCGATTATGGAAAAGACCGGTTTGTTAGAAGTTTTTGTACGGAGTATTTTGAAAGTCGCAAAAAGTACGGGTTCATTAATCGCATCAACGGTAGCTACGTGTATTGGCACAAATGTTGTAGCGGCTGATCAGTATATAGCAATCGTTGTCCCTGGTAGGATGTTTAAAGAAGAGTATGAAAAAAGAGGGTTGAAACCTGTTAACTTATCTCGAACTCTAGAGGATGGCGGTACCATTACAAGCCCCTTAATCCCATGGAATACTTGTGGTGCATACATGCAAAGTGTGTTGTTAATTAATCCACTTGACTATGCGATGTATGCATTCTTTAATTTAATTAATCCTGTGTTGGCAGTGATTTATGCTTACTTAGGTATTAAAATCTTACGTATCAAGCCAAAGAATATGCCACAGCAAGTTTAATAATATTGCCCCGTTAGTTCGGGGCATTTTTGAGGAAAAACGATGCAAATTAAACCTCAAGCTAAGTATCTAAAAGACTATCAGGCACCATCTCATGAGGTGACTCGTTTAGAACTTACTTTCGATTTACACCCTACCAAAACGAAGGTTAAAGCCAAAGCTCATTATATTGCCAATTGTGGAACAACTTCACTGGTCCTTGATGGTGTTGGTTTAACGCTACTGTCTATAAATGTAAATGGTCAACCTTTTGAACACTTCGAATGCCAAGAGCAGCACTTACAGCTTAGTAACTTACCGAATGAGTTTGAGTTGGAAATAGAGACTGAGATCTCGCCAAAAACCAATACTTCGTTAGAAGGGCTGTATCTATCTGGTGGTGCGTACTGTACACAATGTGAAGCTGAAGGTTTTAGAAAAATCACCTATTTTTTAGACCGCCCAGACGTTCTTACCATTTATACCGTCACGGTGATAGGCGAGCAATCAATGCCATGCCTACTTTCTAATGGTAATCAAGTTGAGTCAGGTCAATTGGACGATGGACGCCACTTTGCTAAGTGGCATGATCCATTTAAAAAACCAAGTTATTTGTTTGCATTAGTCGCAGGTGATTTTGACAAACTTGAAGATATGTTTGTTACTTGTTCCGGTCGTAAAGTTAATTTGGTTTTATTTGTTGATAAAGGAAACTTAGCAAAAGCACCTCACGCTATGGCCTCGCTTAAACGAGCAATGAAATGGGATGAATCACGCTTTAAGTTAGAATATGACCTAGACATTTACATGATTGTTGCGGTAGATTTTTTCAACATGGGGGCAATGGAAAACAAAGGCCTGAATGTATTCAATAGTGCCTGTGTTTTAGCCAATCAACAAACTGCAACAGATAGAGATTATCACACGATTGAATCTATCGTTGGACATGAATACTTTCATAACTGGACTGGTAACAGAGTGACCTGTAGAGATTGGTTTCAGCTATCCTTAAAAGAAGGTTTAACGGTATTTCGTGACCAAGAGTTTAGTAGTGACTTAGGCTCTCGAGGTCTAAATAGAATAGATGCTGTGATGGCTATGCGCACACATCAGTTTGCTGAAGATGCGGGCCCGATGGCTCATCCGATTCGTCCTAATAAAGTTATTGAAATGAATAATTTTTATACAGTGACGGTGTATAACAAAGGGGCGGAGGTGATCCGCATGATGCATACGCTGCTTGGCGAAGAGAATTTTCAAAAAGGTATGCAATTATACTTTGAACGCCATGACGGACAAGCTGTTACGTGTGATGACTTTGTTGCGGCCATGCAGGATGCCAGTCAAACTAACCTAAGCCAGTTTAAACTTTGGTATGAGCAAGTTGGTACGCCAACACTAACTGTAGCGACCGAATTTGATGACATCAGTGCGACGTATACATGTACTTTCACCCAGAAAAATGCTCAAAATGACCCGGTTCAAAGTCCATTGCATATCCCATTCGCGATAGAATTACTGGATAAAAATGGGCA
The DNA here is from genome assembly GCF_945859825.1 of Pseudoalteromonas holothuriae. Classification (GTDB taxonomy): domain Bacteria; phylum Pseudomonadota; class Gammaproteobacteria; order Enterobacterales; family Alteromonadaceae; genus Pseudoalteromonas; species Pseudoalteromonas holothuriae. Next base: position 28,566 of record NZ_CAMAPC010000010.1, read on the forward strand.
TGCTTTAGCGCTTAAAGTTAATGGGAAAACCACCTCGAAAATTATCGATGTTACTCACCCAGAACAAAGTATCACATTTGAGCAGATACCAGAGCAACCAGTTGCCGTATTACTAGAAGATTTTTCTGCCCCAGTAATTGTTAATTACGATTATAAACTATCTGAACTTGTTCATATTATTGCGCATGCAAGCAGTGATTATGCACGCTGGGAGGCGACGCAGCAGGCTTTTAAATTAGAAGTCCTCGAAGGGGTCAAACAGTATAATGCACATGGAACCATATCGCTATCGTGTGAGTTGGTAGATACATTCAATGCCCTGCTATGCAAACGGCAAGGCGATTTAGCTTTACTTGCAGAGCTAATAAGGGTGCCAAGCTTTGATACACTCTCAAGTGAGTTTGAGTGCATACCTGTAGATGCACTCAATACGTGTATTGTGCAATTTGAATTAGATATTGCTACTCGCTTGGCTAATCCTTTGAAACAAACCTATGAATCATGTGAAGAAAAAGGTGAAATGAGTCATAAAGCCGTATCTGCAAGAGCATTAAAAAATGTGTGTTTGTATTACTTAGCAATGGTCTGTGATGAAAAGATATTATCTTGGATACAGTCACAATTGGACTGTGACAATATGACATTGAAGCTTGGCGCTCTAAAAGCCGTGTTTAATGCACAATTACCTTGTTCGGAACCTAGCATGGCTGTTTTTGATTCTCAGTGGCGTCATGATTTGTTGGTGATGGATAAGTGGTTTGCCTTACAAGCAACACAAAAATCCGATCAGGCTATTGCAAATATCAAAAATTTGTACGAACACCCTTGCTTTGATAAGTCAAACCCAAATCGCGTTAGAGCACTGGTTGGTAGCTTTGCGCGTGGTAATGCAGTGCAGTTCCATCGACTTGATGGCCAGGGGTATCGTTTATTAGGTGACTTACTTGTTGAACTTAACGCGATTAATCCACAAAATGCTTCTAGAATGTTAACGCCATTTATGTCGTGGAAACGATATGATAAAGCGCGGCAGAAATTGATGAAAGAACAGCTTGAGCGCTTGTCGAAGTTAACAGACTTAAGTGGTGACTTATATGAAAAAGTTGATAAAGCTTTGAACTAGGTGAATGATGCAGGAGTATTTTTTCTCGATACATTTAACTTATGATGAGTGCATGGAATATTACCATGGCAACATCAAATATATTCAGGTTACTGAAGATGCAGGAAAGCGGATCCGCTTTCCTGCTAAGCATATTAGAAGATTTGTTTCATCTTTAGGGGTAAGAGGGCGCTACCGTTTATGTCTAGATGGCCAAAATGGCTTTGTTTCGCTTGAAAAAATTGCTTAATTTAGAATTTTAACTCAGTCATATTGTATTTTTGTTAAATGGGTTTGTTATAAACTTAAATTACGTGTTATAAATTATCTGGTAGGACGTCTTACCAAGAGTGAAAATACGGCCTAAATGCCAAAAAAGTACCGATTGAGCGCGTTATATTTGTAATTTTGATAATTCGCTTCTATCGTAGTGACAACAAAAAACAATAACTTGATTAGAAAATACCCGCCATAAGGGGGAGAAATAATGATAAAAAGATCGCTTTTTGTGAAAAACAAAATCATGCTCGGTCTTAGTGCAGCTGCGTTATCTATGGGCAGTGCGCCTTTACTTGCAGCAAGTTTCCAAGTCGGTGATTTTGATATCACATTTGATTCGACTTTTTCTTACGGACAGAGTATTCGCGTTGAAGATAGAGATTTTCAATATGTAGGTAAAAGCAATCACCCAAGATATGATTGGTCTGGCTATAATGCTCTAACGGGCAATACAGTTTATAGCTCGGCACAAGTGTGGGCTAATTCCGGCGCATACTCAAATAATGGTGATGCTGGTAATTTAAACTTTGATTCAGGGGATACCTTTTCTCAACTGGTTAAAGGCACACATGACTTAGCAATTAGCAAAGATAATTACGGGTTCTTTTCTCGTTTTATGTATTTTTATGATTTTGCTATGGAAGATGGTGACTTTGCTTATAACAATCCTGTTTCAGGTAAAAAAGTTGACCCATGCGCATTTGACGAGACAAAAGAGCAAGTTTGTTCTGATGTTCGTTTACTTGATGCGTTCGTGTGGGCAGACTTTGATCTTAACGATGGTAAAAATCCTCTTTCCGTTCGCTTAGGTCAGCAGGTAGTTAACTGGGGTGAAAGTACGTTAATCACTCACGGCATTAACGTTAACCCAGTAGATATCGACCGCTTAAAAGCGCCTGGTTCGGAAGTTAAAGAGGCGTTTATTCCCGTAGGGATGTTGTGGGCGTCTTTGGGGATCACCGACAACATTACACTCGAAGGTTTCTATCAGTACGAATGGCATGAAACACGCCTACCAGCGTCTGGCAGTTATTTCTCAACAAACGACTTCGCCCCAGCGAATGGCTTTTCGCAAAACGTTCAGTTAGGTTTCACATCCAACCCTGATATTGATTTACATCACCTAACCGATTCGCTTAACACTTTACAAGCAACTTGGTTGGGCGGGTTAACTGCTCAAGGGTTAGATGTAACGCAAGATGGGGTAACAACCAGTGCATCAGCTCAACAGTTACTTGCACAAATGTACCTTGCTTATCCAACAAAAGTGGCACTTAAAGGTAAAGGTGATGCAGGTAAGACGGAACCAAAAGACAATGGTCAATTTGGTATACGTTTAGGCATTTACTCACCAGAACTAAATGACACTGAATTTGCGCTATATTACATAAACTATCATGCTCGTAGACCACTTATTTCAGGTAAAGCATCGAACTTTACAAATGCTGCTGTTTCGCAAGATCTTGCATATATCTCAGCCAACACAATAACAGAAGATAACATTACTAACCTAAATGCCTTTACGCAGGGTCAAATTGCATACCCTGAAGACATTAAACTATATGGTTTAAGTTTTAATACAGCAATTGGTGAAACTGCATTCGCTGGTGAATTTACCTATCGTGAAGACGAGCCTTTGCAAATCGATGACGTTGAGTTGTTATACGCAGGTATGGTTGAGCAGTTAGCTTATGCTGGTCGTCGTGATGACTTCGCTGGTTTTTCTCAGCTTAGTCAAGGCGACGCCGTTGCTTATGTTGACCCTGGTGAAGTGGCACAGGGCTATATTTTAAAAGATACTTTACAAGCACAATTCACTGCGACACATTTGTTTGGTCCATCACTTGGTGCTGATAGCTGGGCGCTTGTTGGTGAAGTCGGGGCTGTAACGATTAAAGATATGCCAACTTACGATCAGCTGCGCTTAAATGTATCTGGTACCGGAAGAAGTGGCACTGTCGAAGGGATATCAGGAAAAAGCTATGATTTAATCCATCAAGCAGTATCTAATGGCCCAGAAGTTAACCCATTCCCAACGTCCTCCGCTTGGGGTTATCGCTTAATAGCAAAAGGTGAGTTTAATAACCTGTTTGCTGGCGTAAACTTTTCACCAAAGATTGTTTTTTCACATGATGTAAATGGTATTACACCAGATCCTATGTTTTTGTTTATTGAAGACCGTAAATCTTTGGGTGTTACGATGAATTTCAATTATCAAAATGCATGGTCATTTGACGTCGGCTACAACACTTTTTGGGGTGGTGGTGCTACCAATACATTCGCAGACCGTGATTTTGTGTCTTTTAATATCAAGTATTCAATTTAAGGGCTTTCAGTATGTTTAGAAAACCTACACTCATTGCCGCGACAATGATAACACTGCTATCAGCGAGCAACGCAATGGCAAAAATGACGGCAGATCAAGTTGCACGCTTAGGCGCGGATCTTACACCGATTGGCGCTGAAAAGGCTGGTAACAAAGATGGTTCTATCCCAGCTTGGGATGGCGGTATCACTCAGCCTCCGGCCGACTATAAACCAGGAATGCATCATCCAGACCCATTTGCTGATGATAAAGTTTTATTTACCATCGACAAATCAAATATTGATAAATATAAAGAGCATTTAAGTCCTGGTCAGGTTGCGATGTTTGACACGTATCCTGATACGTTCAAAATGAACATCTACCCAACTCGTCGCAGTGCTGCCTATCCTCAGTTTGTTTATGATGCAACTAAAAAGTACGCGTCAACGGCAGAGTTGATCGAAGGTGGTAACGGGATAAAAAATACTGCAATTGGTATTCCATTTCCTATTCCTAAAGATGGCTTAGAAGCAATTTGGAACCATTTATTACGTTATCGCGGTTTATCTATTGCGCGTTTTGGTGGGCAAGCTATGCCAACTGAATCTGGCTCTTATAACTTAATTGGTTTTGATGAAAAGTTGTTAGTAAAGTACTCAGCAACTGATGCAACACCGCAAGAGCTTAAAGAATCAAATGTTTTGTTTAAGTTCAAACAAAAGGTCACTGAACCTGCACGTTTGGCAGGAACCGCATTATTAGTTCATGAAACCATGGATCAAATCTTAACACCACGTCAAGCTTGGACTTATAACACTGGTCAACGCCGAGTTCGTCGTGCACCAAACATAGCTTATGATGCACCTGGAACGGCTTCTGATAGTCTACGTACAACGGATGACTTTGATATGTTTAACGGTTCACCGAATCGTTATGAGTGGACATTAAAAGGCAAACAGGAATTATATATTCCATATAACAGCTATAAGCTTCACAGCGATAAGCTTAAATATGAGGATATCTTAAAGCCTGGACATGTTAACCCTGAACATGTTCGCTATGAAAAGCACCGTGTATGGGTTGTGGAAGCAAACCTAAAAGAAGGCACGCGTCATATCTATAAAAAACGTGTTTTTTACATTGATGAAGACAGCTGGCAGATTCATATCGCAGATTTATACGACAATCGCGATCAAATGTATCGTGTAGCGATGGCACATGGTCTTAACTATTATGAAGTACCCACGCATTGGAGTACCTTGGATGTATATTATGACTTGAACTCTCGTCGTTATTTAGCAATTGGCCTAGATAACGAAGAAAAGATGTACGATTTCAGTCAGTCTTTCCAAGATAATGAATTTACACAGAGTGCGTTGCGCCGTGAGGGTAAACGCTAGAACGGTTCTCAACCAACTATTGTTAGCGGTCAAACTGATCGCTAGCAATTCTGTTTATTTGGCGAATTCTCGCCTCCTGTCACGTTTATTTGAGTAGTTTCAGCATGATAAAAACATCCATTGCGAGTGCCCTTGTACTGTTTTGTACTTCAGTGAGTGCGCAAGTCGCGCCAGAGTCAGCGTTACAAGTTCAACACCCTGAGAGGACCTTATTTACAGATATTGTGGATAATGAAGGCACGCTGATTGCCGTAGGTAAGCATGGCACGATAGTAACCAGTGATGATGGTAAACATTGGCAGCAAGCACAGGTGCCGGTTCAGTCACTGTTAACAGCCGTTACATCATTAAGTGCAGATAAATCTTGGGCATGTGGCCATGATAGCAGCATTTTATTTAGTAGTGATAAAGGCCAAACATGGCAAATTCAGCAGTTTTTACCACAGCAACAGAAACCTTGTTTAGATATCGAGTTTATTGACCCTAATGTTGGTTTTGCCATTGGGGCATATGGCATGTTTTACCAGACCGAAGATGGTGGCAAAACTTGGCATAAAAGATTTATAGATGATTTTGTTCACCCTGATGACAAGGACTATTTACGCGAATTAAAAGAAGATGATCCTCAAGCATATGAAGAGGAGACTCAATTTATACTTCCTCACTTTAATCGATTATTGACTCAACAGCAGCAGTTGTTTCTGGTTGGTGAAATGGGTTTAGTGGCTCAGAGTTTAGATATGGGCAAAAGTTGGCAACGATTAGATGAATTTTACCCTGGCTCATTTTTCTCAGTCGCCTCATATGATGATGAAGAGATTATTGTTGCCGGTTTACGTGGTAACGCTTTTATCGCAAATATCGACAATCTTGAATTTAGAAAGATTAAAACGCCTGCCAAAGCTACCATTAATTCACTTGTTAACTTTGAAAATAAAACATATATGTTAGCTAACAGTGGCTACTTATTTGGCTATGAAAAGGGTGAAGTTGATTCATCACAACTTAGTAGCGGTCACGCGATATTGTCGGCAGTCACGTTCAAGAATAAGTTAGTTTTAGCCACCGAAAAGGGACTAAAAACTTGGGAGGCTAAAAAGTAATGCAAGCCGTATTAAATAAATTAGAGTACATCGTATTTCGACACCGTATGGCAGTGGTACTGTTTTTTACGGTGTTAACATGTTTACTGGGATATAAAGCCACCCAAATTCAACTTGATGCGTCATTTAATAAAAATATTCCGTTGCAGCATGAATACATGCAGTTATATCTAAAGCATGAAAAACAATTCGGGGGTGCCAATAGCATTTTGCTCTCGGTATGCGATAAAGATGGAGACATTTTCAATCCGGATTTTTTTGCTCAACTAAAAGCGGTACATGATCAGTTATATTTTATTCCTGGGGTAAATAGACCATTAGTGAATTCGATATTTTCGCCAAGTGCTCGCTTTGTGGAAGTAGTTGAAGATGGTTTTGCTGGTGGCCCTATCATCCCAGCTAATTTTGCTGCGACTGAACAGGGTCTAGCTGTTGTAAAGCAAAACATTGAAAAAGCAAATGTAGTAGGTCGAATGATAGCCAGCGACTATAGCTGCGCTATGGTAAGTGCACAGTTGATGGAAATTGACCCACAGACCCAAGAGAAGCTAGATACACTTGCTTTTGCAAAAAAATTAGAATCTCAAATTCGTGAACCTCTAAGTACTGAACAGGTCAGCATCCATATTATTGGCTTTGCTAAAATGGCAGGAGATATCGCCGACGGTGCAAAAGGCGTTGTGTTATTTTTTGCTGTTGCCATTGCATTTACATTTATCATGGTTTGGTTATTTTGCAAGAGCTTTAAACTCACATTATTACCAATTGCATGCTCTATTATTGCCGTTGTGTGGCAAATGGGGTTGTTATCTAGCTTAGGATTTGGTTTGGATCCGATGTCTATTCTAGTGCCGTTTTTAGTTTTTGCTATTGGTGTTAGCCATGGCGTGCAAATGATCAATTCAATTGGTAAAAAAGTGGCTGAGGGGGTATCTAGTAAAGTAGCAGCTCAAGCGAGCTTTAAGGCATTGCTGATCCCTGGCGGTATTGCATTATTGTCAGACACGATTGGCTTTTTAACATTATTAGCCATAGACATTGGTATTATTAGAGAATTGGCCATAACAGCAAGCTTAGGTGTGGCGGTCATTATATTTACAAATTTGGTGTTACTACCTATTTTAGCTTCGTACTTTAATTCAAGTAAAATTAAGCGTGTTGATGACGGTAAGACAACATCTCATTCTTTGTTTACACAAGTAAGAGAAGTGCTGGTGTGTGCTACAGATAGAAAATGGGCCCGAGTAATTTTAGCTGTATCGGCGTTATTATTTGCGTTTGGCTATTGGCAGGCACAAAGTATGCGTATTGGTGATTTACATGCAGGTGCACCTTCGCTTCACCAAGATGCACGATATAATCAAGATACTTTCTTAATCTCAGACCGCTATGCTATTTCATCAGACATATTGAAAGTAATTGTTGAAGCTTATCCCGCTGCTTGTACTGAGCATGAAACAATGGCAAGGATCAGTCGTTTTCAATGGCGCGTTGAAAATCTATCAGGTGTACAATCTGCCGTCTCTTTGAGCTCTGTAGCACAAGCTGTTAATGCTGGTTACAATGAAGGTAACCAGAAATGGCAAACGCTCCCACGAAACAGTGCATCTTTAGTACAAGCGACTTCTCGTGTTGAAACCAGTACAGGGTTACTTAATGGCGATTGTTCGGTTATGCCAGTGATCATTTTTATGGAAGATCATAAAGCAGAAACCATTGATTACGTTGTTTCAAGTATTAAACAATTTGCACAAGAAGAAAATACCGACACTGTTCAGTTTAAATTAGCTTCAGGCCCGATAGGTGTAATGGCTGCAACAAACGAGTCAGTATCTGCGGCGCAGTTGCCAATGATGATCTATGTATACGGTGCAGTCATTATTTTGTGCTTGGTAAGTTTTAGAAGTGTTAAAGCAACGATTGCTGTGGTGTTACCACTTTATATTGTATCAACCTTAGCACAAGCCTTAATGGTAAAATTGGAAATAGGCCTTACAGTTTCTACATTGCCAGTGATTGCACTTGGAGTAGGTATTGGTGTTGATTATGGTATTTATATCCTGTCGTCTATGATGGGACAGTTAAAGCAAGGTATACCTTTACCAATTGCTTATCGAAATGCGCTTGCTGAGCGAGGTAGTGCAGTGCTGTTCACAGGTATTACATTAGCGATAGGAGTTAGTACTTGGATTTTCTCTGCACTGAAGTTTCAAGTCGATATGGGTATACTTCTAACGTTTATGTTTTTGGTAAATATGCTCGGTGCTGTGTTGTTATTACCTGCTATAGGCACGTTGCTCTGGACCGACCAGAAAAAAAAACGTGAATAAATGTGCTCTTAAATAGCCATGAATGGCTATTTATATCTATATTTTGTGAATAGATGAGCAAATAGCTGAAAAGCTTAAAATGTTTTCATCGAAAAGGCTGTTTATTAGCGTCAGAAAGGTTAAAATTCTTTTGACTCCACGCTAATAAACAGCTGTACAAATAATCTACCGTTCAAAGGTGGTATAGATTAAGGAACACATATGACACAAAATGAAGGTCCAGCATCAGTTATCTTGGATAACGTATGTAAGTTGATCCACAAGAAAGTTCATGCAGAAAACGTGTCACTCGTTGAAAAATTTGCCAAAGCCTTGTACAGCAATATGTGTAAAGAGGACTTGGCAAACCGCAACGATAGTGACTTATATGGCGCTGCACTTAGTCTTTGGAATTCTCTCGAACAAAATAACTCAGATGATGCGATTATTCGCGTATTCAATCCTGAGGTAGCAAAAGATGGCTGGCAGTCATCTCATACAATCGTAGAGATAATAGCCAAAGATATGCCTTTTTTGGTTGATTCAGTGCGTATGGCGATGACTCGCGAAAATATTGTTTCGCATTTATTGTTACACTGTCCTCTGAAAATTCAACGTAATGATGACGCAAGTATCTCCGCGATTTCCAACTTAAAAACAGAACAAGAGTCGACATCGACCAAAACGGTGTTCTTTATTGAAATAGACCGTCAAACGGATAAAAGAGAAATTGAAGCCTTTAAAAAAGAACTTGAGTCTGTTTTACAAGATGTGTCTTTGGCAGTAGAAGACTGGCTACCGATTCGCAATAAACTTAAGTCAGTCATTAAAGATTTACCAAAACGTGATTTTAAATGCGATGAAAGTGAAGTAAAAGAAGCAATAGAATTCCTTGACTGGTTAACACAAGATAACTTTACTTTTATGGGCTATCGTCAATATGATTTGTGCCCAGTTCAAGGAGATTATGAACTTAAGCATGTGACAGAGACTAGCTTAGGTTTAATGAAAAAATCTTCTGATGCTCAAGGGCGGTTATTATCTGAGTTACCAGAAGTCGCCCGTAAAGAAGCGCGTAGTAGTAACTTACTCATTCTTACCAAAACAAATTCATTGTCACGAGTGCATCGTCCAGCATACGTAGATTACGTAGGTATTAAGCGTTTTGATAACGACGGTAACGTGATTGGTGAAGACCGCTTTATTGGCCTGTTTTCATCAAGCTTTTACAACAACAGTGCTGCTGATGTGCCGGTGCTCAAAAGCAAGATTAATCGCATCATGCAAATGTGTGATTTTGCGCAAGGAACGCACGCTTATAAAGCCGTGTTAAATATCCTTGAGACATACCCTCGAGATGAGCTAGTTCAAGCTCGTGAAGCGGAACTTTTAGAAGTTGCCATGGGTGTACTGCAAGTGCAAGAGCGAGACATGTGTCGTTTATTTGTTCGTAAAGACATTTATGGTCGTTTCTTTTCTTGTATGGTTTATGTACCAAGAGAGCGTTATAACACCGCACTTAGACGTGAAACTCAACAATTGTTGGCCAATGCGTTCCAATCAAAAGAAAAAGTTGAATTCACAACCTACTTCTCAGAATCTACGCTTGCAAGAACGCATTATACTGTACGTGTAGCAGATAATAATATTGAATATAACGTGAAAGATATTGAAAACAACCTAATTGAAGCCGCTCGCACTTGGGAAGATAAACTTCATGATGCGTTGCTTGAAAGTGCGGGTGAGTCTCGTGGTAATGAATTATTTAGAAAGTATGCATCAGCATTTCCAAGAGCTTATAAAGATGAAGTGTTACCAAGTGCATCAGTTGTTGATATCGAAAAGGTAGAGCAACTTGATGATGAGAACAAGCTAGATATGCTGTTCTATCGTCCACAAGAAGAAGCAAACTCACAAATCGTGCGTTTAAGTTTGTTTCACAAAGACGTGCCTATTCATTTGTCTGATGTGATGCCAATGCTTGAAAACTTTGGTTTACGTGTGATTGGTGAAACACCTTTTGCAATTAAATCAAGCGATGGTCAAGTAAATTGGATCATGGATTTCTCAATGCTGCTTGATAGCAAAGGTATTGCTGATTTCAACAAAGTATCAGCGCGCTTTCGTGCCGCGTTAACAAATGTATGGCATAACCGTTTAGAAAATGATGGTTTTAATCGTTTAGTGCTTCTAGGTGGCTTGACGGGTCGTGAAGCATCCATTCTTCGTGCATATGCTAAATATATGCGCCAAATTGGAGTGACATTTTCGCAAAGCTATATTGAGAATACATTTGATCACTATCCGCATATTGCAGCTAAAATTGTTGATTTATTCGTTAAAAAGTTTTCTCCATCAAAGCCGGCAGCTCAAAAAACCATCGATAAAGTGATCGCTGGTATTTATGAAGACTTGGAAAATGTCGCAAACTTAGATGACGATCGTATCATTCGTTTGTACGTTGATATGATTAATGCGACATTGCGCACCAACTTTTTCCAAAAAGAGCAAGATGGTAGCAACAAATCTTATGTTTCGTTTAAGGTCAAACCTAGCGAAATACCAGATATGCCATTGCCATTGCCTGCATTTGAAATTTTTGTTTACTCACCGCGTGTTGAGGGTGTTCACCTTCGCGGCGGGAAAGTAGCGCGTGGTGGTTTGCGTTGGTCTGATAGACGAGAAGATTTCCGTACTGAAGTGTTAGGCTTAGTTAAAGCACAACAAGTTAAGAATACGGTAATTGTACCCGTTGGCTCTAAAGGTGGTTTTGTATGTAAGCAACTACCTAGTGAGCGCGAAGCGTTCTTTAAAGAAGGACAAGAGTGTTACAAAATTTTCATTCGTGGTTTACTCGATATTACCGATAATATTGTACATGGTGAAATCGTTGCACCTCAAAGTGTACTTCGCCATGATGAAGATGACCCATATTTAGTTGTAGCGGCTGATAAAGGGACTGCCACTTTCTCGGATATTGCCAATGGTATAGCCCAAGAATATAATTTCTGGCTAGGTGATGCATTCGCATCAGGTGGTTCAATAGGTTATGACCATAAGAAAATGGGTATTACCGCTAAAGGTGCTTGGGAATCTGTAAAACGACATTTCCGTGAAATGGACATTGATTGTCAAACTACAGACTTTACCGCTGTCGGTATAGGTGACATGGCAGGTGACGTGTTTGGTAATGGTATGTTGCTATCAAAGCATATTCGATTGCAAGTCGCGTTTAACCATATGCATATTTTTGTCGACCCTAACCCTGACGCTGCTAAATCTTATGTTGAACGCGAGCGCTTATTCGCATTACCTCGCTCTTCTTGGGAAGATTATGATAAATCGTTGATCTCAGAAGGTGGGGGTATTTTTTCTCGTGCAGCTAAATCTATTACATTGACAGCTGAAATGAAAAAAATGCTTGGCACTAAGAAAGCAAGCATGACACCGAATGAGCTAATCAAGGCTGTTTTGATGATGCCGTCTGATTTGCTCTGGAATGGTGGTATCGGTACTTATATTAAGCACTCTAAAGAGACAAGTGCAGAAGTTGGCGATCGTGCCAATGATGCGTTGCGCATTAATGGTGCTGATCTTGGCGCTAAAATCTTCGGTGAAGGTGGCAACTTAGGCGCAACTCAGCTAGGCCGTATCGAATTTGCGAGCAAAGGCGGACGTATTAATACTGACTTTATTGATAATGTCGGTGGTGTGGCATGTTCTGATAACGAAGTTAATATTAAGATTCTATTAAACGGTCTTGTTGCTGAAGGTGATTTAACTCAAAAGCAACGTGACGAGTTACTTTACTCAATGACCGATGAAGTTTCTGAGTTGGTGTTGGCTGATTGTTATCGTCAAACACACACACTTTCGATTACTAAATCAAAAGGTCCAGCAACGTTAAAAGAGAAAGTACGGTTTATTCATGCCCTTGAAAAAGACGGTAAGCTTGATCGAAACATTGAATTCTTACCAACAGATGAAGAGCTTGCGGAGCGTGCTGCTGCAGATAAGGACCTTACACGTCCAGAGTTATCTGTGCTGGTCTCTTATTCAAAAATGGTTTTAAAAGAGTCACTCGTTGTAGATGATGTGTCTGAAAACCCATATTATCGTCAACTACTCGTTACATCGTTCCCAGTTCCACTGCGTGAAAAGTTCAATTTAGCAATGGATAACCATCCATTACGTAAAGAAATTATCGCCACAAAATTAGCAAATAACATTGTTAATGATATGGGCTTGAACTTCATGGTTCGCATGAACGAAGAAACAGGTGCAAGTGACAGCGAAATTGCACTTTGCTACTCAATTGCCAGTGCAATTTTTGAAATGAAGAGCACATGGAGTGCTATTGCTCAACTGGATAACAAGATCCCATCAACGGTGCAAACCGAGATGCTTTATCAACTGCGTCGTACGGTTCGTCGAGCTACGCGTTGGTTCTTACGTCATCGTAATAAAGCCATGACAATTGAGCAAACAATCGAGTTTTTTGCACCAGTGTTTAAAGATGTGAGCAATAATTTAAACAGTTATATGATTGAATCAGAAAGTGCTTCGATTATGGCAAATGCTAAAAAGCTAGAAGAGAAAGGCGTACCAGGTGACATCGCTTTACGTATCGTATCTTTATCTAGCTTGTTCTCAGTGATGGACTTAGCTGAAGTCGCGCAAAACTCTAATCGTAATGTTGAATTGGTTTCAAATACCTACTTTAACCTTGGCGCAAGTATGGGCTTGCATTGGTTCTTAGATCAGATCACAGCCCAACCTGTATCAAATCATTGGCAGGCACTTGCTCGTGCTTCATACCGTGAAGAGCTAGATTGGCAACAACGCTCACTAACAGAAGTGGTGCTAAACAGCTTTGAGGGTGATGAAGAAGATGTAAATGCATTAATAGAACAGTGGATGGACAACCAATCATTACTATTACATCGTTGGCAGCAAATGTTACAAGAGTTTAAGACTTCACAAAGCCATGACTTTGCTAAGTTTTCAGTAGCGCTACGAGAGCTAATGTTGTTGAGTCACAATTGTGACACTATTAAATAATTTTTAAATAGTTAAAATACCCCGGCCTTGCTGGGGTATTTTTTTGTCTGTATTCAATTATAGATTGTTATGTTACTTAGGAATTTTGAGGAGTTTTCATGTTTTATGATATTGCGCGTCGCTATATGTTTAGCCGTGATGCTGAATGGGCACACGAATTTGCATTAGATAATTTAAGACGTTTTGCACATACACCGTTGAGTATGGCATGGTCGCAATCTGTCGCGGATAAACCAGTAAACTTCCTTGGCTTAGAACTTAAAAATCCAGTAGGGCTTGCTGCAGGCTTAGATAAAAATGCAGAGTGTATAGATGCATTTGCGCAAATGGGGTTTGGTTTTCTTGAAGTAGGAACGGTTACACCAAGGCCACAGTTAGGCAACGAAAAGCCGCGCATTTTTAGATTGCCAGAAGCACACGCAATTATTAATAGAATGGGTTTTAACAATAAAGGCGTGGATAATTTAGTAAATAATGTGAAAGCCGCAAAATATGATGGGATCTTAGGGATCAACATTGGGAAAAATAAAGATACGCCAAATGAACAAGGCAAAGATGATTACATTCATTGTATGAGAAAAGTATTTGAACATGCTTCATATATCACTGTAAATATTTCTTCACCAAATACACCTGGGCTACGAGATTTACAATACGGAGATGCCCTTGACGATTTATTGCAAAGTCTTAAAAATGAGCAAATGGACCTAATAGCTAAGCACAGTAAATCTGTGCCTATGTTAGTTAAGATTGCACCGGATATTGATGCTGTGCAAGTTGCGCAAATAGCTGAATCCTTACAAAAAAACCGAATTGATGGTGTGATTGCAACTAATACCACTTTAGAACGTGGTGCAGTTGATGGTATGCAATATGCGACCGAAGCAGGTGGTTTATCAGGTCAACCTGTCAGAGAAAAGTCTACGTTTGTAGTGAGTGAACTTAAGCGCCTTACACAAGGTAAACTGCCGATTATTGGAGTAGGTGGTATTGACTCTGCTCTGTCTGCAAAAGAGAAGCTTGATGCGGGTGCATCATTGCTTCAAGTGTACACTGGCTTTATTTACGAAGGCCCAAAATTGGTGAAAAAGATCATTGATGGTTTATAAGGATCAGTTATATAAGTCAATGATCATCTACAAATTGTTCTTATAAAAAATTTTTACAGCTTACTATTTTTGTTTATAATCCCTTGTACTATTCAACAAAGTAAAATAGTACGGGGGTTTTATTTTGCAGGCATCAAAAGAGTGGCAATGGATTAGTTGTCGCGAAAAAAACCGTTTGCTTGTAGATTTAGGAGAGGAGTTAATTCTCTGTACTCCTTTTCGCATACGTCAACTTACACAAGACGCTTATAGTAACCCCCACCTTAGTATTAGCGAAGCAGGCTACTATCAAAACGTATTTGATTATCTTCGCAGTTTTAATGTTTGGTCTGAACCCCAGTGTTGTCAAATAGCACTTAATGCAACAGCTGCGAAGTTTTATTTACTCCCTGTTCAAGCTAAAAGTTGGTTCTTTGAAATTTATTCAGGAGAGCAGCCTTGTACGGAAGCGATTATTCGTTTGCGTTCAAATCAACAGCAAGGTGATTTTTTTATTGTTGAACAAATTGATAGTACTTGTTTGTGTATTAGTTTAAGTGGTGAATTTGCTTTAGATGAAAACCTGAGATTAGAGCAATTTCAAGCAATCAAAGTTCTAAATAACCGTGTGCATCCAGTATTAAGTAGTAATAAAATTTCCCAAATGGCGTGATCAAGCTCCCTCTAACCTATGTTATACTCGCGGGTAATTGAATATAAAGGGTTAGTACATTGCAATTTATCGCGCTTACATCTATTGGTATCGAACATCTCCTCGCTGAAGAACTTCAACAAGCAGGCCTAGAGCTAGGCAAGCAAAGCGTTGGCTCAGTCAGGTTTAATGCCGATAACATCGCAGCTCAAAGGTTTTGTTTAACAACGCGTTTTGCTACACGTGTTATGTTAATGATCGATGAAAGTGAAGAGATAAATGATAAAGCTGCGCTTTATAAATTTGCGCGCTTCCAAGCGTGGCAAGATTGGTTTGGTCCAACTCAAACGTTTGCAATTGAGTTCAATGGCACTAACACTGAGCTTAAAAATACGCAATTTTCAGGGCTTGTTATAAAAGATGGCATTGTTGACTATTTTAATGATTTGTATGAGCAGCGCCCTAATGTAGATAAAACAGATCCAAACATCAGAGTGATTGCCAAACTAAATAAAAATAAGTGCGCATTATATATTGATTACTCAGGCCCTCGCTTATCTGATAGGGGTTATCGAACACGTCAAGGTAAAGCTCCTATTCGTGAGCATTTAGCCGCTGCTTTGGTTAAACGCAGTGGTTGGTTAGATGATATTTCTCGTCCGCTTTTTGACCCATGTTGTGGTTCAGGTACGCTGCTGATTGAAGCCGCATGTATGGCAAACAACATATATCCAAACATCAATAAAGAATTTGCGTTTAAACGTCTTCCAAGTTTTCGGAAATCTAAGTTTGACGAAACCATAGCCGATGTAAAGTCTTCTCAGACGGATAATAGTTTATGGCTTATAGGCAGTGATTTTGATAGCAAAGTTATTGATGTTGCGAAGCAAAATGCACATAGAGCCGATGTAGACAGCCAAATCAAGTTTACAGTAAAAGATGCGAATGGATTAAATAGCGTTGCTAAACGAGCAGGTGTTATATTAAGTAACTTACCGTATGGTGAGCGTTTAGGATCGATGGCAGAGTTGGTCAGTTTATATCGTAATTTAGGTATTGCTTTTAAAAAGCACTTTCAAGATTGGAAACTGGCACTTTTGGGCACTGACGATAGTTTATTTAAATTATTAAAGCTTGCGCGTGAAAAACGCTATAAATTTAAAAATGGTCCAATAGATGTTGAATTAAACCTTTATGATCTTAACGCGCGTCAGGTATCTCAAAATGAGCAAAAAACGGGGTTAAACTTTGAAGGGTCGAGCGCATTTGCTAATCGTTTAAAGAAAAATAAACAAGGTTTAAAAAGTTGGTTGAAGAAAGAGCAAGTTAATGCTTACCGTGTATATGATGCGGATATTCCTGAGTATAATGTTGCTGTCGATGTGTATAACAATTCTGCGGTCATATTTGAGTATGCTGCGCCTAAAGAAATTGACGATGTTGTGGCGCAAAAACGCTTACAAGATGTGATCACTTTAACCGCAGAGCAGCTTGATATAGCGCCCGAAGATATTGCCGTAAAAGTACGTAAAAAGCAAAAGGGCGAGTCGCAATATACTGCGATGGATAAACAACATCGCTACGATACAATCGAAGAGTTTGGCGCTAAGTTTAAGGTGAATCTATTCGATTACTTAGACACAGGCTTATTTTTAGACCATCGTTTAGTGCGTCGTTACATTCAACAAAATGCCAAAGATCAGCGTTTTTTAAATTTGTTTGCATATACAGGTTCGGCGTCGGTCCATGCTGCGTTCGGTGGTGCTAAGTCTGTCACGACTATTGATATGTCAAAAACATATTTAAAATGGGCAGAAGATAACTTTGCGCTAAACAATCTTAAAAACCCACGTTATCGTTTTGAGCAAGCTGACTGTTTAAAGTGGTTGGAGCATGCTCAGGGGCAATATGATTTGATCTTTTTAGATCCACCTACATTTTCAAACTCTAAACGAATGAAAGATGTATTTGATGTGCAGAACGATCATATTCAGCTACTAACTTGGATTAAGAAAATCTTAAGCCCAAAGGGCACCTTGATATTCTCAAACAATAAGCGCGGCTTTAAGATGGATGAAGTTGGCTTGATAGGTTTAGGCTTAAAGGCTGAGAATATTTCAGACAACACACTATCTCCTGATTTCAAGCGCAATAAGCAAATTCACAATAGTTGGTTAATAACTCATGGCTAAAGTAATTTTGTATTACACACAAGGTTGTCATTTGTGTGAGCAAGCCTATGAAATGACGCTTCAAGTAATGAGCGAAAGCGACGTTATGCATATTGATATAATAGATGATCAAGCGTTGATGGATATTTATCAAACATCTATTCCTGTTATAAAAAAAATCAGTGACGAACAGGTTTTATATTGGCCTTTCGAATTACAACAAATTCAACAACTCGTAGAATAATATGGATTTAATTAGAATATCAAAAGCGCAATTAGCGTTTGGAACACACCCATTATTGGATAATGCAGATGCGCTTATTGAAGCAGGTGAGCGCGTATGTATCGTAGGCCGAAATGGTGCAGGTAAGTCGACTTTACTCAAGGTACTTGACGGTGCAGTATTACTTGACGATGGTGACATAAATCGCATCGGAGAGTTAAAAATATCGCGCCTAGAGCAAGACCCACCGAAAGGTGTAGAAGGCTCTGTATTTGATTATGTAGCAAGTGGCTTACCAGATATTGCAGAGCTCCTTATCGAATTTCATCATATCAGTGATGCACTGCAAACTGACCAATCGCCAAAGCTACTTAATAAGCTCGAAAAGCTCTCTAACAAAATTGAAGCGGCTGATGCATGGCGTTTTGAAAGTCGTATAAATTTAGTGTTAACTCAGCTAGAGCTGAGTGCAAACATGCGTTTAGAAAAACTTTCAGGGGGCTGGCTGCGTAAGGTTGCATTAGCGAAAGCATTAGTTAGCGATCCCGATTTGTTGCTTCTTGATGAACCAACTAACCATTTAGATATGAATAGTGTGATCTGGTTAGAGCAGTTTTTAAAAGAGTTTAAAGGCGGCATTGTATTTATTTCTCACGATAGGGCATTTATACGTGCAGTGGCAACCCGTATTTTAGACCTTGATAGAGGTATGCTGATTTCTTACCCAGGCGACTATGCGAAGTACTTAGAACAAAAGGCGCATGACTTAAAAGTTGAAGAAACTCAAAATGCGCTATTTGATAAAAAGTTAGCTGAAGAAGAAACTTGGATCAGGCAAGGTATTAAAGCTCGAAGAACACGTAATGAAGGTCGGGTCAGAGCGCTTAAAGCGTTGCGCAATGAGCGTAAACAACGCGTCGAGCAAGTAGGTAAAACAGACTTCAATATTGAAACAGCAGAGCGCTCAGGTAAATTAGTCTTTGAAGCGCAGCATGTGTACCACGCTTTTAAAGAGAAAAAAATAGCCAAAGACTTTTCAACTTTGGTAATGCGTGGTGACAGAGTGGGTCTTGTAGGGCCAAACGGAGTCGGAAAAACGACCTTACTTAAATTATTGTTTGGTCAGCTGGCTGCTGATGAGGGTAAAATTAAGCAAGGGGTAAACCTTGAGGTGGCTTATTTTGATCAATACCGAGAGAAGCTAGATGAAGAAGCAACGGTACAAGATAATGTAGCTGAAGGTAAGCAAGAAGTTATGATGGGTGGGCGTAGCCGTCATGTTTTAGGCTATTTACAAGACTTTTTATTTCCGCCTGCACGAGCAAGAACGCCTGTTAAAGCGTTATCAGGTGGTGAGAAAAACCGTTTGCTATTAGCAAAGTTATTTTTAAAACCATCAAATGTACTGGTACTTGATGAACCAACTAACGATTTAGATATTGAAACCCTTGAGCTATTGGAAGATATTATTAACCAATATCAAGGCACGATTTTAATTGTTAGTCACGACCGTGAGTTTATTGATAATACTTGTAATACCGTTTGGGCGTTTGAAGGTGATGGTCAGATCACTGATATTGTGGGCGGATATTCAGATTACGAGCAATATTTGTCATATCGTGAAGCACAGGCTAAAGCACTTGAAAAGCAACATAAGCAAGATGTTGAAAAACAAGCTAAGCAGGTCAAAACGGTTGATAACAAATCCACCAAGTTGAGTTACAAATTAAAACTTGAATTGGAACAGTTGCCAAGTAAAGTAGAGTCACTTGAACAAGCTCTAGAGCAACAGCAAGAAATTGTGAACTCACCGGATTTTTTTAAACAAGATGCACAAACTACTCAAAATGCGTTGAACGAATTAGCTGAACTTGAGTCGAAGCTTGAAATCGCGTTCGAGCGTTGGGAAGAACTAGAAGCATTACAAAATCAGTAGTAAGGATTGAAATGAAGCACACATTTTTAGCTGTGAGTATTTTAGCTGGCTTAAGTAGCCAAGCACTGGCAGCAACCTATCAGTTAACAGAGTTACCTCGCTATGAAGGCGCAAAGTATACGTTTATTTCTGATGTAAATGATAATGGTCAAATAATTGGTGCTGCAACCAGTTTATTTAATCTACCAATTGATGTCAGCTATATAGATTTCGATGATGCAACCATTAAAAATGCATATGATCAGGCTAAGCGTTCTTACGAACAAATAGATGAAGAAATATCTTTTACATTGGAAGATATAAAAAATGGTGCAGCAGCGACCAACGCTGATGCAAATCGTTTTATGCTGAGCTTTTTAGGTGCCCGAGCTAATTCGGCCGAATATCAAAAATTACAAGACAGAATCGCATTAGATATTGATGCAATATCGGCACAAGAGCATGTGTTATTCGATGTTGAAAATAGTGATACTAATGGCTTAACACGTTCTACATCTAATTACCTGACAGCCATTAGTGAAGATGGGGTGATGGTGGGCTGGGGATCAGCCCCTTTTTCAAAAACAACTTTTACACCAGAGGGGCAGTCGGATGAAGAAACGTTTTTTATCAGAGACTGGAGCTCAAGAGGGGTAGTAATAACCCCACAAGGTGAAAAGGTTATTTTAGAGCCTGAGTTTACCGAGCATGGTGGTTATAGTATTGCAACTGATATTAAAAAGCTAGACAACGGTGGATATGTTGTCGTTGGTCAATCGAGTGTCGGTATACCTGAAAATCGTCAAAAAAATTATGATGATAACTGTGATTCAAAAGATGAACCTCTACAAGTGTGTAGATGGTTACAGCAAGTATCATCAAGGCAGTTTTATGATTTAAGAGCTTTTAAATGGCAGCTAGATGAAAGCTTTAATGTTATAAGTACAACCAATTTAGGGCTTGGACTAACACCTAAGGATGATGAGAACGATGCCTTTGTTAGTGCGGCACTTGCTGTTAATAAAGCAGGTGTTACTGTTGGTTACTCTCCTTATCGTGGAGAAGAGGATGGTTCAGTTGCTTATCCATTTAATATCGCAGGCTATTTTGAAGATGGTAAACTTGTGCCATTTAAAGAATTAGAAAACAGAGCTGCAACAGGTAAAGCGACTGATATAAATAATAATAATATTGCTATCGGGTATATGGGTAGACGAGTTGGAAATGGCTCAATACTTGACCAATATGGCTTTTACTATGATTTGAATACGAAAGAATATACCCAAATGCCTTATTTTTTTAAGGGGTCGAGCACGATTACTACCGATATTAATGATGCTGGATATATTATTGGCCAAGCTGAAATTGAGAAAAATAGCAGTAATCGTCGTAGAGAGGGGTTTATATATAAAGTTGGCGATGAAAAGCTTTTAAATATAAACGATTTACTGCCATGTAAAGATGATAGCGGTAACAATTATCCCTATACGGTTGCTGAAGCGATTAAAATAACCGAGTCAAACCATATTTATGCTATTGCGACAAAAACCGTAGAGCGTAGAGATAGACTTGGCAATATAGAAAAAGACAGTAATGGCGAGATTGAGTATGAGTCTGTTACTTTGCCAGTGTTATTGACGCCGACACCTCAAGGGCAGATAGAAGATTGTGCACCGCCTGAAGCCGAAACCTATGAACGCCAGTCGGGGAGTGCTTTGTTATTGAGTTTATTAGTGATGCCATTTGCTTGGTTAAGAAGAAAAAAACTCAAGTTATTAGTCAGATGAACGAATAGACAATAAAAAAGCCCGAAAGGGCTTTTTTATTGTCTATAGTTTATTACTGACCGCGGGAGGACCAAGCCTTGTTAACTGAACGTCGCCATAAGTAGTCAATCCCAAAGTAACCGATTATTGCAGCAACACTGGCACAGATGAGTGAGCCGACTATGAAAGCCGGGCCTATAGTTGTGATACTTTGTGTAAGCCATTCCCAGCTGGCTTCAAAATGAAAAGGCTGGGTTTCTTGTCCTAAGGCAAATACGCCAACGATATAGGAGCAGTAGAAAATAGGCGGCATAGTTAGTGGGTTTGTTAACCAAACTAATGCAACGGACAGTGGTAAATTAACGCGAAATGGAATCGCGAAAGCAGCAGCTAGCACCATTTGAAAAGGAACAGGGATGAATGCGAAGAATAACCCGACAGAAAATGCCCCACGAGCGGAACGGCGGTTTAAATGCCATAAATTGGCATCATGTAGTAAACGACCAAAAATCTTGAGTGACTTTTGCTGTTTGATCTTATTGTGATCGGGTAAAAATCGTTGGATCGTCTTCTTAGCCATTTTGTGCAACCATATACTTCAATTCTCTTAGGGTGTGGGTTTTGTTTAGGCTGCATAGTCACCATGTTTTATTTTGGTCGGTGGCAATTTTACTGCAGCTTACTCTTCCTATTGATCATCGCGTGTTATTTTAAGCCGTTTTGGCTTTTATTGTTAGGTTTTATTTTCGCTATTTTTTCAGTTTCGGTACATTATAGGCTGTTTTACCAACAAATTCCTTTAGGGAGTGATAAATTACAAACAGTACTCATCAAAGGTGAAGTCGAAAGAGTACTTTCTAAAGGGTATTTACGCATTAAGCTTACACAACTAGATAGTAAGGTAATACCTTGGTATAAATCTATATTCGCAAATATAGCAGTTAAACTCGACAACGAGTCGCTTAACGTTGGTACTTGCTTTACAGCAACTGCTAAGCTGAAACCATATAGAAGTCGAAAAAATTTCGACAGCTTTGATAGTGAACTATATGCGTTTACGAAAAACCTTCATTTTAAAGGCAAGCTAGTTGCTTTTGAGGTGTCTCCTTCTCGATCTATGACTTGGATTTCCTCCTACCGGACTTGGTTGTGGCCGCATTTGGAAAAATATGAGTTATCTTGGCTTTACTACACCTTGCTAAGTGGCGACAGGTCAAAAACGAACTACGAAAATACCCAGCTAATGCAACGCTTAGGTCTGAGCCATATGCTGGCAATATCTGGGTTACATGTAGGTATTATTTATGGATTATGTTTTTACATGGCGCAATGGCTATTGTTTAGCTGTGCTTTGTGTGGCTGTAAGTTTAATCAATTATACGATGTAAACCGATACTACGCCGCGATTGGTTTACTTGGTAGTGCAGTGTATGTATTGCTAAGTGGTTTGAGCGTGTCGGCGCTTAGAGCATTATTAATGCTTATCGTTTTAGTGATTGCATATATTTTTGATAAACGCGTGATTAACTATAGAACTTTGTTATTTGCTTTGTGTGGTGTGCTGTTATTTGACCCCTTTTCTTTACTCAATCCTGGGTTATATTTTTCGTTCATTGCGGTGTATAGTATTTTTACGTTTGTACGGATTTTTATTCATCAACTAGGTGTAGAACGCTTTATAACGCAACTTATTATTCTACAACTGATATTAGGCGTTGTCTTAGCGCCCTTGAGTAGTTTTTTCTTTTATGGCGTAAGTGTTTCGTCTTTATTGACAAACATCGTGTTCATACCACTTTTAACATTTGCATTACTACCGGCTTTATTGATTCTATTGCCTCTATTAGGGTTGGGTATTAGCGATAGTTGGTTTCTGTTGTTAGATGGTTTTTTCAGTTGGTTATTGCAATTATTTAGCAATAACCTGCTGACTATAGGTTGGTTGCCAACACAACCCTTTGAGTTTTCTTATTTAATCGCGTGCTATTTGGCATTACTATTAGTCATGCATGTTAAAATCTGGCGCATGATTGCGTGCTTGCCTCTATTAATAAGTGCAGGGTATGCACTTATGCAACCTAGAGTACATTGGCAAATGGACGTATTTGATGTAGGTCATGGCACTGCTGTATTGATAACGTCACAAAAACAGGCTGTGCTCTATGATCTGGGTGCAAAGTATTTTGATCGATTTTCTATTTTTGAACGTGTTATTAAGCCTTATATTGAGCGCAATAAAATTATCTTATCTCATGTAGTTTTGAGTCATCAAGATAATGATCATGTTGGTGGCATAGATGAGTTAATCAATTTTGCAGGCAAGGCACCTTTGCGAGCGTTTCACAATGAAATGCCAGATTCGCTGTGTAATATAACGCGCTTAAACTTTGCTGGTGCATTGAGTGTGGAATCAATTTGGCCAACGCAAATGATGTCTAGCAAAAACAATAATTCATGTGTTGTTAAGATTACTGATGGACGTTTTTCAGTTTTGCTTGCCGGTGATATTGAGTATTTAGCTGAGCAGTGGTTAGTTAAACAGTCAAGAAAAAGCTTACAGAGTGATATTTTACTTGTGCCGCATCATGGGAGTAGAACGTCATCGAGTGAAGAGTTCATTGCAGCAGTTAAACCTAAGCTTGCTATTTATTCTCGTAGCTATTATTCAATTTGGCGTTTGCCACACTCTGAGGTAGTTGCACGCTATACAAATGTTGATGTTAGGCAACTTGATACAGCAATTGACGGACATATTCGTATAAAGATAACTCAACAGGGGCTGTTAGTAGAGTCTGCTAGAGAAAACTACCATTATTGGTTCTTATAAGTGTACAGAGAATACTCCATAGATTAGGTATTTAATTACTTTTTGCTTCAAGATGAGAGCTTTGGCAACATTGCATTTTGTTTTTGGTCACTGCACAAGTACAATAAGCGGGGTTTTCAAAAGCAGAGAGTTTTTATGCAGCACAGTGCCAAACAAGTCTACAAGCGGCTATTAAAGTATACATTTGACTTTAAAATGGTTGCGATCTTTTCAGTCGTGGGCATGTTGGGCTATGCGGCAATGGATGCATTATTTATTAAACTCATGCAACCATTTATTGATGAAGGACTAACGCAACGAAACAGTGAAGTGTTGACGTGGGCACCTGTGGTGGTGATAGTACTGGTACTTGGCCGTGGTGTATTTAACTATATGGCGTCATACTGCTTAAGTTATTTAGGTTCTCAAGTGGTACAAAGGCTTAGACAACAATTGTTTGAGCATATGCTATTTCTATCCGTATCTTTTCATGATCAGCACTCAAATGGCGATATGATCTCAAAGATCACCTTTGATACTGAGCAAGTGCAGCAAGCTATTACACGAGCGTTACAAGTCATGATCCGAGAAGGTGCATTTGTTGTTTTCCTATTGGTAGTGATGTTTGATGCTAGTTGGCAACTGTCATCTATATTTTTAGTGATTGTTCCCCTTGTGGCTGTCATTGTTAATGTTGTTTCTAAACGTTTCAGAACAATTTCCAAGAATATTCAAGATGCAATGGGTGAGGTAACAAGAGGTTCTGAGCAAATGTTGTCAGGGCATAAAGTAATCCATGGTTTTGAAGGTCACAACAAAGAAATAGGACGCTTTGCAAAGGTTAATAATCACAATCGCCAACAAAGAGTGAAAATGGACGCAACACGTGCATTGAGTGTATCTGTTATTCAAATTTTAGCGGCCAGTGCAATGGCCCTAATTTTGGCGATAATTGCCATGCCATCGATGATAGATACGATCACCTCCGGTACTTTTGTTGCGCTTTTATCGTCGATGATGATGATGCTTAGACCACTTAAGCAGCTTGCTAATGTGAATGGAGAATTACAGCGTGGTATCGCCGCTGCGCAAAGTATTTTTGAAATTTTAGACACTCCAACTGAAGCAGATACTGGTACTTTAGCTATCACATCTTGTCGGGGCGAGCTTGAAATAAACAACGTAACGTTTTGTTACCCAAACAAACAAGAGCCTGTTATTCGAGATCTATCTTTACATATCAAACCTGGACAAAGCATTGCGCTTGTAGGACGTTCTGGCTCCGGTAAATCGACTGTATCTAATTTATTACCGAGGTTTTATGATATAGAAATGGGCGAGATTTTACTCGATGGACATGCTATACAACAGTACAAGTTAAAAGACTTGCGTCGGCAATTTTCTGTTGTATCACAACAAGTGGTGCTGTTTAACGACACCATTGCCAATAACATCATGTATGGGTTGGATGAACCCTTGTTACCTGAGCAGTTAGAAGAAGTTGCTAAACAGGCCCATGTGTGGGAGTTCGTTAAGGACTTACCTGAAGGTCTTGAGACCATGGTAGGTGAAAATGGTGTAATGCTCTCTGGCGGACAAAGACAGCGTATTGCCATAGCAAGGGCGCTTGTTAAAAATGCACCTATTTTGATTTTAGATGAGGCCACTTCAGCACTTGATACTGAATCTGAAAGGCTTATTCAAGGCGCACTAGATAGCTTGATGGCAGATAAGACCTCTATTGTCATAGCGCATAGGCTATCAACAATAGAAAAATCAGATAGGATATATGTTCTTGAACAAGGGCAAGTTATTGAGCAAGGTACACACCAATCACTGCTTGAGTCTGGCGGAACCTACGCTGCATTGTGCCAAATGCAACATGGGGCATAATATGATTGAAAAAAGCTGGTACCAAGCAAAAAGCTTGTTAACGTTCATATTGTTACCATTGAGCGCCGTTTTTTGGTTGGTTAGTACGCTTCGTCGATGGAGCTTTTCTGCTGGGCTGAGAAAAAGATTCCATGCGCATGTACCCATAATTATTGTTGGCAATATTGGTATTGGTGGTAATGGTAAAACGCCATTTGTATTATGGCTTGTGCCTTATTTACAGCTGCTAGGCTTAAAAGTAGCGGTAATTAGTAGAGGATATGGCTCTGAAGCGCTTAATTATCCATATGAAGTCACAAAAGCAAGTTCAGTCAAAGAGGCGGGGGATGAGCCATTTTTACTGGCATCAAGGCTGAATTGCCCGATTGTAATTGGTGCAGATAGGCATGCGAGTTGTATGCATATCAAAAAGCGCTATGAGGTAGATATCATTATCTCAGATGATGGGCTACAGCATTATAAAATGTACCGTGAAATAGAACTATGTGTTGTGGATGCAAGGCGTCGATTCGGCAATGGTTGTTTGTTGCCGGCAGGCCCACTTAGAGAGTTGCCAAGTAGGTTAAACTCTGTTGATTTGGTGATTGAAAATGGTGGTAATGCCCAAATAAGCTATCAACTTGCCCATACAGGTATTTATCGGGTAATAAATGGCTCTGAAGCTACAGTCTACCCGCATAATGGCATTGCGATTAGTGCCATTGGCAACCCTGAGCGTTTTGAAAAAAGTTTAACAGAGCAAGGTATTACTTTAGAGAGTACACATCATTTTCGAGATCACCATGCATATAGTGCAAGTGACTTTGCATTATTTGGCAATACCCCTATTTTTATGACAGAAAAAGACGCAGTTAAATGTCAGGCGTTTGCTAAAGACAACTGGTACTATTTGAAAGTTGATGCGCAGCCTAGTGACGCGTTGCAATCACAATTAAAGCAGATTTTAAAACAAAAAGAGATTTATCATGGCGTTTGATAGAAAACTATTAGAAATTTTGGCATGTCCTGTATGTAAGGGAAAGTTGCAATACGATAAAGAAAATAGTGAATTAATTAGTACCGCTGCAAAGCTGGCATACCCTATTCGTGAAGATATTCCGGTGCTGCTTGAAGATGAAGCGCGAGAGCTTAGCGCTGATGAAATTGAAAAGTGGCATGGTTAACAGCACGATGCTAGTTATTCTAATAACAGAAAATGCGTTATTTTAAATGGCTGATATTGTATTAATCGCAGATGAGCCAGACTTTGTTGTTGCCTACAAACAAGTTGGTGTGAGTTTTCATAGCGAAAGTGATATTGGCTTTGTTGTGCAACTTGAAAAGCAATTAGGTATTAAGCTTTATGCAGTACACCGATTAGACAAAGTAACATCAGGGATAATTATTTTAGCAAAGTCTAGTAAGGCTGCTAATGCATTAAGTCAGTTATTCGCTAATCGGCAAATTGATAAAGCGTATATTGCTTTAGTTTCTGAGAAACCAAAGAAAAAGCAAGGCTGGATAAAAGGTGATATGGCAAAGTCGCGTCGTGGGGCTTACAAACTTTTAAAATCCACTGATAACCCGGCAATAACTCGATTTTACAGTTTAAGCCTAGAGCCTGGGGTTAGGGCATGCATTTTAAAACCATTTACAGGTAAAACACACCAACTTAGAGTCGCCTTAAAAAGTTTATCTTCACCTATTTTAGGTGATGAGCTTTATGGTGGAGTACCAAGTGATAGGGTTTATTTACACGCTTATGCTTTGCGTTTTTCTTGGCAAAATGAAGTGAAATGTTATTTTTCAAAGCCTCAACCGATGGGGCAGTTTTCAATATTATTAGATCACGAAGCTTTTGCTAAATGGCAAAACCCGTGGCAGTTAGAGTGGTAGTATGACACAACAGCAAACCCAATTACGTTTTGGTGGCATTGGCAGACTATATGGTGAGCAACAATTGCAATGGTTAAGCGAGGCTAACTTTTGTGTTGTTGGTATAGGTGGAGTAGGTAGTTGGGTTGCAGAAGCATTGGCACGTAGCGGTGTTGGTCGGATTTGTTTAGTGGATTTAGACGATATTTGTGTAACCAATGTGAATCGTCAAATTCATGCATTATCATCTTCAATTGGTGAACAAAAAATTGAAGCTATGCAAGATAGGCTCAAGCAAATTAACCCAAACTGTAATATACAGTTAATTGATGACTTTATTACCTTAGATAACATCATTGAGCATATTAATGGCTTTGATTATGTGATTGACTGTATTGATGCAGTAAAAGAAAAAGCAGCGTTAATTGCGCATTGTAAGAGAAATAAAATTCCAGTGATCACCACTGGAGGCGCTGGTGGCCAGACTGATCCCAGTCAAATTCAATTTGGTGATGTAGCGAAAACCACGCAAGACCCTTTACTTGCTAAAGTTCGTTATATTCTGCGCAAAAATTACAATTATTCGACAAACCCAAAGCGCAAATTTGGTGTCGATTGCGTTTATTCTACCGAACAACTGGTTTACCCAACTGACAGCGGCGAAGTATGTATGGCAAAGCAACAAGCTGATGGCAGTAAAAACATGGATTGTGCAACAGGATTTGGCTCTGCGACTATGGTAACGGGTACGTTTGGTTTTTTTGCAGCAGCGAAAGCTATTCGTAAATACTTGGATAAAAAGGCAAAAGTAGTATAAGTCTAAAAGTTGATAAAGTTAAAAATGATTTAATTTACTTTACATTAGGTTGCTTTTAACGCAGTGAATGAGTCATTTAGCTCGCTAGAATGATCAATTTTTTAATAAAATTGGTCTTATACATTGATTTTGTTCATGATATCGAATAGTCAAAAATAGTAGCTGTTCATGCGTTTTCATATTATTTAGCTTTTAAGTGATGTCAGTTAAGGCCTTTAGAGCTGTGTTATTTATGGTAAAAGGTTATTCAATACATCGATAAGAGAAGTCGATGTATTGAAAGAGAGTTAAACCCACTGTAAGGCTATTGTTTGAATTCTGTCTACGATGGCTTTGATACCGTTACCTCTTGAAGGGCTCAGATGCTTTATTAATCCCAGTGATTCAAATTCTTGATATGCATCTATTTTGGCAGCTTGTGTGGGAGTTTTACTATTGTATAAAGAAAGTACGATAGCTAATAAGCCTTTAACGATACGCGTATCAGAGTCGCCAACCAGCAGCATATGTTGTTGTGATTCATCCAATTCAACATGAAGCCACACATTACTTTCACACCCTTTTACTTGTGCTTGCTCTGTTTTCAAAGCATTTGGTAGGTTAGGGAGCTGCTTACCTAGCAACATGATTTCACGATAACTTTGTTGCCAGCTTGAGGTGCTGGTCAACTTATCGTGGATCTCCTGATATGTCACAAATACTATCCTTCTATCAATTGAATACAGTTATTTAAGGCACTGATAAACCTATCAATATCGGTATGGTTGTTATAAAACGCCAAGCTAACTCGAATTGTACCATTGAGATTGAGTGCTTGCATGAGTGGCTGAGTACAATGGTGGCCGCTGCGAACAGCAACGCCATAACTGTTAAGTAGCATTGCTAAGTCATAGTGATGCTCTGACTTAAAAGTAAAACTGATAGTACCAATATTATTGTCTAAATCACCATATAGCTTAACGCCTTTAATAGCTGACAAGTGTTCGAGCAAGTATTTGAACAAACTTTGTTCATATTTATGCATGGCAGAAAAGTTGATATTACTGAGGTAATCTATTGCTGCTCCAAAGCCTAAAACGGCAGATATATTAGGCGTTCCCGGTTCAAATTTAGCAGGAGCCTGTCTAAACGTTGTTTGATCAAAGGTAACCGTTTCAATCATTTCTCCACCAGTTTGATATACAGGGAGAGCGTTTAATTGTTCATACTTACCAAATAATATTCCTAGGCCCGTTGGGCCAAGTGCCTTGTGTGCCGAGAGCACATAAAAGTCGCAATCTAGCTGGCGAAGGTTAGGTCGTAAGTGCAAAAAAGCCTGTGCTCCGTCAATTATTGTTGTTGCACCTATTTTTTTTGCCTGTGCGATAAAGACTTGTACATCGAGTATGTTACCTAATGTATTTGATGCATGTGTGCAGGCAAATATTTTCGGTTGCCATTTCTGTATTTGTGCTAATACGTTGTTTGTGCAAATTATTCCTTGATCATTAACTGGGATCACTTTGAGTTTGGCACCTGTTCGTTGCGCGAGCTGTTGCCATGGTACAATATTCGCGTGGTGCTCCAGTGCGGTAATCAAAATAACATCGTCGTATCGCAATTGATTAGTTAAACCCGATGCAACAAGGTTAATGCTATGCGTTGCGCCACTGGTCCAAACTAATTCTGTTGCAAAAACACCAAGAAACTGAGCCAGCTTTTCACGCACACCTTCATACTGAGATGTCACTCGCTCACTGAGTGTGTGTAAACCTCTATGTACATTTGCATTGTTTTTTGAGTAAAAATGATTGATTTCATTTATTACCACCTGAGGCTTTTGGCTGGTAGCACCTGAATCTAGATAGACTAAAGGATTACCTTCTATGCTCTGGTTTAGCGTTACAAAGTCATTTCTTAGCTGCGCAATATCGCTCATGCATAAGTCCTCAGATTTAAAGAGCGGAGATTTTAAATATATTCTGAGATAAAGCCAATAAAAAAGGCCGCATTAGGCGGCCTTAAAGCAAATTAAAGTGAACTTATCTCTGCGTTGTGGCTTTATAGTCGCGTTTTGCGTAGCCTGTGTACAACTGACGAGGACGACCAATTTTGTGACCTGCTTGAGATAACATTTCATCCCAATGAGAGATCCAACCAACAGTACGTGACATCGCGAAAATAACGGTAAACATACTAGTAGGAATACCAATTGCTTTCAAAATGATACCTGAGTAGAAATCTACGTTAGGGTAAAGCTTCTTCTCGATGAAGTATGGGTCTTCAAGTGCGATCTGCTCTAGACGCATTGCTACATCTAACAATGGATCTTTAATGTTTAACTCTTTCAATACTTCATGGCACGTTTGACGCATGACTGTTGCGCGAGGATCGAAGTTTTTATAAACACGGTGACCAAAGCCCATAAGACGGAATGGGTCATTCTTGTCTTTTGCTTTAGCTACGTATTCGTCGATACGATCTAGCGAACCGATTTCTTCTAACATGTTCAAACATGCTTCGTTAGCACCACCATGTGCTGGGCCCCATAATGATGCGATACCTGCTGCGATACAAGCATAAGGATTAGCACCTGAAGAGCCAGCTAAGCGAACTGTAGATGTTGATGCATTTTGTTCGTGATCTGCATGAAGCATAAAGATTTTGTCCATTGCTTTTGCAAGAATGGGGTTAACTTTATATTCTTCAGCTGGGACCGAAAACATCATGTGAAGGAAGTTTTCTGCATAGCTCAAGTCATTGCGAGGATAAACAAATGGCTGACCAACGTTATATTTGTAAGCCATTGCCGCGATGGTAGGTAACTTAGCAATTAAGCGAACCGCACTGCGGTGACGTTGTTCAGAATCAGAGATATCCAAGTCGTCATGGTAAAAAGATGACAAAGCACCTACCACACCACAAAGCATTGCCATTGGGTGTGAATCTACGCGGAAGCCTTGGAAGAATACCGCGATTTTTTCATGCAACATCGTGTTGCGTGTGATCTCATCTGCAAATTCAGCATGCTGTTCAGCTGTCGGTAACTCACCGTTAAGTAAAAGATAACAAAGTTCGATGTAGTTAGAGTTGTCTGCTAGCTGTTCAATTGGGTAGCCACGATGTAATAGTACGCCTTTCCCGCCGTCAATGTAGGTGATAGATGACTCGCACGAACCGGTAGACATAAAACCTGGGTCATAAGTGAAGTGGCCATGAGCGCCTAGTGTGCGAACATCTATTACGTCTTGGCCTGCTGTGCCTGAGTAAATTGGAAGCTCGATTGGATCGTGACCTTCAATATGTACAGTGGCTTTCTTATCTGCCATCTATTTATCTCCTATGAAATAACAATTCTGATTGTTATGTTGTGATACTAATGTTAAGCAAATTCCGATCATTTTAACGTAAAAATAGGGTAGAAAGTCAATTTTTCTAAGAATTATGCAAATATGTATAATAAATATTCTATCAAGATTAAATATTATACCATTGGCTAATTCGCAACCGTCTCAATCTAAACAAGAATTGTAAAAGCGCGCATGGCCTTATATACTGTAAAAGGTTTTATACCGTATCGTCTGTGGGTAAACCTATTTTTACGAAAAATGATCTTTTTTTTGGAAAAACAGGTTTATTTAGAGTGTGCCATTTGTACATGGGTGCAAATGGGTTTTATAACAACAAGTAGATGAGCTCCTTTATGGGGCAAGATGGGCAAGTAACTGTGAAAAAGCAAAGACCTGTAAATCTAGATCTTACGACTATATCTATGCCGGCAACGGCTAAAGCGTCAATTCTGCACCGTGTAACTGGGGTAGCCTTGTTCTTCGCTTTAACTTTTGTCATTTGGGCTTGGTCTGAGTCTCTTTCTTCTCCTGAAGGTTTTGAATTTGTGAGGGGCCTATTCACTGGCTTTATTGCAAAGTTCATTGCGTGGGGCACCGTCAGTGTGTTGGCATACCACTTAATCGTTGGTATCCGCCATATGATCCAAGACATGGGTCATTGGGAAGAATTAGAGTCGGGCAATAGCAGCGCTATAATTGCAATTTCACTTTCTGTGATAGCAGCAATTTTAGCAGGAGTGTGGATATGGTCTTAAATCAAGCAACTCTCAAGCGTGATGGCGTACAAGATTACGTTTCACTACGCACAACCGCATTAGTAATTGCAGCATATGCAGTATTTATTGTTGGTTATTTACTTCTAACACCAGAACTTACATACGAAGCGTGGCAGGGTTTATTTTCAAACTTAGCTGTTAAAGCTGCAACAATCGTTACATTAGTTTGCATCATGGTGCATACACGTATCGGTCTTTGGCAAGTATTAACAGACTACGTAAAGTGCTCAACCATGCGTTCTGTGCTTGGCTTTGTATTAAACCTAATGGCTCTTGCTTACGTAGCAATTGGTCTGTTTGTTCTGTGGGGTGTTTAAG
The DNA here is from genome assembly GCF_945859825.1 of Pseudoalteromonas holothuriae. Lineage (GTDB taxonomy): Bacteria > Pseudomonadota > Gammaproteobacteria > Enterobacterales > Alteromonadaceae > Pseudoalteromonas > Pseudoalteromonas holothuriae. The sequence goes on from NZ_CAMAPC010000010.1 coordinate 61,733, forward strand.
TGAAATACAATACTCGTGAATTTGATGCTGTTGTAATTGGTGCGGGCGGTGCTGGTATGCGTGCAGCGCTTGCGATTTCTGAATCAGGTAAAACTTGTGCGTTGATTTCAAAAGTTTTCCCTACTCGTTCTCATACTGTATCTGCGCAAGGTGGTATTACCGTTGCGTTAGGTAATTCTCATGAAGATAATTGGGAATGGCACATGTATGATACGGTTAAAGGGTCTGACTTTATTGGTGACCAAGACGCAATTGAATACATGTGTCAAACTGGCCCAGAAGCAATTACCGAATTAGAAAACATGGGTTTACCTTTTTCTCGTTTTGAAAATGGCCGTGTTTATCAACGTCCTTTCGGTGGTCAATCGAAAAACTTTGGTGGTGAACAAGCGGCACGTACTGCTGCGGCTGCAGACCGTACTGGTCATGCATTGCTTCATTGCCTATACCAACAGAACGTTAAAAACAAAACTAACGTGTTTTCTGAATGGTATGCATTAGATTTGGTTAAAAACGACAACGGTGATGTTGTTGGCTGTACTGCGATTGATATTGAATCAGGTGAAGTTACTTTCTTCAAGTCTAAAGCTGTTGTATTAGCAACGGGTGGTGCAGGGCGTATCTTTGCTTCTACGACCAATGCTCATATCAACACCGGTGATGGTGTAGGTATGGCAACACGTGCTGGCATCGCAATGCAAGACATGGAAATGTGGCAGTTCCACCCTACGGGTATTGCAGGGGCTGGTACGCTAGTAACTGAAGGTTGTCGTGGCGAAGGTGGCTATCTGTTGAACAAAGACGGTGAGCGTTTCATGGAGCGTTATGCACCAAATGCTAAAGACTTAGCTTCACGCGATGTTGTTGCTCGTTCAATGATGACAGAAATTCGTGAAGGGCGTGGTTGTGATGGTCCTTGGGGTCCTCACCTTAAGCTTAAGCTTGATCATTTGGGTGAAGAAACACTTAACCTTCGTCTGCCAGGCGTATGTGATTTGTCGAAGACATTCGCACACGTTGACCCAGCCAAAGAGCCAATTCCTGTGATACCAACGTGCCACTACATGATGGGTGGTGTACCAACTAACGTTAATGGTCAGGTATTGAGTGTAGACGAAAACGGTAATAATAAGTTAGTTGAAGGCCTATTTGCCGTAGGTGAGATTGCATGTGTATCTGTACACGGTGCCAACCGTCTTGGTGGTAACTCATTGCTAGACTTAGTTGTATTCGGTCGTGCAGCTGGTAACTTCTTGGGTCAGTACCTTGCTCAAGCAGAAGTGTCAAAGCAAGCAACAAGCGATGATATTGATGCAGCGTTTGCTCGCTTTAATCGCTGGGAAAATTCAAGTAAAGGTCAAGGCGAAGATCCGGTTCAAATCAAAAAAGATTTACAACAATGCATGCAGCTTAACTTCTCGGTATTCCGAGAAGGAGACTCAATGTCTGAGGGTCTACAGCAACTTAAAGAAATTCGCGAGCGGCTTCAGCACGCGCGTCTTGATGATAAGTCAACAGAATTTAATACACAGCGTATTGAATGCTTAGAGCTTGATAATTTGATGGAAACAGCCTATTCAACAGCGGTTGCAGCAAACTTCCGTCAAGAAAGCCGTGGTGCTCACTCTCGCTTTGATTACCCTGAACGTGATGATGAAAACTGGCTATGTCATACGGTTTATAACCCTGTGACGGAAAGTATGAGTAAGCGTGAAGTAAACTACGCGCCTAAGACTCGTGAAGCATTCCCACCTAAAGCACGTACTTACTAGGAGCACAGCGATGGCAACTTTAGAATTTTCTGTTTATCGTTACAATCCTGATGTGGATAATGCACCACACATGCAGGATTACACGCTAGAAGTAGAAGAAGGTCGTGACATGATGGTGTTGGACGCACTTTTACTCTTAAAAGAGCAAGATCCAACCCTATCTTTTCGCCGCTCTTGTCGTGAGGGCGTATGTGGGTCTGACGGAGTAAACATGAATGGCAAAAACGGCCTTGCATGTATTACCCCTCTTTCTGCATTGCAAAAAAATGGCAAAGGTAAAATTATTTTGCGTCCACTACCCGGTTTACCGGTAGTGCGTGACTTGGTAATTGATATGAGTCAGTTCTACACTCAATATGAAAAGGTGAAACCTTTCTTAATTAATGATAAGCCAACTGGTGGTGAAGAGCGTCTTCAAACAATCGAAGAGCGTGAAGAGCTAGATGGGTTATATGAGTGTATTTTATGTGCGTGTTGTTCAACGTCTTGTCCATCGTTTTGGTGGAATCCAGATAAGTTCATCGGTCCAGCTGGCCTTTTGCATGCGTATCGCTTCTTAGCTGATACTCGTGATACAGCAACTGAAGAACGCCTGGCAGATCTTGATGATGCGTTCAGCGTATTCCGCTGTCACGGTATAATGAACTGTGTTAGCGTATGTCCAAAAGGCTTGAATCCAACTAAAGCCATTGGTCAGATTAAATCTATGTTGTTAAATCGTTCGGTTTAATACATATTTAAATCCTTAGATGGCATGCGGCGCATGCCATCTTGTTAATTAAATTTCTGCGCTAGAGAAAAGGGCTAATAAATGCACGAAGGTGTGATGAAGGCATGGCTAGAATCTTCGCATTTGTACGGCGGAAACGTAGCTTATGTAGAAGAGCTGTATGAAGCGTATCTTGATGATGCGACTTCAGTGCCAGAAGAATGGCGGGAAGTGTTTGATCAACTACCTAAAGTTGATGGAGTGGATGTTGATGTTAAACATTCGCAAGTAAGGGAGCAGTTTGCTGACCTTGCGAAAAACAAACATAGAGAAGTAGTGGTTGCAGCGGATAGCTCGTCTGACGCGAAGCAGGTCAAAGTACTGCAACTGATAAACGCATTTAGGTTTAGAGGCCACCAAAATGCCAACTTAGACCCACTTGGTCTTTGGAAACGTGAACGAGTTCGAGATTTAGAGCTTGATTATCACGACCTAACCGATGCGGATTTAGAAAAAGAATATAACGTTGGCTCTTTCGCAGGTGGCAAAGAGACAATGAAGCTAAAAGACTTATACTCAGCGTTAAAAACCACTTATGGTGGTTCTGTTGGCGCGGAATATATGCACATCACTTCTACTGAAGAAAAACGTTGGTTACAGCAACGCTTAGAATCAACCTTCTCCAAGCCTCAATTTAGCAAAGAAACAAAACTACGCATTCTGAAAGGCCTCACAGCAGTAGATGGTTTAGAAAAGTATTTAGGTGCAAAATTCCCTGGTGCCAAGAGATTCTCTCTTGAAGGTGGCGATGCATTAGTACCGATGCTTAAAGAGCTAATTCACCGAGCTGGTGAAAGTGGTCAAGAAGAAGCTGTCATTGGTATGGCGCACCGTGGTCGCTTAAACGTACTAGTCAATGTGTTGGGTAAAAACCCGCAGGAGCTATTTGACGAGTTTGCTGGTAAATATGGCGAATCAGCTGGCTCTGGTGATGTTAAATATCACATGGGCTTCTCATCTGATTTTGCCACGCAAGGTGGTGACGTCCATATGGCGTTAGCGTTTAATCCGTCCCACTTAGAAATTGTTAACCCAGTAGTCATGGGTTCAGTACGGGCGCGTTTAGACCGTTTAGGATGTAAAACGGGGTCAAAAGCACTGCCAATTACGATTCATGGCGATTCTGCAATTGCAGGCCAAGGTGTTGTTCAAGAAACCTTCAACTTATCACAAACACGTGCATTTGGTGTTGGCGGTACAATTCGAATTGTCGTCAATAACCAAGTGGGCTTTACGACTTCTAAACAAGAAGATGTACGTTCTACAGACTACTGTACTGATATTGCTAAGATGGTTCAGGCACCTATTTTCCATGTCAATTCAGATGACCCAGAAGCAGTTGCTTTTGTAACTCAGCTTGCACTTGATTTTCGTAATCAGTTCCGTCGCGATGTGGTAATTGATTTAGTTTGTTACCGTCGACACGGTCACAACGAAGCTGATGAACCAAACGCAACGCAGCCGTTGATGTATCAGAAAATTAAAAAACACCCAGTACCACGTCAGCTTTATACTGATCAGTTAGTGTCTGAAGGTGTTATTTCAGCGGATGATGCTAAAAAACTGGCTAACGATTACCGTAATGGCTTAGATAATGGCGAATGTGTAGTAGAAGAAATAAAATCAGATACTAAGCATTCCTCAGATTGGTCTAAGTTTGTGGGTCACGATTGGGATGTTGAATACGATCCAAAACTGTCAGTTGAAAAATTAAAAGACTTAGCGGATAAAGTGTCAACCTATCCAGAGTCGCATAAAGCGCAATCTCGTGTTAAGAAAATATACGATGACCGTAAAGCAATGGCAAAAGGTGACAAGCAACTTGACTGGGGGATGGCAGAAACATTAGCCTATGCGACTTTGGTGGACGAAGGTGTTGATATTCGTATGACCGGTCAAGATTCTGGCCGAGGTACTTTTTTCCACCGCCATGCAGTTGTGCATAATCAGGCAGATGGCTCTACCTATCTACCATTGCAGGATATTGGCCAAGAGCAAGGTGCATTTGAAGTATACGATTCAGTATTATCTGAAGAAGCTGTACTAGCATTTGAATATGGTTATGCAACGGCAGAGCCGACTTCTTTAGTACTTTGGGAAGCTCAATTTGGAGACTTTGCTAACGGTGCTCAGGTTGTATTTGACCAATTTTTAAGCTCAGGTGAGCAAAAGTGGGGTCGTTTATGTGGCCTGACTATGTTGTTACCTCATGGCTATGAAGGTCAAGGTCCAGAGCATAGCTCTGCTCGTTTAGAGCGTTACTTACAGTTGTGTGCTGATCACAATATGCAAGTGTGTGTGCCTTCAACACCTGCACAGGTTTATGCTATGTTGCGTCGTCAGTCGGTTCGTCCGTTGCGTCGTCCACTAATTGTTATGACGCCAAAATCATTACTTCGCCACCCGTTAGCTGTTTCATCCATTGAAGAGCTAGCACAAGGCACATTCCACAATATGATTGATGAAGTAGATGATCTCGATCCGGCTAACGTTGAACGAGTGGTGTTCTGTAGCGGTAAAGTATATTACGAGTTATTGCAAGAACGTCGAAAACTTGAGTTAAATAATGTCGCTATTGTGCGTGTGGAGCAATTATATCCGTTCCCGCATCAGGAAATGGACGAAATTATGGCTCGTTACCAGCACGTAAAAGATTTTGTATGGTGTCAAGAAGAACCACAAAACCAAGGTGCTTGGTATTGTTCGCAGCACCATTTCTGGGATGCAATTCCAGCGGGCGCGAACCTAACTTATGCTGGCCGTAAAGCCTCGGCAGCACCTGCGTGTGGCTATATGTCAACACATACTAAAGAACAAAACGCGTTAGTTGCTGACGCATTAACAATTAAAAAGTAAGGGATAAGAGATGACAACCGAAATTAAGGTTCCTGTTCTTCCTGAGTCAGTTGCAGATGCTACAGTAGCAACTTGGCACGTTAGCGTTGGTGATACAGTAACTCGTGACCAAAACCTAGTTGATATTGAAACAGACAAAGTTGTGCTTGAAGTAGTTGCGCCTGAAGATGGCGTGATCACTGAAATTACACAAGCAGATGGTGCAACGGTTTTAGGTGAACAAGTTATTGCAATTCTAGGCGCGGGTGAGCAAGCTAGCGCACCAGCTCAGTCAAATGATCAACCAGCAGCGTCTTCATCGGCGCCAGCAGCAGAAGGTAAAGAAGTGGACATTAAAGTACCTGTACTTCCAGAGTCAGTAGCGGATGCTACAATCGCAACTTGGCATGTGCAACCAGGTGAAGCAGTAAGCCGTGACCAAAACCTAGTTGATATTGAAACTGATAAAGTTGTTTTAGAGGTTGTTGCACCAGAAGACGGTGTAATGGGTGAACACGTGCACGCAGAAGGCGACACGGTATTAGGTGAGCAAGTGATTGGTAAAATCACAGCAGGTGGTGCACCAGCTGCATCATCAGAAGCCAAAGTTGACGCAGCACCGCAAGCGTCTTCAGATGAGAGCTCAGATGTATTGACGCCATCTGTACGTCGTCTAATTGCAGAAAAAGGCCTAGATGCGTCTAAGATTAAAGGTACAGGTAAGGGCGGTCGTATTACCAAAGAAGATGTTGATACATTCTTAAAAGCTCCGGCTGCTAAGCCGGCAGCAGCAGCGTCTTCTACACCTGCTGCACCTTTGGGTGAGCGTACACAAAAGCGTGTACCAATGACGCGTCTTCGTAAGACGATTGCCAACCGTCTACTTGAAGCTAAAAACTCAACAGCAATGTTAACAACGTTCAACGAAGTGAACATGAAACCAATCATGGATCTTCGTAAGCAATATCAAGAAGTGTTTGAAAAACGCCATGGTATTCGCCTAGGCTTTATGTCTTTTTATGTGAAAGCAGTAACGGAAGCACTTAAGCGTTTCCCTGATGTAAACGCATCAATTGATGGTGATGATATCGTTTATCACAACTATTTTGATATTAGTATTGCAGTGTCAACACCACGCGGTCTAGTAACACCTGTATTGCGTGATTGTGACAAATTATCTGTTGCTGAAATTGAAAAAAGCATCCGCGAGCTCGCGCTTAAAGGTCGCGATGGTAAGTTAACTGTTGAAGATATGACTGGTGGTAACTTTACTATTACTAACGGTGGTGTGTTTGGTTCGTTACTATCAACACCTATCATTAATTTGCCTCAGTCTTCAATCTTGGGCATGCACAAAATTCAAGAACGTCCAATGGCGGTAAATGGCAAAGTAGAAATCTTGCCTATGATGTATTTGGCACTAAGCTATGACCACCGTCAAATTGATGGTAAGGAATCTGTAGGTTTCTTAGTTACGATTAAAGACTTATTAGAAGACCCGACACGTTTATTACTAGACGTTTAATCGTAATTGATTAGATATTAAGCTGTATGTTTGTTCATACAGCTTTTTTTTTGCGCCTTTGGTCTAACTAGGGTTTTCATCGTAAGCCTTGGGATCTATACTAGGAGCGCAATTTGGGATAGCTGATTATTTGCATAAATATTCAGCTTTTTTAGTATAAGAAATTGGATAAAGCATCATGAATTTGCATGAGTATCAGGCAAAACAACTATTTGCCGACTATGGTTTGCCAGTATCTGAGGGGTTCGCTTGTGATACACCTCAGGAAGCGGTAGAAGCAGCTGCTAAAATTGGCGGCGACAAATGGGTAGTTAAATGTCAAGTACACGCCGGTGGCCGTGGTAAAGCAGGTGGTGTTAAGCTTGCTGATAGCAAAGAAGAAATTCGCGCATTTGCTGAAAACTGGTTAGGTAAAAACTTAGTAACTTACCAAACGGACGAAAAAGGTCAGCCAGTCGCTAAAATTTTAGTAGAAAGCTGCACAGATATCGCGAACGAATTATACCTAGGTGCTGTTGTAGACCGTGCAACACGTAAAGTTGTGTTCATGGCGTCTACTGAAGGCGGTGTTGAAATTGAAACCGTTGCAGAAGAAACACCAGAGCTAATCCATAAAGCTGAAATTGATCCTCTAGTTGGCCCACAGGCTTACCAAGGTCGTGAGCTAGGCTTCAAGCTAGGTCTAAACCCAGTACAAATTAAACAATTTGTTAAGATCTTCATGGGTCTTGCAAATATGTTTAACAACCATGATTTCGCATTACTAGAGATCAATCCACTAGTAATCACTGATGAAGGTAACCTTCACTGTCTTGATGGTAAAATCGGTGTAGACGGTAATGCATTATTCCGTCAGCCTAAGATCCGTGAGTTTCACGATCCATCACAAGAAGATGCGCGTGAAGCCCACGCAGCAAGCTTCGAGCTTAACTACGTTGCACTAGATGGTAACGTAGGTTGTATGGTTAACGGTGCAGGCCTAGCGATGGGTACTATGGATATCGTAAACCTACATGGCGGCAAGCCAGCTAACTTCTTAGATGTTGGTGGCGGCGCAACAAAAGAGCGTGTAGCTGAAGCATTCAAGATTATCCTATCTGATGACAATGTTAAAGCAGTGCTAGTTAACATCTTCGGTGGTATTGTACGTTGTGACATGATTGCAGAAGGTATTATCGGTGCAGTTAAAGAAGTTGGCGTTCAAGTGCCAGTAGTAGTACGCTTAGAAGGTACTAATGCTGAACTAGGTCGTGAAGTTTTAGCTAACTCAGACCTTGACATTATCGCTGCAGAATCACTAACAGATGCTGCACAGAAAGTTGTTGCTGCTGCGGAGGGCAAATAATGTCTGTATTAATTAATAAAGAGACTAAAGTAATTTGTCAGGGTTTCACTGGCGGTCAAGGTACTTTCCACTCTGAGCAAGCTATCCAGTATGGTACGCAGATGGTTGGTGGTGTGTCTCCTGGTAAAGGCGGTCAAACTCACTTAGGTCTTCCTGTATTTAACACAGTACGTGATGCGGTAGAAGAAACAGGCGCAACGGCATCGGTTATCTATGTACCAGCAGCTTTTTGTAAAGATGCAATTTTAGAAGCAATCGATGCTGGCATCGAGCTTATCGTTTGTATCACTGAAGGCATTCCAACGCTTGATATGGTTGACGTTAAAGTTAAGCTTGATCAAACGGGTGTGCGCATGATTGGTCCTAACTGCCCTGGTGTTATCACTCCGGGTGAAACCAAAATTGGTATCATGCCTGGCCATATCCATAAACCTGGTAAAGTAGGCATTGTTTCTCGCTCTGGTACGTTAACGTATGAAGCGGTTAAGCAAACTACAGATGCAGGTTTCGGTCAGTCTTCATGTGTTGGTATCGGTGGTGACCCAATTCCTGGTACTAACTTTATTGACGTACTAGAAATGTTCCAAAACGACCCTCAAACAGAAGCAATCGTGATGATTGGTGAAATTGGTGGTACTGCGGAAGAAGAAGCAGCTGAGTACATCAAAGCGAACGTGACAAAGCCTGTCGTTTCTTACATTGCTGGTGTAACTGCACCAGAAGGTAAGCGTATGGGGCACGCAGGTGCGATTATCGCAGGTGGTAAAGGTACAGCAGACGAGAAGTTTGCAGCTCTTGAAGCCGCAGGTGTTAAAACTGTGCGTTCTCTTGCAGATATAGGTGTTGCACTAAAAGAAAAAGCAGGTTGGTAATAACCGCTTAACTTCAAAGCAAATACTAAATGCCAGTCTATATGACTGGCATTTTTCATTATGGGCTTTTAATTTATTATACTTATTGCATTAAATAAATGACCAGATATTGCAACTGAAAAATGGCTTAATAATCGGGCAAAAACTTCGGTATATAGTTATTCAACATGAGCCATTTAGCTGGCTAAAATGATTAATGTTTTAATAAATGGTTTTATTTCCGGTTGTTATTTTGCAAGAGCGATAGCATGGTAGGAGTGACTTTGATTGTTTTGCGTGATTAAATTAAGATACTTTTGCTTATATTCTGCTGGCCATAGAGCGCCACCGTTAGCATGAAATTTTTTGCAGTCGTAAAGCTAATATTGAATATAGCTTTGAACTAGTTCATCAATTGTTGGTTGTAATTGGGTAATTGCCCAATTAACTTGTTTTAACAAATCTTTATTAGTAGGACTCTTTTTAATTATAAAATGTACTTGGTTGTCATGAACTATATATGGCCATGGCTTGATGTCTTTATAGCCCTTAGTTCTTTTAATATAAAGGCCAGAAATAATGTCATCTACAATAAAGTCGACGCGTTTTTTCAGGAGCATGTCTGCTCTGCGGTCTGAACTTGAAATTTTTACAAATTGATTTTGGTATTTTGGCAGCGTGCTTAGTTTAGCGATCTCTTTGCCATAAAATGAACCGATACTGAGGCCAATTATCTTTTGTTTGTCTAATAGCTCAGATAAACTCTTAATTGGGTAAGCGTCTAAATAACTGAAAAGTCTCATTTTTTCATATCTATATGGTTTTGAAAAATAGCCAAATTGTGCCCTTTGCTCTGTATAGCTAACCATTACAGCTACATCAATATCTCCATTTTCTATTTGCTCTAAGGCACGTGCACTTGATGGTAAGCGAACATATTTAACACAAATATCAATCGAGTCGAATATAATTTTTGCAATTTCAATATCTAAGCCATGTGCTTTGCCTTGGTAAAAATAAGTCAGAGGAGGCCAATCAGCAACCAATCCGAGCTGAACAGTTTGAGAACAGCTTTGATGTGCATAACCTTTTGTTATATATGTTAAAATATATATTAAAGCTATTTTTGATAACGACAGCAAAATTATTTCCAATGATCTTGTATCTTATTAAATTTAGTCAAGTTTGAAAAATTTAAATAACTTTAGTGAATATTTTTGCTGAGTATATTTTCAGGTAAGAATCGGATGATGAAAATTTTATTATCTCATCCACAGTTATTTGCATTTAAAAATCAGCACTGCATAATTGCTCAAAAAATTAAAAGCGTCTTTTATGCATCTAGGAATTGGTGAAGTAGCAGCGTTATTTGCTGCTCTAGTGTGGGCAAGTTCAACATTACTGTACAAGCGCTTCAGTCATAGTTTATCGCCCTTGCAACTTAATGTTAGTAAGGGGGTTCTAGCAGGGTTGATGATGCTTATTGCTGTTATCATTACTCAGGATTGGCAAATACCTGAATTTAAGGAAAGTTGGTATTGGTTAATTGCCAGCGGCATTATTGGTATAGCGATTGGAGACAGCGCTTACTTTGCTGCCCTAAGAAATATTGGGCCAGCAAGAACGTTAATTGTCGAGTCATTTGCCCCGGTTATTGCTGGTATACTGAATATTGTAATATTGGGAAGTTATTTATCTTTACAGGCATGGTTTGGTATTTTACTTACAATAATAGGTGTTTTGATAGCGCTTAAACCTAAGCACATTCTACCCCAAATTGAACGCGGTATTTATTATAAGGGCGTATTATTTGCCTTGTTAGCTGCTTTTTGCCAAGCTACTGGTATGGTAATGTCTAAGGGTGCGATGAACATTGAACAAACAAGTAGTCTATGGGCTGCGTTAATTCGTCTATTCAGTGGTACTTTTTGTGTCGCTATTATTGTTGCTTGTTTGAAAGAGCATAATCTTAAACAGTCCATTAGATTGCATAATGTCGAAGGGAAGACTTGGTTATTTATAGCGGTATTTTTTGGGACGTTCATTGGCTTATGGTTGCAGCTTTTATCGGTTAAGCACACCGACCCTGCAATTGCTCAAACCGTTTTTGCTACGGCCCCTTTGATGGTTATGACACTTGGCCTTATTAAAAATGAACCTATAACTGCAAACATGGTAGGTGGTGGAGTTTTGGCTTTTGTTGGTGTTGGGGCATTGTTACTTGGCTAGCCTTTTGCGAGTGATGCAATTGTTTATACCAATTGCATCACCAGATGGATTACCTAACTTGGTTAGTAAGCTCTGAACGCCTATCCAATGCCTCTTGTAAATTAAACAGTGTTACATTAGCAATCTGCTCTAGTGCTTCTTGAGTAAAAAAACCTTGGTGGCCTGTGATTAATACATTGGGAAAGCTCACAAGACGAGAAAATACGTCATCTTGAATAATTTCGTCACTACGGTTTTTAAAGAATAGCTCTGATTCTTGTTCATATACATCGAGCCCTAAATAACCTAATGTACTGTTTTTTAAGGCACGAATACAAGCTTTTGTATCTATGAGCGCGCCACGGCTAGTGTTAATCAGCATAACACCGGGTTTCATTTTATTAAATGCATTATCATTTATCATATGGTGAGTTGCTTCACTTAACGGGCAGTTCAAACTGATGATATCACTTTGTTCTAGCAGCATATCCAAAGAGGATAAAGTGTATGAGCCTTCACCAATATTTGGATCGTAAACGAGTATATTGGCTCCAAAACCATTCAAAATAGCAATTAACGCTTGACCTATCTTTCCTGCTCCTATTACCCCAATTGTTTTGTTGTGCAGGTTAAAGCCTAGTAAACCATTTAAATCAAAGTTATCTTCTCGAACTCGATTGTACGCTTTATGTGTTTTACGACTTAGTGTTAGCATTAATGCAATACAGTGCTCAGCAACCGCTTCGGGGCTGTAAGCTGGTACTCTAACAACTTTAATGCCCAGTGCTTGAGCTGTTTTAATATCAACATTATTAAAGCCTGCGCAGCGTAATGCGAGCGTCTGAATACCTGACTCAGCTAGTTCTGTTAGTACAGTTTTATTTAAAGTATCATTTACAAAAGCACAGACTGCATCAAAACCTTGGCATAGCGCAGTAGTTTGCTCGTTCAGTGACTCACTGAAGTAGCTCAACTCTATTTGAGGATGATCTTTTAATGCCTCTGAAAAAAAAGGCTTTTCATAATTTTGCGAACTGAATAGGGCTACTTTCATCATTTATTTGGCTCTCAATGACCGGTTTTAAAGTATCTGGTTTTGTCCTTGGTGCATACCGAGAAACCAGCTCTCCCTGTGAGTTTACTAAAAACTTGGTAAAGTTCCATTTAATTGCACGGTTCTGGGCAATTCCCCTAGTATTTGATTTCAAATAATTAAATAGAGGATGTGCATCAGGGCCGTTCACTTGTACTTTATCACATACCATAAAGCTTAAGCCAAAATGACTTTTGTAAAATTCATTTAACATAGCGCCTTCTAGCGGTTCATTTCGGCCAAACTGATTGCATGGGAAGGCCAAAATTTCAAATCCGTAGTTTCTGTACTGTCGATATAGTTTTTCTAAAGCACTCAGTTGTGCAGCAAAACTACACTTGCTGGCGATATTGACGATCAGCAAGGTTTTCCCCTGCATTTGCTTCAGTGCGAGCGTTTCGCCATTAATTAGTTTGACACTGTAGCGATGTATTGTTTCCAAAGCTTAGACTCCTTGCCCGCTAAATCTACTGTTAAGATATTTCATAATTCATTCGTGTTTTTCATTTGCTATACCTGTATGAGTTAGGTATAAAAACTCCATTATCGATACCATAACAACGAAATAGGACAGAATTATGTCAATGAGAATTGCGTTCATTGGATTAGGTGTGATGGGCTTCCCCATGGCTGGCCACTTAGCCAATGCAGGTCACCAAGTAACGGTATACAACCGCACTGATACTAAAGCCCAAGCTTGGGCTGAAAAACATAAAGGACAGTGGGCTAAAACCCCTGCATTAGCATCGAACAACGCCGATATAGTGTTTATGTGTGTTGGTAATGACGATGATTTACGTTCTGTTGTATATGGTAATTCTGGGGTGTTAGAGGGCATGGCCGAGGGGGCAATACTGGTCGACCATACGACAACGTCTGCAAAAGTGGCAGTTGAGGTAGCACAAAAAGCGAGTGAAAAAAATGTAACGTTTTTAGATGCACCCGTGTCAGGTGGCCAAGCAGGTGCAGAAAATGGCGTATTAACTGTCATGGTAGGTGGCGAGCAAGCCGTGTTTGATATTGTAGAACCTGTTATGTCGGCTTACAGCAAATTTTCTCAATTATTAGGTAAAGTAGGTAGCGGGCAAACTTGTAAAATGGTGAATCAAATTTGTATTGCGGGTGTAGTACAAGGCTTAGCTGAAGGGCTTCATTTTGCTAAACAAGCTGGCTTAGACGGTGAAAAAGTGATTGAGACTATTTCTAAAGGCGCGGCAGGTTCTTGGCAAATGGAAAATCGTTACAAGACCATGTTAGCTGGAGAGTATGAGTTTGGCTTTGCAGTGGAGTGGATGCGTAAAGATTTAGGCATTGCTCTTGATGAAGCACGTAATAATGGTGCATCGCTACCATTGACGGCTATGGTCGATCAATACTACGCGGATGTGCAAGCACTTGGTGGTGGGCGCTTTGATACATCAAGTCTATTGGCGAGGCTTGATGCTATTCATGATAAAAAATCGTGAGTTAAAACGCCAAACTGATGCATAAAGTCAATTGCTTAGGAGATACTCAGCTTTGTTAAAATAACTAAACGTTGCTTGTTTAAGTGTTTGTTATTCTTAACTCGCTTAAGAATTTCATTACACTTAAACCTGCGACATTGAGTGTCTAGACGCTTTTTATTAAGTTTACAGTTGTCTATAAGCTTTGTGCGTAATGGTAAAGCGCTTTTAAAATACTTAGATTTTTCTCGTTTCCATCATTTTCATGTACTAAGTTCTCGAGTGTTAGCATAAAATCCTCAGCGCTAATTGATGGGTTATCCTCACCATGCATTAGCTTGTTTTGACAATATTTTCGCCAGCTATCTAGCTCTTGAGGATTGAGTGTTCCCGGCCAATTGCGAGCTCGATAACGAAATAGCATAGTCGTAAACTTAGCATCGTCAAAAGTTAGATTTAGTGTGCTAAGTGCTTGGGGTTGCGCATCGCGAATAATGGCGAACTTAGCTTTATCGGCTTTACTGGTAAAACCGTTGTATAGTTGATAGTCAGGGTTAGTGTTTTCGGCAAAGTTACCTTGCTCATTAAATACTTGCGCTACTTTATCGCGTAATTCTGGGTGTGCTTTAAGTACTTTGAGGTGCTCTAAACATTGTGATCTATCTATACCTAGTCTTGCTGCATTTTCAGGTAGCAAGGTTTTGGCGGGGGCTAAAATAGGGCACTTGTTTACATGTACCAGTTTTAACCCTGCTGGCAATTCACCTTCGGCTAAATCACTGTGTTTGGTATATAATCGTTCCCGCAATTGCTCAACCGATAAATCTAGCAGTACTTGTGGGTTATGCGTTAAATTAAAACATACAACGGCATTTTTATTAACAGGATGAAAGCTCATAGGCGCAATCCAGGTTGTACAACCTTGAGTAGCAGGAATGCGTGACGATGTGTGGACTAATGGCTGCATATTATAAACATCCACCATCTCTAATAGTGCTTTTTTGTGCCGCAAGCCGAAAAAGAATTGAAATAATTTAGGTTGCTTTTCTTTAATCAACTTAGCCAGTGCAATAGTTGCAGTTACATCACTGAGCGCATCGTGTGCAGCACCATGCTCAATACCATTAGCCACTGTTAAATGTTCCAGTCTAAAGCTTGGGGTGCCATCTTCTTTTAACGGCCATTCAATACCTTCTGGGCGAAGCGCATAACAGGCTCGTACTAAATCGATTATATCCCAGCGGCTGTTACCGTTCTTCCACTCGCGCTCGTATGGGTCATAAAAGTTTCGATAAAAACTATAACGGGTTACTTCGTCGTCAAAGCGAATACTGTTGTAGCCCGCTACACAGGTATCTGGATGACTAAACTCTGCATGGATTTTGGCCAAAAACTCAGCTTCAATTAACCCATGTTTTTGTGCATGCTGTGGGGTGATCCCGGTGATCAAACACGCTTCAGGGTGAGGTAAATAGTCTGGTGCGGGTTTACAGTATTCAATCAGCGGCTCGCCAATAATGTTTAAGTCTAAGTCTGTACGAATACCTGCGAACTGGCTTGGACGGTCTTTTTGTGGTGAAGCCCCCCAAGTTTCATAATCGTGCCAAAAGATAGTTGTGGTAATATTGTTATAGTTTTTTGTATTTTGCTGGGTTTTATTCATATAAAAATCAATGCTCTGCTATCTTTTTTTATGGCTATAGATAAATTACTAAATAACTGGCTCTTATAGCTTAGTGTGTATAGTTGTGTATATAAAAAATCAATGAGTGTACAGGCGAAAAGCGACAAAGATTAAGCCATATTCACAGCATTTTAGTATAAGCACATTATCACATAGTGATGGGTTTTGGGTAAAACGGAATTCGTTATTTAACGACTATTGTAAGACTGTATATATACACCAAGCATTGTGTTTTTTCCGACATGTCGCAATATCCGGTCGTTTTTAATGCAACTGGTATACTTTCATGTCCATATAAGCCCCTAGAATAAGCAAGGCCTTAAATACAGCTACCCGACAGCAAAACTTTTGTATGATTTAGAAGCTTTTTGTTATCGAGGCTACACGCTATAGCTCAATTTATTATGTAACTGCTCATGCAGCTTTTTTAAATCGTCTCAAGATAAACAAGTATGCAAGTACAAGTTGTAAGAAATATAAACTGCCACCACTTGATGTTTTCGATTCTGAAATGCTGCCGTCATCTATTTTAGCCTTACTAATGTTCACTTTTTGCGACCATCGAGTAGGGTCTAATGGAAAATCATCGTTATCATCTAAGTATCCATCATTATCATCATCGTTGTCTTGATTGTTACCAATGCCATCGGAGTCAGTGTCTAGCCATTCATTACTATCCAATGGGAACGAATCAAGGTGGTCTAAATGACTATCGTTATCATCATCTGTGTCTGTATTGTTGCCTAATCCATCTTTGTCAGTATCGAACCATTCTGTTGCGTTAAAAGGAAATACATCGTCTACATCAAGATAGCCATCGTTGTCATCATCAAGATCTGAATTATCGCCAATTCCATCTAAATCACTATCAAGCCACTCATTTGCATTAAGAGGGAATACATCGTCTACATCAAGATAGCCATCGTTGTCATCATCAAGATCTGAATTATCGCCAATTCTATCTAAATCATTATCAAGCCACTCATTTGCATTAAGAGGGAATACATCGTCTACATCAAGGTAACCATCATTGTCATCATCAACATCGATATTATTACCAAGGCTATCAGAGTCGGTATCTAACCATTCAGTGGCATCAAAAGGGAAGTCATCGTGGGTATCTAAATATCCATCGTTATCGTCATCGGTATCGCTATTGTCTCCGACACCATCGTGATCAAAGTCGTACCATTCTAAAGCATTGTTTGGGAATTCATCTCTTAAATCTACAAAGCCATCACCATCACTGTCTAAAGTGCTATATCTAAAAAGACTCCAACTTCCAGCTCGAAATTCATCAACATTATTCACGCCATTATTATTACTATCTGTTTCTGCATCATGTGCGTCATAAGGGTTCAATCCATTGATGTATTCATAGCCATTACTCATACCATCATTATCACTGTCTCTGTCTTGTGCATCGTTAATTCCGTCGTGGTCAGAATCCAAGACTAACAACTCATTTAAAGTACCACCGGATACGACTGCATCACTGAGCAAAATTGATTTCCTTAAGAGGTTATCTGCAAACTTTATCCGTAAACTAGAAAGCGATACGGTATCTGTAGGCGGTAATTTAATCTGCATTTTTATCGTTTGATCTAATTCATTGCTGCTGATGACTACTTGTTCTGTTTGTAGAGGTTGCCAAGAAGCGTTTTGAGATAGCTCTGCTGTGACGACGATGTTTCCGAGTGATGATGCAATGTTCTTAACAATATAGGTTAATTCAACGCTATCTTTATGTTCATTGGCTTCTTGGACTTGGTAGTCAATATGTTCGATATGAAACTGGATACCGTTTGCCTGAGAATTGAGCTGATGCTGCGTTGTTACGACAGGGGCACTTACGCCAGCTAGATAGTTATCAGCAAGGGTAATAAATTGAGTCGTCTCGCAGTTTTTCGCTTTATTTTTGGCTGTTGTAAAACCAAGTATACGGTTGTCTATAAAAGACAGGTTCTTGTTGCGTTTTGCGATAATTATGTTGTCACAAACGAGTATTGAGTCATTAATATAGTGTGTAAAAAGGATGCCATTGTTATCTGTGAGTTCATCATAAAACCTTAAGTCGGTGTTGAAGCCAACTTGAGCGCTGTCTGCAAAAACACCTTGCCAATTGATATCTATATTTTGACTAAGGTTATTTTCACCTTGGCGCGCAATACCCTTGTTAGCAAAGTGGAATGGGGTTGTTGCGATATACCGATTGGCGGATGATTGCTCATGTACTTCAAATTTATAATAACTGGCATGCTGACTTTGTGCGCTATTACCATGAATATTTACGGTAAAATCACTGTTAAAGCTCGCGGCTTTATTCATAGTTAAAGAGTCATAGGCGCGGCCTGAGGTTTCAAAGCCAGATACATTGGTATCAAACACCTGGGTATTGTGAGTAAAGTTGATGTGGTTATACAAATACCAATTGTGTGCTTTTTGCTCTTTTGCAAAAATGTTAAACACGGTGTTGCTTTGTTCGCCGTTAAGAGATATTAACTGAGGCTTATTTAAGCCTTTTATGCTATTTGACCAGGCATATAAATGATAGTCATCGTTTGTGCTTTGCTTATCGCCAAACATCATGGCGTAGCTAAATGTATCTTCCTCAGGAACATTGGAAACAAACACGGGCTTTTTCACAAAAGCGTCATTAAGAGATTGCTTGAAAAACTTTGTCCAGCGGCGCATTTGCTGATAGTTCACAACCTCAAAAAATACCCCAAAGCCCTCTAAATCTTCTAAATTTCTGGCTTGACCTTGATGATCAAGCCATTCATTCACTTGAACTTTATGTACCGCATCTGATACTAAGAGCAGCAATTCATCTTGTTGTGAAATTTTTAGCGTTTTCACAATAATAGCGTGCTTGTCTGCTAAGTCGTACCAAGCGTGTAGAGTATAGATACCCGGTCTTAACAGATACTCAGTTTGATATGCGTATTTATGGGTGTAAGAGCCATTACCATCATGCTCATAAAGCCAACTTTCTTTAATTTGGTCATTTGAATTAACGCTATATTGAATAGCATCCAGTACTAAAATAGGAACATGAAAGTCATCGCTAAGTACTAAAGAAAATTGATGTAAGAAGTTATTCGCATATGTCAATGAGTTGTTTAACTCGGCTTTTATGCTAAATGTATGAGCCTTGCCTGGTGCAATAGTTACCGAGGACGACCCTTCAACATACACACTCACATCATCACTTGCCTTGTCATGTTCAATCTTTGGCGCTAAAGTAACTGGTTGTTTTGATATATTGGTAATTGTAATTGTTTGTGATTGTTGCCATTGTTCTAAATTTCTATCTAATTTACCAAGCATAATCTGTGACTTGGACGCTACCAATTTACTTTTGAGGGCACTTGATATGTCTAATCGGCCATTACCTTCTAAAGTAAATGGAGAGTAAATAGAGCGTGCACTATTAACCACTAATGACTTAAGTTGTGCGGGTTGCATTGTGGGGTACTGCTCTTTTAATAAAGCAACTAAGCCTGCAACATGTGGTGCCGCCATTGATGTACCAGACATGCGTATGCGACCCGTTTTTACTGCAAGTGAATTTATCAGGTCACCCTGAGCGACGAGGTCGGGTTTTTGAAAGTCTGAGGAAACCACGGGACCTTGTGAGCTAAAACTAGAAATATCATAGCTTGCATTTGTCGATGGCCCATGTGAGCCTACCGTAATCGCAAGTTGCGCATTTGCTGGACTGCCAATGGTTTGTGGACCTTGTTTGCCAAGGTTTCCTGCTGCTACCACCACCGTGATGCCTTGCTTAACAATGTTGTTTACCGCAATAGTGACTGGGTCATCGATACTACCTGGGCCACTTAAGCTCATGTTAATCACATCAGCAGCATCGTCGGTTGCAGGGTTGCCATCTGGGTCCAGTGCATGCTCTAACGCTTGCAGTATAGCGCTAACAGGACAGGTTTTATTACAGACTTTGTAAGCCAGTAGCTGCGCATCGGGTGCAATACCTTGCATTTGGCCATTGGCTGCAATAACGCCTGCTACATGGGTACCATGGCCGTTACTATCAATTGGGTCTGTATTTGCATCAAGAAAATTGTATCCGCCTTTAACTTTACAGTTTTTGCCAAAGCAGCCGCCTAAATCAGGGTGGGTGTAGTCAATTCCAGAATCAAGGACGGCCACAGTAATACCTTTACCGGTATATTTTTGAAGCATTCTACCTGCGGTCGTTACGGTGGTGTTCGTTATCTGTGTGTTTATCGGGGGTAATGTTTTATTTTCAACAAGGTGCACCTTTTTGACAACAGCAAGGCGTTTTAGCGTGTCTATTTGTGAATGTGTAGCTGAAAGTGCAAAACCATTAAAGACTTTATAATATTTAGAGCGGATTTTTAGCGTTGGGTAATTTTGAGCTAAAATATCCATGAACTGCTTTTGAGGATTTACAATCCGTTGTTTTGCTTGATGCGTTTCACTATTGTTTAATGACTTTAACAGCCTATCATTGGCATAGAGTGCAGGTTCATTTAATTGCACAATTATCTCAAAGGTACTTTGTTGAGTTACTGATGTTTTTTTTACATGCGTATCTGCATAGGTATTTAAACTCAGTATCATTACAATGAAGTAGATAAATCTAGGTCTGATTTTAGGGATATTTGATGCCATTAATGTTATTTCTGCAATGCTGCTTGTCGTCAAAAGCTCGACATCATACACATGTATGGTGCTTTTACTTATCCTGCTGCAGGGATTTTTGTTAAGAATTGTAAATTTCATAACTGCACTATGAGTAAAAAGCGTTTACATTTAATATGTTGCTCAAGATTAAGTTGAAATTTAAATGTAGGGAGATAACGATGTTATTAAGGTATTTATTAGCTTTATTACTTATTTTCACATTCAAAGTGAGTGCTCAACAGACGATTACGCAACAGCAATTGTTGAGCAATCAAATGTCAAAGCATCCGTATACGATCATAGATGTTCGCAGTGCAGAAGAGTTTGCGACAGGGCACTTAAAAGGTGCAATTAATATTCCCTTTAATGCAATTGAACAGCATACAGTTTTACTTAACAAGGTAAAAAGCGACCAACTTGTTGTTTATTGCCGTTCAGGCCGCAGAGCAGGTATTTTTATAGATGCATTACAAGGAAAAGGGTTTAACTTGCTGCATCTAGAAGGAGACATGAACGGTTGGCTAGGTGCTAAATTGCCAGTATTAAAAAATTAGATAGTACTGACATTCTCATTTTCAGGAGGAGTGCATATATCTTACTCGGTGCTTTACTTTATAGAATATTAAAATTAAATGAAGATTTAATTTTAATAAAAAACTCTTGAAATTGAAATTTAAATTTAATATGGTTGATATTGCCTTTAGGAAATAAAGGTTTTTAATAGATGATAAGGAAAAAAAATGAAACTAAAATTACAAAAGAAAAGCATTAAAAAGTTATCTGAAAACAAAACTATTTCTCACAAACTAACGCCAGCAGTTGGTGGAGCTGGAGGCCGTTTGAGTAGAGATTGGGCATTTACTTGTGGCTGGGGTGACCGCGAAGATACATGTATTCAGCCTTTTTAAATAGTATTATTAGCGCTTTTTAAAAGCGCTTTATAAATTTAAAGCAATATTTTTTATATTGCGATTAATATAGTATCCTGTGACTTCTTTACATTAAATCGCTTTTATTTTAAAAGATCAAAACCACGTCGTCCCAAAAATACTATTACCGAATTTATAATTTAATTGATTGATTTTAGTGGCAGTTAATGGTGGATTTTTAATATATTACAGCGCGAGTGAACAAACCCAAAAAGTTAACTTTTCAGGTTTATTAAATACTATTTTAAGCCTTTTTGTGTGTATAAGGTAACCTTCTCGGATACTAATGTCACTTTGATATGCTGGTCTTCATTGCCCCAGATACAGTTAGTATGTAGAGTCTTTTCTTCACAATTATCTGCAGAACCTAAAATTGCTTCAATTTCCGTTTTATCCATCCCGACAGTTACTTTATTGTAGTTTTCAATATTGACTTTTGAGCAGCCAACAAGTGTTAATATTGCCGCAGTAACTAATAGCTTTTTCATGATTTCCTCGTTCCTAGTGTTGATATTTTCTAATTTGAAAGATAATTCCAAGCTTTGGATGATCTAAATAGTGTATGTCTCCGCTGTATACACGTGTAAACTGAGACATTCTTGCTTTTTCAATTGCACCATCTTCTAATTGATAACGAATATCAATATTACTTGTTACATATAAGTAATGTCGCACATGGATCTTTAGTAATCCTTCGAGTTGCCAATTATCTTTGCCACCCTCTTTGTGTAACTCAAATGATGGATTTAAGAGTCCTGAATATCCATCGTGCTGCACTGTATCGACAAGTTTATAACTAACTGGAGATTTAAAGCGCTTTCCCCCATAGATTTTGATAAAAGGGGCACGTCGTTGACTTTGCTCTGGAAATCGCCATCCCGTATGTAAAATCGGTTTTTGCCCCTTGCGTTGCAGCTTTTTTAAAATATTTGAAAATTGTAATTGTTGCTCTGACAATAGATAAATGTTGTCCATATGTTCTTGTGATTGTGCATAGGGCGAAATTGGTAACGTTTCATAGCGAGAGATGTAATCGTAGCTATCAGGACAGCTCCAAGAATATGAGCCATCTAGCTTATCTATTAGCGCACGAGGGTCAAAATCGGAGTCGCCTTCAAGGCAGCGCTGTTGTCCTTGCGCGTTGAATCCGCTTGTGAGTAAATCGCGTTGATTTTTACCTTCAATATCAGGGTGAACCAATGTAAAGTCCTCACGTAACATTGACGCAGGTTGTTGCTCAAATGCAATCATTTCCACCTCAAACCAACGCACGGCATGTGCTGAAAATGGTTGTGTAACTAGCAGCAAGGTGAACGCTGATTTTAGTATTAAGTGCTTCATGCAACAGCCTTTTTCTGAAAGTCCTCTATCATAGCATCAATGAGCTTTAAGCGCTCTTTGGCATTTTTTTCTTCAATGGCAAAGCGCAGCTTATTGGCACCTTCCATCTTGTATACGCGAGGATTGCTTTGTATCAAACCGATGATGAATGCTGGGTTAACTTTTGTTGTTTCATTGAACTCAAAGTAACCCCCTTTAATATTTGCCTCAATTTTACTGACACCTAAGTCATTGGCTTTTATTTTCAAAAGCTGTACTTGAAATAGGTTTTTAGCTGCATCAGGCAGTAAACCAAATCGGTCAATTAACTCCACTTGAAGTTCATCTAATTCATCAGCACTTTTTGCACTAGCAATACGTTTGTACATGCTAAGACGCATATTGACATCAGGAATATAGTCATCAGGAAGCAGTGCAGGAATTTTAAGTTCAACATCAGTATGTTGTTGTAAAAGATTATCAAGCGTTGGCTCTTTGCCATCTTTGAGTGCTTGTACGGCCTGATCGAGCATCTCCATGTATAAATTAAAACCTACCGATTGAATTTGACCACTTTGGTCATCCCCAAGTAGCTCACCAGCTCCGCGTATCTCTAAATCATGGGTTGCTAAGGCAAAACCGGCGCCCAAGTCTTCTAATGATTCTATTGCTTGCAGGCGCTTAACTGCGTCCTTAGTCAAGGTTTGCGTACTTTTGGTAAGCAAATAAGCATAAGCTTGGTGATGGCTGCGCCCAACACGACCACGTAATTGGTGCATTTGTGCAAGCCCTAACCGGTCTGCTCTATCCATGATAATCGTATTTGCAGTAGGTATATCAATGCCAGTTTCGATAATAGTAGTACATACTAATACGTTATGCTTTTGATGATAGAAATCACTCATCAAGTGCTCAAGTTCTCGCTCTCGCATTTGTCCATGAGCAACCGCAACGCTTGCTTCTGGTACTAATTGTGCAATATCTGCGGCTGTTCTATCAATTGTCTCCACATTATTGTGCAAAAAATAAACTTGCCCACCGCGCTTGATCTCTCGTAAAATTGCTTCGCGGATGAGTTCATCATTACGCTCTTTCACAAAGGTTTTTATTGCTAGACGTTTTGCAGGTGGTGTGGCGATGATAGATAAGTCACGCATGCCGCTCATCGCCATATTCAATGTACGTGGGATAGGGGTTGCAGTGAGCGTTAGTATATCTACATCGGCTCTTAGCTGTTTGATTTTTTCTTTTTGACGCACGCCAAAACGGTGCTCTTCATCTACTATTAGTAAGCCTAAATCACTAAACTTGATGTTTTCTTGGATCAGTTTGTGAGTGCCAATTACAATATCAATTTGACCAGTTGCTAGTTTATCTAGTGTCTCTTTTTGTTGTTTTGAACTATTAAAACGCGATAGTACGCCTACTTCAACGGGTAAGTCGGCAAAGCGGTCTTTAAAGTTCTCAAAATGCTGTTGCGCTAATAAAGTAGTAGGCACCAATACAGCAACTTGTTTATTATCATTTATAGCAGCAAATGCGCCACGCATGGCTACTTCAGTTTTCCCAAAACCAACATCACCACACACTAACCTATCCATTGCTTGGTTTGACTGCATATCAGCTAAAACAGCTTCTATGGCGTTGCGTTGGTCATCGGTCTCTTCAAATGGAAAGCTCGTCGCAAAGTCGCGGTACATTGCGCCATCCAATTTAAATGCAAAACCAGGTTTGCTTTGACGCTTGGCATAAATATCAAGCAGCTCAGCAGCCACATCCCTGACTTTTTCAGCCGCTCTGCGCTTGGCTTTTTCCCATACATCGGATCCAAGCTTGTGTAATGGTGCTGATGCTTCTTCACCACCAGAGTAACGGCTGAGCATATGCAATGCCGATACTGGCACATATAATTTAGCTTCACTGGCATAGGTAATGGTGACGAACTCAGTTGCAACACCTGCGGCATCAATCGTCTGTAAGCCTATGTAGCGGCCAACACCATGATCAAGGTGAACAATCGGCTGACCTTCTTTTAATTCGGCTAAATTGCGAATGAGCGCATCTTGGCCTTGCTCGTATTTATGTTTACGACGTCGACGCTGCGATACTTTAATCCCTAAGAGCTCTTGCTCTGTAATGATACTCAAAGCTGGCTTGTCTAACTTTGATGAGCCTGCCAAACATACGCTTTGCTCAAGTGGACTTACAATCAGGCCGACATCTGCTTTACTGCTGATAAATTTTGAAAAGTTGTCAAACTCTTTAAGCTTTAGTCCGCTGGGTTTTAGCAAGGTGATTAGCGACTCACGTCGACCATCTGATTCAACACTAAATATAACGCGTGATTGTTGTTTTTTTTGCGCTGCAATATAGTCCAATACTGCGCTATAAGGCTGTGACTGTTTATGGTCAATACGAATATCTGTAAGTTCATTTGCGGCCAAATTTGTATGGCCAGCTTTCGTGCCTAACTTGGCTTGGCTGAGCTTGATACGTGCATATCGGTTAAAGTTACTGAATAGTTCATCAATAGGCTGATACAATTTAACTGGTTTCAGTAATGGCCTAAGTGGGTCGACTCGACGATTTTCATATCGCTTTTCTACATCCTGCCAAAAAATATTGGCCGAATGCTCAATATCGCCTAGGTGCATGAACGTTGCATTATCAGGTAAATAATCAAAGATGGTAGCAAGTTGCTCGTAAAACAGTGGTAGGTAATATTCTATCCCTGCAGGCCAATGACCTTTGGTTACTTGCATGTAAATCGAATCTTGTTCAGCACTTGCGCCAAAGACTTCACGATAAGCAACTCGAAAACGTTCAATATCAGCTTCGTTAGTTGGAAATTCATGTGCAGGGAGTAAATCAATGTCATCGACTTTGTCACTAGAGCGTTGAGTTTCGATATCAAATAATCGGATGCTATCTAACTCATCATCAAAAAAATCAAAGCGATATGGGTGTGGGCTACCCATGGGGAATAAATCTACAATTGAGCCGCGAACCGCAAATTCGCCATGCTCCATGACTTGCTGCACGTGACGGTAGCCAGATTCACTCAATGATAATTTGAGTTGCTGTGCATCAATGATATCGCCTACTTTATATTTAAGTGCATTACCGTAAATAAAAGCGGGTGGGGCAGTACGAAGCATCAAAGTAGCAACTGGTACAATTAATACGCTGTCGCTTTGTCTTTTCAGTGCATTTAAAGATGCTAGGCGTTGAGAAATAATATCTTGATGTGGTGAAAAGTGATCATAGGGCAGAGTTTCCCAATCAGGAAATACCATCACTGGGCGCTCTGGTAATAAATACTCAAGCTCTGTTTCTAAGCGCAGGGCCGAAGGTGTATCTGGGGTAACAATAACAACCAATTCATGGTGTTGTGCAATACCAGAGCTTAGCGCCACACTTAAGCCGCTGCCACTGAGTTGACCCCAATGGATTTTATCGTTTGGGCTTTTTACCCAAGGTAGTTCGCTCCAATGCGCAGAGGCCATTGAACACTCCTATTTGTGGTTATTAGTCTCTATAGATCTTACAAAGATCGTCATAATGATCGATGCGACGATCCCGCAGGTATGGCCAAATTCGACGCACTGACTCACTGCGTGCTTGGTTGATTTCAACGACGAGAGTTTGCTCTTGGTTTTCGCTCGCATGAATGAGCATTTCTCCTTGGGGGCCTGCTGCAAAAGAGTTGCCCCAAAATTGAATACCGTCACTTTGGCCGCTTGGGTCTAGCTCATAGCCAACACGATTGACGCTAATGACTGGTACGCCGTTGGCTACAGCGTGCGCTCTTTGGGAAATAATCCAAGCATCACGCTGGCGTATTTGTTCATCTTTATCATCACGAGGGTCCCAACCGATTGCTGTTGGATAGATAAGTAATTCTGCACCTGCCATAGCCATTAACCTTGCAGCTTCTGGAAACCATTGATCCCAGCATACCAATACACCTAATTTTCCTACTGATGTTTCAATAGGGGTGAAGCCAAGGTCGCCCGGTGTGAAGTAAAACTTCTCATAAAATCCAGGATCGTCTGGAATGTGCATTTTCCGGTACTTTCCTGCGATAGTACCATCTCGTTCAATAACAACAGCTGTGTTGTGATATAAGCCAGTGGCACGTTTTTCAAATAATGACGTAATAATTACAATATCGAGCTCTTTTGCTAACGCGCCATAAAAGTCTGTACTGGTGCCTGGTATGCTTTCAGCTAAGTCAAACAGTGCAGTGTCTTCAGTTTGGCAAAAATATAGGCTGCGGTGTAGCTCTTGTAATACGACTAAGGTTGCACCTTGGTTTGCTGCATCGCGAATACCTTGTTCAGTTTTTGTTGCATTATTTGCCACGTTACTAGTATTAGCATGCTGTACTAAGCCAACTTTGAGTATGTGTGATTTCATGGGTGGTCCTATTTCAAAAAGCCACGCGGTAGTTGCATTGTGATACAGTGCAGACTACCAAATTGGTGAATAATGGGCAGGCAATCAATACCAATAATGGTGTGTTCTGGGTAGGCACTTTGTATTTGAGATAAGGCAAATGCATCATGACTATCGTTATAAAGGGGCACCAAAACTGTGTTATTGATTATTAAATAATTTGCATAAGTAGCTGGCAAACGTTCACCTTCGTCATTGAATACCGATTTAGGCCAAGGCAGCGCAACTAGTTTATAAGCATCACCATCAGTTGTCTTATAAGATCGCAACTGTTTTTCCATCGCAGCAAGCGCGGTAAAATGTTCGTCATTTTGGTCGTCGCACTTGACGTATACAAGTGTATTGTGTGGCGCGAATCTAACGAGTGTATCTATGTGACTGTCTGTATCGTCGCCAGCCAAGTAGCCATGATCAACCCATAAAAAACTTTGCGCTCCAAGCTCTTTTTCTAGTAATGACTCAATACTTTGCTTATCGTAGTTAGGGTTACGATTAGGATTAAGTAAACATTCAGAAGTCGTTAGTAATACACCATGTTCGTTTATTTCAACACCACCACCTTCAAGCACAAAATCAAACGACTGATATTGATTAGTGCAATGGGCTGTGTGCTTGACTAATGCCTTGTTAATCGCATTATCAAAATTTGCTGCAAACTTATTGCCCCAACCGTTAAAGGTAAAGTCCTTAATGCAAAGTTCGCCTTGTTCATTTGCACATGTTAAAGGACCATGATCTCGAGCCCAAGTATCATTACATGGAGCAACGACAAATATGATCTTTGAAAGTTCAACACCTGCATTAGATAATAGTTGTGAGACATGCGCTTTTAGCGTCTCATCATGTGCAACGATAACTACAAGTTGCATTTGGCTAATATGCTGGCAAAGCGTGACATAAACCGGCTCCACCTCTGCTAATATGTCAACCCAGTCAGTTTTTTTATGTGGCCAAGTCAGCATTACTGCGTCTTGTGGTGCCCATTCAGGTAAAAGTCTAAAGGTCATGATCAAACATTAATTTATGAACAAGGTGATAGTTTATCACTGTGTTGTAAGGTGTCAGCTATTTTGTTCTTCATCTGGTTCTGATTGGCGTTTTTTTAACTGCCTAGTTTGAGCATGGAGGCTGGCACGCACGACAAGTTCTCGATCTTCTTCTCTTATCTTTGTAAACGCGAGCGTATGTTGAAATTGCTCATCTGATAACGCTTTAACATCAATCACTTCACTGTAACAATAAATTGCGGCAGCTTCTTGGCGCAAAAACAACTTGGTACGAAACGCAGTGCCTTTAGGGTGCACTAGATTATCGCTAAAGCGAATACCGCCACCGCCATATGAGTCACAAAAAATATTGTCTTCATCAGGTTGTTCTGTTGCTAATATATGACTCATCATGAGATCAATTTTACGCGACTGTGCTTGTAAAAATGACGCAAGCTCCGATGCTAAGTCTCCCATATTCCTAAGTGGACTGAGCATGCTGTGATCCAGTTCTTTCATTTCTGTAGCGAGTTTGAATAGGGCTGGTATTTTTAATTCTAGTTCAGCCACACTTTTAGGTACTTCCTCATTGCTTACTTCTTTTAGATTGACTTGATTTATGTCGTCAATTTGAAAGTATTGCTCAAAATTGTCTTGAAGTTGCTTACTCATAGCATGACCAATGTAGTGTTTTATTTAATATTAACGGCTTAGCATGCAAAACGCCATAGACGCCACACGGTGTGAAAATAAAGAATGTGTTAAAACGAATAATAATTTGTACAAATAAAGCATTGTAATAATAATGTATTAAGTTGTTACTTAATAATTAACTAAAAGTGGGGTTTTATATGGAAATAATCGACAAGGATGCAAAATCGCTGACAGTGGCCTTATCTTTGCCAAGCAACTTTACAATAAGAAACGCAGTTTTATCAGATGCACAAGCAATGGCAGGTGTGACTTTTGAAAGTTGGCAAACTGCTTTTAGTGAATTTCTTCCACAGGAAGTATTAGAAAAGGGGACATTAGACTTTTTTGAAAATATCTGGCATGCGATGTTAGCTAAGCCAAAAAAACATAGTGCAGTCTTGCTATGCGATGGGAGCAAAATTATTGCATGCGGCACAGCTGGGGCATATCGAAATTTGCATAACCCAGTTAGCCGTAAGGTATGTAAATTAAATGCGGCAGAATTATATCGAGGATATGTGCTACCAAGCTATCAAAATAAGGGAATAGGGCAAGCACTATTAAAGGCGCGTTTGCTTAAGTTGCACGAACAAGGGTATCACAAAGCATATACATGGATTTATGCAAAAAACATCCGAGCTTGTATGTTTTACGAAAAATATGGCGCTGTTAATTTGGACCGTGCGCTTGGCTTAACAATGAACAAATATCCTTTTGATGAAGTTTGTTATGGCATTGAAGTAGAAAGTGTTTTTAATTTTACCTAGCAATATAAGATGAGACGGCCAGCGGCCGCCTCTTAAAACCCTTAGACTAAACCTTCATTAGTATCGACATGCTCTTTTTTATGTTGCAGTGCTATTTCATCAGCTAACTCTTTACAAGAGCGCTTTTCGGTTAGTTGGCGGTTTGTTAACCAGAAAAAGAATAACGGTACAAAAAATACCGCTAAAAAAGTTGCAGCCATCATGCCACCCATAACACCAGTACCAACACTATGGCGCGCTCCAGCGCCAGCTCCTGAACTAATCACAAGAGGTACAACCCCTAAAATAAACGCAAGTGAGGTCATGATTATTGGTCTAAACCTTAATCTGGCAGCTTCAAGTGCAGCTGCACTTGCACTCCAACCTTGTTGATGTTTCATCAGCGCATACTCGACGATTAAAATTGCATTTTTACTGGCAAGTCCCAACAGCGTAACCAAGCCTATCTGAAAGTAAACATCATTCGTCAGTCCTGCTATCCAGATTGATATGAGTGCGCCAAATGTACCAAAAGGCAGTGCCAGTAATACTGATAAAGGTAGTGACCAACGTTCATACAATGCGGCTAAAATCAAAAATACCATAATAACCGCCAAACCCAGTGCAAGGCCTGTAGTGCCAGAGCTTTGTTTTTCTTGAAAGGCAGAACCGGTCCAATCATAACTCATATCAGGAGGCAGCACTTTACGTGCAATACGTTCCATTTCAGCGATAGCTTGACCAGAGCTATAGCCCGGCGCGGGTTCACCAAGCAGTTTTACAGCTGATAGGTTGTTATAACGCTCTAAAGTTTCAGGGCCGCGACTATACTCAATGTCAGTGAAAGCGGAAATAGGTACCATGTCACCTTGATTATTTTTAACATAAATTCTCCCTACATCTTCTGGGGTCATTCTAAATTCGGCTTCTGCAGAAAGTAGCACCTGCCAAGCGCGACCAAATTTGTTAAAATCATTCACATAATAAGTGCCTAAATTGGCACCAAGGGCATTAAATGCACTATTAATATTTACACCCATTGCTCTTGCTTGCTCTCTATCCATATGCACTTTCAACTGAGGAGCATCCGGTCGCCACAGTGTTTGTAAGCTGGCAAGTACAGGGCTTTTTTGTGCTTCTGCCATCAGTAATTGCATACCTTGCTTTAATTTTTCGCTACCGCCTGCGCCTTTATTTTGCAGATAAACTTCGAAGCCACCGGTGTTACCTAGCCCAAAAATAGCGGGTGGATTGAAAGCTAGCACCAGTGCCTCATTGATATGAGCCGTTTTCATATACAATTCACCAACTAGAGATTTGGTGTCCACGTCGCGTTCATCCCAGTGTTTTTGTGTCACAAACATTGTAGCTGCACTGTTTTTATAGCCATTGCCTATAAAGTCAAAACCTGTAAAAGCGATTACGTTTTCGTTTGCGGGATTAGATTGCACGGCTTCGATCACTTCATCAACAACTTTTGCAGTGCGCTCAAGTGATGAACCATCAGGTAAAAATATGGCAGAAATATAGAACCCTTGATCTTCATCTGGAACGAGTGAACTAGGTGTGTTTTTCCACATTACACCTGTAACACTGACCATAGTGCCAACCAGCACCAAGCCTAATAAACCACGTCTAATCATAAAGCTAACTGAGCTCACGTAACGGGCTGTGATCTTGGCAAACAATGTATTAAACCATACAAAAAAACCAGCAGCTTGCTTGTGCTCATGCTTTAAAATCATCACGCATAATGCGGGAGTCATAGTCAATGCAACAACACCTGATAAACTAACAGAAATAGAAATCGTGATAGCGAACTGCCTAAACAACTCACCTGTTAATCCACCTAAAAAGGCGATGGGTACAAACACGGAGCAAAGTACCAGTACAATGGCCACAACTGGACCACTAACTTCTTGCATTGCTTGAATAGCTGCTTCGCGTGCACTGACGTGCTTTTCATGCATGATACGTTCGACATTTTCAAGCACAACAATAGCGTCGTCAACTACAATACCAATGGATAACACCA
Source organism: Pseudoalteromonas holothuriae (assembly GCF_945859825.1). Lineage (GTDB taxonomy): Bacteria > Pseudomonadota > Gammaproteobacteria > Enterobacterales > Alteromonadaceae > Pseudoalteromonas > Pseudoalteromonas holothuriae. Next base: position 93,095 of record NZ_CAMAPC010000010.1, read on the forward strand.
TGCCAAATAGAGTTAAAGTATTAATTGAATACCCGAGCATATACATGCCAGCAAAAGTACCGAGCAAGGATACTGGTACAGCCAGCGTAGGAATAAGCGTTGCTCGCCAATTTTGTAAAAATAAGTAGACGACGAGAAAGACAAGAACCATAGCTTCGCCAAGCGTGATAAGCACCTCTCGGATTGATACTTCTACAAAACGGGTTGTGTCATAAGCGGTAAGGTGGGATAAGCCCAAAGGAAATTGTGACTTAAGTTGTTCAATCGTGTCTTTTACTTGTTCAGCAACGTCTAACGCATTAGCACCAGGTTGCAAAAATATACCAAGTAAAACAGCTTGTTTGCCATTAACAGTACCGGCAAAGTTATAATCTTTGGAACCCAATTCTACGCGTGCTACATCTTTCAATCTTAAGTTTGAGCCATCTGGATTGACGCGAATTAATATATCCTCAAACTCATCAACTGTTGATAAACGGCCTTGAGCCGTTACGCTGTAAACTAATTCTTGTGCATGTTCTGCCGTAGGCGTCGCACCAATTTGACCTGCAGCATATTGGGAGTTTTGTTCTCTAATTGCAGCAGATACTTCTTCAACCGTTACACCTAGTTGGCTCATAATATCCGGGCGCAGCCAGACACGCATTGCGTAGTCTTTTGCCCCAAAGATTTGTACGTTTGTAGTACCTGGGATCCGTTTTATTCTATCGAGTACATTCATCGTGACATAGTTGGATGTCCATAAACTGGTTCGGGAGTCGTCAGGTGAATAAAAAGCATGTACTTGTAAAAAGCTTGAAGAGCCTTTTGCAACAACCACTCCTTGTCGGCGTGTTTCTTCAGGTAAACGGGCTTCAACTTGTTTAACCCTGTTATTGACATTGACTGCTGCTTGGTCCACGTCAGTGCCAATTTCAAAGGTGACCGCTATCGTTGTAACCCCTGAGTTAGTACTTGTTGAACTCATATACATCATGCCTTCAACACCGGTAATTGCATTCTCAATGGGGGCGGCAACAGTTTGTTCTAGAACCTCAGCTGACGCACCAGGGTATACCGCAGTAACTTGGACGACAGGTGGGGCTATTTCAGGGTATTGTGCAATGGGAAGGCTGCGCATTGCCGCAAGGCCTGCGAGTACAATAACAATTGATATGACAAATGCAAAAATAGGCCTGTCGATAAAAAAGCGTGAAAACATATGCAATTATTCTCCTTTGTCAGCCACTTGTATTGGCATTCCTGGGAAGAATATTCTTGCCATACCTTCAGTTATTACACGTTGATTGGGAGTGAGTCCCTCTCTGATCACCCAGTAATTTTTACCATTTTGTTGAACCCATTCACCGACCTTAACTGGTGCTGGCAAGGCAATTAGCTGATTTTGTTTATTTTCGGTGGCAATATAAACAAATTTACCCGTTCCATTGTCAAGTACTGCTCTTTGAGGTAACAAGACAACATTATGGCGAACAGCGCCAGCTAAGCGCACGCGCACAAATTGGCCAGGCCTTAATTGTGAATTAGGATTAACAACTTTAGCCTGTAGTTCACTAGTCCCAGTGTAGCGATTAACTCTAACATCAGAGAAGTTAACTTTGCCTGTGTGAGGATAGATACTCCCATCTTGCAAAATAATTTGAGCATCAAATTCATTATGTAAGGGTAGAGTTAGACTGCCATTTGTGACATCTTGGCGCATTTTAAGCTGTTCTCGTTCAGAAAAGCCAAATCGTACGCGCATGTTGGTCGTATCGGTAAGTTCTGCAAGCAGCACGTCAGGTCCAGAGACATAACTTCCTTCTGATACTAACTCGCGGCCTATAATACCTGAAACTGGCGCTTTCACGTGAGCGTACTCTAAATTAAGTTTTGCTTCATTGAGTGCCACTTTGGCTGATTCTAAATTAGCCAAAGAAATGTCATAATTTGAAGCCGCATTATCAAAGTCTCGTTTAGAAACTGAACGCTCGTTCGTTAACGTTTCAAAACGATCTCGCTCACGTTTGTTTTGCTCAACTTGTGCCTTTGCTGCGTTTAATAAAGCTTGTGCTTTGTTGAGCTCTAGTGTGAAAGGGTTTAAATCCAAAGTGAATAATGATTGCCCCGTGCTCACTATTTGCCCTTCTTCAAAATTTCTAGATTCAACAATACCAGATACTCGAGCTCTGATTTCAACCTCTTTATTACCGGCAAGGGTTGCAGGTAGTTCTATATGAATAGGCACATTTGTTTTACTTACTGCTATTACACTCACTGTTGCAGGGGGCATTGAGTGAGTCTCGGGTTGAGTTTGTTGTTCTTGGCAACCAGTTAGTATCATTAATACACTAACCGTTAATATAAAGAATATTACACGGTTGAAGAAGTGTGAATACATGTTTACTCCAATTCCATTTTTTAGTGATTTAAATTTTTCGTATAAAGACTTAAGGGCTTTAGTCGTATCGAGATATGGGCTTATCTAACACGAATTGAGCTGACTAATGTATGCCTACCACCATTACAATATATACCAAAGTAAACTTAAATGGACGACTTTTACGCAGGTAAGCGTAAGTCTATACGTATTTAATAGAAAGGTAAACGATATCGTTTACCTTTCTATTTCAAGCTATAATCATTAAAATACGGTTAACAACTCAGGTGGTTTAAGTTTACTATGGCCGATTATTCAATAAAACAGTTAGATATTTTACGTGCAGCAATTGAATTATTTGCACAGCACGGTGTGTCAGCTACGACGATGGAGCAAATAAGCAATAATGCAAACGTATCGAAGCGTACCCTTTATAAGCACTTTGCCAATAAAGAAGCACTTTTTGATGTTGTGGTAGAGTTACTTCTCTCACGGGTCGAACCCTTAACGGCGATACAGTTTATTCCTAATTATGACTTTATCACCCAGCTTAAAAATCTAGCCACAAATGCTGTGACGATGCTCAGTGATGACGATTATTTGACTTTATCACGTATTGTTCTGATTGAATCGATGCGCTCGAAAGAACGTGCAGAAGCCCTCAACAAACGCTTTATGACCTGTGAAAAAGCGTTATTACAGTGGTTTGAAGATGCAGAAAGTGCGCATTGTTTAGGCCAATTTAAAGCACATTTTGCCGCTGCGTTTTTCTGGGGAGGGTTAAAAAAGCTGACATATTGGGAGCAAGCTATAAAATGGCAAGCACCCCTAGATGAAGAGGCACTTGAAGAGCTTATAGACCAAGCATGTTTATTATTTTGCTCTGGTATTACTCTACACCAATAAAACCACCAGTTTGGTGAGCCCATAGTTTTGCATAAATTCCGCCAGATGCCAGCAGTTCTTGGTGTGTACCGTGCTCAACTATTTCGCCTTTTTCCATAACGATGAGTTTATCCATTTGTGCGATTGTCGATAGCCGGTGAGCAATAGCAATCACGGTCTTTGCAGTCATCAGTGCATCGAGACTTTCTTGAATCACAGATTCAACCTCAGAATCAAGTGCTGAAGTTGCTTCATCTAAAATAAGAATAGGGGCATTTTTAAGTAAAACTCGTGCTATTGCAATACGCTGGCGTTGACCGCCAGAGAGTTTAATGCCTCGCTCACCTACTTGAGCATCAAATCCTTGATTACCTTTTGCATCCTCCAGCTGTTGGATGAAATCAAAAGCTTGCGCTTGCTTAGTTGCTTCAATTAGCTCTTGTTCTGTTGCGTTAGGGCGACCATATAAAATATTATCACGTACACTTCTATGTAGTAGTGAGGTGTCTTGCGTGACCATAGCAATATGTTGGCGTAAACTCTCTTGCGTGACCGTTGAAATATCTTGTCCATCTATTGTAATTGTCCCGTTATCTAGGTCGTAAAACCTTAATAACAAGTTCACTAATGTTGATTTACCTGCGCCTGAGCGACCTACGACGCCGACTTTTTCCCCTGGTTTGATGGATAAACTTAGGTTATTGATCACATTGCTCTGTATATTCTTATCTAAACGTTTGTAGGCAAAATTTAGTTGGCTAAAATCTATTGCACCATTTTTAAATTCAAGCGGCTCAGCGTCAGGTGAATCTTGTATATCAACGGGTTTAGATAGGGTGGTGATCCCATCCGTAACGGTGCCTATATTTTCAAATAAGCCACTTACTTCCCACATAATCCATTGTGACATACCATTTAGACGCAGTGCTAAACTAACGGTAATGGCGATAGCGCCAACGGTGATAGCGTTGAATGACCACAGGTAAACAGAAAGTGCAGCGACTGAAAAAACTAATGAATAGTTCAGTATTTGAACGCATACATTTAACGATGTTGCTAAGCGCATTTGTTTATACACAGGTTGAATAAATACATCCATGCTGTCTTTAGCATACTCTTCCTCCCTTTGCGTGTAAGAAAAAAGTTTTACAGTCGAAATATTCGCATAGCTATCTACGATACGCCCTGTCATTTCGGAGCGTGCATCAGCTTGTGCACTAGAAACCCTTTTTAGTTTTGGCACAAAGTAAACCTGTACACAGATATATAAAACGAACCAAGTCAACATTGGCAGCATTAGCCGTAAATCTGCTTGCGCTACTAATGCTAACATTGCACCAAAATAGACAAAGACATAAACGAGTACATCAAGTAATTTCATTACACTTTCACGTACGGCTAGCGCTGTTTGCATAACTTTGGTTGCAATACGCCCGGCAAATTCATCTTGATAAAAGCTCATGCTTTGCTTGAGTAAATACCGGTGTGCTTGCCAGCGGATAGACATTGGGTAGTTACCTAGCAGGCTTTGGTGTAAGATCGCAGAGTGAAAAAACACTAAAATAGGTAACACAATTAATGTTATAACCGCCATCATAACAAGCTCTGAACGCTTTTGTTCAAAGAGAGCTTTTGGCGTGTAGGCTGATAACCAATCAACTAAGTTGCCCATATAGCTAAACAAGGTAACTTCGAGTATTGCTAACATAGCAGCGCTGATTGACATAAGCATTAATGGCCACTCCATCCCTTTGGTATAAAAGCGGCAAAATGCAAACAGTGTGTTTGGCGGCTGAGATACAGAGTTATCAGGAAAGGCATCAGTAAAGCGTTCAAAAATTTTGTACATATTATCTTCCTTAAAAAACTTACATGCGATTTATCTGTATATTTATACAGTTTAAAATAACAGTTATATGTGAAGGAATGCTAGGAATATTTAATCAAAGACGAATAAGTAGAGATAAAAAAACCGGCTAAAGCCGGTTTAAATCAAAAAGGCAGATAGTAAAGGTTAATTAATTACCGTTATTATCTGCGTATGTTTTACACGCCGCTTTATCTTCACATTCACCATAAAGGTAAAGTGAATGATTGGTGAGCTTAATACCATTTTGCTTGGCTATTTCTTCTTGGCGAGTTTCAATAACATCGTCTTCAAACTCAACCACTTTACCACATCTAAGACAAACAAGATGGTCGTGGTGGGTGCTACCAGAGAGTTCAAATACTGACTTTCCACCTTCGAAATGGTGACGGCTTACAATGCCCGCGTCATCAAACTGGTTTAAAACACGGTAAACGGTCGCTAGACCAATTTCTTCCCCTAAATCTAATAAAATTTTATAAACATCTTCAGCGCTAATATGCTGATTATCTGGAGATTGTAAAATCTCTAGAATTTTGATTCTAGGGAGGGTTACCTTTAAACCTGCTTTTTTTAGTTCTAAGTTGTGATCAGTCATTAAATCTGTCTCAATCTATTATGTGTATTTATCTTAGGCTATCTGCACGACGCTGCTAGACCTAAGAATAACGTGCTCTGCAATTAAGTGCAAAGCATGCATGAATTTAATCTTCTAGCTCGGCAAGACACATCTCATCGTATACTTGTGCAGACCAGTCTTTAACGCGCTTTTCAGTAAGTTCAGGTTGCCTGTCTTCATCAATACCAAGGCCAACAAAATGATTGTCATCAACGAGCGCTTTAGATGCTTCAAATTGGTATCCATCAGTTGACCAATTACCAACAACGATAGCGCCGCGCTCTGTGACGATGTCATTGACCATACCCATAGCATCTAAGAAGTATTCTGCGTAGTCTTCTTGATCACCACAACCAAATATGGCTACCAACTTACCTTCAAAATCAACTTCTTCTAATTCAGGAAAAAAATCATCCCAGTCACACTGCGCTTCACCGTAATACCATGTAGGAATGCCGAATAAGATCAAATCAAACTCTGCAATTTCTTCTTTACTACTTTTTGCAATGTCTTTGACGTCTACAAGCTGTTTACCTAGCTCTTTTTGTATCATCTTAGCAACGTGTTCAGTGTTGCCTGTGTCACTGCCAAAAAATATACCTACGCTTGCCATTTAATGCTTACCTTCTATCTGTTATTCGCTAATTTTTCTTGCAAGATTGTTTCAATTAACGCGCTGCGACTAATATTTTGCTCATCTGCCATGTCACTTAAAGCTTGATACAGCTCAGATGACACTTTAAATTCTACACGCTTTAAGCCTCTTGCACGATCGCGCTTAATCTGATTGCGCTTGTTTACCTTTAATTGCACTTCTCTAGGAAGCGGGTTTGTCTTAGGTCGACCAGGGCGCTTTTCATTATCAAATAAGTCAATTGTGGTCCTATCTGTCTCAGATTTTGCCATTTTTAACCAACACCTGCACCTTGCCAAAACACTTGAATTAATCCTTTAGCAATAAACCCTGAGCAGCCTAAAAACAATACTAACCAAACAGTATATCTGCCAAATTTGGGTACATTACCTTTTTTAAGAACGTCTTGAATTGCCATTCCTATAAAAAAGAAGATCCCTGCTAAAGCAAAATACAGCCCTAAGGTTTCAAATTCATTTATAAACTGACTGACCATGTACGCTCTACTAAAAAATCAAACGGCGCACACTATAACATAATCATTTGACATAAATTAAGTTCACAAAGCAAAAACAATACGATTATTGAAGAAAATCAATTATCGAACGATTTACTGATTGTGGCTTTTCAGCATGTAGCCAGTGTCCTGCTCCATGTATCACCTTTGCTTTGGCATTTATGAAGCACCGAGTTATTGCTTCTTTATGTTCAGGAACAATATAATCTGAGTTATTGCCTTTAATGAATAGGGTATCACATAAACAAGAATGCGTTTCATTTATATTTGTGGTGATGTTAGTATAATTTTTCGATATTGTTGGCAAATTGAATCGCCAGTTAAATTTATTTTGTACATTTTTCTCGAGACTTTTTAGTAAAAATTGTCTCACACCAGCTTCTGCAATATAGTTAGATAGCAGTTTGTCAGCATCGCTTCTTTTATTGATTTGCGTGCTTTGTGCTACGGCATTTAAACCTTTGATTATTTCATCATGACGAGAATGATAGGTAACAGGGGCAATATCGAGCACTACTAATCGGTTAACGCGTTGCTCTGCTAGCATAGCAATTTGCATAGCAACTTTGCCACCCATCGAGTGCCCTATAATATGCGATTTTTCGATACCTAAATGGTCCATAAGCACGATAATATCTTGAGCCATACTAGGGTAGTCCATTGACTCATCGTGAAATGACTGCCCGTGATTTCTTAAATCGACATTGATAACACAAAAGTATTCACTAAGTGCTTTGGCAATAATATTTAAATTATCAAGTGAACCAAATAAACCATGCATAAGAACAACATGAGGACCTGTGCCTGTTTTAGTGTAGTTAAGTAGCATGTTTTCTCCTAAGTCTATTTTTGCAATTGTGCCAGTATTAGGCAAAAATGCAAAGCCGTAGAGTAATGTGCGAAATCAGGATATAATCGAAAGTAGATGCACAAAATTTCAGTAATGACAGGAAAAGCATGAAGAAAATAGAAATAGATGACGAACTGTATCAATACATCGCTAGTAATACTCAAAGTATTGGCGAGAGTGCCTCACAAATATTACGTCGTTTATTAAACCTCTCTACTGACAGTAAAACCTCAGCCATTGTCACTGATGATGTAGCGCAAGATATGGATCAATCAGAGGCTAGCAAGCAAGCAGACACGCCGGTTGAATTGCATGAAAATGTATTTAATATCCTTAATAAAGAAGAACTGGCGATGCAAAAAGGCGTAGTAGGTCGGTTTTTGTTTATCCTTTGCGCGTTACATCGTACCCATAAAAAGAATTTTAATAAAGTGCTTGATATTAAAGGGCGTGACAGAATTTATTTTGCAAAAAGTAAAGAAGCGTTACTTGAAAGTGGTAGTAGTATGAACCCAAAAAATATTCTTGACAGTGAATATTGGGTGATGACCAACTCAAATACAACTCGTAAGAAAATGATGCTTCATGAAGTCGCATTAAGCCTAGGCTACAATGAAGCGCAAGCCGAAACTATCCGAGACTACCTATAAGGAAATCTTATGGCAATCCATCCAGACGCTGGGAAACCGGTGACACAGTCGCAATTGGTTAATATCTCAAAGCTTGTCTCTGCTTATTATATTAATGAGCCAGACTTAGAGCAATTCCCAGAGCAATGCGTTGCATTTGGTACATCAGGTCACCGGGGGTGCTCTTATAATGTGAAGTTCAATGAATCACATATTTTGGCCATTACTCAGGCAATTTGTGATTATAGAAAAGCCAATGATATATTTGGCCCGCTATTTTTGGGTAAAGACACGCACGCGCTCTCAGAAGCCGCGTATAACTCTGCAATTGAAGTATTGGTTGCTAATGAAGTACAAGTTATTACACAAGAAAATGATGATTACACGCCAACTCCCGTAATTAGTCATGCGATTGTTTGTCATAATAAAAAAAATCCAAACGAGCTTGCAGATGGAATTGTGGTAACACCATCGCATAACCCTCCTGAAGATGGCGGATTTAAGTATAATCCACCAAATGGTGGCCCAGCAGATACTGATGTCACTAAATGGATTGAAGATCGCGCGAATAAGTTACTTCTAGAAGATTTGGTTGAAGTTGAGCTGTTTTCTTTTGCTAAAGCCAAACGTTCTGGTTTTATAAAATACCTAGATTTGATCACTCCTTATGTTGATGATTTAGAAAATATCGTTGATATGCAAGCTATCGCTAAAGCTGGCGTTAATATTGGTGTTGACCCTTTAGGGGGCTCAGGGATTAACTTTTGGCCTGTCATTGCGCAAAAGTATGATCTCAATTTAACTGTAGTTAATGATAAGCTCGATGCTCGTTTTGCATTTATGCCATTGGATAAAGACGGCAAAATTCGCATGGATTGTTCATCTCCTTACGCTATGGCCAATCTGATTGCACTTAAAGATGATTATGACATCGGTATTGGCAACGATCCAGATTACGACCGCCATGGAATAGTAACCAAAGATGGGTTAATGAACCCAAACCACTTTTTAGCGGTTGCCATTGACTATTTGCTCAACCATAGAAATTGGCCGCAGGATGTAAAAATTGGTAAAACTTTAGTGTCTTCAGCAATGATTGATAAAGTAGTTACTGCCAATAATCGTCAAGTATATGAAGTACCTGTTGGCTTTAAATGGTTTGTAAAAGGGCTTAATAAGCAATGGCTTGCCTTTGGCGGAGAAGAAAGTGCAGGTGCATCATTTTTACGCTTAGATGGTAGTGTTTGGAATACTGACAAAGATGGTTTTACCCTTGGATTATTAGCTGCTGAAATATTAGCTGTAACAGGCAAAACACCATCACAGCGTTATAAAGAGTTAGAGCAACAATTTGGCGCACCTTTATATAAGCGAATAGATGCGCCAGCTGAGCCTGAGCAAAAAGCACGTTTAAAGTCACTAAGTGCGCAAGACGTTAAAGCAGATTTACTCGCAGGTGATAAAATTACGCAAATTTTAACTAACGCACCGGGTAATAATGCAGCCATAGGCGGCTTAAAAGTGGTAACCGAAAATGGTTGGTTTGCAGCTCGCCCCTCTGGTACAGAAGATATCTATAAAATTTATTTAGAATCGTTTAAAGGCGAAGCGCATTTGCTACAGCTCGAACAAGAAGCTAAAGCACTTGTTGATTCAGTCATTAACTAATTAAAGCTCGTGTATTAAGCCATGCTATTGCATGGTTTTTTTATATCTTTGTATTGCTATCTATTGTGGGTAGCATCTCTCACATATCTAACTAGGTGACCGTATGTACCTTGAAGAACTAAAAACATCTGGGGATTTTTTAAGCCTCACTAGAAACAACGAATTTAGCCTACCTGCGCAGCAGTTTACTTTAAGCAATGGCACTGTGGTTGAAGTGATAGATACTGGCGTTATTCAATTTACACCAGCCAATTATGGTAATAAAGACATCGTATTATCAAGTGCTGTACATGGTAATGAAACAGCACCTATTGAGATCTGTGATGAACTAATAACAGCTGTAATAAAAGAAGAACTACAACTTGCGCATCGTGTGTTGTTTATTTTCGGTAACCCTAAATCAATTAATATTGGTGAGCGGTTTGTGGAAGAAAATTTGAACCGCTTATTTAATGGCGTACACGGACAAGGCTCGGTAATGAATGAAGAGCGTAAACGTGCTGCCAATCTAGAGCAATACGTTAGAGAGTTTTTCACTTCAGTTGAGCAGGGCCGCTATCGCTGTCATTATGATTTACATACTGCTATTCGCGGTTCTAAAAATGAAAAGTTCGCAGTATATCCGTTCTTACATGGTAAGCCGTGGAAGAAATCACAATTACAATTTTTACTCGCATGTGGTGTGAACACGGTATTGATGATGCGCTCTGCAGCAACAACATTTAGTTATTTTTCTTCAAATCAATTTGCAGCAGACGCATTTACAATAGAGCTTGGACAGGTGAAACCATTTGGTGAAAATGACATGAGTCGTTTTACTAAAACAAAGAACACATTAACTGCATTAATTAGCCAAGCTAGCATTAAATATAAGAATTTTAATTCTAGCGATTTTGAGCTATTCCAGGTTCATAGAACCATTAATAGAACACAGCAAAGCTTTAGCTTTCCCTTCTCAGACAGCGCTGAAAATTTTACGGGCTTCGCACAAGGTGAATTATTAGCCTCTGACGGTGATACTAAGTATTTAGCGGAAGTAGAGGGTGAGGCAATTATTTTCCCAAATGCTAAGGTGGCATTGGGTCAAAGGGCGCTATTAACGGTTATTCCTATGGAAGTCGATGAAAGGTTTGTTTAATCATCTGTTTTTAAAGTAATAACTCCTGCGTATCAAAATCTTTCCAAGCATAATTATGCAAATAGAGGGTTATTCATCTAGGATTAGTTGAATAACCCTTTACGTTAACGTAAAGTGTCACTAGTTTTTATTTAAGCAATTTGCATTCTCTAAACAGATAATTCTTACAATTTAACGCTGATCCATAATTAAAAAATTCATTGTGATTAGTGCTGTTTGGAACGAGTATACATACTCAAGCGTGCACGTGTTATGACAACAAGAGAAGGTAGGTTATGACTAACCCCAATAACATATCGTTAAATATCAGCCATGCGTTGAAGTTTATTGATAGCCATGCCCTAGATATTCCAACGTTAACCATTTTAGGTGACAACGGTGAAGTGCTAGATGGTGCGCAAGCACCAGATATTGATAAAGAAACAGCACAGCATTTATATTCAACCATGCGTTTTATTCGCCTGTTAGATGAGCGCATGCAAGCGGCGCAAAGACAAGGGCGTGTAAGTTTTTATATGCAATGCTTAGGTGAAGAGGCCGCTATTACAGCCAGCACTGCTGCATTAAAGCCCGAAGATATGATAATGGCGCAATACCGTGAACAAGCTGCTATTGCATATCGGGGCTTTACACTTGAGCAGTTCATGAACCAGTTATTCTCTAACGAAAAAGATTTAGGTAAAGGTCGCCAAATGCCAGTGCATTATGGGTCAAAAGACTTATTTTACTTAACGATTTCGTCACCTCTTGGTACGCAAATACCCCAAGCAACAGGTTATGCATACGGTCAAAAATTAAAACATATTGATAAAGAGACCGGTAAGCTTGATTCAGAAATTGATAATGTCACTATCTGTTATTTTGGTGAAGGTGCTGCATCTGAAGGCGATTTTCATGCTGGCTTAAATATGGCAGCGGTCCATGAAGCACCGGTGATTTTCTTTGCTCGTAACAATGGCTACGCAATTTCAACCCCCGCTGACGAGCAGTTTAAAGGAGATGGTATTGCATCGCGTGGTGTGGGTTACGGTATTAAAACAATTCGTGTTGACGGTGCAGACGCTTTAGCTGTCTATGCCGCAACACAGGCAGCACGTAAAATAGCAGCTGAGAATGGGGAGCCTATCCTCATTGAGTCAATTGCTTATCGCCTTGGTGCGCACTCAACGTCTGATGACCCATCTGGCTATCGTAGTAAAGAAGAAGAAGCTGCATTTAAAGCAAGCTGCCCAATAGAGCGTTTTAGAAAGTGGCTATTAAAACAAGGCTGGCTAGATGAAGCTGAAGATGAATCGGCAAAAGATAAAATACGCGAAGATATCTTAGCAGCGGTAAAAGTTGCAGAAAAAATACAAAAACCTGCCCTTGAAGAGCTAGTCTCAGACGTTTACGATACGCCAATTCCATCACTTCAAAAGCAATATGAAGAATTGAAAGAGCATATTAAAAAGCACCCAGATGCTTATCCAGTGACCGCAGGGAGAATTAAATAATGGCTAAAATGAACATGCTACACGCCATTAACTCGGCGCTAGATATCACTATGAATGAACACCCTCAAGCGTGTATTTTTGGTGAAGATGTGGGTTATTTCGGAGGCGTTTTTCGTGCCACTTCAGGCTTGCAAGAGAAGTATGGTAAACACCGTGTATTTAATACGCCACTGACAGAGCAAGGGATTTTAGGGTTTGCAAATGGTTTAGCTGCATTTGGTGCTCCCGCATTAGCAGAAATTCAGTTTGCAGATTATATCTTTCCCGCGTTTGATCAAATCGTAAACGAGTCAGCAAAATTCCGCTATCGTAGTGGTAATGAATTTGATGTAGGAAACCTTACCATACGAACACCTTACGGTGGTGGTATTGCTGGTGGGTTATACCACTCTCAATCTCCTGAAGCATATTTTGCACATACACCCGGTTTAAAATTGGTTGTTCCACGAAACCCTTATCAAGCCAAAGGTTTGTTACGTGCATGTATTAAAGATGATAATCCAATTATCTTCTTTGAACCTAAGCGCTTGTATCGAGCATCAGTGGGAGAGGTACCTGAAGAAGACTACACAATTGAAATTGGCAAGGCTGAAGTAGTTAAAGAAGGCAGTGATGTAACATTGCTTGCTTGGGGTGCACAAATGGAAATTATCGAGCAAGCTGCCAGCAAAGCAGAAGAGGCTGGTATTAGCTGTGAAGTGATTGACTTGCGCAGTATTTTACCTTGGGATATGGAAACGATAGCAAAGTCAGTAATCAAAACAGGTCGTTTGATTGTCAGTCACGAAGCGCCGATCACAAATGGCTTTGGCGCTGAAATTGCCGCTACCATCCAACAAGAATGTTTCTTGCATTTAGAGTCGCCAATTGCCCGAGTATGTGGATTGGATACACCGTACCCACTTGCTCTTGAGAAAGAATATGTGCCTGATGCACTAAAGGTATTCGCTGCTATTAAACAGTCAGTAGAGTTTTAAGGATTAGTCATGGCTAAAGAATTTATCTTACCCGACATTGGCGAAGGCATCGTAGAGTGTGAAATCGTAGAATGGTTAGTTGCTGTAGGGGATGAAGTAAAAGAAGATCAACCTATTTGTGACGTAATGACAGACAAAGCGTTAGTTCAGATACCAGCTGTTCATGATGGTGTGATCACGACTTTGCATTATGAAAAAGGCGAAATCGCCAAGGTACATCATCCTTTATTTGCGATGGATGTAGCAGGCTCAGTACCTGCTAATGACGCAAGTCAAGAGCAAGCAGCTGAACAACGCTCTACAGGTAGTGTATTATCGCAGCTAGATGATTTTATCTTACCAGATATTGGTGAAGGGATTGTTGAGTGTGAAATTGTCGAGTGGTTAGTTGCTGAGGGTGATGAAATCAAAGAAGACCAAGCTGTTTGTGATGTGATGACAGACAAAGCATTGGTGCAGATCCCAGCAAAATATGATGGTGTGGTTGAAAAGCTGTACTATCAGAAGGGCGATATCGCACAAGTACACAGTCCATTATTTCAGATGCGTTTAGCTGGCATGAGTGATGCACCAGCAGAGGCGAAAGTAGAAGTAAAAGCTGCGGCTCAAACCGTTAAAGCGGAACAAAAACAAGCGCCTAAAACGCAGCTACCGGCAAATGGCAAAGCCATTGCGTCACCAGCTGTTCGGCGTATGGCACGCGAACAAGATGTCGATATTAACCAAGTGCCAGGTACAGGTAAAAATGGCCGCGTGTTTAAAGAAGATATCACTCGCTTTGTTGAAGGTGGTGCGGTTCAGGCAACCACCAGTCAAAGTGCAGGTAAAATACCAGCTACAACATCGTCAAATATTGTAAGCTCAGGTACGACTCGAGTTGAGCCAATTCGTGGTATGAAAGCGGCAATGGCTAAACAAATGGTAGCCTCGGTTTCAACTATACCGCATTTCACTTTCAGTGATGAAATAGATTTAACTGAAATCATTGCACTACGTAAAGAGCTTAAAGAGCAGTACGCAAAAGAAGGCGTTAAACTAACTATGATGCCATTCTTTATTAAAGCATTATCGTTAGCAATTAAAGCGTACCCAGTGGTTAATTCAAAAGTAAATGATGAGTGCACAGAGCTTACTTACTTCGATGATCATAATATTGGTATGGCAGTTGATTCAAAGTTAGGGTTACTGGTGCCAAATATTAAAGGCTGCCAGAACAAATCGATTGTTGCTGTTGCGCAAGAAGTGATGCGATTGACTGATGCAGCTAGAGAAGGGCGTGTATCACCAGATGATTTAAAAGGTGGCACTATCTCTATCTCTAATATTGGCGCGATTGGTGGTACTACTGCAACTCCGATTATTAATAAGCCTGAGGTCGCTATAGTCGCACTTGGCAAACTCCAGCATTTACCTCGTTTTGATGATAAAGGTAACGTAGTATCTCGAGCAATAATGCAAGTAAGTTGGTCTGGCGATCACCGAGTAATAGATGGTGGCACAATTGCAAGATTTAATAACTTGTGGAAAGCTTACCTTGAAAACCCAGCTAAAATGATGATGGCCATGATTTAGCAGCATAGGCTGATAAAACCGCAATCATTTAATTAACGTCACCCGTTTTAGAACGCGTGGCGTTTTTACACCTTTAGGGCGTGTTGTTCTTTACTGCATCGGGGGCAATTGCTAATTATATTTTGGCAGTAAAGTAAATGGTGCTTGTTACGAAAATAGTTTTTTCCTAACTACTTTTCGATACTCACTGGGTGTTTGATTTAGTTTATTTTTAAACACTCTAGTGAGTAAACCTTGCGAATTAAAACCAACAGACATGGCAATATCTTGAATGGATAGATTGCTATTGGCTAATAACTCTTTGGCGGTTTCAAGGCGCAAAGATTGCAAGTAGTCAGTGGCTGTTTGTCCTGTAGCGGCTTTAAAACGTCGATTAAAAGTGCGCTGGCTTAAATCGAACTGCATAGCGACTTGGGCGAGAGATAACTCACTGGCATAGTTGTTTTTAAGCCAGAATTGAATGGCTGCTACTTGCTCATCTGGGTGCGTATCAACGGCACCTTCTAAATATCTTTGCTCTTCATAGGGTTTGCGAATTTCATGAGAAAAGTTTTGTTGCACATGATTGGCTGCCGCACTGCCGTATAGCAGCGAAATAAGATGAACAATAACGTCTGCCAGAGCATTTAGGCTTGCTACAGTATAAATGCGTTCAGATTGGGTGATGAAAAAATCGGGTTTTAAATCAACTTTTGGGTAGCTACGACTAAACTGTTCAGCGTAATGCCAATGAGTGGTTGCAGGGTGTCCGTCCAACAACCCTGATTCGGCTAAAAAACAGACGCCCGTACCTACACCAATGACGGTACCGCCATTTTGCCAACTGGTCATTAACTCATTGGTCAAATGAGGGTTTTTATGAATAACGGGTCTTGGGTTACGCCAAATACTTGGTACAATCACATAATCTTGTTGTGCAATTTCACTTAGCTCTCCCGAGGGTTGTAATCGAATGCCCAGCTCGTTATCAATCTCATGTTCCGCACTACTTAGCCAAGAGAGTTTTAAAGGTCTAAAACCTTTCCCTAAATGCCGCTTAGCATGCGCTTCACCAGCTCGTAACATTTCCGCTGGTAAAGTGACACTGGTAAATAACATATGCTCATAAAGGATAAAAGCGACGTGAATAGGTTGGCTCATCTGGTCAGACCACCTTGTTTTGGCTAATTAGTAATGTTATATGTCTAATTTTGCATTATATAATTTCTAAGTTCCAACTAAAATCAACACATATTTAGCTATATAGAATAATTCGCATGACAGCATTACCTATTATTGTTGGTATGGGGGGCATTAACGCCGCTGGGCGTACTTCATTCCACCAAGGATTCCGTCGTATTGTATTAGATAAGTTGACACAAAAAGCTAGGCAAGAAACGTTTTTAGGCCTCGCCACACTAATGAATTTGGTTAGTTATCAAGGTGGTCAGCTTATTGTAAATAAAGATGGCACCGTCATTACGGCTGACCAGATAGAAATACGATTGGGTGAGCAAATAAAAGCGGGTACGTTAATTCGTAAAATTGAAAAAAACCATTTTGATGTTGACGCAACGCATTGGCAGCAAAAACTGACAATAAAAAGCAGTGATTCAGCTGGCTTACGTTTTCAATGTAAAAAGCGTGATTTACCCACTCCAGTGCCCGCGAGTTGGCAGGTAACTGACATTGAGAGTAAATTGGTTTCTGTTTTAGTCCCTGAGCAACTTGAAGTAAAGCACGATAGTTACAGAGATAACCCTATTAAAGCTGCAGGCCAGTTCCCAAGTGGTTTTGAGCCCGGGAAAATGTACAACAGCCGTTATCAACCTAGAGGTTTACAAGCTACTATTTTTGCTGCAACAGATGCAGTGCGCTCAACTGGACTTGAGTGGCAGCAAGTGATGAATAGCGTAAAACCAGATCAAATTGGTACTTATTCAGCCTCAATTGCAGGGCAAATGAGTGATGAAGGCTTTGGTGGCTTAATTCGAGCGCGCATGAAAGGTGAGCGGGTAAGTACTAAACAACTCGCGCTAGGCTTAAATACGATGTCGACTGATTTTATTAATGCTTACGTAACGGGAAGTGTGGGCACAACTTTCACTACATCAGGTGCATGCGCCACTTTTTTATATAACCTGCGCGCTGCGGTGAATGATATTCAAGCTGGCCGCACGCGCGTTGCAATTGTGGCAAGCGTTGAGTGTGCTTTAACACCTGAAGTAATTGAGGGCTTTGGTACTATGGGTGCGCTTGCTAATGAAGAAGGTCTGAAAAAATTAGATAACAGTGATCATGTAGATTATCGACGTACCAGTCGTCCATTTGGTGAAAACTGTGGCTTTACCATTGGGGAGGGCGCACAAGTCGCTATTTTGATGGATGATGAACTAGCTTTAGCTATGGGCGCTCAAATTATGGGCTCTGTTGTTGATGTGTTTGTTAATGCTGATGGCGTGAAAAAGTCAATTACGGCACCGGGCCCGGGTAATTATATAACAATGGCAAAATCGGTGGCTTTAGCAGAGCAGATTGCAGGTACTGAGGCGCTGCGAGAACGTAGTTTTATTTTGGCTCACGGCTCAAGTACGCCTCAAAATCGCGTAACCGAATCGTTAATTTATCATAAAGTTGCAGAAGCTTTTTCTATAAATGGCTGGAAAATCGCTGCACCAAAAGCCTATGTAGGACACACCATAGCGCCTGCCAGTGGTGACCAGCTAGCCATGGCACTTGGGGTGTTTAGCCACAATATAATGCCAGGGGTGACTACGATAGATAAAGTAGCTGATGATGTGTATAACGAGTATCTAGATATTCGCACAGAGCATTATGAGTGCCAAGATATGGACATTGCATTTATTAATTCAAAAGGTTTTGGTGGTAATAATGCCACTGCGACCGTTTTTTCGCCTAAACAAACGATGCGCTTGTTGGCTAAACGCTACAGCGATGACTTATTTACCGATTACAACAGCAAACTAGAGTGTACTGTACAAGCTCAGTTACGTTATCAACACGCTGCAGACTTAGGGCAATATGAGCTAATTTATCGCTTTGGCGAAGGGCAAATTGATGAGTCAGAATTGCTGATTGATAAAGAGTCACTCACCATCCCCGGGTTTGATAATAAGATCACCTTGACTGAAAATAATCAGTATACCGATTTAAGCTAAAGAAGAATTGTTAAGCAAAGCAAGGCGCTCAGGATGAGCGCCTTTTTGTTGTACCTATAAGCTTTATAATGCATTAACTGGCATCTTTAATTGCGATTGAACGTATTAGGGTTGGGTTATAGCTTTCTCTTACTTAGCGTACATCTGCTTATTCGATAGCGCATAAATTCCACTAACGTTTAACTTTTGTACATGAAAGCGATGATTTATAAATAAAAATCCAGTCTCCATTTACTTTTTTATATGAAGCCCTACACTAGTAAAGGAAAGCTAGAGACGCAGTTGAGTGTTGTATTGATTGATTATCAAGGCAATAAACAAGCTGATATACAACAGCTTGGTTGGTTTATCTTAATTACAATTATTTAAGGCGTGATATTAATTTTATTAGAACATTGATCATTTTGGCGAGTTAGATGAGTCATTAACTGCGTTATAAATTACGCATGTAGAATAACTACATGGCGAAATTTTGCCTAGTTACCAAGCCATTTATCCATCGCAACATCTGATCATTTATTTAATGCAATTGATATAATATTGTCATTGTAACTAACATAAACCCATCATTTACCCTTCAGTTCAAAAAAGCGTAGTTAATAAACTAGCTGGTAGTTTAACTGTAGTGATGTAACACATTGATACAACAACTTAGATGAATTTTTATTTCTTTTAGTGGTCGGGAATTAATGCTCGGGAATAAATTTTACACACCTAAGCTACAACTGAGTTTTACGAGTGACTTACCAAGCTAACTTAGTCTTATCAGCACTTTTAGTGTGCTGTGAAGAAAGTAACGGTACAAATGGTTTGGTGTCGTATCACAATCAAAAAAAGAGGATATCATGGGTAATAACCACGATAAGTACAGTATCGACAATACTGACTATACGGTCGGACAAGATAACGTTCAAAAATGGGGTTTTGATGTACATAATCCAGTGTTTGGTGTGAGCGCAGGTTTAATCTTAGCCTTTTTAGTTGCCATTTTGCTTGTTGATTCTGAGGTAGCTAAAGCGACTTTAGATGGCATAAAGTGGGATATTATAGGTACATTTGACGCACTATTTATGTGGTCAGCCAATTTATTTGTGGTTTTTTGTCTGGTGTTGGTTATATCACCTTTTGGTAAAATACGCCTCGGTGGGGCCGATGCAAAACCTAGCTACTCTACTTTGTCTTGGCTAGCTATGTTATTTGCTGCTGGAATGGGTATTGGCTTAATGTTTTGGGGGGTTGCTGAACCTGTAGCTTATTACACTGGTTGGTATGAAACGCCATTGGGCGTTACTGCAAATACGCCTGAAGCAGCAAAAGTGGCAATGGGTGCAACCATGTACCATTGGGGTTTACACCCTTGGGCTATCTACGCGATAGTGGCATTATCACTGGCCTTTTTTGCATACAATAAGGGACTACCGTTATCAATTCGTTCAATTTTTTATCCTATATTAGGTGATAGAGCTTGGGGCTGGCCAGGTCATATTATTGATATATTGGCGGTGCTCGCAACGCTATTTGGTCTTGCAACGTCATTAGGTTTAGGCGCACAACAAGCTGGCGCTGGTATTGAGCATGTTTTTGGTATTGAATCGGGACTTGGTTTGCAAGTAGGTGTTATTGCGGGTGTGACCGCTTTGGCGATTATATCTGTCGTACGTGGCATAGATGGAGGTGTTAAGCTGCTGAGTAATGCAAATATGCTCATTGCATTTGCACTACTATTATTTGTTTGTATCGCTGGTTTTGCGGTGGCGCTTGGGAATGTGCCGACTACTTTGATGGGGTATGTAGAAAATATCATTCCATTGAGTAACCCACATAATCGAGAGGATGAAGCTTGGTTTCAAGGTTGGACCGTATTTTATTGGGCTTGGTGGATTTCTTGGTCACCGTTCGTAGGCATGTTCATTGCGCGTGTTTCTGAAGGACGTACTATTAGAGAGTTTATTATTGCAGTGTTACTGATCCCAACTTTGGTAACTGTACTTTGGATGTCGATTTATGGTGGGTTGGCTATCGATCAAGTTAAAAATGGTATTGGTGCGTTAGGCAGTGATGGTTTAACTGAAGTGCCATTAGCTATGTTCCAAATGTTTGAAAATTTACCTATGAGTGAATTGTTATCAGTTGTTGCGATTTTACTGGTATTGGTATTCTTCATTACCTCTTCTGATTCGGGCTCTTTGGTTATAGATAGTATTACAGCGGGTGGTAAAATTGATGCGCCTGTACCACAGCGTATTTTTTGGGCAAGTGTTGAAGGTACAATTGCAGCGGCGTTGCTTTGGATAGGTGGTAAAGAAGCTATAGAGGCACTACAAGCAGGTGCCATATCTACCGGTTTACCATTTACTTTTGTGCTATTGCTCATGTGTGTTAGTTTGATATTGGGATTAAGAACAGAGCCTAAAAGTAGCTATTAAATTTACATAGAGTTTTTGTGTAAAAAAGCGAAACTTCAGGTTTCGCTTTTTTGTATGTTTTTTATGTCAACTACATCAAATAAATGATCAAATATTGCCATAGATAAATGCTTTAGTAACAAGACAAAAATTCCAGTATGTAGTTATTACACACATGAGTCATTTAGCGAGCTAGAATGATCAATATTTTAATAAAGCGGTTATCAGTTAGCGCCATAGATCTTTTATCATGGTTGCAGGGTCTAAACAATATTGTGACTGAGCTTGCAATAGTTCTGCAGTTGCCAATGCATCAGACAGCGCATGATGGGGTTGATAATAGGGAAGGCCATAACGTTTTCTACAATCAGCCAACCGAAGCGATGGTATCGCTTTGTTGGTAAGTTTATCAAGCCAGCTTCTTTGCTTATTTATCGCTGTTTTTTCTACTTCCATAGTATCGATGACCGGGAATTCAATTCCCTCTCTTAATCTTGCCATTAACGCAGCATGAAAAAATGATTTTTCCATAAACTGATAATGTACCACGATAACTTTACCTGTTATCGCCGCTAATATTTCCTCTAAAACAATTGTTAAATCAGGCGCTTGCTCAATTTGAGAATGCGTAATTCGGTGTAATGTTACGGACTCTTCAGCTAATATACAGCTTGGTTTAACTAACCAGTGCTTTGCCTGAGCACAACAGATCCTACTTAAGTTGAAAGGAACAATACCCACGCTGACTATGTCATCTTTATTTGGGTTTAACCCTGTAGTTTCAAAGTCAAGGGCAACAAAGTTACTTTGTGCTAACGTGCCAAAAGGGTCTACTACACCTTGTTGATAAAACGCTTTTAAGCGAGTGTCTTTTGATGTTTGTGCTAATCGCCGAAAACGACTTTGCCACGAAATGATATTACCCTGCATAACTAGCTAAACTGTTTCATTTAAAGCAATCCTATTTTTACTTCATTATTGATTTGTTTTGATATCTGAATTTTAAAAAGCTTTGTGCTTTGTCTAAAACACCAAATGCTTCTTTAAGGTTTCGTTGTTCAAACTCTGAAAGTGTTTCAGGGGATAAACTATTGTCGGGTTTTTCATTTTGTTCAATTTGCCAAGATTGATGCTTAATGCGCATAATTGCAATGTATTCAAGGGCAGCTTGCAAGTCTTGTACTTTCCCTTTCGGTAGTATGTTTGCTTCGTTGATGTCTTCAAGTCTTTCAAATGAATTTTGTTTTCTTGAACCCACAGCTAATGCATGTACACGCACTAAATCTGATAAGGGCGCTGTACCGCGACGTTTGATATTCATAGAGCGCCGATGTTGACCATCTTGCTCTAAAACAAAGCCGTTAAAAAACCCTAAAGGTGGTGTTCTTCTTAGTGCGTTGTGCGCCATAGCGGCGAGAAAGCCGGGTGTTTTCTGCGCCTTTTTACTAATAAAGTTGGTAAGGCTTTCAGCCCATTTAACTTTGCCCCAAACGCCTTCAAGGTCAAAGAAGATAGAGCTATTCAATAGGGCCTCTGGTTTAGGGTTTTCTATCCAGTCACTGAATTGCGCTTGCCATTGGTCAAAAGTGAGGCGCCAAGCAGGGTTACTCGCCATAATTCCGCCATCGCAATAGGTATAACCACAATTAGCAAGGCCATCACAAACAAACTTGGCGAGCTGTTCAAAGTATTTTCCATGCATGTTGTACTGGTAGCTATTATCAAGTATTAATGCGTTGTCTTGATCGGTAACTATCAGCTGCTCATCACGTGCCATGGAGCCTAGTGCAATAAAACAATACGCGATAGGAGGCGGTCCCAATTTAGCTTCAGCAAGTTCGAGTAGTTTGTGTTTGAATGTTTTACCAATAATAGACATCGCTGAGCCAATCATATGCGAATTGGCATCTTCATTGACCATACGAATAAAGATAGTGCTTAAATATTTTGCGTAACTGGCAAGGTCATCAACACTTTGTTGCTCCATCAACCCTCGTACAAACAATAGACTACTTTGTGACTCATAACGTAAAATATCTGATAAGGTGAGCATACCAATAGGCTTACGTTTATGTACAATTGGTAAATGATGAACACTGTCTCTGAGCATTAACATCATGGCTTCAAATACATAAGCATTAGAGTCAATAATAACCACGTCGGTTGTCATAATATCAGCAACGGGCGTATCATAAGGCAACCCTTGGGCTACCACTTTATTGCGTAGATCCCTGTCACTTATTAAGCCAACCACTTGTGCATCGTCTTCTTCAGGGTCATCAACCATAGGTTTCGCAGGGTCATAGATCAAAAGAGAAGATACTTGTTCTTTAGCCATCACTTGTGCAGCTTGCTGAACGGTACTGTTGCGTTCAGCATAAACTACATCTCTTAATATTAGTTTGGTGACCTTGGCAGTGGTCATGTCATTACTGTCAGCTTGCTCAGAGACGGTCATTTTCAAGCGGGTGTTATCATCTGCTTCGAAATAGTCGGCAAAAAACTCAAAATTATTACAATATTCATCAAAAATGCCGACAGGTATACAATAAACTAAGGTATCTTCGAGTGTATTTGCGCCAAATCGTACTTTTCGATTCATCAGCAAGCCTCGGTGGCCAAAAATACCACCAGTTGAGATACGATGATATAACTCGCCTGAACGACGAAGTAATTCTACAGAGCCTGAGCGAATTACATATAGATAGTTGATTTGCTGTTCGTACTCAAATATTTGGCTTCCACAGCGGTAATAGCTCACTTCTACGTTACTTGCAAGGGTGTTTAGTGCATCTGATGGTAAGTCAGAAAATGGAGCATATGCTTCCAAGAAATTGGCAACTTCCTGATGTTCGACTTCCATGGTTTGCCTTGATATAAAAAGAGAATTAACCTTATTGTGGGAGACAGTAAGCTAATTTGCAATGATAATTACTTGCTACTAAACACTTTTTATAAGTTTTGTGTGGGAAGAATAAGCATAGCTGTAAAACTAATTGAAACCATTAAAGTGCTCAACGCTTGCATGCCACTTTAACTTACATATTCTGTAAATTACTAACTTTAGGGAATATAAGGCTTGTTTAAATAAGCCTTATATTCTGTGGATTGTTTAAGAAAAGTGTTTAGCGTGAAAATGCAGGTGCTCGTCGATAAAACTACTGATAAAAAAGTAGCTATGATCGTAGCCTTCTCGCATGTTTAATGTGAGAGGATAATTGATATTCTCAGCTACTTTTTGCAAATGCCAAGGTTGTAGTTGCTCTTCTAAAAAGCTGTCTGCATCGCCTTGGTCTATTAAAATAGGGATTGGTTGCTTAAACTGCTGCTGTGAAAGCAAAGCCGTTGCGTCATATTGCTGCCAAATACTAGTATCTATCCCTAAATAACCTGTAAATGCTTTAACTCCCCAAGGGCATTGTTGCGGGTGAACAATTGGGCTAAAAGCTGAAATGCTTGAGTAAACATCGCTATTACGCAGACCTATGGTCAAAGCACCATGGCCACCCATTGAGTGACCACTTATGGCTTGTTGTTCTGTCACAGGGAAGTGTGCTTTGATCAGTTGAGGAAGCTCACTCACAACATAGTCATACATGTGATAGTGCTTATCAAACGGAGGCATTATTGCATTGAGGTAAAACCCCGCACCTAAACCAAAATCGTAATTGGCAGCCGGGTCATCAGCAACACTCTCACCACGTGGGCTAGTATCGGATGTTACAATAGCAATGCCAAGTTCATTGGCAGTTTTGAACGCCCCTGCTTTTTGCATAAAGTTTTCATCGGTGCAGGTTAAGCCTGAAAGCCAATAAAGCACCGGTACCTTTTTTCCATGATTAGCAGCTTCAGGTAAAAAGATTGCAAAAGTCATATCACATTGTGTAGTTGTGCTGGTGTGGCGGTATCGCTTATGCCAGCCGCCAACTACTTTATTGCTGGTAATAAGTTCCATAATAACCCTTACTTATAGTGCACTACAGAGCGAATACTCTTTCCTTGGTGCATTAAATCAAATGCTTCGTTTATATCTTCAAGTTTCATTGTATGAGTAATAAAGTCATCAAGCTTAAATTCACCAGCCATGTAACGCTCTACAATTTCAGGTAATTCAGAACGACCTTTTACACCACCAAAGGCACTGCCACGCCAAACGCGGCCTGTAACAAGTTGGAAAGGGCGCGTAGTAATTTCTTGTCCAGCACCTGCAACACCAATGATCACTGATTCTCCCCACCCCTTATGGCAACATTCTAAAGCAGAGCGCATTACATCAACATTACCTATACACTCAAAAGAAAAGTCAACACCACCATCGGTCATTTCAACAATGACCTCTTGGATTGGTTTGTCGTAGTTTTTGGGATTGATCACTTCTGTGGCACCGAGTTTAGTTGCCAAAGAAAACTTGCTTTCATTAACATCAATACCAATTATACGTTTGGCACCGGCCATGGTTGCACCAATAATCGCAGATAAGCCAATGCCACCTAAACCGAAGATTGCGACGGTGTCACCAGCTTGAACTTTAGCCGTGTTCATAACTGCACCCATCCCGGTTGTAACCCCGCAACCGAGTAAGCAAATTTCTTCAAGTGGTGCGTCTGGGTTAACCTTCGCTAATGAAATATCAGGAAGCACGGTATACTCAGAGAATGTAGATGTGCCCATGTAGTGGAAGATTGGTTTACCATCTTTATAAAAACGTGTGGTGCCATCTGGCATTAAACCTTTTCCTTGAGTTTCACGAATTTTTTGACAAAGGTTAGTTTTACCAGAGGTACAGAATTTACACTCACCACATTCAGGAGTGTATAGTGGAATGACATGGTCGCCTACAGAGACACTGGTGACTCCTTCGCCTATCGCTTCGACTATACCAGCCCCTTCGTGACCTAAAATAGCGGGGAATACGCCTTCAGGATCATCACCCGAGAGCGTAAATGCGTCGGTATGACAAACACCAGTAGCAGTGATTTTAACAAGTACTTCACCTGCTTTTGGCATCATGACGTCAACTTCTTCGATGCTTAAAGGCTGCCCAGGACCCCAAGCGATAGCGGCTTTTGATTTAATAAATTCAGACATGGTTTGTTTCTCATTGGTTATACATGATGGACTCAGTATAATTACTTTAATATATTTGATAATATCTAAATAACTAAAACACTTTTACATATATGTAATAATGGATGAATGTTGGATAGATGGACAGGTATTGACGAGTTTGTTGCGGTTGCCACACTTGGCTCTTTTACGCTTGCTGCAAAAAATTTAAGTACTTCGGTTGCGCAAGTTAGCAGAAGAGTCAAAGAGCTTGAACAACAGTTAAATCATCAGTTATTGACTCGAACTACACGTACTCTCACACTGACTCAAGAGGGTAAAGTTTTTCTCACTCATGCAAGACATTTACAGCATGCCTATAACGATGCTCAACTGGCGCTTCGACAGCGTGATCAGCAGCCTTCAGGAGTATTAAAGCTTACTGCCCCCGTGATGTTTGGCGAGCACTACATTATGCCATTAGTTCATGACTTTATGCGTAAATACCCGAAGGTAAGTGTGGAAATGCAGTTAAGTAATGAACAGCTAGATATTGTCGCAGCTGGTATTGATGTTGCAATCAGGCTTGGTCATTTAAAAGATTCAAGCCTTAGGGCTAGAAAATTATCTTCAAGGCGCACTTTGGTCTGCGCTGCACCGGGCTACATTACAAATCATGGTCAGCCTCATAGTTTAAATGAACTATCACAGCATACTTGTTTGATTGGTAATAGTCGTACATGGCGGTTTTTAGATTGTGCTAAGGAGCGTAATATTACTGTGCATGGTAATTTAATTTGTAATAGTGGCTGGGCTTTACTAGATGCCGCTTGTAAAGGCATGGGCTTGGTTCAATTACCGCACTATTATGTGCAAGCCGCTTTACAGAAGGGGCAGTTGATTGAACTTTTGCCAAAGTTTAAGCCTGAGGCTGAAGGGGTCTGGGCGGTATATCCACCCAGACAATATGTACCTACTAGTTTGCGATTGTTGCTTGATCATTTTGTGCAGGAGTTTATTCACTCGAATGCATAGTACTCAGTGCCATGTTGAGCGCTTCTTCACGGCTTTGGCAAAACGCGTTGCCACCTAAACGTTCGTTGATATTAAAGCGATGTAATTGCTCACTGGTTTCTTTGTTAGGTGAATAAATATACACCTCACAGTTGGCATCAAGCGCATCAATAATCGCATTTTCTAAAGCGAGGCTAACGGTAACATCTAACATTGCAACATCGCTGAGATCAAGCACCATTGCTTTATATTTAGCTATATCTCTGTGTTGACGGGCGATAGCCTTAGAGACACTAAAAATCATTGGCCCCGATAAATAAAAGTACAGTAATTGCCCCTGTGCTCGGTTAAATAATTCGCGTTCAACATCTGTCATAGGCACATCGTCATCACTATCACTAATTGCTTTGACCTGCTCAGCTTGCATTCTACTCAATCGCTCAATAACAATAATATTTGAAATAAATACACCAAGACCCACAGCAACCATTAAATCAACAAACACAGTTAATAGCATTACGCCATACATGATAGCCATTTGCATGATACTGAGTTTGTGTGCACGCTGAATAAAGCTCCAGTCGAGAATGTTAAAGCCAACATAAACGGCGATACCAGCAAGTACAGCCATAGGAATTGGTTCGGTTAAGCTGCCCGCCACAAACACCACAGCCATTAAAATTAGGGCGCGAATAATTCCAGCTGCTGGTGAACGAGCACCCACTTGAATGTTAACCACCGTGCCCATAGTTGCACCTGCACCAGGTAGCGCGCCAAATAAGCCTGAGATCATGTTAGCAATACCTTGACCTCTGAGCTCTTTGTCTGAGTTATGCTCCGTTCTGGTCAAACTATCGCCAATAACTGCCGTTAAGAGTGTATCAATACACCCTAATGTACCAAGGATAAGTGCATCAATGATCATTTCAGTAAACACGTCCGCACCGAAGGTAGGCCAAACAATATCGGGTAAACCACTAGGAATTTCACCAATGCGGCGAATGCTATCGGAGTCAAAAAAGATCACTGAGAATAAAGTAATCGCAATTAAAGCAACGAGCTGTGCAGGCACATATTGGCGGTATTTTTGCGGAAGATAAAAAAGAATGCCTAAAGTAAGCACACCTAATAAAAGCTCTGTAAAGTGCAAGTTCATAACCAGTTCGGGCAGTACTGACAAAGTGCCGATAACACCACCTGATGGTGCTTTATGGCCAAGTAAGGGAGCAATTTGCAGAATAATTAAAATAACCCCGATACCAGACATAAAGCCAGAGATCACGCTATATGGCATTAACGTCACATATTTACCCAGTTTTAATGTGCCGAGTAAAATCTGAAATGCACCTGCCATCATGACCACAGTAAAACCCATAGCCATACCTGTTTCGGGATATTTGGCCATCATAGTGGTTAAGACTGCGGTCATAATAACCGTCATCGGACCTGTAGGTTCAGAAATGAGAGAGGTAGAGCCACCAAATAGGGCCGCAAAAAGACCCACGAGAATTGCGCCCCACATGCCGGCTTCAGCACCAGCTCCTGAGGCAACACCAAATGCTAGAGCGAGCGGGAGGGAAATTATCGCAGTAGTTACTCCTCCAAACAAATCGCCCTTTAAATTCATGTGTTTAAATCGAGATATAGACAACATAAAACTTCCATGCCGCGAGAGTTCACGCATTTTACACCAAAAATTGAATTTAACTATCAGATACTCCATATTTTTTTACAATTTGCTACGTACCCTGTATTCATGCTTTGTGATAGTATTCGCAACATTAGCCTCAAACATCATCAAAATTAATATGTATCAGCCAGTTAGCCTATTTGTTGGCTTAAGGTATGCAAAAGCCGCTAAAGGTAACGCCTTTATTTCATTTATCTCGTTTTTTTCCATTGCTGGGATTGCACTGGGATTGATGTCTTTGATCACTGTGAGTTCGGTAATGAATGGTTTTGAACAGTCGCTTAAAACCGCCATGCTTGATTTAATTCCGCATGTGCAACTTCGCCACACCTCAAATTCAGGTGATAACACAGAGTTACTTAAAAAGTTACGAGATAATAAACAGGTAAAACGTATACAGCCTTATTTAACCTCAGATGTCATTTTGCAAACGAATAAAGAACTTTTAGGCGTAAGGCTGCAAGGGGTTTTTTCGGGATATAGTAACCCTGTAGAGCAGCATATTTATAGTGGGTCTAGTACGCGAATGGAAAATAGTAAATATCAGTTGATGATAAGCCGTTATTTATCCAGCAAATTAGGTGTTGGAGTTGGTGAAGAAATTAGAGTAATTTTACCTGATGTATCAAGTTATACACCACTTGGACGTATACCCATGCAACGTCTCTTTACTGTTGCTGCTATCTATGATTCAAACAGCGAAGCTGATACGGCTCTGGCTTTTGCTGACGGTAAGAGTTTAGCGAGGCTGATGCGACGTATAGACAGTGCCAAATATGACGTGAGTATAACTTTGCATGATGCATTTGCTCTGAGTGATTTTTATCTTGAAAACCCGCAACTAAAGCGTGATTTTGACATCGATGATTGGCAGTCACAGCAGGGAACATTATTTGCTGCTGTTGCAATGGAAAAGCGTATTATGTCGTTCTTATTGGGACTTATTGTGATAGTCGCTATATTCAACATATTGTCAGCTTTATCTATGATGGTAAGAGAAAAACAAGGTGAAGTTGCCATTTTACAAACGTTAGGGTTTACGCCACAAATGATAGGCCGGGTATTTATGGTACAAGGGCTATACAATGGTTTGATTGGTACAATGATAGGTGTTGTTTTTGGTATTTTAGTTGCTAATTATATCAATGAAATTTTAGCATTTACGGGGTTGTCATTACTTGGAGGAGCAAGTTTACCGGTGGTTTTCTCACAGTCAGGTTTATTAACAATGGCTTTAGTCAGCATTTTAATGAGTTTTATTGCAACTTTGTATCCAGCAAAAAAAGCAGCCAGTGTTCTACCAGCAGAGGTATTAAGGTATGAATGAGTTAGTGATAGATTGCCAAAAGCTGGGCAAATCATATCAAGACGGGAAAGCACAAGTTGATGTGCTAAAGGGGGTTGATTTACAAGTTCGCCAAGGTGAAATGCTGGCGATAGTAGGCAGTTCCGGCTCTGGTAAAAGTACACTGCTACATATTTTAGGCACATTAGATACTGAGTCATCAGGTAGTGTCAGCATTAAGGGAGTGCAGGTAGGTCAACTTTCTCGTTCAAAGCAAGCTGATTTTAGAAATCAAAATATGGGCTTTATCTATCAATTTCACCACTTATTGATGGAGTTTACCGCGCTTGAAAATGTTGCAATGCCACTGTTGATAAGTGGAATGAGTGCTAAACAAGCACATCCAGAAGCGTTAGCAATGTTAGAGCGTGTGGGTTTAAAGCAGCGTGCTTCACACAAACCGTCTGAACTATCAGGTGGAGAACGTCAGCGTGTAGCAATCGCAAGAGCACTGGTTACTAAGCCATCTTTGGTGCTTGCTGATGAGCCAACCGGTAATTTAGACAAGTATAATGCGGTGCGTATTTATGAATTATTAACGCAATTGAATAAACAGTTGAATACCAGTTTTGTCGTTGTGACCCATGACTTAGAATTAGCAGCAAAACTTGGCCGAAGTGTTCAACTCGATGATGGTTTGCTTGCTGAGGTAAGCCATGCTTAGTGCATATTTAAGCAAGCGGTTTCGACAAGCAAAGCGCAGAACCGGTATCGTAAGTTTGTTAAGTAAAGCCTCAACTCTTGGGGTTATGTTAGGCGTAACGGTTTTGATTATTGCTTTATCAGTGATAAATGGCTTTGAGCAACAGCTTGAAGAGCGTTTGTTATCGGTCGTACCACATGTGAGTTATCAAGCGCCTTACGAACCCATTGATAATTGGCCGAAAAAGGTTGAGCAGTTAGAGCAGCATCCAAACATTCTTGCCGCTACACCAGAGATTAACCTAACCGCAATGGTACAATATAAAGGCAAATTAAAAGCCACGCAGCTCAAAGCTGTTATCCCAAGGTTACATCAAAAAGTGTCGGGAATTGGTGCTTATATACAAGGTAAGAATATCGCCCAACTTAAGCAAAATGAAATTGTTTTAGGCAAAAAAATAGCGCAATCACTGGGTGCAATTATCGGGGATAGAATAACAATTCTTGTTGCAAATCAACATGCAGATAAACCTTTGGCTGCACCGAAACGTTTATCATTAGAGCTTGTTGGCATTATCAATATGGGCGGTCCGGTTGACGAATCCCTAGCATTAACTCATTTAAATGCATTACAAAATACGTTAGGCCTTAGCCTTTCTCAAGTGACCGGTTTAAGGGCAAAAGTCGATAACATTTTTCAAGCGCATGATATTGCTATGAACGCAGGTCAGAGCCTTACTGACCTTGTTTATGTAAATAGCTGGTTTCGAACACAAGGAAGCTTATATCAGGATATTCAAATGGTGAGAACCATTGTGTTCTTAGTCGTATTTCTCATTATCGCGGTAGCCAGTTTTAATATTGTGTCTTCAATGGTCATGGAAGTAAAAGAGAAACAAGCCAGCATTGCTATTTTGAAAACAATGGGGGCTAAAGATAGCACAATATTTGCTACGTTTGCTTTGCAAGGGATCACATACGCTGCAATAGGGGCTTTTATCGGCACCGCTGTTGGTGTGTTGCTGGCGATAAATTTACCTGACTTATTTAATGCGGCTTTTGTAGAAGCAAATAGCAATCCGCTTGCAGGCGTTTATTTTGTTGAGTTTTTGCCTTCAAAGTTAATTTGGTCAGATATTATTATCACATTGACAGTGACTTTAGTTTTAGCATTACTTGCGAGTGTGTACCCAGCTTGGCAAGCAACAAAAACTAATCCAGCTCAAGTGCTTGGTAATTCTTGAACTGAAGCCATACAATAATTTGTTAGTTATTGTATGCAGGTTAATATTAACAGTTTTGTGTTAAGGGCTTGCAAGGATGAAAGCAAACCCTTACATTACTGGCATCAAGCAAGCTTAATAAAGAAGTTAAATATGAGCGAACAACAACAATTAACGCCACAACAGCGCGAAGAATTAGAAAAGCAATGGCAAAGAGAGTGCTTTCAAAGTGCTCAAAAGCATCTAGCAGAAAAAGGCATTATACCAAGTACTGTATTTGATAAAGAAAGCCGGTTTTTAGCGCCGCTGTGTGCAATTTGGAAGATTAAAGCTCAAACGGGAAAAACGTATTGGGTAGTAACAGGGCGTTTGCCTACAGATCATATGGAAACAAGTGCCGCAGCAACAGCTCGAGAAGCCATAAAAAGCTTTTCATACCGTTGGCAGATGAGAGCTGATGAAATAGTTGCAGCAGGCGTGCAGGACGAAACCCAAGCGAAATTTGCGAATTTGCTTGTAAATAGGGCACATGGTCTTTACGAAATTGCCGACAAAGACGAACTTTGGGTTAATGAAGCATCGTAAATGGCTCAGTTTTGAATGCGGAGATAGGGCATCTCAACTTTTGTCTTGGGATCCCTGCTTCCATAAAAACACAACCTTGTTTTAAGAAGCCATTATCAACAAAATTGGGCACTTCATCTAAAATACAATTGACATAGATATTGTCTAAGCCTTTGTCACTGGCAAGTAATACCAAGTAATTAAGCAAAGAAGCATAAACATCGCGATTTCTATGTGATTGAATGACTGCAATACGACTAATCAACCCGTCTGGGCTAAGCCTACCTGTTCCAACAGGTTCTTCATCATCATTACATATAATAACATGATCAGACTTTGCATCTAATGCGTCAAACTCAACTTCCTTAGGAATATGTAGCTCATAGACGAATACACGTTCACGAATTTTTTTTAATTGCGCTTTTTTTTGAAGCCAACTGACCTTGTCAACATGGTAACTCATGATTCCTCCACCTAATACTTAGCGTATTTGCGCAGGTTACCAAGCCTTTAAGTGCATAATGTTGCGTGATTTATTAGCAAGATAAAAGTTAGCTTGATAATAAAACAAACCTAAAGTAACTTGGCAACGGTCACAGTTTGAATGCTAATAACTTAATTACTCAAACTCATCGCCTTCTTGTAAATAATATGTTCCCTCACTAATCAGTTTAGCTAAAGTTTTCATAAATACCACACATTTTAGCGCTTCTTTAATTTGCAAGACCGTAAACTCAGTTTTGTCAGTTAACAGCTGAACGCTCGACAGCGCCGTAATAGGTAAAGTATACGTCTGCGCGTTAACGCTAAGTAATACAGATTTATCATGAACTTGATAGACACTGCGAACACCGCCGGCACGATAAATAAAATCCGATGATGCTAAGTAGTCGGTCAGTTCTTCATAATTAAGCGGCTCATCTAGAGGTGCGAGATCCATATCATGCTTTGGTTGGCTTATCATTGTACCAAGCCAGTGCTTGAATGTGTGCTTGTCAGCAAATGCTTGTTGCATTAGTTGATGAATGTTCTCTACCTCATTGTCACTGATCATACCCACTGAATCAGACTTGATTAAATTAGCATCACTGTAACGTGTGTTACCAAGCTCATTATCAATTAAATAATCTGCAAAACTAGAAATAAGGTCTTTTTGGTCAGGGGCTCTAAAACCTACTGAATAGTTCAGTGCATTTTCAACCGCATAACCTTCGTGCGGACAGCCTGGCGGAATATACAAGATGTCACCACTTTCCAGTACAGCATCAATTATGGCATCAAATTGCTCAACCTGAAGTAACGATTTATTTTGGGCAAACTGCTTTAAGTTGGGATCAGGCATACCAACACGCCAGTGTCTTTTTCCCTTGCCCTGTATGATGAATACATCATATTGATCTAGATGTGGGCCAACCCCCCCACCAGGAGTTGAAAAACTAATCATTAAGTCATCAATTCGCCAGTTAGGTACAAAACGAAATGGTGTTAATAGTGTAGCAGCTTTGGGGTGCCAATGATCAACAGCTTGAACGAGTAGGGTGCTGTTCTGTTCGGTTAAAAGGCTGAAATTTTCAAATGGGCCATGATGTGCTTGCCAATCGTTATTGTGATTGGTGATCAGCCGAGATTCAATACTCTCTTCCATTGCGAGCCCTGCCAATTCTTCGGGTTCGATAGGGTCGACAAAATTTGCAAAACCAGATTTGATTAGCAATGGTTTTTTTTGCCAATACTGCGATAAAAATTGCTCGATTGTTAGATTGTTAATGCTCAACTGATACATAATTTTTTCCATAAAAAAAGCGAAAGAAGTTTCTTTCGCTTTATAGTTTAATTTAATTCTAAGTTACGTTAGTTCGTCAATAAAAGCTTCCGCTCGGCCAATGTAATTTGCTGGCGTCATTTGCTTCATTTGCGCTTTTACTTCATTAGGAAGCTCTAAACCATCAATAAATTCAGCCATGATAGTTTGGTTCACTCGCTTACCACGGGTTAGCTCTTTGAGTTTTTCATATGGTTTTTCAATACCATATTTGCGCATAACAGTTTGAATTGGTTCAGCTAGTAGTTCCCAGTTTTGGTCTAGCTCTTCTAGTAACTTATCAGCATTCACTTCAAGCTTGCTTACACCTTTGAGTGTAGATTGGTATGCAATCAGGGCATAGCCCATACCCACACCTAAATTGCGTAATACCGTTGAGTCAGTTAAGTCACGTTGCCAACGAGATACAGGTAGCTTTTGTGCCAAATGTGCAAAGATAGCGTTGGCGATGCCTAAGTTACCTTCAGAGTTTTCAAAGTCAATTGGGTTCACTTTGTGTGGCATCGTTGATGAACCGATTTCACCTGCAACTGTTTTTTGTTTGAAGTGGCTCAGTGCTATGTAACCCCAAACGTCACGATCAAAATCAAGTAAAATAGTATTGAAACGAGCAATTGCGTCAAATAGTTCAGCAATGTAGTCGTGCGGCTCAATTTGTGTAGTAAATGCATTCCATGTTAAGCCTAGACTGGTAACAAATTCTTCTGCGTGGGTGTGCCAATCATAGTCTGGGTAAGCGCTTAGGTGTGCATTGTAGTTACCTACTGCACCATTAACTTTACCTAAAATATCTACTTGTGCTATTTGTTGACGTTGGCGTTGCAAGCGTACATATACATTCGCAAACTCTTTACCCATCGTTGATGGAGAAGCGGGTTGACCGTGGGTACGGGTCATCATAGCAATTGAACGATACTCAATTGCTTTGGCTTTGATAGCGGCAAGTAGTTCATCACAGTAAGGGAGTAATACTTGGTCCCGAGCTTCACTTAACATTAGACCATGAGATAAGTTATTAATATCTTCAGAAGTACATGCAAAGTGAATAAACTCATTGATGGCGTTTAGTTCGGCATTTGGGGCAACCTTTTCTTTTAAAAGGTATTCAACCGCTTTTACGTCATGGTTTGTGGTACGCTCGATGTCTTTTACTCGCGCAGCATCTGCTTCGCTAAAGTTATCGACGATGCTGTCTAACAATGCATTTGCCTCATCACTAAATGCAGGTACTTCAGCAATGCCTTGAGCTTTGGCAAGTGCTTGTAACCAACGTACTTCCACAGTAACGCGGTACTTAATTAAGCCAAACTCACTAAAGATGCCACGCAGTTCGGTAGTTTTACTACCGTAGCGACCATCCACTGGAGAGATAGCGGTTAACGCTGAAAGCTCCATAATTTCTCCTAAACTAATTGGTTTTGAACGATATTTTTAAACTTGTCTTTGTGCTTCGGCGATAATTTTCTTTTTACCAAAGAAAAACTGACGGCGTTTACCACCTAATTGACGCCAAAGCACAGCACTACGAATACCCGCAAGTAGTAATGCCCTAATTTTTTGTTGCGTTGCAGTTTGCTTTAGCAAGTCTGGTTCACCAAATACTTGGATCTTTTGTCCAAGCGGGCTGACAACTTCGCTGTAAATGTCTGCTAAAGCCGCAAGAATAGTCGTGTCACAAATTTCAAAGTGTTGTAATTGGCGTTCAACGTCCTTTAAGCGCTTCGCAAGTTCACTGAGCGCTTTTGGATTATTTGATAAGGCGCGCTCTAATTGCATGATGCTGCCTACATATTTGACCATTTCTACGTCTTTATCACCTTGCGGTGTGAGTTGTGAAAGCAAAGTCCGATAGCCTGATTTTAAAGCGAAGCTGTCACTATAAACATCCTCAGGTTGTTCAGGATTTAAGTTAACAATACTTTGCAAAAAGCTCTCAACTTCCCGTTCATTAAACTGGCCATATTTTGCTGTTTTTTGTACAAGTTTAGTAATTTGACACATTGCCGCTAGGGGCATTACATAATTTGCAGCCATTACTTAATCACCGAGTCTATTATGCCACCACCTAAACAAACATCTTCAGCGTAGAAAACTGCAGATTGACCTGGTGTGACAGCTTTTTGTGGCTCGTCAAATAATACTCGTGCCATACCATCTTCACCTACAAGTAAAGTACATGATATATCGGTTTGACGATAGCGGGTTTTTACTGTGCAGCGTGTGGTGCCTTTGGGACCAATACGATCTACCCAGTGTAACTGGTTGGCATTTAAACCATTGCTGAACAGGTGAGGGTGATCTTTACCTTGGCCTACAATAAGCACGTTACGTTCGATATCTTTATCAACCACATACCAAGGTTCACCATTGCCTTCTTTCATGCCGCCAATGAGTAAACCTTTGCGTTGACCGAGCGTATGATACATAAGCCCTTCGTGTTCACCGACTTCGTTACCTTCAGTGTCTTCAATCGTACCTGGTTGTGCAGGCAAAAACTTTTGTAAAAAGTCTTTAAATTTACGTTCACCAATAAAGCAAATACCGGTGCTGTCTTTTTTGTCATGGGTAATTAAGTCTTGTTCTTCAGCAATGCGTCGAACTTCAGGTTTTTCGATATTACCGACAGGGAATAGGGTTTGCCCAATATGCTCATGGCTTAATGTATACAGGAAATAGCTTTGGTCTTTGTTATCGTCAAGGCCTCGGCACATTACAAATTTTCCATCACGTTCTTGTCGATGAACATAGTGACCAGTCGCAATGTAGTCAGCGCCTAGTGCTTGTGCTGCAAATTCTAAAAATGCTTTAAACTTAATTTCTTTGTTACACATGATATCAGGATTTGGTGTACGTCCAGCTTTATACTCGGCTAGAAAATATTCAAAAACGTTATCCCAATACTCAGCTGCAAAGTTTACGGTATGAAGTTCAATGCCGAGCTTATCGCATACAGCTTGCGCATCTTTGAGATCTTCAGCAGCAGCGCAATATTCATCATTGTCGTCTTCTTCCCAGTTTTTCATAAACAAGCCTTCGACCTGATAGCCTTGCTGTTTAAGTAAGTAAGCTGAAACTGAAGAATCTACACCGCCGGACATGCCCACGATGACTTTAATGTGACTATTATCGCTCATAATATTTGCTGTAAATTTACCTGATTTTCAAAGGCCGTGATTATAGCACGCAAAAGCGGGTTGCTAAAAGCTGATATGGCTGTCATTACATGGTTAGTATTTTATATTCACCATTTTTTAGGCCATCAAGTGTATATTTGCCAATTTTGGCTCTGATCAATCTAAGGGTTGGGTGGCCAACATGGGCTGTCATTCTTCTCACTTGGCGATTTTTTCCCTCACTAATACTGATACTAAGCCAGGTTGTTGGTATATTTGCACGTTCTCGGATAGGAGGGGTTCTTGGCCAAATATCTGGTTCTGGAATAATTTCAACTTTGGCTGGGCGAGTTAACCCGTCTTTGAGTTCAACGCCATTGCACAGTGCTTGGATTGCACTTTCTGAAGGCGCACCCTCTACTTGCACCCAATAAGTTTTTGTAGTTTTTTTATTGGGGTCGGTCAGTTGATTTTGTAATTTTCCACAATTAGTTAACAGTAAAAGTCCTTCACTGTCTCTATCTAGGCGACCGGCTGCATACACCTGTTTTTCTTTAATATAATCAGCAAGAGTGGCTCGATTACTGTCATCGGTAAATTGGCATAAGACATCAAAAGGTTTATTAAATAGTACTATTTTGACTTGTTCAGGTGGGAGCGAACGTTTTACTGGGCGGTTTCTTGAGAGTTTATTGTTATGTAGGCGGTTAGCCTTATTTATTTTAGCTGCTTTTGAATTGGGCTTGTTCATATTTTCACCGGGTAACCACAACGATATTAATTGTAACATTGCAGCATCTAAAACCACAAAGCTTTGTAGCTCTTTTAAAGAGCTTATAAAATGATGAGGTACTATTAACCAAGGGGGAAGAATTACATGAAAGTGGGTGTGCAAAAAAGGTAAAGAATATGGCAGAAGCATCTTTTAATTTGCTGATAAGCCATAGCGGAATGACTTTACAAGGCGAGTCATTTGCTTAAACATACCTTAAAAAGTAAAAAGCCTGCAAAAGCAGGCTTAAAATTATATGTAAAGCTTATACAAGTTTTGACAAAATTTGATTAAACGTGTTGCTTGGGCGCATAGCAGCAAACGCTAGGTCGTCGTTAGGTTGGAAATAACCGCCTACGTCCACTGAGTTACCTTGAGCACTGTTTAGTTCATCAACAATGGTTTGTTCTTGTGCTGCTAAACTACCTGCAATTTCAGTAAATTGCGATTGTAGTTGTGTGTCTGCAGTTTGCGCTGCTAACGCTTGAGCCCAGTAAAGTGATAAATAGAAGTGGCTGCCACGGTTATCAAGCTCATTCACTTTACGAGATGGCGATTTATTTTCGTCAAGGAATTTACCTGTCGCTTGGTCAAGTGTGTCTGCTAGCACCTGCGCTTTAGCGTTACCAGCAACTTGGCTTAAATGCTCAAGTGATGCAGCTAACGCTAAGAATTCACCTAGAGAATCCCAGCGCAAGTGGTTTTCCTTTTCAAACTGTTGTACGTGCTTAGGCGCAGAACCGCCAGCACCAGTTTCAAACAGGCCACCA
The DNA here is from genome assembly GCF_945859825.1 of Pseudoalteromonas holothuriae. GTDB lineage: Bacteria > Pseudomonadota > Gammaproteobacteria > Enterobacterales > Alteromonadaceae > Pseudoalteromonas > Pseudoalteromonas holothuriae. The sequence continues at coordinate 131,867 of NZ_CAMAPC010000010.1, forward strand.
CCATTCATAAGAGGAACAATAGATAACATTTTAGCGCTTGTACCAAGCTCAAGAATTGGGAATAAATCAGTGAGGTAATCACGTAATACGTTACCAGTTACTGAAATAGTATCTTGTCCATCTTTCATACGAGCTAATGAATATTGTGTTGCTTCAATAGGTGCTTTGATGAGTAGCTCAAGGCCTTCAACATCGTGCTCTGGCAGGTATGCTTTAACTTTGTTGATAAGTTGAGCATCGTGAGCGCGAGTTTCGTCTAACCAAAATACTGCAGGTACACCTGTTGCGCGAGCGCGGTTAACGGCCAGTTTCACCCAATCTTTTATTGGTGCATCCTTAACCTGACACATGCGCCAGATATCACCTTGCTCAACGTTGTGTTGAAGTAATACATCATCGCCGCTGTCTACAACGCGAATTATACCCGCTGATGGAGCTTCAAAAGTTTTGTCATGTGAACCATATTCTTCTGCTTTTTGAGCCATTAGGCCGACGTTAGGGATCGTACCCATTGTACGTGGGTCGAATGCACCGTTTTTCTTACAGAAGTCTATTGTTGCTTGATAAACACCAGAGTAACAACGATCAGGAATAACAAAACTTGTATCTTGTTGTTTGCCTTCTGAATTCCACATTTGGCCACTGGTACGTATTGCTGCTGGCATTGATGCATCAATGATAACGTCACTTGGTACATGAAGGTTAGTGATACCACGGTCAGAATCTACCATCGCAATGCTTGGGCTTGACTCATAAACAGCTGCAATATCAGCTTCTACTTCTTGGCGTTTTGCATCATCTAGCTGTTGGATTTTTGCATAAACATCACCTAAACCATTATTTACGTCAACGCTTAGCTCTTCAAACAAAGCAGCGTGTTTTGTAAATACGTCTTTGTAAAACACTTTTACAGCGTGACCAAAGATGATTGGATCAGACACTTTCATCATGGTTGCTTTCATATGTAATGAAAAAAGAACACCTTTATCTTTTGCAGATGCAATTTCAGCGGCCAAAAAGTCTTGTAACGCAGATACACTCAAACGAGATGCATCGATTATTTCACCAGCTAATAAAGGTGTGCTGGCTTTTAAAACTGTTACGTCACCGTTTTGTGCAACATGCTCGATGCGAACATCAGTGGCTTGTTTAATTGTGGTTGACTGTTCAGAACCAAAAAAGTCACCATCGGTCATGCTGGCAACGTATGACTGCGAGTCAGCAGACCAAGCACCCATTGAATGAGGGTTTTTACGAGCATAAGCTTTTACTGAAGCAGGTGCACGCCTGTCTGAGTTACCTTCACGTAATACAGGGTTTACCGCACTCCCTTTAATTTTGTCATAAGTCGCTTTAATTGCAGCTTCTTTTTCATCTTTAGGTTCAGCAGGGTAATCAGGCAGTGCATAGCCTTTTTCTTGTAGTTCTTTAACGGTTGCACGTAACTGAGGAACAGAGGCACTAATGTTTGGCAACTTGATGATGTTTGCTTCAGGTGTTTTTGCAAGTTCACCTAATTCAGCCAATGCATCGCTAATTCTTTGTTCTTGCGTTAGAAACTCAGGAAAGTTAGCAAGGATACGACCGGCCAACGAAATGTCACGGGTTTCAACTTCTACGCCTGCGGCATTCGTATATGCTTGAATTATTGGAAGCAATGAATATGTGGCTAGCGCCGGCGCTTCATCTGTTTTGGTATAAATAATTTTTGATGTCATCATCATTCCTAGATTTTGTGGCTACTTAAGCCATTCAACAATGCAAAGGGAATGCTATGTTGCCTTATGGCAACAGGTTATAGCAAGTTTGTTAGATATTTTCACTTTTTCAGTAAATAAAAATATTTAACCCACCTCTTGGTAACAGGCGTTATTGTATCAAGCATTATTAGTGAGGGCTAATTAGAAATTTTAAAGGGAGGAGAATAAAAATTATAAGAAATATGAAGCGAGCAACAAATGCAACCCGCTTCCGATAGCCAAAACTACAATTATGCCATCTCTACATCGCGGGGGGCGATGTTAGTAGCATGAAGGCCTTTGGGGCCTTCTTGTAGCTCGAATGTTACATCCTGACCAGCTTTAAGCGTTTTGTATCCATCCATTACAATCGTTGAGTAATGGGCAAAGATATCTTCCTCACTGCCGTCTTCCACGATGAAACCAAACCCTTTGGCATTGTTGAACCACTTGACTTTTCCGCAAGCCATACTTCTACATCCTTCTATAAGTTGACTAATTTAGTTAATCTAAACTTTATAATTTGCTAGACTGCTCAAAGCTCATTGAATTGAGCAATCTATAAACGACTGTAGTTTATATGAGCAGTCAGTCAAGTTTTTTAACGTATTTTTTAACATTTTATTTATTTTATAATTCAAGTTTGCTTGAGTTACCAAGACAAGACTATATTTATTATGAATGGGACGAAAGATTCAGGTGTTATAGACACGGTACGTGAAAGTGCGAAGCAAAAGCTGAGCCCGCCGCGTAAGTACAAGGTCATTTTGAACAACGACGATTACACGCCTATGGAATTTGTAATCGAAATTTTAATGACATTTTTTAATATGGATAGCGAAAGAGCAACTGAAGTGATGCTGAAAGTGCATCATGAGGGAAAAGCTATATGTGGTATATATCCTGCAGATATTGCCCACACCAAGGCTGAGCAGGTCAATCGTTACGCTCGCGACAATGAGCATCCGTTGCTGTGTAGTTGTGAGCAAGAATAACCTTTTTAATTCTCGTTTGGGGGTTGCCAATGCTAAATAAAGATCTAGAAGTTACCTTAAACGCCGCTTTTCGCGAGGCGCGTACGCGTCGCCATGAGTTCATGACAGTCGAGCATTTGTTATTGGCGCTAATCGATAACCCATCAGCAGGAGAGGCGTTGGGCGCCTGCGGGGTTGATATTGAAAATTTGAAACGGGAATTGTCAGAGTTCATTGATGAGACAACCCCAGTGATTCCAGATTTGGAGGAGGATAGAGAAACTCAACCCACGCTTGGTTTTCAGCGTGTATTACAACGTGCGGTGTTTCATGTTCAATCATCAGGACGAAGTGAAGTTACAGGTGTAAATGTACTCGTCGCTATTTTTTCAGAGCAAGAGAGCCAAGCAGTTTATCTTTTGAAAAAGAGTGATATTAGTCGCTTAGATATTGTGAATTTTATATCTCACGGCATATCTAAGGTTGATGATGACTCTGAACATGATGATCATGAAGATATAAACGACGATTCTAGTGAAGTTCAAACTGAAGATAAATCGAAGCTAGAGAATTTCACGACTAACTTAAATACACTGGCGCAAGCTGGACAAGTTGACCCACTAGTTGGCCGTGATGATGAAGTTGAGCGAACTGTTCAAGTACTGTGTCGGCGTAAGAAAAATAACCCTTTACTGGTAGGTGAAGCCGGAGTAGGTAAAACTGCCATTGCTGAAGGCCTTGCGTATCGGATTATTAATAAGCAAGTACCTGAAGTAATTGAAGATGCCGTTGTCTATTCACTTGATATGGGAGCGCTGTTAGCAGGCACTAAGTATCGGGGGGATTTTGAAAAGCGGTTTAAAGCATTACTCAAGGAATTGCAGGCTAAACCTCATGCAATTTTATTTATTGACGAAATACACACAATTATCGGGGCTGGTGCGGCGTCGGGGGGAGTGATGGATGCGTCTAATTTGATAAAACCATTACTTTCGAGTGGTCAGCTTCGTTGCATGGGCTCAACAACTTATACCGAGTTTAAAAATATCTTTGAGAAAGACAGAGCACTGGTACGTCGCTTTCAAAAGATTGACGTAGTCGAGCCAAGTGTGGCTGATACAACTAAAATTCTTTATGGCCTCAAAGAGCGTTATGAAGAGCATCATGGTATCCGCTATACACAAAAAGCGCTGCGTGCTGCAGCAGAACTCAGTGCCAAGTATATCAATGAACGTCATTTGCCAGATAAAGCAATTGATGTGATTGATGAAGCGGGCGCAAGCCAACGCTTACAGCCAGTGTCACGACGCAAAAAAACTATTGGTGTTTCAGATATTGAAATGATTGTGTCAAAAATTGCGCGTATCCCTCAGCAAAGTGTCTCTAATAGCGATAAAGAAACATTGAAAAACTTAGATCGTAATTTGAAGATGTTAGTGTTTGGTCAAGACCAGTCAATAGACGCACTAACTTCTGCAATACGACTGTCACGCTCGGGGCTTGCCAATGAAGATAAACCAATTGGCTCATTCTTATTTGCTGGGCCTACGGGAGTTGGTAAAACTGAGGTTACTAAGCAGTTGGCCAAATGTATGGGTGTAGAGTTTATTCGTTTTGATATGTCTGAGTACTCAGAACGACACGCTGTGAGTCGCCTTATTGGTGCGCCTCCCGGGTATGTCGGTTTTGAGCAGGGTGGTTTATTAACCGAGGCCGCTATCAAACATCCACATGCGGTTGTGTTAATGGATGAAATTGAAAAAGCACATCCTGACATTTACAACATTTTGTTGCAGGTTATGGACCACGGCACGTTAACCGATAATAATGGCCGCAAAGCAGATTTTAGAAATATTGTTGTTGTGATGACTACCAATGCTGGTGTGCAGGAAACTATCCGTAAATCAATTGGTTTCCAAGAGCAAGACCATTCCCATGATGCAATGGTTGAAATAAATAAAGTATTTACCCCTGAATTTAGAAACCGCTTAGACAACATCATTTGGTTTAATCACCTTGATAAAGAAGTTATTTTACAGGTGGTTGATAAATTTGTTGTCGAGTTACAAGCGCAACTTGATAAGAAGTCTGTGAGTTTAGAGCTGACATCTGCAGCAAGAGAGTGGTTAGGCGAACTTGGCTATGATAAAGCGATGGGTGCAAGGCCTATGGCGAGAGTCATTCAAGACAAGCTCAAGAAGCCTCTAGCGAACGAAATCTTATTTGGCAAGTTAAGTGATGGTGGTAATGTTAAAATAGGTGTGAAAGCCGCAGAGTTGGATTTTAGATATGAATCGAGCTTAGTGTCGGCTTAATCCAATATATTGAGCATAGATATCAAAAAGCCTAGCATTTGCTAGGCTTTTTGTTTAACGCTGGCTTTATACCGAAGCGCTTCTTTAAAGTACAAAGCTATACAGAGTACTTCAAAGCACAACCTTTTTAGAAGGTTCTACACCATTCGATTAACGAGCGCGGAAGACAATGCGTCCTTTGGTCAAGTCGTACGGCGTCATTTCTACCGTTACTTTGTCACCAGTAAGAATACGGATGTAGTTTTTGCGCATTTTACCTGAGATATGAGCAACCACCACGTGGCCATTTTCTAGTTCAACGCGGAACATTGTATTTGGTAAAGTATCAAGGACTGTGCCTTGCATTTCAATTACGTCTTCTTTCGCCATGTGTAGCGTAACACCTCTTTGAATAATTAAACGCTGCAGATTTTGCCCAAAAGTAGACGATAAGTAAAGGTAAGGGTCAAAAATTTGTTATTTAATTGGCCAAATAGCTCAGATCAGTAAATAAAGCCGCTTTGAAACGACAAAACTGATCTAATTTTTAGTTAATTTTTATTAACGTACTCAATCCAAACATCATTAATAAATCGTTGCGCAGGTAAAAATTGCGCTTTATAACGCATCTTTTTGCAGCTATCAATTTGATAACCTAAATACACAAACTCTTTGTTTAGCTTATTGGCGTGTTCTATTTGCGCCACAATCATGACGTTCCCTAAGCTGTAGCTGTCATAATCTGGGTCGAAAAAAGTATAGATGGCTGAGAGTGAATTGGGCATCGTATCAGTCACAGCAACGGCAATCAATTTATCTAGATGCCACAGTTCAATGAACGTGATGGGTAACCATTGGCAAAACAAAAAGCTTTCATATTGTAGTCGGTTAGGTGGGAACATCGTGCCATCATTATGTCGTAATGAAATGTATTTTTCGTACAAAGGATAATAATTGTCTCGTTCTTTATGACTTATCGTGAATGAAAACTCATTAGTGACTTTTTTAAACTTACGCTTTTGTGACTTTGATGGAATAAAGCGTTTGGAAGGGATCCTCATTGACTGGCAGGCGCTACATTTAGGGCAGTGGGGGCGGTAAATTTGATCGCCACTGCGTCTAAAGCCTAATTCTAATAAGCCTTCAAAACGCGTTGGGGTATAACAGCTAGGGTCTAAAATAACCAGTAACTGCTCTTGTTGTTGAGGTAAATAGCTACAACTAAACTGCTGACTTAAACCAATTTTAGAAGGAAAATGTTCAGTCATAAATATCATCCAATGTTTGAGCAAGCCACATTGTTTTTGGCACACTAAATTGTGCTGCTACTTTAAGTCTAGTCAAAAATTCCTCTCTCGATATAACTTTTGCACCTAAACTTGTTAAATATGGATTCTCTAATTGGCAATCTATAAAACAGGCATTGTGTCGTTTTAGCCAGTTTACAAGCGCCCACATGGCGAGTTTTGACGCATTGGGCTTATGAAAGAACATAGACTCTCCACAGAAAACACCTGATTGCATAACCCCATATAATCCTCCAACTAACACATCTTCATGCCATATTTCGAGGCTGTGCGCTATGCCTTGCTGGTGCGCTTGCTGATAGGCAATTAACATATCGTTGTTAATCCATGTGCCTTCGTTATTGATACGCTGTTGACGACAGGCGGCTATAACTTGTGTAAACGCGTTGTTCACCGTAACTGTTGGATTGAGCTGTCGACATGCTTTTTTGAGGGTTCGATTAGCATAAAACTCCCTAAGTTCGATAATGCCACGCTCACTGGGTGACCACCACATGATGGGTTCATGTTCATTAAACCAAGGAAATATACCGCGTGCGTAAGCATTTTTGAGTCTGGGTACACTTAAGCAACCGCCAACGGCTAGTAGCCCATCAGGGTCTTTTAATGCATATTCACATGGAGGGAATTGATTGTCGTTGCTGTTAAGGTGAAATAGTTGTTGAGTCATACAAGGGTATTTGGGCTCATGGTCTGTGTAACATAGCGCAAAAAGCTGCTGAAATAAAATGGGAGTATAAACTCCCATTTTTTAATAATCAGTTATTTTAGGTTATCTAAAAATCGCTCTGCGTCTAATGCTGCCATACAGCCAGTACCTGCAGATGTAATCGCTTGACGATATATGTGATCAGACACATCACCTGCTGCGAACACACCTTCAACGCTGGTTTGTGTTGCATTACCATTTAGACCTGACTGGACAACTAAATAGCCGTCTTTCATTTCTAATTGGTCAACAAACATATCGGTGTTAGGTTTATGACCAATTGCAATGAACACCCCAGCAAGGTCTAATTGTTCAGTATTATCAGACTCAGTTTCTTTAATTCGAATGCCTGTTACACCCATTTCATCACCTAACACTTCATCGAGTGTGCGGTTTAAATGCATAACTACATTGCCACTTTTTGCTTTTTCAAACAGTCTGTCAGAGAGTATCTTTTCACTTCTGAAGGTTTCACGACGGTGAATAACGTGTACTTCTTCTGCAATATTTGAAAGATAAAGTGCTTCTTCTACGGCTGTGTTACCACCACCTACTACGGCTACCTTTTGGCCTTTATAGAAAAAGCCATCGCACGTTGCACAGGCTGAAACACCACGGCCTTGAAATGCAGTTTCTGACTCCAAGCCCAAATATTTAGCTGATGCACCAGTTGCAATGATTAAAGCGTCACAGGTGTATGTACCTTGGTCACCACTGAGTGTAAACGGACGTTTGGTAACATCAACTTTATTGATGTGGTCAAAAATTATTTCTGTTTCAAAGCGCTCAGCATGTTCTTTCATGCGGTCCATAAGAGCAGGGCCTGTTAAACCATGCGCATCTCCTGGCCAGTTTTCAACTTCTGTGGTTGTGGTTAGTTGGCCACCTTGTTGCATACCAGTGATCAGTACTGGGTTTAAATTAGCACGTGCGGCATAGACTGCTGCGGTATAACCAGCTGGTCCTGAACCTAAAATTAGCAGTTTGCAGTGTTTAACATCACTCATGAAATATTCCTAAAATTTATATACTAAAGATCAATGAGGTCGATTCTATGCAATTCAACCAAGATGTAAAATAAAACACAAACTTCATTTTTTCTTAAATCGTATAGTTGTCAAAAATAGTGTACTTGATGGTTATTTCGTCCATCAATCATGAAACTGACGCTATTGCATGACCAAGACGCTTTTTTTTGGTATGTTCTTAGTAATTTTGTTTCGTTATTCAATGAAGAATAACCTCTAACGAATAGGTATTTATGGCATTTTGGCAGGATACACCTGGATTTGCATTAGCTGTGGATAACATCCAAATTTTAACGGATGCAAAGCAGTATCATGATGAACTTCTTAGCTTGATACGCCAAGCTAAGAAGCGAATTTATATTACGACATTATATCTTCAAAATGATGCGGCAGGTACAGAAGTACTCAATGCGTTACATCAAGCATCACTGGCGAACCCGTCACTTGATGTGAATGTACTGGTTGATTTTCATCGTGCACAGCGGGGCTTAATTGGTGAAGAAAAGTCCGAAGGTAACGCGAAGTTATATTGTGATGCACTGACGGCCACAAACAGCAATGTAAAAGTGTTTGGGGTGCCAGTAAAAGCGAAAGAGCTGTTTGGTGTTTTACACCTTAAAGGTTTTGTGATTGATGACACTGTGCTTTATAGCGGTGCAAGTTTAAACAACGTTTACTTGCATTATGAAGACAAATATCGACTCGACAGGTATTTTGTTATTAAACAAGCGCAACTTGCAGACAGCTTTTGCCTATTTACGGATGAGCATTTACTAAGCTCGGATGCAGTTGCGAGATTAGACAAAAGGCCTTTATCGAAGTTTGTTGATATCAAGGTCGCCCAAAAGCAGTTAATGCGCAGTCTTAAAAAAGCAAAATACATGTCTAATGGCGCAGATTGTAATGACGGCTTAAATATTCGTGCGTTTTTGGGCTTTGGTAGGCGTACAAATAAGCTCAATCGTTTAATAAAAAGCTTGTTCGATACAACAGAACAAGAGTTAGTACTTTATACACCTTACTTTAATTTTCCTGCTCCATTGTTACGTTCTTTGCGTCGGCTTTTAAAGCAAGGCCAGCAAGTAACAATCATAGTTGGGGATAAAACAGCGAATGATTTTTATATCTGTCCAAGCCAACCATTTAGTAAAATAGGGGCATTACCCTATTTATATGAAACAATTTTGAGAAAGTTTCTAAAATCACAGCAGCGTTTTATTAAATCTGGGCACCTTAAAGTGTACTTATGGAAAGAAGGCAGTAATTCTTTTCATTTGAAAGGCATTTGTAAGGATGGTCACACTCACTTACTAAGTGGACATAATCTTAATCCACGTGCATGGGGGTTAGATATTGAAAATGGCATTTTAATTGAAGATCCAAATAAGCAAATTTTGCACGAAATTGAACGAGAAAAACGGGCTATTTTAGCCAACTGCCGTTTACTTACAGGGCCAGAAGGTGTTGAAACACTTGAAGACTATCCGCTTCCGGTGAAAAAGCTTTTGGGCCAAGCAAAGCGCGTAAAAGTTGACTTTATAATTAAACGTTTTATTTAATATTTGCACATACTTTTAAATAACAAAACCCCAGCAAGTGCTGGGGTTTTGTTATTTTATACCAATTGCATTAAATAATTAGATATTGCGACAGATAAATGGCTTATTAACTCCCAAACATGATCGATGTATTAATAAACTGCTTCTAGTCGTTAAGTTTTTATTTGTAAGCATCATTATGAACATTTGCAGCACGACCAGAAGGGTCAGCATTATTTTGAAATGATGCATCCCATGCCAGTGCTTGTGGCGTTGAGCAAGCGACAGACTTTCCATGCGGTACGCAATTTGCTGCAGCATCACCAGGGAAGTGCTCAGTAAAGATTTGCCGATAGAAGTACGCTTCTTTGCTATCAGGGGTATTAATAGGAAAGCGATATTGCGCATTTTCTAAGTCTTGATCTGATACTAGTGCATCAACATGAGCTTTTAAAGAATCAATCCAGCTATAGCCAACACCATCAGAAAATTGCTCTTTTTGACGCCATAAGACGTCATTTGGTAAATAGCCATTAAATGCCTCTCGAAGAATATGTTTTTCTATTTTGCCATTTTTACACATTTTTTGCTCTGGGTTGGTACGCATTGCAATATCAACAAATTCTTTGTCTAAGAATGGGACACGTGCTTCAACACCCCAAGCCGCCATAGATTTATTCGCTCGCAAACAATCAAACATATGTAATTTAGATACTTTTCGGTTAAGCTCTTCGTGAAACTCTTGTGCATTTGGCGCTTTATGGAAATATAAATAACCACCAAATAGTTCATCTGCACCTTCACCAGAGAGTACCATTTTTATACCCATGGCTTTTATTTGACGTGACATCAAATACATTGGAGTTGATGCACGAATAGTCGTTACATCATAGGTTTCTAGGTGGTAAACCACTTCTTTGAGCGCATCAATACCTTGCTGTTCAGTGAAGTGGATGGGGTGGTGTATGGTGCCAATTTCATCAGCGACTTTTTGTGCTGCGGCAAGATCAGGCGAGCCTTCTAAGCCTATTGAGAAAGAGTGAAGTTTTGGCCACCACGCATCCGAAGTATCATTATCTTCAATTCGTTTGGCTGCAAACTTTTGTGTTATTGCAGAAATAACCGACGAATCTAAACCCCCTGATAATAAAACGCCGTAAGGAACATCACACATAAGCTGTCGTTTTACAGCAGCTTCTAAAGCGTCTTTTATTTCTTCTGCGCTGGCTGGATTGTCTTTCACCGCAGTGTAATCTTGCCAATCACGTTGATAATAAGGGCGGATACTGCCTTCTTTAGAGTATAAATAGTGGCCGGGAGGAAATTCTTCGATTTGCGTACAAATGGGTGTTAATGCTTTCATTTCACTGGCAACGTAAAAATTTCCAAACTGGTCACGGCCAGTATATAAAGGAATAATACCAATGTGATCTCGACCAATGAGGTAGGCATCTTGTTCTTCATCATATAAACAAAATGCAAAAATACCATTTAGGTCATCTAAGAACTCAGGGCCTTTTTGCTTATAAAGTGCAAGAATGATTTCACAATCAGATTCAGTTTGAAATTCAAACTCTGTAGTTAGGTTTTCAGCCAGCTCTTTATGATTATAAATCTCACCGTTAACAGCAAGAATATGTGTTTTCTGTGGATTGTAAAGTGGTTGTGCGCCGCTTGAGACACCAACGATTGCAAGACGCTCATGTACCAAAATGGCTTTATCTGATGAATATACCCCAGACCAATCAGGTCCTCGGTGACGCAGTAACTTTGACATTTCTATTGCTTGAGAGCGAAGCACTGTGGGATCGGATTTAAGCTCCAATACGCCAAAAATTGAACACATAAATTACCTCATTCCTGTGTTGGTTTATTGTTATGGTTTGCCACTACTCTAAACTGTTTATATAAAAGCTTTGGTTTAACATCGAAATTTATTAGTCGTAATGACTTAATCTATTAAAAGTTGCTTAACCTAATTCCTTTGATATAAACATTGCTAAAAAGTAAATTATCATGAAATTTACACCTTTTTAGCGCATGGCTTAAGTGATAGATTTATCAGAATTACCTTACGAAGTCACACAATTAAATTAATTTATTTAAGTAGTTGTACGCTCTAAAAAGGTGCGTTTTTTCACTTTTTTGCACTGTTTTGGTGCGAATATGTGTGTGGTGAGTAAAGTATTAATCAGGTGAGCGATATTCATTCATTTAAAAGTGGTTTTTTAAAAAGACTACGCACTATTTTGGTGCGATATTGTGGATATATCTTATAGACCAATTTATGGTCTATAGAATATATGGCGGCTTTAGCATTAGTGAGTTGTGCCTGCTGCAACTTTTATGTCATCTTTATTTTGTATCGCGCTGGTAATAATAACTTTTAGTGCACTTAGCACCATATCTAGGCTCATACTTGGTGCATTTGGGTGATGTAGTGCTTGTGAAGGTAAGTACGGAATATGAATAAAGCCGCCTTTAATATGCGTATCATGTTGATTGATCATATGCATTAATCCGTACATCACATGATTACATACGTAAGTGCCTGCGCTATTAGAGATAGATGCAGGGAGTTCAGCTTGTTGCAGTGCCATCAAAATACGTTTAATTGATAAATTAGTAAAATAGGCACTGGGAGCGCCAGCAATAACTTGAGTGTCAATGGGTTGCTTACCAGCATTGTCTGCTATTCGCGCGTCATTAACATTAATAGCAACTCGTTCAATTGATATATCAGCTCTGCCGCCTGCTTGGCCTACACATAAAACTAACTGCGGAGCATATTTATCAATCGCTTGATGTAACTCTCGTAATGACGTATCAAATTCACATGAGAGTTCTTTAGTGTGAATAATACAACCACCAATGTGCTCACCTTCAAGCACAGAGACGGCTTGCCATGATGGGTTAATAGACTCACCACCAAAGGGGGCGAAACCGGTGAGTAAAATACTGGGTTTTTGTGCTTTAGTCATTAAAGATGACTCCATACATAAGCAATATATTGATAGCGAGTAAGGTTAGTGCCGTTGGGATCTGAACCTTTATCACTTGGTATTTGTCTTTGAGATCAAGTAAGGCTGCAGGGACAATATTAAAATTTGCAGCCATTGGTGTCATCAGTGTACCGCAGTAGCCAGAATACATCCCAATTGCCACCAATGGCGCAGGTGAAGCGCCATGTCCTTGTATTAAAAATGGCATTGCAATACCAGCTGTCATCACTGGGAAAGCTGCGAATGCGTTACCCATAACCATGGTAAATAATGCCATTCCAGTACAATATATAACAACCAGCATAAAGCGGTTATCTGGTGAGACAAATAATTTTACTAGATCCTGAATAGCAGTGCCCGTTTGAGAAATAATAAATACGCCGCCAAGCATGGCGAGCATTTGCGGTAATATTGCAGCCCATCCAATGGAGTCGACTAATCGGCGAGATTCAGCTAATGCTTGCAGTGGCGAACCCGATGTTATTTTCCAACCAACAATTAGGGCTAAGCCACAGGCTAAAGTGAGGGCAGCTAACGTGACATGGCGTTGATCAAATAAGTAAATATCAAAAATATTAATGCTATTCAATAACAGAGTACATAATACAGTGACAATGGGGATCATAACTGCAGGTACAAATAATTTGTTTTTTAGGCGTTGGGCGCTTTGCTCCAGCTCTTCATCGGTGGGAACATAGTAGCTACCCATCGACACTTTCCCCAAGCCCGCAATAAGTGCAATCGCCAGTACACTGATACCAACCCATTGGTAAGTTATTGGTTCACCAAACAACTTGATAGATAGGTCGCCAAATAAAAATACATTACCAAATAAAAACCAAAACAGGGCGGTGGTCCATTTTTTAGGGTGTGCTGGGTCTTGTATGGTTTTTACGACCAAAAACATCACAACAAACCCGATGAGTAAATAGATATTGTTGATTGAGATAATTGCAGGTACCTGCATTGTTGAGGTAACAGGGGCGCTCATGATAACCCCGCATTCAATATAGTTGATTTATTAGTATGTTTAGCTATCTCATGACTTATTTTAGCTTCTAATCGAGCAAGCCTAAATAAATGTACTATCAAAGCGGCGATGGCTGTTGGTATGGCCCATAAGCCAATGTGCAAAGGTTCAATGCCATCAATGCCATTTTCTTTCAAAAATGCGTCCATAAGTAAAACAGCACCAAAAGCAATAAAAATATCTTCACCAAAAAATACAGCAATATTATCGCATGCAGCTGCATGGGCACTAATCATATCTTTAACCGGTTTAGGTAATTCGCCATGTAAGTTGGTGGCAGCACCTAGTGCCATTGGCGCAAGTAATGGTCTTACAGTTTGCGCTTGACCTGCAAGGCTCAATAATCCAAGTGCAGCGGAACATTCTCTGACGATAAAATACATACTTAAAATACGTGCTGTGGTTGCTGATTTTATGCTTGCCACCCAAGATTGCGCTCGTTGCTGCAAACCATAGCGCTCTAATAGTGCGATAACGGGTAAAATCAACAAAAAACTGGCTAATTGGCGAGAGTTCATAAACTTTTCACCAAAGGTCTCAATTAAGGTTAAAAATTCAAGGTCTACAGCCCATCCAGTGACTAAGCCGGCAACACATACTACCAGCAATGGGTTAAATCGCAGCGCAAAGCCAAATACGACGATCACAATACCTATCAATGGTAATAGGTTTAATTCATTCATAAGGGTTACTCTAATTATTATTTTTTGCCAAAGTAAATTGGGCTAAATGTGCGCTTAATTTATCACTGGCTTTACGTGCATGTGCAAGGTCACACTCTACAAAATTGCAGTGTTGATTCGCACCTAGTTGGCTAAACATTCTTATGTCAGCATCAATAACCGTTGCTAAGATAGGATAGCCCCCGGTTGTTTGGCAATCATTGAGCAACACAATTGGCTCTCCACTTGGCGGTACTTGTATAACACCCGGGTGTACAGCTTGTGTAGCAACGGATACATCATGTGCAAGCGGTTTGTCACTACTAAGCCTGCAGCCCATGCGGTTGCTGGCTTCACTAACACGCCAATGGTTATTGATAAAGCGCTCAAATGAGCCTTGAGGCAGCTTATCACAATGCGGACCTTTAAGTACTCGTACCTGTTTTTTATATTCCGGTTGCTTTACGCCCAGCGGTGCCAGCTTGTTTTGTGTATTTTGAAAATGAAGTACGTCACCTGATTGCAGCGCTCTGCCTTGTAAACCACCAAAGCTTGCTTGTAAGTCGGTGGCATAAGACGAAAGCACTGGGTCAAGTTCAAAACCGCCTTGTACGCTTAGATAAGCACGTTGCGCATGAGCGCTTGTGGCAAAAGACAGTGTATCACCTTTATTCGCGTAGTATCGCCACCCTGGATAGATTGCTTTACCTGCAAGCTTTGCATTTAAGCAAGCGCCTGTTAAAGCAAAGTTGCAAGGTTGTGTAAACTCAAACTCGCAAAGGCCAATGGTCACTTCAATAACTCCAAGGTGCGGTGGGTTGTCAAGCAGTATATTTGCAAGGCAGACGGCAAAAGGGTCAAGCGCCCCGCTGCGACACACGCCATAATGTCGATATCCAAACCGACCAATATCTTGAAAGCTGGCTAGTACACCACTTTTGATGACTCTTAGCATAACCCCTCCTTGTGCGGTATAAATTTAACTTTGTCACCTGGTGCAAACAAACTAGGAGGGGTGAGTGTTGGGTCAAACAAAGTATTGTTGCAGCGCGCCAGTAAATGCCAGCCACCGGGTGAGGAGCTTGGGTAAATGGCACTTAAGTCTTCAGCTATTGCAACAGAGCCCTTTGGAACTTGCTTTCGAGGCGTTACTTTTCGAGGTAATTGCAAATGCTCAGGGAGTGAACCTAGGTATGCAAATCCGGGTAAAAAGCCAAGAAACTCAACTTGATAAGTATACTCGCTATGCATATGAACAACCTGTTTTGCTGACATATTTAACCGTAAAGCGACATCTTCTAAATCAGGCCCATCTTTACCACCATATATGGCTTCAATATGATGCGTTTTTACGTCAAAAGCGACTTCCTCGCTTTCTTCCCAAAGTAGCATTGCTTTTTTTAGCCAGTAATTATATTGAGCCGGCTCGGCTAGGTAAGCTGTGACAGATGCTTTAGCAGGTACAATATCAATAAATGCGCTGCTATGTTGAAGGCTAATGGTTAAAGCAAATAAACGTCTTTGCTCGCTAGGAGATGGTTTGTCGGTGTTTAGCGCAATAACAATTGCATTTTCACCAAGTAAGTAGCTATGTGCTTCTAACATGCTTGTTTTCTTTTTTATTATATTTGTCTTTAGTATAGCCAACACTTAGGGGAGTGATGCAAGTGTAATAAAAAAGCCATGCACAGATGGCTTTTTTATTTGCTTAGAGTTAATTGTTTGACAACAACCATTCACTTAATAAACGTACACCATATCCTGTGCCACCTGTGGGAATTTCCCCTGAAGGTTTACTGGCTAAAGCATTGCCTGCAATATCAAGGTGGACCCAGCGAGTATCCCCCGCAAAGTGCTGTAAAAAAGAGGCCGCTGTAGTCGCCCCAGGACCACTAGAACCTACATTGGCAATGTCAGCAATGTCTGATTTAAGCATGTCTTTGTAGCCAAGTGGTAAGCGCCAAACAGGTTCATTTACTTGCTTCCCTGCGAGGGTTAGTTCTTGGATTAGTTGCTCATCTTCAGAGAAAATAGCGCTGTAACGATTACCAACGGCACGAATTTTAGAGCCTGTTAAAGTAGCCACATCAACCATGATCTCAGGTTTAAAATAAGTCCGTGCGTACCACATTGCGTCACTAAGCACTAAACGTCCTTCGGCATCGGTATTAAGCACTTCGACGCTTAGTCCTTCTGCAGTGCGAAGTACATCGCCGGGCGCGATAGCTGTTTCTGATACCATGTTTGCAGCCATCCCCATTACGGCCACAACATTGAGGTTTGCTTTGTTTAAAGCCATTGCTTTGACAGTACCAAGCACCGCAGCAGCGCCGGCCATATCAGATTTCATACGCGCAATAGAGTCACCCGTTTTAATGCTATAACCACCGGAGTCAAAAGTGATACCTTTGCCAACCAGAGCAATTGGGGTATCGTCATTACCTTGGTAATGGGCGACAACTAAACGTGCGCCTTCATCGCTGCCACGACCAACCCCCTCAAGTGCGCCCATGCCAAGCTCTTTGAGTTGCTTAGGTTCTAAAATTGTTACTTTAACGCCATACTGTTCGAGTGATTTTGCTGCAAGGGCAAAATCTACCGGGGTCATTTCGCTACCCGTTTCAGAGGTCAGATCTCGCGCCAAAAACACGCCTTGCTGAACGTTTGCAAGTTGCTGGTAAAGTTGCTTACTGGCTTTACTGTCTGCGACATCAATACGGTAACTCAATGTGGTTTTGTCTTGTTGTTTTTTGTAAACATCAAAACTATGGTCACGGAGGCTGGCACCATGGGCAAACTGTGCAGCCAGTTCACTATTGTTTACCTGTCCTGATACATGCTCAAAGGCCAATACTATTTGGCTTGCATTTTGCTCTTTAAGTTGCGCATGTATATTACCGCCAAGCTTAGCGATTTTAGCATGGGTTAGCTCATTCTCTTTACCTAAACCAACAAGCACAATACGCTCATAGTCACTATCAACAGGGGCAAGCAATTCAACACTTTTGCCGTATTCAGCCTTAAAGTTGGCACTAGTGAGTGCTTTGCTGAGCTGTTTTTGTGTGTCTTTATCTAAAAACTTAAAATGATTTTTACGGTCAGTGTTATTAAATAGCACTAACGTATCACCTGCAGAGAGCTTAGAAGTAAATTCAATATTGGTTGCTTGAGCGCTACTAATACTGGCTAGTGCAAATGTCATCGCACTGATCTTAGTTAGTAATTTCATTAATAAACCTTATGTTACATTTTACGGCTATTTTAACCGCAGAACGTATATAAAAGTTATGATTAGTCGTTGAAGCACCAAATTACAGGGACCAATTTGCACTATTCAAATCGTTGCTTGAAATAACCTGTCGAACTTTAAGGTCTAGTATACAGATTGAATATAACAGGAAGAGATTTATGATGAAGCGATTTATATACGCATCTATATTGCTAATAGCTTCGGTATCCGCTTGGGTCGCAGCACAAAGTACGTCAGTTTCGCCACCAAAACAAGCCAGCTCGCATATCAAAACCATTGTGTTGGGCTCAGGGTGCTTTTGGGGGGCAGAAAAGCGCTATGAAGCAATGCAAGGGGTATTAGATGCGGAGTCTGGCTATGCTGATGGAACTGGTTTTAAAGCCAGTTACAGAGCCATAACACAGGCGAGTCGCCGCTTTGATGAAAATAATTATGCAGAAGTGGTAAAAGTAACCTACAACGCTAACATGCTAAGCACAGAGCAGTTACTAATGCACTATTTTGAGAGCCATGATCCAACTCAAAAAAACCGTCAGGGTAATGATGTGGGAACCCAATACCGTTCAATTATTTTATTTAGTGAACAATCGCAGCTTGATATTGCACGTTCGGTTACAGCGCAATATCAAACATTGTTAAGTGCAGCGGGCTTTGGTGAAATTCAAACTAATATAATACCACTTAAAGCATTTTATTCGGCCGAAGAATATCATCAAAATTACTTGGCTAAGAATCCTGACGGCTATTGCCCCGACCATTCAACAGGTGTGGTGTTTAAAAAAGAGGCTAAACCAAATGCAATAAGCAATGATGCATTGCAAGCGGGAAAGCATATTATCGTAATTGACTCTCAAAATTACTGTGCATACTGTGAAAAGTTAAAAAAGACGGTGTTGAATGACTACCAAGGTAATATTGCATTGCACTTTAGGTATGCCAACCAATTACAAGGGTTAGACCTTAAAACACCGACATGGGCCACACCGACTATCATTTTCATCGAACAAGGGAAGGAAGTATTTGCGCATCAGGGAATTATGAGTAAACCAGATTTTTATCGTGCATTAGGTGCGTTTAAACTAGGTGACACAGAAGCCTATAAAGTTGCCTTTAACAGTGCTACCGATGCACCTTTTTGTAAGCAGTATGATTTATTTAAAAACAGCGGTGAAGGTATTTTTATTGATAAGCTCAGTGGTGCGGCATTATTTGATACTAAAGATAGATTCAACTCTGGCACCGGGTGGCTGTCATTTAAACATCCTGTGGCAGGCAGCGTAACTTATCATAAAGATAATAGCGATGGTATGCGCCGCACTGAGCTGCGATCTAAAACCAGTGGTATTCACCTTGGCCATGTATTCAAAAATGAAGGGCCCGGTGGAAGCGATCGTTATTGCATTAATGCAACCGTGCTTGATTTTATACCTAAAAGCTAATGCTTAATGTTAATACCCAAACGCGGCATAAAAAAAACCCCTCGTGAGAGGGGTTTTGGGTAACTCAGCGCCATTGGCACTGGGAATGAGGTCGGTACATGGTGTTAGGCAAACTGCATTTGGGGAGTATCGCCATTGACGATTAGCTTACCTGCTGTTTTGCTTATAATTTCATCAACACTAACACCCGGCGCACGTTCTAGCAAATGGAATGCGCCGTCTTTTACTTCTAGCACAGCTAAGTCAGTTACGATCTTTTTAACACAATTCACACCCGTTAGTGGCAAAGTACATGCCTCTAACAGTTTTGAATCGCCGTGCTTGCTGGCGTGGGTCATAGTAACAATAATATTTTGTGCGCCGGCTACTAAATCCATTGCACCACCCATGCCTTTTATTAACTTTTTCGGGATCATCCAAGACGCGATATTGCCTTGCTGATCAACTTCAAATGCACCTAGAACCGTCAAGTCTACATGACCACCCCGTATCATGGCAAAACTATCTGCACTATTAAATATTGCTGCACCTGTCGCTGCTGTCACGGTTTCTTTACCCGCATTGATCATATCTGCGTCAACTTGGTCATCAGTTGGGTACGGTCCCATACCTAATAAGCCATTTTCAGATTGCAGCATTACTTCAATACCTTCAGGTACAAAGTTAGCAACCAATGTAGGAATACCTATTCCTAAGTTAACGTAATATCCGTCTTGTAGTTCTTGAGCTACGCGCATTGCTACTTGTTCACGTGATAAAGCCATTTTATTCTCCTTATTTACGCGTAGTAACACGCTCAATGCGTTTTTCAAAGTCGCCTTTGATCACGCGGTTAACGTATATGCCGGGGGTATGAATTTGGCTTGGCTCTAACTCTCCTGGCTCAACAATTTCTTCAACCTCGGCAACGGTAATTTTTCCTGCTGTTGCTGCCATAGGATTAAAGTTCATTGCGGTATGGCGAAACACCAAGTTGCCATAGCGGTCAGCCTTCCATGCTTTAATAATGGCAAATTCACCCGTGATAGATTCTTCAAGAATATAAGGGCGACCATCGAACTCTTTTACTTCTTTGCCTTCAGCTACGGGTGTACCGTAACCTGTTGCAGTATAAAACCCTGGAATACCCGCACCACCTGCGCGCATTTTCTCTGCAAGCGTACCTTGTGGTGTTAGCTCAACATCAATGATGCCATCTAACAGTTGTTGTTCAAATAAAGCATTTTCACCAACATAAGACGCAATAATTTTTTTAATCTGACGGTCATGCAACAGCACACCTAAACCAAAATCATCAACACCACAGTTATTAGATACGACCGTTAGTTCTTTGGTTTTTTTACGCTTAATTTCGTTGATCAAGCCCTCTGGAATACCACACAATCCGAAGCCACCCGCAATGATGGTATCACCATCTTTAATTCCATCCATTGCTTCGGCGTAGCTTGTTACTACTTTATCGAAACCGGCCATTAGCCCACTCCTAAAGGTTGTTTATTATGTATTGTGCCCAAAACGAAGTAGGGCACAATGATTGTTCGTTTTTAGTACGTTGAACTATATACAACGTATTTGGCACTGCTTTTTGCTGCACCTAGCACTTCGCTTGTAAAGCCAAAGACACTTTGCTAATAGGCTGCTTATTTAATGCCTCGCAAATTGCCCAGCCAGCTTTGGCTAGTCTTTCTAAATCAATTTGGGGGTCAATGCCAAGCCCTTGCAGTAAGTAAACTACATCCTCAGTGGCAACATTTCCTGACGCGCCTTTGGCGTAAGGGCAGCCACCTAGGCCTGCAACTGCGCTATCGATGGTCGCAATACCCATTTCAAGCGCTTTACTAATATTAGCTAAGGCTTGGCCGTAGGTGTCATGAAAATGTACCGCAAGCTTGTCAGCACTGATGTGTTCGAGCAATAAGCTTAATAACGTATGTACCTTATTAGGGGTGCCAACGCCAATCGTGTCACCTAGGCTGACTTCGTAACAACCCATAGCCAACAATTGTTTACACACATCCAATACTGCTTCTGGTTCGACCTCACCTTGATAAGGGCAGCCTAAAACACAGCTCACGTAGCCGCGCACTTTTACACCGTTTGCTTTGGCCAGTTCAACTACAGGTTTGAAGCGTTCGATACTCTCATTAATTGAGCAATTGATGTTTTTTTGAGTAAATGCTTCGCTTGCTGCGGTAAAAATTGCAAACTCTTTAATGCCTACATCAAGGGCGGCTTCGGCACCTTTTAAGTTCGGGGTCAATGCGCTAAAAGTAACATTTGGGTGTTTTGCAATGCCCTTAATTACCTCACTAGAGTCGGCCATTTGTGGCACCCACTTAGGAGAGACAAAGGCACCGGCTTCAATATCACGCAAGCCCGACTCTACCAGTGCATTAATTAAAGCGATTTTTTGCTCAGTGGTGACACTGACTTCATTTTGTAGGCCATCTCGAGCACCTACTTCGACGATTCTAACTGCACTAGGATATGCCATATTACGACTCCAAAGGCTCAACAATGGCAAGCATATCGCCATGACTGACCAATGACCCTTCAGCAAAACAGTAGCTGGTCAGGGTGCCATCAAACGGAGCATTCAGCGTGTATTCCATTTTCATTGCTTCAATTACAACAACCGCATCACCTTTGCTTACTGGGCTGTTAAGTGCCTGTAAGTGTTTTACCACGGTGCCGTTAAGCGGCGCGGCAAGCGGTGCAGCTTCATGCTCATGGTCACTAATGTAATGTTTAGACTTAAGTTCAAAGCTATGCGCATATGCTTGATACATCACAGTGATAGCGTGTTCTTCAACTAACACATTGGCGGTATACTTTTTACCATCGATAACTGCATTGAGCAATGTTCCATCTAAAGTGGCGCTTAACTCGATGGTTGCATCATTTTGCGTAACATTAATGGTGTGAGCG
Organism: Pseudoalteromonas holothuriae; assembly: GCF_945859825.1. GTDB lineage: Bacteria > Pseudomonadota > Gammaproteobacteria > Enterobacterales > Alteromonadaceae > Pseudoalteromonas > Pseudoalteromonas holothuriae. The sequence goes on from NZ_CAMAPC010000010.1 coordinate 153,767, forward strand.
TTTAACGTTGCGTGAATTGGTGCATCAACAAAAGGCACAATAACCTTTGCAACTTGGTTTAACCTAAAACCAAGCGTACTTTGCCAAGCTGTATTGTTTGTTTTTGGTTGTGCATGTTTTATAAAAGCAGCCAGTGCAAGCAGTTGCAATTGAGCTTCGGGGATTGGTTGCTGCGTTAACGTTTGCGTTTGGCTATCAATAAAGTGCGTATCAGGGGCGCCTGCCATAAAAGTAGGGTGGCCGGCTAAATAATGTAAAAATGCAACGTTACTCTTCACACCCGCTAAATGTACTTCTTCTAGGGCGTGGTGTAGTTTTAATAGCGCGGTTTGTCTGTCTGGTCCGTGTACAATCAGTTTGGCTATCATTGGATCGTAGAACGAGCTTATTTCAGCACCTGATTGTACGCCAGTATCAATACGCACGCCTTCACTTTCTTGCGGGAACGATAAGTGCGTTAGCTCACCAGAGAACGGCATAAAGTTTTCACGAGGGTCTTCTGCATAAATACGTGCCTCGAAGCTATGCCCCGTTAAGTTGATGTCTGCTTGTGTCAATGGCAGTGGCAGGTTGTTAGCAACACGAATTTGCCATTCAACTAAATCAAGGCCAGTCACCATTTCTGTTACTGGGTGCTCTACCTGTAGGCGAGTATTCATTTCCATGAAGAAGAACTCATCACCACATAGTAAAAATTCCACGGTCCCAGCGCCCCGATAATTAATTGCTTGTGCACAACGTACTGCCGCTTCACCCATCTCTTTGCGCAGCGCATCCGATAAACCGGGGGCTGGAGCTTCTTCAATGACTTTTTGGTGGCGGCGTTGTAGTGAACAGTCGCGGTCGCCTAAATAGACACAGTTACCGTGGCTGTCTGCAAACACTTGTACTTCAACGTGGCGAGGGGTATCTACATAACGCTCTAAAAGTACTAAATCGTTACCAAAGCCTGCTAATGCTTCACGTTTTGCACCATCAAGTAACGCTAAAAACTCTTTGCTTTCGCGTACTACCCGCATGCCTTTGCCACCGCCGCCAAAGGCCGCTTTAATCAGTACTGGGAAACCAATTTTTTCAGCTTCTGAGGCTAAAAAGTCGCTGTCTTGCTTTTGGCCATAGTAACCTGGTACCAGTGGCACATTTGCCTGTGCCATAATTTCTTTGGCGCGAGTTTTTGAACCCATGGCTTCAATTGAGCTGGCAAGCGGACCAATGAAAGCAATACCAGCTTGCTCACATGCATTGGCAAATTGGTCGTTTTCAGATAAAAAGCCATAGCCCGGGTGAACACAATCAGCGCCAGAGAGCTTGGCGACTTGCAATATTTTGTCTGCAACTAAATAAGAGTCTTTACTCGGTGCTGGACCAATATGATAGGCTTCGTCGGCTTGTTTTACATGTAACGCATTGGCATCAGCGTCTGAGTACACAGCGACGGTTTTTAAGCCTAAGCGCTTAGCGGTTTTCATAACGCGGCAGGCAATTTCACCACGGTTTGCAATGAGGATTTTTTTTAACATGTTTGATCCTTTACTGTTTTGCCGCGTTTTGCCAACTTGGCGCACGCTTTTCAAAGAAAGCGCTTAAGCCTTCTTGACCTTCTGGGCTAACACGAATTTGTGCAATGCGTGAAGCAGTATGCGCAATTAATGGCTCATCTATCTCTTTATTAGCAACCTCATTGATTAAAGCTTTTGCTGATTGCACGGCTTTAGGGCCGTTATTGAGCAATGTATCAATAAAGTATTGTTCGCTTTTTGCAAGGTCATCGCTAATATCATGAATTAGTCCAAGTGCCAGTGCTTGCTGTGCTTTAAATACTTCAGCGGTTAAAAAATACCGACGAGCCTGTCGTTCACCAATGGCTTTGATCACATACGGGCTAATTACTGCAGGTATTAACCCAAGTTTTACTTCACTTAAACAGAACTTAGCGTCGGGGGTGGCCACAGCGATGTCACAACAAGCAATTAAACCAAGCGCTCCACCAAAAGCAGCGCCTTGCACTAAGCACAAGGTAGGGTGCGGAGACGTTGCCAATACCGACATCAATTTGGCAAGTTGTGCAGAGTCCGCAACATTCTCTTCAAAGTTGTTGTTAGCCATTGACTTCATCCAACCTAAATCTGCACCTGCAGAGAAGTGTTTGCCCTGTGTTTTGAATATCAGAGCACGAATATCTAAGCTGTTTGCATGTTCAATGCATTGGATCAACTCGTTAATGACCGAATCGTCAAAGGCATTATGTTTTTCGGGACGACTTAACTCTAAAATCGCCACTTTTGTTTTTGTTATCGTTAAAGTGACTGACATAGCCTGCTCCTGTTACATTCTGAAAATGCCAAATTTTGACTCTTTACTTGGTGCATTGGCTGCTGCTTCAAGTGCTAACCCTAACACGGTGCGAGTATCGGCAGGGTCTATAATGCCGTCATCCCACAAACGCGCGCTGGCATAGTAGGGGTGACCTTGCTTTTCGTACTGCTCAACAATTGGTTTTTTGAACTTGGCAACTTCTTCGTTGTTCATACTCTGGCCTTTACGTGCTAAACCATCTTGACGTACTTGCGTTAACACGCCCGCTGCTTGCTCGCCACCCATCACTGAAATTCGGGCATTTGGCCACATCCACATCATAGTCGGTTCATAAGCGCGACCACACATACCATAGTTACCTGCGCCGTAAGAGCCACCAATCAATACTGTGAATTTAGGTACATCTGCACAAGAAACCGCAGTTACCATTTTAGCACCATGCTTAGCAATACCTTCGGCTTCGTATTTTTGACCGACCATAAAGCCTGTGATGTTTTGCAAAAATAGCAGTGGAATGTCGCGTTGAGCGCACAGTTGAATAAAGTGTGCGCCTTTTTGTGCAGACTCAGAGAACAAAATACCGTTATTTGCCACTATGCCCACAGGATGACCATAAATCTCAGCAAAACCTGTCACTAATGTATCGCCAAAGTAGCGCTTAAACTCATCAAATTGAGAATCATCAACGATACGTGCAATCACTTCACGTACATCAAATGGCTTCTTCAAATCGGTGCCGACAATACCGTACACTTCACGAATGTCGTAACGCGGTGGCTTTACATCTTTTAATATCGGGCGAGTGGGGCGTTGATGGTTAATGCGCGCAATACATTGACGAGCGATTGACAGTGCATGTTCATCATTTTCAGCATAGTGATCTGCTACACCTGATGTTTTACAGTGCACATCAGCACCGCCCAAATCTTCTGCACTTACTTCTTCACCTGTTGCTGCTTTAACCAGAGGTGGACCTGCTAAAAAGATAGTACCTTGCTCTTTTACAATAATACTTTCATCGGCCATTGCAGGAACATAGGCACCACCTGCAGTACACAAACCCATTACTACTGCAATTTGTGGAATACCTTTGGCTGACATACGTGCTTGGTTATAAAAAATTCGCCCAAAATGCAGTTTATCTGGAAATACTTCGTCTTGCTCAGGCAAATTTGCGCCACCAGAGTCGACCAAATAAATACATGGGAGGTGACAGCGTTCAGCAATTTCTTGCGCGCGTAAATGTTTTTTAACAGTAAGCGGAAAGTAAGTACCGCCCTTGACGGTGGCATCGTTGCCAACAATCATACATTCAATGCCTTGCACGCGACCAATACCTGCCACAACACCTGCACAAGGTATGTCTTGTTCATACACGCCAAATGCAGCAAATTGAGAGATTTCTAAAAAGGGCGAGCCTTCATCGAGTAGGGTATTAATACGGTCACGGACGAATAATTTTCCACGGCTTTGATGACGAGCGATGAGTGCTTCACCGCCACCTTGAGATAATGTAGCGACTTTGTCGTTTAAATCAGCAACCAGCGATGCCATGGCATCACTGTTTGCTTTAAACTGACTGTCGTGAGGGTTAACTGAAGAGTTAAGTACAGTCATGAGATAATTCCTTAGCGGCTTTCTGTGAAAAGCTCTCGGCCAATGAGCATTCGGCGGATTTCTGAAGTTCCCGCGCCAATTTCGTATAATTTTGCATCACGCAATAGGCGGCCAGTTGCATATTCGTTGATATAACCGTTACCCCCTAAAATTTGTATGGCATCAAGCGCCATTTTAGTGGCAAGTTCTGCTGCATATAAAATTGCCCCTGCAGCGTCTTTACGAGTCGTTTCACCACGGTCGCATGCTTTAGCAACTGTGTATACGTATGAGCGAGCGGCATTCATTTGTGTATACATATCAGCAACTTTGCCTTGAATAAGCTGGAACTCGCCAATTGACTTGTTAAACTGCTTCCGTTCATGAATATAAGGCACAACAATATCCATACATGCTTGCATGATACCAAGCGGGCCAGCAGCTAATACAACACGCTCATAATCTAAACCGCTCATGAGCACTTTAACGCCTTCATTTAGGTTACCCAGTATGTTTTCTTCGGGTACTTCACAATCTTCAAATACCAATTCACAGGTGTTTGAACCGCGCATACCCAGCTTGTCTAGTTTTTGTGCTGTTGAAAAACCAGGAAAGTCTTTTTCAACTAAAAATGCGGTGATCCCTTTAGAGCCAGCATCTAAGTCTGTTTTGGCGTAAATAACTAATACATCAGCGTCAGGACCATTGGTGATCCACATTTTATTGCCATTTAAAATGTACTTATCGCCTTTTTTCTCGGCTTTAAGTTTCATTGATACCACGTCTGAGCCTGCATTAGGCTCACTCATAGCTAAGGCGCCAATGTGCTCACCGCTAATTAGCTTAGGAAGGTATTTGCGTCTTTGTGCGTCGTTACCATTGCGATTAATTTGGTTAACACACAAGTTGGAGTGTGCACCGTAACTCAAACCAATAGAAGCACTGGCACGGCTAATCTCTTCCATGGCAATAACGTGTTCCAAATAGCCCATACCTGCACCGCCAAACTCTTCAGGTACGGTAATGCCTAGCACACCCATGTCGCCAAATTGTGGCCATAATTGATTTGGGAAGTTATTGTCTAGATCTGTTTTTTCGGCAATTGGCGCAATTTCTGCACTAGCAAAGCTATTAACATGATCACGGATCATGTCAGCAGTTTCACCTAAGCCAAAGTTCATTTCTTTATATAAAGATACGGTGCTCATAATAGTCATCCTGTGAGAGATTATTCTTCTAAATTTTTTAAGGTGTCGCGGCAACGGCGCTCGGCGGTAACCAGCTCCATCAACACAACTTTAATGTCGTCCATTTGCTGACTTAAATCAGCTTTTTTCTCTTCAATAAGTTGCAGCATGGTTGAAAGCTGTTTGGCGCTGGATTTGTCGGCATCATACAACTCAAATAAGCGGCCAGTCTCAGCCAATGTAAAGCCCAAACGCTTGCCTCTTAAAATCAACTTTAGGCGCACTTTGTCGCGCTTAGAGTAAACACGGGTTTGACCGTGACGTTCGGGAGATAGCAAGCCCTGATCTTCATAAAAGCGTATACTTCGCGTTGTAATATCAAACTCTTTCGCTAAGTCGCTGATCGAATAGGTTTCTTCGTTTTGGTTATCTTGCATGGTAATTTACACGTTGACTTCAATACTGATTAGACCAATATAAGTGAAGTTTACGTAAAGGTAAAGTTATGCGTGAAAATCATACTTTAGTAGTAGTGGGGTGGCATGTGGGTTATATCACAAAAAACAACCCTGAAACATAGAAGCTACGGCGTTTGGAAAGCAAAGTGTGCAACTAATGTTTACAAATTCAACGAACGCAGTTTGCTTGATTTTAGATTTACGTTGGCGTAAACGTAAATATTATGTATGCTCAAATTAATGAACAAATCGTTTAAGCAGGGTGCCATATTTTCTGGTATCTGTGAATAGGAGTTTAAAATGAGTAATGATGCAGTAGTCATCGTAGCCGCAAAGCGTACCCCAATGGGTGGCTTTATGGGCGCATTATCCGGTGCCAGTGCAACGGACTTAGGCGCAAGTGCAATTAAATCTGTTATGAATGACACGGGCTTAAGTGACGCGTCGATTGATGAAGTGATCATGGGATGTGTGTTACCTGCGGGCCTTGGCCAAGCACCTGCACGTCAAGCAATGCTGCATGCTGGGCTTGCTCGCTCGACGGGCGCGACGACTATTAACAAAGTATGTGGTTCAGGTCTTAAAGCAGCAATGCTTGCGCATGACTTAATTAAAGCGGGTAGCATCAACACTGCGCTTGCTGGTGGTATGGAAAGCATGACTAACTCGCCTTATTTCATTCCAAAAGCGCGTGGCGGAATGCGTATGGGTCATGGTGAAATTAAAGATCACATGATGTCTGATGGACTGGAAGATGCTTATGACAACAAGGCCATGGGATGTTTTGCACAAGATACAGCGGATCAATACGGCATTACTCGAGAGCAAATGGACGAATTTGCACTTAACTCATTAAGTAAAGCAAATGCGGCAATTGAAAATGGTAGTTTTGCTGGTGAAGTTGCACCTGTCACGATTAGCGCTCGCCGTGGAGATGTAGAAGTAACTATCGATGAGCAGCCTGGCAATGCCCGTCCTGAGAAAATCCCTAGTTTACGTCCAGCTTTTAAAAAAGATGGTACGGTGACCGCAGCTAACTCATCGTCAATCTCTGACGGTGCAGCTGCATTGATTTTAATGAGTGAATCAGAGGCCAAACGTCAAGGCCTAACGCCACTGTGTAAAATTGCTGCACACGCAACACATTCACAACTGCCTTCTGAATTTACCTTAGCACCAGTAGGTGCAATGAACACTTTACTTGAGCGCACAGGTTGGAGCAAAGACGACGTTGATCTTTGGGAGATTAACGAAGCATTTGCCATGGTAACTATGTTAGCGATTAACGAAATGGGCCTAGATAGCAGCAAAGTTAACGTTAACGGTGGCGCATGTGCATTGGGTCATCCAATTGGTGCAAGTGGCGCACGTATTTTAGTGACGCTTATTCATGCGCTTCGTAATCGTGGCCTGTCAAAAGGTATTGCATCACTGTGTATTGGTGGTGGCGAAGCGGTAGCGCTGGCAGTAGAAGTTTAAATAAAACTCTTATGGCACCAAAAATATTAGGCAAAATAATTATTACAGCCTTTGGTGCCTTGACACATAATCTGGGGAGGAGTGCTCCATGCACCAAGTACCTTTATACATCAACGGCGAATTCACACAATCATCAACCGATAAATGGATTGATGTTGTAAACCCTGCAAATCAAGAAGTACTGGCCAAAGTGCCTTGTGCAACAGAGCAAGAAATGCGCGCAGCAATTAACTCTGCACAAGAGACGTTTAAAACATGGAAAGAAATTCCGGTTACTGAGCGTTCGCGTATTATGATGCGTTATGCTGCTTTATTAAAAGAACATCATGATGAACTTGCAACCATAATTTGTCATGAGCTGGGTAAAACTTTTGAAGACGCTAAAGGCGATGTTTGGCGTGGTATTGAAGTCGTTGAGCAAGCAGCCAACGCGCCGTCTATGATGATGGGCGAAACGGTAGAAAACGTAGCACGTAAAATTGATACATACTCATACATGCAGCCGCTAGGCGTATGTGCGGGTATTACCCCGTTTAACTTTCCGGCTATGATCCCACTTTGGATGTTCCCAATGGCGATTGTGTGCGGTAACACCTTTATTCTCAAACCATCAGAGCAAGACCCATTAACGCCAATGCGTTTAGTTGAACTATTTGAAGAAGCGGGCGCACCAAAAGGCGTACTTCAGGTTGTTCATGGTGCCAAAGAGCAAGTAGACCAAATTCTAGAAGCGCCAGAAATTCGTGCTATTTCGTTTGTAGGCTCATGTGGTGTTGGTCAATACATTTATTCAAAAGGTACGCAACACTTAAAACGTGTGCAAGCCTGTGTTGGCGCTAAAAATCATATGGTGATTATGCCTGACTCGAAAAAAGAGCGCTTGATCAGTAACCTTGTAGGTTCATCAGTGGGAGCGGCAGGTCAACGCTGTATGGGTATCTCTGTTGCGGTATTTGTTGGTCAATCAAAAGAGTGGATAGATGACTTAAAAGAAGCGCTATCAAAAGTTCGCCCGGGTGTGTGGGATGACCCACAAGCAGCGTATGGTCCGCAAACTACGCCACAAGCCAAGGCACGTATTTTGTCATTGATTGAAGGCGCAAAACAACAAGGAGCAACTTGTTTGCTTGATGGCTCTGACTGTACGGTAGAAGGTTATGAACAAGGTAACTGGGTAGGCCCAACGTTGTTTAGCGATGTAACTACCGATATGGACCTGTACAAAGAAGAAATATTTGGCCCTGTACTGGCGTGTATGTTTGTAGATACGCTTGATGAGGCAATTGCGCTTATTAATGCAAGCCCATATGGCAATGGGACGTCGTTGTTTACATCAAGTGGCGCAGCGGCACGTAAGTTTCAGCACGAGATTGAAGTGGGCCAAGTGGGTATTAATGTGCCAATTCCTGTGCCATTGCCATTTTTCTCATTCACTGGTTGGAAAGGATCGTTCTATGGCGATCAGCACACCTATGGTAAGCAAGGCGTACGTTTTTACACTGAAACTAAAACCATTACCTCACGTTGGTTTGAAGACGATATCGCTTCAGGTCCAAACATGAGTATTAACCTGAAGTAATTCAGCGTTTCAAAAACCTACAATAATTATTAACTAAGCCAGCGTTTATCTGGCTTAGTCATCAACACAACAAGAGGTCTTTATGGACTTTAACCTTAACGAAGATCAACAGGCATTTGCCGAAACCGCGTATCAATTTGCAATGAGTGAGCTGGCTCCTAATGCCGCATTATGGGATCGCGAACATATTTTTCCTAAAGATGTGATTAAAAAAGCTGGAGAGCTTGGCTTTTGTGGTTTGTACACACCAGAAGAGGCGGGTGGCCTTGGTTTATCACGTTTAGACTCAAGTATTATTTTTGAGCAACTATCGATGGGTTGTACAGCAACCACTGCTATGTTAACCATTCACAATATGGCCACTTGGATGATTGCAAGCTTTGGTACTGATGCAATAAAAAGCGCATACATTGACCAGTTGGTAATGGGTGAGTTGCTTGCATCTTATTGTTTAACTGAGCCGGGTTCTGGCTCAGATGCGGCATCACTAAAAACTAAAGCCGTGAAAGAAGGTGATGAGTACGTACTAAACGGCTCAAAAATGTTTATCTCTGGTGCAGGTGAAACAGAGGTGCTGGTGGTGATGGCACGCACAGGTGAAGCAGGCCCGAAAGGTATTTCTGCATTTGTTGTACCGGCTGACGCAGCTGGTGTAGTGTACGGCAAAGCAGAAGAAAAAATGGGTTGGAATGCACAACCTACACGTTTGGTAACCCTTGAAAACGTAAGAATTTCAGCTGAACATTTACTTGGTCAAGAGGGTGAAGGTTTTAAATTTGCTATGCAAGGCCTTGATGGCGGTCGTATCAATATTGCAACTTGTTCAATTGGTACCGCGCAACAAGCATTAAATACCGCGAAGCAATATATGCAAGAGCGTGAGCAATTTGGCAAACCATTAGCGGCATTTCAAGCGTTGCAATTTAAGATTGCCGATATGAACACAGAACTTGTAGCTGCACGCCAAATGGTGCGTTTAGCGGCGTTTAAACTAGATACAAATGATGCAGAGAAAACCACTTACTGTGCCATGGCTAAACGTTTTGCCACCGATGTAGGCTTTAAAGTGTGTGACGATGCGCTGCAAATTCATGGTGGCTACGGTTATATTAAAGAATACCCATTAGAGCGTCATGTACGTGATGTTCGTGTACACCAAATTTTAGAAGGTACTAACGAAATTATGCGTGTGATCATCGCACGTCGTATTTTAGCTGAAGGCGCAGCAAGCGTTTTATAAGGAGCACATCATGAGCGCACAACTTAAACTTGAAAAACAAGGTAACACCGCAGTTATAACCATGAGCAACCCACCGGCAAACACGTGGACGCGTGACACATTAGTGGGTTTAAAAGAGCTGGTTAATGAACTAAATGCAGACAAAAATATTTATGCTTTGGTTATTACCGGTGAAGGTGAAAAGTTCTTCTCAGCGGGTGCTGATTTAAACGTGTTTGCCAGCGGCGACAAAGGCGTTGCGGCTGATATGTCTCGGGTATTCGGTGAAGCATTTGAAACGTTAAGTGATTTTAGAGGCGTTTCTATTGCAGCTATTAATGGTTTTGCTATGGGTGGTGGCCTTGAGGTGGCATTAGCTTGTGATATTCGTATTGCAGAATCGCAAGCACAAATGGCACTACCTGAAGCTAAAGTTGGCTTGTTACCGTGTGCTGGTGGTACGCAAAACCTGTCGTGGTTGGTAGGCGAGGGCTGGGCGAAACGTATGATTTTGTGTGGTGAGCGCTTAAAAGCTGACAAAGCACAACAAATTGGTTTAGTTGAAGAAGTGGTTGCAACGGGTGAGGGTTTAAATGCAGCCTTAGCACTTGCTGACAAAGTAGGTGAGCAAAGCCCGGTAGCGGTAAGTGCATGTAAAGCATTAATTCAAAAAGGCCGTACTGGCACCATTAATAGTGCGCTGCCATTAGAGCGCGAATTATTTGTTACTTTGTTTGATACGCAAGACCAAAAAGAAGGCGTTAATGCATTTTTAGAAAAGCGTAAGGCAAATTGGGTGAATGGTTAATGGCTAAGTTACAGTTACTCAATCAAGCTGATGCGCCAGTGGTATTTGAGTTGGCGCACTGTGATAACGGCATGCAGGTGGCATTTGCTACGTTAAATGTACCTAAAGCGTTAAACGCTTTAAATTTAGATATGATCCATTTGCTATCAACACAACTAGACGCTTGGGCTAATGATGAACAAGTGGCGATGGTAGTGCTAAAAGGTGAAGGTGAAAAAGCCTTTTGTGCCGGGGGGGATGTAGTCAGTTTATACAAAGCTATGGCCGCTAACGACGGTAACGACCATTTACAAACCTTCTTTGCGCAAGAATATCGATTAGATTATAAAATTCATACTTATAGCAAACCTATTTTACTTTGGGGTAATGGTATTGTAATGGGCGGTGGTTTAGGACTAATGGCGGGTGCTAGCCATAAAGTGGTGACTGAATCGGCGCGTATTGCAATGCCTGAAATTACCATAGGCTTATACCCAGATGTAGGCGGTAGTTATTTTTTAAATAAAATGCCAGAAGGTGTTGGATTATTTTTAGGGCTTACTGGTGCGTCGATTAATGCCAGTGATGCACGTTATACCGGGCTTGCTGATCATTTTATGGATGCGGATAAATACGGTGAGTTGTTGGCAGCACTATTGGGTATTAACTGGGATGAAGCCAGTAGTTTAAACCATGAAAAGCTAACCGAAGCGCTAACAGAGTTTGATAAAAACTCAGCTCAGCCACCAAAAAGCGAGCTTAAAGCACTTCAGCCACAACTAACAGAGCTTAATACATTAACGGGTTTACAGGCTCAAGTTGACTACATTTTGGCGTTGCCAAGTGACGACAACAAATGGTTGGCTCGTGCACAAAAATCACTAAAACATGGTTCAGCACTGAGCGCGGTATTAGTGAGTGAGCAACTCAAAGCGGGCAAAAATAAAAGCCTAAAAGAATGCTTTATGTTTGAACTGGGTATGAGTGTACAAGCGGGGTTATCTGGTGAGTTTCAAGAAGGTGTTCGGGCTTTGTTAATTGATAAAGATGGCGCACCTCAGTGGCAGTTTAGTTCAGTGAGTGACGTAACCGCCAGTACAATTACCCCATTTTTAACGCCTAAGTGGGATGATGCAACACACCCATTGACGGATATGTAAGGATAAGAATTATGGCAAACATTGGATTTATTGGCTTAGGCAACATGGGTGGCCCGATGGCCAGCAATTTGCTTAAAGCAGGCCACTCGGTAACCGTATTTGATTTAAGCGAAGAAGCTGTGGCTGAGCTAAGCATACAAGGCGCTAAGGCTGCAAGCAGCGTTGAGCAAGTATGTGACAACGCTGAATTTGTAGTAAGTATGCTACCTGCTGGCAAACATGTACGCATGATTTATTGTGGCGAAAATGGCCTGATCAATCACTTAAACAAGTCAACGCTGGTGATCGATTGCTCAACCATTGATGCTGAGTCAGCACAGTTTGTTGGTAATGAGCTTGCCAAAGCAGGCATTAGCTTTGTTGATGCGCCTGTTTCAGGCGGGGTAGCAGGTGCAGCAGCAGGTACACTCACCTTTATAGTGGGCGGCACTGATGCCGACTTTAACCGCGCCAATAGTATATTAACCGATATGGGTAAAAATATATTCCATGCGGGTAATATTGGTGCAGGCCAAGTGGCTAAAATTTGTAACAACATGCTGCTAAGCATTTTAATGGCAGGCACCAGTGAAGCATTACAAATGGGTATTGACCATGGTTTAGACCCTAAAGTACTGAGCGAAATTATGCTCAATAGCTCGGGTCGTAACTGGACATTAGAGCTGTATAACCCATGCCCAGATGTGCAAGAAAATGTGCCAAGCACCAATGGCTATAAGCCGGGCTTTATGGTTGATCTAATGGCCAAAGACCTAGGGTTAGCACAGCAAGCGGCTCAGCAAACTAACTCAGCAACACCTCTAGGTGCCATGGCTAAAAACCTCTACAACCTAATGCAAAACCAAGGTAAAGGTGCTGAAGATTTTAGTGCAATTTTTAAATTATATAGTGAAAAGTAACCCCTATGGATATCAAAAATAAAACCGTAGTGATCACCGGAGGCGCGCAAGGTTTAGGCTTTGCGATGGCCACAGAAATGGCAACACAAGGCGCAAACCTTGCTTTGATTGACATGCAAGAAGAGGTATTAGCAACTGCTAAAGCTGAATTAAGCAAGCTGGGTACGCAGGTAAACACCTATGTTGCCAATGTAAGTGTTGAAAGCGAAGTTGAAGCGGTATTTAACGCCATTGAGGCTGATTGCGGCAATATTACTGTGCTGATTAATAATGCTGGTATTTTACGTGACGGTTTATTACTCAAAGCTAAAGAAGGCAAAGTAATAGACAAAATGGCATTATCACAATTTCAATCTGTGATTGACGTGAACCTAACTGGCGTATTTTTGTGCGGCCGAGAGGCGGCTGTTAAAATGGTCGAAGCAGGGGACGGTGGCGTTATTATTAATATGTCGAGTGTGGCACGCTCAGGTAATATGGGTCAAACCAATTATTCAGCGGCAAAATCAGGCGTTGTTGCTATGACTACCAGCTGGGCTAAAGAGCTAGGCCGTTTTGGTATTCGAGTAGGTGCCATTGCACCGGGTGTTATTCGCACGACCATGACAGATGCAATGAAGCCCGAAGCTAAAGAGCGTTTAGTAAAAATGAAGCCAGTTGGGCGCTTGGGTGAAGCACAAGAGATTGCCCATACCGCTAAGTACATTATCGAAAACGACTTTTTTACAGGCCGTGTGGTAGAGATTGATGGCGGTATTCGCTTGTAACTGCGTTTTAGTTTCGCATAAGAAAAGGCATTCTGAATGTTCAGTGTGCCTTTTTATTTTTCAACATCATCAGCTTAAATTGATTTAATGATGTTGATATTACGTAGGTACTTGCAAATAAGACAGTGGGCTCATTACTCCTTGGCCGCCTTGATGAATTACATGGGTATAGATTTGCGTTGTACGTACATCAGTATGACCTAACTGTGCTTGCACGGTTCTAATATCTGCTCCACTTTGCAGTAAATGTGTAGCAAATGAATGACGCAAGGTATGCGGTGTGACATGCTTGCTGAGCCCAGCCATTTTAGCTGCTTTTTTGACGCTCCTTTGGACTTGTTTTTCATCAAGGTGGTGTCGGCGAAGTTGTTGTGTTTCTGGGTCAGTACTGAGTTTGTGTGATGGAAATAAGTATTGCCAATTTAAGTGTTTGTTGTGTCCTTGATATTTTTTCCTTAATTGGTGGGGAAGCCAAACGCCATCATAATACGGATGTTGTAAGTCTAGCTGCAAGTGGCTTTGAACTTGTTTAATTTGATTTTTTAGCAATGGGGTGAGCTCTTTGGCAAGTGTAACAACTCGATTTTTACGACCTTTGCCATCCCAAACTCGGATACAGTGATAGTCAAAATCAATATCTTGTACACGCAAACGCATGGCCTCCATGAGTCTCAAACCGCTGCCATAAAGCAGTGCGCAAGGTAAATAGTGACGTGTATCGCATATTTTTAAAAGTGCAGCAACTTCATCTTTGGTTAACACCACAGGAAGCTTTTTAGCTCGGTGACTCTTATTAAAGTTTAAATTCAGTGATAGAGGTGCTTTAAGTATTTCTTTATAAAGGTAACTTAGCGCGTTTAATGCTTGAGCTTGGGTGCTTTGAGAAACATTTTGTTGGTTTGCAAGGTGGCTAAGAAATAGCTCAGTTTCAAGGTTGCCCATTGTACTTGGGTGGCGCATATCATTAAAACGAATAAAGGTAGCTATCCATCTTAGGTATGATTCTATGGTTCGTTTGGCATAGCGGCGCATAATCATATGCTCTTGCACCATGGTTAAAAAAGGTGACTTCATAAACAGTTCCATTTGTTATTGAATGCTGTACATATAGACAGTTTCTGGGAGGTTGTCCAATAACATTATTACGGCCCGTTTTGTCCAATTTTGACTGAGGCTACTTTTGGTTGACTGTGATAGCTTGTTTACATGGAAGTTTTTACATGTCAAAATTTGAATATGTAATATAACCCGTTTTGTCGGTATTTATTCCGACATTTTGGGAGAGAATAAGCTGTTAGGCATACAAGGAGAGTTCAGTGAAAAAATTAACTTTAGTATTCATATCCCTTATTTTATCTTTTTCAAGTTCTGCAAATGAAAAGTTCACGGCAGATCAATTAATCGAGAAAGCAAA
>NZ_CAMAPC010000011.1 GCF_945859825.1 Pseudoalteromonas holothuriae
AACATCGTGACCGAGCTTGGTAAACTCTCTCGCCCAGTAATGCGCGCCAGAGCAGGCTTCCATGCCAATAATACACGGTGGTAATTTAGCTATTTCAGCTAATAGGTTGTTTCGTTTAACAATTTTGCGAAATTTGCACTTGTCATGCTCATCAATAGCGTGAATACTAAACACTAACTTGGCTAAATCGATGCCAACAGCTTTAATTACAGACATATGGACTCCTCATATTTGAAGCTTATAATCACCTTCACTATGGCACATTGGTAAAAATGTGCTGAGTGGGGAGTCCATATCATTCGTTAGGTGTTTCGAGAGTCCGTATGTCTTTTCTGAGTAAATTATTCCGCTGGGAACTAGGGAGGCAAAAATCAGGTTACGATAAAATGCTACTTTGTGGAGCTGTATGGCCTATAAAGTTTGATACTTATCTGCTCAAGTTCCCTGAAGGGAGTGCAATAGCTCCGCATACTGATAAAGTTGTATCAGGTAAACATTATAGGTTAAATATCGTAATAAAAAATGCAGATGAAGGCGGTGAGTTTATTTGTTCTAATCCAATTTACGAAACAAAACGGATTAAGCTATTTCGTCCAGATGTAAGCGAACATCAAGTTTCAAAAATTGTAAAAGGCAATAGGTATTTACTTAGCATAGGCTGGGTAAAAAACACCTAACACATATGAGCCTTAACTCTGTCAATAGGCACTAATGTTCTTTTTGGCCGTTTTTATACAGTGACGGCCAACTCTAAATCAATAAACAAATTCGTTTATTTCGTCTGTCGATGTGGCTGTTAAGCAAGTTGCTTACGGCAAACACATATAGAGGCTCTTTTATTGCGATCTCATCGCTGCCTACTTTTTTCCATTTCCTTATGGGCTCGCAGGGGCACTAGACATTCATGATGATAATGATAAACTTGACACCCACTTTTATTTGCTGGTTTTTCATTCACTGTCTATCTTTTATTTATCTGGTCAAAAGGTAGGCAGCTAACATGGCAACGGCACGCAAAAGACAGGTAAGTTTGGTTGATACAAAATACTATCACTGTATATCACGGTGTGTTCGCCGTGCTTTTTTGTGTGGTGATGATACGGTAACAGGCAAAAGTTTTGAGCACCGCAGGCAATGGGTAGAAGATAAGCTGCTAGCGCTAGCCAAAGTATTTTGTATTGATGTGTGTGCTTATGCGGTGATGAGCAATCATACGCATATTGTGTTGTATGTAGATGATAAAAAAGCCAAGCGGTTGAATGATAAAGCCATACTTATTCGCTGGCACAAATTATTCAAAGGCACGCTGCTTACACAAAAATATCTACAAGGCGATAAGCTAGATAAGGCACAACAATTCTTTTTAAATCGAACCATTGCCGATTATCGAAAACGACTGGCGGATATTAGCTGGTTTATGCGCGTACTCAATGAAGATGTCGCCAGAAAAGCCAATAAAGAAGATAACTGCACAGGTCGGTTTTGGGAGGGGCGTTTTAAATCGCAAGCACTTCTAGATGAAGCCGCACTGGCAGCCTGTATGGCGTATGTTGATTTAAACCCCATCAGAGCGAAGATGGCAAAAACACCAGAAGACTCTGAGCACACCAGCGTTCAAAAGCGAATTAAATCAGCCAAAGACGCTAAACAACCCAATCAACTTGCCCGCTTTGCAGGCAGTCCCAGAAAACACATGCCCAAAGGACTACCCTTCGAGTTAAAGTCTTATTTAGAGCTAGTTGAACTCACAGGCCGCTGTATGAGAAAAGATAAACGCGGGCATATAGAGCAGCGCACACTTCCACTCTTAGAGCGACTAAACATAGCACCTGAAAACTGGTTAAAACTCACCACACAATTTACCAAAGTGTTCAAAGGGGCGGTAGGGCGACCCAATAAGCTTGATGGCTACTACACACATTTAGAAGTAAAACGGCGAACCAGCATCAGCCAATGTGAAAAGTTATTCGCTTAAATTACTCTATAACCGAAAACACCAATCATGCTGATAAAGTAGGCAAAACCGCGATTAATTTTTTGTAATTACCATTCAAATCCTCGGATAAAACTAAAAATAGCAGTGAAAAAGTGCTTTTGGCATAAAACAATATCAAAGGAGCTGGCTTTGAATGTCCATTGTCTGATTATTTAATAATGGCTGTCTAGTTTATTGGTTAGTTTATTGGTTTAGTTTATTGGTTCATTGTTGATGGTCAGCCTTGCTCCATGATAAGTCAAATGAGTTCTCTTATTACTTTAGGTAAATTAGTCGCTCTGAATACTAATTTGGCTACTCTGATTTTTCATATGACGAAGGTTCAGATGCAATAATAATCAGTCGGTAGGGAATTTCTGCTTCTGGTGTAAAACTCGCATTACACGAATAATTGAACTGTCAACCCAGTAGGAAACGATCATTGAAATTTCGGGGATAATTAGTAATCGTCCTTGAATACCATCACGTTGAACACCTATCAGTGGTTGCTCAAGTAAATTTTCTACTTTAGCTTCGATGATTTCGTCAGTTCTGTCTGCCGCGTCAGGGTTGAAATCATAAAGAAACTCAAAGATCTTCTCACGATCATTGAGCGATTCTTCTTCCCATAGAATCATTGCTGATGTCTGCTACGAATCTTAGCTTTTCGTTCAGCCATTTGTGCTTTTGCTGAGCCATGATCAACAAATGAAGCCTTTCCTGAATCAAACTTTTCAAATGCTAGGTTTACTTGTTCAGTTAACCAAGTATCGTGAAATAATGTTTTTCGTTGTTGCTCAGCCATTTGCTCAGTAAGCTCACGACAAGCATCACTAAGTGTGCGTCCTTGGCTTTCAGCCATTTGCTGAGCTAAGCGTTTAATTTCGTCATCAACACGAAATTGAATTCTAGTGTCCATGAGTCACTCCTAAATTGATGTACATACAAATGTTAGCACTAGTGTTAGGCAAGGGCAACTAACAAGCATTAAGAGTTGCTCCTTACGCTTGCCTGTTTTGCTTTGTTCACAGATACAGATATAGCTAAACCATTTTAATATGCGACTACAAAATAAACATGACATATATGGACGCTTAGCCTTTGTAAAACAATACTAACCAATCGAGGTGACTTTTTAGTCGCCTTGTGCCTTTCTTATATGATTTGAGCGGCTTCACTACGGGAGTTTTCTTGTTTAAATAAACTATCGAGTAAATGGGTTTTTCGCTCAAAGCCAGTGAGTTCATTGTAGACTTCAGAAATCATCAACAGCATAGCAGGTTGTAATGAATGAGTAAGCAGTTCTTGTAACTCTTGTTTAAACTTGCAGTAAGACTTAGAGATATCAATGCCAAATTCAAGTAACAGGCTTCGTGTTTGGTTGATGCAAGCAGTTCGAGCAGATAAAACGCGCTCACGCATGCGATGTAGAACAAGTACAGCTTGTTGTTGCTCAGTTTTCACAGGCACAAATGCTGGTTGTTCAATTTCTCGTGTACGTAAAATTAGTGATGGCGGAAAAGATAAATGGTTTAAATTTAGTACTGGTAAAGGCTTTGATTGGGCTGATATTTCAGACAATTCAAATAGTGCAAAGCAATTTGTATCTTATACAACCACGCTTGATAATAACTTTGAAAGTGACGCCGTATTGACACTAAAATGCCGTTCTACCTGGAAAAGTGGTTCCATTGCAGTCGGGCAAATCGAAATTAATAACTAATTCCTAACAACTAAAATAAGTCCCTAATTATAAGGCTTAGTATTATGGCTAAGCCTTTCCTTAAACCTGCCTAAGCAAATTAATTTAGATATTCGTTAGATTCAAATGCGAATCCCTGTGAGTGTAAGCATAGAGGGCGTTCAAAATTCTGTGCCAGCTTAGGGCGGCCCAATAAGCTTGATGGTTACTACGTACATTTAGAAGTAAAACGACGAACCAGCATCAGTCAATGCGAAAAGCTGCTCGCTTAAACTACACTATAACCCAAAGAACTTGAACGCAATCATGCTGACAAAGTAGGCACAGTTGTGCTTAAGATTTTGTAATTAGCACCCAGCCTACGGCAAACACAAAAAATGTAGTGAAGAAATAAAGTGCCTAGAGAAGCTGGTCGATTCAATTTTTTTAAAAATTTAAAAAATTATTAAAGATTTCTGACAATTAGAGGAAGAGGTTATATAGAGACATAAAAATAACAAAGGTAAAACAGCATGAGTGCAGTAATCTCAGGTGAAGGACTAGGTCTATTTAACAGTTCACTATCTCAATTAGGCAGTAAAGGAAGTAGTTCAGGGGCAGCGCTTGGTCAAGCATCTGAAAATATTTTTGTAAATGCAGCAACAGGGAACTTGGTTTTACAAAACCAAGATGAACAGTTAAAAGGTCTGGGTTTGGGATTAGGTGTTATTCGTACTTATAATAGTCTGGGGCACTTTGATGGTGATAATAATGATCAATGGCGTTTGGGCTTTTTAAAACAAATTGAATTAGAAGGTCAAAAAAACAAAGCAGGCAGTGTTGTAACTCGAACTACCGCTGATGGATATGAGCAACTTTTTACTTTTGATACTAGTCGTGGATTATATGTTAGTCGTCAAGGTGCCGGAGCCGATGATACGCTCACATTCAATGCCAATGGTAGCGCCATTGTAAAACCTGATGGTGCAACAGTATCAGAGCATTATAATAGTGCAGGGCGTTTAACCTCATTAATAGATAATAATGGCCATAAAACAAGCATTCAGTACTCTGGGTCACGTGCGACAAGTATTGTTACTACAACTTCCAATGGGACGGAAAAAGCCAATTTAGTTTATAACGCTCAAGGGTTGTTAGAACAGTTGAGCTTTGCACAAGGTGAAAGCAAGCCAAATACCCATATTTATTACATATACGATACTAATAGTCGTTTATCTTCGGTCAAGGTCGATCTTACACCGGACGACAATAGCGTTTCAGATGGCAAGGTATATGAAACAAAATATACCTACTTTGGTACAAGTAATCGTGTAGAAGCAATTAGACAATCTGATGGCACTTCTTTAACAGTAACCTACGAAAAGTATGGTAATGACTACCGAGTTAAAACTCTAAAAGATGGTGAAGGCAACCTTACAGAATATAAATACTTAAGTGAATCTCATACGCGAGTAAGTATTGCCAACAACCATATTGACTATTTCTTTGATCAGAAAAAACGCTTAGTAAGCACCAAACGTGTTGGTGGTAATCAAGTAATACAACAAAACTACAGCTATGATAATTTGGGTCGTTTAAATTCAGTTACTGATGGAATGGGCCATATAACTGACTATGAATACGATAATAATGGAAATATTACCAAACAAACTAATGCTAATGGTATTTCTGTTAATCGCAAATATAACAATGCTAATCAATTGATTGAAGAGCAAGTGGGTGATGAAACCACTCACTATATATATGATGCTAAACAGCGATTACGTTTTATTGTAAACGCACAAAATGCGGTTGTTGAGTACGGTTATAACAATTTAGGCCAGCGCAGTCGTCAACATGTTTACACAACAGCACATTATACTAGCAGTGATATGTCTTTGGCTGCTTTGGAGCAGTTTGTTGCAAATGTAGAGCGCAGCGAGCAGCAAAAAAGTACCTACAGCTATGATTTTAGAGGTCAATTAAATTTAGTAACAAGATACACCACGACTGATGAAGGCATAGTTAGTGAGGTTAGTTCAACACGGTATGTATATGACGCGCAAGGACTGTTGCTTCAAGAAACAACGGCACGCGGTGAGAAAACAGCAACTAAAGGTGACTATACAACCACCTATAGCTATGATGGGTTAGGCCGAGTTTTAGTAAAAACAGACGCAAATAAAGCACAGACGACCTTTACTTATGATGATGCAAACCAAAAAATAGCCACACACTATGCCAATGGTCTTTGGGAAACAAATATCTTCGATAAGACAGGAGCGCTTACCTCTTCAGCTAAAGGCGTGTCAATTGATGATACCCAATTAGGTCAAACACGGTTTTATAGAGATGCTCAAGGTAGGCTGGTTGCTAAACAGGATGAGCAAGGTGCAAGAAGTTATGTTTTCTATGATACAGCAGGCCAAAGAGCTGCGACGGTCAGTAGTACAGGTTCAATTACTGAATATGAATACGATTCTGCAGGTCGCTTGAGCGCTACGATTGGTTATGCACAACAAGTTAGTACCTCAAATTGGATAAACAGCAGTGAAAAATTAACTAAAACATTCGCACAGCTTAAGTCTGATATAGCTACGCGCAAAGATAATACTGAAAACCGTATCACCCGTACATTATACACCTCGACAGGCCAAAAAGAGTTTGAAATTGACGGGGAAGGTTTCGTCACTCAATATGTTTATAATGAGAATGGTAAATTAGCTGAACAAAAGCAGTACAAAGCGCCTCTTGGTAGCAAAGTTTTTCATACATTTAATAGTCCAGTTGTGAGTACGGATTGGCAAGTTTATGACTCTACCCCTGCAGGGGCAACAATGAGCGCTGAATTTGATGAGCAGTATGGCGGTCAGGTTATGGTACTAAAAGGCAGTGCTAAGTCTAATGGCTATCGCTTAAGAGATAAAACCACCACAAACTGGCAATCAGATAATCGCACCATTTCTTGGGACATGAAGTACGCTGAGGCATATACGGTATTCATTAGCGTAAATACAACCGCGGGCCATCGGTATATTACATACTACGCGGGTGATAAAGCCCCGCACTTAAGTGGTCAATATGCTTCGCATTATTTATCAACTACAACTACAAACGGGCAATGGCAAAGTATTACTCGTGATCTTCAAGCTGATTTGGCAGCCGTTGAACCTAATGTAACTATTACTAATATTAATGCTTTTCTTGTGCGCGGCTCAGGTAAAATCGCCGAAGTAAGGTTATCTGGCCTTAATGACGAACTTACATCAGCAGCAGCACAAAGTACAAAATTAGCATATAACACAGCTGGACAGCTGGAGTACAAAACTGACGGTGAAGGTTATGTAACACGCTACTATTATGACCAAGCGGGTAATGAAATTGCCACACGCCGTTATTTTCACAAAGGCACACCAGGCAATATTAGTGAGTCAAACAAAGATTTAGTGACTCATACTTTTTATGATGGTCAAAGTCGCGTAAAAGCAAACCTAGCTGCTGATGGTGCATTAACAACCTTTAACTATAATGCCGATGGCTTGAAAACAAGCCAATCAAGATATCACCAACAAGTATTAAATCATACCGTTGGAGCGCCACTTGTATTGCCCGGTAGTGAAAAAACAACCACACATTGGCGCTATACAGCGACGGGGCAGGTAGAAACTAAAACCCATGCCGATGGTTCGTTAACCAAGTATCGTTATGATGAAATGCAAAACTTAGTTCATCAACAAACTTTTGATTCGATACAAGCGGCTAATGCACAGTTGATATATTCAAGTGATGACTTTAATAATGGTGTTGCTAATGCATTTACTATTTCTAATGGTTCATCTACTTCAATAGAGGTAGTCGATAATCAAGTTCGCTTTCAGCGTTTAAATTCCGAGAAAAGTGAATGGCCTAGTTTAATTTCTAAGCAGTCTTTTCAATTGAAGGATAATGTGTCGTCAACAATTGAGGTTACAACAAGTGATAATCTCAGTGGAATGTATTTTTATGGTGGCTTAGATAACTCGGGGTCTTGGTCTAGCAAAACGTTAGACCGTCATGCAGTGTATTTTGACGGGAATGCAATATATTCAGATGTGGTCAGAAATGGTCTAGCCAGTGGCAGAGAAAAGTTAATGTCACTGACTACGAACACCACGTATGTTATTAACTGGACAACCAATGATGACTTTACCACGCTAACCGTTCACCCTAAGGGAAAGCCACACGAATCTGCATCCGTTAAGGTTTCTTCACAAGATTGGAGCAATGCAGCTCGATTGCGTTTTTACAATAACCCAAGACCGAATGCCAATGGCAATGAAGTATATATTGATAATCTAAAAATACATTCTGTCAATGAAGTAAGTAGTACCCGCTATCAGTATGATTTACTAGGACGCCAAATTTCTTCGTTAGATGGTAATCAATTACTCGGCCAAAACTTAAATACTCCCGTAAACACCGAGCATTGGGATATATACGATCCAACGCCAAGTGGTGCAACAATGACAGCCGTATACGATCAACAATATAACGGTGAAGTGATTGAATTAAAAGGGGCAGGCAGTAGTAATGGGTATCGATTACAAAACCTGAATAAAACCCCTTGGGATGCGCTAGAAAAAACCATTAGCTGGGATATGAAGTATTCAGAAAGTTTTACGGTTTATATCAGCGTAGATACCAATAAAGGTCATCGTTATATTACATATAAACCAGGCTCTCACGGTTCCTCACTTGGAGGTGAATATGCCCATATAGCCTTGCCTTTGAGTACATCAACGGGCAGTTGGCATACCGTAACGCGAGACTTATTAGCTGATTTGCAATCTGTTGAGCCAGACAATAACATTAAAAATGTTAATGCGATGCTGGTCCGAGGGTCGGGTCGAATTGGGCAGGTGTCTTTGAGTGATTTAACTCAGACTCAATTAGCAAATAGAGGGCTTGAAGTGGGTGCTCATTCCATTGACAGTTTTGATGCTTTATTTGCTTCAAAGGGTGACCACACCCAATATGATGTGCTGGGTAATATTCAGTCTCACACAAACAAAGAGGGCGCTAAAACTCTTTATTACTATGATGCAAAAGGTAACGAACGTTTTCAAATTGATGCTATGGGTCAGGTTACAGAGTATCGCTATAATAGTTTTAATGAACGCACTCTTGTAAAACGGTATCACACTCAACTGAGTGAGTCACAAATATCGCAAGCAGGTTTAGTTGGCGGATTACATACTAATAAAGTAATCGGAGGACAAACTGCAAGCGCCTATATACAGGCATTAGTAGTCAATGGTGGCGCTTATGAAGAGCAGTTAAGTTTTGACCAACGAGGTATGCTAGAGCGCCATACAGATGCACAAGACTACGAAAAAACATTCACCTACAATGCATTTTCGCAGCTTGTTAGAGAGTCACAAACAACACATTTAAGTTCCATTGATAAGCTTAAAGGTACAAGTGGACTTAAAACCATACACACAAACTTTGGTTACGATGCGAGAGGTTTGTTAGAGAGCACCACCAAAGTAGCTGATGGTATTACACAAACGATTGTGAAGGATTATGACGCGTTTGGACGGGTTATAAAAACTACAGATTCAAATAATCACGTTAAACATACCACATATGAACTAGATACTAGCCAAGATGGTATTGGACGAGTTATTAGTGCCTCCCAAGTGGTCGATGGCACACAAAGAGAAATAGTAACTCGTTACGATATGCTTGGCCGCATGCTATCTGTCAAGAATGGGTTAGGTCAGGTTACGCGCTATGAATACGATGATAACGCTAACAGTGTCAAAGTGTTCCAACCCAACAACAGCTTTGTTCTTACTACACGCAATGCACTGGGTAAAACCGCATCATTGACTTATTTTAACCGCAGCGGTGAAACTGTTAGCGAAACACAATATAAGTATGATCATAGTGGTAACTTGACTGAGTCGATTGTAAATGGGCAAACACAATCTCTAAAAGAATATGATAAAGAAAATCGTGTAAGGCAGGTTGTTGATGCGAATGGTCAACAAGTTGAAACGCAATATGATGCGACAGGTCGAGTAAAAGCTACAATTGTTGACCCAGATGGATTACAACTACGCACTGAGTTTAGCTATACACGACACGGTGGGCAAGTAATCAAAACCGAACAATTGAATACGGTGGCAACAGGTAGCAACATTACCTCAGGTACGATACAAACTACCACAACAGAACTCGATAGTGCTGGGCGTGTGTTGTCAGTGATAGCGCGACAAGGAAACAAAATACAAAGCCAAATGGCATATCAGTATGATTCAGCGGGTAACACACTTAAGGCAATTAAGGGAAGCGGTGCTAAAGCTGTTACAACGCAATATGTATATGATGAGCTCGGTCGTTTACGCCAAGAGCAAACAGGTAGTAGTAAAACGAACTATGAATATGATGCAAATGATAATTTAATCACTAAAGCTCAATACCTAGGCTCGAGTATTATCAACAGCCACAATGACTCAACTGGCATACAAAATCAAAAAGTAACCTATTATGTGTACAATGAAGCGAATCAAGTTACTCACGAATTTGTCAGTACACATGCTCAGGCTACCGTGCAACAAGGTATTGAACAAGAACCCCCTATTAACATCGGACCAATTCGCCCAACGCCACCTGATGTGGTAGCAGTCGCATCGGGTGATATCAACTCAGTCACATCTTCGACTGCCAACGTCACCAATAAAGTGAGCATATACGGCAGTGTTAAACATTACTCGTATAATACAAATGGGCAGTTAATCGGCCAAGCTCAAGCAGTCAACAGCCTTAAACTAATTAATAATCAAACGAGCTCTAGCGAGCGTTCTTTGGCTGACTTTTTAACTAGTCAGAAAAGTACGATAATAGCGCGTATTACCTCCCATGATGGGGAGTATGTGACACAACACACAGCTTATGATGAAAATGGTCAAAAGGCTTTACACATTGATGCGCAAGGTGGCGTAACTCAATGGCGTTACGATAGTCAAGGACGTGTACAAGAGTTGCTGAAATGGGGGCAAAGAGTGTCGCCGCTGGCACAAAACCAGCGTCAAAAGCTCACCACTGGAATTTTAAGTGCTGCAGAGTTAGTTAAAACAGGCCCAACCTCAGCTGATAGTAAAGTTAAAACTATTTATGGCTCTAATGGTCAGGCACGCTTTACGTTAACCTTGATTGAGGATGATAAAGCGAGCATTAAAGAAAGTATTTATGATGCTGCGGGTCAACTCATTAAGACGTTAGCATACGTAAATACAGTGAGTTATAGCCAAGTTATTGATGAAGCAACTGCAGCAGGTAAACGAGTAATATCTGCTAATGATAGAGTTACAAATCTGTACTACGATAATGCAGGGCGTTTGCGTTTTAATATTGACGCACAAGGGTATGTCACAGAGCATCGCTACAATGAAGTAAACAATGTAATAAGTACCATCAAGTATCAAGCTTCAATTAATGATGAATCAACACTGCAAGCCGAATTTGCTCAAAATAAATTAAAGTACAGTGAACTCGCCACTCATTACAGTGAGAGTGTGATTACAGGTGCTCGTATCTCAAGCACTGAATATGATGCACTGGGACGCGTTACATGGCAACGTCACAGTGACGGGACAACTGAATCTTATAGTTATAATGATAATGGACTTAAATCGAGCTACACCAATCAAAATGGTGTGACGTGGCTATATGACTATGACAATGGTGGTCGTTTGGCATATGAAAGAGGGCCGTCGCAAACCATATATAACTGGAGTAGTGGGAACCTAAGTGATTTAGAAAATGTAAATGTGACCAAACATTTTTTGTACGATGGTTTGGGCAATGTTACATCGATAACGGAAGGCGGACAAAAAAATAATCGCTGGATAAGCGGTGTACAAAAAGCAACGACTTATTTCTCATATGATAATGCGGGTCGCCAAATTTCAATGCGCCAAAATGCAACTAAAAATGCGCCTGCAACCGAATCCACCACGCAATATGATGCGCTTGGTCGAGCCGTAAGCTCAACCAAAGGTGGGATCACTGCACTTAAAGTTTACGATAATGCAGGTAATGTTCGATTTGAAATTAATGGTGAAGGCAATATCACTGAGCGACGTTACAATGCCTTAGGTCAAGAAGTTACATTGATTAAATATGCTGATGAACTTACATGGAGGCCCAATCGTTCGTTAGAGTTATCAGACATTGTGGATAACAATGGCAATATAAAAACAGGTAATGTGCCAAATCTTAATGTCTCAGCAAGTAAAGACCGTCGTATTGAAACCACCTATGATGCGTCAGGGCGTAAAGTTCAAGTTAATATCGGTGAGCAAAGTACACGTTTTACCTATAATGCATTTGGGCAAGAGATAAAGAAAGAACAGTTAGTATCTGGAAGCTTTAATACGTCAGGGCACAAGGCATTAATAAGTTATCAATATTACAATGAGTTGGGTCAAAAAGTTGCAACTGTTGACTCGGCTAAGTACTTAACCAAGCTGAGTTATAATGCTTTTGGTCAAGTACAGGCGCGTACGGAATACGCAATTGCAGCGACGGGAGCTTTTAACGAGCATACCATGCCTGTTGGTACAGATGGTAATGACACGTATGGCCGTAATCGAACAATTGAATATCACTACGACTCAATGGGCCGAGTAATTTATCAGGTGCAATCTAATGTGCATATTGATGAATTTACTTCTGGTATGAACTTGCAAGCGCGCAGTCATAAAATCTCGGCGTTTAAATACGATAAGCTTGGAAATACAGTACAGTCTCAGGTTCGTTCTGAAAATACAGCAGATATAACCAACTTAAGCGCACAAACTTCTGATATTCAAGCTTGGGAATATGATGCAGTTGGTCGCCTAATCCACACTGCAAGCGCTGCGGTTGCAACGACTACACTGGATTTATCTAAGCCACTCTCTGGCGCAATAAGCACTAGAACAGGTAGGCACATTACGTCAATGGGCTATGATGTGTTTGGCAATCTCGTTAGATTAAAAGAGCATGCAAATAGAGGCACACTAAATACTTCTACAGCTAATATAACTGCACCGCCAAGTAGCTCACATGATAAATTGACGCGCCATGAATACAATACACGTGGACAGCTCATTGCTGAATATGATGCTTTAGGTAACAAAACTACCCATAATTATAATGCGCTTGGGCAGTTAGAACAAACACGTCAAAGCTATAACGAATGGAATCATGAAAACGAGTCGTATTCATTCACCTATAAGCTTTATCATTTTGATTCTTACGGCAAATATAGAGGCTCAACTAATGAACAAAGAGGTTTGCCTCATGGAGTGTCATTTAACGAGAGCACAGGTAAACTTAGTGGCAGAATATTTGACTTTAATCCTTATGATGAAGGAGTGGGGCATTCGACCGCAACGATCACATTACGTGCAAACTATCTATCGTCAGACAATGCAAAAATTCAAACGCGTTCATTTGATAGCAAAAATGGCAGCAAGACGTTAACAGCATTTTCTCAGTGGCGGGCTCCTCACAGTGGTAGTGATGATGAAAAAGTGCGCTTTACTAAGTACTACTACGATAGAAATGGTCAAACTAAGCGTAAAACGATAGGTCAAAATGCAGGGGCTGGTGATATATCTATAAACTCATGGCAAACCTATTACAATGCGTTTGGCGAGGTGAAAAAAGACGAAGAGGGTGTTTATGTTTATAACCAAAATGGTCAGCTTTGGAAAACGACAAAAGGCGATGGTGTACTTAAAACCCATGGCTATGATAAAGCAGGGCGTTTAACGAGCACAGTTCATGCATTAAATGGCCTAACTGAAATTACCCGCGATGGTTCAGGTAACGCAATATTAATTAAACAGCCTAAGTTTACTCAAAAAGGCGTTACTCATAAGCCGCAATTAGAACAGCAGTATGATCGCTGGGGTAACATAATTGAGCTCAAAGATGCGAGAGGGTTTGTAACGCAAGCTCAATACAATCATGATAATAAAGTCATTAAAGAGGTATTACCTTTAACTGCAGTTACTGATGAGAGTGGACAAACAACCAGTACCACTCCAATTAATCTTTACCGCTATGATAGTAAAGGTAATTTAGTACAAAAAATTGATGGCAACGATAATAGCCAAACCTTTAAATTTGATGCTCGTGGGAACCAAATCCAATCCCAAGATGGCGAGAATAATCAAACACTATACAAGTATGATATTTTTGGCCGAAAAGTACTCACAAAAGATGCTGAAAATAAGACGACAACTACAAGCTACGATAAGGTAGACCGAGTTAAAGAAACTGGCCAGTTTGGTGTAATAAATAATAAAGCAGGGCAATATCGTGCTAATAACGTCTATGAATATGATGAGTTGGGTAACAGAACTCATGAATATGATGCCGTAGGGGGTGTAAAGTCTTATAAGTTTGACGTTTACGGTAACGTAGTTTATTCACGAGATGAAATGGCTCGTGAAAAGCGATATGTGTACAACAGTGATGGCACTCAGCGTCATGAAACCTATTCAAACCTGCACAGTAACTCAACGCCAAATAAGCACAAAAATACTCGCTATTATGATGATTACGGAAACCTTCAATCGGGTAATGATCTTGGTGGTAAAGGGTTTACATACACTTATGGTAAAGGTTGGGGTGAAAATAACAGTATTAATACACTTACAAATGTAGGTGGTGATACCACAAAAATAGATATTGGGCGCTTGATTCGTAAACAAAATGATTACGGACAAGACTTGCGATATACCTACTATGAAAATGGCTGGCTTAAGAGTATTAGTGACGAAGCAACAGATGCTTACGTTTATTTTGAATATGATAAGTCTGGGCGTAGAACACTTGAACTTCGTCAATCTTGGGATGATTTACAACGAGTGATCCGCCATGAAACAACGACGCAATATGACAGCCACGGTAGAATTGCGCTAACTCAGACCCAAGAATACAATAATACGCGTACTTCTGGAGAGCCTGCATGGCAAGAAGGTAAAGTATTATCTAGGGTTACCTATCGTTATGACGCTGTGGGTAACAGGCGTAGTATGAAGGTAGAAAATGGTATCGTTGGTGATTTATCTGTTGACCCATCATACAAATTTTATGGCTCATTAAGTGTTGCAGAAAATACTAAGCTCACCGAACAAACGGGTGATATAGCGCTGTTCTTTCAAGCGTTACAGATACCAAACCTAGAGTTTAGCGCTACATTTCTGAAACAAGACCCCACAAACCCAAGCAAATGGACTGAAATAACCAAACCTGAGGGCATATCATTTAGCCGCAATGGGCGTTTAACCGGTACTCCTTCATACGAATCTGCAGGTATCTATCGTATTGATGTTGTTGCAACAGACAAAACTAAATCACCTGTTCGTACATATGCAGGTGAAATACAATTAAATATTGCTAACGTTGATGCGCCAATAGAAATTAAGCCAATACCGACTAAGTCTGTTAAAGAAGGCATGCAAGTTGCTATTGGTTTAAGCGAATATTTTGTTGCTGACTCAACCGCCCGCAAATTGCAATATACGGTGACAGGCTTGCCATCTGGTTTGAGTTACAATAGCTCAACTGGGTTGATCAGTGGAAAATTAAGCTATAGCACTGCAAATACATATAATGTCCGCGTTCAAGTTTCAGATAAAAGTAACAGCAATATTCGTCGTGAGCAGAGTTTTAACTTACGTGTTGCAAACATGTCGGTTGTTACTGTTGCAGAAGAGCAAAGAAAAGAGATTAGTTTAGGCACTAGTAGCCCAGGAAATCAGCTCCGTATCAGAAAAATTAGTGGCCCGAGCTTTACACAAATAAACAACGCTAACACATTGATTATTACTCCAAGTGCAACTGATGGTCGCAGTGGTGTCTATATAGTGAGGTATGCGAAGTTTATTTATGAGCCTGAGCTGAGAAAAGAATTTAAGGCTGGTGAGTTTGAATATCATATTTTAGTGCCAGATACCAAAGTGGCAAACCAACCTTTGACGGCGAAAAATGGTTCATTGAGTTTTAAAGAAGGCCAGTCGCTTTCAAGCAGCAATGGCAACTTGAAGCGCTTCTTTACTAACCCAGATAATGATGCGCTTAGTTATACGGCTACTTTCTATCAGCAAAAGCTAGTCGATATTTCTAAAGGTAGGTCTGAGCCTGATCTAGTACGTCGTTGGGTGGTGGTGAATCCACCACAAGGTGTGACATTCAATCGCTCTGGATACTTACAAGGTAAAATAGGCAACTCTGCGTCAGGAACGTATCGCGTAGATGTAACTGCAACAGAAACGAACCGTTCAAATCCGAATCGGGCCACGGCGCAGATAACAGTAGCCATCCAAAACGTTAAGCCCCCCATTACTGCAGCGAATATACCGAACAAGAGTACGGTTGAAGGACAAAGTTTATCTTACAACGTGTCTGGTTACTTTGTTACAGATGTGAGTAGTCGAAAGCTAACTTACAGTGCAGCAGGATTGCCAAGTAGTGTATCTATCAATTCAAGTACAGGCGTAATTAGTAGCGCTGGTGCATTAAAAGACGGCACGGGGGGTAATCACCGAATTACGGTTACGGCCAGTGATAAAAGTAATAGCAGTATAAAGGTACAGTCGGTATTTACTTTGAGTGTTGAAAACGTTAATTACATCACCCTCAATGAAGGCCAAACTCACCGGATTAATATTTCGTCATTTGGCGGAACCCATAGTTTGATCCGTAAGCAGTTATCTGGTGCCCCTTCTTGGGCTACAGTTTCAAGTGATAAAAAATTCTTAACGCTTAACCCTGGCGCTACTGCAGGACGCAGTAGTGCTTATACATTCACATTAACAGTGAGTGAGTTTGACCCTGAGCTAAAACGTAATTTTACATATGGTACAAGAAAATATACCGTTCTTGTTAGAGATACACAAACTCCAAATCGAGCACCAACAGGCAGTATTGACAATAAATCAGCATCTGAAGGTAGCTATTTTTCTCATAATGTAACCAGTAAATTTAAAGACCCCGATGGGGATACGCTCACTTATACCGCTAAGTTTTACAAGCGTGTATTTAGACCAGGCCCCATTGATCCAAGAGATAGGTTTGAACGCTTTGATGTTGCCCCATCAATTGATGATATTTCAAACGGTGGCACATGGACATATCAATTAGTATCTAAGCCTGCAGGGTTAAACTTTAGTACAACAGGGGTACTAAGTGGAACGCCTAGCTATTCTACTAGTGGTACCTATAAAGTTACGGTTACTGCGACGGAACAAAAGTCGACTAAGCTGTCTGCGTCCAGAGAGTTTTCGTTGACAATAGCAAACGTTATTCCTAATAAAGCGCCTACAGTGACAGTCAGTGCTTCTGGTAGTGTTAAAAAAGGCAGCAGTACTACTGTAACTGCGACGGGCAAGGATACGGATGGTTCAATTAGGCAGTATGAGTGGCAAAAGTCATCTGGATTAAGTTTAAGCGGAAGTGGCAATCGAGTCACGGTTAAAGGCCTTACAATAGGTGGTCAGTGGGTAAAAGTACGCGTAAAAGATGATGATGGCGCGTGGAGTAGTTGGGTAACTAAAAGTGTGAGTGTAACAAGTGCAACAGCGAGTAACCGACGCCCTGTTGCGAATAGAAATTTACATAGTTTTACGTTTGAAGATCGATATTTTAGTTACAATATACCTAGCAATGCATTTACCGACCCCGATGGTGATACGTTAACCTATTCAGCGAGTGGTTTACCTTCAGGGGTAAGATTGAGTGGGTCAAAAATTTCCGGCTCTATAAATCGACCTGGTCAGTTTACCGTGACTATTACGGCACGCGATCCTAAGGGACTCACAGCGTCAACAAAGTTGTATATTGAAGTTGAACCCGGTGGCGGCTTTAATCCAAGAGAACGTGAGCCATTCATGGTTAATGAACCTATGATGGCTGCTCGCTCATTATCTTTTGCACCGCAAAATGAAAAGCTAACAGAAGCCACACCGATATTAGCGAAAGCCGAAGTATCGCCGCAAGCCCCACAATTGCACCAAGCCGGTATCGCGTCATCAAATACATCAAGTGGCACTAGCTCATCGGATTCTAGCGAAGATGAATATTGGTTTACTTACGACGGTAATAACCGAGTTGTTCATGACGGTGGTTTGTTAATAAACGGTACAATTACCACCCATGATCAAGGTCAATATATAGATTATAACAAGGTTGGACAGCAAACCTTATTGATAACGGCTAACAATAAAAGTGCACAGCAATTTGTTTACAACAGCTGGGGCCAAGTTGCATTTGTGGATAGCTTTTTAAACAAAAGTGATATTGATTTATATGGTGCTCGTGCAACGCTTGCGAATACACCAAACCATAATAACTGGAGAGCTAGCAGTAAGTTTGAGTATGACGCAATGGGCCGTGTGACGGATAAACGTGAGTACTTTGGAGCAAATTCAACGGTATCAATTTATACAAAAGGCCTCGGTGGTGATCCCGGCTTTAATACGAAAATAAATTATGGTGGAGCGATTAAGCATCATACCCAAACGCGTTATAATGCCGCGGGAGAGGTCACATGGACACAAGAAAAAGCATTAAAATTAGATATAACAAATACACTTAAGCAACACGTTCCTGAGTTTGGCTTTTCTGGATCTAGTGTTATTTATGTCTCAGAACCTTGGACCGAATCAAGTCTAAAAGAACAATCTACAACGCAAAGCTATGTTTATGATGGTGCAGGCATGGTGAAGTCCTATGCTTATTATCAAAAGAGTAATTTACCGTCAGGTGTAAGCCAACTTATTCATCGCTTTACAAAGGAGTATGAGGCCAGAGATACATATTTAGAGAAGGTTACAACTGGTCGCGGGGATAGTTCGCATAAAGACAGTCAAAACTTACAAGATGCACAGACTCGTTCAAATTATGATGTAAATGGTAACCGCACACGTATCGAAGAACATATCACCGATGAAGGTTTTAAGGGTGATAAAGAGGTAAACTCAAGATACATGCGTTATGACGCTGAAGGGAAAATCATCTCTAAAGTAACTGGTAAACAATCTAGACTCTTAACCACGGCAGACCTGAATACCGACCGATCTTATTACAACCCTTACACTGGACAGAGAATAGATTGGCAGACTACCGTTGCAAAAAATGTCGGCTTTAAAGAAGACACCAGTTACTTGGGCCGAGAAACGGGTAGTTACTATTTATATAGTAGCGGTCATTATTTGGGAGAAATAAACAAAACTGGAACAAACTCTATTAAAGAGCAGCATTTCAGTGCACCTGATAGCAAAAACACAACGGTTATGGCTCGCCATCAAGTTCAATCGGGAGATACCTTAAAAGGGATAGCGAAGCTTTACTACGGTAATGAAAACCTTTGGTACATTATAGCCGATATAAATGGCCTAGGAGCGGGGTCTGATTTATCTCAGGGCGTGATACTCGATATTCCAGCAAGAGCAAATGCTTTTAATACACACGATAACTTTAAACCGATTAATTTGGGTGAAGTCATTGGTAACACAGACCCGTCAATGCCTTATGTGCCACCGCCACCAGAAGCAGGATGCAATGCCGTAGCATCTATTGTAATGATAGCGGTTGCTGTGGTGGCGACCATAGCAACGGCAGGAGCTGCGGCTGTTGCTATGGGTGCTGCATCCAGTTCTATGGGCATAATGGCAGCAGGAACAGCAGCCCTCGGTGGCAGTTTAGGCGCCGCCGGAGTTGCCGCGGCTGCCATTGGGGGGTTTGCAGGCAGTGTGGCAAGTCAGCTTACTGGAAAAGCAATGGGTGTAGTTGATAGCTTCTCGTTGCGAAACGCACTTACTTCAGCAGGCACCGCAGCGGTCACCGCTGGCGTAGGCAGTGCTATGGGAGTTGGCGCTAAGTCGGCAGGTACGTTTACAGAAATTGCCACAAAAGGCGCTAAAGCTAGTTTAAATGTATACGGCCGGGCAGTGATGGGAGCAACAGCATCAATTAGTTCGGTTGCTGCGAATAAGTTGGTTGGCAATGATGCTAGCTTTAGATGGGGTAATGTTGCTGCATCAGCGTTAGTATCTGGAATAGGTGTCAATGCAGGACAAGCTGGACAAGGGTCTCTTAATCCTGTTAATGGCATCTTAAACTCGGCAGTGCGTTATGGCGCTGATAAATTGTTCGGCAACAGCAATAGCTGGAATTTTGGTAACGTTGCAACGGATGCCTTTGGCAATGCGATTGGTAACTCTATAGTTGCCGGAATGCAGAGCAAGCAAACCCAAGCAAATACCAACAAAGCAAAAGACACGATTGCTGAAGCTGTAGAAAATGGTGCAACACCACAGGAAGCAGTACAGCAAGTAGCTCAGCAAATAGCCTCTGAAAATGGTGGAACTATTTCGGGTGGTAGAGCTAACTATACTGATGAGTATACAGGGACAGGTACAACACTGACGAACAGCAAAGGAGAAACGGCAGAGTTCTTTACTGACAATGCCACTACGGTTCAATCTGGTTATAACCTGATTGAGTCTATGTCAGATTTCCTAGGCACTTCACCGGGTGCAGGCAAGATGCTTGGTATGACAACTAACCAAATCATCGGTCAGACACAAAGACACCATGATGTTCAAATGAACTCTATCCAACACTTAGATATGGCCAAGTACAAGCTTGGTGGTGCAAATGGTGTGTTTGATAGACCTGCAATGGTTGGTATTCCGGGCGTGACTCCGGGGCCGTGGGCACCTGAATTTTTACAAGGAGCAAAAGGGGCTGGTGCAGGGCTTTTGAATACCATATCTCAGCCTTCAGGATTTGGCCCTTGGAGAGAAGGGTACATTTTCCCTAAAGAAAGTAAGCTGTTAAGCAATGTATCTTCAGTTGCTGATTGGACTAGTGCGATCGCACAATCAAGCCATATAGCTAATGAATTTGCAGCCCGTGGTAAAATAATTAACATGCTTAATTCTAGCAAAGGAATTCCTGTTAACTCGCTACGTATTGATTACTTAAAAAATGTATCAACACCATTGAGTATGACTGCGAATACATATGCTCCTATTACTAGCGCAAAATCTTTTGAAGTACTGGCCAAACTAAATGGAACGCCTGTTTATTCTGGCTTAAATGCTGTTTCGAAATATGCCCCCGGAGTATATGCGGCATCTCAACTGGGATCAGAGGTGTATTACGCTGTGGAAAATGATGTAAGTTTAGATATTGCATCTAGAAATGTTGGTTCTAGAGCTTTAGGTACGGCGGTTGAACTTGGAGGTGGTTTAGCTTCGTTCAAAGCTGGAGCGGCGGCTGGAGCACCTATCGGTGCTGGTATAGGAGCCTTCTTTGGTGGAGTTGGTGCTGCACCGGGAGCTTTAATTGGAAGTGCAGTAGGTGGTATTGCGGGCACTTTAACATATACGTTCAGTGGCTTAGGTACGACGATAAACAACACTGTAACCGAAACGACAAGAGATATTATTGGGTGGTTTAATGAGTAATTTTGCGTTTGCAGTACAAGACTCTGTAGATGAAGTTCGAAAGGGCGTTAGTGTACGTGATCGAGAAATTTGGTTTAGCTTCTTAAACCCAATGAGTAGTAGTTGCCTTTTAGTACGTTGTGAACATGTAAAATTCTTTAAAAAGTGTGTTCTGGTTAGTTTGCTTCCGTCGTTGGTCTTAGCAGCTATAGGGGCGTTTTACTCTTTAAAAAATGGTGCAAGTAGAGAGATTGAATTATTTATATCATTGCCAGTTTTACTTTCGTACATGGTTATTCTCTTTGCCTACATTAGAACAGAGAGAAAGTCAGAGAGATTAAATCTTGATTACAAGCCATTTGTAAAAATAGCAAAAGGTTTAGCCGTCAGAATGGAGACTAAAGATCTAATAAAATCACTAGCTGTGATGGGAGGCTTTGCACTAGCTCTTTTTATTGGTTCGTTAGTTATTTATGAAAGGGGCTTTTATCTTGTTGCTCTCATTATTTTTACTCTGGTTGGTTTCAGTTTAAGTCCTGTTTTACTGGTATTAACCGCTTTGATTAAAAGGCAGAAAACAAAGTAAAACATATAAATGTAAAGCGGCTAATTACTCTTAGCCGCTTGCTTGTTGTATCACCGTATCCAGCATCTCGCTCACAAATTTCTGTTTGGTGCGGGGTAGCTGGCTGATCTGCTCAATCTGCCGTTCTAATAACGAGGTTGGCCCTCGCTTAGTTGCCTTAGTTGGCACATCATCTTCTAGTAGCTGTTCAACGCTCACACCCAGCGTTTTAGCTAGGTTCGTTAGCATCTCCACTGAAATCCTTAATCTCCCCACTTTATAGTGAGCCATCGTCTTTTGGGAGATCCCCAAAACCTCGGCTAACTGTGTCTGGGTCATATCAACAGCCTTACGATAACTGGCAATACGTTGTCCCAGCTCCAGATAAAACTGCTTGTCAATGGTTGACATATGGCGCGTCCAATTATGAATCGTTGCCATGATAATGTAAAATAAACAAGACATATATGGACGCTTAGCCTTTGTCGAACAGTACTAACCAATCGAGGTGACTTTTTAGTCGCCTCGTGCCTTTCTTATATTATTTACCTGCTTAACTTTTAGCTTTGAATCAACCAGTTGTGCAATGTAAAACGCTGCTCTGACATATATTCGGGCTTAACTGCATTTAGCAGTGCCCCTAATGAGCTTCGAGCCTGCATTCCCTAAAAAGTAATTCACTCACTCGGCCTGGTTGCCCTTGTCAAGAACGAGCTTACCTAACAACCAAAGATAGAAAAAATCAAACATTATGTGCACCGCCTTGTTGCGTAAATTGGGGCTGATAAGGTGTGCTTTTCTGTAATAATATCCACATCAGCCTTGCTAGGCGATGTGCAGTAGCAACAACTGTTTTGTTATGACCTCGTCGCTGTTTAAGCTCAGTGATCCAACGACTCAAATCATCATTTTTCTTATTAGCATGAGCTACAATGGTTCTAGCGCCGTGAATAAGTTGTTTTCTAAGATACCCATCGTCAGGCTTAGTTATACTGCCCAGCCGGTTTGTATTACTCGAAGCGTATTGCGAGGGTGTGAGACCAAGCCATACAGCAAAATCTTTGGCACTTTTAAAAGCTTGGCCTTTGTCGATAGAAGCGACAAAGGCGGAGGTATTGATAAGTTCAATGCCAGGAATAGATTGTATGATTTGAGCGGCTTCGCTACGGGAGTTTTCTTGTTTAAATAAACTATCGAGTAAATGGATTTTTCGCTCAAAGCCAGTGAGTTCATCGTAGACTTCAGA
This sequence comes from Pseudoalteromonas holothuriae, assembly GCF_945859825.1. Taxonomy (GTDB): domain Bacteria; phylum Pseudomonadota; class Gammaproteobacteria; order Enterobacterales; family Alteromonadaceae; genus Pseudoalteromonas; species Pseudoalteromonas holothuriae. The sequence goes on from NZ_CAMAPC010000011.1 coordinate 22,966, forward strand.
AATCATCAACAGCACAGCAGGTTGTAATGAATGAGTAAGCAGTTCTTGTAACTCTTGTTTAAACTTGCAGTAAGACTTAGGGATATCAATGCCAAATTCAAGTAACAAGCTTCGTGTTTGGTTGATACAAGCAGTTCGAGCAGATAAAACGCGCTCACGCATGCGATGTAGAATAAGTACAGCTTGTTGTTGTTCAGTTTTCACAGGTACAAAGCGAATGTTCGGTCGGCGACTGGCTTCATAAATGGCGAGACAATCGTTTTTATCATTTTTATTACCACGCACAAAAGGGGTGACATGTTGTGCAGGGATTAAGTGGACTTGGTGACCCGCAGCCAAACATGTTCGACCCCAAAAGTGAGAAGACGCACAGGCTTCCATAACGATTTCACAAGGAGGCAAGTTAACAATGGTTTCTTTAAGCTTGCTTCGAGACAGGCGTTTGGATAAACAAGGGTGACCGTGATTATCAATGCCCAATGTATTGAAATACATTTTTTGCGAGGTCAATGGACAATATGCTAACTTTTTTCATGATGGATGCTCCTATGGACTGTTGCTACCAAATCAGTTTGGCGCATTGACGCCGATTTGGGACCGTCCATCTCATCCCCCATTTTTATTTGCTTGTTTTTTTGTTCAGTTTTCATTTTTTGATAATTTAATTATGGCTGTCTTGTTTAGTTGGTTAAGACAACCCAGCAGGATTAGACTTATATGGTGTTCAAATGGCTAAAAGTTTCGATTTGCCCAACTTTATGTCTTCCTCAAGGAAGTCTGTAACAGGCATTAGAAACTACGGTGTCTCGGGGCATGTTGTTAGGCAACAGTCTTCTCAGAACTCATCGTGGGAATTAGGTAGTATGGGCGAGCTTTTCTATGGTTTCCAAAACATGCATTTTGCCCAGTACAAATGGTTAACAAACTAAACAAACGATAACATTAAAAGGAAAAGGTGGGCGTGTTTTAGCCCACCAAAAACTATGACAAGTTATACCACAATTTATTCACCAGCGATGACGAGTTCGTTAGATATCCATTTAGAATTAATGCACACAAGTGTGATCAGTACTGTATTGATAGCTGCATTAGTATTTATTTTTTATAAGCATAAGAAGTATAAAAACCAACTTAAAGCTTACCACTCAGTTTTATGTATTAGCTGTATTTTTGCTTACATAACGTATCAAGCCACGACTTACAGTGATAAGTATGAGGAAAAAAAAGCCAATTATGTAAATTATGAACATATCAATAATTTTCATAAGGTTAAAACATTTGAAGCGAAGCTTATTTCTACCAAAATATTGAGAGAAACTTGGCCGGGTAACAGGACAAATAGAGGTGAGGATGACTTATGGACAATCCTAAAACTGAATACCAGCAAAGGGGAATTTCATATTAATAATGAAGCAGGTTGGTTGAGATCACAAGACCCTACCATGCCACTTTGCTTTAAAGGCGATTTTATAGAACTGATTACTCCTTATACGGGCTATGATATTAAAATGAGATATTACCATTCATATTCCACCTATCACAAAACAGATAAATCTAAGACTGTGTGTTTAGTCGACTTTAAAGTGAAAGATAAAGCTTAAGGTAAACACCTAACACAAATCAGTTAGCTATTTTTGCTAGCCAATGCATTTGGCAATGCATTGGGGTAATACTATTGTGAGTGGTATTTAGCGCTCTGAAGCGGAGAAAAATAACCGTAATCGTTATATTAAAGCGATAGGTCAAAAACTCACTGCGGACACAATGCGTAAAATTGATGGGCAACTAGCGACTGACTTAAACACCCCACTTAACACTACGATACTCCCTCTGTAAATGCTTTGAAAGTGCATTGAAATTATTTTATAACAAAAACAGATCAAGCTTTGCAGTGATGCGAGATGGCAATGTAGATGTTAGTATCAACCCTTAACTGAGCATAGAGGATATTGGAGTATTTGGAATGTAGGAAGTAATAGACTGGGAATAACATGATAACGGTACGTAAAAGACAGGTCAGTTTGGTTGATTACTATGACTGTATATCACGGTGTGTTTGTCGTGCTTTTTTGTGTGGTGATGATAGGGTAACAGGCAAAAGTTATGAGCACCGCAGAACGGGTAGAAGATAAGCTGCTAGCGCTTACCAAAGTAATTTACATTGACGTGTGCGGTAATGAGCAATCATACGCATATTGCGTTGTATGTAGATGATAAAAAAGCGAAGCGGTTGAATGATGAAGCCATACTTATTCGTTGGAACAAATTATTCAAAGGCACAATAGCCAGTCTTCGATTGTAAGTAATATTAGCTTTAAATTGTTCCCATTTAAAAAAACTGTGATTCAAATTTGATGCTAAGTAAGTTATTTGGCATGGGCAAAGTTACCGTAAGTTATTTGCTATGATCTTTTCGAGCGCTTTTGCACTGACAGGTCGAGAAAAGTAATAACCTTGCATAAAGTGGCAACCAATATTTTTTAAAAATGCGAGCTGTTCCTCGGTTTCTACACCTTCAGCAATACAAGTCATTTGTAAGCTTTGTGCCAGCAAATAGATAGTTTTAATAATGGACTTATTACTATTTAATACATTTAGCTTTCTAACAAAACCTTGGTCAATCTTTATAATATCAATGGGAAATTGATTTAAATAGGTTAAAGATGAGTAGCCTGTACCAAAATCATCTAGCAGTAAAACAAATCCAGCTTGCTTTAATGCATTGAGCGAACGCTTCGCTTTTTCTGTGTCTTCCATCAGCGAACTTTCGGTGATTTCAAGTCGCAAAACTGTGGTGTTTAGATTGAATGATTTCAGAATGTTGATTAAATTGCGTGCTATATCTGATTTTAAAATGTGCACTGCTGATAGGTTTAAAGATAGATAAAAGTCTTGGTCGTTACGAATAAAGTCTTTGAGTTCATAAAGTGCGCGCTTTAAAGCTTGTTCAGTCATTAACTCAATTAACCCAACTTCTTCCGATATAGGTATAAAGTCCATCGGGGAAATTGGCTCTCCCTCGTGGCGCCATCTCATTAACAGTTCAACGCCTACAACTCGGCCACTAATTATATTCACAATAGGTTGATAGTTGTTGTATATTTGATCATCTGTGTAGGCTGTTTTAAGCGCATTTTCTAAAGTTAGTTTACGAGAAAGTTGTGTATTCATCTGCGTGGTAAAAAACTTAAAGCCATTACGACCCGCTTTTTTGGCATGGATCATCGCAATGTCAGCATTACGAATGAGCATTTCAGGAGTTTGCGCATCAAATGGGTACATTGCCACTCCAATACTGGCAGATATACTCATAGAAATACCACCAATTTCAATCTTGTTTGGTAAGCATTCGAGCAGCTCAGTTGCCAGTTCACTCAGCTTATGTGGAGAGTCGATATCTTTAACCAATACTAAAAATTCATCACCACTTTGACGTCCTAAAATACAATATCGTGGCAATTTATCAGAGATCCTTTGTGTAATTTTTATCAATAACTGGTCTCCGGTGTGATGACCATATGCATCATTGATTGGTTTGAACTTATCAAGGTCAATAAACAGTAGTGCGCAATTGCTTGTCGATGATTTTGCACGATGTAGTGCAAACTCAATGTGCTGTAGCATTAAATTTCGATTTGGCAGTTTCGTTAATGAGTCAAAGTTAGCCAAATAACGCAGTTCGCTTTCAGCCTGTTTTTGCTCTGTTAAATCTGATATTACAATAACATAATGCTCAATATGCTCAGTGTTTTTTGAAATTGCATTAATACTTAAGTTAATTGGATGTACATTTTGATGAGATGTTTTAACTGTCAGCTCTTGTCTTATGAGCTGTTTTGGCCCAAGTTGGCGCATTCGCTTTAAAAGGCTCTTTAATCGCGTTTTACCAACAACTTGGGAAAACTTACTCAATGAAAGATCATGAATAGCTGTACTATCATTTAATTCAAAAGCATAACAGAAGCTTGAATTGACTGATAAAGGCGTGAAATCAGCATCTAAAATTAAAATCCAATCGCTTACTTGGCTAAATGCTTCACCGAGTATTGTTGCTCGTAAATCAACAGCCTTTTGTTCTGTAATGTTGGTATAGATCCCCATTACTTGATCAGGGCGACCGTGTTCGTCAAAACTTAAGACTTGGCCAATATCGTGATACCACAACCAAGACCCGTCATTGCCTTTAACCCTATAGGTCAATGAAAATTGCTTGTTTCTAGTTGAATGGAGTATTTTTTCCCATGTAATTTGTACGCGTTCTTGATCATCAGGATGGATAAGAGAAGCGTAGTGTTTTAAAGGAACTTGTTCACTATTGTGCTGTGTTAATAAACAATCTGAGTTGCGTTTTTGTGTTACCACTTTAGATTGTAAATCTACTTGCCATATGCCACTTTTAGTCGTGTTTAATGCCATTTCTGTTTGCTGTTTATTGACCGTCACTGCATGTAAAGCGGCTTCCATGGCTTGTCTTTTATTATAGTTTTGCTTAAACCAAATGAATGATATACCGCCAATGCTTATAAGGTAAAAAGTCCATGCTATTGGAGAATTAAAAGGAGAGTATTTGACGTTAAAAGGCACTGTGATTGAAGCTATAACCGTTTTGTTGCCTAATGTTTGCTGTTTTATTGAGAGTGTATATTGACCAGGCTTTAGCTGGCTAAAAAATAAGTAGTTGACCTTTAAATTATCAAACTCCATTTCAGTTGGCCCTTTTAAATCAACATGATATTGGTAGCTCGCTTGATTTGAAAAGTCAAAATTACTGAATTTAATTCTTAGCCCTAAGTCATTAGGTTCTAAGGTTAGACGCTGGTTATTGATAAAGCTCGGGGAGTAGTTTAGGTCACGTGTCATCAAACTTATATCTGTAATGGCGAGTTTAGCCATGGTATTAGCGTGTTTGGTGAAGTCATCAGGAGAAAACCAAACTACTCCATTAATGGTACCAAATGCCATCTTACCACTTTTTATTACGGCGCTAGCATTGGCATTAAATTCATTGTTTGGTAGTCCGTGATTGGTATCAAATCGTTGAATTTGTTTGGTTTTTATATTGTATCGAAGTAGTCCAGATTGACTACTTAACCACAAATACCCCAAATTATCAGCGTGTATTTGATATACCGTTTGGGGGGCTTTCTCAGGCGGTAACTTAACCTTAAATTTAACCGATAAATTATCTGCATTAAGTGCAATAACACCGTCAGTTGAACTTGCAAGCCATATAGTACCGTCTGCTGTAGCTATCCAACTATCAATTACCGAAAACTGTTCTGACTCTTGTTGCTCAAATTCATAAATCGTCGTTATTAAGCCTGTATTTTCATTAAAACTTACAAGTCTATGTGCTGTGCTAATTAGATATTCAGTTGGCCTTGATGGCAATGGAGGCAAAAACTTATAAGTATTATCCACATCAAGTTGTTGGGTCAAGGTTGTTAAAGGTCGTACTACTTCGTTTTTTGCATCATAGACAAAAAAACCACTTTTACTAATAAATACAATTTGATTATTTGGTAACACACCCGCTCCCCAGTTTTGAACTGAGAATGGGTTTTTGCCCATTGTTGGACTTACTGGGGGTAGTCGAATATTGCCACTGTATTTATTGATTAATTTCAGGCCATTTAAAGTTTCTAAAAAGAGCTCATTGGGCATGAGTTTGTTGAGGGAGATTATTTGATAAACCGCATTCGTTGCATATGCTGCTTTAGGGTCTGCGTTTTGATAAAAATGTTGCGGGCTTGGGTCTTGTAATGTATTAAATCTTAATACGCCATTATCTGTGGCAAGCCAAATACGACTATCGGAGTCTTGGTGTATTGCCCAAATATTGTTGTTAATAATGGTGTTATTAGTTGCTTTGAGTACATTAAAGCGCAAAGAACTTATTGGCCAATAGTAAGCGCCTTGATTTAATGTGGCCATCCAAATATTGTTATTGGTGTCTAACATTAAATCGGTGACGCTTGCTTGGGGTAGTTTGTATTTACTGTCTTGTAATGAAAGCAGTTTTTTAGCCGTTTTAGCATTTCTATTTACTTGATACACGCCACGTTCAGTGGCAATCAACTCGCCTTCTGGTGTCATAACATGATCCCAAATATTCAGCTTTGGCACTAGTATATATGCAGAGTTTAGCTGTAAGTTTTTGTTGTTTATTGGTATTACGTATAAGCCCTGTACTGTGCCAACTAATAATCCAATAGCAGAGTCTACTTTTAATAATTTTATATTACTATTGAGGTTGTTTTGTTGTTTACGAAGGAACTCATGTTCAAAGAGTTGTTTAGAGTCAATGTTTAAAGTAAATAGCCCATGGTTTGTGCCAATAACTAGTTGCTTGTCAATTTTAAGTAAGGCTCTTATATAGCTATGCTGCTCAAAAGATGCAATTAAAGTTGAGCGGCGATTTGTTAAGTCTATTTTATAGAGAAAGTTATCTATTCCAGCGTAAAGTGAGTTACCTAACTTTATAGCTGCGGTGATCTCAGAAAAGGTGTTTGTATTGGTGGCTAATCTTCCTGAATAAACCTGTTTAGCATCAAGTGTATTGATGTCAATTAGGTAAGCGCCATTAAAAGTGGTAGAAACCAGCAGGGTATCTTCATCTAGTAACATTAACATTGAAATGTGTTTTGTTGAGAAGTTAATAGGCTTTTTAAAGACTTCTACTAAATCACCATCATAGCGATTCAAACCCATATGTGTTCCTATCCACACATAGCCATGTTTGTCTTGAACAATATTACTAACGCTTGCTTGAGACAGACCTTCTTCAGTAGAAAGTCGATTAATAGTGCCGCTATTTAGTGCGAAGGCATTGCTTTGTAAAACAATCGCTAAGTAAGCAAAAAAAATGAGCACACAGCTACGATACATGTAATCGTCCTTCGAATTGTTATTGTTTAATTGTCATGTTTCCTGCTTTCTAAGGCGTTACTATGTTCGAGTGTGAGGTAATACTTCCCATTAAACTAGTTTAATACCAATTTTATTAAAACATTGATCATTCTAGCGAGTTAAATAACTCAAGTAGAACAAATACATGCCGAAATTTTTGCCTGGTTACTAAGCCATTTATCTATCGTAATATCTGGTCATTTATTTAATGCAATTGATATAGCACGCTTATTTAAACAGTATTATTGTACCCAACTAGACTGGTTGATGCCTTAAAAAGGGGTTACTTAATAACGTCACCAACTTCATTTAATAGAAATTTTAGTATAGTTTTTTATTAATTACAGGGGCCTAGTCGTAAGTAATCATTTATTCGTTACTACATACTAAGTTTATGATCAACTTGTATGTAAATAACAATAATTATCATTTTTTGTTTTTTGTAGTTGATAACTATTTTTGTTTAGATTAAACTTATTGGCAGTTAATGTTATTGAGATTGGTTCGTATTCATGTACATCTGTATTTGTCACGGCGTGACTGACAAAAAAATAGCCCAAACGATAGACGATGGGGCCACTAGTATGCGAGAGCTTAGCAAAGAGCTTGGCGTTGGTACGCAGTGTGGTAAATGTACGAACTGTACTAAAAAAATCTTAAACGAGAAGTTGATAGAGATTGTGGATGTGACAGATCAAGTTGCTTAATAACTTTTAGATTCAAACAAAAAAGGGCCTTCAGGCCCTTTTTTGTTGCTATAAATCACAATTGCGATTGTAAATAGTTTTCAATTCCCATCACTTTTATTAAGTTTTGTTGGGTTTCAAGCCAATCGAGTTGCTCTTCTTGCTCATTTAAAATGGCATCAAGTGCTTCTCGTGAGATATAGTCTCGTTTTTGTTCAGCTAACAGAATAGCCGCTTTTAAATCACTTAATGACGTTTGTTCAAACTCCATATTAGCTGTAATCATCTCTTTGCTATTTTCACCAATACGCAGGCGACCTAAGCTTTGTAGGTTTGGCAATCCCTCTAAAAATAAAATGCGCTCTATTAAGCGATCAGCATTTTTCATTTTTTGAATTGAGGTTTTATAATCAGCTTTATCAAGAGCGCTAAAACCAAAGTCTTTGAACATGCGAGCATGCAAAAAGTATTGGTTAATACCCACCAACTCGTTAGCCAACACGGTATTTAATGCACTGATAACGTCTTTATCACCTTTCATGCTGACTCCTAAATTATAGTTGCGTTTGAATGTAGTTTTGGGTACCAATTTTATCCATCAGTCCTAGCTGTTGCTCTAACCAATATACATGGTCTTCTTCGGTATCAAACAATAACTTTTCCAGCGTTTCGCGTGATTGATAGTCTTGCTCTTGCTCGCAGATAGCGATGGCTTCTTTAACACTTACAACAACTTCTAATTCAAGTGTTAGATCGTTTTGCATCATAGAGCGTACGTCATGACCAATTAGTAAGTCTCGGCGTTTAGTCATGTTGGGGATGCCTTCTAGGAATAAAATACGCTTGATTAGCCAATCAGCATGCGTTGTTTCTTCTTCCATTTCATGGTTTAGACGCTCGTATAGTTTGTTCAACCCCCAATCATCATACATGCGAGAATGAATAAAATATTGATCAATAGCTGCTAACTCATTTGCCAAAAGTGCATTAAATGCATCAATAACGCGTTGCTTACCTTTCATACCATCTGCCTGCTAATAATTAATAGAGGGCCAGTTTATAGTAAATGATTTACCTGTCAATAAAAAACCCATGAAAATCATGCGGTTAAATATTGATTATAATTCGCATTACAGTTAATTTTTGTATCATTATATGGCTTAAGTGGCCGATGAACCATCACCTAGGCAAGCAACTAATCTAGGTGATGGCTAGCTTATTTTTCGCTTAAAGCTGCTATCTTAACGCGTGAAAAACGGGTAAAAAGAACTGGCAGTACAAACAGTGTTAATAGCGTTGAGCTGATGAGCCCACCAACTACCACAGTGGCAAGCGGTCGCTGAATTTCGGCCCCAACACCGCTTGACATGATCATCGGTAGCAACCCTAATGCAGATGTTAAAGCTGTTATTAAAATTGGACGTAAACGTGCTGTTGCTCCGTTAAATATAGCCTGCTGTGCTGTTTCACCTTGTGATATGCGTTGGTTGATACTCTCAACCATTACCACTGCATTTAAAATTGCCACGCCAAATAATGTAATAAAGCCTACTGAGCTTGGAACTGAGAAGTATTGTCCGCTTATATATAAAGCAAATACACCACCAATAACTCCCAAAGGTACATTAATCAAGATAAGCATAGCTTGACCTACCGATGAAAATGCCAAATAGAGCAAAAGTGCAATCAAAGCTAGGGACAAAGGTACTATAAGAGTTAATCTTTTTTGCGCGCGTTGCTGATTCTCAAATTGGCCGCCAATGACTACCGAATAGCTCACGGGTAGAGTTATTTGGTTGTCTATTACAGAGCGGATGTTGGCAACGACGCTACCCATATCTCGACCCTCTACGTTAGCTTCAATAGCAACCGTTCGTTGAACATCTTCTCTCCTAACTTGCGCAGGGGCAGATTGAAAGCTAACTTGTGCAACGTCACCAAGCTTTACCCAAGCACCGCTCGGAGCGAGTAATCTAAGGTCTTTGATTGCTTGAGGGTTTTCTCGAAAACGATTGTCTAAACGTACATAAATATCATAGCGTTCATTACCCGTTATTATCTGACCTGCACCTGTACCGCCAATACCATCTCTTACCACAGACATCACATCCGCTACTGATAATCCATAGCGTGACAGTTGCATGCGAATTGGCTTTATAATCAATTGTGCCTCACCGGTAACTTGCTCTAAAGCAACATCGCTAGTGCCGTCGATTGTTTTAACCAGCGCCTCAATTTGTTTTCCTTTGGCAACGAGGATATCTAATTGTGGACCAAAGAGCTTAATGGCCAGCTGTGCTTTAACACCAGATAGTAGTTCATCGACTCGAGTTGCTATTGGTTGCGAGAAATTAAACAACAGGCCTGGGTGGGTAGCTAATTTTTCTAACATCAGTTTTTGCAACCCATGACGATCCTTTGCATTTTTCCAGTGTTGTATTGGTTTGAGTCCTATATAAATTTCAATGTTATTTACGGGCTCAGGGTCACCCCCAATTTCAGCCCGGCCAATACGGCTTAATGCATAGGTTACCTCATCAAAAGAAAGCAGTTTTTGTTCGAGTATGGGAGCTACTGATAACGCCGTTTCTAAACTGGCAGAGGGCGCGAGTGTCACTCTTAAATTAATTGTACCTTCTTCAAGTTCGGGTACAAACTCCGTGCCAATTTTAGGTGTAATCACAACAGCTATAATAAGTAAAACACTGGCACTTATTAATACTAGAGCAGGTGCCGACATCGCTTTATTAAGCAAGAAGCGATAAACCCTATCTAAAGGCGTTAGTATGACGCTTTTTCGCACTTTAAATTTGTATGTAAATAAATAAGAAGCCAGAGCGGGAACAACAACCATGGCTACAATGATTGCGCTTATCAATGCCAACATAATGCTCACGGCCATAGGTTCAAAGAGCTTGGATTCTACGCCTTCAAAACTGAATAGGGGAATAAAGACCACCAATATGATCATTGCTGAAAAAATCACAGGCCGTGCAACGGCCTTACCGGCTCGCTTAATAGTTACTTGGCAAGATTGTGATTGATTCTCGCTTAATTGTTTGCATATGTTCTCAACCATTACGACTGAGCCATCAACTAACATACCGATAGCAATCGCAATTCCTCCTAGCGACATTAAATTGGCAGATAAACCGAACCAAGACATCAGTATCAAAGCCAGTGCGACTGAAATGGGGATAGAAATAAGCACCAAAAATGTTGCTCGAAGACTCATTAAAAACAACGCTAATGTAATAATGATGAGTAAAAAGGCCATAGCTAAAGCACTTACCACGGTACTTACTGCTTTTTGAATTAAGTCTGCTTGATCATAAAAGGGCACAAACCGCACACCATCGGGGAGGGATTGTTCTATAAGCTTTATCCGTTGCTTTATCCCTGCAATGGTATTGTTGGTGTTAGCACCTAGTCGTTTTAACACAATGCCAGAAACTACTTCGCCCAGTTGTTCAGGCTCACCTTGTGTATTTCTACGTGTCATCGTAACCGCGCCTTGGCGAATTTCAGTACCAAGCTTTACTTTTGCCACTTCAGCAACAGTAATAACAACACCATTAATGGTTTTTACTGGCACTTGTGCCAGTTGCTTAATCCCCTCCTGCGAGCTTGCATACCAACCTATTCCTCTTATGACTAGCTGCTCCTGAGCGCGTTGCATATACCAGCCACCAGCATTTTCATTGTTTTGAACGATCGCATTTACAACATCATGTTGAGTTAAACCATAGCTCATCAAGTGTGTTGGATTGATATGAATTTGATATTGCTTTACATTGCCACCAAACGATAGCACGTCTGTAACCCCATCAATGGGCATAATGAGTAATTTTACAACCCAATCGTTGAGGCTTCGAAGTGTCATGGTATCAATATTTGCATTGGGTTCACTGATTAATAAATACTGATATATTTGCCCAAGGCCGGATGTATTTGGGCCCATCTGCGGTATCCCGAGCCCTGCAGGGATAAGTTCTTTGGCTGTTTGCAGGCGTTCAAATACAAGTTGGCGAGCAAAGTAAATATCGGTTCCTTCTTTAAAAACCACGGTAATGCCAGACAGGCCTGTTTTAGAGATAGACCTTACTTGCTGTACACTTGGCAGAGCATACATTACCGCTTCAATAGGGTAAGTAATTAGTTTTTCTACCTCCTCAGCGGCAAGCCCAGGCGCTTGAGTATTAATGGTAACTTGTACATTTGTAACATCAGGGAAAGCGTCCAAATTGAGCTTTGGGATTAAAAGTGCAGCAGCAATCAAAGTAGCGACAAGTGCTAACAGAACTAACAGACGATTATCAACAGACCAATCAATAAGGCGATTTAGCATATTAGTCACCTTAATTAATGGTTGTGTATATCAAAGCTGTTTTTAGCCAGCTCAGAGGAAATAAAAAATGCACCTTGGGTTACCACCTCTGAACCTTCAGCTATGCCAATCACTTCAACCTGCTCGTCAAACTGGCGACCTCGCTTAACGTTGACCGCTACAAAATGGTTTTTTTGAGAGATAATAAATATTTGCCATAAGCCTTCTGCGGTTTGTATTAGCGCTGTCTCAGGTACAGTTATAACAGGCTGCGCTGTTGGTTGAGTAAAATACACATTAACGAACATACCTGCATGGAGTCGGTCTTCTTGATTATTTACTTGCAGGCGAACTGTGCGTGTTCGGGTGACTGGGTCTATGGTATGAGACTCTTGAATGATTCTAGCTTGGTATGTATGTTTTAAATGTTCAATCTCTACGGTACTTTGTGATGAGATATGCTGATTATCGCTGGTGGATAAACGGGCTTCAACCCACAAGTTTGTCTCATCAGCTAATAACATGAGCGTTTGTCCAGTGTTAATGCGTTGTCCTTGTGAAAAATTATCTTGTAAAACCACACCGTTTATTTGGGCATATAAATTATGCTGACCTAGCTTTAAGTTGCTGTTATTATTTAACTTATTAATCTCTCCATCTGTTAGGCCGAGCGCTGTTACTTTACCTAAACTGGCTAAATAACGTGTTTTTGCTTGTATTCGCTGGCTTTCGCTGACCGCTAGTGCGTTCATATTTTTAACCCGTAACCACTCGTTAAATGCCACTATGTAGTCACCTTGGGCTTGAGCCATAGACTCGCTATATAATGTTACTAATTTATCCCCTTGTTTAACCCGCTCGCCTAAAGCAACATGGCGAGTCATTATGACGGAGTCGGTACGCGGAGATACCACATAACTTGTGTAACCATTTGCTTTTAGTTCCCCGGGCGCATAAGTACGTACATGCGCGATTTTGGACTGTAATTTGCCCACAGTGATGTTTGCTAATTCTTGCTGAGTTTGAGTTAAAGTAATTTGTAAAGTTTCGTCGTGTTTTAGTAAATCTTGCTGCTCAGTATTTTTCTCGATATGAATGTGCTCATCCTCCCAAGATATTGCTTTTGAAGGGATGTATAGGGTAAGTGCAATATATATTATTGCCACGGTTATCAATTTAAACATAACAGTCTCTTGCTTTATCCATTTTTGCAGATGGATTTAATTTTTTATTAACTGACACTCATAATCGAATGCTGCGCACTTAAAGTGCGTAGTGAAAGCAGTGCCAAATGAGTGGCCTTTGAGGCTTGTAATACTAATTTGCAATAATATTTAATCATTTTGAGGAACTAAACCTGACGCAAACTTCGTCATAAAATTCTCATTTAGAACAACTAAATAGCGAAATTCGAGCCTTGCCTGTATGGCTGTAGGTACCTTGGAAATAGCAAGGAGCGAGAGCGGTGCTATTGACAAGATTTCATAGCCTCAAAATTGCTTACTTAACTAAGCAAATTGGTATAAAAATAAGACGTTATGCTCTGGGAGGTTTAAATTGTGGTTCGTGACGTTGCAGCGCATATGCGAACTCATCGCGCTGTATGTTGTGTGAGGGTTGCCAGTATAAAGTGGGTGTGGGTTTGTTGATATACCAACTTAAGTGACTCCCACTACAATGTCCGCAATGATGGCAATCTTTGATATTGTGATCATCTTGAACTTGCTCGAACTGTGCCATAGTAAGCAAGGAGTGAGTATGCTCTGTTTTGAGGTGCTCAAGATCAATTTGATGAACTTGTGTTGCAGCAGCCACCACCCCAACAGATTGCAAAGCAATCGCTAAAGTAATAATAAGGCTGATAAACACTCTAAGATTCACGGTTAAACTTTTCTTAAGTTAAAATATAAGGCCAAATTAGCAAACATCTGCAATGTGGTCAATTCCATATTAGATAGCCACGTATACATCATTCTTAGGTTTGGTTCCAAATCTGGCTATAACGAAATAGATTTTACGATAAACTAGGACCATTGTTATTAAGCCATTGAGTTGTTATGTACTCATCTGATATTTGTGAAAAAGCAAGAAACAGCAGAGACCATCGGTTTGATGGTTTATTTTATGTAGCAGTTAAAACGACAGGAATTTATTGTCGACCAATATGTCCAGCACCTACGGCAAAAGAAAAAAATGTGGAATATTTTGAATATGCTCACAATGCCGCAGAGGCTGGGTTTCGACCATGTATTCGGTGTCGGCCTGACGCTGCACCAGGTAGTTATGCATGGCTCGGCACCGAAACAACCGCTGTACGAGCAAAAAAGTTAATTGATGAAGGGGTTTTATCAACCCACTCAGTAGCAGGTTTAGCTGAGCGTCTGGGTATTACTCAGAGGTATTTAAACAAATTGTTCAAGCAATTCTATGGAACTAGCCCCAAGCAGTACGCATTGTATAGACAATGTGACTTTGCTAAGCAATTGTTACAACAAACTACTTTACCAGTTGCACACATTGCGTTTGCGAGCGGATTTCATTCATTAAGGCGCTTTAATGATGCGTTTGTGCGTTTATATCAGCTTACACCAAGTAAACTAAGAGGAGGTGTAGAGCATACTCAGTCAATAATTACCTTGAACCTGCCATTTAGGCCACCTTATAACTGGCAAGTATTACATGACTTTCTGGCTAAACGGCTGATTGAGCCTGTTGAATGGTTAACAGATAATGGCTATGGACGTAGTTTTAGCCTTGAGACATTCAATGGCTCGTTCGCAGTACACTTTGATAAAGTTAATCACTGTTTTAGGGTTGAGATAGCGATTAACGATGTGACTGGACTGCGAACCGTGGTCAGTAATATACGAAGAGTGTTGGACTTAGATGCTAATACATCTTTTATTGAAACCCACCTTAGCCAAGCCTTGCCAAAATCGTTTATTTTAACTTCAGGGTTACGTTTACCGGGTATTTGGAGCGAGTTTGAAGCCGGTGTACGTGCAATATTAGGACAACAAGTGAGTGTTGGCGCAGCTAGGAACTTACTTAAACAATTGGTTCAAGAACTTGGCGAACAAAATCACTTAGGGCAAACGCTATTCCCAAATCCTGATGCGATGAAAGATAACGCATTTGCTTTTTTTAAAATGCCACAACGGCGTAAGGAGGCTTTAGCAAGTTTTGCTCGCTATTGCAGTGATGAAAACGTAATTGATGATCTCGATTTGTGGTTAGACATAAAAGGGGTTGGCCCTTGGACTGTGGATTATGCAAAAATGCGTGGTCAAAGTAACCCCGATATTTATCTGGCTGGAGACTTGGGTGTGAAAAAAGCGTTTGCTAAGTATGGTGAGCTTGATATAAATACATGTGCTCCGTTTCGAAGCTATTTAACCTTTCAATTATGGCAGCAGTTATAGTTTATTAATTTGCTATAGGTACTTCGATTGACATGTTTATAGTTGTAGCATCGCAATGTGGTTGAATTAATGCGGGACTTGTTTGTAAAGCAATTGATATACAGTTGCATGATTTTATATGGCGATGGGCTGTTGCTCTTAGCTTTGTTTGTTACCACAGTTATTGGGTATTTCCCCAAGGCAGAGCCTGTATCCATAGTTGCTTTATGTAAGGGTTGATAACGTAGAAAAAAATACCAGAATGGCACTGCTCAAAGGCTTTCAATGCTACATAGCGCATTTCTTGCATTGAAAGCATTTGATTTGAAAAATTTATACCGCAAAGATAAACACGCCTTAAACATGAGAGCAAAATAAATTAAACTATATATACTTGTGAGCAATCATTATAAACTTTGGGAGTAAGAACTGTTGTTATTAAGGCTGTTCATTTGCTTGTGTTTAGGGTCGTTTGTTCCTGCTATTTTCGCACAAACACTTACTTTTTGTTATGAAGACAAAGAATTAGCACCCTCATATATGGGGACAGGCTTACATGTGCCGGATACTCGCCCTGGTGTTAGTATTGAAGTGCTACAAATGATGGAGCAAAAAATTGATGGCCTTAGCATTGATTTTATAAGGGAGCCTTGGCAACGATGTTTACATGATATGAAACGCAACAAGGTTGATGCGGTAATCGCCAGTTACCGTGAAGAACGAGCGGCTTTCATGGTTTATCCAACAACTCAACATGGTGAACTTAACACGCAACTTGCACTTAATAAATTTGGACGTTGTATTGTGGGAGATAAACAGTTTATCAAAGCGTTAGCATCCTCAAAGCAAAGTTTTAGTCTGGCCATCCCCAATGGCTATTCATCTGCGAAAAATATCACCGATGAGCGCTTTATTAAAGTTGATACATTATCTCAACTAGATGCTTATGAATTGGTAAGTAAACGGGTAGTTGATGGTACGATTGGGCTGTGTATGATCAATGAAAAGGTTGTTAAAGCGTTTCCTTTTGCAAAGCGGTTGGAGGCATATCACCCGCCATTTGATACGAGCTATGGTTTTTTAACTTATTCAAAACAGTTTTTTAAAAATAATGAGATACTCGCAAAAGAACTATGGGAACATTTAGCTGAGTTTCCATTTGCGCAGGTTTACATGGAGTACTTAGGATTTGAGCATCAACAAATTGACAGTATCATAATTGACCCTGAGGGCTCAAAGTAAAATAGTAAACAACCAAAACTTTGGTTAGACTAGTGGCATTGTTAGTTACAAGATAATCCTATGGCACAACTTTATTTCTATTATTCAGCTATGAATGCTGGTAAATCAACCACTTTATTGCAATCTGCATTTAATTATCGTGAACGCGGTATGACCCCTTTTATTCTTACCGCCGCGATAGATAATCGCGCAGGGGTAGGTAAAGTAGCATCACGTATTGGCCTAGAAGCGGATGCCCATGTTTATGATACACATAGCGACTTGATGCAAATAATTACGAATGAAAATGAGCTGCAAAAAATTGACTGTATTTTAGTAGACGAATGTCAGTTTTTAAGTAAGTCGCAAGTAAGTGCGCTGACAGATGTGGTTGATGAGTTGAATATTCCTGTGTTGTGTTATGGCTTAAGAACTGACTTTAGAGGTGAACTATTTGAAGGTTCACAATACTTGCTTGCGTGGGCTGACAAGCTTATTGAATTGAAGACTGTGTGCCATTGCGGCCGTAAGGCTAATCGAGTTTTACGTACTGACGAAAACGGTACTGCCATTGCAGATGGTGCGCAAGTTGAAATTGGTGGCAATGACCGTTATGTGTCTATGTGTCGAGCCCATTATAAGGCTCAGCTAGAAAACAAGACATAAATTTAGATAAGGGACATATGGCTGGGCTAAGCTTTGAGTGCGTTTTAGTTAATCCCTAAACGGCGTAAACTCACTTTACTTTAAGAGTCACTTGCATAACGCCATGCTAAAAACCTACTCACTTTTTGGCCCTGATCCATTTTTACGACTTTTATTTCTTTAGGATTCTGCTTTTTCAAAAAAAGTTTAAGTGATGATAGGTTATCCTTTTTTGATACAAGACAAGTAAACCAGCCTACCTGTTGTGAATAATTTTTGCTCTCTTTAATCATGGTTTTGATGAATTTACGCTCACCCCCATCACACCAGAGCTCTTGGTTTTGGCCACCAAAGTTTAGTTTGCTACTTGAGTGCTGTTTAAGGTTCTGCCACTTGCGTTGTGTTCCTTTAATAGCCTCATCTTGATTGGAGTGAAAGGGTGGGTTGCACATTGTTAAATCGAAATATTGATTAGGCAATATCACATTCTTAAAGATGTTGTTGGGGCTGTGTTGTTGTATCAATTTAATATTTAAATGGTTTGCTGCCACAATGGCTTTAGCGCATTTGAGTGCTTTGGGGTTGATGTCTGAGCCAACAAATTGCCATTGATATTCTGCATTACCAAGTAATGGGTAAATGATGTTAGCGCCAGTACCAATGTCTAGTACTGTCACATTTGAACAAGGTTGTTGCTTATCGAGTAAATCGGCTAAGGCATGAATATAATCTGCTCTCCCTGGGACGGGCGGGCATAGAAAGTCTTCAGGCAACGACCAAAATTTTATAGCGTAGTAATGCATCAGTAGTGCTTTGTTAAGGCATATTACGGCATTGCTATCACTAAAATCAATGCTGTTTGTACCTTTTGGTGTGATGATCAGGTATTTGGATAGCTCAGGCAGTGTCATACATAAAGCATTAAAGTCATATCCATGTTGATGTTTGTTTCTACTGTGCATTAACGTGAGTTCTTATGAAGTTAGCATTCTATTATATCGCGTACCAATTACTTGTGACAAATTTAGCTTGATTGCGAGTACACAAAACTACTGGTAGGATGAGTTAACTGGATTATAACAAGAACTAATAATGATTGAGCAATCTTCTCTTTTCGTGACATTAAGTAGCGAGCAAAAATTACATTTGCGATATATCGCAAAGTCTGGGAGCAAAGGGCCCGCCGTGTTTTTTATGCATGGGGCGGTTGAAAATGGCAAAATCTTTTATACTGAAAGCAACAAAGGGCTTGCACCCTTTTTGGCATCAAAAGGTTACCGCTGTTATATTGGTGACCTTCGCGGTAGGGGTTTAAGTTTACCTGAAATTTCGCGCCAATCTGACTATGGCCAAACAGAAGCAATTTTAGAAGATATTCCAGCTATGCTTGATTATATTACTTATCATAGCGGTGAGTTTCCCAAGTTTTGGGTGGCACATTCTTGGGGGGGGGTGCTTATGAATAGCTATTTTGCACGTTTTAAAAATATGGTGGATAAAGTGGCTGCCTGTGTTTATTTTGGCTCGAAGCGTTCGCTTCACAATCACCATATTAGTAAATATATTCAAGCAAACTTAATTTGGTATGGTTTAGCCCCTTTATATGCAAAAAAACATGGATTTTTACCCGCAAAAGCGCTTAGGTGGGGCAGTGATAATGAAACTCAAAAATCGCACCGCCAAGCAATGGAGTGGGCAAAACGTAAGCCTTGGATAGACAGTGATGATGGGTTTGATTATGCTACTACATTAAAAAATATGCGATTACCCGCAACGTTGCATGTTGCGGGGGTAAAGGACAAAGCTTTAGCTCAACCAGTTGATATTAAAAAGTTTATGCAAGAATCTGGCTGTGGCACGCAAAAGTTGAAAATGTACGGCCAAAAACATGGCCATTTACATGATTATGGTCATATAGATATGCTTACGCATAAAGGGGCTCATCACGACCAGTTTAAGGACTTACTTGATTGGTTTGCGTTTCATCAGCATGGTTAAGTAGTGCTATGATATGTTTTTCATAGGGTTGCCAGCTTGTAAGTGGCGCTTTACTGATTGGTTTGCGCACTTGTGCTTTACTTAAAGTTGTTATTGAGCGCCTATCTTTATAATATTCTAAGCATTGAGGTTCAAACTTTTGATTTAAGAAGTTCAGAGTTTTGGTGATCATCTTATTTGGATGCTCTAGTAGCGCTTCATAACTAAGTGTAAATATATTTCTGGGAATATGGTTATTAAAATGTGCCATGAGATTTTGCTCTGCTTGGGCATAAGTTTCAAATTCACTGATTGAGCAAAAGTAGGGTTCATCAGCTGCAAAATGATTACTAAATACAGACCAAGCTGTTGCTTTGAAATTACGTGTTAGGTGAATAATTCGTGCTTCAGGAAATAAGCTATAAATCATACCTAAATTTTGAAAGTTAGCAGGTAACTTATTGATAACTACTTCATCACCTACTCGGCGTTTTTTGATTTCCTCTACGTATAAAGTACGGCAATAATCTTTTGTTGAAGTGCTTAGGTTGTCAAAGCAATAGGGATATGAAGTTTCAGAGCGCTTTTCTAAAAATGGCACGATGGCATCACTGAGTATGGTATTTTCACCGATAGACCCTATATTGCTATGTTGCACTAGCATTTGTTCAAGTAGGGTTGAGCCTGTTCTGGGCAAGCCGACAATAAAAGTGGGTGTAAATGTAGACGCTACTTTGTCAGTCGGTTTTTTGAAAAAGTCTTCATTAAAGTGTTGTTTTAATTTATGAAAAAATGGCAGCATTGCCGATGTTTTAAAGTCACAAAACTGTAACTGTATATCGTTTGCAAGCTGAAAAAAGTCAAATGCTTGGTCATGGTTTTTGAGACGATGATGGCATTTACCTAATGCATAGTAGGCAACTACTTTAAGGCGTTCGTTGTCATAGGTATCCAGCAGCTGCTCTAATAGTTGCAAATGTTGTTCGAGTTCAGACACTGGTGCTATTTGTACCAGCTCATTGAGCATAAAAACGCTGACTGGGCCATATGGGCATTTCAAACCTTGTTCTAAGGTTTTCTTTGCATTATCAATAAAACCATAGTCTAGGTAGAATTGACTTAGTTCATAGTGTGCTTGTGCATTATGCTTTGCGATACTCAAAGTGTATTCAAGTACGGTTTTAGCATCCACTGGGGAGCCTACCTGATTAAAGCAATGCGCAAGAGCAAATAAGGGGTCTAGCATTTTTGGCAGGTGTTCACAGGCTCTGCGTAAATAATAGATTGCACTGTCGAAATCTTCTAAACGAATACATATACGGCCTAGGCCAAACAAGGCTGAGCCATTGTTATTATTCTCTTTTAGTATGGCCTTAAACATAAACTCAGCCTCTCTGAGCTTATTTTCTTCCATTAATTCGTTGGCTCTTTTTATCAATAGCATATGCGTTAGTTATTTAATTCGATTAGCTTAATGGTAAAAATAAAAAGGCGAAATAGCTAATGCTATTTCGCCTTTACTGCTGGGTTACAGTAAAAATTAGAAGGTGTAAGTAGCCTTCACATAGTAGAAGCCACCGTTAATACCGTACGGAGACGTCTCATAGTATTTACCACCCCAATTGTTGTTAGGAATACCTGAGGCCTTTTGGAAATCAAGTTTTTCAGGCTCTTGGTCAAAGATGTTGTTTGCACCTATGCTCAAGCTAACATTCTCAGTTGCAAAGTAAGTTAGCTCTGCATCGAAGGTAACCGAAGGGTCAGCCGTGATAGCTGTTTGGTCGAAGTCTACGTGTACACCTTGATATTCACCAAAGTAGTTATAACGAATAAAGCCTGTGAAAGTTTCCCACTGTTGTGTCCAAGTTGCTGTTGCGCGATGTTGTGGCAAGTCTTCTTCTAAGCGCTTAACTTTGAATGCGCCAGTAATCGCAGAGAACCTGTCAACTTCTGTTTCATTCCAGTTATAAGCAAATGCAAATGTTGAGTAACCATCTAGCAAGTCCATAGAATAGTTAGCAACTACATCAACACCTTGTGTTGTGGTATCAAAGTCATTAGTAAAGAAACTTACCTGCGCCAGACTATCTACATTTGGCACGCCAGCTGCTTTTAACGCTGCTTTTTGACTGACTGTTAAGTTAATTTTATCTGATTGGCTAATACGGTCTTCAACCTGAATGTTGTAGTAGTCAATGGTTAAGAATATATCACCAGATTGATAAACTGCACCAAACGTATAGCTGTCTGACTCTTCTGGTTGTAGCTCAGTACCGCCTAAAAGCTGAGATACAGGGTTTGTTGGTGGTAAAAGTGCTGAATCTACCAGTACACCACTACTTAGGTTAGTTTGTACGTTACTCACGTTCGCTTGACCTACAGTTGGCGCGCGAAAGCCGGTACTGATTGAACCACGAAATGATAAGTCATCAGTTGCTTGGAACTGTGCCGTTATTTTGTAATTCGTGGTTGAGCCAAATGAGTCGTAATCTTCATAACGCAGTGCCCAACCCATTAAGAACTCTTCAGTAAACGGCGTTTCAACATCCACATAAGCGGCATAGTTACGGCGGCTATATTCGCCTGCTGCTGATGGCTTAAAGCCTGGAAAACCATTAGAGCCGATACCAAAACCTTGCTCTGTTAAAGGACCTGCTATAAATGACGCTTCATCACCTGCAATCACTTCAAATGTTTCTTCATGCCACTCCAAACCTGCCGCAATGTTCACATCGTATGCAAGGTCAAAGTCATAGCCCTTTGAAATGTCGGCATTGAAGTTTTTCTCTAACTGAATGTATTTACCTGGACTAAAGTCCATCGGTGTTTCAGCACCCAGCGATGCATTTACTGTATTAGTAATAAAGTAACGAGACTCGTTGCGACCGACTGAGCCGCTCAAGTCATAACGTGCCCCTTTAAAATAGCCATCAGTAATATCGCCTTTTGTTCCAATCGTTAAAGACGTATCCGTGATGTTACCACCAAAGAAAGGTGTAAAACCTGCGGGTAGAATTTCATTGAATGCAAAGCAGTTATTACCAATATCGGAGTTTGATGCAATCTGTTGATAAGCGGCAATCGTAGATACATCTAAAATCTGCTCGCCTGCTGAATTTTTAAGGTTAACGGTTGGGCAGCTAATACCAGTATCTAAGCCATCTAAGTCAGCAACTAGTAGGGTGTCTCCACCATCGTTTGAATAGACCTGAGGGCGGGTTTGCGGGTTACGATAATAAAACCCGCCTTTAACATCACGCTCAGAGTAGTTACCAAACATGTAAAACTGCGAATCATTAGTTAAATCTAAACCAACATTACCAAATAAGGTAATATCATCGTTTATTTCAGGCGCTCCCCAAACTTGCGCCGGATTACGTATACCGGGTACGCCAGCTCCATCATATGCAGCAGCATCCGGACGTTGCACACTGCGGCTTGTGGCATCAGCATTTTTATACTGAAAACTTAAGTTAGCAAAACCATCATCACTAAATGGCAAACCGACATTACCTTCATAGGTTGTGGTATCACCATCGCCTTCAAAGAATTGACCATGTTTAACTGCAAAGCTACCACCTTCTGATGCATCTTTTAATACAAAGTTAATTACACCAGCAATTGCGTCAGAGCCATATTGCGCTGCAGCGCCATCACGTAATACTTCAACTTGCTTTAATGCAATACTTGGAATAACAGAGATATCTGGACCTTGCGCACCATCGTTAATACCGCCGCCTAAAAATGCGATAACCGATGAACGGTGACGACGTTTACCGTTTAGTAAAATTAACGTGCTGTCAGCAGGTAGGCCTCGAAGGTTCGCTGGGCGAACTAATGAAGCTGCATCACTGATTGGGTTCTGGTGTACGTTTAGTGAAGGCACTGAACCTTTTAAAAGTTCGAGCATATCATCGCCACCCGCCTTACTTAACTCTTCACCGCCGATGATATCGACTGGAACGGGTGAATCACCAACCGATCGAGGTGCTGCACGCGAACCAACGACCGCTATTTTTTCAATCTTTTCTTTTTTGGCTCCATTTTCATCTGCCATCGCAGTAGTAGAAAATATACCAACAGATGCTGTTGAAGCGATAGCATAAGTAATTGCACGACTAATCGCGTTTAATTGTAGTTTCATCCTGTTTCCCCAGTTTGATTCTTTTGTTGTCATAAGCTTTAAACAAAAACTCATGTTTGCTTTTTATTGCAACTTATATATACATATCATTAACTTGTGATGCAAACATTCTTTGCACCCGATATAACCGTAGCAGTGATTTAAATAAAGGCAAATTTTTAAATAATTATTATTAAAATCTTAGGTTTAACGGTAGATTAAAGTCAAAATTATGGAAGAAAATAGGATAAAATTAAATTTTTAATGCACACTGGTTGATTGTTTTTTATTCAGTGCAATGCTTGTTTGTTGGTATTTTAACCACTGGCGTTTTTGTGCTCGATATGTATCCCACACACAAGGGCAGCAACTTCCGCCTGCGCAGCATTCATCAGATTTTGGTTTTTTTGGTTCGCAAGGTGGGTTTTTCGTTGAGTTAGACATGTGTGTAAAAAATTAAGACTAAAATCACATAGTACCATTAAAAGAAAATTTGCTAAACTCTGGGATGATTTAAATCAACAATGGCGTTGCATGAAGCTGATTAAAGTTATACATAAAGCACCTATGAGGGTGGCCAAAATATCAAAGCGTAGGCAACAAATACGCTTGCGTCGTGCAATGATTGAGCTCAAATTAGCATTGTCGCAGGAGAAGCAAGAAACCAAGGAGATGCTTGATATTTATAAAAGGTATAGCTCGGGTAAAGCACAAAAAAGTGAACTAGTGGTTGCAAATAAGCAATTTGTTGACTTGCTTAAAGGATTAGGGTTAGGGGTATTTGCGTTATTGCCATTTGCGCCAATCACTATTCCATTAATTGTAAAACTGGGCCAGTGGGTCGGTGTGGATGTTCTGCCAAGTTCATTCTCTTCCAGTAATAAAGCTTCTCGCAAATAAGTGATTTACGCCTCGTAACTTGTTATTCTTAAATTAACTTTTAAAGTAAGAGACAGATTATGATGCGCGGATTACTTGTTCAAGCCGATACAGGCATACCCATTCACTTTATTTTGAAATCTCAGTTGGATGATTGGTTAACGACCCAATCATCTTTAATACAATCTATAGTTGGGGCACTTAAAACAACCAATACCAAGCATTTTTTTATTCCTCAAACGCAAAGTACAAATTTGGCTGCGGTGGTAAGCGTCGTAGAGTCATTTGATTCGATGTGGTTAGCAGGGGATCTCGCCAAGCAATTGCCAAAAGGTATTTATCAGATACAAGGCAGTGATGCTTTTGTTGAGCAGCAAGCGTTGAGTTTTGTGCTTGGTGCCTATCAATTTTCGGTTTATAAATCGCTACCAAAGGTTGAGGCTCAGTTAGCAGTTGCCGATCAGGATATATTTAAGCGTGTCATGCAAAGTGCAGAAGCTATTTATTTAGTAAGAGATTTAGTTAACACGCCTGCCGCAGATATGATGCCACAGCACTTGGCTGAGGCAATGATTGAATTAAGTGACCGTTTTGATGGTCAATTTAGCCAAATCATAGGTGATGAATTATTGGAACAAAATTATCCGACTATTCATATGGTTGGTAGAGCGAGTGACAATAAACCACGTCTACTTGACTTGACTTGGGGTGATGAAACCCACCCTAAGCTTACATTAGTGGGTAAAGGTGTATGCTTTGATTCTGGCGGGCTTGATTTAAAGCCTGCATCCGGTATGCGCAATATGAAAAAAGACATGGGCGGTGCTGCACACGTTATTGGTTTGGCGCAAATGATAATGGCTGCCAAATTACCAGTACGTTTACGAGTATTAGTGCCTGCGGTTGAAAATGCGGTTTCACGTAATGCATTTAGACCAGGAGATGTAATTAAAACGCGCAAAGGTATTACCGTTGAAATAGATAATACCGATGCTGAAGGCCGCTTAGTACTGTGTGATGCGTTAGCTGAAGCGCAAAGTGAGTCTCCAGATTTGTTAGTCGACTTTGCTACGCTCACAGGGGCTTGTCGTGTTGCGTTGGGCACTGAGTTACCAGGCTTTTTTAGTACGGATACCTCAGTGGCTGCTGGCTTGATTGAGCATGGAGTCAATGCACAAGACCCTGTTTGGCAACTACCATTATTTGGACAGTATAAAGACTTATTTAAAAGTGATGTGGCAGATATGGCAAATAGTGGCGCTACCCCTTACGGTGGTGCTATTACTGCAGCGCTTTACTTAAAAGAGTTTATAGAGCCAGAGCAAACACCTTGGGTGCATTTTGATGTAATGGCTTGGAATACTCGTTCATTACCGGGACGCCCAGCTGGTGGCGAAGGGCTTGGTTTAAGAGCCTCGTTTGACTATTTGCTGAGTCGTTACGTTAAATAACTTTTAAAAAGAAAAACAGGCGTTCATATAGCCTGTTTTTTATGCATTGTTTTTAAGCTTTTGGTTTGTAAAGATTTTCCCCACTTAAATAAAAGTGTGAAATCAAGAGGGGAATATTATAGCTCTATTGGCAGGCTTTAACGGCTGGTGCGATGAGCTCCAAACCGCTTTGAGTGCAAGGAGGTAGTGCTGCATCACTTAGTGCAATGGGGGTGACTCTTTCTCCCCATTTTATGTAGCTTGCAGCCCATGTTAGCCCAGCACCAAATGCCGCTGACATAATGTTACTATGTGGTTTGACTAGGCCATTCTCTACTGCTTCGCACAGCGCAATAGCGATGGTTGCAGCAGATGTATTACCATATTTATCAATGTTTACCATTACTTTATCATCGCTGATATCTAACCGTTGCTGTATGGCTTGAATGATGCGCAAGTTTGCTTGGTGAGGCACTAAGACATCAATGTCATTTAGTTGTAAGTTAGCTTGTGAAAGCACATCATCACAAGCTTCGCTCATGCCTTTGACCGCACGTTTAAATATTTCTCGACCTTCAAATAATAAATCAGACGGCCCGCTTGGCTGGTACTTGTCCATATCGGTGCCGTAATTGGCTATGTGTAAAATATCTCTATCGCCACTGTCGCAGCCTGTTTTTGTACCAAGTAAACCACATGGCTCTGCACTGGCTTCTAAAATAACAGCTCCAGCACCATCGCCAAATAATACAGCGCTGTCTCTTTTTGCCCAGTTGACATACCAAGTCATGCGCTCAGCAGCAACAACAACCGCTCGTTTGATCATACCAGCTTGAATTTGTGCTGTAGCATTTTGCAGGGCATACAAAAACCCAGAGCAAGCCGCATTAGTATCACAAGCCGCAGCACCTGTGGCACCAATATTTTTTTGTACTAACGAGGCTGTATTGGCAACCATGGTTGAAGGGCTACAAGTGGCCAAAAGTACCAAGTCAATATCTTTGCCAGTTAACCCTGCACAAGCCAGTGCATGTTGACTTGCAACCGTTGCCAATTGAGCGGTCGTAACATGGCTCACGCGGCGAGATCTAATACCTGTTCTGGTGCTTATCCACTCGTCGTTTGTTTCTACTATTTGGCTTAATTCGTCATTAGTAATTTCAGCGGGTGGAATGCATTTCCCCCAACCAGTAATTTTTGCGTAAATCATGCGGGTCTCTTATTCTTGTCTGACCATTGGCCGATAGTGGCATTTATAACAAATATTGGGTTTGATCACCAGTTGATATTACTATTAGGCATTAGGGCGTGGTGTTCTTTGTGATATGAACTTTTTCATTCCACAGGCTTTTAAAACGCTATATGAATAATTTAGCGCAGTAGTTTATGTAAGTTAAGAATGACAAATAAGTGTAAGCATTCAGTTGAACTCTGTGAGCAACACATCTAAGTTTAGGCTAGACTCATACCTAAGTGACAGATTGATCTATAAGGTGTTATGAGCGATAAAATTAAATCTGATTTACTCGAGCTACTTATAGAGCAAGAGCGTCAATTACTTGAACCCAGTGTACGACAGTCCAATGACATGTTGGAACAACTGCTGAGTAATGATTTTTATGAGATATCAGCCAATGGCCTAATTTTTAATAAACAGTATGTTTTATCACGCTTGCCAGATGAAAAAGTACCGCAGTTTTATAATCAGGCATTTCAAGGTCGTATGCTCACGGCGCAACTTGCCCAACTTAGCTATCATGCCGCTTATCGTCGCAATGTAAAATACCAACTTAATTACTCTATTCGTATGTCTTTGTGGCGTTTGGAGTATGGGAAATGGCGTTTGGTATTTCATCAAGGCACACCATGTGCAGAGTTTAAATTGCATTTGGATGAGTGATCTAAATCAGCTAAATTTAAAATTTGACTTGTCATTTGATATTAAATCATTAGATTGAGCGCTTTGAAATAAAACTCGGTTGCTATGATAGCCTTTTCTCCTAATTCTGCTATTGGCCGTTTACTGTTATTGAGAACGATAGCAATAATAGTGCAACTGCTTATGGTACTTGCTGGCTCGTTATTTTTTTATAAAGATGTCAATCTTTTGCCCTTGCTATTTGTTATTGCGTTGGAGTCGGTATTTCAACTAGCCAGTGTTTATGTATATCGACACACTCATGAAGCGGCACCTATGGGAATGTTGTTACAGTTACTTGCCGATATTATATTTTTAACCATATTACTATCTCTGTCTGGTGGGGCAAGCAATGCGTTTGTATCACTACTATTGCTTCCGATAGTGGTTGGTGCAGTAACGATACCTAGACATTTTGTTTTGGTTATAGCATTAAGTGCAATAACAAGTTATGGCTATTTGTTTTGGCATGTGCCGAGTGATCATATTCATCATATGGATATGACTCAGCACTTTTTTGGTATGTTAATTAACTTTGTATTTAGTGTATTAGTCATTGTTTTTGTTGTTATGGCACTTGCAAAACAGTTGCAGCAACGAGAGAAAAAATTGGCGCAAATAAGAGAAACACAACTTAAAAACGAGCAGCTATTGGCGCTTGGTGCCGCGGCGGCTCAAGCCACACATCAACTTGCAACGCCTATTGCTACACTTACATTGCTACTAGAAGAAGTAGAAGAAGCGTATCCTGAATATCCTGCTTGGCATGATATTGGTGATGTATTAAGCCAATGTAAAAAACAACTTGATGGATTTCGCACGCAAACAGAGTATTTAAAACAGAGCCCTTCGCAAAAAGCGATTGCAATAGGTGATGTTCTGTCTGAATTAAGCACTCTTGCAACGATGCAATATAGTGCTCAGTTGGTTGTTGTTGATGCAGATAATGAGGCCGACCTTGTACTAACTGATCCGATGTTAATTCCTGCGTTATTAAATATAGTTGCTAACGCTGCCAGAGCTAATGAATTGGCAAGCAAGCATGAAATAGGTATATATAGTTTCAGTAAAAACCGTCAATGGCACCTTTCTATTGTTGACCAAGGACTGGGTATTGAGCCTCATAAGCTGGCTAAATTGGGTCATGATATGGTGCCAAGTGAACATGGTTTAGGTATGGCGCTGGTGCTATCAAACGCTACATTGGAGCGTTTGGAAGGCAAGATGACTATTGAGAACAACCCGTCGCAAGGCGCTACAACACGCGTTGTATTGCCGTTAACGCAAACGAAGTTATGATTATGAAATTACTCATCGTTGAAGATGATATTGCTTTTTCTAACGCACTCGCTAGGCGATTGCAAAAACATGGCTTTGAGCCTGTGATAGTAAATGATATTCGAGATGTGGTCGCTCAATGCTTGGCCAACCAACCAGACTATGTGTTATTAGATATGAACTTGAACGGCGTATCTGGGCTTAACTTTATTAGTCAAATACGTCAACTGTCTCCTTTGTGCCGTATAGTATTACTAACTGGCTTTTCGAGTATTGCCACAGCGGTTGAAGCGGTTAAATTAGGGGCTGATGATTACTTGTCAAAGCCTGCCGATACAGCATTAATTGTGCAAACATTATTGGGTCATAGTCTCTCTTGTGAGCATTTATCTGATATTGATACGATGTCAGCAGAGCGGCTTGAGTGGGAGCATATACAGCAAGTGCTTAAGGCAAATGATGGTAATGTGTCGCAAACCGCACGGCAATTGAATATGCATCGACGAACACTTCAGCGTAAGCTACAAAAACGTCCAGTTCATAAATAAAGTCATGCTATTTCTCATACGGTAAGCGGGTTTTTATATCTGGGTGTTGTGTATTTTAAGTTGAGTTTAGTCAATCTAATCACTTCTTATGAGTAAGAAGGAAAGTTTGATCATCAAGTAACTATTGCCTAAATTTAAATAAAAATAGCAATAAAGATATTTGAATGTCGATTTTTGATTTGAACTATTGGGCCGTATTGTTAGCTGCGCTTTCATCTTTTATGCTTGGGGGGCTGTGGTATTCGCCATGGTTATTTGGCCATGTATGGATGGAGTGTTGTGGTTTGACAGAGATAGACCTGCAGCAAAGTGATCCGAAGCTGATTTACGGTGGTGCGCTAATGTTAGCGCTTGTGGCTGCTTTTTTTATGGCTGCGTTATTGGGTAAAGACCCCCTGTTAATTGACTCGATAGCTATGGGTACATTTGTGGGTGGTGGGCTTGTTTCAACAGCTCTAGGTATTAGCTATATCTTTGAACAACGACCGCTAAAACTATTTTTTATTAATGGAGGCTATCATACTTGCCAGTTTATTTTAATGGCTTTTATTTTGAGCATAACGGGGTAATGGATGATGGCAAAACCAAATAAAAAAGGGCCAGTCCGTACAGTTGATATCTATTGTGCTAATTGTACTTGTGCGTTATTTAAATATCGTAAAGGTGGTAAGGGCGCGCTGGTGAAATGCTTTTTAGAACGCATAACAAAAAACCACACACAAGACAACAATCACTGTCCATCTTGCGAGCAGGTATTTGCACGCGCTACGATAATACGTGGTACACCTGCTATAAAATTTATTGGCGGCAAAGTTAGGTTTAAGTAGTAGCGGACAATTATCCTGTTACAGGTTAATACAGCTGCTATGATTCTCGCCGTTTATGCTGTTTCAACGATTGAAAGTCACCCTACCCATGGAAAGGGCCAGTGTGTTTGGGTGAGTTATAGCTAGCTAATTCTGGCATTTTTGATGGACAAAAACATGATTGATATACTGTTTGATGTAATAGGTATGAGTGGTACTGCTTTGGTAGTTGGCGCATTTTTTATGCTTCAACTAGGAAAAGCTGCACCAGAGAGCTTAACTTATAACGTGATGAACCTCACAGGCGCAATCTTACTGCTAATCAGCTTATGTTACAATTTTAACTTGGCAAGTTTTGTTATTGAATTATTTTGGATCGTCGCCTCAATAATAGGCTTGGTTAAGTACTTTAAGGCAAAGCAAAGTGCTGTTGCTACATAAATTTCAATAAATTACATGTAAAAGCTTGCACGGCAGCTGATCATTTGTATTATTAATATAATGTGAAAGTCGCTGTGCTGTTGCCATATTTTTACCTTTGTTTCAGTCAGTGCACGTAGCTAGGCTGAACTATGAATACATATAAAAAACAAATTTCTCTGCTTGCTACTTGGTTTATAGCCTCTATTTGCCAGGCTAATGAAGATCCCGATATATTTGCGTTGTCTTTTGAAGAGCTGTTAGATGTTAATATCAGCTTAGCCACAAAAACCGATGAAACGCGCGCCAGTGTCCCCTCAAGCATTACGGTGTTTACCCATCAACACATGTCTTTGTTAGGCGTTACCAATGTTTATGATTTGATGAACTATGTGCCTGGGTTTCAATCAACTCGCGGTGATTGGGTTGGGGCTGTGCCTAAAGAGCATACCCGTGGTGTGTTTTTAGATAGTGGTAATGTGCTTGTGATGCTCAATGGACATCGATTGAATGAGTCGTCATTTGGCAAAGCGTCGGTATATATGCCACACATTTCAGTAGACACTATTAAAAAAGTTGAATTTATCCGTGGGCCCGGATCGGCACTTTATGGCAGTAATGCATTTTTAGGTGTGATGAACATCATTACCTTTAAAAATCGAAACCAAATGAGTGCGGGCATTGGAGAGCAAGGGTATACACAAGCGGCATTCAGTCTTAGCAAATCACTTTCTAATGTACTGGCTGTATATGCAAATGCATCTTGGCAAGGACAGCAGGGGCATCGTTATGAACAGGGCGTGAGAGACCCGCTTGCTAGTTACTATGTCGAGTTTGGTGCACAATGGCATGATTTTGAGCTATCAATGTGGCACAACCAAACGCAACTTAATGGTTTTGTGAACTTGGCGGGTTGGTCAGATGAAAACAAGCACAAAAGTGAGAATATCGCTTTTTCGCTTGGATATGATTGGTTGAATAGTGACAAATGGGATGTCCGTTCAACGCTAAAATACATCAAACATGATATTTATTCTGCCGGTTTAATTGCCACAGCCCAGCAGTTGGGGCTTGAGCATGACTTTTTTGTTGGGCCCGCATGGCAATCAATTGATTTCTCAATTAATGTTGATGCTGCTTATCGCGTAAATGTCTCAACTACAATTAACTTTGGTGTTGAGTATTCTGAAGAGGAACAATCTGAAGCGGGAATTAATAGCAGTTATTATGATTTCACCCGTGGTGACGTATATTTGGGTAATGAATTTTATCAAGATGGCGTAATTACTGTAAAACCGCATATCCCCTTTAATAACTTATTACAATCATTCGACTCAACTGCAATATACGGACAGGTAAAATATGCGCTGACTGAGCAGGCCACGTTGTTTTTTGGTGCTAGATACGATGAAGTGAAAGGCATAGACAGTAAACTTTCTCCAAGAGTGGCGGCTACTTACGCACTATCAGAGCACCATACTCTTAAACTTCAGTATGGTGAATCATTTCGCACGCCGGTAAGCAATGAATTGAACTCAAATGATGATGTGACCGTGGGTAATCCTGACCTGACGTCAGAATATGTTAAAACCACAGAGATTGTGTGGCATAACAAATATACAAATTGGGAGTTTGATTTTGTACTATTTGATAATCAACTCAAGGATTTCATAAACTTGGTTCCTATTCAATCAGGCTCATTACCCATCGAGCAAAGGCGTTTTACATTTGAGAATATATTTAATACGAATATGCAAGGATATGAATTAAATGGCAAGTTTAATGCAACGGACGCTACTTGGTTAGAATTTGGCTATACCCACCTAATGGATGAGCCTTTTAACCCAAGTTTTAAGCGTTTTGCAACCACATCAGTTACTCATAATGCAGGGTCATTGCGGTTGAGTGTAAACGCCATATGGAGAGATAGCGTATTTGTGCAAACACCGGAACCAGGCGTGCTAGAAAGTGTAGATCAAACCGCCTATTATCTTGTTGGTGGCTCGGTATCATGGCGCTTTGATGAGGGAAAATCAATTACGCTTAAAGCAAGTAATATTTTTAATAAACAATATGTTACATTTGAGCCTAGGATAGATGATGGAAAAATAGTAGGTGCTGGTAGAAGCATCAAATTACACTATGTACAAAAATTTTGATTGCTTGACGTTTAGCCATATAAAGCTGTTTTTATTCAAATTAATCTATTTCATTATTTTATCCACCGTTTAGAAGTAACACCTGCGAATACTAATAGACCTAAAGTTTGACAGAAGAGCTGATATTAATCAGTTTGTTATCTGTGAAATCAATTTATAACCATCAGAGATAAAAACTCCCAACTAGCAAGTTCCTTTTTAAGGCTTGTTAATCTAAATGAAAATAGTTATTGAATGCATCTTTGTTATTCGTTAACATTCACCCGCTATAATAACCTTACAAAAATTGGGATTACTGTGAAAAACATTAAAAATATTGCACTCTCGCTCGTATGTATTGGCGTTTTAGCTGCCTGTGGTAGTGATGACAAAAAGGTCGCTGCGCCTGTTGATACAGGTCAAAATCAAGGTAATGTTCAGACAGACGAAACAACTGTGGTACATCCAACAGCAACCATTGAAAGTGTGGTTTCAGCGAATGCTGACTACGCATTTGCAGTATATACAGATGCTTTACACAGTGCACAATCACTACAAGAAGCCGTTGATAAATTTGTTGCCAGTCCAAGCGAAAATAATTTTATGGCTGCTAAGCAAGCATGGTTGAATGCGCGTGAACCTTACGGACAAAGTGAAGTATTTCGCTTTCGTGAAGGGCCAATTGATGCGTTAACAAAAGATGAGCAAGGAAATTGGACATTAGAGGATGGACAAGGTCCTGAAGGTGCGATTAATGCGTGGCCATTAGCTGAAGCACTTATTGACTATACACAAGATATGGACGGCAATCAGTCACGAGGTAATGCCCAAGTGTATCAAGCTGGTGGTAATATTATTTTAGATAGTGTCAGTTTCCCTCAAATTACTGCCGAGTTAATTCGTGAAAAGTTTGAGCTAGATGGTGAAGAAGCGAATGTCACCTCGGGTTATCACGCAATTGAGTTTTTACTATGGGGCCAAGATCTTAATGCTGACCTCACTTACACAGCGCAACGCGATTATACGGCAGGTCACCGTCCAATCACCGATTATTATACCAGTGCAAACCTTCCTAGTGATGAAGCAAATGGCCGCACTTGTACATCAGGTGAGCAGGGCTCATTTAATGAAATATGTGAGCGCCGTGGTGTTTATCTCAAGGCTGTTACACAATTATTGGTAGAAGATTTACAAGCTGTAGTTGATGCATGGCGCCCTGACACAGGGTTCCATTACCAAGAATACGTAAAAGCAGAAAATGCAGCAGCAAATCTTGGCGCGATGTTAGAAAGTATGGGCCGTTTAAGCTTTGGTGAGCTGGCAGGAGAGCGAATGAGTATCGCTGTACGTACCGATAGCCAAGAAGATGAGCACTCATGTTTTTCTGATAATACACACAGAGATATTTGGTTAAATGCAAAGGGTATTCGTAATACTTATCTTGGCCTTTATACACGCGTAAATGGGTTAGAGCAAAGTGGTGCTAGTATTCATAACTTATTGATCACTAAAGGTCATGAAGAACTTGCAGTAAAATTAAAGGCGGCGCTTGATAGCACTATGGGCAAAGTTCTAATTATTGATGAAATAGCTAAATCAGGGATGTCGTTTGATGTGCAAATTCAAAATGCTGAGCATAAAGAACATATCTATGCGGCTATTTCCGCTCTAGGTGAACAAACGGACCTTATCCAACAAGCCATTGATGCATTAGATGTGTCAGCTGAAGATCTTAAACAAGATACAGAAGAAAATATTTAACCAATCTTATTGAACAATACGGCTGGCGCAATGCCAGCTATTTCAGTTTCTGATGCAAATTACATTTGCACAGATGCAGGGGCACTGAAGTGACATATACATTGAAAAAATTATTTATGCTGATTGTGATTATAAGCTTAAATGCTTGTGGTGGTGACTCAAGCAGCGAGAGTAATGATAAAAAAGATAACAGCAATAAGAGTGAACAAGTAACAACCAATAATCATGCTTTTAATATTACCGTCAATGATGGGTTAGCACCGTTATTAATCAATCAACCTGACGCAACCGAGCACCTGAGTGCAGGACTTGGAACAACAAATATGGTTGACCAAAATGCTTATAGCCAAGCGATTGAAGCCATTGTCGATGAGCCTCAACTTGATGCTGTTTTTAAAGCGGGCGATCATACCTTTAGAAGTAACCATGATGGACAAGGGCCGCTGTTTAACAACAGCAGCTGCCAAGGTTGCCATATTAAAGATGGTCGAGGGCAAGTGCCAAGTACCGCTGACGAGGCGATGAGCAGTATGTTTTTACGTATTGGCGATAGTTTAGGAAATGTTGAACCGACTTATGGTGATCAACTCCAGGTATTTGGCACAATAAATGGTAGAAGCGGGGGGGTCATTGCTAAATATCGTGGTGCGTTAGATGAGGGCTTGGCTTACGGTGAGGCGTATACTTGGGTTGAATATGAGCGCGTTACAGGTACTTTTTCTGATGGTGAAACTTATGAACTACGTAAGCCAATATATAAAATTAAAGACTTGGCTTATGGAGATTTTATTGATGATGTGCAGTTTTCGGCACGTGTAACGCCACATGTTTATGGTTCGGGTTTACTTGAAAGTATTCCACAACAGCATCTTTTAGCCTACGCAGACCCTACTGATAACAATAATGATGGGATTTCAGGACGTCCAGCTTACACATCACACCCTGTTTCAGGCGAAAAACAAATTGCAAGATTTGGACAAAAAGCGGTAACGGGCTCGGTATTACAGCAAATTGCAGGGGCATATCGTGGAGATATGGGGGTAACGAACTCGATAAACTCAGCAGAGCCGTGCACAGATGCACAAACAGCATGCCTTGCTCAAGCTGAACGGGAAAACAACAAACATCATAATGGTGTTGACCTAAATGATGTAGATTTGGCACAAGTTGAGTTTTATAACCGAACTTTGGCAGTCCCGAAACGTCGTGGCTTTGATGTAAGTACTCAGTTATGGCAAGAAGAAATACTGGCCGGCCGTGCACAGTTCTATGCAGCAAATTGTCATAGCTGCCATGTTCCTCGTTACAAAACTGCACAAGCTCCGGGTAGTGTATTGGGTGATGTTGATTTAGTGTCTCTCTCAGATGCCCGTACAAACATTATAGCTTTAGAGCAACAGGTCATTTATCCCTATACTGACTTGCTTTTGCACGATATGGGCGGGTCATGTGTGGTGAGTAAAGAATTGATTGATGGGCAATCGTGCAATGAAGGTGAGCAGTGCATTTATGTACAACGTTGTGAAGGCTTAGCAGATGGCCGCCCAGAGGGAGAAGCAACGGCAAGTGAATGGAAAACGCCGCCTTTGTGGGGCTTAGGTTTAGTTCAAACAGTAAACCCAAAGGCAACTTTTTTGCACGACGGTAGAGCTAGAAGTATACAAGAAGCCATTATTTGGCATGATGGTGAAGCAAAAGCTTCGCAGCAAGCTTTTATCAATATGGATAAAACACAACGCACTGCATTATTGGCATTCTTAGGGTCGCTATAATGTTAGCTATAAGTTTGTTATCAGTGGTATTACTAAATACTGCCGCTGCAACACAAAGTACTATTATAGAGTTACCTCAGCGCAAAGTGCCTGTCTTTTCAAAACAAGAGCTACTGCCAGGTGGGCAGGCCACGGCCAGACGTATTGCTAAAAGGACCTTTATTCATCCAGCTGGCAATGTACCTACCATGGAGCAGTTGGACTTTTGGGATGGTTTTTCGTTTTTTCGAGACCCTTGGGTTGCTTCACCTGCAATTACAACTGATAGAGATGGCTTAGGGCCTCTTTTTAATGCGCGTTCTTGTAAAGCTTGTCATAACGATGGGGGCCGTGGTCGATTGAATAAAAGCGGTGAGTTTGCTGCCCCCGCATTATTATTTCGCTTGTTAAAAAGTGACTTTTTTGGCAGTGATAAAAATTATGGTAATCAATTGCAGCCTAATGCTGTGCGTTTATCGCATCATAAACTAACAAAGGCCATAGCGGGCGAAGGTAAAGTTAGAGTACATTATGAGGCATTATCAGGTAAGTACCCTGACGGTATTTCTTTTAGTTTAAGAAAGCCTCATTATGAGTTGGAACAATTAGGGTATGGTCAAATAGAGACGAATACGGTGTTATCTGCACGTTATACACCGGCTATTTATGGGATGGGATTACTAGATGCAATTGCTGAGCAAGATTTACTTGCCCAGCAAGATATAGATGACCAAGATGCGGATGGCATTACTACTAAATACAATTTAGTAACAAATCCACAAACGGGACAAATACAAATTGGCCGGTTTGGTTTCAAAGGATTGCATGCCACATTAGAGCAACAAGTTGCAGGCGCATTTTTAAATGATATTGGGATCACCAACCCAGTTTTTAGTGAAGAAGTATGTACAGATGCTCAATTAATGTGTCGAAATGCGGCAGAGATTGACCCTGAAGGTACGTTAGACATACCTAAAAAATTACACGATTTAACTGTATATATGAATCAAATCTTAGCGGTGCCTAAAGCACGAGATTTATTAAGTGAACGCGCACAAAATGGCAGAGCATTATTTTATCAGCTGCGTTGTGACACCTGTCATACCCCCAAATATATTACCAGGTCTGATTATCCAATAGTGGCTTTGCAGTCTCAGTCAATTTATCCCTATACAGATTTAGCTCTACACGATATGGGAGCACAACTAGCTGATAAAGGCATAGAAAACTTAGCGCAAGGCAAACAGTGGCGAACACCGCCATTATGGGGAATTGGCCTACAAAAGCGTGTACAAGGATTTCAAGCATTTTTGCATGACGGCAGGGCGAGAACTCTTGAAGAGGCGATTCTTTGGCATGGTGGCGAGGCAAAAATGTCTCAACAAAGCTTTATGAATTTGAGCACAACACAGCGCAGCGACCTAATTTACTTTTTAAAACAAATATAAGCTTAAGTGGGATATATAATGGCACAAAAAGATAAGAAAGCTGTTTTCTGGACGTTTTTTTTAGTTTTGATGACGACCGTGTCATTAAGTGGCTGCGGAGGTGGTTCCGATACACCACAGATCAATAAAGAGCAGCAAGAACAGAATAATAATACTGAGGGCGATTCAACAACGACACAGAAAAAGTTAACGCCAGAGCAGGGATATGAGCAGCTTACTAGGGCTATGGTTGATTCGGTGATTTTGCCAGTTTATCAAAATGTAAAACAGCAAAATTTAGCTTTGAAAGCGCAAACAGCAGCTTTTTGCAATAATACGCAACGCGATCATAGTAGTTTGATCCAACTACAAAGTACTTGGCAACAAACGAGTTTGGCTTGGCAACAGGCACGTACTATTAAATTAGGTCCAATCGCAGACACATATCATTACTCAAGAATTCAGTTTTGGCCAATCTCAGCGGATAAGCTTGCCAGCGATGTGATAGCTTTGCTGGCTGCAGAACCTGATTTCTCGAAAGGTGTTGCATCATTAAAACACCAAGTACAAGGTTTACCAGCTTATGAGTACATAGTTTTTAATTCTCAAATACCATTATTTGAGGCACAAGACTTAGATAAACGATGTAACTATTTAAATGCTATTACCGAGAACATTGAAACATTATTAATTAATAGCATCACTCATTGGCAAGGGGAGTATGGTGACAACTTT
The DNA here is from genome assembly GCF_945859825.1 of Pseudoalteromonas holothuriae. Lineage (GTDB taxonomy): Bacteria > Pseudomonadota > Gammaproteobacteria > Enterobacterales > Alteromonadaceae > Pseudoalteromonas > Pseudoalteromonas holothuriae. Next base: position 61,346 of record NZ_CAMAPC010000011.1, read on the forward strand.
AAAGCGGGCTCAGGCAAGTTCACGGATAAAAAACAGGCTTTGGAAAAACTACTGACGATATGGTTTGAATATCTAGAGGTAATAAAAGACAACAAAATTGATGGTCCGTTAGCACTTGAGACCCCAGGTAAAGCAGAACTAGTAGAAAGCGCTTTTAGTCAAACTTCACTAAGAAATATACATGCAAATATTGTTGCTCTTGAACAAATATATAAAGGCTCGGAAGGATTCGGCTTTGGTGACTACTTAAGTAAAGTAAGTCAAAGAGATGATGTAGCAACAGAAATTGACCTGCATTTTAAGGCAATCTATGACGCGATTGATGTGATGCAATACCAACCAATGAAAACACTCATTGCCACAAACCAAGGCCGTTTTCAGTTGGAAGTACTGTCTACTTCAATTGCGAATTTACGCAGTTTAATGAGCAGTGATTTTGTGCAAATTACGGGTCTTGAACCTGGTTTCAATACCAACGACGGAGATTGAAAATGTTAGTTAAAACGAGCGCTGTGAGGTTGTCTCGTCGTGACTTTTGTAAGGGGTTGTTTGCTATTGGTGCCAGCGTATGTATTACGCCTTTTTTCACCAGTTGCAGTGTTATATCAAAGCAGCACTTTGCGAGTGCATACACTGATAAGCAAGGTAATCACCACGTTGCTTGGTTTAATCAAAATGGTGATATTTTAGGGCAAGTTAACCTTCAAGTAAGGGCACATGATTTATGTTATGTGCCTCGTAACAATATATTACTGGCATTTTCTCGTCGTCCCGGTCGTATACTGTACGTGATTGATTTAGATACTCAGACAATTATTAATAGAGTAAATAGTGCGAAAAGCCAGCACTTTTTTGGTCATGGTGCATTGAGTAAAGATGGGAAGTGGCTTTATACCACAGAGAATCGTTATGATGATTCATACCGAGCACATGAAGGCATCATTGTTGTTAGAAACACCAATAGCTTTAGCACTGAAGCACAGTTTAGTAGTGGAGGTATTGGCCCTCATCAGCTCGCGATGCTTGCGCATGAAGATACTTTGGTGGTAGCTAATGGTGGCATTCATACACACCCAGCCAAGGCGAGAGCAAAGTTGAATTTAGATGTGATGCAGCCTAATTTAAGTTATATCAATATGCTTACTGGAAAAGTAGTTGAACAGGTAAAGCCACCGGACCATCAGCTAAGTACGCGCCATTTGTGTTTAGCTTCGGATGATACTGTTTATGTTGGATGCCAGTATCAAGGTCCTGCACATTATGTAAAGCCTCTTGTGTTCTCACATAAAAGAGGAAGCAAATTGAATGCATTACAAGCCAGTGAATCTCAGTGGCTGACTTTTAAACAGTATATAGCAAGTTTAGCTGTGAATAGAAATGGCAATGTTATTGCTGTAACGTCGCCAAAAGGTGGGGTGGTTGGTTACTGGAATAGACATACCGGAACACTGCGACAGCTTACAATGAACAGTGACTGTGCTGGTATTGCCCCTTTGGAGAGTGAATTTATTGCAAGTACTGGGCATGGCTTACTGACATCAACGGGAGTCAAAGTTGAGCACCCGCTTCATTGGGATAACCACATGATAGCAATATGAAGATCCTTCATTAAATTAAATAGTTAGACATAATAAATCTTCATAATAACGGTTTATTATGTCTTTTAGTTTTAGTACAGTTCAAATTACATGTTCTCTGTTCTTAAAACGTTACAATATAGCATTTTATCCCCTAATTTAGAATGAATACTCTGCCACTTTGAATCTCACCAGCCTGTCAGTCTGCATAATATAACCCTTAATTCTGATTTTTTAGACTTAAATAGACTGTTTTTGAAATGTAATATTTTTTCATGTATTTAAATTGTTAATAATTGTAACTCACTCTTTACGTTTTTAGGCTGGTTTCTTGTATTTATTTAAGATTTTAAATGTTAGTTGATTGATTTTTAAGTTTATATTTAATTTCAATGAAGTGTTTATTTTTTGTTAAGTTCGTCTGTGTTTTTTATATTCGCTCTACTAAGCTGATTTTAGCGGTGAAACTAAAGCCGCTGCTTAAAAGTCAGCATTACTGACGGATACAACATAAACAATAAATTGGAGCGTAAACGTGAAATTATCAACTATCACTTTATCCACACTTTCAGCATTGGCTGTGATACATATGGGCACAGCGGCGGCTGCAAATAAGCAGTTTTTAAATCAAAATAGCACGATTAGTGCGGCCATTAATTCGCAAGCAGTATCGGTACTTTCTGCCAAACCACGAGATGTTGTGGGTTTAAGTGCAGATAACGAGCTGGTCCTAATTAAAGAATTTAAGCAACCCAATGGTGATGTGACGCGTCGTTATCAGCAAATGTACAAAGGTGTGCCAGTGATTGGTGACTCGGTGATTTTATCATTTGATAAAAATAACCAGTTGAAATTTGCTCATGGTGCTGCTGTATATGATATTGCAGCTGATGTATATGCTGTGACACCCACTTTAGATGAGGATATGGCGGTTGCTAGAGCGGAACAAGCGCATGGCATAAAAGCGTTAAATACAAAAGGCGAAAAGCTAGAAAAGCATAATGAAACTAAACAGTTAGTAGTTTGGGTTAATAGTAAGAATAAAAAAGCTTACCTAGCATATGAAGTGCAATATGTAGTGTATGGCAATAACCCATCTCGACCATACCAAATTATTGATGCACATACGGGGGAATTGTTATCTAGTTACGAAAATTTACAACATGCAGAAGCGACAGGTCCTGGCGGAAACCAAAAAACAGGTCGATATGCTTATGGAGCGGATTTTGGCTATCTAAATGTGAGTCAGTCTGGTAACACATGTACGATGAATAATACTAATGTGAAAACGATTAACCTAAACCATGGTACATCAGGTTCTTCAGCACATAGTTTTACTTGCCCAGAAAATACAGTTAAGGAGATAAATGGTGCTTACTCACCGTTAAACGATGCACACTATTTTGGTAATGTTGTATTTGACATGTACAACGATTGGATTGGGTCGCCTCCACTTTCGTTCCAGTTGAAAATGCGTGTTCACTATAGTAATAACTATGAGAATGCATTTTGGGATGGCAGTGCAATGACTTTTGGTGACGGTAAAGATAGATTTTACCCGTTAGTAAGTCTTGACGTATCTGCACATGAAGTGAGCCATGGTTTCACTGAGCAAAACTCTGGATTAATTTACAGTGGAAAATCAGGGGGACTCAACGAAGCTTTTTCAGATATGTCAGGTGAAGCAGCTGAATTTTATATGAAAAATTCAAATGATTGGTTAGTCGGCCAAGATATATTTAAGTCTCAAGGTGCGCTTCGTTACATGAATAACCCAACGCAAGATGGGCGCTCTATCGATCATCAATCTGACTATACCTCTGGTATGGATGTGCATCACAGCTCAGGCGTATTTAATAAAGCGTTTTATAATCTAGCTACGACTGCGGGCTGGGATACTAAAAAAGCGTTCTTAGTTATGGCTAAAGCCAACCAAGAATATTGGACAGCAAGTACTAATTGGGATTTAGCGGGTAACGGCGCTATTGATGCAGCATGTGATCTTGGTTTTGATACGGATGATGTTAAAGCTGCTTTAGCGGCGGTTGGTGTTACTTCAAGCGCAAGCCCTGGTGGTAATTGTGGTGGCCCAATCACAGATGAAGAAATTTTCAACGGTGTGCCTCGTTCTGGCATCTCAGGTGCAGCAAAAGCGCAGCAGTTCTTTGTACTGAATGTTCCTGCCGGTGCCACTAACTTGAATTTTGCAACTACTGGTGGCACGGGAGACGCAGATCTGTATGTACAGTTTGGTTCAAGACCCTCACTTGAAACATTTGATTGTAAAAGCACTAGTTCGTCATCAACTGAAAGCTGCGCGATTAACAGTGTGCAAGCTGGCACTTACTTTGTAATGGTAGAGGCTTGGAATCAAATTTCCGCAGTGACGTTAACCGGTAGTTTTTCTACTGATACGGGCGGCCCAACTCCAGTTGACCGCACAGAAGCGAATATCTCAGTTGCACGCAATGACTGGGCGCGTTTTACTCAAGAATTAACCGCAGGTTATTCTTCATTAGATGTCACTATTTCAGGTGGAACGGGGGATGCGGACTTATATGTTAACTTTGGTTCTGCATCAACTACGACCAGTTATGAATGTCGTCCGTATAGAAGTGGCAATAGCGAAACTTGCACGATTGCTAACCCGCAAGCAGGCACTTGGCACATAGACTTGCGCGGCTACAATGCAGCAAGTGGCGTAACGCTTAATATTAAAGCAAATTAATCTGCGTTTAAGGGAGCATTTGCTCCCTTTTTTTATGCAACAGTAAAGGATACAACATGAACATAGCAATAAAATTGCCCTTAGTGGGAGCAAGTTTACTTGCAAGTTTTGTGGTGACGGCGAATGTGCCAGCAGACGAAAAAATCTGGGTAACCATTGGCCCTCATGCAGCAAAGCATTATCAACTAAAAAATATGATAAGTGGAGTATTGTTAAATACACAAACCAGTGCTCAAGAAAATGCCACCCTAATGCAAGTTGATGAGGGGATGGTAGGGAAATTGAGTGCATTTATGCATGATAATTACCATCGCTGTGGTGGCTTTGTGGCTCACAGCTCTTATCAAGAAGCTCAGCAATATTTGGCGCAGCTTGCTGATGTGCAAAAGGGAGATATTAGCCCACAACTCGTTGCTTATACAATTGATAACCCTGAGCGAGTTAACAGTTTGCTAGGTTACATTTCAGCCAACAACTTAACTAATACGGTTAATACGCTAAGTGCTTTTCATAACCGTTACTATACGCAGCAAACAGGCGTTGACGCGGCGCAATGGATAAAAGGCCACTGGCAGCAGCTAAGCGCGTCTCGCAGTGACATTAGCGTCGATTATTATAATCATAGCTGGTCGCAGTCATCAGTTGTAGTTACTATTGCTGGAAGTGAAAAAGCGGATGAAATAGTTGTTATTGGCGGTCATTTGGATTCAATCAATTCGTCAAACCCAAGTGCAGGAAGGGCCCCTGGAGCAGATGATAATGCATCAGGTATTGCCGTGTTAACAGAGGCATTGCGTGCAGTTGTAGCCAGTGATTTTAAGCCAAAGCGTACCATTCAAATTATGGGCTATGCGGCTGAAGAAGTCGGACTTCGAGGTTCAAAGGCTATCGCTCAAGCATATAAATCGCAGAATAAAAACGTGGTTGGTATGGTGCAGTTTGATATGTCGGGAAGAAATGGCAGTACACAAGATATTGTGATGATGACTGATTACACTAATGGCGCGCAAAACCAATTTTTAGGTCAGCTTATTGATACTTATTTACCGTCGATAAGCTATGGCTATGATCAATGTGGGTATGGCTGCTCCGATCATGCATCTTGGTATCAGCAAGGTTATGCGGCATCTATGCCATTTGAATCAGCGATGTCTGATGTTAATAGAAAAATTCATACCGTCAATGATACTGAATTTGATGCTAATCATTCTAGTAAATTTGCAAAGTTGGCCGTCACTTACTTGGCAGAGCTTGCAAAAGATGCAGGTACTATCGACCCTGTACCAGATAATAAACTAGAGAACGGCATAGCCAAAACGGGCATTTCAGGTACGTCTAAACAGCAATTGTTTTACACGCTAGAAGTACCTGTAAATAGTTTAGGGCTTAATTTTACAACTGCAGGTGGAACAGGTGATGCAGATTTGTATGTTAAACTTGGCTCTAAGCCTACTCTCGATATGTATGATTGTAAAAGTACCACGTCAACAAGTAATGAGCGCTGCGATATCGCAAATGCCCAAGTGGGTACTTATCATGTGATGGTTGAAGCGTGGAACCAGATAAGCGGTGTGAGTTTAACTGGAAGTTATCAAACTGCAGGGCAAGGTCCGACCCCCATTAATCGCCAAGAAAGTAACTTGAATGTAAGTCGTGGTGATTGGGTTCGCTTTGAGCAGGGTTTAGATGCCGGATATGCAAACTTAACAGTGGCGATATCTGGTGGTACAGGTGATGTCGACCTGTATGTGAAGCATGCAAGTGACGTATCAGACACAATACATGATTGTCGTCCTTATAAAAATGGTAACGTAGAGTCTTGTAGTTTTGACTCTCCTGAGTCAGGCACTTGGTATATTGGCCTTAAAGGTTATAGTAATAGTAGTGGTGTTACACTGACTATTAATGCGCAATAGTGACCAAGTAATAGTTAAGTAAAATTGGAACTTACGATTGCTCTGATTTTACTTAACGATTTATTCACTTTTATCCTTGTTGTTAGCGAAACACTCCTTCATACTCTTTGCAAAATGTTCTAATAAACTTGTGCCATTAACTGTCTTTTGGCTATCTATATGAAAGAAAATAATAACTCTAATACAAATCACTTTTTGCTCTTCTTAGCACCTAGCATATTTTTACTCACGTGTTTAACACAAGCACCGACTGACTTAAGCCCGCAAGCATGGCGTACCGCTGGCTTGGCAATTTGGCTTGCGATTTGGTGGGTTAGTGAGGTTGTTCCTATTCCTGTTACTTCATTAGTACCATTACTCGCAATACCACTTGCGGGTATTAATGATATTAAATCTGCTTCAAGCTTATATGCCCACCCATTGATATTTTTGTTTCTTGGCGGCTTTTTGATTTCGATTGCTATGGAAAAGTGGCAGTTACACAAACGGATTGCATTACATACTATGTTGCGCTGTGGTAACAATGCGCGCATACAGATTTTAGCCATGATGTTGGTAAGTGGTTTTTTATCTATGTGGATTAACAACACAGCAACGACGCTGATGATGTTGCCGATTGCACTTTCTGTGATCCACGTTTTACAGGAAAACAAAAGCAACTGCGACAACTATGGTAAAGCATTACTTTTAGCAATCGCTTATAGTGCAAGTATTGGAGGGGTGGGCACTATTATAGGCACTGCACCAAATGCTTTAATGGCTGCCTACTTATGGGAAAATCACCAGATTAAGATTGGTTTTGCACAGTGGATGGTATTGGCTGTGCCTTTTAGTATGCTCATGATTATACTGAGTTGGGTGTGGTTAACGCGCTTTGCGTTTAAGGTCAAAACAACCTCTAGTGAAGTAGACTTAGCCGCGCTTTTTGCCAATCAGCTTAACTCATTGGGCAAAATGTCCTTAGCGGAGAAAAATGTCTTTGTGGTATTTTTGTTTGCCGCGGTAAGTTGGATATTAAGGCCATATTTAGCATTGTGGTCTGGACTTGATATTACTGATACGGGGATTGCTATCGCTGCATCTATACTGTTATTTGTATTACCATCGGGTAAGCCACATCAGCGTATTATGGATTGGCAATCTGCTAACCAGTTACCTTGGGGAATACTACTATTATTTGGCGGTGGATTAACGTTAGCCTCTCAAATCAAAGGCTCAGGATTGGCCGGTTATATTGCTAATTCACTCTCTGGTGCGTCATTAGTGCCTATTGTGGTTGGTGTCTTGCTTGTTGCAGCATTAATTTGCTTTTTGACTGAGCTTACCAGCAACACCGCAACAGCAGCTGGTTTTTTGCCTTTACTTGGACCGATAGCCGAACAAGTGGCAGGTACACCATTAATTTGGGTGATACCAGCCGCTATAGCTGCCAGTTGTGCATTTATGATGCCTGTGGCAACGCCACCTAACGCCATTGTGTTTGGTTCTGGAGAGCTAAAAATTAAAGATATGATTAAAGCGGGTTTTGCTATGAACATCATTGCGATATTATTGATAACAATGCTAACGATGACTGTGGGTGGTTGGCTATTTGGCTTCTGAGAAGCCAAGATATGATTGTTCTTCTTACCTAGTTGCTTTATCGAGTGCCCTAATAACGAAAAAGGATATCTAAACTTATGCAAGTTGAATCAATTTCAGAACTGAATAAGCAGCTGATGGCGATGCAATTGGCTTTTACACAGCATCCTTATATGGATTTATCTTCTCGGCGCGATTTGCTGAACACGCTCAAACATGCTTTGATTGAGCACCAAGCTGATCTCGTTGCTGCAGCTGATAGAGACTTTAATGGTCGAACCGAGTTTGACTCTGTGTTTGGGGATATTATACCTACCATTAGTGCATTAGATTACATGCAAGCGCAACTAAAATCGTGGATGAAGCCGCAAAAAAGAGCATCAGGTCTGCTGTTATGGCCCTCTAAAGCGAGTGTTCAGTACACTCCAAAAGGGGTTGTTGGCGTAATTGCGCCTTGGAACTATCCAATACAACTTGCTTTGCTACCCGTTGCTACTGCATTTGCAGCAGGCAATAGGGTCATGCTAAAACTCAGTGAGTTTACCCCTGAAGTCAATCAGGTGATTAAAAAGGTATTTGCTCATTTGCTTGAGCATTGTACGATTGTTGAAGGAGATCACCACGTAGCTAGCGCATTTTCACAGTTGAAGTTCGATCATCTGTTCTTTACTGGGGCGACTGAAGTCGGCAAAAAAGTAATGGCCAGTGCCGCGCAAAATTTAGTACCTGTAACACTGGAGCTTGGTGGGAAGTCTCCTGTTCTCGTCGCAGACGATGCTGATCTAACGCATGCGGCAAAGAGTATTTTATTTGGCAAGTTGCTAAATTGTGGCCAAATATGCGTGGCGCCTGACTATGTGTTAGTCACTAAGGCTCAATCGGAAGCCCTAATTAAACAATTAAAAGCACAATATACAGCAACTTACAAACTGCAAGAAAATGATAAAAAGTTATCGAGTATCATCAATCAAAAACAGTTCTCACGATTACTAGAGGCATTAACGGATGCGAAAAGTAATGGGGCCACAATATGGCCATTGATGAAAGACGATTACCCAGACCAACGAATGGGTTTGCATCTAGTTATAAACCCAAGTGCTTCAATGCAAGTGATGCAAAATGAAATTTTTGGTCCCATTTTACCTATTGTAGTGGTTAATAATATTGACGAGGCACTTCAACATATTGAGCTGCACGAAAGGCCGTTAGCAACTTATTTATTCAGTAATGATAAGGCCTTAATTGACAAAGTGAGTACGACATTACGCACTGGAACCCTTGCGATTAATGAGACCGTGTTGCAGGTAACTGTCGAAGATTTACCGTTCGGTGGGGTAGGTCATTCAGGTATGGGGCAATATCATGGCAAAGAAGGCTTTATAACGTTTAGTCACGCAAAGAGTATTCTACACAGCAATGGTAAAACTAAGTTGCGTACTCACATGATGTTTAAGCAATCTAGCCTATTGATTAAGTTGGTTAAAAAGTTGTTCTTTTAAGGAAAAAGCTTGTTTCTTTTGAGGAGCACTGTAACTAAGCTTCTTTGTACGTGCCGACTCAACCTTGTGTGCGTACATTCATTTATATAAACGTAATATCAAAAAGGTGCTCGCCTAGAGCTATTTCTTTAGATTTAAGTGCGCATATACATTGCGCCCACATTTTCGGGCCATCAGTCAGTGAAGGCTTCTTTTTATTCCAAAAAGCTGAGTAATACCAACCCGAGAATAAGCTTAATCATTTTGAGGAGCTCAACCTAGGGTAGTCGCGTCAATGTTTTTACGCACTTTTCAAGCCAGTCGTTAGGGTCTTACATTGACTCCCTGCAAATGCTAAATGAAAGAGTTAAAATAAATTAATGCTAGCTTATATACGGGCTCAAATTGAGGGGTTAACTCTGACCTATGATGTATTAGCACCTTCATAACTTCTCTGTTGAGTAGTTTATGCAACTTCAGACCCAAACAGTCTTTTAAAGGGTTCAGGTTATATAATGTTGATAACTCAATTCAAATTTTTACTTTTAACAGCTCGACAGCTCGACAGCTCGACAGCTGGTGCTTGTCCCAAAAGTGGTTGATTTGGGCCATTTCGAGAACTACTCTGCAATGCCTGAGACATCCAATGTTTAATAATTAAGCCTTTACTTTTGACCGATTAACCGTAAATTTTTAGAAATAAACATTGCGTTTTAGCCGACTTACGCAATAAATTGGTTCAGCTTTGTGAGTGTCAAATAGTAATATTTACATAACATTGACTATCTTCAGTGCTATTAGTGGAAAAGGCGTTTGCCACCATTTCTTCTATCAACAGGCATTTTTTCTGTATAGATTTTCTAAGCTATGAGTGGATATATACTCTCTAGATTTCTTTAAATAGGTATTTTTAATGGTTTGCTGTATTTTTTATTTGAAAACTTAAAAAGTACACTTTTACTTTTTACCTTTTAAGTTTCTTTTTTATTGATTTAATTTTATTCTTTATAATTTCAATTAATTGAATTTGATTTTTTTAAACTCTAATGATGAAAGTTAATGTGGATTTCATATGTAATTTTTTTTTGCAAATGAAACCTATGATTGATAATAAATTATTCACTATGTAAACCTATGAAAAACTTGTTTTTAAAAGTATTTTATCACTTATGAAGTGATGGTTTTTATTAATTCTGTAAATAATAGGGGGTATGTGCAAAATTACCTTGATAAGCTCTTTTTTTGTAACTTACAGTAATTTACTAATGTTTTCTTTTATGGTACAGTTTTGCATTAATGTCAACAGTGTGAGTTCTGTCTAACGAGTTTAGCTTTTTGTTGGTATTTAGTTCGATCTATATCCAAGTTCAGGTTATGTCGATGTTAGATAGAATAGTGATAACGATAGAGTAATAAGACCACACTCATGAAAGAGAAAGCGTGAGACTTGTGCCTTTGGTTTTATTGTATATTATGTATTGTATATTTTAGTGTAATAAATGCTATTCATCTACGTCTAATTAATCGGTTAAGAATAATCAGTTTTTTAGTAGGTGAATTGAAATGAAATTATCGCTCAAGGGCCGTGCGATTCCAGATTTATTGGGCTTATTTATTCAAAGTCGGCGCTCAAACAAGCGCAAACAACATGCACTTCTAACTTTGGTGTTGTCAGGGCTATTGCTAAGCCAGTCAAACAATGCCATTGCGCAAGTCGCACCTAATTTTACTTCCAACCCAGTCACAAGTGCCGAGCAAGATCAATTGTACTCTTATAGCGTGCAAGCTATAGACGCTGACGACGACCCTATTATTTTTGCGGTAAAAGAGGGAACAAGCTTACCTAGTTGGCTTAAGCTCGGGGTTGGTAGCACCCAGCCAAACTTGATTGCTAAAGGTATTATTTCGCCTGGTGGTGCTGGGCGTGATGAACAAGGGAATACCTATGTTGCAGAACTTAATGGTTCGAGCATTTTCAAGATTGCCCCTAATAGAGTTAAGTCACCATTCGCAACGGTTGAAACGTCCAGGAAATTCGGGTTACTGGTGCATGATGGGTATTTATATATTTCTTACTATGATCTAGGAAAAATAACGCGGATTGAACTGAGTAACCCACAACAAGGTGAGCGGAACTTTACAAGCCTTTCAGGCCCTCTTTCTATGACCGTTAAAGACGGGGCTATGTATGTTGCCCAGTATCGTGAGAATAAGATCTCGAAGATAGATATGGCCACTCAAGCTGTGAGTACCTACACCACACTAACAAGGCCATTTGGTCTCGGCTTTGATTCAAAAAACAACTTATTTATTGCGAGCTACGGTGAACGGAGTATTTATAAATATGGTGGTGTTGGGGGCCAGTCAGTTAAAGTAGCTGATTTTTCTAATGATGGAAATGTAAGATCTATATCTGATATCAAAGTCGATGCGAATGATAACCTCTATATTAGTACCTATGGTACCGGAGTTAAAAAGCTCTTAGCGACAGACTTAACCAAGGTATTAAACATTACAACCACAGGGAACGTTTGGAGTATGACCCTGTCATCGGAAGGGGTACTTGGTTGGGCGGCAAATGACGAGGGTAAAGTTTATAGCCTATCTACGGGGGCGGTGCTAACGGGCACACCAAGCAACATAGATATACCCGTTCAATCCGGTAATACAGTGGATTATCCCGTTTGTTTAACTGCTGCTGATAGTACCGCGAATTCTGAGCAGTGTTTTACGATTACCGCAACAAACACCAACGATAGCCCTGTTATTACCTCAAATTCTGGTGGTGATATGGCCAGCATTAATATAAACGAGAACCTCACCGCAGTGACGCAAGTCGCTGCCACTGATGTTGATGTAAATGATACTGTGTCGTATAGCTTAGTGGCGGGTAAAGACTCAGAGAAGTTTCAGTTAGATAGCGCAGGAAATTTAACCTTTAAAAGCGCACCTGATTTTGAAGCCCCAACAGATAGTGATGGTAATAATAGCTATTTGGTAGACGTACGTGCTGATGATAAGTTTAATGGACACGACATACAGCAAGTGACTGTCACTATCACAGACGTAGTAAATGAACTTGCGTCGCCGGTGTTTACTTCAACGCCTGTTCTGAGTGCCAAGCAAGATCAATTGTACTCTTATAATGTGCAGGCCATAGACGCTAACCATGACCCCATTACTTTTGCAGTAAAAGAGGGAACAAGCTTACCAAGCTGGCTTAAGTTCGAGGCTGGCAGCACCCAGCCAAACATGATTGCTGAGGGGATTAAGTCGTCAGCTGGTATTGCACGTGATGAACAAGGGAATACTTATGTTGCAGAAGCCTTTAGTTCGGGAATTTTGAAAATTGCCCCTAATGGAGACACGTCATCGTTCGCAACGGTTAATAAGGATGCTAAGTATGCGATACTGGTGCATGATGGGTATTTATATATTGCTTACTTTGACCTTAATAAAATAACCCGTGTAGAGCTAAGTGATCCAAATGAAGGTGAACAGACTTTCGTAGATATTGATTCCCCTTTTTTTATGGTTGTAAAAAACGGAGCTATGTATGTTAGCCAGCACCTCAAGGGGCAGATATCAAAGATAGATATGGCCACTCACGAGGTGAGTGAGTACACCAAAGTATCAAGTCCATCTGGTCTCGGGTTTGATTCAAACAATAATTTATTTATTGCGGGTTTCAATGAAGAAAAAATTTATAAATATGATGGTGGTGAGGAGCTGCCAGTTGTGGTGGCGGATTTTTCTAATGATGAAAGTGTAGAAGTGATAACAGACATCATAGTAGATGCGAATGATAACCTCTATTTTGGTACCTTTGGCACGGGAGTTAAGAAGCTCTTAGCGACAGACTTAACCAAGGTAATAAACATTTCAACCAGAGGGAATGTTTGGGGTATGGTCTTGTCCTCAGAAGGAACGCTTGGTTGGGTGGATGATTCAGGGGACGGGGCTGACGTTTATAGCCTGTCTATAGGGGCGATGTTAACGGGCACCCCAAGCAATATAGATATACTCGTTCAACCTGGTAACACAGTAGGTTTTCCCGTTTGCTTAACGGCTTCCGATGGTACTGCGAGTGAAAGCACAGAGCAATGCTTTACCATTAGTGCAATTAACATCAATGATGCGCCTACGATTTCAGGCACTCCAGCCACCTCAGTGAAAGAAGATGTGGCATATAGCTTTAAACCCAACTTTTATGATGTAGATAAGGATGACACACTCAAATTCAGTATTGTTAATAAGCCAACTTGGGCAGTTTTCAATACAGCCACAGGTGAATTATCGGGTACACCTACCAATAGTTATGTCGGGAGTACCTCGGGAATTGTGATCTCAGTCAGTGACTTATTTACTGCAAAAGCATCATTGCCCGCTTTCTCATTAACGGTTGAAAATACCAATGATGTGCCTACGATTTCAGGCACTCCTGCAACGTCAGTGAAAGAAGATGCTGCTTATCGTTTTAAACCCACTTTTAATGATGTGGATAAGGATGACACACACACATTCAGTATTGTCAATAAGCCAGATTGGGCAACGTTTAATACACAAACAGGTGAATTATCAGGTACGCCAAACAATGATAATGTTGGTAGTACACAAGGAATTGTGATCACGGTCACAGACAGCGACGAAGCCGCGACATCATTGCCCGCTTTCTCATTAACGGTTGAAAATACCAACGACGCGCCAACGATTTCAGGCACTCCTGCAACGTCAGTGAAAGAAGATGCTGCTTATCGTTTTAAACCCACTTTTAATGATGTAGATAAGGGTGACACACACACATTCAGTATTGTCAATAAGCCAAATTGGACAACGTTTAATGCACAAACAGGTGAATTGTCAGGTACGCCTAACAACGATAGTGTTGGTAGTACCCAAGGGATTGTGATCACGGTCACCGACAGCGACGAAGCAGCGACATCATTACCTGCTTTCACTTTAACGGTTGAAAATACCAACGACGCGCCAACGATTTCAGGGTCTCCTGCAACGTCAGTGAAAGAAGATGCTGCTTATCGTTTTAAACCCACTTTTAATGATGTGGATAAGGATGACACACACACATTCAGTATTGTCAATAAGCCAGATTGGGCAACGTTTAATACACAAACAGGTGAATTATCAGGTACGCCAAACAATGATAATGTTGGTAGTACACAAGGAGTTGTGATCATGGTCACAGACAGCGACGAAGCCGCGACATCATTGCCCGCTTTCTCATTAACGGTTGAAAATACCAATGACGTGCCTACGATTTCAGGCACTCCTGTAACGTCAGTGAAAGAAGATGCTGCTTATCGTTTTAAACCCACTTTTAATGATGTGGATAAGGATGACACACATACATTCAGTATTGCCAATAAGCCAGACTGGGCATCGTTTAATGCACAAACAGGTGAATTGTCAGGTACGCCTAACAACGGTAGTGTTGGTAGTACCCAAGGGATTGTGATCACGGTCACCGACAGCGACGAAGCAGCGACATCATTACCTGCTTTCACTGTAACGGTTGAAAATACCAACGACGCGCCAACGGGCAATGATGTTGAGCTTTCAGTAAAAGAAGGTGAGGCTTTAAAAGTAGATTTAGAAAATGGCTTAATGGTAAATGCAAAGGATGACGACTTAGGCTTTGAAGACCGCCTAATTGTATTGCTCGATACTAGGCCAAGTTATGGTACTTTAACATTAAATGTAGATGGTAGTTATGAGTATACTCATGGCGGTAGTGAAAATCATCAAGACAGCTTTACATTCTATTATCAAGACAAAGCGAAAGCTGAGTCAGCGAAGTATACAGCGACGATTAAGGTAGAAGCCGTTGAAGATGCCCCCAATGTTGTCGATGATCTAATAGAGCTCACAGAAGACACATCATCAGAAAAGGTAAATTTACTGGTAAATGATTCAGATCCAGAAAATAACATGGTTGAATCATCGCTGACGATTGTAAAGCAGCCTAGTAAAGGTACAGTAAGTATTGAAAATGGGGTCGTTGTATATACGGCGAATGAAAATGAAAATGGAGATGACAGCTTTACTTATACAGTAAAAGACTCCACACAAGCGGTTTCAAAAGAAGCGACAGTACAGGTTAAAATTAAAGCCGTAAACGATGCCCCAAGAGCAGCCGATTTTACTGTCAATATTTCAGAGGATACGGCATCAGAAGAGCTTGCGGTCAGAGATAAAGCAACCGATGCTGAAGACGGTAAACCAACCAAAGATATCCGCATTACACAAGCTCCAACGAAAGGTAAAGTGTCTATCGATCAAGCAGCGGGTACCTTTATTTACACGCCTAATGCGAACGAAAACAAAGAAGACAGTTTTAAATATGTAATTGCAGATGGTGACGGTGTTGAGTCAAATGAAGCAACGGTTTCTATTAACATAGGTGCGGTCAATGACCTTCCTGTGGTTGGTGATGACTCAGTGACTACGAATGAAGATGAAGGGGTAACTCTCGCCATTTTAAGCAATGACCAAGACATTGAAGATACAAATTTTGCAGCGTCTAGCATTAGTTTACAGAACAATGGTGATTATGATTTAGCAACCGCCACGGTTGGTGATGACGGCGTATTGGCCATTATGCCCAAACAAGATAAAAACGGTAAGTTAAGTTTTACTTACACGGTTGCTGATAGTGAAGGCCTGCGCTCATTGCCTGCAACCGTTGAAGTTGAAATCAAGGCGGTTAATGATGCACCGGTTGCAAAAGATAATACAGCGCAAATCAAAGAAGATGGCAGCATAGAAATCAACGTGCTAGGTAATGACGTTGATGTAGACAGTGAGCTAGCTCCAAACTCGGTGACCATGGTTACACAGCCACGCAATGGTACAGCGAAAGTGATAGCTACAGGTGCAATTGTTTATACATCGAAAGGAGACTTTTTTGGTGAAGATAGTTTCACTTACACGGTAAAAGACGCTGAAGGGTTGGTTTCTAATCCAGCTAAGGTGAATATTATCGTAGATTCAGTGAATGATAGGCCAGTTATTTCAGGTACACCGTCAACATCAGTAGATGAAGATCAAGTTTATCGATTTACGCCTAGAGCGAGTGATATAGAAGGAGATACGCTCACTTTTTCTATCCAAAACCAACCAACTTGGGCAGATTTTGATGCCACTACAGGCGAGTTAACAGGAACCCCAACGGAGGGGCTCGCTGGAAGTTATGACGGTATTGAGATCACGGTCACAGATGGCAATACAGAAGCTAGCTTGGCACCGTTTGCGATATTGGTTAATGCAGTGAATGATGCACCGGTTATTTCAGGCACCCCAATATTAACAGTGCAGCAAGATCAAGTTTATAGCTTTGCACCAGCGGCTTCGGATGTTGACTCACTCACACTCACATTCGCGATTAGCAATGAGCCTAATTGGGCAACGTTTGATACTGAAACAGGCTTGTTAACTGGTACCCCAGAGCGAGATAATGTAGGCCGCTTTAGTAACATAGTGATCAGTGTGAGCGATGGCGAGTCGAGTGATAGTTTAGCCGCGTTTTCGATAGACGTGCTCGCGGTTAATGCTGCACCGGTTGCTAACAATATGCAACAAACGGTGAAAGAAGATGGCACGGTTAGCTTTGTTGCGAACATCAGTGATATTGATGGCGATGCATTAACGATTCAACTGCAAAATCAGCCGCAACATGGGCAAATTGCGGTCCAAAATGACATCTTCACATATACCCCTTCACCTCAGTTTAATGGTACTGACTCATTTAGCTTTATTGCGAGCGATGATGAGCTGAGTTCAGAGGCTGCCACAGTTACGATGACAGTGACTTCGGTCAATGATTTGCCAGTTGCAGTTGATGATAGTTACACATTTACATCAAACGCAACGGGCCAATACTCTTTAACTGTTTTGGATAATGATACCGACCTTGACGGTGATGCCTTACGTATTGTGGGTGCAAAAACATCTATTGGTAGTATAACAATTGACGGTGATGTACTTAATCTGCAAGTGGCAGATATGACAAAGGGTCAGGCTGTGGTGACATATCTTGTCGAAGACCTTTATAAAGGCCGTGATGAAGCGATTGCTGAAATTTCCATTGATGCTTCCCTTTCAAATGTAAGAAGGCCAACCATTACTGCCCCACAATCAATCACGGTTAATGCAACAGGCTTATTCACTAAAGTTGATTTAGGCACTGCGATTGCAACTGATAGCGATGGGAACGCGTTACCAGTGTCTTTAGCTTCTGGCCAACCAATATTTGCACCCGGTCGTCATACTGTTTATTGGCAGGCAAAAGACGGGCAAGGTCAGCAAGTGGTTGCAAGCCAAGAAATAAATGTAAATCCATTGGTATCAATTCAAAAAGATAGCAAGGTAAGTGAAGATAAAACTTATCGTCTGGAAGTATACTTAAACGGTACTGCACCAAGTTATCCTGTGACGATCCCATATTCTGTTTTGGGCAGTGCAGATATGGCAGATCACGATTTACAATCGGGTGAGTTTGTTATTACCTCAGGTACGCAGGCCAGTATTGAATTCACCGTCTTTGCAGACAGTGAAGTTGAAAACAATGAAACTATTGAGGTTATATTAGGTGATGAACTTAATGTTGGCGCTAATTCAACGACGACAATTACCATTGTTGAGCAAAACGTTGCACCGACAGTTCGCACTATTGTTACGCAAAATGGTGAAGAGCGTAGCTTAGTCACTGCGACGGATGCACAGGTTTCAATTACGGCACAAGTGTCAGACGTAAATTCAAATGACCAAGTTAGTGTTGTATGGCATGCGCCAGTGGAATTTGAAAACAATTCCTCTACAACGAACGTGTTTACGTTCAATCCACAGGTATTGCCAAATGGGATTTACAAAGTGGAGGTCATTGCCTCTGATAATGCGTCACCGAGTTTATCAACCAGAGGTGAAGTGTTTATTGAGGTAGTGGAGTCACTTGCTGCCTTATCATCGGATATTGATAGTGATGGTGATTTAATACCAGATAGTGAAGAGGGCTATCAAGATTCTGACAATGATGGTATCCCTGACTATCTTGACAATATTGACGCTTGTAACGTGTTACCACAGCAAGTTAGCGAATCGTCGCAGTATTTAGTAGAGGGTGAGCCAGGTGTTTGTTTACGTAAAGGAGTAACGGTTGCGCAAAATCAAACTGGTGGGGCACAACTTAACGCATCAGAGATACCGGTTGATCATGAGGCGACAAACATTGGTGGTATCTTTGATTATGTTGCTGTGGGCCTACCAAAAGAAGGGGATATTTACCGAGTGGTCATCCCTCAGCGTAAACCGATTCCCAGCAATGCAGTATATCGTAAATTTAACGACGGACAGTGGAGTAACTTTGTAATTGATGAAAATAATAAAGTACTTTCTGCTCGTGGTGAATTAGGTTTTTGTCCCCCTCCTGGAGATGCGCAATGGACGGCTGGAATGGTTGAAGGGGATTACTGTGTGCAACTACAAATCAAAGATGGTGGTCCTAACGATGATGATGGAATCGCTAATGGTACCGTGGTTGACCCAGGTGGTGTTGCAGTAACCGTATCAAATAACATTTTACCTATCGCAAACAGCGATACCGTAACGGTATTATCTGGTCAGAGCGAGACGATTGATGTATTGGCCAATGATACCGATGAAGATGGTAATACACTGACACTTATTAGTGCGTCGGTAGACTTTGGACAAGTATCGGTCATTAATAATCAGCTCAGCTATAGTGCACCTAAAATGTTCTTAGGGGTTGCGACAATTCAATATGGTATTACCGATAGTGAGGGGGGGACAGCACAAAGCACCGTGGCTGTTTCAATTGTAAATAACCAAGCACCTATCACCAAAAATGACAGTGCCAGTAGCACTGGTAATATGCTGAAAATAGATGTATTGGCCAACGATTTGGATCCTGAAGGCTCTGCGCTTACCCTTGTTTCAGCATCTGCAACACATGGTTCGGTAGAAGTACAAAACAATGTACTACATTATTTACCAGCAAGTGGATTTGAAGGGGTAGATCTTCTTTATTATGTAATGAGTGATGAGCATGGTGCGACCGCTGAAGGTGAAGTGAGTGTGACTGTCACGTTGCAGACAAATGGTAAGACTACGAGTAAGGTTGAAAACCGTTCTTCGGGTAGCATGGGTGTATTGAGCTTATTGCTAGTTTCGGCACTGTTCATTCGCCGTAGTAAAACTGCTTTGCTAGCATTTGCTTTAGCTAGCACGGTGAGTTTAGTAAGTACTTCAACGTTGGCAGGTGAGTGGAAGGTGAATGGCTCCGTGGGGACGGCTTTAGCAGACAGCACAGTTGCGAACGATACACTTGCTAATACTTACCTTGATGATAAGAGTAATAGCTGGTCAATCGGGGCATTCTATCAATTTGCACCACATTGGGATGTTGGCGTTCGGTATTTAAATTTAGGTAAGGGACGAGCTGACTTCAAAGGGGAGACTGTAAACCTTGATGAAATGCATAATGAATTATCGAAACGAGCACCAGTTTTACCAGAGGGTGGTGCGTTACAAGTGGGCTATGGCACTGATTTAGTGAAAAAAGTAACGGGTAAGCTATTTATTGGTGTGTTTGATTGGAAATCTGAAATTAATAGCTTGCTTAATGGCCAGGCTAATATTCACCACAAGCAGAATGGACTAAGTGGCTATATTGGCACAGGGATACATTATAGCTTAACTGATTCCATTAAGTTTGGTGTTGATTATAGTCATTACTTTATCTCGGTAAATGATATCGACGAGATCTCTGCAATAATTAGCTATCGCTTTTAATAATAGTTAATAGCTTCTTAATAAAAAAGCCCTATTGCGTTGTAATAGGGCTTTTTATTTTGATTCTAAAGCCAGACCAACTAGAGGTAAAAGGGGGTTGAGGTTGTACGAACCCAGCAAAGTTTATGCCCATGAACGGGTTAACTCGAGCAGGATATTTTTCCTAATGAATTTTTCATACTCTACTGGCGATAGATCTTCATTAGCAGTATAAAGCTTTTCTAAATTGGACCTGTAATAGATTTTGTGTAACTGCCGAGTTTAAATAACACTTTCAAACGGCCTTATCTCCTTTAGCTGCAGCCAATGCTGCTTTAGCTTAAAATTCATGAGACTAGTTTCTACGTTTTTTGTCGCCATCTATTCCAGTATTTTGGTTACGCATGCCGAAGCTTCTTTTATAATCTCAGCCGTATAACTTTTTACTTTTCTTTTTGTTACTTTACACGTCAATAATTGGACTATTTTTCATTATTAAAGTGCCCAGTCTAGTCAAATCAGTTCAGTTATTAAAAGAGCGATGAATTGAATAGCCCTCAAATTTAAGGGCTATATGTGTGTAGTGATAAGGTTAAAATACTGCAGTACGAGGTCTTATCTCAGGAATGTACTCACGAGCTTGTATTTTGTAGTAAATTGCCGAGGCCCTTTCAGTTGCGCGTTCAATTTGTGAAGGAGAAAGGTGTTTTTCGTCTAAGGCACGGCTTTTAGATGCGGCTTGATTGCCATTGTATTCTGCAATACTATTCCAAATGTATGACTTTTCAATATTTTTAGTAACACCCAGCCCTTGGTAATACATCAGCGCCATATTAAACTGTGCTAAAGTATAATTACTGGCCGCAGCTTTCTCGTACCAATCCATAGCAGTGTAGTAATCTTTAATAACACCATCGCCATTTGTGTACATGACACCCAAATTAAATTGTGCTGCTGCCAAGTTTTTTTTAGCAGCTCTGGTATACAACTCAACAGCCTTTTGCTTATCTTGCTTAACACCTTGGCCTTGTTCATGCATAACGGCCAAGGAAAACATCGCATCTGCAACACCTGTGTTTATGGCATCTTGAAAAAGCTGTGCAGCTTTTCGCAAGTTTTTAGGCACCCCATGACCGCCTTGGTACATTTTAGCTAGTTCGTATATTCCGGGGCCGTAACCCATATCAGCTAAATATCTAAATTCTTTTAAAGCGACTTCAAACTGGCCAGCATTTGCCGCTTCAATACCTGATTCTAAGCTTGCATTACTGGGTAATGCCCATGTCAACATACCAACACATAGGGCAATTCTTACTTTTTTATGCCACATGTTACACCTCCTATAATTTGACAATGTCAGTTATGGTGATCAAACGCTTTATAAAGTATCTATCAGATACGTAAACATTCGCTCACTACGCATTAATGATATGTATTGGACCATTAATAGTGAACTAAGTGCAAGAAAAGAATCCAGCGATGGTTAACTATCCGTTCGCTTTAAGCATACATTAGGGCGTGTTGACCTTTGAGGTATGATTTTTCAAATCAAAGGCTTTCAATACTATGAATGGACTATGTTGCATAATAGTTTATGTTAATAGCCCATGACAACCTAGTGTAAGCTTTTGGTTAAAACCTTTGAGTAGTTCCATTTGGGGATTTTTCTACGTTATCATCTGATTTGCATAAAATAACTATGCGGCGCAGGCTCTGCTTGGGAAAACAGCCGAATGAAAGCTGTAAAAACACACAGCAAAGATCAACACGGCCTCATATAATGCCCTGAAACTGGTTATTTCAAAAAGCGCTTTATTTTTTCATTGTAGTGACTGGAATAGTCTGTACTTGAACTTCAGGCTTTGCATAACTTAATCGTGTGAGCGCCGTTGTTGTATGATACCTGTCAAGGCCGCTGACCGCGACAGTATTGATACGCTCTAAGTCTAAAAAGCCATCTTGGCAATAGGCACTATCGTCTTCAAGGTAAATATCTGTTATCTGACCTATAACTAGTTCGGTCTGATTCAGTTCAATTGTTTGTGAACTCTTAAACTCGACGGCTATTTTTAATTTGCTCTCTTTTACAAAAGGAGCGATAGAATTTGGCTTGTACTGTGGGTTCAAGCCAACAGCTAAAAACTCAGAGATGTCTTTATCATATCGTGCGGATGTTTGGTGTGCTTGTTCAACGATTTCATCGTTCACATGGTTAATTGTATACTGGCCTGTTTGTAATATATTTTCGAGCGTATGCCTTGGTACACTATGAGGGCGCATTATCATGCCAATTAAAGGAGGGTTTGCTCCTAAATGAAAGATTGAACTGACAATTGATAAATTTTCTTTGCCTTGTGCGTCAACGGTACCAATTAAGTTGGCACTTTTAAAACCCGATAATGAGTTAATAAGATGAACACGCGTTTGTTGGTCTAGGTTATTTATATCAGTGGTTGCGAAATGCATCGTAAACCCTTTTTAGTCTGTGTGATTTTTACCAGTTGATTGCTTTGCCTTGCCAATCAATGTAGTCAACTTGCCCGTTAATGTCTCGAGTAGTGATTAACGTACTTAGTTGCTGTGCAACAAAGTTGGGAGTAAATAATTTCCCTTCAGGAACGTTCTTTTGAAAGGGTTTTGATAAATTGGTATCGGTTGTGCCAGGGTGAAATAATACGCACTTGCAGTACTTGGCTCGCCTCGCTAACTCTATCGATGCCGTTTTAACTGCCATATTAAGGGCTGCTTTACTTGCTCTATATGCGTACCATCCACCGAGTTCGTTGTCGTCAATGCTAGCAACACGAGCACTTAAAAAAGTAATAACACAGCGACTCTTTGGCCCAAGCCTCTGGCCTATATATTTTAGCCATAACATAGGGGTGATAGTGTTTGCTTTAAGTATCCAGCTTAAATAATGCTCATTGATATCTTCAAGGCGTTTTTCTGGCGAGAATGCTTCATTATGCAGCTGACCATTAAATACTGTAATACTTTGTGCGGTCTTAACGACTGTACTGAGCGATTGAGTGACTGCCTGTATCTGTTGCTCAGAATTGTCACACTGAAAGTGCTGATGGTTATCAGCTATTTTGTCGTGCACATTACGGCTAATAGTAATTAAATTATGCGCTGGAAAGCGATTGTGTTGCTCGCGTAAAAATGCGTTTGCGATGGAGCCTCCAGCACCAATTATAATAATTGTATTATCGGTCATCTGTTTTACAACCTAACTTATTGCATTGATTAGGCATTAATAGCCTTGAGACTACCATACGATTGTTTGCAAATAGCATATAGCAGCCATCAGCCAACCATCGAATAGGTACTATACGAATGAGTTTGAGCCAGCGATGTTTCCCTACTGTTTTCCAAGCTTGATATGTTGCATCAAGGCCTAACCAAATTTTACCTTGCGAGTCTTGGAGGTGGAGTATTGTCAGTGCACGCTCTTTATCTATGTTTGGGTTATTTAAACTAAAGTTTTCTTCATGTAAATCGACCAGCGCGATTTGGTTGTTTTTATCATGAAGCTTTAATTTGTTCATTTCTGCCACACATAAAGGGCAATGGCTATCATAAAATATTTTCATGTCACGCCTGATAATAACTTTGATACAGTAGTTTACGGTCAACAGACAAAAATAGATCGCTCGTAAATCGATTTAATCTCGGTATAGTGAGTAGTATAAAATTTCGACAAAGGATGCATTATGACTGAGCAATATCAAATGTTACGCACTAACGTTAGCATGTTGGGTGAGCTGTTAGGAAAAACAATAAAGCAAGCCCAAGGTCAAAAAGTACTCGATAAAGTAGAACAAATTCGCAAGCTGTCTAAGTCATCACGCAGTGGTAATGAACAAGACAGAGCGTTACTAATCGATACACTTCATGGATTAACAGACGAAGAGTTATTGCCTGTAGCACGTGCCTTTAATCACTTTTTAAATTTAGCAAATGTAGCAGAGCAATTTCATACCATATCAAAACAAGGGGCACCGGATGGCTCGTTAAGTGCATTAAAAAGCACGCTAACGGCGCTTAAATCACATATAAATAGCGGGCAAATAAACTTAAATCAGGCGGCCCAAGTCATCGCTAATTTAAAAATGGATTTAGTACTAACTGCGCATCCAACAGAAGTAACCAGACGTACTATTATTAGCAAGCATGTTGAGCTGAGTGAATGTTTAAAAGCGCTTGAATTACATGAGTTAGATGATCATCAGAGTGAATACTTATTAGATAGAATTGAGCAATTAATTTGCCAAGCTTGGCATACCAACGACATTCGCGATAAACGGCCAACACCACTTGATGAAGCTAAGTGGGGGTTCGCTGTGATAGAGAATAGCCTATGGCATGCAGTCCCAGAGTTTGTAAGGCAATTTCATAGTTATAGTGAAGAGTTACTCGCGCTTAAACTGCCAGAGGATTTCTCTCCCATTACGTTTACTTCTTGGATGGGAGGAGATAGAGACGGTAACCCATTTGTAACAGCACAAGTTACACAAACCGTGTTGGATCATGGCCGTTGGATGGCGCTTGATTTGTATTATCGAGATTTAGATAAACTCAGTGCTGAATTATCAATGCATTGCGCCAGTGCTGAGCTTAAAGAACAAGTTGGTTCACAAAGTGAACCTTATCGTTACTTATTAAAATTGTTGAAGTCGCAAGTGAGTGAAACCATATTTGCGCTTGAGCATAAAATCAAAAATGAACCCTCTAAAAAACAAGACAAAATAACGCATGTTGCGCAATTAAAAGCACCTTTGGAGCTGATTTACCGCTCCCTTTGCGAAGTTAATATGGGTGTAATTGCCAATGGCTTACTCATAGATGTCATCCGCCGGCTAAACTGCTTTGGTGTTAACTTGTGTAAGCTAGATATTCGTCAAGACTCAGCGCGCCATACTGAGGTGTTTAGCGAGTTAACTGGTTACTTGGGGCTTGGCAAATATGCCGATTGGTCTGAACAAGATAAACAAGCATTTTTACTCGCTGAGCTAAACTCACGTCGACCGCTAATTCCAAAACACTGGCAGCCAAGTAGTAATGTGCAAGAGGTGTTAGATACCTTTGCGGTTATAGCCAACCAAGATCAACATGCGTTGGGTATTTATATTATTTCAATGGCACAAAATGCTTCGGATGTGTTAGCCGTAGAGTTGTTACTACAAGAAAGTGGCTGCAGATTTAAGCTACCTGTCGCACCACTTTTTGAAACGCTTGATGACCTTAATCGCAGCGCACATGTTATGACGGAGTTGTTTGCACAGTCTTGGTATCGACAGCACATCAACCGCAAGCAATTTGTTATGATCGGCTACTCAGATTCTGCCAAAGATGCGGGTATGATGGCTGCAGGTTGGGCACAATATAGCGCAATGGAAAAACTGGTCGATATTTGTGAGCAACAAGAAATAGAACTTATTTTGTTCCATGGACGCGGCGGTACAATTGGTCGAGGTGGGGCACCTGCTGCCCAAGCGCTGCACTCGCAACCACCAGGGTCACTTAAAAATGGTTTGCGTGTGACAGAGCAAGGTGAAATGATCCGTTTTAAGTTTGGTTTGCCCAAAGTTGCAGTGCAAAGCTTAGCCATTTATAGCAGCGCGATTATTGAAAGTAATTTACTGCCACCGCCGCAGCCGCAAAGCAGTTGGCAAGAAGTAATGGCACTTATCAGTAATGCATCATGTGAGCACTATCGAAGCATCGTACGTGAAAATTCACAATTTGTACCGTACTTTAGAATGGCGACGCCCGAAGTTGAATTAGCAAAACTGCCCCTAGGCTCTCGCCCTGCTAAGCGCAACCCCAATGGGGGCGTTGAAAGTCTTCGCGCAATTCCTTGGATTTTTGCATGGAGTCAAAACCGTTTAATGCTACCTGCATGGTTAGGTGCTTTACAGGGCTTACAAGCTGCCGTAGATACTTACTCAGAGCAAACATTAAAAGACATGAGTGAGCAATGGCCATTTTTCAGAACGCGTTTAGAGATGTTAGAAATGGTGTTCTGTAAAGCGGATAGTTGGTTGAGTGAACATTATGAGCAAGGACTTGTCGAGGATAGCCTCAAACCCTTAGGTAATCAGCTGAGAAATGAACTTGCGCAAGCGCGAGACTTGGTACAGCGACTTGCTCCTGATTCAACACTATTATCAGCTCAACCATGGATTAAAGAATCAATTGCCTTGCGAAACCCTTACACTGATCCCCTTAATATGTTGCAGGTTGAATTATTAAATCGGGCACGCTCTGGACAAAGTAATGATATTGATAATGCTTTAATGATTACAATGACAGGGATTGCAGCGGGTATGCGCAATACTGGGTGATGTGATTCTTACTATTGAGTTGCCCCCTTAGAACCGGGGGCAACCTTAATTGAGAAATACTTCCAAGGTATATACGGCGAAAAGGCGGCGCAATATGTACCTAGAAAGCAATAAAAAGCAGTCCTTTTTACTGGTTTTTATATGTAAACACCATCGCTTTGGATTAAAATTATTGACATTGGTTCTCATTTACATAAAATCGTCAGACTGGTTATACCAGATAGTTTTGTAAACGCAGACGAGATACATTTTTTGTTTGTTATTTTTATGTTTGAGGTCCCATGACAACACTCTCTACAAGTATCACATACGATGACACAACATCACTAATTATGATGACGTTGCGCGGTTGCGTAAGTGCAAAAGATGTCGTGCATGTGTACCAAATTGCAAATGATTATGCCAAGGCACATAACAGCTCAAAAATTCTAATTGATTTAAGTGACGTTGAACATCGTTTTGCTGCTATCGATATTGTGGATTTTATGCCAAAAGTAGCACATTGTTTACGGGATTTTACTGTAGCTAGGGTGGTCGGCTTCGAAGGCTACATGCATGATCTATTTTTGCAAAAGGCTAAACGTTATAACGTCAATGCCGAAAATTTTGAGAATTTTAAATCTGCAAAGCAATGGTTGTGTAATTTATAGATTCTGCTTAAACTGTGCTGCCATTTATCAATAATGTTTTAGTGATGGCAGTATTTAATCCGCAGCAATTACAACAACTACAAGAGCAAGCAAAGCGCACTTGCGGTTATTTTTCAAAAGCCCAGTTGAGTGAGTTGCAATCTCAATTAAATTGTAGCTTAGACTCTTTACTCAAAGCACTACTTCCTGTTGCAGCTAGCTTCTCTCAAGCGCCAATTTCGCACTTTAATGTGGGCGCAGTGGCTTATGATGAAATTACACAAAGCGCGTATTTGGGCGCTAATCTTGAGTTTTCTCATCAAGCATTAAGTTTAGTCGTTCACGCAGAGCAGTCAGCAATCAATAACGCATGGCTCAATGGGGCTAAAGAAATAAGCTTTATCGCGATTACTGATGCACCCTGCGGCTACTGTAGACAGTTTATGAATGAGCTATCAACTTCAAAGAGGTTGAGTATTATGTTGCCGACCCTGGATACTAAGCTAACTGAGTTACTGCCCAGCTCATTTGGACCACAGGAATTAGACAACCCTGAACGATTACTTGCAAGTAATATAGTGGCAATAAAAAGCTTCTCTAGTGATATAAGCAGCAAGTTACAATCTCACCTTCAACATGCTTATGCGCCATATTCAAAGAATTTCGCTGCTGTAGAAATATGCACTCAAACGCATGGCGTATTTTATGGTCGGTATGCAGAAAATGCGGCTTATAATCCAAGCTTGTCTCCGATGCAAAGTGCATTAAGTCAGCTTGCATTGGCTGGGTTGACGATAGAGCATGCAAATGTGGTTGAGGTTACTTTGGTACAAAGTGAAGGGTTTGAAAATCAACAAGCTGTTACAGAGGCGGTATTGGCAAGTTATAACGCAAATATTAAACCTAAATATGTAACCGCAAAGCTTGCTTAATTATAAGCACCATCATATGGCCTCTAAATAAGAGGCCATAAATTCGAGTTTATTTAAGTAGTAGTTCAGCAGCTTTAATAACCACAGCTACTGAGTCATGCTCAACCTTGTCGTGATCAACTGTTGGGATCTCTTGCCTAGTTCTATTAACCAGTACACCCGCAACGCAAGCTGCTTTTAGCCCTAAAGATGCGCACATAGTAAATAATGTGGCAGATTCCATCTCATAGTTCATCACGTTTAGCTTTTGCCATTCTTCGCAGCTACCTTGATACGCTTTGCTGACATAACCAGAGTAGGTATCGTATCGCTCTTGCCCCGGATAAAAGGTGTCACTGGATGCTGTGATACCCACGTGGTGTGCTATATCTAGTTCTTCACAGGCATTAACCATAGCTTGAGTACAATGAAAGTCTGAAACAGCAGGGTAACTTAGGGGCGCAAAATGTTGGCTGGCACCATCTAATCGTACAGATGCGGTGCTCACGAGTACATCACCTTCGTTTATATGAGGCTGAATAGCACCCGTTGTACCAATACGTAAGAATGTACGCACACCTAGTTGTGCTAGTTCTTCGACAGCAATTGAGGTTGATGGGCCGCCAATGCCTGTGGAGCAAATTACAACAGATTGATTGTTCAGTGTTGCTCTGTAAACATGAAACTCACGAGTTTGCGCTAAACAGATAGGGTCGCTTAGTTTATGAGCTATGCGTTTTGCACGTTCAGGATCGCCCGGTACAATCGCCAGAGTTGCACCGTTAAGTGCTTTTTTATCTAGCCCTAAATGAAATACCTTATCCATAGTAAACCTTATTTTTATCTAAAGCGTAATGTTTGTTATTACTGGCCTTAAAGTACAGGACAGATGTCCGATTTAAGGCTCATAACTGTTTGTCTACTTGCATCTTTTGCTGTGATCTTCTAAACCTAAAGTGTAGCAATATAAGAGGACTTATTATGCCAGCATCTCCACCTATCGATAAAAATAATGAATTTGCACGTTGTTTTGAAAGTAACAAAATTGACACCTTCGCCGCTTTCCATTGGCTGGCACTGGCCTTTAAAGATATGGCCAGGGCTCCAATGTTAAGCCTAATATACGGTTTAGTCTTTACCATCATTCCTGCCACTATAATGTGGTTTGTGTATCAATCTGGCACCCATTTAGTGATTTTACCTGCTGTTGTTGCGTTTGCGCTAATAGGGCCTGCTTTTGCGGCGGGACTGTACGATGTTGCTTGGGAGTTAGAAAAAGGCCACAAACCCACTCTGCGCCATAGCTTAAAATCGATGTTTCGCAACCCAGCAGGAGAGTGGGGTTTTGCCATTTTGTTGATGGTAATCATGATAGTTTGGATGCGTTTGGCAGCACTTATTCATGCACTTTACCCTAATGTAGCAAATCCAACTTTTGAACAATTGTCCGCTTTTTTAACATTGGGTAGTATAGTTGGTCTAATAGTTATGGCTGCGGTGTTTGCCATATCTGCATTTACGCCACAGATCATGATGGAGAGAAGAGTTGATATTATGACTGCGGTAATAAGTTCAATACACGCAGTTAAAACAAACGTCAGCGCAATGATGGTATGGTGTATGCTCATTGTACTGCTGGTATTAATCGGGTTTTTAACAGGCACAGCTGGGTTTATTATTATTATGCCTTTACTAAGTTATGCCAGTTGGCATGGGTATATTGCAATTATCAAAACTAAAAAGCCAAGAGAGTATGAGTAATCTGTAACTATTCATTTGTTGTGAATATAAAACCACGGCGCTAAAATGCTCTAACAGCGTCGTGGTTGACTTTATGAACGACCATGTTATACCTCCTGAAAGTTCATGTTTATCACTGCGCGACTCATTTATATTAATCGTTATTTTCTAGATAACCTTATGTTTTTAAATGACTTATTTTTACTTGAACTATTTGGTTTGCCAATTCTTGATTTGATATAGCAAGTGCAAATATTGCTTTCTTACTTTGGTTAAAAAATTTAGTCAGCGCATGATTATGCAAGAGTCGTTATCTTTGGAGGTTTTAAATGGCAATTACAAAACAACAATTTATACACAAACTTGAGCACTGCTTATGTCCTCCAGGGGATGGCGTATTTACTGTTAATACAGCAAAAGAACGAAAAGACGCCTTGAGAACTAAATTGTATGGTCAAACTGAAGGCGTCGATGCGCTTTGGAAAACGTCGTTAACAGATATTGAGCAAAGTGAACATAAAGCAGTTATTTTGGGGATCAGTTCAGATTGTGGTGGTGGTATTTTAAGAGGTGCGAATTGGGGACCCTTGTTCCTGCGCTCTACGCTGATAGAGCAGCATCCTCAGGTAAATGCCTTTGATCTTGGTGATGTGCGTGTTATTCCGCATTTGTTACATGATAAATACTTAAACGACGCCACAATAAGTAATTGCCAAAAAGCACTTTACCAAAATAGTAACAGCGATTATTACGTATCGCCGTTATCTATTACTGAAGATGTGTGTGATGGTTTTTATCAGCAACACCCAAATAAAGGCATCTTTGGTATTGGTGGTGATCACTCTATAAGCTACCCACTCACAAAGTCCTACCTTAAAGCTAAGCGAGATGAAGGTAAACGTACTGCTATTATTCATTTTGATGCCCATACAGACCTGCTTGTGGAACGGTTAGGAATTGATTTGTGTTTTGGTTCATGGTGTACACATATCTTGGAGTTTTTACCAGCCCCTCACCACTTGATCCAGTTTGGTATTCGTTCAAGCGGTAAAGATAAAGCTCATTGGGAGTCAACGTTTGGTGTTAAGCAACATTGGGCCCACGAAATTCGTGAACAAGGTGCAGATGCGATTGTAAAACAAGTAATAGCGCAACTAAAAACAGACAATGTTGATGAACTTTATGTGAGTTTTGATATTGATGCGTTAGATGAAGAGTTTGCTTCTGCAACTGGCACACCTGAGGGCAATGGTATGACACCAGATGAAGCACTAACCATTCTTCGAGCACTGCGTGAGGAATTTCCAATTACAGGCGCTGATATGATGGAGATAGCGCCGTTTACTGATAGCTCTTTAGTCGGGCAGACAAGCTCAGAAACAACGTTGCGTGAAGGTGCAAAGATATCTGCATTTTTAATTGATGCTATGAATAACGCGTAATCGTAACTTATTGCGCATAAAACGGCAGCGAGATCACGCTGCCGTTTTTGTATAAATACTGTGCTAATCATAGCAAATAAGCTATATTTTCTTTTAGTTCACATGGTTACAGGTAGTTATTGAATGCGAGTATGGTTTATGGTTTTGAGCTTTGTTTGTGTTGCTACACAGGCCAATACGCTTAATATCATGACAGAGGAGTTTCCTGATTTTCAATATACCAATAAAGATGGAAAGTTTATTGGTTCGGCAGTTGAAAAGGTTAAAGCTGTTTTAGACAAAGCAGAAATTGACTATGTCTTTAGCATTAATCAATGGTCAGTAACTTACAATGCGGTACAGCGTAATTCTAATAGCTGTATTTTTTCTATTGCTCGCTCTGAACCTAGAGAAGCGCTATTTGACTGGGTATTTCCTATTAGTCGCTTTACTACGTCATTTTATGGGCTAAGATCTCGCTCTTATGCAATTAATAAGTTAGATGATGTTAAACAGTATAAGACCGCAGTAATAAGACAAAACTTTAGTCACTTATATCTAAATGATCATGGTTTTGAGGAAGACCAACATCTCATTATGATTTCCAGTTTTGATAAAGTTTTTGAATTACTCACAACCAGAAAAGGCTTGGTTGATTTAGTGATCCTGAGCGATGTTCAATTTGATCACAAAAGTAAAACTCAAAGTGCGACACTTCTTTTAGAAAAAAAATATACGTTATCAAATCTTGGTGCGCAGCTTTACTTTGCATGTAACAAAAAACTAGCACCAAAAATTAAAGAAAAAATTATTGACGCATACAATGCGCTTTACAAATAAATAGATGGGCTGCTTATGCTACTTTTTTATAGTGGGCCAAACAAAACCATGAAATGTATCTAGATAAAGCTGTTCTACCTTTTCTCTTGCCCACGGGGTTTTTCGAAGAAACTTTAAGCTTGATTTAACACTAGGATCATGTGTAAAACAGCGAACGTTGATTATTTCTCCCATTGCTTGCCAGCCAAGTTCTTGCTCTAGCTTTATGATAATGTCTTCTAGTTTTACACCATGTAGTGGGTTGTTTGGCTGTTGTGTCATGAAATTACTCAAACGCAAAAGCGTTATTTTACCCTGATTGTCTTTACTGGGTCTAGCCTGATGGGTCGTCCTTGTTCATTTGCTCTTTGCCAAACTAATTGGCTTTGTGGCTGATTTTCATATTTGTGACTACAAATAAAAAGCAGATCGAACTGCTTGATAAGTGCGCCTTCGCTGTATTGTGCACCTTGATACCAACACACCCTTTGTGGAGTTTCTAATAAAGTCACTTTTTCATGATGCGAATCAACTGCAAAGGTGCAAGTTGCTGTTAAAAATAAAGCAGTTAAGTATATATAAACAAGTGATTTCATGGCATAACTCCCAGAGTTGGCTAATCTATAAAATAACGCAGCTTTAATTGCGCTATGTAAACACTATATCGGTAACTATAACAAGATTAAAAGAAAATAAGGGGATCGCAATGGCGTTTGATCAAGATATGATGGCTGAGCTTACTTTGTTGGCCAAATTTCCAAGAACGAGTATGCATCAAGGCATAAAAATACACAGCAGTGCGGAGCAAAATTTACGAGATGCGGCACAAAGGCTTTTTGATAAAGGTATCATTGATAGCCCAGATGGTGGGTATCTCACCGATCTGGGATTAGACTTGATTTCACATTTAGATCAAGTTCATTGTGCTTTACAATAACTCTACTGTGCGTCAGGTTGGTTTTCTGGTGCGGCATCTTTGAATGCCGCTAATTCATTGCAGCGTTCATAAATAGCAGCTATTTTTGGATATGCTGTCATATCTACTTTAAATCTAATTGCATTGAATACTTGGGGCACTAAACATGCATCGGCTAGAGTCGGTGTATTACCAAAACAAAACTTACTATCACCTAACATAAGCTCAAGCTTTTTAAATCCTTCAATAACCCAATGGCGATACCAAGTGTTTTTTTGCTCATCATCTACACTCAATTCTTGACTTAAATATTTTAAGACACGAAGGTTATCGATTGGGTGAATGTCACAAGCTATGGCATAACAAAAGTTGCGTACCTGTGCTTTTTGCCAAGGATCGCTTGGTAAAAGTGGTGTGTCAGTATGTGTTTCTTCTAACCACTCTAAAATAGCCAAAGATTGTGCTAACACGCCTTGTTCGGTTTCTAGTGCTGGTAATAGCCCTTGTGGATTTTTGCTATTGTAACTTTCGCTTTGTTGTTCAGACTTTAATAAGTTTACACCGACTAATTCGTGTGTAATATTTTTAAGGTTTAATGCAATGCGAACACGGTACGCCGCAGATGAGCGAAAATAAGTATATAATTTCATTTTTTTCCTTAATCACGACAAAAGGCACCTATAGAGTGCCTTGTATAATTTACGTATATACAGCTTACGCGCCTTTGTAGTATTTTTTAATACCTTTCCAGCAATCTAAGTAGTTTGGCTGACGCTCTTTACCTTCAAGTGCGTACTTGGTCGGCGAAATCACATAGCGAGACTCAAACATAAACGCCAAGGTGTTTTCATAGCGTTGTGGCTCAAGTTCAGCATTTGATGCTTTTTCAAAGACATCCGCTTCAGGACCGTGCGGAGACATGCAATTATGTAAGCTCATACCACCGGGTACAAAACCATGCTCTTTAGCATCGTATACACCTTCAATTAAGCCCATAAATTCACTCATGATGTTACGGTGATAGTATGGAGGACGGAAGGTGTTCTCTGCTACCATCCAGCGTGGTGGGAAAATAACAAAGTCGACATTTGCAACACCTGGCGTGCCTGACGGTGAAGTCAGTACCGTGAAGATTGACGGATCTGGGTGGTCAAAGCTTACTGTATTCATCACATTAAATCGTGCTAAGTCATACTTGTATGGAGCGCTGTTACCTGTCCATGCAACTACATCAAGTGGTGAGTGGCCAATATCGCAACAAAATAAGTTGCCATTAAATTTAGCAACGAGTTCAAAATCACCTTCTTTGTCTTCAAATGCCGCAACAGGGTATTGGAAGTCACGCTCATTGGTGTAACCATTTGCGCCTACAGGGCCACGCTCAGGTAAAATTAATGGGTTACCATAATTTTCACAGATATAGCCACGCACTTGCTCACTAATCAGTTCAACAGAGAACTTAATACCACGAGGGATAACTGCGATTTCGCCCGGGCGAATGGCAAGCTTACCGCACTCAGTGTGAAGGACTAGTTCACCTTGCTGTGGTACGAATAGCAACTCACCATCAGCATTGTAGAAGTAACGACCATCCATAGAAGCATTGGCGACATACACATGAATACCAATACCCGCTTGGCCGTTGGCACTGCCGTTTGCTGCCATGGTGACTAAACCATCAACAAAGTCGGTTTTTTCCGCTGGAATATCAATTGGGTTCCAACGCAACATGGTAGGTGGTGTTGGCACTTCAGTAATAGGCGCTGTTCGCAACAAGCCATTGTCCATCGCTTGGTAATCGCCTTGTACAACAGAGGGGCGAATGCGATAAAACCAGTTTCTGCGGTTCTCGTCACGTGGTGCAGTAAATGCGGTGGTATTATATTGCTCAGCGTATAGGTCGTACTTTACCTTTTGTGGCGAAAATTGACCAATCGGTAAAGCACCCGGTAATGCTTCGGTTTCAAACTCGTTACCAAAGCCTGTTAGATATTGAAATTCGTTGCTCATATTCTTTAGCTCCTTAGTAGATGTTGTTAATTTACTCTCATGTGAGAGTATTATCAAGTGTATTTAACCATTAAATATGTATATAATTTTTTACGCATGTATGAATGCATGGCCAAGAGTTGAGCGAGATGTTATTAAAAATAGATGAATTTTTACCTTATCGATTAGTAAAGCTAGCAAACAAAGTAAGTAGTGCATTTTCTAAGGTGTATTTTGAAGAGGCAGGATTAACTGTACCGCAGTGGCGTGCAATTGCCCATTTAGCTCAGCAAGAAAGCTGCTCAGCAAAACAGTTGTGTGATTTAGCCGAAATAGATAAATCAACCATGTCGCGTGCGGTTAAACAGCTAACGGATAAAAACTGGATTGAATTGTGCGCAGACCCAAACGATAAAAGAGCAAAGCGACTGAGCTTAACCAAAGAAGGCGAAGCATTATATGCGCAGTTATCACCAAAAGCGCTTGCATGGGAAAACAATCTATTAGCCGAATTGTCGGAACAAGAAAGAAAAGCGCTGGTAAGTGTGATGAATAAACTAGAAAAACAAATTGATACATAAAAAATAAAAAGGCCAACAGGATGTTGGCCTTTAATCTTTATGCACTAATCAAATAAAGATTAGAACGTGTAACGGATACCGATTTTAGCTTGCCATGCTGACGAGCTTTTAACGATTTTATCGTAGTTGCGAACGTCAGAGCCTTGATAACGCTGATCAATGATGAGCCTGTTATCTTTTGCATCAACAGTGATAAGCTCACCTGTGTCGCGATCAGTATACTGATTAGGGCTTAAACCACCAAAATCATACAACTTTTGATCTGAGTAAGAAATCTTCTTCTCGATACCCCAATCGCTATTAAGTAAGTTAGTGAAATTTTCAATCATGAAGTAAATTTCACCTTTGTGACCTTTATAGAAACCAGGGATCTCTTGTTTAAAGCTCACGTCCATCGTTGTAACCCAAGGTTGAGTGCCCGTATTACGGCCCAACAATTGACCACGTTCTGAGATACCAGCTCGGTTCAGCAATGTCTCAAGCTCATTCCAAGAAAGACCTGATTCTTCCCAGTCTACATTCGGATCGTCAGCACCCGTTGGAATATATGCTAAGTAAGCAGAAGTACCCGCGAAGTCACGCGTATCACCAAAGTCATAATCGTTGTAAGAGCCCATGGTGTAGCTAAATGGGCGACCAGAACGGCGCTCGAAGAATACGTTGAATTTAGACGCGTAACCTTCAAAGAATTCAGTTTGATAACGTAAGTTTACTTTGAAGCTATGTTCAACTTCATAGTGACCACGGCCAACCAAATCGACGTTACGGCTATGTGTAGTTGCATGCTTGTAGTTACCATCAGCAGTTGATGCGCTACCCGGTGCCACATCTTCAACATCTTGGTGTGTATAACTTGTTGAAACGTACAAGCCATTATCCCACTCTTTTGCAAGCGCCGTAGAGAAGATAATTGAACGAGCACTATCATCAGCATTTGTCATCATAATGTCGTAGTTATCTCTTAAGTCACCAGAGTACTTGTTGTCATAGATAATACGACCAGTTGCTGAGCGAACGATATCACCATTTTTATCAAGTTTTGGCGTAATTGAAGTGTTGTGCCATACCGCTTCGTTTTCTTTCTTGTGGTACGCAAGCTCCGCACTCCACTTAAAGCCGTCACCTAAAAGCTCTGAATCAAAATCATACTCAAAACCTACTTGAGCACGAATGCTTGAAGGTAGTTTAAAGTTAGGATCTGTGTAAGTTGTACTACCCGCACCTTTCTCTAAAGAGTTGTTAACTTGCTCTGGTACACGAGTGAAGTCAACTTGGTTAACATTTTCAAAGTATGCATCAATCGCATTTTGTGATGCACTAACGAGCGTTATACCATCATTCTGGAATGGGTTGTTATACCAAACGTTTGGAATACCCCCTTGGAAGCGGCCAATACCACCATTAATCGTTAAAGACTCGGTTGCGTAGTACTTGAAGCCAACGCGAGGCAGGATAATATCAACGCCATCCAAGTTTTCTTGGTTTGTATGACCATAAGTGTTTTGGAACGCGGTATTTAGCGTAGGTTTATCGTCTGATGATAAGCGCTCGTAACGAAGACCAGCGGTCATTTCTAAATCATCAGTTGGATAGAACTTATCTTCAATGTAAAGTGCCATCTGAGTACGAGTTGCATCGTAGGCTAAATCGTTAGCATTGCCTGTGTATGCATTTGTATAAGAGAACTGGAATTCATCACGGAAGTTCTTATGCAGTGTTCCCGCTTCAAAATCATCAATGCTACCAAATGTCCAAGAACCTCTAGAACCTCTAGCATATAAGTTATAAAGACGCATGTTATCTAGCTGTGCACCGAAGTTAATTTCGTGCTCATCTAACAGGTAAGTTGCGTCAAAAGTAAGCGCCAGTGTTTCTGTTTCTGATTCGTTTTCATGACGATTGAGTCACGGCCAAATTCGAATGCATCACCGCGGCCACCTTCACGGTAAACCTTGATTGAACCTAGGTCGTTGTTAGAAATACTGTCATTAGTTACATTTTTGTATGCTAAACCGATTTCTGAAGAGAAGTCACCTGACCAATCTGAATATAGTTTTGCCGCAAAATTGTTGAATTTAGTCGTGTACTGGTAACGCTGAGAAGCCATTTTAACTGTTGAGCCACCAGTAGCGAAACCTCTCGTTTCTTCTTCGTCTTGCCATTGGTAAGTGAAGTCAGCACGGTGAAGGTCATTGATGTTCCAGCTCAATTTTACAAGTAAACTGTCACTGGTATCTTCTGGGTTACCACCAAAGCTGTCTTGCAGGCCATAAGTGTTATTTAACGTTGAAATAAAACGATTGTAGTCGTTTTCAGTTACGTCAAACTCATGAGCTGTACCAGAGCCGTCGAAACCGTAATCCATATCCATCTCTTGTTGCCAAGAGTTGTAGTTTACGAAGTAAAAAAGTTCATCTTCGATGATTGCGCCGCCGGTGCTAAAACCAAAACGTTTTTCAGTAACAATTGGATCTGTACTTGAGGTTTCAAATGTTTTGTGGCCGTCAGCATCAAGAACATTGTCGCCAGCACGGTGGGTACGCTCACCAGCATCGTTGAACACATCTTCTTTGTATTTTACTTCAGAGACATTGTCTACTTTGCCAGCTAGGCTTGGTGTGCTTGTTTCGTAGAAGCCCGTAAATGTGTACTCGTTAGAGCCAGATTTAGTAACTGCGTTGATAGTACCACCGCCAAAATTACCCTTTTTAGCTGAGAAAGGGGATGCATCCACAGAGATTTGCTCAACTGCATCTAGTGCAACAGGTGGTTGTGAAGTAGGGTAACCACCAAAGTTCAAACCGAAGTCATCATTTTGACCAATACCGTCTACCGTTAAACCATTTGATCTAGGGTTTGCGCCAGCAATAGTTAGCTCGCCGTTACCATTGATGCTTGCGAGTGGGTTTAAGCGTGCAACGTCTTTAATATCGTTATTGAAACTTGGTACATTCGCGATTGTTTCAGCGCCAAATACGCTGTTTGAACCGCCAGCTTGTTGTACGATTTTATAACCTGTAACTTCAATTTTTTCTACTTGTTGTAGTGGCTGAAGCTGGTTAATGATGCGGTGAGTATCACCAAGCTCAAGGAAGATATTATCTAGTTGAGCATCAGTATATTTATCTGAGTCTAGTACGACGCGATAAGGACCACCAACGCGTAAACCTTTTGCAATGAACGCACCAGAGTCATTCGTTTTAAAAGTACTGATTGTGCCCGTTGGTTCGTGAATAACTGTAACTTTAACGTTAGCAGCGGCATCGCCAGTTGGTGTGGTGATTTTACCACGCATGGCAGATGAGGTGTCAGCAGCAAAGGCGCTTGCTGATACGCCAAGAGCGATTGCTAAAGCGCCGGCCACTTTAGTTAAGCGAACGTTTTTCATTGTGTTGTTTCCCGTGTGTTTAGGTTGTGTTGATTTAAAGTAATTAATGCCAAATGAGCGCGTCCATGTACAAACTCATCTAGGCATAATAAAAAGTTTGCCTATTAATGTGATTTTTGCATTATGAACAAGCTAGAGCGGTAAATTGGTAAGTAATTATGCACTTAGGTTCATTAAAAAGAAAAGGCCAACAGGATGTTGGCCTTTCGTATTTATGCACTAATCAAATAAAGATTAGAATGTGTAACGTACACCAAAGCGCATCTTCCATACAGAAGGACCACGCTCTAGTGATTGCTCTGCTGCTGAGCTAATGAAGTCTGAGTAAGTAAATTTACCCGTCTCTTCATTTTTAGCAACTTTGATTACGTGGTTGCCTACAAAGTTACCCTTGCGTAGTACACCCCAGTCGTCGTTAAGCAGGTTAGTTAGGTTATCAATAACAAAGAATACTTCACCTTTGTGCTCAGGCATAAAGCCAGGCAGCTCTTGTGATACGCGGAAGTCGAACTTAACAAACCAATCAGCATTTTGGCTATTACGAGCAGTAATAGCACCACGCTCTAGGTTGTTAGACTCAACAAAGTCG
This sequence comes from Pseudoalteromonas holothuriae, assembly GCF_945859825.1. GTDB lineage: Bacteria > Pseudomonadota > Gammaproteobacteria > Enterobacterales > Alteromonadaceae > Pseudoalteromonas > Pseudoalteromonas holothuriae. The sequence continues at coordinate 100,759 of NZ_CAMAPC010000011.1, forward strand.
TTGAACGCTTTTTCATCTTCAGCGGATGCAAATTCAACCATAGCGTCATTTTTAAGTGGTACGTAAAGCAATTGGCGCCCACGTGAGTTCCAACTTACATCACCATAAACATCTCTATCGCTTCGAGAGAATAAGTAGCTGTATGGCTGACCTTTACTTGCTTGACCAAATAGGTTGAACCTAGTTTGATAGCCGTCAAAGAACTCAGTTTTATAGCCTAATTGTAAAGTAAAGCGGTGTGGTACTTCGTAATCAGAGGTTGCCAATGATGGTGCCATTGGGTTACTAACAGCGATGTTACCGTAGTTAGAACCAGCAGTTGAGCTTGTCATTGGGTTAATGTCTTTAGAGTCTGTATATGCATAAGACAGAGTTAAATCAATACCGTTGTCAAATGCTTTTTGCATCGCAAGCGAGATGATTTGAGACTCGCCGTCTTTACCGTTTACATTACCTAGTACATACTCATGGTCACGTTTGTCTTCACTATCAACATTGGTTAAAACTACGCGGCCATCAAGTGGGCTATAACCGGCTTCACGTAAAGCGACATCACGAATAAGTGCTGAATCTTTTTTCTTGGTGTATAACCAGTCAGCGCTGAATACATAATCGTTTTGTGTGGTATAAGTTGCACCAAGTGAATATTTCCACTCTGAAGGGATTTCAAAGTTAGGGTCGATTGCATTCGCATCGCCATCACCTGCGCCTACAGCTTGTTCGCCAACTTTGTTATAAAGCTCTAATGGAATATCGTAACCTGGTGTACCACCATCAAAATTAGTCAGTGGAGTATCAAATAAATTCTCAAAGCCATCACGCACGCCAACTTGCGTTACACCGTCGTTAGAGTAAGAGTTAGAGATCCAAACATTCGGGTTACCACCTGAGTAAAGACCAAAGCCACCACGTAACTCTAGTGCTTCGTCAACAAACCAGTTAAAACCTACGCGAGGTTGTAAAAGGTCGATGCCGTCCATGTTTTTGGTGTTGGCAAATCCATAACGTTTGTGGAAGTTAGCGTTATATGTTGGTGAATCATCACTTGCGTAACGGTCGTAGCGTAAACCGAATAGTAATGTTGCATCAATATCAGTAAATGAATACTCATCTTGTACATAGAAGGTATGCATTTGATAAGAGAACGTTGCCGCTACATCATTTTGGTTATTGGTGCCTGCAGCGTTGTTGTAGTAAACACGGTCAACTTTACCTGCTTCATAATCATCGATTGAATCGAAACGAAATTCACCTTGAGTATGCTGCATAAACAAGTTGAATACGTTAAGGTCAGTATACTCATAACCTGCAGTGATGGTGTGTTGATCAAGGTAATAAGTACCAGCAAGTTTAATTGCTAGGTTATCCCAGTCTAAGTCGTTGGCATGACGTGAGTCATCAGGACCAATGTAAACTGTTGCATCATCATCGGTTGTAATTTGGAACTCACCAAAACCACTTGCTGCATCAATAGCCGCTTGTGTAAAGTCTAAGTCTGATTTAGAAACACGTACTTCAGTTGAGAAGTCAGAGCTCCAGTCAGAATATACCGAGCCTACAATGGTTGTAAACTCAGCGCCACGCTTGTAGAAATGGTTTGATAATGGAAGCTGACCTGAACTTTCGTCTGATTGGCTTAACGCAAAACCATCATTGAAGTTATATACAAATGTTGCACGGTGGTCATCGTTGATGTTCCAATCAAGCTTAACAAGAATCTTTTCATCTTCTACCGGCATGCTAGGTGGCAAAGTGCCAGGGTCATAGTTGTATTTGTTTTTGGTGATATCAATTATTCTATCTAATTCAGCTTGAGTTACGCGACCAAGTGCGTTGTAGTCAAATTGCTCAACACCTTCTAATTTTTCATAAGAAGTGAACAAGAATAAAGTATCTTTAATAAGTGGCATGCCAACATCAAAGCCATAACGCTTTTCAGTATAGTCGCCTGTAGGTACATCTTCGCCTTCAATTTTGTCGCCACGTAAAGAGTCGTTGGTATAGTCGAAGAATACGCCGCCGTGCAGTTCATTAGAACCAGACTTAGTTACTGCGTTGATGTTACAAGACGTGAAACCACCGTACATAACGTCAAATGGTGCCAACTCAACCGCTACTTGGTCGATTGAATCAAATGAGAAAGGAGCACGAATTGTTGGATAACCATTTGAATTGAGACCAAAGTCATCATTCATGCGAACACCATCAACAGTTAAGCTGTTGAAACGAGGGTTACCACCACCACATTGAATAGCACCTCGGCTTTCGTCTACATATACACGAGGGTCTGCACGTACGATGTCTTTAAGGTCGCGGTTTATAGCTGGAGCACTTTGTAAATCATCTAGTGTAAATGTTGCAGCTGGGCCCGTACCGCCAGACATCTGGCTGATAGCGCGACCTGTTACTACTATTTGCTCTACATCTTGCAGCGTATTAAGTTGAACGTTAACCGGGTAAGCTTCACCTAACGAAAGTTGAACATTTTCAAGACGCTGGTCTTCAAATTTGTTTGAATCAACAGTTATTTGATAAGGACCACCAACACGAAGGCCTTTGGCGTTGAAGTAACCGGCATCATTCACATCTACAACTTTTACAGAGCCCGTTGGGGTGTGCAAAATTGTAATTTTAGTGCCAACGGCAGGGTTGCCTTGAGGTCCAGTAATTTGACCCTTAATAGACGAAGAAGTCTCGTTTGCTACAGCAACACCACTCATGCCTAAGCTGGCTGCAATAGCTAGCGTTAGTGCATTTTTGCGTAGTTGGTATTTCATTTTGTTGTTTCCCGTGTTTAGGTTGTTTCAATTTTAATATTTAGTTTTCGTGCTTACTTAGTTTCAAAGCAGAAACTAGGGGCTGCGCGTTTTTATCAAAAATTTGATTTAATAAACCAGCTAATCTAATCCCACCTTGTTGCAGGCGGGTTTTGACTGTTGGCATATATTTGTAAATGTACCCGTAACTTATGTCAGTTTCATTTAAGTTATAAATTTTTTCAGAAATATTATGTGATTCCAGCAACCAATCTGCAGGTTCACTGTCTAAGTACTCTTGTATAATAGCTTTATTTGACGTTTTTATGAAACTTGTAAACTCACTGTAAGAAAGTCGCTCATTTTCAATTAAGCGAGTATCCCATGTACTATGTAAATTAGTTTTATCACCGAAGAATGTAACGCTAATTTTATTACCACCGTGGTCATCAGCGCGGCCAGCATGAAAAGGTTGGTGGCTGTCGCCAACAAGGTGAACTAAAAAACGCAGCGCAAAGCGCTTTTCATCTACCGAGGTTTTTTCAGATTCTAGGGTATTAATACCATAATAAATGCCATCAAGAATGTTCTTCACTTGCTCTTTTGAAGAAATATTGTGATGAACATGCTGATGCATGTTGTCAGCGTCTTTTATATTTATATAGTGCCATTTGGATGACTTCTTTTTCCAAAAAGTACTTTTGTTAGAGCGCATTTCGTCCGCCCAAGTTGATACTTCAGCAAGTGAATCGCCTTCTAATAATGGCTTTAGTGCGTGGGCGGTAGTAGAAGTAAGGTGCTGCGTTGCTAATTCGCCAACTATTCGGTGGCCGTTTTGGCCCCAAGCGAGTACTTGTGATGAGGTAACAATCGCCGTGGCGATCAGCAAGTTAGATATATTTTTTGTTAACATGACTTTTTACTCTGCGTAAAATGCGATAGGCAATCGCTATTTCAATAAGGTCAATTGTCCGTGTTTTTCAACAAAACAAAAGGAGTCAATGGTATTCATAATTTCTTGTTAATAAATTATAATAAACAATAGCTTATATTGATTAAGTAAAATTACCCATTGTAATAAGTAAGGAAAATTGTTGTAATGGAGAGGTCTATAGAATGAGAAGCGTTGAGTTTTGAATAATATCTATGTTTTGCATAAAAAAACGACATTCTTTGTAGTGTTTTTACTCTTGTTGATATTTACCTGGGCATCGCCCAATGTACTGGTTAACAGTGAATTAAATAAGCTTTCACCTGTAAGTGCCTATTCGTATACATGTAAAATTAATCGCGAATCAAATTTAAGGGTCTTTAGAGTACATGTCCCGGTGCAGGGGCTAGCTAAAAAACTTTATGATACATTATGTGATAACAATGTATTGGCTAAGCAATATGACTCAGTGGAAATATACTGGGGTGGAAGCCTTGCTGGACAAATAGAGTTTTTAGCCAAAGGTATTGCTGATTTGATTCTAAGCAAAGATAACGTGATGGAAGCGATGATGGCAGAGTCTACCCAGCATTACATGCCACTAATAGGCTATCCAAGTTACACCGCGTTTTTTATTTCATCCAGAGAGAAGCCAAAGATTGAGAAAGCATATTTTCTCGATAAAACCATTGGCTTAGTCGATTACCCAACTAGTCGTTCAGGTCATATTTTGCCTAAACAAGTGTTTAAGCGCTTAGATATAGATTTATCAACGCTGAACGTGGTTTATGCAAGCTCTCACAGTGCGCTTAGAGAGTTACTGTCTAAAGGTGACGTAGACATCATTGCCTCTTATTGGCAAGAGCGCGATCAGCAGCGATTTTCGCAAAACTATATTACTCCAATTGCAGACAATGTTACAGGGAGTAAGTGGTATCTCAAAATGGTTGATGAGAACACCGATTTAGCCTGTGCATTACAAAATACGATTAGCGATGTGGTAAATAAAATGCAATCTAATTACTTCAGTGGTTTAAATCACTACTGGCAATGTGAATCCGTGCCCTATGGCTTAATTGAAGGTAAAGCAAGTGAAGAATAAGCAGCGCCTATTGTTCAGCTTAATATTACTGGTTGTAATATTTTGCTTATTATTCAGCTTTTCACAAAGTTTGCTTATTAAGCGAGATGCAAAATTGGATTTGAGAACTTTGGCTACGAGAGTCGCATTAGACCTAGAGATGTTGCCAATTGCCGATCCTTTATTTAATTATAGTGGCGATAAAAAAAGAACCGCTAAATATATATTAGAAATTAATGATAAGCTCCAACTGAATAAGTCTCGTATTACCGTGCTTGATATTGTTAGCGTAGGAAGTACAAACAAAGCACCCCGAGAAAATGCCTATTTATTAAAATCAGCACATAAGAATGTTGCACTGCTTTATGATATAAACACCCAACACAGCTGGATAAGCTATATTGTACCTGTTACCTTCGCAATTATGGCGTGGGTACTGTTCATTAGGGCCTTTATTTTAAATCGCCAACACTCTACAGAACAGCCAATTAGCACTGAGCTAAATAAGCCTAAGCTAGTTGTTAACCTACACACTAAATGCATCCACCTAAGCAATAATCAGTCACAACAGACTCAGCTTGCGAATAAGCCGCTGTGTTTTTACATTGCACTGGTAGAGTTTTGTGATAAAAATGCAGATGTTGTATTAAACCCAAATAAAGAGGCGCCGGAGGCGTTACTAATAATTGCAAATAGGTATTTTGAGCGTTTAACAGTTTTAGGGCATACCGTTAGAAAGAAACCAAACTTTTCTAGCAGCCTAGAAAAAACACTCAGTGAAATACGTGCTGCATTAGATGAAGCCTTAGTCGACAATCCTGATTTAAAAGCTAAGTATTATCCTCCAAAAGCATATGGAGAAGGGTCTCGTTCTAAATTACACAGCTATGGGTTATCTGAAATTAGCTTTGATGATGTTCAAGTAATAGGAAAGTAGTTAGGGAGGCTATAAACGCCTCCCTTAAATTAAAGTGAATTGACTTTAATAGGTGAGTATTTTTGTAAATAGGCTTTTAGTACGTCAGCGTCAGTCATGCTGGTTGGCTTAAAGCCCTCTAAAGATGATAGGTTAGGATAGCCATCGCCACCTGCTGCATTGTAGCTATTGATACTCATACGATAGCGGGCATTTAAGTTCAGTGGTTCATTATTTATCATAATATTACTTAATTCTCCATCGATTATGTCAAATGAGAGTTTATGATATTGTAAATAAGCGCCTGAATCTGGGGGGAAGCGGGCGACAATATTTAAATAGTCATATAAGTCAGCGCCGCTCCATTGCATTACAGTAATACGATTTTTAAATGGGTGTACTTTTAACACGTCTTTATAACTCACTTCACCAGTATCAATGCTGTGGCGAATACCACCACCGCTTATGATGCCAAAATCTGCATCGACCGAGCTCATTTGCGCTTTGATAATTAAAGTCGCCAAGTTACTTTGTTTAAAACGTACTGTTGAACGTTTTCCATCTAGGTAACCATCAACATAGCCAATACTACCTTTGAGCTTTTTCTCTCCAAATGTTTGGTATGGTTTTAAAAAAGCTTTTAGTTCAGGGTCTGGCTGAATGTAATCGTTGATATATTCACCATCGGCATTTTTTAAGTTGACAGGAATTAGCTCATAACTGAGCAGTGTTTTGACACCGTTTTCAATTTTAAACTCAGCTTTGCCAACATACTTTCCCCATTCATGTGCTTGCATTATCCACACACCGTTTTGTTGATCAGGTGCGCAGGCTTTGCCAGGCGCAAACTGGTTATCTGGCTTACCTTGAGCATCGATACAAACAGGCTCTTGAGAATGGCCACCAATTATCATATCAATGGTATTAGGCGCTATATTTCGTGCCAATGTTACGTCACCAGGGGCGTTTATACCAAAACTCGCGTCATGAAAGTGACCCATATGTGTAACAGCTATTACTACATCAACATGATGTTTAGCTTTGAGTGAATCAACAACTGAGCTAAGCGCAGCAGCTGGCTCGGCAAAAATAAGGTCGCCTAAGTACTGCGGGTTAGCTATTTTGGCGGTATCTGTGGTGGTTAAACCAACAATAGCTATTGATAACCCTTGCTTATTAACAATTGTGTAAGGCTGATAAGCGTGGCTATTGTCTGCGGCATGTAAAATATTTGCAGAAAGTAGCGGGAAATTAGCCCATTTTTGCTGTTGCTCAAGTACGTTAAGGGGATTGTCAAACTCATGGTTACCGATTGCCATAGCATCATAGCCTAGCAAGCTCATTGCTTTGAAATCGGGTTCGGCTAACTGTAAATCTGATTCTGGTATACCTGTGTTGATATCACCCCCAGACAATAGCAAAACGGCATGACCTTTGTGCTTTGCTTGAGTACGCAGTTTATCTAATAAGGTCTTACGCGCAGCCATACCATATTCGCCTTGTTCGTTATGCCAAAAGCGACCATGGTTATCGTTGGTGTGTAAAACAGTCAGAAACTGTGGGCTACCTGAAGGTGAAAGCTGACAAGAAGATAGTAAGATGCAAGTAAACATCGTAAAAATAATGCGCATATAACTCTTTATAAGGGTAAACTAACTATGCGCCTATTTTAAACTAAAAACTCTAAAGAGAAACCTATAAAATTATGAATTTTTAGTGTTTTTGAAAGTGGCTAATACGGCATCTTCACGGCGTAACAATTCTTGCCTTGCTAGCTGTGATTTATCGTGATTTATTTCAACCATCCAATTTAAAAAGCTAGCTGGTAATCTTGTATATGGCTCCCCTATATGAAGGCCAAAGTCACATATTGGCATTTCATTGTTCATTATTATTATCCTCTATGTTTGTATGCGCTACATGCTAACAAAATACACAGTTAATTAAAGAACAAAACGTTACGCATTTAAGGTTTTTAATACCAATTGGTTATATTAATGTTACCAGCAGCGATAGCCACTGTAGAAAAACAAGCCCGCAGCCAATTAAAAACAGTCTAAAGCGTGTTTTTATATGATTATTTGTAATGTGTACAATGCTATGAGCTATGCGGGTAACTACAAACAACAAGCTACTGATAGCAAAAAACCAACCAGCATTATTTAAATGTAATGCTAATAGAGCCACTACAAAAAATAGTACTGGCACTTCAAATTGGTTCTCAAAGTTTCGACTGGCTAACAATACCGCCTCTGGTGCGTGGTTTAGTTGCATGGTTTTGAAGTCTTCTTTTTTGAGGTTACCCTCACGCGCCGCTTCAAAGCGTCTTCGACCCATAATAATCATTATCCAAAAAGTGAGAGTGGTTTGTACAAACATCGAAATGATAACAATAAATACTGGTGAGATGAGCATAATGCATAGTCCTTGGTTTACAGAGTGTTACAATCAATTCTGTTTAGTGGTTGCAAATTGTAACCATAGTAAAGACTATGAGTATTATAAGGCAAATATAAAATGGAATGGTTATGAAAAAGTTTCTAGCTGTTGGTGTATTTACTCTTTTGGTAAGTACGGCATGCACTAATTTAAATGATAAAAGTAATGTTAGTGTAAAACAGACCGCGCTGATCAGTGACAAGCTGATTACTAGCCCAAATGATGACCGTGATTATCTGACAATGACTTTAGATAACGGTATTGAAGTTATTTTGGTTTCAGACTCAAGTATTGAAAAATCTGCCGCTGCGCTCAGTGTGGGTGTAGGTATGTTACAAGATCCAATGATGCAACAAGGTATGGCGCACTATTTGGAGCACATGTTATTTTTGGGTACTGAGCGTTTCCCCCAAACCAATGGTTACTCTGATTTTATGAGTGAAAATGGTGGCGCGCATAATGCTTATACTTGGCTTGATATCACGAACTATATGTTTAAAGTTAATAATGATGCTTATGATGAGGCATTAGAGCGTTTTTCGGACTTCTTTAAGGCACCTAAGCTTTATCCTGAGTACATAGATAAAGAACGAAATGCGGTTAATGCCGAATGGTCTATGCGCAAAGAGTCAGACTATTCAGGGCAGTATAAGCTAGCGCGAAACATGCTAGGAGAGCACCCAGCGAACCGATTTATCATTGGTAATACGCAAACGCTTAGTGACAAAAAAGACAGTAACCTACACAAAGAAACCGTCGATTTTTATAACCGCTACTACAGCGCTAACATAATGAAAGTAGCCATGATCTCAAATGAATCTTTGGCTGAAATGGCAAGTAAGGCAAATAAACATTTTTCAACAATAAAAAATAAAAACATTGCAAAGCCTGAAGTTAATACAAAAATAGACTTTACAAAATTAGCTAAAAAGCGTGTTCACTATAAATCTAATGAAGATGTAAAACAGTTAAAAATTGACTTTACGATAGAGAATAACCAAGACCAATTTGCAGTTAAACCAAATTACTTTATCACCTATTTGATTAGTAATGAAATGCAGGGAAGTCCCGCTCAAGTATTAAAAAAGCAGGGTTTAATATCTCAACTTGCCGCTTATTCATCTGTTGATGTTTATGGTAATTACGGCACTTTGCTAGTAGATATTGAACTGACCGATAAAGGGATGAAAAACCGCGAAACAGTGGTTGCGACAGTAATGCAATATATTAATTTGATTAAACGTGAAGGAATAGATAGTAAATATTTTGATGAAATCAGAACTTCGCTTAATAATCAGTTTCTTTTCTTAGAAAAAGGTGATGAATTTAGATATGTGAGTAATTTAGCCGGTAGTATGCAAGACTACCCAATTAATCACGCAATTAATGCGCCTTACTATTATGCAAAATTTGATAAAGAGGCAATTGAACGTGTTCTAGAGCAACTGACTAGCGAACATTTGCGTGTCTGGTATATCAGTAAAGATGAACCAACAGACAGTGCTCTGCATTTTTATGATGGACAATATAAGATAACTGATATTACCGAACAGGAAATAGAAAGCTGGAAAATACCCAGTCAATTTGCACTTGAACTTCCGAGTGTAAATAAATTACTACCAGAGCAATTTGCAATAAAAACGACACCAGAGCAAGCGAGTAAGGGAGTTCAAAAAGTATTTGATGAGCCTGGCCTTACTATTTGGCATGCGCCAAGTGAGCGGTTTATGCACCAACCAAAAGGCAACTTAGATATATACATTAACTCACCAGAGCCGATGACAAATATCAAAGCGGATGTTGCATTGTCTGTTTGGTCGGATTTGTTCGCTATTGCGCAAAGCAGACTTCAAACTGAAGCAAATGTAGCGGGTATGTCACTAAGACTATCTCAAAACATTGGTCTGGTTTTAAATGTGTCAGGGTTTACGGATAAACAACCACAATTACTTTCTCAAGCAATGCAAAATTTGAAATTGTCAGTGACTCAAGAAGAGTTCGAGCAGGCATTAGACAGGTATCGTCGTGCAATCATAAACCAAGGGCAACAGCGCCCAATGAACCAAGTCTTTGGAAAATACAGCAGCCTAGTTAAATCTGGGAGTTATGATCCCAATCTGTTGCTCAAAACCGCACAAAACTTGTCGTTGAATGAATTTAACATTATCCAAAACCAGTTATTAAAGCAAAATCAAGTTAGAGTGTTTGGTTTTGGCAATTATAGTCAAAGTGATTTAGAAGCCGTTGCAAAAGTTATTAAGCAAGCTCTACCTAATAGGTTGCGTGTTACCGAGTACACTAAAGTTAAGTATTGGCAGCCTAAAGAAGGCGAAACGTTTGTGTGGCAAGAAGATATTGATATGGCAGATGTGGCATTGATAGATGTTTTGGTCCACCCTAAACCTGGGTTCATACAAAAAGCTGCTGCAAGGGTATTGGTAAGGCATTTACGCAATCATATTTTTGATACTTTACGTACACAAGAGCAGTTGGCATATATGGTAGGAGCTACGTCAGCGAGCATAGACGAATATTCTGCGTTAGCAATTTATATACAGACACCCGTTGAAGATGTTCAGAGTATGCAACAGCGTTTTGATAGCTATAAAAAGGAATATGGCAAAGTACTTGCGGCTCTTGATAATGAAATATTTTTACAGTTAAAAAATGCCAGCATAGTGTCATTGAAAGAAACCCCTAAAAACTTAAGTGACGAAATATCGCCACTGATAAATGACTGGTACAAAGAAAACTTTGATTATGACTCTAAGGATAAACTTGTTGCAGCGCTTGAAGAAGTGACTATAGCGGATGTGAAAGCTTTTTATCAACAAACTATGCTAAATGACAACGCATCTCGGCTGAATGTTCAAATGCGTGGACACAAGTTTAAAAATAAACCTTTTGCGCAGTTACCAAATCAAACTAAATTGTCATCTATCGAAGATTTTTATCGACGTATTGCTTATCAACATTAAGCAACAAACCAGCATGCGCTTAGTGAGCACATGCTGGTTTTTAAAAAGGCCCAAAGCATGAGTATATTACACACAAAAAGGCTTGTTGTTCGTAAAGCAACGATGGAAGATGTTGACTTTATTTTAGCCTTACTAAATCAGCGCAGTTTTATAGATAACATTGCTGATAAACAAATTCACACTTTGAAAGATGCACAAAACTATATTCAGGGTGCATTTTTAGATGCCTATGAGTTAGGGGATAAGGCACCCTATATTGTTACTTTACAAGAAGGCACAGCCATAGGTGTTGCAGGGTTTTATCAAAGACCTATTTTCGATTTACCTGATCTTGGCTACGCATTTATCGACCAATACACAGGCTACGGCTACGCAAAAGAAGCATGCATGGCGTTGCTTAAATTTGCGAAATATAATCTAAACATAGATGCTATTTTGGCGATTACTTCTGCTAAAAACCAGCCGAGCATCAAACTATTACTTGGGCTTGGGTTGGAGTTTCAATCTAAAGTTGTGCTTGATAAGTCGATGGAAGAGTCTAATTTGTATCGGCTGGACTTTTAGTTAATAGGGTTAGTTCTGTGGCAATCTGGTTTGCCAAATTTAGCCAAGATGTTTGCAGTGCGTTAACAAGCGCTGAAAACCCATTACTACTAAGTGCTGTTGAGAGAGTAAACATATGATGAGTTAGTAACTTGTTTCCTTGACTTGTCTGCTCATAAATATACCATCGGCCACTTATCACTGCCCCTGCTTCATCATGTCCTGCAAAGTCACTTACCTCTACGCTTAGTAACAAAGCGGAGCTATTTGAAGATGGTACTTTGGTACTTGTGACTTGCCAATGAGTTAACTTATTTTGCAAAGCTTGCTGCAGGGTTTTTCCGAGCATATAGCTTGGGTTTTCAGCCCAAAAATGGTTCTGTGCAATGGATACTTTGTTTTTTCCCAAAAGCTGTACAATACCCTGCTGGTCGCTTACTCCAACAACCTTTATCTGATTTACCTTTAAAACCCGGCTGTTACTAGTGAATGAATCGTTTTGTATTTCATTGGGCTGAAACTCAAAACTGTAGTAATTCTTTTTACTTTTGTTAGGTGTACTACAAGCACATAGCAAAATAACGACTAAAGCAATCCCAATTAAACGCATTTATTTTTTCCTAGGTTCAGGGTCATTTATCGTTGGTTTGTTAAAAATGAGCATATTAGGTTGTTCATTTAAGCCTTTAGCAAAGGGTTTTAAAGTATTAGATAAGTTTTCCAATTCTTCAAGGGTATCGGTGAGTTGCTCAACCATAGTTGAGTCTTGTTGGTAATGCGTTAGCGTTTGTTCAAATTGCTTTAAGCTAGATGTTAATTGTGTAAGCGTTGTGCTTATATTGTCTAGGTTTTCGTTGACCTTATTTGCCGTACCATTTTGGTTAAAAGAGCCAATTAATTGATTCATTTCCATTGCTGTTTTCCTATATTCTTTTAACGTTCCATCAAGCTGTGTCAATGTGTTATCAAAAGGTAGATCGTTAAACTTATTTAACAACTTAGTAACCTGCTCAGAGAGTGCCGTAAAACCGCTAGGTACACTGGGTAGTGTTGGGTAAAGCGACGTTATCATAGCGTTTATTTTTGGTGCATCAGGATAGAAATCTAACTCTATATACACCGCACCTGTTAACATATTGCCACTTTTTAGTGATGCTCTCAATCCATTTCTAAGCCATTGTTCTATATTTTTTTGCCAATAGGCTTTGGCTAAGTCACTTTTCTCAAAAAGGCGGCCGTATTCGATACGGATCAATACCGGAATAGAGGTGCTGCCTTGTTGAAAATAAAGTGGTTGGCCATCGCGTTGTAATTGTGCCGGTGCTTGCTCAACAGTGCCAATGCGCATACCTCTATATTCGACCGGAGCACCAGGGCTTAGCCCTCGAATCGATTGCTCAAATTCAATAAGGTAAAAATCAAAGTCATCAAAGCGTTGTTCTAGAGCTGTGGAAAAGTTTTTATGCAGCGTAAAACTAGATTGGCCAATAGCAATATCAGAAGGCGCTTGATTTGGCGGGTAATCGATAGATATTCCGCCTTTAATAAGCTTAGACAAACTACCTGTAGAGACGTCTATTCCTTGTGTAGACAAGTTAACTGATACACCTGATGCAACCCAAAAGATCATATTTTGGGTTATAAGCTGATCATAAGGGGAGAAAACAAAGACTCCGTATTCCATGGCTAGGTTATTTATATTGAAATTGGTAGACTCTATTTGGCCTACCTTAAAGTTGCGAAAGTATATGCCTGTACCAATCTCTAATACCTCAGCATTTTTTGCTTTTAGCTTATAACGTTTACCATCAATATCAGCACCAATTAATGCGGGCTCGTCTTGAAGCGTGAACAGCGAAGACTGCACCTGACTTGTTCCAGGTTCTAGTTCAAGGTAAACACCTGATAACAAGGTACTCATTCCAGAGATACCTGATTCATCAATCCGAGGTTTTACGACCCATATTTTGGCATCTTCAGTTAATAGGGGCTCGTATATATTGTCAATTTGAACTTTTGCGATAACGGCACTTTGGTCAATTTGCAACCGAAGTGACTGAACTAAACCGATTTTGACACTGCGAACCATAACTTGAGTTTTGCCAGCAACAATACCATCAGCATTCGACATTTTGACAAATATAGTATGGCCTTTGTTGATTTGATGTTGGTATAACATCCAAAGAGTAACGCACAAGGCAATAATGGGTATAAACCAGATGAGAGAAAACTTAGGCTTATTTTCTATGTGAGCATATTCATTCATGGTTATTAAATTTATCCCATAAGATTCTTGGATCAAAACTATGTACGGCCATCAATTGACACAGTACCATTATAGCGAAAAACGCGATGCCAATATGTGGCTCAACAGATAATATGCCACCAAGTTGGACCAGTGAAACGAGTATGATCACGACAAATACATCAATCATTGACCATTTACCCATAAACTCCAGCCAGCGATATAAAATACTAGCGCGTTTAGGGTTAGTACACTTCTTGGTTTCTTTGATCAAATAAAAAAGTGCCAGTGCTTTTAATACCGGTATACAGATGCTGGCAGCAAAAATGATGATTGCGATAGGGTATGACTCATCTTGCCATAAAATAACGATGCCAGAAAATATAGTTGCAAAGGTATTTTGACCGAGGTTAATAGTATTCATAATAGGTAAAAAGTTTGCGGGCACCATTAGCACTAATGCGGTCATCATCCATGCCATAGCACGGGCGTTGGCTTGTGGGTTGCGAAAGTACGTTTTCGCATAGCAACGAGGGCAATGTTGCTCTGAGGTGAGCTGCCTACACACATGGCATTGCTTAAGTGATTGCGATTTGGCACTGTGTCCGCACATCAGTGGTTTAGGCTCAAATTGCGCTTGTTGGCGTTGCCAAAGTTCGTTTTCATCTATCAATGTTAGTAATTCAATAAAGCAAAACACAAATAACACGTAGGACCAAAACCCAAGGCCGAGTGTTAATTCAGCATAAGCCATCAATTTAAAAGCACTGACTAAAACAGCAACAAGAAAAATATCGGCTAAATTGAGTGGTGTAATGTAGCTTAGTAGCTTCGAGATTTTGCGTGCATTATGTGGATTTAACTTAGTCCAAATACCACTTTGAGTGATTAACACCATCGTACATACCAATAGTGGCATAATTAAGATTGTGAATATGAATACGCTGGCTAAGACGGAGTTATAATTGCTTCCCAATAAAAGAAAGGCATCCCACAGGCTGATTTCTTGTTTTAATCCGTGTTGACTAAATGATATAAACGAGGGGTATAGACTAGAGAATAAAAACAGCAATGATGAAATGCTAAAGGCACTGATCCATTGTTGTTGGTTGTTCCTACAACTTAATAATTGGGCACGGCAATAAGGGCATATCGCCCGCTGTTGTTGGCCAATATGACCGACATTGATTAGTTTGTCGCATTGTTTACATGCCAGTATCACTTGGTAATCACATAAAACATAAAGTTGTGGTGTTACGTTAGTGTGCTGTAATTATTAGGCCAGTGCAAATGTCAATTTACGAAAAATGTTTAAAACCATACGCTATGCACAGCTGCAATAGGGCAGATATAGGCAATACACTTCATTAAGCTGTGCTTAATTTAAGCGTGTTATAGTGACTGGTTTAAAATCTACTTTGGAAGGACTGAATGAATCGCAACATACTTTTATTTATAAGTTGCTTATGTTTTACAAGTTTGAGTGGTGCTAAATCTTGGTCACAAGATCAAGTGGTGGTTGCTGCCAGTGCATATTTGCCCCCATATGTTATTCCTGCTGATAATACGGGTATACAAATGGAAATTCTAAAACAAGCATTTAAGCAACAGGGCATTAGCAATATTGTGGTTCGTTACATGTCAAATAAAAGAGCTGAGCTTGAATTAAAAAATGGCAATGTTGATGTTGCACTTAATTTACCAAGTAGCTCACCGGAGCATATTTATCAAAGTGACAGTTTGATTAGCTACCAAAACGTCGCCATTTCTTTAGCGTCTAAAAATTATATAATAGAAACCATAAAAGGTTTAAGCGGTAAAAATGTTTTAGCATTTCAAAATGCTGCTGGGTTCTTAGATGCCCCTTTTGAAGAGGCTAAACAGGCATTTAGCTCATACAATGAGGTTGTAAATCAAGAAGCTCAAGTACAGCATTTGATGAAAAATTGGGTTGATGTCATTATCTTAGAAAGACGAATCTTTCTTTATTATTTAAATCAGTATGAGAAGAGCAACCCTGTTTTTCCTTACCAAATACACCCTATATTTTCGCAAGCGCCAAGGCCTGCTTTTTTTAACAATGAGAAGCTAAAAAACTTGTTCAATAAAGGGCTTGCAAGTCTAGTAAAAAGTGGCAAGTACCGTACCATCATGATTTATAATGGTACGGATTACAGCAATTTAGATATACATAAGTTTTAAATAACTGGCAATATAGTTAACTCAAGTTAATCAAACAGCGCGACAGTTTGGCGTGTTAAGGCAAGCAGCTGGCCATTACTACTCCAAATAGTGCCGTCCTCTAAACCGTAGCCATCTTTACAGTGATGAGTAATGGCTTCAAAACCAAGCCATTGGTCAGCTGCAAGATTTGGTGCTTGAACAAATTCTAAATACCATGACATGCTGCTCGCAGGTGCTGGTTGTTGATACATTTGTAGTAAAGTTGGCGGCCAAGCATCGGTCAGCGCGATAATATGTGCTTCGTGCATTTGCTGTTGAGATTCCTTGAATCTCATCCAGCCGCCTAAATGTGAAGAGTCAGCACCAGTAAACGGCATATTACCTTGTTGTGGACATAAATCGACATGTTGGAAAAACTCGGGCATAACCCCTTTTTGATAAGGTAATATATGTTTTTGATTAACGGGAGCGAGTGTCATTTCCTTAGAAACATCAACGCGTATGTTTGAATTGCGATTGGCACCAAAGCACGCTTGTGCTATCACGCATATCTGCTGATTTTGTATCACTTTTGCCATTACTTGGCTGCTATTTTTACCTTCACGTAATATTTCCACTTCAATGCAAAAATCGCACTCAGATAAAAGTGGGCCAACAAAGTTAGTGCTTAAAGAAAGCAATCGGCGCTCGTTGCTAATATGCGGCCTAATTGCCTGATAAATAAGTGCAGCAGATAGGCCGCCGAACGCGGTTCGGCCTTGACACCAACTGGCAGGGAA
This sequence comes from Pseudoalteromonas holothuriae, assembly GCF_945859825.1. Taxonomy (GTDB): domain Bacteria; phylum Pseudomonadota; class Gammaproteobacteria; order Enterobacterales; family Alteromonadaceae; genus Pseudoalteromonas; species Pseudoalteromonas holothuriae. The sequence goes on from NZ_CAMAPC010000011.1 coordinate 117,611, forward strand.
CTGCATGACGCCTTTGCCAAGCTTTTCGGCTTGCATTAATAATTGTTCAAAATGCATGAGAATCTCTTAAAATTTACTGTACATATTGAAGTAGGTTATAGCATAGCCCATAAGGTCAGACCAGTACTGTGAATGATATACTTAGCCTAAATACTGACTTATAGGTCAAAAAAGCGCTCAAATAAGCTTAAAAGTAAAAAAAACAAATTTTTTTTACTTTTAAGCTTGAATTCAATTTTGTTGCCCCTATTTACAATGCATCTAACAGAACAACGAATTTTGAAGTCGGAGAAGATTCATGGGTAAAATTATTGGAATCGATTTAGGTACTACTAACTCTTGTGTAGCAGTACTTGATGGTGATAAAGCACGAGTTATCGAAAATGCAGAGGGTGATCGTACAACCCCTTCAATTATTGCATTTACAGCTGAAGGTGAAACACTTGTTGGTCAACCAGCTAAGCGCCAAGCGGTAACTAATCCACAAAATACGGTATATGCAATTAAGCGTTTGATAGGTCGTCGCTTTGAAGACGAAGAAGTACAACGTGATATCGGTATTATGCCTTTTAAAATTGCTAAAGCTGATAACGGTGATGCGTGGGTTGAGGTGCGTGGCGAAAAACGTGCAGCACCACAAATCTCAGCAGAAGTACTGAAAAAGATGAAAAAAACAGCGGAAGACTTCTTAGGTGAAGAAGTGACTGAAGCTGTAATTACAGTACCTGCATATTTTAACGATTCACAGCGTCAAGCAACAAAAGATGCTGGCCGCATCGCTGGTTTAGAAGTTAAACGTATCATCAATGAGCCTACTGCTGCAGCACTTGCTTACGGTATGGATAAAAAACAAGGTGATAACGTTGTAGCGGTATACGATTTAGGTGGTGGTACATTCGATATCTCTATCATCGAAATTGATGAAGTTGAAGGCGAGCACACATTTGAAGTATTAGCAACGAATGGTGATACACACTTAGGTGGTGAAGACTTTGATAACCGAGTTATTAATTACCTTGTTGCAGAATTCAAAAAAGATCAAGGTATTGACCTTAAGACTGACCCGCTAGCAATGCAGCGTGTTAAAGAAGCCGCTGAAAAAGCGAAGATTGAACTATCTTCTGCACAGCACACTGAGGTTAACTTACCTTATGTAACAGCGGATGCTTCTGGTCCTAAGCACATGAACGTTAAATTGACTCGTGCTAAGCTTGAATCATTAGTTGAAGATTTAGTAACTCAATCAATTGAGCCACTAAAACGTGCACTGGCTGATGCAGATTTATCTGTAGGCGATGTTAATGACATCATTCTAGTGGGTGGCCAAACACGTATGCCACTAGTACAAAAAACGGTTGCAGAGTTCTTTGGTAAAGAACCTCGTAAAGATGTTAACCCTGATGAAGCAGTGGCTGTTGGTGCTGCAGTTCAAGGTGGCGTACTTGCAGGTGATGTGAAAGACGTATTGTTACTAGACGTATGTCCACTGTCATTAGGTATTGAGACAATGGGTCAAGTGATGACTGCATTGATTGAGAAAAACACTACGATTCCTACTAAGAAATCGCAAACTTTCTCAACCGCTGAAGATAATCAGGCTGCAGTAACAATTCACGTACTACAGGGTGAGCGTAAGCGCTCAAGCGATAACAAGTCTCTTGGTCAATTTAACCTTGAAGGTATTCGCCCTGCACAACGTGGTGCACCACAAATTGAAGTAACTTTTGATGTAGATGCTGATGGTATCTTACATGTATCTGCAAAAGATAAAGATACAGGTAAAGAGCAGAAAATCACGATCCAAGCTTCTTCAGGTCTCAGTGATGATGAAGTAGAGAAAATGGTACGTGATGCTGAAGCAAATGCTGAAGACGATAAAAAGTTTGAAGAATTAGTTTCTTCACGTAACCAAGCTGATGCTATGGTTCACGGTACGCGTAAGCAAGTTGAAGAAGCTGGTGACGAATTACCAAGTGAAGATAAAGAAGCAATTGAAGCTGCATTAACTGAACTTGAAACTGCTATCAAAGGCGAAAGTAAAGAAGAGATAGATGCTAAAGTGCAGGCACTTGCTGAAAAGTCACAAAAGCTAATGGAAATTGCTCAGGCTAAGGCTCAACCAGGCCAAGCAGCTCCAGAAGGCGGTGCACAACAAAGTTCAGCTAAGCAAGACGATGATGTTGTTGATGCTGAGTTTGAAGAAGTTAAAGACGACAAGTAATTGTTGACATGTAAGGGCGCGCTGGCGATTTTCGCTTGACGCGCCCTTAGTGTATGTAAATTTAGGCTGTTTTTTAGCCGCCTTGGTGAGTGTAAGCTCACCATATAACTAGAGTAATGTGATAACTATGTCAAAACGTGATTATTACGAAGTACTAGGTGTTAGCAAAGATGCCGGCGAACGTGACATAAAAAAAGCGTACAAACGCTTGGCGATGAAGTACCACCCAGACCGTACAGCCGGTGATGCCGAATTAGAAACAAAGTTTAAAGAAGTAAAAGAAGCTTACGAAGTACTAACTGATAGCCAAAAGCGTCAGATGTATGACCAATACGGGCATGCAGCCTTTGATCAAAATGGCGGTGGCCAAGGCGGCTTCGGTGGCGGTCAAGGTGACTTTGGCGACATTTTTGGTGACGTATTCGGTGATATTTTTGGTGGCGGGGGTGGCCGTCGCCAGTCTCGTCAGCAGCGCGGTGCAGATCTTCGTTACAATATGGACTTGTCGCTTGAAGAAGCGGTACGCGGTAAGAATGCTGAAATTAAAGTGCCTACGTGGGTTAGTTGTAGCCCATGCGATGGCAGTGGTGCAAAAGCCGGCTCTAAGCCAAAAACATGTACAACATGTCATGGTGCGGGCCAAGTGCAAATGCGTCAAGGCTTCTTTGCTGTGCAGCAAACTTGTCCAACGTGTCAGGGAACGGGCTCAATCATCTCAGACCCATGTAATAAGTGTCATGGTCAAGGCCGTGTAGAAAAAACCAAAACATTGTCTGTTAAAATTCCAGCTGGCGTTGATACAGGCGATCGAATTCGCTTATCAGGTGAAGGTGAAGCGGGTATGCATGGTGCACCTGCCGGTGATCTGTATGTACAGGTTTCTGTGCGTGAACACCCAATCTTTGTGCGTGATGGTAATAATTTGTACTGCGAAGTGCCTATTAGTTTTAGCACTGCGGCACTAGGTGGTGAAATTGAAGTACCTACTTTAGATGGTCGAGCAAACCTTAAGATCCCAGCAGAAAGTCAAACAGGTAAAATGTTCCGTATGCGTGGTAAAGGCGTTAAGTCAGTACGCAGTGGCGCTGTGGGAGACTTGATCTGTAAGGTAGTAATTGAAACACCGGTTAACTTAAACGACCGTCAAAAAGAGTTACTAAAAGAGTTTGAAGAGAGCATGGGAGGTGAAAATAGTAATAACCGCCCTAAAGCACAAGGCTTTTTTGATGGTGTTAAAAAGTTCTTTGACGACTTAACCAAATAACGATAAAACACTCATCGTATAAAAAGCGGCGCATTTAAATTGCGCCGTTTTTGTTTATAATACGTTCGTTTAGTCGTGATAGAGCTATTTGATTATTTTGACTCATTACATAAAGCCGTGTTTATAACCTGATAGCCCATACTTAGAATCACACGTAGGTTGCCACTGTAGATTTTATATCATTTTCATGAAATTGAGCGCGCTAGCGTCATTATTACTACCATAATAAAAAGCCACGCATGTTTATTATGATGGATGCCTTTTTGTTTTCATGCAATATTACACTGTTTTAATATATAAAATTTTTATGCTTATCTAACTTTATAAGTAAGGGCAAAGTATGACGCCAGCAATAAAAATGCTTGAAAAATATAAAATCAAATATGAAATTTTGAAGTTTGAGCATGACCCTCTTGATCAAAGCTTTGCTAACGAAGCGGCAGAAAAGTTGAATTTACAAGCTGAGCAGGTTTTTAAAACGTTATTAGTAGATGTTGATGGGGTATTACACGTTGCAGTGCTGCCCGCTACACGGCAAGTTGATTTAAAAGCGTTTGCTAAAGCTTGCAAAGGTAAAAAAGCGATGTTGGCAGATACAAAAAAAGCACAAAATACGACCGGGTATTTGATTGGTGGCATCAGCCCTTTTGCGCAAAAAAAGTGTTTAAATACCTTATTGCACTGTGATGCTAAACGGTTTGAGACAATTTATGTGAGTGCAGGTAAGCGTGGGCTTGAGGTAGCCGTAGCACCTAGTGTGATCAACAAGCTATGCAATGCAACGTTGGGGGATTTTTGAGCGCCATAGATGTGGTTTGAGCCGATGGTAATGGTAATGGTGATTTATTTGTTAGGTTTTTTCATTTTTAATTTCCTTTTATACTCACATTGAATATAAAACATATAGCACTGATATTTGCATTGCAATATTTTAAAATTCATATTTTTGGATTAATTCTTAGGTTCTAACAGCATAAAATTTGAGGCAGTTTCTGAACCACTTTTTAGCACAATCAAACAGGGGTCGTGTATTTAGCCCCTAATTTAATTTTTTCGCTGAAGGTAATAAGTCAATAGCATGTTTATTATAGACTTTATTTCAAAGTGAAACATACCAGTGCTGACTAATTACGCGTCAAGCCATGTTGCTACTTTTAGGTAAACTCTGCGGTAAGTTATAACATAGTCATTGATAAATTATTCATAAAAAGTATGTTTTTTATGCTAACTGGCTTGACCTCTGACCAATGTGTTCTAGCTTTAATTGTTACTAATTTGTAATAATTGGAGTATATATATGAAACAACATGTTTTGGCGGCCTTGGTTGGCTTATTTACGCTATTTTCACAGGCAGCATACAGCAATGAGCGTCTTGAGTACCCCGTGGTTTTGGTGCATGGCCTATTTGGTTTTGATAATCTATTGGGGGTCGATTATTTCTATCGTGTGCCATCAGTCATACAAGACGAAGGTGCAGCTGTATATGTCGCAGAAGTATCATCGGCACATAATTCTGAATTACGTGGGGAGCAGCTACTTGAGCAGGTTGCACTCATACGCGCAATAACGGGCAAAGACAAAGTCAACTTGATTGGTCACAGCCAAGGCGCACAAACTATAAGGTATGTTGCATCAATTAAGCCACAGTGGGTAGCTTCAGCAACCAGTGTGGGTGGTGTGAATTGGGGTAGTCGCTTTGCTGATGTGGTCAGAGGTGGGGTTGATAGTGGGTCTTTCTCTGAGGCTTTTTTGGCGTCATTAGCTAATGGTCTAGCGGGTTTAATTGACTTACTTTCAGGTAAAGCAACGGCACCAAAAGATGCGCTTGAAGCACTTGCGGCTCTTACAACTGAGGGGTCGTTGGCGTTTAATCAAAAATATCCAGAAGGGATACCCGCCACTTACTGTGGTCAAACCAATGCCTTGGCGGATAACGGTGTTTACTACTTTTCATGGAGTGGTAGTAAAGCATGGACTAATATGTTTGATCCAGCGGACAGTGCCTTATTACTTTTCTCTCAGGTTTTTAATGAGGCAAATGATGGCTTAGTATCAGCGTGTTCAAGCAACTTAGGACAGGTTATAGGGAATAACTTTAAAATGAACCATTTAGATCAAGTGAACCAAACGATTGGCATCCATCACTTGTTTGAAACCGACCCACTGACTTTGTACCGTCAACATATTCGTAGATTAAAAGGTTTGAATTTATGAAAAACTGGGGCCTTGCGTTTGTAATATTGAGCTTATGTATATTTGTTTTTTACGGACAATATTATCAAGGTAAAAACAAACAGGAACAGGCGCTAGCACAAAGTAATGCTGAACCTTATTCAAATGTACTGTACGAACATGAGACCCCAAAAATTAGCGAAATTAAAGTTAAACCTTGGCTCACAATTGAGCGTTGTAGCCCAGTTGTTTTAGATGATAAACTTGTTATAGATGATTGGTTATTGGCTTTACAAAACCAAGATAAGCAAAGCCATTGGCATGAGTATTTAGCACAACTTGATACCTGTTTACATCATTATGTTCAAAGTTATATGGACTATAAACGCGCACTGCAAGAAGTAGATGATAACCTAAATATATTTGAACGAAATACGCTATTAAAAGCATTACAGCTAGAATACTTTTCGCCACAAACGATTGCTCTTTGGTTTGAAGAAGAAAATCAATGGAACGAACAAGCATTACAGCGCTGGCGTATTTTAGCGGATAGACGTTTAAGTGAGCAGCAGCAACAACAGCTTATTGAACAACATATTAGTCAATTACCTGAGCAAGAAAGGCAGCTCATCCAGTCAAGCTCACGATTGCATCAACTTGCTGAGAATTGGCAACAACAAGATTTTAATCAACTCAGTTCACAGTATGGCGAAGCAGCTGCGCAAAGGATTATTGAATTACAAAAGAAAACAAGGCAATGGCAAAGTAAACTAACCAAATTTAAAAAATTACGAGCTAAAATAGCAGCTAAAGCGCTTACATCAGCACACAAAGTCAGTGCTATTGAGAAATTAAAGCAGAGTCTTTTTGACGTCAATGAGCAAAAACGTTTGTCGATTGCACTAACCGAACTTGAAAATAGTCATTAATTATAAAATAAACGTTAAACCCAGCGCTAAACAAAACTTGTGGTTATATTATGGTCACTAATTAGACTTGTTTATTGCTCGATATTGAAAAACTTCTTCTAATGGTAATCCAAACACAGATGCTATTTTAAAAGCAACTTCTAAGGAGGGGGAGTATTTATTTGCTTCAATAGCCATAACGGTTTGCCGAGTAACACCAATGGCTTCGGCTAACTGCTTTTGAGTCATTTCATTTTGTAAAAACCGTAATGTGCGAATAGAGTTGGTTATTGCATATTCACTCATAGATATTACCTGTTCTGCCTTTATATAGTTGTGCTGCGTAATATGTTATTTCTCCAATTAAAAATGAGGCGACTAAGACATGCATTGGTAGATAAGGTATGTTGTACTCAATAGCAGGGCCCCATCCGTTCGCTTCAATTTGATACTGGAAAATCGCAATGCAAATACCTGTTTGTAATATATACGCTTTGTATTTGTAACCAATTAAGTTAATTTGCTTTTCTCGCACATCAAGCGGTTGTTTTAGCTCATCATCACTAATAAATGCCAGTAGTAAGTAGCTCAATATCATAAGCACCACCGAATAGGTTAGCACCTCTAGTAATAGCGCAGATAGCCAAGAGACTGAGGCTAGTTGCTCTGCAGTTGCATTCGTTAAGCTTTGAACATAAATAAATGAAATGTATACACTTACTAATAAGTCAATACTGAGCGTAAGTTCCCTAAAACTTATGCTTTGTAATAGTTCTTTAAACTGCTGTGAGCGAGTCATTTATAATTAACCTCAGGTAAAGTATTTTTGACACCACAAAGCCTAAGGTGTTTATTTGTTCATGTCAAAAATTTTTTACCAAAAGTTGGTTATATTTGACGCATAGAAGGTTATTTTGTCTTATTGAGCATATCTTGTAACGACTCAATAATTTTTATAGTTGCGTGAGTGTTTAATATTTTCTCTTTTATTTGTAGCCATTTACGTTTCCAAAAATTCTTTTTGACTTTAGTGGCTCCTGATGCAGCGCTAATGTCGCTGTCAAATTCAAGATCTTGCTCAATATAATAAGGCATTAAAGAATAGACAGGCACTTTGGTTTCCCATACGTGTTGTAAGTCGGTATCGACAGGGCGGGCAAACTGCTCTGTTGCAGCTAGTAAAGCTTTTGCGCCTTCATAACTAATCGCTTGGGCACAACATCCTGTCATCGCTTTTTTATGTACAACAAGACTAAACGTGTCGTTCAGGTGATGTGAAAACGCGATAGGGCGAGTACGATTTTCATAGGCGGCAAGTTTAAGTACTCGCCAGTCTATTTTTAAGCTTTCGATTGTTGCAAACACGTCATGTAAATTACCGACCAACCTAAAATCGTCTTCCATCACGATGGCGTAAGGGTGCTTGTTATCAACAATGGCTTGCCATGCTTTACGATGGCTCATATAGCAGCCAATCTCACCTTTACTTAATTGACGATAAAAGCGCTTTTTATTTAATAGTGGCTGATAATTTTTTATTAATTCTATGTCGCTTAAGGTCTTACCATATACACCAGACACTCTATTAAAATTAATTGTTTGTTCGTTTAATCGTATGCTGCTTTTTTCTAATCGCTCAGTGCTCTGATCTAGGTTGATTAAAAATATTGGAGGTTGTGTGTTCATTATCTGCAGCTCTTTGATAGCGGTTATTTAGCGCGTGTTATAGCAAGCATAAAACAGTGAATTATAAATAGAGTCGTATTCAACGTTTTACCAAAGCACGCTTACAATTAAGTGCTAAGGATACCATGGTAAAACGCAATGACTAGCTCTAGGATTTTTTATGGCGATTTTCTAGACAATTAACCACATCACTTAGGTTACTGTCCGAGCGTTGTAATAAAACGAGTAGGTGATACAGTAAATCAGCGGACTCATTGATAAGCTCATTTTTATCTTGTTTCATGGCAGCCAGTGCAACTTCCACACCTTCTTCCCCTACTTTTTGACAGCTTCGGCTAATATCTTTTGAGAATAATGATGCCGTATAACTGGTACTTGGGTCATCACTTTTGCGCGAAACTATCACTTGCTCTAATTGTGCTAAAAAGCCAGTGGTAGGCTTAGCTTCACCAAAGCAACTTTGTGTGCCTAAGTGGCATGTTGGGCCAGCAGGTAATGCTAACACTAAGATTGAGTCATTATCACAGTCAGTATGTGCGCTTATTAGCTTTAATACGTTGTTAGACTCTTCACCTTTGGTCCAGAGCCGCCCTTTTGAGCGCGAATAAAAGGTCACCAGTTGCTTTTCAAATGTGGCAGCAATGGCTGCACTATTCATAAAGCCTTGCATTAGTATTTGTCCTGTTGCCGCATCTTGTACAATCGCTGGCATTAATGGACTCTTTTCAAAATCAAGTATTGTTAAGTTATCTGGGGTTAGTTGCATAATCGCACCGCCACTTGTTTATCGTTTAAATAGGTTTTTAATTGGCTAATATCAATGATGTTCTTATGAAATACGCTGGCAGCAAGTGCACCGTCTACTTGGCTTTGCGTAAAAACATCAGCAAAGTCTTGCATTGTGCCAGCGCCGCCTGAGGCAATTAATGGAATATCGCACATTCGTCTTATCAGGCTTAACTGAGCATTATCATATCCCTTGCGTACACCGTCTTGATTCATGCAGTTAAGCACTATTTCACCTGCGCCGAGTGCTTGCACCATCTCTACCCATTGCTGCGTTTTATAGCGCGTACGGCTTGAAGCATTAGGATCTCCTGTTAATTGATAAACTAAATAGTCGCCAGTCGTTTCATCATAAAAGCTGTCAATCCCAACCACCACACATTGCTTACCAAACTCATCATGCAACTCTTTTATCAATTGTGGTCTTGCAATTGCTGGGCTATTGATACTAATTTTGTCTGCGCCTTGTTCTAGCACCTTTGCTGCATCAGCCACCGATTTAATGCCGCCAGCAACACAAAATGGTATATCTATGTGTTTGGCTATATCGCTCACCCAGCTCACATCTAGTAAACGCTTTTCAACGCTGGCGCTTATTTCATAAAAGACTAACTCATCAGCCCCAGCCTCACTGTAAAGTTGTGCAAGCTCTAAAATATCGCCGACAACTTCATGGCCTTTAAATTTTACGCCCTTGACGACCTGACCATTTTTCACATCTAAACAGGGAATTATGCGTTTTGATAGCATGTAAGTGCCTCCTCGGTGGTAAATGCACCATCAAGTAACGATTTACCTAGAATAATACCGCCTACACCAATGTCGCTGAGCTTCTTTATATCTTTCAACGAACTCACACCACCTGATGCTTGCACTTTAATATTGGTATTATGTACAATCAGTTGTGTGTAAAGCTCAAATGATGGTCCTGTCATAGTACCGTCTTTACTGATGTCCGTGCATAAAAAATCAAGCACGCCAAGCTGATAATAATAATCAATGAGTTCAAATAAGTTATCTTCACCATCAGCGAGCCAGCCATGAGTCGCTGGAGCCCAGCCTGTGGCGGTTTTGTTAACATCAAGGGCAATTACAAAACGTTCTGCGCCAAATTCTTGTATCCACTTTGCTACCTCTTGGCGTTTATCAACCGCCATTGAGCCAATAACCACTTGGTTTGCCCCAGCTTCTAGCCATTGTTTAACATCATCAAAACGACGAATACCGCCGCCTACTTGATAGGGTACATTGAGTGCTTTCGTGGCTTGTTGAATTTGCTGCCACTGCTTTTTTTGTGGATCGCGCGCGCCTTCTAAATCTACTAAATGTAATTTTTGTGCGCCGCTGTTTTGATATTGCTGTAATCGAGCAGCAAGCTCAAATGGGTAAAATTGTGCGGTATCATATTTACCCTGATATAGGCGCACAATTTGATTTTGTAATACGTCTAACGCTGGAATAATCATGTTTTTCCTTTAGGGCAATTGCCAATCAATAAAGTTTTGTAAAAGCTGTGCACCTACTTTGGCGCTGCGCTCAGGGTGAAATTGCATACCTGCATAATTATCGTTAGCAACAATAGCGGAAAACGCACTACCATATTCACATTGCGCCAATGAAGAATCATTGGGTGTGTGTGCAAAACTATGTACAAAATAAACTTGCTGGTGTTGATCAATTCTTTTGGTTAATGGGTGTGCTTTAATATTGTTTAGGTTATTCCAGCCCATATGAGGCGAGGTCAGCTCGCCAACCTCTAATAGCTGAACATTACCTGGGATCATACCTAAGCATGTAACATCACCTTCGTTGGTGTGTTCACACAAAAGTTGCATGCCCAAACAAATTCCCATTAGAGGTTTATCATATTCTGCAATTGCTTGCGGCCAACCACCTTGCTTTAAACGTTCCATGGCAACTTTTGCATGACCAACCCCCGGCAGTATTGCACGTTCAAAGTGTTGCAATTGAGCAGGGTCGGTTATCACTTCTGGTGTAACACCTAAACGCTCAAATGCAAATCGTACCGAATTAATGTTGGCACAGCCTGTGTTAATAATAGCTATCATAAACACCCCTTGGAACTGGCAGTTTGTTGCTGTAAATCTTGACTAATGGCCATTCGTAAAGCACGCGAAAATGCTTTAAATAAACCTTCAACTTGGTGGTGACAATTGCCATCTGAAACCGACAAAATAAGACTCACTTGGGCGTTATCTGCAAGCGACTGAAAAAAGTGTTCTACCATTTGTACATCTAAATCACCGACTTTTTCACGGCTAAAATTTGCATTAAGTACAAACGATGCACGACCCGACAAATCGAGTTGGCATTCGGCTTTACATTCATCCATTGGCAATGCAAAACCATAACGCGCTATTTGCGATTTCGTACCAAGGGCTGTTTTTAAAACTTGGCCCAATGCAATGCCTACATCTTCTACTAAGTGGTGCTCATCAATGTGCAAGTCGCCGCTCGCTTGCACGGTCAATCCAATATTGGCATGTGTTCTTATTTGGTCCAGCATATGGTCAAAGAAGCCTAAGCCAGTACTTATTTCACCATTGGCGCTTTGATCTAAATTAGCGGCTACTGTTATTTGAGTTTCTTTAGTATTGCGGGCCACGCTTGCTTGGCGGTTTTGTGTTGTTAGCTTAGTGACAATCTCAGGCCAGTTATTTGCGTACAATATGCCTTCAACGCATAAATTTTGTGCAAGTCCTATATCGGTTTGACGGTCTCCAATAACATAAGAGCGTGCTAAGTCTACTTTTCCTGAACGCATCAACTTAGTAAGTAAGCCCGTTTTAGGCTTTCTGCATTGGCAATTATCTTCATCAAAGTGTGGGCAAATTAAAACGTCCTCAAATACAATGCCTTGGCTTACAAATATGTCCATCATTCTATCTTGTGCAATATCAAAGTCAGCGGTAGGAAAACTATCAGTTCCTAGCCCATCTTGATTAGATACCATGACCAGCTTGTAGCCTACAGTTTGTAATTGCAGTAGTGCAGGGATAACGTTTGGTAATAATACCAACTTTTCAAGGCTATCAACTTGTTTGTCGGTGATAGGCTCGTCAATTAAAGTGCCGTCACGGTCTATAAATAAATAGGGGTTGCTCATAGTTGCTCCTTTACTGCTCTGTGCCAAGCATTTCAAGCCAAAGCTTTACTTGTTCTAATTCTTGCTCATTACCAATGGAAATTCGTAGCCAATTATCTTGCTCATACAAAGTAAACGGACGCATGATAAGACCGCTTTGCATCGCATTATCAATGTCTTCCTTTTGTTTAAATTGCACGGTAACAAAGTTACCTTCACCATTTAAAACGGTATTAACTGCTGAACACGATTTTAACCATTGAACTAATGCCGCTTTGGCTCGGTTTAAAATGGTGACTTGTCTGCGCATTTGGGTAATGGCATCACTTTGTAGTGCTTGCTCGGCTATTTGCGCAACTACCCGAGAAACAGGGTAGGGGGCAATGACTTTGCGAACAGGTTTGAGTAGCTCGGTATTGGCGAGCATAAAGCCAGTTCGTAAGCCGGCTAATGCAAATGCTTTTGACAAAGTGCGTAGTACCACGATGTTGTTAAAGTCTTGCAATAGTGAAGCGGCTGACTTTTCGGGGCAAAATTCTATATATGCCTCATCAACTACCACAATGGCTTTATCTGCCAAAGCGATTGCTATTGCAGAAATTTTATCAAGCTCTGTTAGGCTACCTGTGGGGTTGTTTGGATTACATATAAACACTAATTTACTGTCGCCAATTGCGCTGGTTATTTGCTCAGCAGTGCCTTCTAGTAACAATTTTTGTGTAAGTGCATTAATTGCGATGTTATGTGTATCAGCCGTGACTTTGTACATGCCATAGGTTGGTAAAAACAACGCAATGCTATCTTTGCTATTTTCACAATAAGTGCGTACCAGCAGCTCTATGCCTTCGTCGGCACCACGGGTCATAAGTACTTGCTCGGTATTTAATCCCGCATATTTTGCATACGCATTAATCACATTATTTGGCTGTGGATCGGGGTAACGGTTTAGGTCTGATAGGCTCAACTCAAAGGTTTTGGTATAGGGGCTTTCGTTTGCATTTAACCAGGTTGTACCCGTTAGCTTTTGACTTTTAGCCGAGCTATATGCTGCTAATGCACTGATATTGTTAGGCAGTAAGTTCTGTGGGAATTCAGACTTAGTCATTTTTCATCGCCTCTAAACGTACACTTACTGCATTAGCGTGAGCATCTAGTCCTTCAGCTTGTGCCAAAGGTAATATTGCTGAGCTCAAGCTTTTAAGCCCTTGAGGGGTAATACTTTGCACTGTATAAGTCCTAAAAAAATCTAATAAATTTAAACTTGAATATACTTTTGAGTAGCCATAAGTTGGCAGTACATGGTTTGTACCTGACGCATAATCTCCCGCAGACTCTGGCGTGTAGTCGCCAACAAATACAGAGCCTGCATTTTGTACCATTGGCAAATATGGTGTTGCGTCAGCAATTTGCAAAATCAAGTGCTCTGGCCCATATTGCGCTGAAATTTCAAAAGCTTGCTGTAGCGAGTCTACTTGAATTAAAGCGCTATTTTCCATGGCCCTTTGAGCTATCTCAGTTCTAGAAAGTGCCTTGAGCTGCTTATTTAACGCCTGCTGGGTTTGCGTTATTATCTGTGCACTGTTAGATAACAAAATAACTTGCGAGTCTGCGCCATGCTCAGCTTGAGAGAGTAAATCTGCAGCAATAAACTCAGGGTTAGCACGTTCATCTGCAATTATAAGTACTTCGGATGGGCCTGCAGGCATATCAATTGCAAACCCAGTTTGTGTTTGGCTCAATAGCTGTTTAGCCATCGTTACATAACTATTGCCTGGACCAAATATCTTGTTCACCTTGGGCACACTGGGTGTACCGATTGCCATGGCCGCAATTGCACCCGCGCCACCACTTTCAATGATTGTAGTTATACCGCACAGTTTTGCTGCGTACAAAATGGCAGGTGAAATAAGGCTATCGCCATTAACAGGTGTTGCTAAAACCACTGTTCTAGCACCACTTAATTGCGCACACACACCTTGCATTAGTACTGAAGAAGGCAAAGGCGCACTACCGCCAGGAACGTAAAGACCAATAGCATCAATAGCTTGATATTTAAGTTCGCATTCAACTCCCGGTGCAGTGGCAATCTTCATATCTTGTGGCAATTGCGCTTGGTGAAACGTTTTTATATTGCTATACGCTTGCTCAATAGCTGATTTTAATTCAGGCGTTAATTGCTCTGCACTGTCATTGATTTCCTGTAGTGGTACCACTAAACGCGGGTTGCTTCGTTTATCAAACAGCTCTGCATACTTTAGTAATGCTTGATCACCTTGCGCTTTTACTTCTTCGATAATTTGTAACACGCTAGTTTCTACTGCTTTGCTGGCTATAACAGCAGGGCGAGTTAGCAAAGCCTGCTGAGTTTGCTCAGTTTCCTCATTCCACCTGATCACCTTAGTTACTCCATCATTTTTTCAATTGGCATAACCAAAATCGAGTTAGCACCGAGTGCCTTTAACTCTTCCATAGTTTCCCAAAATAATGTTTCAGTACTAACCATATGTAGTGCTACATAATCATCACTGCCAGCAAGCGCGAGTAATGTAGGTTGTCCAGTGCCTGGCAGTAATTCGCAGATGGCATCGAGTTTGTTTTTTGGCGCGTGCAGCATAATGTATTTGCTTTCTTTGGCTTGTTTAACACCTTTTAGACGTGGCATGAGCTTTTCGATTAATGCTAATTTAGTGGTGTCAGTTAAATTTGCGTTTTGAATTAAACAGGCTTTTGATTCTAAAATGGTGTCGCCTTGCATTAAACCATTAGCCTCAAGTGTTGCACCGGTTGATACTAAATCACATATCGCGTCAGCTAAGCCTGCGCGAGGTGCAACCTCTACTGAACCAGTCAGCATTACGGTGCTTGCATTAATGTTTTCTCGCTGAAGGTATTGCTTAAGGATTTCAGGGTAGGTAGTGGCAATACGTTTGCCTTCAAACCAAGATTTATCTTGTGGGCCTAGTTCTTGAGGCCATGCTAGTGCTAAACGGCAATAGCCAAAATCGAGCTTAGATAATTTAATTACTTCAGCGTTTTGTGTGCTGCCTACACGCTCTGCTTGAGATTCGACGAGTACATTTTCACCTACTATACCAAGGTCACATACTCCATCCATTACTAGGCCAGGAATATCATCATCTCGAACGCGTAACACATCGATTGGCATGTTGGTAGAGTGCGCGATTAAACGCTGCTCACGAAGGTTAAGCTTTACGCCCAGTTGTTTAAGCAAGTCTTGGCAGTCTTTTGATAAACGGCCTGACTTTTGTATTGCGATTCGTAATCTATTGTTGTTCATAATTTACTTTCCTAATGTTTAAAACAAAAAACCCCGAGGCGGAACCTCGGGGCGAAAATAAATTATATTTTGAGCTGCTCGCCGGAGGTTCCTTTTAGGGAATAACCTACCAGCGAAATACCTGACAGGTTATCCCGTTGAATGATGGTGATGATGTACAGCTGTCAAAATATTGAACATGGTTTACTCTTTAAAATCAGTTACACTGTGTTTGTATATCTAGAAAAACACAAAATGATAGTTGCTTGCAAGCACTTTTTATTGATTTCTAAAGTATATCTTATAACAGTCGATAATATAGGTAGATTTTAGAGTGCGAGGTTACTTGTTATGGATGCATTAAAACCCTTTTTAACCAATATTGTTCGCTTAGAAGTTGAGCATAAGCCAATGTTTTATATTGCTGGTGTTAAAGATGGTGCTGTGTCAAAAGTGAAGTTACGCCGTGCAGCGCTTGATCAACAGCGCAAAAAGCTGCAAGAGCAAGAAATGGCCGAGCAGCAAAAAAATACTAAAAGAAAAGAGTCTGAAGAAGAAGATGACGAAACCCACTTGGATACTTGGGCCTGATGGTATGCAAACTGTGATGCTCGCTTGCTCTGGCGTGTTTTAATTATTACAATCAGGGCAAATCTCTTAACTAAGCTACATCTTGTCTATTCAACACGTTTTTTGTGAACAAGGTCTTCTTGCTCAACAGCTCGACGGTTATACACCACGCCAACCGCAAATTGAAATGGCTCTGGCAATAGAAAAAACCATTGCGGATAAAGGTCAATGTGTTGTCGAGGCCGGTACTGGCACGGGAAAAACGTTTGCGTATTTAGCCCCTTTGTTGCTAAGCAAGCACAAATCGATTATCTCTACAGGGTCAAAAGCACTGCAAGAGCAGTTATATCACCGCGATTTACCCACGTTGCAAAAAGCGTTAAAAGCAACCAAAACTACTGCATTGCTTAAAGGACGTGCGAATTATTTATGTACCTATCGCCTGTCACAACATGTTGCTCATGTGCCAAGTGATGACCCAGATATCATGCACCAGCTTGCAATGGTAGCTAAGTTTGCCACTGAAACTGATAGTGGCGACCTCGCTGATTGTGTTGGAATTGAAGAAGATGCCAAGGTGTTACCTTATGTCAATTCAACATCTGACAACTGTTTAGGTAAAGACTGCCCTGATTTTCAAACCTGTTATATCCGTAAAGCACGACTAAAAGCAATAGATGCTGATTTAGTTGTTATCAATCATCATTTGTTTTTTGCTGATATGGCGGTAAAGGACTCTGGCTTTGCAGAGTTAATGCCTACAGCAGATAACTATATATTTGATGAGGCACATCAGCTGCCACAAATAGCCAGTGATTACTTTGGTGAGTCTCTTAGTACCAAACAACTTAGTGACTTAATTAAAGATATTCGCCTCATTTACCGCTCAGATATCCCCGATATGCTGCAACTTGGCAAAACTTTAAACAAGTTAGAAACCAGCGTTGCAGACTTGCGAATCTCCTTTGGTGCGGATGGGGGACGCGGGGATTGGCGCGTAGCTTTGGCTGACAAATTAGTATGCGATGCGCTTCATCGCGTTATTAGCGATTTAGACTTTTTATATCAGGTATTAAAAACGTGCTTAGATCGCAGCGACAAAATTGAGCATCCTTTCGAGCGTGTACTTAAATTTAAAGGCCAGTTGGAGCGGGCTTTTGATGTTTCTCAATCAGGCTATAGTTACTGGTACGAAACCACACGTCGATTTATCTCTGTGCATATTACGCCACTGGATGTATCCAGTAAATTCAAAGAAATAGTTGAAAAAACACAAGCCAGCTTTGTATTCACTTCAGCAACGCTCTCAGTAGATGATTCGCTGTCGCACTTTAATGCCAGTCTTGGCTTGCAACCACTTCATCAAAGCATCGTGGCTAGTCCATTTGACTATGAACAACAAGCAATGCTGTGTTTGCCACGGTATTTACCAGAAAGTCGTGATGATTTAATGCCACATACACTGGTTAAAATTGCTAAGCAAGTTATTGACGCGGCAAAGGGCCGCACATTTTTGCTATTTACCAGTTACCGAGTCATGCATTTGGTTTACGAGGGCTTGAGTACGGCACTTGAGTACCCTATTTTTATGCAGGGTCAGTCTTCTAAACGAATTATTTTAGAGCAGTTTGTGCGACATGGTAATGCGGTATTGCTAGGTACAGCCTCATTTTGGGAAGGTGTGGATGTAAGAGGCAATGCTCTGAGCTGTGTTATGATTGATAAGCTGCCTTTTGCTTCACCTGATGATCCGTTGTTACAAGCGAGAATGAAAGACGCTGAGATGCAGGGCAAAGAACCTTTTTCTACGATTCAGCTACCTCAAGCGGTGATCAGCCTAAAACAAGGGGTAGGGCGTTTAATTCGCGATAATGCCGACAAAGGCGTATTAGTTATTTGCGATAATCGTTTAGTTACGCGAAAATACGGGCAAACGTTTTTAAAAAGTTTACCAGCGATGAAACGCACTCGCTCCTTGGAAACTGCAACGAAATTTCTTGAGAATATAAAATAATATGAAACACAACTTATTAGCAATTGACGCGTCAACGGAAGCGCTAAGTTTAGCACTTCACTTTAATGGTCAGACTTACCGTCACTTTGAAGTATGTCCGCAGCAACATAGCCAAAAAATACTGCCTGAAATAGAGCGTTTATTGACATTGGCAAGTTGTCAGCTAAATCAATTAGACGGCATTGTATTTGGAAGAGGACCTGGCAGTTTTACTGGCGTAAGAATAAGTGTTGCTATTGCTCAAGGTTTGGCATTTTCCGCTAAGCTGAAAGTGGTTGGTGTGTCGACACTTCAGGCGATGGCATTGCAAGCAATTCGCCAGCATAAAGCGCAATGCGTTTTAAGTGGTATCGATGCGCGTATGGGAGAGGTTTATCTCGCGCAATATCAGGCTGACCAAGCTGGGATGCTAAAAATTATTGGTGAAGAAATTGTATGTACCCCAGAAAATATTCAGCATTATGAAAACGCAATTGCTGCTGTTGGTACTGCGTGGCAAACTTACCCTGATATAGTAGCTCAGAAAAACTTAGATTTAGTTCCAAGTATTACGTTACCAGACGCATTTTATATGCTGGAACTAGGGGATTATGCCTTCACTAATGGTTTAAGCGTAGATGCCTCACAAGCGCAACCCCACTACGTTCGAGATACGGTTACTTGGAAAAAGTTGCCAGGTCGCGAATAATCTTATATTTTTATAACAGTAGTCGTTTTATCGGTGCAGGCAATGAAAACGCAATTAATTGTACAAAGTCAACATACTTATCAGCTCAAACCAGCCGTTACAAAGACGAATGCTGAACAAGCGCCTGCGCCGCAAAATACACAACAAACAAGCTATGTTAAAACATCAAATGAAGGCGCAGCACTTGCCCAAAAACTGCAAGATGATTTTAACTCAACAATTTATGATCAACCTAATTTTAACAATAATAAAGCAATTAGTGCTTATATGTCGATTAATAACCAACAACGGCGCAATGAAATTGAAAGTTTAATTGGTGTTAATATTTACGCATAACTGATTGAAAAATATTCAAGTCTAATTCAAAGCGTTCTGTTTGTATTCTCATTAAAACTCGGTATTGTTTAAAGAAAAAGCCGAGCGTGTATTTGAGTACTTCAATACTAAATCAGTTTAATCGTATCGCGGTAAAAATATCAGCCAACACGATGATTTTGTCATTACGAGAAGGCTATATTGCACTCATACCATTTTTTATTGTCGCTGCACTGATTACCTTATTTAATCAATGGCTCGACATAGCAGCAAAAGGTTTTGATCACCAATACTTAAGTGACTTTAATCATTTAGTTTGGGGTTTATTTCCATTGCTGACCTTGATCTCTTTCTCTTATCACTTAGCTAAAAACTTAAAAGTTCATACAATTGCTGCACCAATTTTAGTGATAAGTTGCTTCACAGCGACAACAGGATATATGTATGTTAAAGGTGGGGTGATCCAAATTGATCAAACGCAAGGCGTACTGTATTCACTATTCATGCCAATATTCTGTAGTTATTTATTATCATATTTAGTGAAAATTAAGCTATTTAGAATTGTGAACGTGAGCTCTATTAGCTTATTTTTAAGAAAGCATATCAATTTAATTTTTCCTTACTTAGCGGTTACTGCAATCACCTTGTTTTTATATCCATATGTTGATAATACAGCTAGGTGGCTTTTTACAACTTTGCTGCATGTACAACTAGAGTTGAGTGCTTTTGGAAAATTAATTATCCAATTGATTAGCACACATTTATTGTGGTTTTTTGGTGTACACGGTGACAACACCTATCATATTTTAGCACCCATAGCAGTGACAGAGTATATGGTCGGAGCTGTGGTGGCTAACTATCATTTTTTTACGGTGTTTGTGTTACTCGGCGGAACAGGGTGTGTCTGGGGGGTGATCATTGCGAGCTTTTTACTTAAAGGTGCCAAGCATGAGCAGCATATTGCTAAAATTTCACTTCCGCTGGCTGTTTTTAATATTAGCGAAGTGATGATCTATGCGTTACCTATTGTGTTTAACCCATATATATTACTCCCATTTTTGCTTGCCCCATTGATAAACGCTTTGCTGTCTTACTATGCAATATCGTCAGGTGTTATCACGGTCATTGCCGAGCAAACAGTCCCATGGTTTACACCTATTTTTTTGAATGCTTGGCTGTTAACTCAAAGCTATACGGCTATTTTATTACAAGTGTTTTTGGTGGCACTTAACGTTGCAATTTATTATCCATTTTTAAAAATATATCAGCGCCATAGCACCTCAGGTAAAGCACTCGATATGTTAGTTAAACGCTACTCAGCAGGAAGAGAAATAGAAGGCAAAGCAGAAAGTTTGTTTGCAATTCATCACAGTGAGCAGCAACTTGAACATCACTGTTTAAAAGAAGTGACAGACGCGCTTAACCAAGGTGCATTGACACTTTATTACCAGCCAAAAATGGATCTAAAAAGTGGTGGAGTGATTGGTTTTGAAGCACTGCTGAGGTTAAAAAAAGCGGATGGTACGGTTCAGGGTCCTTGGTTTTTAGAAACGCTGGCAAAGCATAAGTTACTTGATGTGATTGATAATTTTGTTATTGATCAACTGGAAGTGGACTTGGAGAACTTTGCAAAAGCAGGGCTTGCACCAAAAGTTAGCTTTAATATCTCACCTGACAATTTGTTGTCTGGAGGTTATAAGCGAGTTGTAAAAGCATTTACGCGCTTTGAAGATCAAGTTGAGGTTGAGTTGTTAGAGTCTAGTTACATTGAAGACTTTGCAGCCACCATTGAGGTTGTAAATCAGCTTAAACAAAGTCATATACGCTGTGCAATGGATGATTTTGGCACCGGTTATTCATGTTTGTCGGTGCTATCGAAACTTAATATAGATACGATAAAGCTAGATCGGAGCTTACTACCAGACTCAAGTAATGAAAAATCGGAGACTCTGTACCGCCATCTTGCACAGTTGTGCACACAACTTGGTTTTAAAACAGTTGCAGAGGGAGTAGAGACAAAAGAAGAAGAAAGTGTAGTCAAAGCGGCAAAGATTGACTGTGTACAAGGTTTTTTGTACCACAAGGCGATGCCATTAGAGGCCGCAATAGAGCTTTTGGAGCAGAAAAAAGAAGCAGCAACAGCAGCTTCTTCTTCATAAGCTTCTAATGTATCGATGCTGATTATTGCTTTATAAATGAAATTAGCTTGTCTGCAATGGCC
Organism: Pseudoalteromonas holothuriae; assembly: GCF_945859825.1. Lineage (GTDB taxonomy): Bacteria > Pseudomonadota > Gammaproteobacteria > Enterobacterales > Alteromonadaceae > Pseudoalteromonas > Pseudoalteromonas holothuriae. Next base: position 138,840 of record NZ_CAMAPC010000011.1, read on the forward strand.
GTGTTGTTTTGTGAACCAATAAATTGCTCAGCGCCTTGACCGTAGGCAAATACTGGTACATCAATTGCTGTATGACCGCTAGTTGTCCACCCAGTAAAACTTGCCTCACTGATACGAGATTTAATCACTTGAGCTAGCGTTTTATTACCTTTAGATTTTGCCTGTTCTAATAAAAGCTTAGTTGATTTCTCAAAAGGTAAGCTGGTGGATTGAGTCCATATTGTTTCTAAATCTTCTGACTCTAACATTTTCTTAGCGATAGTTTCAGCCGATGCGCTCACGCCTTTAATAATGTCTCGTTCCCAACGATATTGACCATTAGCACCAAGAGTTAAGCCGCCAGTTGAGTGATCAGCCGTAATAACCAATAGGGTATCTGGGTTTTTATCAACATATTGTTTAGCAACTTTAATGGCATTTGCAAAGTCGTGCATTTCGCTCATTGCACAGGCAATATCATTAGCATGTCCACACCAATCTATTTGGCTACCTTCAATCATAACGAAAAAGCCATTATCTTTATGTTTATCAAGCAATGAGAGTGATTTTTTTGTCATTTTTTCAAGGCGATTTGGGTTTTCATCAATGGCGAATGGTAAGCCAACAGGGGCAAAAAGGCCTAACGCCGGTAGCTTCTCAAGTTTATCTAATGCTGCTAAATTATCGCTATAGCTATAACCTGCTGCTTTGAATTCATCGACTAAGTTTCTATCTTCTCTAATGAAATATTTGGTACCTCCTCCGAGCATGAGATCAGCGGGCAACTTGCCTTCTATTTTGTTGTCTATGTAGTCGTTAGCAATTTCATCATAGTTGCGGCGCGACTCATTATGTGAGGCAAAACTGGCAGGTGTTGCATGGTTTATTTGTGACGTAGCAACTAAACCAGTGGTCATGTTTTTTTGTTTGGCAATTTCTAACATGGTTGTCAGCGGCTTTTTATGAGTGTCTACTGCAATTGCACCATTATAGCTTTTAGTGCCAGTACTTAGTGCTGTTGCACCCGCTGCGCTATCAGTCACAACGGTATCGTCATCAGGGTAGGTATGAGCCATACCCACTAAAATAGAGTCAAAAACAGTTGGTTCAACAACTTTAGTGTTTGCATCATCCATAAAATAGCGATAAGCCGTTGTATAAGCTGGACCCATACCGTCACCGATCATATAAATGATATTTTTTGGCGCTGTTTGGGCATACAGGCTACTGCTAAATATGATACTTGATGCCAGTAAACTGAGAGATTTATTCATTCTTTATACCTTATTATTCCCGTGTGTTGCGACTGTATGATACTACTCAAAGTACTAAAAAGAGATATGAATTTTGAGGTAGGATGATAGAGTAATTACCAGCAATAACCTATGGGAATTATGTGATTAGAATGGAAAATGCGATAGACGCCTTAAAAAAGCTTGGTATAGCTGCGCAACTTTATGGTGAAGGCAAAGATATTGTTATTTGTGTTCATGGCTGGCTTGATAACAGCAACAGCTTTAAACCTATGCTAGATAAAGCTAATACTGATTTTACGTACATTGCTGTTGACTTAAAGGGTCATGGGCAATCTCAATGGCGCTCAGGCGATTATTATTTTATCGATTATGTGTATGACCTGTTGACTATTATGGATGAGCTGGGCATTGAGCAGTGTCATTTACTCGGTCATTCACTTGGCGCTATGGTATGTGGCTTGTTTAGTGCGTTATACCCACAGCGCATAAAAAGTTTAGTGATGCTTGAAGGAATAGGGTTAGTATGTACAGAGCCTGATCAGATGAAACAGCAAGTTATGGAGTCTTTTGAACAGCGTGCAAAAATAGATAGGTTTAAGCCACGGCTTTATGCAAACTTTGAGACACTGGCAAAGGTCAGAAGTAATGTCGGTGATATTAGTACAGAGGATGCGGCACTGTTGATGCAAAGAAACACGCAAAAAGTAGAGGGGGGATTTAGTCTTACCACTGATCCTCAACTTAAAGCGCGTTCAGGCTTTCGTTACACACAAGCACAAGCTCTGGCACTGTTAAAAGATGTGAATGTACCTAGCCTACTCATTTTAGGCACTAAAGGATACGATTTTGTACAGCAAAATATTGCTGTATTTGGAAGGAGTTTTAATAGGTTAGAAGTTGAGAAGATTTCAGGTGGACATCACTGTCATATGGATAATCCCAAAGTGTGTATTGAACTAATTGAACGCCATATGAATAGAAATGTAGTAACTTAATTGTATATTTTCAATAAATATGGGAATATTCTCGAATTAGAGTATTTGCTCAATTGTTAAAGCGCCTTATATCTATTAAGGTTAAGTCTCAAAAAAATAACTAAAACACAGGAGCTAAGAGTGGAAAAAATCTGGCTAAAGCGATACCCAGAAGGTATGCCTCACACTATTGATCCAGAACATTACAACTCATTGCTTGAATTGTTTGACAAAAGTTTTACTGAATATGCGTCTTTGCCTGCTTACAGTAATATGGGAAAGACCTTAACTTATAAACAAGTTGATGAAAAAACCAAAGCGATTGCAAGTTACATTCAAAACACCTTGAAACTTGGCAGGGGTGATAAAGTGGCGGTGATGATGCCAAATTTATTACAAACACCGTTGGCAATATTAGGTGTGTTAAGAGCTGGTTGTACCGTGGTAAACGTTAATCCGCTTTACACAGTCAGAGAGCTTGAGCACCAGTTAAATGATTCTGAAACTAAAGCTATTTTTATTCTAGCTAACTTTGCTCAAACGCTGCAAAAAGCATTACCAAAAACCCAAGTTAAACACATCATATTAACTGAAATTGGCGATATGATGGGCGGTGTTAAAAAGCATCTGGTTAACTTTGTGGTTAAACATATCAAAAAGATGGTGCCAGCATTTTCATTGCCAAATACTATTGCTTTTAAATCGGTTGTTAGCGCTGATCCAAAACAATATACAGTGCCAGATGTAAGCTTAAGTGATTTAGCCTTTTTGCAATACACAGGCGGCACTACAGGGGTTTCAAAAGGTGCAATGTTAACCCATGGCAATATGGTGGGTAATCTAGAGCAAGTTTCTGGTTGTTTAGACAAAGTATTAGATAGAGGCAAAGAGGTGGTGATCACTGCATTGCCGCTTTACCATATTTTTGCGTTAACGGCGAACTGCTTAACGTTTATGAAATATGGCGGTCATAATATTTTGATCACTAATCCGCGTGATATGCCTGCATTTGTAAAAGAGCTAGCAAAATATCCATTTACCGCAATTACAGGTGTAAATACGCTATTCAATGGCTTATTGAACACGCCAGGATTTGAAGAACTTGATTTTTCACACTTAAAAATGTCTTTAGGTGGTGGCATGGCGGTGCAACGACCTGTTGCCGAGCGTTGGCAAAATATTACCAAAAGCAAGTTGATGGAAGGCTATGGTCTTACTGAGTGTGCGCCATTAGTGACGATTAGCCCTTATGATTTGGATGGTTACAATGGGTCAATTGGTTTACCAGCACCCAGTACAGAGCTGAAAATTATCCTAGAAAACGGTGAAGAAGCAGCAAAAGGTGAGGCTGGCGAGCTTTGCGTTAAAGGCCCTCAAGTAATGGCTGGTTACTATAATCGACCAGACTCTACTGCTGAATGTTTAAAAGATGGTTGGTTTGCAACTGGCGATATTGCCACCTATGACGATGAAGGCTTCTTCTATATCGTGGATCGCAAAAAAGATATGATCATCGTATCTGGTTTTAACGTGTTCCCTAATGAAGTAGAGGAAGTGGTTGCTATGCATGAAGGTGTATTAGAAGTTGCTGCTATTGGTGTGCCGCATGAAGTTAGTGGTGAGCAAGTTAAAGTATTTATCGTTAAAAAAGACCTTTCTTTAACAGAAAAGGATATAATCAAACATTGTCGTGAGAATCTGACTAATTATAAGGTGCCGAAATTGGTTGAGTTTAAAGATGAACTACCAAAAACAAATGTCGGGAAAATCCTGCGTCGGGCCTTAAAAGAATAAAGAATAGCCGGCATTAGCCGGCTTTTTTTTACTATAAATATGTCTAGGAGACGCAGTGCAGTATCAAGTTATCCACTCCCAAATTGAGCTTAATAAATTTGTTTCAAATATCTCTCAGGCGCAAGTTGTTGCTTTAGATACTGAGTTTATGCGCCGCCGCACTTTGTATCCAGAAGTTGCATTAATTCAAGTGTTTGCCGCAAATCAACTTGCTTTAATTGACCCGCTTCTGGAACTTGATTTTACTGTGCTTTGGGATGTATTTAAAAACCCGAACATACTCAAAATTCTTCATTCACCTTCTGAGGATATTGAAGTATTTCAAAAATTCGCAGGCTTTGTGCCTAATCCAATTTTTGATACGCAATTTGCATTACAAGTTCTTGGCAAGGGAAATTGCATTGGGTTTGCGAATATGGTTAAAACGATTCTCGAAGTTGAAATAGATAAAAGTGAATCCAGAACAAACTGGTTACAAAGGCCACTCACACAGAAACAACTTGATTATGCTGCGTCTGATGTTTTTTATTTAATGCCATGTTTTGAGCATATCTATGAATTAATAAAAGAACGTGATTTAGTTGATATAGTGATAAAAGAGAGTGAGCTCATCGCTTCTAAGCGCGCATTTAGTGTACCTGATGACCAAGTTTATTTAGATATTAAAAATGCATGGCAGTTAAAGTCAAGAGATCTTGCTGTGCTTAAGGAGCTAGCTGCTTGGCGAAGAGCTAAAGCACATAGAAAAAACTTAGCATTGAGCTTTGTTCTAAAAGAGCACACTATGGTGGAAATTGCCAAGCGCCGCCCAACATCGTTAAATGGGTTACGCAGTGTGCCTGGCATTGAGACTATGGAAGTTAATCGTTCAGGCAAAGAAATTGTAGCGTGTATTGAAAAAGGTAGGTTAGTTTCTGAGCCTCATTGCCCTAAAAAACTACTCAGGTTAATAGATTACCCCGAATATAAAAAAGCAGCAAAACAGCTCACCGCACACATTAAACAAGTCGCTGACGATAATGAAATACCTGCAGATGTTTTGGCATCAAAAAAGCAAATTAATCAGTTGATCAGTTGGAATTGGAAAAAAACCGCTGAAGAGCGAGCAAGTTTACTCAAACCAGATTTACTGCAACCTTGGCGCTATGAGATGGTTAAACTCGCGATTAGTGAATGGGATGTATAATTAAGTATATTGAGCGACAAGAGCCTAACGGCTCTTGAATAAAATACGCTAATTTTGCCAAAACAAAAATATTTAATTAACCCAGAGATCAAAAATTGATCACACATTCACTTTAGGGCTCTGAGTAAACGAGCAACTTGTTGAATCGAATGCTTACCAGCGCTTTCTGCTATTTGAGATAAACTAACTCCGATGATATGGGTATCTTAGCTGCTTTTTTATCACTCCAGCCGTAGCATTTGCTAGAGACTCAATTCTTTTAGTATGTATGCTGTCAAAAAATAGACTGATTAAAAACTCATGGCTATCTTCGGTTTTAAAAATGGGAGTAGGCAAGTTTTAAATATTTGAATAAGTTAATACCTTGAAGCCCCACTATTGCTGTTTTTTATGAGGGGGTGTATCACATCTCTTTTATAATAAAATAGCTCATTCTAGCAAGCTAATTGGTTCATTAAATGCGATAAAAATGGTGTGTGCAGAATATCTGTATATCGGAATTTTTACTTGATTACTTAGTCATTTATCTATCGCAATACCTAATCATTTTTTTATGCGATTGATACTGCTCTCAATGTAAACCATTAGAGTTTTAACGAATAAACATATCCATAATTCTCAGTGACTGATTAGCAAATTAATGAATTATTAAAAGTATTATAAAACAAAAGAGTAACATTAGATTGATTGCGTTTATGTCAATTGTCTGTATCCATTGTGGGGCGGTTGTGTTATTTTTAGATACATAAGAAAGACAGATTTAGTCTTAGTCAAACAATGTTAGCGCTCGATCATATAGTGTAATTTATCATGGGAATAAGCAGTAGCTGTTTAGTATTATTAAGCTATTCAATTGTTATTTAGAGCAAATGGACGAACAAGAAATTACAATGTGGTCACACTGGAAGATTCGAAAGTGTGAAAATGCGAGGCATTTCCTATACGAAAAATATCAGCAGTGGGCTGATATTGAAGCGCTTTGTTGGCAAAAGCGTTTATGTAAAGTCAGTGCTGATAAAGAAGACTTTTATCAGCATGCAATGATAGGCCTGCTGGAGGCTATGGATAGTTTTGATTTGGATAAAGGAGTAAAGTTTAAAAGCTATGCACAATACAGGGTACGTGGAGCCATTCTTAATCATGTATTCAAATATTCAGATGACTGCGCATATAAAAATAAGTTATACAGCTCAACACCCGATGGCAACACTAAAATAGACGATTTAATTGCATCGAGTGGGCTCGTTGGCGCTATAGAAGAGTTAGCACTCGAGTATCTTTTAGAATATGAACACGAAGAGGCTATAGAAACTAGATTGGATGGTCATTATTATTCATCCGATGAAATGGAAAGGCTTAAAATTAGTTGTATGGCAGCGGTGTTGAGGTTGGATGAACCCAAAGGAGCCATATTATCACTGCATTATCGTTTTGAAAAAAGTTTGACAGAAGTGGCTGATATTTTGGGATTATCTTTAGGTCGAGTTAGTCAATTACGAAACATTGCGCTTAGAGAAGTAGCAAAAATGCTGGAAGAAAGTTAATTAAACTTTTGAAGTGCTAGTTGCCCTTTAGAAGTTTATCAAGTTGATTTTGTAAGTCTCGTGAATTTGTAATACTAGGCTCTATCTGAGCGCATACAGTATCAACCATTTTTATAAATTCAGGTTCATTTTCCAGTTTATCACCAAACTTATGCTTTAAGGTGCTAAAGACCAGTTGTCTTATTTGTCCTTTTAAAGGAGGGGCTGGATCTGAAAGGTAGTAAGAAGACACTGCTTGTTTTTTTGTTTTATCGCTTTTTTCCTTTGGCTTAGCGCTGGTATAACCAAAATTAGCTTTTGACTTATTTATTGGAGGGAGCATGAGTAAACCTCTATCGATTTTATGTGGGTATTATAAAGTGAACTTACGGGTATTGCACGGTTTTGCAAGTATAGATTTTTACATCGTGGAGAAGGTACGGTGCTATATATAAAAGATTTTTGTAAGCAAACAGTCGTTTCAAATGATCAAATTAAAACTGCAATTGCGAAAGTGCCCAATGCCCACCTTAAGGGTTTGCAATACATCGTCTATGATCCAGAACGCTTTTTTCAGCGCAGTTATGTGAATCCGAGGCCAATTAACTATAACGTGATAGGCCAATACAATCGATTACCCAGTAAATTTATTACAATTCATAAAATCATTCATGAAGAAAACTTCTATCATGTTCTCTATCATGAGATTGGTCATCATGTGTTTAATCATATTCTACCTAGTCGGATGCGAGTAACTTGGGTGAATGATATTTTTCCAAACAGTCAGTATTTTGTTTCAAATTATGCATCAACAAATGCACAAGAAGACTTTTGTGAGAGTTACTCAAGCTTTTATACTAATGCTAGTGATTTAAAGAAAGATACTAGGAAAGCATCTTTCGTTCGCCACTGTATGACGCACATAATCTAGTAAATTTATAATTTACATTTTTTCACTAAAAAATTACGAATAATGCGTTGCTTCTATTGATCTGAGATACAAATCTGGTACATTTCGCAGCCTAAATGGATTTGAGACTAAACGTGAGTAGAGAATGAATATTTCTAGAACTGAAAAGTTAATGTCATTTTGGTTAAATGATAAAAAAAATGAGCTGTTACTTCAGGAGCTACTTACTAGCATTTCTCAACATAAAGAGTTTGAAATATATGCTAAAGCTTATTCTGAGATTCCATTTGATCAGATAAAATCTCAAGCTGTTCATGCTAGTGCAGTCGAATTATTAATCCAGAGTGGGCAAACAGCATCTGCAAAACAACATCTAGTAACTTATCAATTAATACTATCGCAGTGGTGCATTTATTTTAACGCACTAATTCAATTTAAAGAGTCAAATTTTGATGGCTGCATTGAGACATTTAGCAATTTTCCGGCAGATTCGAAAATACTTGCTATGACTTACACATTGTGTGCTCGGGCACATTATATGAGTGGAGAAATAGAATTAGCAAAGCTTGTGTTGGATAAGTACATAACAAATCATGTAAATGCCGAAGCACTTGGTTTGTATGCAATGTGTTGGCTTGATCTTGGCAATTACGAACATGCGGAAGAATTCGCCAATAATGCAATACAAGAATTTGAATATCAGCTAGATGCTCTGCTTGCATTGGCATCATGTGCCTTAGCAAAACATGAAATCGCATTAGCTGAAAAATATGTAGGTAAATGCTTGCAAATTAACCCCTATGTTGGGCGTGTTTGGTCCTTGGCTGGCCAAATAGATTTATACCATGCGCAGTATAATAATGCGGTCATAGCATTTGAGAAAGCAGTCACTTTTATGCCAAATCATATAGGTACTTATCATTTATTAGCCTGGACATACTTAATTATCGATGAACTAGAAAAAGCAGAATTACAATTCCAAAGTGCACTTGAATTAAATCCGAGCTTTGCTGATTCACATGCCGGCTTGGCAATTATTGAGCTTAACAGAGAAAAGCTCGATGAAGCGAATAAGTTAATTAAAAAGTCACTACGTTTAGACCCGAATAGTTTTACAGCTCATTATGCCCAGTCGTTGCTCAGTGCTAAAAATGGGAATGAAGCTTCTGCGAAACAAATGATTGAACGTATTTTAAACTCCAAAAGTCATGTGAATGAGTTAACGTATCAGCAACTAATTGAAAAGTCAATGAAAATAATAAGTGAACGCTCTGGGAAGTATAATGAGCACTGATGTTGTTATCAGTTATCTGGGCAGCATGTTTCAAGTTGCTTTGCAAATAGCTATGCCATTGCTAGTGGCAACTTTAGTCGTTGGTCTTTTAATTAGTGTCTTTCAGGTGGTCACACAAATACAAGAAATGACTTTGACATTTGTGCCAAAAATAATTGTATCTGTTGCGGTACTGGCAATTGCAGGCCCTTGGATGCTAAATGTGTTGATAGAGTTTACGATTCAAACTATATCGTCCATTAAAAACTTTTAAGCTATTTAGTTGCAGGGGTTGATTGGGGTCGTATGGATCTAACTGGTATCGCAAGTGAGTTTGTATTGGTCATGTCAAGGTTGATGCCATTTTTTATATCTAGTGGTTATGGACCTTTGCAAAGGATACCTGGTTTTGTGCGTGTTGTACTCTTAATTGCATTTTCTATTGTTTGTTGTTTTTTGATAGAGCAACAAGTAGAGGTACAAGCAACGCAGTGGATTGTTTCAATTATCGGAGAGTTTTTAGTTGGCTTAGCGTTATTTTTTACGCTTCAACTCGCATTTGTCACTATCACATTTTGGGGCCGCGTATTAGATATGCAAATAGGTTTTGGGGCTGCTGGCGTTATCGATCCAACCAATAAGGGCCAAGACCCATTATTAGGCAGTATTTTTTTAGCCGCAGCGATTTGTATTTTTTATGTTTCTGGTATGCATTACAAATTAATTGAAGGCATTGTATTTAGTTTTGAAGTTCTACCTGTGGGTGCTGGATTATTTGATTTAAAATTACCTAATTTTGCTTCTTTAATTACGATCATGTTTACTGTTGGGCTATTTATGTTTGCCCCAGTAATAATTTTAATGTGGTGCCTGGATATGTTTATTGGATTGTTATCAAGAACTATGCCTCAGATGAATATTTATTTTGTAATGCTCCCATTAAAAATTTTTTCAGGGTTATTTTTGCTCGGCTTATTTACTATGCATAGTAAGTTTATATTTGAACGCTTATTTAATCAGGTCTTTATTTTTTGGAATGGGATGTTGTCTTAGTTATGTCGCAAGATCAAGATAAATCGGAAAAGCCAACTCCCCAGAAGCTCAAAGAAGCAAAGGGTCGTGGACAAGTTAGTAAAAGCCAAGAATTGAACTTACTTGTAACATGCATTGTGTTTTTATCTGTATTTACTATGTTGTTTGATAGTATATCAATGCAGTTTATAAGCCTACTTAAACGTATATTTCTTATTTCTTCAGATTTTTCGTTTACATCTGAGTCCTTAGTAACTCTGTTCCGATTTGTTAGTATGGAAATGCTTTATATTTTTGTTCCACTAATTGGCTTTGTTATGCTATTTGGTGTGTTTTCAAATGTATTTCAAACAGGTTTTGTTTTGAGCTCATTTCCTATAACACCTGATTTTAAAAAGATAAACCCCGCATCAGGATTGAAAAAGATATTTTCAAAAAAGACAGTTTTTGAATTAATAAAAAGTGTTTTTAAATTATTGGCTTTCACATTGGTTATCTATTTTTCTTCTTCAACGTTAATAGAGTATGCATATGAGTTAATGATATCTCCCGTTAGTATTTTACCTTCCATCTGGTTAAATATGTTAATAAAGGTTGGTATATATTTTATTCTATTATCAGCTCCATTTGTATTGTTTGATATTATTTTTAATCGTTGGGATTTTATGAAAAATATGATGATGAGCCGTAAAGAAGTAAAAGATGATCATAAAAAACGCGAAGGTGACCCAGAGGTAAAATCTAAACAAAAGCAAATACAACAAGAGCTGTTACAAAAAAGCGCTGCACTCAGTCAGGTTAAAGACTCTGACATCGTTATTGTTAACCCAACCCATATTGCTGTCGCACTGAAATATGACAAGTTAACAATGATTGCACCAGTGGTCATGGCGGTTGGTAAAGGTGAACTTGCAGGTAAAATTCGTTCTCAAGCACGTCGCTACTCAGTTCCAACTATTCAAAATAAGCCATTAGCAAGAAAGCTTTATAAAGAAACACGTTTGAATAAACCAGTTCCAGCACATTGTTTCGACGATTTGGCCCCAATATTTCGATGGTTATTAGGAATAAAATAAATGAAGAAGATCGCATCGATATTAGCGGCTAACAAAGACTTATTATTGGTGATTGCAGTAATCGTCATTTTGATGATGCTGTTTATACCAGTGCCTCCGCTATTGTTAGATATATTACTAATTCTCAACTTTAGTTTGGCCTTATTAATATTGATGCTTACGTTTTATACAGATAAACCGCTAAGCTTCTCTACCTTTCCATCTTTGCTGCTGATTGCAACGTTATTTAGGTTGGGCCTAAATATTTCTGCAACGCGGTTAATTTTAAATGAAGGAGATGCTGGGCAAGTTATTTCGTCAATTGGTAGTTTTGTTGTGGGTGGTAATTATATCATCGGTTTAGTCGTATTTTTTATTCTTATCGTCGTGCAGTATGTTGTGGTAACCAACGGGGCTCAGCGAGTGGCTGAAGTTGCCGCAAGGTTCACTCTTGATTCGATGCCTGGTAAGCAAATGAGTATTGACGCTGACCTCAATATGGGGCTAATTGATGAGCATACCGCAAAAAGTCGTCGTGAAAACATAGAGAAAGAAGCTAACTTTTATGGTGCTATGGATGGAGCGAGTAAATTTGTAAAAGGTGATGCAATAGCGGGTATTATCATCATACTTATAGATATTATTGGCGGTTTAACGATTGGTGTTGCGCAGCTAGGCATGAGTTGGGAAGAAGCTTTACAGACCTACACATTACTTACGGTAGGCGATGGTATTGTAACCCAGATCCCTTCATTGATCATTGCAACAGCAACGGGAATAATCATTACGCGTGCAGCCACTGACGCTCATTTAAGCGATGAACTCGGGCGACAAATAACCTCGTCACCGAAAACACTTTTCATTGTCTCATGTGCATTGTTTAGTGCCATGCTATTGCCTGGTTTGCCAGTGATTCCGTTGTTGTCTATTGGCATTATTTTCCTTGCGCTTGGTATTGTCGCTTATCGTCGTTCAAAGACGATAGATGATAAGCAAAGCGGTGATAATGATAAAAACACAGAACAGAGTAAAGAAGAAGACAGCATTGAGTCGATGCTAACAATTCGGCCTTTGGAATTAGGGGTGTCAGCTGAAATTGCGGATGCAATACATGAACAAGGTGATGTTTTATTCGATCGATTTGAAACGTTTAGAAAGCAGCTGACAAGAGATCTTGGAATTATTGCACCAAAGCTATTTTTGCTTGATGATCCAAGTTTGAAAGAGGGATGTTATGAGCTGCGCATATTAGGCTCTCGAGTTGGGCGAGGTAGCTTATATTTCGATAAATATTTGGCAATTGACCCTAAAGGAAAGCTAGATGCAGTTGAAGGCACTAAGGCAAAAGAACCGACTTATGGTTTACCGGCTTGTTGGGTGTCACAAGAGCAATCAAATAATGCGCGAAGAGCGGGCTATACTGTGGTTGATGCGGAAACCACTTTACTTACTCATCTCACCGAAATGATTAAATCTCATGCATGGGAGTTGTTAACTCGTGCTGAAACTGAGAAATTGATATCCCGATTGGAAGGTACACAGGCAAGCCTTCTGAATGAGCTTATTCCAAACGTACTTAGTTATTCTGAAATTCAAAACGTATTACAGCAACTACTCAAAGAAAAAGTGTCGGTTAGAAATCTTGAAATGATTCTCGAGTGTTTAGTAGATAAAGGGAAAGTATCAAAAGAAGTACATTTTTTGTGTGAGCAGGTACGTGAAAAGCTTAAAGCTCAGATTGTACAAACCTTGTTAGATAATGATGATATGTTGCATGTTATTACGTTTGAACCAATTGTTGAACAACAGCTAATTTCTGGTGTGCAAAGCGAAAGTGGGCATAGCTCTTTAGCGATAGACCCACAGTTAACAGACCTAATTATTCAACAGTTAGCCGGCTTTACAGAGCAGGCTATATCTAAGCGCTTACCTGCTGTCTTAGTTTGTCACTCTCCGATCCGCCTAGCAACAAGACGTCTGTTAGAGCGTGTAATCCCTCAGCTACATGTGTTGGCAATTTCAGAGATCCCTTCCGCTGTTTCTGTGACAAACTTAGGTGTAGTGCGAAGTAGAAAAAGTATGGAGGCAGCATAGTAATGGCATTTATCGAAGCGATTGCACAAGGTATTGAGCGAGATCTCGCACATTTAAAAGCAGTGAGCCAAAATGTTTCTAACGTTAATACTCCTGGCTATCAGGCAATACAGTCTTTTGATGTTGCATTAGGAAACAACCAAACAGTCGCTCAACAAAACATATCTTCAAAATATGGTGCATTGAAAGACAGCGATCGTAATCTTGACTGGGCGATTGCATCACAGGGCTACTTTGTCATTGAAAAACATGGGCAACTGTTTTTGTCTCGTTATGGCCGCTTTCATGTATCGTCTGAAGGTTGGCTGACTCATGTGTCAGGCGGACGATTAGTTGGAGACAATGGAGCAATAAATGTTGGTAGTGGACAAGTATCAGTCTCTGAACAAGGTCAAGTGTTTATTGATGGCCAGCAACTGGAACAACTAAAAATTGTTGAAGTTGGTCAAGTTGTTGCTGGGCAGTCAGGTGGTTTGTACTCATTTTCTGGGCCAGTTACAGACGTACAAAACACCCGCATAAAAGCAAATTCGATTAATGTCTCAAATGTCGACTCAGGTGAACAAATGACACACATGATTAATTTGAATAGACACGTGCAAAGTTTACAAAAAGCAGCATCTGCATATGACCAAATGATGAATGCTGGAATTAATGAATTGGGAAGAAAATAACAATGATAGAAGCTTTATATATAGCAGAAACAGGGATGAACTCGCAGCAGGAATTAATAGAAGTTATTTCTAATAACATTGCAAATGTATCAACGCCAGGATTTAAAAGCTCAGATGTTAATTTCGTGGATTTGGTATATCAAACAAACCCAAGTATGCAAAACACGCAGCTATCTGAGCAATCGCAAACACAAGGTATTGGTGTAACCACATCTGAGCAAATGGTTAACTTTGAAAGAGGCGATTTAAAGCAAACGGGTAATCCATTTGATATTGCAATTAATGGTAATGGTTTTTTGGCGGTTGAAACGCAAAATGGAGAACTCGCCTACACACGAGCAGGTAGATTACGAGTGGATGAGAGTGGATATTTAGTATCGTCTCAAGGGCAAAAGTTAAGTGCGAATATTCAACTGCCACCAGATGTTACCAGCGTTACTTTTACTTCCAGTGGCGCAGTTTTAGTTCGGGTAGACAGTTCTACACAGTTAGTTGAACTTGGTCAATTAGAGCTCGTTAATTTTAGTAATCCACAGGGCTTAACGCGCTTGGGTAATAATCTATATAGTGCAACTGAGCAGGCAGGACAGCCTAATTTTAGCACCCCAGGTGAAAATGGTGTTGGTCAGATAGTACAAGGTTTTACTGAGTTATCGAATGTATCAATGAATGAAGAAATGGTTAACTTGATGCTGGCTCAGCGAGGATATCAGTTAAATGCTCGGATCATTCAAGTGTCAGATCAAGTGCTAGAAACTATTAACAACTTAAGGCGCTAGGGCTGTGAGGTTTTCTGCTGTTTTTGTGTTCTATCTATTAATTGGGTTATGCGTTATATCACCCAAAGTTAAATCAGCGGAGCCTACTTTAGTTGTGCGTATAAATAAGATGCAGCACCAAGGCAATGGTACCATTTTAATCGAAAGTATCGCTGATGTTTCAGGGTCAAATAGTCATTTAGTTAATCAGGTTAAAGCGCTTGAAATTGCTTGGCCAAAGTTAGCTAATCGTTTGACTTCACAGGATATTACTAAAAGTGTGAAAGCAATTGCACCTAATTTGAGTGTTGATTGGAAGGTGACTGGATTACGTCAGGTATTTCTAAAACAATGTTGGCAGTTACCAAAAGTTGAAATCGAGCAGGTTGCTGCTCGGCAGGTTGAGTTGTGGCTAGAGTCTAGTCATATACGGCTGGTATCTGCGAAGTTTCATGATGATTTAGAGCGATTATGTGTGCCACATAAAACTAGCAAGGTCTCTGTAAAAAGTTACGCGCCCAATACAGTCTTTAGCAAACAACGGTTGACGCTTGATTTAGATAATGGCTATGAGTTTTCTATTGTTATGTTGCTCGAATTTGAACGGTTAAGTCCTGTACTGGTTGTTGATAAGAAGAAAAATACTTTATTAAGCGCAGCTGATATTCAATGGCAATGGCACCGTATTAATCATTTAAAACTGCCTAACCATAAAATGGTAGTAAAAGACTTGATCGTTAGTAGAAACCTAAAGTTTGGCAGTGTACTTAACAATAACAATACCAGGATAAAGCCATTAGTAAAACAAGGTGACCAAGTGCAGTTTAAGATGCAAGACGGTGCTTTGTTTATCACAGGAAAAGCGAAAGCATTGGGGGAAGGGCAATTGAAAGATGAGATCAACATTATGCTTGAGTCAAGTAATCAGGCTATTAAAGCAAAAATTGTACAAAAAGGAGTTGTCGTTGTTTTACAGTAAAATACAGGGCTTAGTCATTGTGCTATGTGCAATTTTGAGCCTGAATCTTTATGCCACGTCATTATTTGATGAAAGTTCATTTAACTCTTTGACAGCAGATAAAAGAGCGATGTCAGTTGGTGACACAGTAACTGTAATAGTACTTGAAAATGCACAGGCAAAAAGCCGTTCGGGTACGTCCAATGCGAATGATTTGTCAATTTCTGCTACAGGCAGTTCACCGCAAGGTACTTGGCCACATAGCTTAGGCATTGGCGCAGAGTATAGCGGTGACGCGATTACTAGTCGTAATGGGTATATTAAGGCACAAATTACAGCCATTGTTAGTGAAATTGACTTGCACGGTAACTTAGTTATTCAGGGGGCGCAGAACATTACCATTGATGGAGAGTTACAAAGTATTGAATTATCAGGTCGTGTAAGAGCTGTCGATATTATGGCAAACAATACGCTACTTTCTTCGCGAATTATGAATGCAAAAATTAACTTCACAGGTGATGAGCCTGAGTCTGAAGGTATGTTGTCTCAATTATTTACATGGTTAGGATTTTAGGAATGCGCATATTAAGTTTGGCAATAACCTGCTTTGTGATGTTCTATTGTGCAACTGTTTATGCAAGTGGCTCAGGAGCGGTAAGAGTTAAAGACTTGGCTCGAGTAGATGGGGTGCGTGAAAATGCTTTAGTTGGGTATGGTATTGTAGTGGGTTTAGCTGGCTCAGGAGACTCCTCGCGTAGCCTTGCAACATTACAATCTGTTAAAAATACGCTAGAAAGCTTTGGCCTGATTTTATCTACGGATGATATAAAAAGTAAAAATGCTGCAGCCGTTATAGTGACCGCTGATTTACCTGCATTTGCTCAACCCGGTGATAAATTAGATGTACATGTTTCCTCTATTGGTGATGCAAGAAGTCTCACTGGCGGGACGTTGTACATGACACCTCTTAAGGGGGCGAACAGCAAAGTTTATGCTTTAGCACAAGGTAACTTAGCGGTTGGAGGTTTCAAATTTGAAGCTAATCAAAGTGTGTTACAACGAAATCATCCTACGGTTGGGTTTATTCCACAAGGAGCAACTGTTGAACGTGAAATTAAAAACCAATTTGTTAATGATGACGGCACTTTAAGTTTAGTGCTTAAGCATCCAGACTTTGTGACAGCTGACAGGATTGTTAAAGCACTTTCCAAGGCAACAGGTTTTGATGTCACAGCCTTGCATGCGGGTAAAATAGTGGTTACACCAAGCGAAGGTATGTCTGTGATCTCTGCAATTGCATTGATTCAACAAGCTTGGGTCGTGCCAGAAGTGGCGTCAAAAGTAGTAATAAATGAGCGCACTGGTACGTTGGTTTCAGGTGCCAATATACGTATTGGTGGTGTTGTAATTTCCCATGGCTCAATTGAACTAACTATTGACACTGATTTTTACGTTTCTCAACCTAATGGCGTACTAATTAACCCAAGTAGTAGGATTCAAACTACAGTGACGCCAACAAGTGAAGTCACGGTATCTGAAGATCATGAGGCTTTATACCAAAATGCTCAAGGCACGAGTATTGCTGAGCTCATTAGCGCACTTAAAAAACTAAAATTATCAACTCGAGATATTATTTCTATTTTGCAAGCACTTAAGAAAAGCGGCGCATTGCATGCTGAGTTAGTGGTTCAATAGGAGAAAAATATGTCTGATTTATTATCTATAGAAGCGCTTAGATTATCAATGAATATTGCCGCTACACAGCAGCGCTTAGCTCTAGAAAATATTGCATCTCACAGTATTTCTAATGCAGGTTCTCAACGCGCTGATTTTTCGACCTTGTTGGCAGAAGTTAACGCTCTCCCTGCAGAGCAACGAGCGCAAGTGATTTCAAACTTATCGTCTCAGTGGCAAGAAGTAGAATCCAGCTATATACAGCAAAGCCATAAGAAGGCGACACTTGATGAAGAGGTGGCGCTGTCAATGAAAGCGTCTGGTAGTTATCGAAAGCTAGCTGAAGTATTAAATAGAAAATTGGGATTAATGAATCTCGCGATATCAGGAGGAAAGCGATAGTGGCACATGATATTTACGCTATAAGTATGTCGGGCATGGCAGTTGAACGTGCAAAATTACAGGCGGCATCTTTGAACATTGCCAATGCAAACTCTGTAGCATCCTCACCTGAAGGTGTTTATAAGGTTCAACAACTGTCAAGTGCAGTAAATAACTTATCGTTTGCGCAGCGCATAGAGCTGCAAGCTGATCAGTTACTTATGCAAACGAGTTTGGTACAGGCACAGTTTAAACCTGAGCATGCACTTGCCAATGATCAGGGTTATGTTTATGCGCCGAAAATTAATTTAGCAACTGAGATGCTCAACCTTAACACTGCCACACGCGCATATGAAGCAAATGTAAAAGCGTTTAATGCGTATAAAAGCATGAGTTCTAAAGCGCTAGAAATAGGGAAATAGTATGGAAGTCTTAGCAATTGGCTCAACTGAGCTGGTTAAAACTAGTGATGTGGCAGAACTCGTTTCAACCCAACCACAGAGCGTATTTATGGATACTATGTTAGCTCAAGTTGCACAGCTCAATGGTAATTTAGTTGAAGCGAACAGTATCGTAGAGCGTGTGGCAATGGGAGAAAGCATCCCGTCTCACGAAATTATGATTGCGATGGAAAAAGCGCGGTTGGAGCTCAATATGGCTGTTCAAGTCAGAAATAAATTACTTGATGTTTATCAAGAAATTACAAAAATGCAGATTTAGGTGAGAACTCAAAAATGGGAAATATAATTACCACATTAACGCCTGTACAGAAACGTTCAATGATGGCAGCAGCCGCTTTAATCATTGTTTTGACGGTACTTGCTGTTGTTTGGGTCGTTAAAGCGAACTACCAAGCTATCCCTGTTGATAATGTTCAACAGTCAGCAGCGCTTATAGAAAAGTTTGAGCAGAATAATCTGGATTACAAATATACGTCTAGTGGCGAATTATTAGTTAATCAAGAACAGCTTGGAAAGAGTCAGCTGTTATTAGAGCAAGCGCAGGGAAGTAATTTTTTATCTCACGGGTTAGAGCTTTTTGATAAAACCGACTACGGCATGACTGAACACGCACAAAAAGTAACGTTTCAACGCGCAATGCAGGGCGAGTTAGAAAGAACCCTATCGTCGCTCTCGTATATTAATTACGCACGTGTTCATCTAACTTTGGCGGATAAAAAGCTGTTTTCATCAGACAGCTTACCAGCAAAAGCCTCGGTAACTTTGTTTGCCGAGCCAGGTTATGAAATGACACGGCGCAATGTAACTGGGGTGCAATCATTAGTTGCAGCAGCTATTGAAGGTTTAAATACAGAACAAGTCACCGTTTTTTCGCAACATGGAAAGCAGTTGTCAAGTGGTTCGGCTGATTCAGATGAGCAAGCATTATTAGTTGGCAGCGCTGCAAAAGAAGCTCAACTAATTCAAAAAGTTGAAAAATTATTAGCGCTTTATATGATGCCATCACAGTTTGCCGTATCTGCAAGTGTAGAATTGAGTCATAAAAAGATGAGTTCTGTGGAGAAATCGTTACTTGTAGGGCCAAGTGGTGAAGGCGTTATCATTCGTAAGAAAACGTCAAATCGTGGTTTAACTAACAACGATGAGCAAAGTGAACCAAATTCACTACAGGTAAATGAAGAGCTTGAATATTCAGTTGGCAGTAAAACAGAACAAAGCACCCAGCTGGCAGGTCATGTTGAAAGAGTCAGTATTGCTGTTGCTTTAACTGCTAATGTCGGGGAGCAACAAATAGCTAAATTAAAGACTTTGCTGGCCTCTGCTACTGGTTTGAATAAAGCGCGCGGTGATACGGTCGCTATTGAATATTTTGAACCGATTATCCTAACAAATACTCCTCCAGCAGAGGTGGCAAACTCAAAATCAGAATTAGTTACACAACCACACACTAAGCTTCAAACATCTGCAGTAGCAACAAACCAATGGGCGTTGAATTTTACATCTTTCCAGATGGCGCTTTTGATTCTTATGCCTGCAAGTATTTTGCTACTTGGGGCTGTGCTTATTAGACGACGTCGTTTACCAAAAAAAGAACGTCAAGCTTTGTTGCAAGAAGTATCACAGTGGTTAGAGGCTCAGGAGGCTAGTAATGCACGCTAAACATGATCCTGTCAAAATGGTAGCACTGAAGCTTACTACGTTGAGTTGGATAGATAGAGAGTGGTTATTACGTCAATTAAACCCCACAGTCAGTCGGCAAGTAAAAAGTGCATATAAGGCCTTAAACCAGATTGGTATTGAAAACCCTAAAGAGTTGTTGGCACAGTTTTCAACGGAACATGAGCCAGTGGATATTGAAATAGAGCAACTTCCGAGCGAAGTTTATGCATATTTACAGCGTGTTAAAGCAAATGAACAACTGGTGACGCCAAGTATAAGAAAACTACTAGATGAACATTTGTCAATGAACCGTTCGGCCCATAATACTTGCCTCAAGGAGGGCCGGTAATGATAGGTAGCGTTAAAACTTATCATAGTCCAAATACTGATGCCGATGTGGTCTCGACTATAGACGAATCTAATACTGAACAAACTTATCACAGTGTTGCAGGTTTACAAGCTCATGCTAAGCCTGATGTAAGAGCTTTATTGATGGATATGGATGTTAAGCAAAGGCAACAGCTTATTGTTGAAATGTTTGAACAGGATATTGAAACCATTGTTAAAACAGAGTCTGAACGCGGTTTTAAGGAAGGTCGAGAGCGAGGTTTACAAGATGCTCAAAAGCAAGCTCAGTTAGAACATGATGAAATGAGAAAAGAAATCGACACGAAGCAACAAACATTAGTGTCGCTAATCGAGAGCGTAAACCAGCTAACTCCGCAAGTGCAGCTTGAGGATAAAGATATTTATGACGTTATGACACTTGCCGTCTTTAGGCTTCTAGGTGAAAGGCTAGAAAAAGGCGACTATTTAGATCAGGTGTTGAAAAGAGCAACACAAGAGTACTTAGTGACAAAGCACGTGATCTTGTGCTTGAGTACTGAGGATTATCAATTTGTCCATAAGCATTTAGAGAGTCAGTTTTCGTCTTCGATACATGAAAACGTATTAATAAAAGAAGATAAAAAACTAGCGATTGGGGATACTCGACTTGAATTGACCAATGGCAATATTGAGACAAACTTTAGTGAGAAACTTCATACATGGTGCAGAAATTTAGCACAGCTAAAAAGGAGTACTGACATTGACTAATTTAAAGTTATTCAAGCAAACACTGGATAACATTGAAGGTCAAGTGAGTAAGGGCTTTGTTGTGACGACCATCGGACTTGTGGTCGAGGCAAATTGCCCGGGTACATACATTGGTGAACTTTGTAAGATATACCCAAAATCAGGCCAATCTGAAATTTTATGCCAAGTTGTTGGTTTTAGAGAGCAAAAGGTATTGCTTCTGCCGTTTGAAAGCTTACGTGGTGTGACGTATGGAAGTAAAGTGGTGTCATTAGGTCACAACGTCACGGTGCCTGTTGGTGATAATTATTTGGGTCGCGTGATCGATGCATTTGGCAAACCAATAGATGGTAAAGGTGTAATTGAAGAAGCCGTTGACGTAGAAATGGATTCTGCACCAATTAACCCGCTGGATAGGGAACCAATTTCTGATGTATTTGATACAGGCATCACGGCGATTGATACATTTTTGACATTGGGCGCGGGTCAAAGAGTGGGCCTATTTTCAGGTAGTGGTGTTGGTAAAAGCAGTCTACTTAGCGATATATGTAAAAACAGATTGACGGATGACAGAGTTAACATCGTTGTGTTGGTCGGAGAGAGAGGCCGAGAAGTTGAAGAATTTGTGTCTCGCACATTAGGTGAAGAAGGCCTCATAAATTCAATTGTAATTGCTGCAACAGCACAAGAGTCGCCGTTAGTTCGCGTCCAGTCAGTTAATTATGCTTTGGCTTTGGCTGAGTATTTTTCGCAACAAGGCAAAGAAGTGCTATTAACCATTGATTCTATGACGCGTTTTGCTATGGCGTTAAGGGAAATAGGGTTAGCAATTGGCGAGCCTCCTACACTCAAAGGCTATACCACATCGGTATTTTCTGCGATCCCTAAAATAGTTGAGCGCTGTGGAAAATTCAAAGGCCGCGGTTCTATTACAGCGATATTTACAGTATTGGTGGAGAATGATGACTTTAATGATCCTGTTGTAGATACTCTACGTGCGATTTTGGATGGTCATATCGTACTGACTCGGCAATTAGCTGAACGCTATCATTTCCCAGCCATTGATATTTTAAAATCTGTTAGTCGATTATTTACAGATTTATCGACAGTTGAACAACGAGAATCATTACTTAAAGTGCGCAAAGCATGGCTCAACTATGAAGATAATAAAGAGCTGCTTGAAATTGGCATGGTTGAAGGTGAAAACTCTAATGCGCAACATATAAAAAATAATTATCAGGCAATTTGTGACTTCTTACAGCAGCCGAAAAATAAGCACATTAATAGAGATACGATGTTTAAGTGCCTAAATGAATTGGAGTTGCATGATGTCTAATAACCTTAAAATAGCGCGCTTGTGTGGGCAGTATGCTCAGTTATTTGAGCATCGTTTTACGACTAAGCAAGCCCAGATTAACGAGTTAATTGTGAGAATCGATGATGTACAAGCGCAGCATAAAAGTTGTGCTCAGAAACTAGATGAGACAAATAATTACTTCTTTAAAGCGAACGTGATCCCAGAGATGCATCAAGCTACTTTGAATCATGTAGCGTCTTTAACTCGTACTATGTCTCAATTGAGCGAGCGTATAAATGAGCTTAAGCTGGAACGAGAAACGTTAGAGCAAGAGTTGAAATTACTTAAGCTTAAACAAAAAGTCATAGACAACCAAGCAGGTAAATTTGAGCTGCAGGAACTGCAGAGGTTGCATAAAGCGCAAGATAAACAATTGGAGCAGCTATGGGTTATCAATATGGGAGGGAAGCACCGTGCTTGACAGTTTAGTTTCAGCTTTTAACGCTAAGTCGCTAGATGGCAGGAATACAGGCCAGCCAAATAATAAAAATGGCTTAGACTCGCAGTTTTTGGAGTTGTTAAGTGTACCAAATACGTCTTACCTCGCAGACAGTAAAAAAAATGGTGTGATCTTTTCTCCGTCGAGACCACCAGAACAATGGCAAAGTGATAGCCAACAAGAAAGCAATCTGCAAAATGAGCAACTTGGTAGCCAACAAGAAAGCAAATTGCAAAGTGAGCAACTTGTTAGCCAACAAGAAAGCAAATTGCAAAGTGAGCAACTTGTTAGTCAACAAGAAAGCAAATTGCAAAGTGAGCAACTTGATAGCCAACAAGAAAGCAAATTGCAAAGTGAGCAATTTGTTAGCCAACAAGAAAGCAAATTGCAAAGTGAGCAACTTGATAGCCAACAAGAAAGTTTAGAAAGTAAACTGCAAAATAGTTTGACATTGCTATTTTCAGGACAAGTTCTTGGCAAGCAACCAGACAACACAGAAACCAGTGGCGATAAGCAGCAAGTCAACCTGACTAATAATGCGGTAACGTTCTCAATTCAAACGCAAAGTATAGGCCAAACCTCGGTAACCGAAGTTAAAGTTACTGTGTCTTGGGGGCGATTGGCAACAGGATATTTGTCACAACTTAAAACTGCCAGTGAAGTGGCTGATACTCAGCAAGTGAGAACCGCAAATTCCCCTTCTTTACCAATGCAAAAACACATATTACAACCAAGTGTTAAAGCTAAAGCTGAGCAATTGCAAAGCTTTAAGCTAATGCAAGCGAGTTCCTATGGTCGCGCTTTATACCAGCAGGTTCGTGGGCAAGTAAGTAATAAAAGTGCTGTTGAGATTGTAAAACCGTTTTTTGATTTACGCTATCAACCTCACTCTGAACAAGCACTATATGTGTTTTCTACGCAGCAAAATGAATTAAAAGTATCAGCAAGAGACTACTTTAGTGGTCAGGATCATAGCTATGCAATTAGGTCTTGGATGAGTCAATTAGCGAGTGATGAAATGCTCGCCAAGATACAAGAATATAGCTTTAACGGTGTTACTGTTTGGAGAAAAGGAGGTCTCAATGGCAATTGAAAGCATTGGTCAGGTAAATGGAGCAACTAATGCAACTAATGAAAACAGCAATGTTTCTCAAGATGAATTTATAAAGCTATTTTTGGCCCAGCTCAATTCTCAAGACCCATTAGAGCCGTTAAATAATAGAGAGTTTTTAGCACAGTTAGCACAGTTTTCTGCGCTGGAACAAACGCGTCAATCTAATGACAAGTTACAAAGTCTGCTATCGATGAACTCATCGAATCAGGCATTAAATTTACTTGGAAAAACCGTGCAAGTTAATTTGCAATCGGGCTCTGAGTTTAATGGCACCATTGAAGCTGTTCACTACGACGCGAATGGACCAACATTAACAATAAAAAGTGCCGAAGGTAGCTTTATCGATAAGGTATCGTTAAGTCGAGTGACTGTGGTACAACAATAACGGGAGTTAATTATGTTTCAAGCCTTCTTTAACGGGCTTTCGGGAATGCTTTCATTCTCAAAAAACCTAGATACAGTGAGTAATAATATATCGAATATGAATACCCCAGGTTTTCGAGCTGCTGATACATTTTATGACAGCTTGAGCGGTGGTGAGGGGAATGGGGGGATTGGCACGCAAATATCTGGTTTAGGGTACCGGTTTACTCCTGGAGATATCAAGCAAACAGGAAATGCAACAGACGTTGCGATTAGTGGTCAAGGCTTCTTTACTTTGTTGCAAGATAATGAACAGTATCTCACTCGTGCTGGACAATTCACATTTAATAGTGAAGGTATTCTTGTTGATAAAAATAGTGGGCTAAGTGTTGCGAGTTTAAGTGATACTGGCGCTATGTCAGAATTTGATATTAGCAGTCTAAAAATGCAAGCACCTAAAGCTTCTACATCTGTTGAATTAAGCGGTAACTTGTCAAGTGGTGCTTCATCTCATGAAATATCAGGTGTAAAAGTTTTTAACAAGCTGGGTGAAGAAATTGAATTGACATTGAAGTTCACAAAAAGTACCACAGTTACGGGTGAATGGAGTGTTGATGTAAGTAAATCGTCAGCTCCTGGTGTTGTTCTTTCAACATCTAAGGTTACTTTTGGACCTGATGGTACACCTAAACAAGGAGAAGCTTCATTTTCAGTTAATATTGAAGATTCAATGGGCGGTAGTGCTGCGGTGACTTTTGCACTAGGCAGCCCATCAAACTTTTCTCAGTCAACATCGATGGATACAGGGGAAACCTCAACACTTAAGGCAGATGTTAAGGATGGGTCTGCGGTTGCGTCTCTAACAAGTATTGAGTTTTCATCGGATGGCTCTTTGGCATTAAAATATAGCAACGGGGAGACTGTGAAAGGCCCATCTTTAGCGTTAGCACAAGTTAAAGACGAAAGTTCTCTAAAGCTCGTTAATGGTAATATGTTTATTGCACAAGGAAACTCTGGGGTTACTTTTGGCAAGGCAGGCACTGCTGGCTTGGGTGGTATCGCAGGAAAGAGTATTGAGCTATCAAACGTTGATTTATCGCGTGAATTTGCAGACATGTTAGTTATTCAGCGTGGTTATCAAGCAAGTTCAAGGTTGCTTAATGTATCAAACCAGTTGCTAGAGCAGCTATATGAGAATACTAGAGGCCGATAATGTCAGTTTTGAGTGCGGGTGTATTTGATAAAGAAACACGATTGGCCATAACTAGTTTGTTAAATAAACAAGTCAGCAAATGGCAAAAAACGTGGTTTAGCAGCTGCAAGTTTGACGTAAATATAGTTTTTAACGAACAGCTATTTTGTGCACTTTCGCTTACACAAAGTCAAATGGAAGATATGCATGAATCGGGTATTAGCATTTATGCAGATACAGCATCAAGCGAGCAAATATTATTACAGCAAATGTTTAACTGTAATGAAAATACCATGCAGGTTTTGCTGCAAACATTAGATACAGATCCAATCGATAATGTGTATTTTGATTTACGTAATAAAATTTTTGCTGGGTTTGCTATTAATAGCTCGGTTAAAAATTGTAAGCAACAGCCAGTTATTAAGATGCAGCTGATATCGGAAAAGGCTTCACTGTCTGTTTACTTAACTGCTGATGTAATTCAGGTGTGGTTAGAGTCATCTAGTAGCGATCAAAATAAGAAGGTTGTAAGCCCACTGAAGCAAGCTGCAAAATACAGTTTGCTGCCAATGCGCGTATCACTAAAAACTGAACCTGTTAACTTTGTGGATGTTATGTGTTTAAAACAAGGTGATGTCATTATGCTTAAGCAGGAAGTTGAAAAGCCAATCCCTGTCGGTGTTAACCAAGCAGATAATGTGGCATCAGGCTATTTAGTCGAGCGTGATAATAGTAAAGCAATTATATTTTTGGAGTCGTAAATGAAAGACGTTCAACCGGTAGAGTTTACAGAAGTAGCAAAAGACAGCGGAACAGGTACGAAGGTGTTTTCTGGTTTAGACAAGCGAGTCTTAAAAGGCGTGCAAGTTGAACTTGAATGTATAGTTGGAGATACGGAAATCTCTTTAGATAAGTTGTACTCTTTAGAGGCTGGCGAAGTCGTTAAACTTCAGCAAAGCACGCAAGATACTATCAAACTTTGTTTAAACGGTAATGTAGTTGCAATGGGTCGACTTGTGGCTGCCGAAGGGAAATTTGGTGTAGAAATAACGGATGTTCCGGTTTTAACAGATGAATGAACTTCAGTTTAGGCAATCAGAAGCTGTGGGCGAATTTCAGTTAATCATATTAGCTGTCGTGTCTTTGCTTCTGGTTGCGGTTTATATATATTTAAAATTTGTCTATGTAAAAAGTCATGAAGTGCATGAAGGTGTAAGAGTTTTAAGTAAAACAAGGCTTAGCCAACAAAGCGTGGTTTATGAATT
The DNA here is from genome assembly GCF_945859825.1 of Pseudoalteromonas holothuriae. GTDB lineage: Bacteria > Pseudomonadota > Gammaproteobacteria > Enterobacterales > Alteromonadaceae > Pseudoalteromonas > Pseudoalteromonas holothuriae. The sequence continues at coordinate 165,285 of NZ_CAMAPC010000011.1, forward strand.
GTGTACAGACGATAAGAAGTATGTTGTGCTTGAATCGAAGTTTGGCGTTATTGAATTACATGGCGAAACACTAATTAAAGAGGTAGAGCAAATTGGGTAAAATGATTAGCTTTTTGTTCATACTTCTTGGCTTCTTCCCCCAAGCATATGCAGTCACTGAGAGTACACAAACGAGCTTACTACAGGAAGTAACTAACTCTGGTCTACTCGACAGTTTAGCACCTGAGCTAAAAACTGTCCTTACCTTAACAGTATTATCGTTTATTCCGGTCATGTTGATTGCGATGACTGCCTTTACAAGAATAGTCATTGTTTTATCGATGCTACGACATGCGCTAGGGTTACAACAAACCCCCCCAAACATTATTATTATTACGCTAAGTTTGTTCTTAACATTTTATACTATGTTACCCGTTTGGGAGAAGGTAGAGAATGAAGCTGTTCGCCCTTACGTCAGTGATACGATTAATTTAGAAACTGCGCTGGATAATGGTGGCAAACATATGAAGGCGTTTATGGTATCCCAAACTAGAGAAGAAGACTTCTCAGCAATACTTGAGATGGCAAAGAAAGAGCCGCCAAAAAGTATTGAAGAGGTTTCATTTAGTTACTTAGTGCCAGCGTTTTTGCTTAGTGAATTAACAACGGCATTTAAAATTGCGTTTGTTATATTTATACCATTTTTATTAATTGATTTGGTAGTGGCAAGTGTATTAATGTCTTTGGGTATGATAATGCTGCCACCGATCTCTATCGCACTACCTATTAAAGTAATGCTGTTTGTATTAATTGACGGGTGGTCGTTAATATCACAATCTTTAGTCAGTAGTTTTACATAATACTATAAGTTAACCAAGTGTAGAGTAGATAGCTCTATACTTGGTTGTTAATTCTTAATTAAACTTATTTTTATAAATATCTAATAATACAGAGTTTGTCGAGCTATTAAGTTCATCTTCTGTAACATTTTCTTGTGTTTCACTATTGCTACTTTCAGCATCTTCGCTAATGAGAGATAAAAGTTTATTCATATTCTCATTGAGTGATAAGTTTTCGTCATTTAAAAGCATACCGTCTCTGAGGTTGCTTTTTGCTTGCTCTATATTGTCATGTAGTATATTAACAAGTGCATTTGCAAAAAGAGCCAGATAGTTATTGCTGTTTAGTTCAAGCAGCGGTTCTATATAGGTGTTAAATGTATCTAAGTCTTGATTGATAACTGCAAGAAAACACAGTTGAAATCGTGATATGTTAAAATCGGGGTTAATATTTATACTGAGTATAAACGCATCTTTTGCTTGCTCGTAAACACCATGCTCAGCATGATATGAGCCGTCTAAAAAGTGCAATTCAAAGCTGTGTGGTTGCAGCTTTATTAATTCTGATATTTTATCATACTGCTGGTTTTTTATAATTTTAGGAAAATCGTTAATTAACTCTTCTATGCTTGTTAGTACCAATTCTTCTGAAGTTTCCATGACTAAATTCTTTGTTCAATCGTTCACCTATCATAATTGAATTTTTGTTTTATGGCTATGTGCAAATTGCAGCTTCGGTAACTGAGTTTGTTTATTACTCACTTTTGGTGGTTGTATTGAGTGGCCTAATTTTATGAGAAAATTAAGTTACCTTGAAGCAGCCTAGTAGATGATTGTTAATGCCTGTAGATGCGTTTTATAACGTTAAGATATATAAACTTATGTTACAAGGATATATTTAAACTTGAGTATAGATTCATGTTTTTTGTTTTTTAAACTCATTTACATACATAGCGTATTTAGGCTTTTACTTTCACTAATGCATTAAAGTTATTGCATTAGACATAACCTAAATAATAAAAAGGTTGATTCACACTTGCTATGAAAAAATCATCGTATAAAACCATGCCAATAATACGGACTTTTTGTGAGGTTGCTGATTTTTCATTTATAAAGTAACAAAGAGGTAATCAGCTTATCTCTTTGTTTTATTTGTACTTAGTTACAATAGCGGCTGCTGCTGACTAAAGCACACGATGTTAAGAGTGCATCAGGTGCTGGTGAGAGTTTTAATGTAGGGCTATAGACGATGAATGTTTTTAATTTTGAAGTTTAAAACTACAGGCCATTGAAAATTATATTATTTTATTTTTAATGGAAGAAAAGAATAAAAAAATTGTACTTTTTATTAAACATTTCGAAAAAATCTTGGAAGAGGTATATAAGCTAAACATAAACTGCAAAGGGCGCACCATGGGAACTGTTATTTCAGGCGAAGGACTCGGTTTTTTCAACAATTCAACTTCACTTTTGGGACAAAGCAATCGTGCGGCACACGGACAAGCATCAGAGAATATATTTGTTAATGCAGCCACGGGTAATTTAGTTCTACAAAATCAAGATGAACAAGTGAAAGGGCTGGGCTTAGGCTTGGGCGTGATGCGTACCTACAATA
>NZ_CAMAPC010000012.1:0-118801 GCF_945859825.1 Pseudoalteromonas holothuriae
GTAGAAGATAAGCTGCTAGCGCTAGCCAAAGTATTTTGTATTGATGTGTGTGCTTATGCAGTGATGAGCAATCACACGCATATTGTGTTGTATGTAGATGATAAAAAAGCCAAGCGGTTGAATGATAAAGCCATACTTATTCGTTGGCACAAATTATTCAAAGGTACGCTGCTTACACAAAAATATCTACAAGACGATAAGCTAGATAAAGCGCAACAATTCTTTTTAAATCGAACCATTGCCGATTATCGAAAACGACTGGCGGATATTAGCTGGTTTATGCGCGTACTCAATGAAGATATAGCTAGAAAAGCTAATAAAGAAGATAACTGCACAGGTCGGTTTTGGGAAGGGCGTTTTAAATCGCAAGCACTTCTAGATGAAGCCGCTCTGGCAGCCTGTATGGCGTATGTTGATTTAAACCCCATCAGAGCGAAGATGGCAAAAACACCAGAAGACTCTGACCACACCAGTGTTCAAAAGCGAATTAAATCAGCCAAAGACGCTAAACAACCCAATCAACTTGCCCGCTTTGCAGGCAGCCCCAGAAAACACATGCCCAAAGGACTACCCTTCGAGTTAAAGTCTTATTTAGAGCTAGTTGAACTCACAGGGCGTTGTATGCGAGAAGACAAACGCGGGCATATAGAGCAGCGCACACTTCCTATTTTAGAGCGATTAAACATAGCACCTGAAAACTGGTTAAAACTCACCACACAATTTACCAAAGTGTTCAAAGGGGCGGTAGGGCGACCCAATAAGCTTGATGGCTACTACACACATTTAGAAGTAAAACGGCGAACCAGCATCAGCCAATGTGAAAAGTTATTCGCTTAAATTACTCTATAACCGAAAACACCAATGATGCTGATAAAGTAGGCAAAACCGCGACTAATTTTTTGTAATTACCATTCAAATCTTCGGATAAAACTAAAAATAGTAGTGAAAAAGTGCTTTTGGCATAAAACAATATCAAAGGAGCTGGATTTGCGTGTCCATTGTTTGATAATTTAATATTGGCTGTCTGGTTTATTATCTCAACAGTTTCTGGGACTACAAGAATGGCGACTATTGGGTTTGATATTGGTCAAGGTGGCGGTGTGTGTCGCATGAAGGTTAACACTACAAATTAGTAATATAATATCTATATCATATAGGAACTTTTTTGGAGCAAATATGTTTGAAAATGTAGTGTACTTTGAAAGTAATATCGAACGTTCATTGATCCCGATTATTTTGATTTCTTTTACGTTCATATTTTCACTTTTAGTGAGGATAAATAAAGCTCGATATGGTTGGTATAAGCGTAAAATACAACCGGTATTACACTTGGATTTAAATATAGTTATAGCGGTGTGTTTTGTTTCTTTTTTTATAGAAATTAGCAATTTATCCGAGATGGGTGATTTCAGGGAGAAAGTTTCTAGTCAAGAGATATATACTGTAAGCGGAGAAATTAGTGAGCTGAGAGTGGAAAAATTAACTAGCCGGACAGAGTTATTTAAAGTTCAGGGGGTTGATTTTAAATATAACGATTATGTGACAGATAGCTACTTCTTTTCAAATCGAAATTATAAAGATGGAGTTATAAAAGAAGGGCAATTTGTCACTATTAGTTATATTATTTTTGATAGAGAAAAGCGTATAATAAAAGTTGAATACAAGGGGGAAAGTAAATAACCAAGACATGTATGGACGCTCAGCCTTTGTCAAACACTACTAACCAATCGAGGTGACTTTTTAGTCGCCTCGTGCCTTTCTTATATTATTTTCCTGCTTGTTTTTTGTTCATTGCCTATCTTTTATCTATCTGGTCAAAAGGTAGGCAGCTAACATGGCAACGGCACGCAAAAGACAGGTAAGTCTTGTTGATACAAAATACTATCACTGTATATCACGGTGTGTTCGCCGTGCATTTTTGTGTGGTGATGATACGGTAACAGGTAAAAGTTATGAGCACCGCAGACAATGGGTAGAAGATAAGCTGCTAGCGCTAGCCAAAGTATTTTGTATTGATGTGTGTGCTTATGCGGTGATGAGCAATCATACGCATATTGTGTTGTATGTAGATGATAAAAAAGCCAAGCGGTTGAATGATAAAGCCATACTTATTCGCTGGCACAAATTATTCAAAGGTACGCTGCTTACACAAAAATATCTACAAGACGATAAGCTAGATAAAGCGCAACAATTCTTTTTAAATCGAACCATTGCCGATTATCGAAAACGGCTGGCGGATATTAGTTGGTTTATGCGCGTACTCAATGAAGATATCGCTAGAAAAGCTAATAAAGAAGATAACTGCACAGGCCGATTTTGGGAAGGGCGTTTTAAATCGCAAGCTCTGCTTGATGAAGCGGCGCTGGCTGCATGTATGGCCTACGTTGACCTAAATCCCATCAGAGCTAAAATGGCAAAAACACCAGAAGACTCTGAGCACACCAGCGTTCAAAAGCGAATGAAATCAGCCAAAGACGCTAAACAATCCAAGCAGCTCGCCCGTTTTGCAGGCAGCCCAAGAAAACACATGCCCAAAGGTCTCCCCTTTGAACTTAAGTCATACCTTGAGCTGGTTGAACTAACAGGCCGTTGCATGAGAGAAGGTAAACGCGGGCACATAGAGCAGCACACACTTCCTATCTTAGATCGACTAAGCATAGCGCCCGAAAATTGGCTAAAGCTCACAACACAATTTACCATAGTATTTAAAGGTGCTGTGGGGCGACCTAATAAGCTTGATAACTACTACACACATTTAGAGGTAAAACGGCGAACCAGCTTCAGTCAATGCGAAAAGCTACTCGGCTAAGCTAATTTACCACCCACAAAGTAAACCACAATAATGCCGCAGGGTAGGTAAAGCTACGTGTAACACTTGGTAATTGCCACCAAATCCTTCTGATTAAATTAGAAAACAGCAGTGAAAAGGTACTTTTGGCCTAACAATATTAAAGACACTAGCTTTACATTATAATAGTTCGACAATTTAATTATGGCTGTCTTGTTTATTGTGTTTATTTCGTCGGAAGCTATTAGGCATTATTTAAAAGCTTCGTTCATGGTAACCGTTTTCGGGTATGGTGCTCCTACATCCGACGCTAGTGCAATTGAATTGTTCAAAAGTGGCTGGGGAAACATCGATGACCGAAATATGGAAGAGTTTGAGATAATAGATATTCGAAATGAAAATGAATTACGAACACTGTGGTCTGAATTTATTCATTCTCATCACTATCGTGTTGAAAGTGATTTTTATAACTCTTGGATTTCAAATCACCCCAGACGAACTGGGGAGGCATATATTAATCAATATTTAATGGCTAAATTTATCGAGAATAATCCTTTACCCAGAAATATAAGTTTATCTGAGCTTAGAGAGTGGTATTTAAATATTCATCAGTATGAGTAAATACATATAACAAGGGTTTTCAAGTCGGACAAATTACAGTTGGCTTTTTGTTCGTGCCTCACTTATTTTAGCCAACTGTAATTAGCCGCTTAAAACGGCGTTAGCAGGCAAGTATAGAGTCTAGTTATGAAAAATGTTGAAGATGAAGTCGTAGCTAGATTAGTTCTATTTAAACTTGATTTTCAAGAAGCAAAAGAATGTTTGGTGAGAGCGAAAACCGAAAAAGACAAATTTATTCGTGACTCTCTCATAAAGCTGGGAATAGTAACTTATGCTAAACCATTCTTAAAAAGTAATGGAGTACATAAGCCTGTAAAGAGATTTTATTTGTTTAAAAATGAGGTTGTACCTGAGGAATATTTGTGGTTGCATGAAATGTTAATGGACTATAGAGGAAATTATATTGGCCATTCAAACTTTAATTCAATAAAACCAGAAGTGCCTAAAGATTCAATTGAAGAAGATGGTGTGGTCAATATTATGAATTTCATGGCAGTAACTTATGACCACTGGTTTATTTTAGACGCAGAATATAGCGATAAACCATTATTAATTGACGAGGCTATTGCATTAGTATCTGCAGCTTCTAATTTTCTACCAGGTGATCAAATTCAAATTCGCAGGTAGTACATACCTGCTAACAAGGCGTTTAAATCGCCTTCGGCTGGGACGACGAAAAGCGCAGCCCTTTAACGCGGCGTTGGTATGACTCCCACTGTCAAGTTAAACACACTGATCCCTGCTTAACTTTAAGCCATAATCTCTCAATTCGAATTAGAGCGAGTTAATACATAAGATGAAGCAAGTAATTTCATCGGTTTTCATGCTGATATTCGTTGGTTGCTCACTTTAGTGAGCAGAGCAGACCTTACTTAGTTCGACGTGGCACCTGTCTTCAGTCTATGTTCGTGGTTCAATACTATGTTTGCAGTATTGCCATCCTAACGCCGTCGGTGGTTGTGCCACATCCGATGCTTGACCCAATGCATTAACTCTAATTCGTTCATTTTAAGCTGGTACCCGTGCTAAACGTAATCTTGGATTAATGGGTATCAATACTACTTCTTTGGCAATTGCCCAGATATACGCAATCATTTCTCTGGCAATAGCAGTGACAACAAGGTTGTAATGCTTGCCTTTATTTATAAGCTTTTTATAACGTTTGCAGAGTCTTAATTGTGCTTTCCATGCGATATCAACAATTTGCTTTGGCAAGCCCTCTTGTCGTTTTTGTAGTTCAGTCGATATGTTGGCTGCATGGCGATAACTATGAGCGCCTTCGACTAATAACCGTCTTGCACGACCATTGCCACATTTAGTAATTGCGCCAATATGCCTTTTACCACCGCTTGAGTGTTCACTTGGTACAAGGCCAAGGTAACTCATGAGTTTACGCGGATGGTCGAAGCGGGTTAAATCGCCAAGCTCAGCCACAACGCCAGCGGCGACAAGCAAACGAACGCCGCGCATGGCTTGAATGGCTTTCACAACGGGGTAATAACGCCATTGATAAACATGATGAGATAGTTTCGTTGTCGAGTCGGTCCAATCGTGCAGTTCGCTCGTTTATAGTTTGAATAAACTCTTGTAAAACGATTTGTTGTGCAGGGTGTGGCAATACCAGTTCGGTGAGCCAACGTAAGTGTTTGAGAGACCAATTTGCTGTGCCTGCATAGTTAATATTATTACGAAGTAACAGCGCTTTTAGTTGGTATTTGGCATCTTTTAAATCCTTCATGGCGACTTCTCGAGCACGAGATAAATCACGAATAGCTTCATCTTCAGGCTCGGGGACATAAATAGGGGTTAAGTCTTCAGATTTAAGAAGCTTTGCGAGTTTTAGTGCATCACGTTTGTCAGTTTTAATACGTTCACCAGGCTTTTTAGGTATTAAAGAGGGGGCAACCACGTAACAGCAATGTCCAAGAGAAGTAATTAAACGGTAAATCCAGTAACCACAAGGGCCAGCCTCATAAACGAAATGCAGAGTTGCATTAGAGTATTTAGATTCAAATTGCCTGATATGCTTTTTAATAGCGACTTTAGCAGAAGGAATTCGGCCGTGATGGATAGGTTGAGCGCCGCGTTGGTCTTCAATATAAGCTACTTCATTAAACTCTTTATGAGTATCTAAGCCAATGAAAAGTATGTTATGTTTAGTCATGCTAGCCTCTGCTATTTAGTTATTTGACAAACTAATTATGGCTCTAGCTTTAAGCTAACCCACGAAAATGCGGAGGCTAGCACCGTGTGGGAGTCATTATGTCTATATTCCTAGAGTTTCATCAACAAGGAGAGTTATAAATGAGAGTATTGTTTTTTAGTTTTGTTTTACTTTGTTCAAAGTTTTCACTTGCATCAGGTTTAATGTTAGCTGAGGAAGTTAAGTTACAGTCCAATTCACTTGGGGAAGAAAGGAATTTATTAATAAAACTTCCAAAGAACTATCACAATGAAGAGAAATCATACCCTGTACTATATGTACTTCACGGCCAATGGGATATGCTTTCAACTTTATCGACTCTTGATCTTTTAGAAGATCAAATTCCAAACTTTATAGTTGTCGGTATCGAAAGTAGAGGAAAAGAACTTAGTCCTGAAAATGGAAAAACAACACCCTTTGCTAACTTTCTAGAAAAAGAAGCTGTTCCATATGTTAATGAAAATTATCGAGTTGCAACTTATAGCATTTTGTCTGGGCACTCCAATTCAGGGCGCTTCGTATTGGATTATTGGTTAAGTGACAATCCAGTTTTTTCGAAATACTTTGCTTTTAGCCCCTCTCTTGATGATGGCTACATCGTAGACAAAGTATCTAAATCAAATTCTGAAGTTTTAAAAAGAAAAGCACCTCTTACGATCACCATCGCAAATGAAGGTGAACATATGCAAAATCCTTTTACAGAATTAACTAAGAAGCTAAGTAACCTATCAAAAGGTTCTTTTGAATTCCAAAAATTCCCAGACCAATCTCACAGAACTACTAAACACCCTTCGATGCAGTATGCTTTACAATCAACATTCGCTGGCTGGGAACCGACTTATGAAGTAAAAATCTCAGGGTTAGATGGCTTAAAAGAACACTATACTGATTTATCTAACAAGTATGGATTTAAAGTACTTGTCCCTACAGAAACCTTACAAAAGCTAACCGCTCATTATGCAATTTCTGAAAATGCAACTGAAGAACTTAATAAACATATAGCTTTCACAATTAATCAATCATCAGAAGGTATAGACTCACTTTTTGAAATATCTGATTATTTGTCTAGTAATGGGTATAAAGAGGCAGGTGAAATTATTCTAAATGAAATATGTAATCAGTCTAAAAATAATCAAAGATGCAGTGGCTAGAGCGGAATATAACAAGAGACTATGGCGTCAATAGCTAATTTAAAACTTTTGGCGCTTCCCACATAACCCCGTCTCTGAGCATCGAATTTAGGATCACAATCATCTTCCTGACACACGCAATAAGCGCTACTTTTTTTGGTTTCCCAGCAGCAACTAATCGCTGATAGGCTGATTTAAAAACCGGGTTAGATTGGATAGCTGACATCATTGCCATGTATAAAACGGTGCGCACTTGGTGTCGACCACCTTGGATTTTACGGAGCCCTTTATACCGTCCACTTTCGCGATTCATTGGTGCAACACCTAATAAAGAACCAGCTTCTTTGTTCGACATATAGCCAAGTTCAGGTAAGTTACTGATGATGGATGCAGCAGCAATTTTGCCAATGCCTTTCATACTTTGCAAGATCGTGTTTTTGGCTGAATACTCAGGACATGATTCAATGAGTTTTAGAATTTTATTTTCAATTTTCTCAATTTGATTTTTGAAGGCCGTTAAAATAGGTTTAATGGTTGAAATCAGTTCTTTTGGTAAGATTTGCAGGCGATTTTTCTCCATCGTTTGCATGACTAATAGCTGATTTCGTCTGGCAACCAAATCGCTCATAGCCTGCATTATTTCAGGCTTTAGGGTGGAGAGTGAGGGTTTAATTGCTTCACCATAATGTGCGATTAATTGTGCATCCAGTTTATCAGTTTTAGCGCGTTGACCAATGGCGCCAGCAAAGCGTTTTATGTGTATTGGATTGGCAATGACGAAGGGTAAGTTGGCCTTTGCACATGCGATAATAAAGGGCATTTCAAGGCGACCTGTTGCTTCGATTACAATCCGTTTAGGAATGTATAGCTTAATTTTTTTAACGGCTTCTTTGATACCTTTTTCGTCATTATCAACAGTGAAATAGAGGCCTAAGGGGCGAATATAAATATCCAGTTTGAATTTACCGGTATCGACACCGACATTAATGTTTTGCTCTGTATTTGTTTTCATAATAAGCTAACTCTTGCTTGCATAATGCGGGTTCGAGACCCAGTAGACTATTCGAGTGTGATGCTTGGAGTCTTTTGTGGCGTTCATTCTTGTTATCGGTCTCTCAACAGAGGAGCCATCGCTCAATCGAACTACCACAAAAGAGAGCTTTAGTTGCAGCTAAAGCCTGGGTCTCACATTACCCGAACTCGGTTTAAAAGAATAATTTGATGGGTTTATTATCCATACAAGTTGCTCAAGTTCGTTCGTATACTCACTGGGACAATTAACAGTTGGCTTGGCGCTTCGCGCAAGTATAGCCAACAGTCAATTGCCCCTTAGCAAAGCTTTAAGTGCACACGGATCTTTGATGAAAATTAGTATAAAATTTCATTGAGCTTTCTCCTTTTGGTTTGGTCGTCTTGAAGTTTAGCTTTTCGCTAAACTTCGGGGAGAGGGCTCAATGAGTATCAAGCCAATCAAGCGGATTCCGTACACTGTTGCGTTTTTTGTGAAGATACGCAAAAAATCGCGCCAGCGCACTCTACCGTTTTTGGCAGCGTTAGATTACAAAAAGGATTTTGGTAGTGTTTGAAAGTATTGCGATCTATTCAGGGTTAATTGCAACAATCTGGATCTTCATAGGTGTTTATGTTGCGAGCCGATTTTATTATGGTTATAGCCACTCTAAACAATTTTGTAGTGAATTAGGCGCAACAGGCAGCCCAACAGAAAAATTGTCACCCTTAATTAATAATTATCCTCTAGGCTTTCTCTTTTGCTTTTTCGGTTGGTATTTGGCGCAGCTTTCAAGCGTTTCAATCTTAGTAAATATTACGGGTTGGTTAGTAATAGCTCATGGCATTGGTACATGGGTAGCAGGTTACTTTCCTATGGACGCAGATCCATTTACTAAAAATCCAACTTTTAATTGTAAGGTACATTCTTGGGCTGGTTTTATTATGTTACTGTCGCTAGTTGTAGCGCCAATATTAGTAGCTATAAGCCCAACAACAGAAATTATCCCACTATATTTTCGTATTTTTTCAGTTGTTTCTGTTCTCGCTGCTGTTTATTATCTATTGGCTATGGCTAAAGCCGTAAAATCTCAAAGTAACCCCGGAATTCATCAACGTATTTCTTATGGCTGTCAGCTGATTTGGCTAAGTGCCTTTTCATTAGTGTTAGCGTAATTGTAAATTAACAAGTTGTTGACAGGGCGTTAGCTAATCAAGGAGGCGACATGATCGAAGCAGCATGCCACTGCGGGAATATAACTATAACGACTGAAAAGATAATTGATTCAGTGACAAGCTGTAATTGTTCAATGTGTTACCGTATTGGAGCACTTTGGGCATATTACACATCGGATCAAGTTGTAATAAAACAAAATTCTAATATTAGTGTTTATCAATGGGGTAATAAAATACGCGAGTATCACTCATGTTCAATTTGTGGCTGTACTACTCATTACACGCAAAAACGAGATGATGGTTCAAATAGAGTCGCTATGAATACCCGTATGGTAAAGCCAGAGCATTTCAAAGCGGCTAATATTAAGTATTTTGATGGCGCGAACACTTTTAAATATGTATAGCAGCAAAGTACACATAACTCATATGAGTATTGACTCTGTCAATAGGCAACAGTGTTCTTTTTGGCCGTTTTCATACAGAGATGGTCAACTCTAAATCAATAAACAGATTCGTTTACTTCGTTTGTCGATGTGGGCGCTGAGGCTGTAAAGTTACTCTTTCCAGGAATGAATTTCACCCTTAGTGTTGATTGTTATTTGACCTGAATCCAAAGGGTTACTGTGAACTAATAACTTTTATTCACCCTTGGTAAATTGCTATGGCTAACTACAAGCCTGATTTGTACTACCAAAATAAATTTATTCCCATCAACTTCTCTGAGAAAATATTGCCGAGTACAGTGAACGACAGCAGCATAAACGACGACGAAGTATAAAAAGAATTGACGCGCTATTTGCATAACAGATGTAATTAATTCAAGACTATTGCCTTAAAAAAGAAGATAATTAGCTATTAAATATTTATTGTGACTCACACGCAGCGCGTTGATGAGTACGCCAGCAAGCAAATAGGACCTTAATAATGGAAATTAAAGTTAATTTTCTCGATAACTTGAGAATAGAAGCTAAATTTGACGACTTTTCGGTGATAGCCGACCAACCAATCCGTTATAAAGGTGATGGCTCTGCACCAAGCCCGTTTGATTACTTTTTAGCATCATCAGCGCTGTGTGCTGCATACTTTGTTAAGGTATATTGCAATGCGCGTGATATCTCAACTGACGGTATTCGTCTGTCACAAAATAATATCGTTGACCCAGAAAATCGCTATAACCAAGTTTTCCAAATTCAAGTTGAGCTACCAGAAAATATCTCAGAAAAAGACCGAGAAGGTATTTTACGTTCTATCGACCGCTGTACAGTTAAAAAAGTGGTACAGACTGGCCCTGAGTTTAAAATAGACACTGTTGAAAACCTTGACGAAGATGCGCAGGCGATGTTAATGACCTCGCCAAATGATTCATCAAGTACTTTTATTGAAGGGAAGGATTTGCCACTTGAGCAAACCATTGCGGACATGACAGGAATTTTGGCTGAGCTAGGCATGAAAATTGAAATTTCATCATGGCGTAATATTGTTCCTAATGTTTGGTCATTACATATTCGCGATGCAGCGTCACCAATGTGTTTTACCAATGGTAAAGGGTCGACTAAAGAAAGTGCGCTGTGTTCTGCGTTAGGTGAGTTCATTGAGCGTCTTAACTGTAACTTCTTTTATAATGACCAATTTTTAGGTCAGGAAATCGCAAATAGTGATTTTGTGCACTATCCAAATGAAAAATGGTTTAAACCAGATGCGGATGATGCGTTGCCAGCAGGTATTTTAGATGAGTACTGCCGTGAAATTTACGACCCTGAAGGTGAGCTTAGAGGCTCGCATTTAATTGATACTAATTCAGGTAATACCCAACGCGGAATTTGCTCTATTCCTTATGTTCGCCAGTCAGATGGTGAAACGGTGTATTTTCCATCTAACTTAATTGAAAACTTGTTCTTAAGTAATGGCATGAGTGCAGGCAACAACTTTGACGAAGCTAAAGTTCAGTGTTTATCAGAAATCTTTGAACGCGCAGTTAAGCGCCAGATCATTGAACAAGAAATCGTATTACCCGATGTACCACAGTCAGTACTAGATAAATATCCTAGTATAGTCGCTGGTATTAAGGGCCTTGAAATACAAGGGTTCCCAATTATGGTTAAAGATGCATCGTTGGGCGGGCAATTTCCAGTGATGTGTGTAACGTTAATGAATCCTAAAACAGGGGGAGTATTTGCCTCTTTTGGTGCACATCCAAGTTTTGAAGTTGCTATTGAGCGCAGCTTGACTGAGTTATTACAGGGTCGCAGTTTTGAGGGATTAAACGATGTGCCAAAGCCTACTTTTAATAGTTTAGCGGTGTCAGAACCTGAAAATTTTGTTGAGCACTTTATTGATTCAACGGGTGTTATTTCTTGGCGTTTTTTCAGTGCCAAACATGACTATGACTTTTGTGAATGGGATTTTTCTGGGACTAATGATCAAGAGTGCGACACCTTATTTGGAATTTTGAAAGACTTAGGCAAAGAATGCTATGTGGCTGAGTTTTCAGATTTAGGCACCGCCTGTCGTATTTTAGTGCCAGATTACTCCGAGGTTTACCCTGTTGAAGACCTAATTTGGGATAACACTAACAAAGCATTGCAATATCGTGAGGATATTTTGAATTTGCATGCACTTGATGATGAGCAGTTAGTCAATTTGGTTGAGCGTTTAGAGCAGAGTCAGTTGGATAATTATATTGATATTATCACATTGATTGGTGTTGAGTTTGATGAAAATACGGTATGGGGTCAGCTCACAATTCTTGAGCTTAAAATTTTAATTTACCTAGCACTGGGCGAGCTTGAAGAAGCAATTGAATTAGTAGAGTCATTTTTACAATTTAACGATAACACCGTCGAGCGTGGTCTATTTTACCAAGCCATGCAGGTTGTTTTGGAAGTTGCATTGGATGAAGCGCTACAGATAGAAGATTATATCGTTAATTTTGAACGTATGTTTGGTAAAGAAGTAATGGCGAACGTGATTGGTTCAATTAATGGTGATGTTAAGTTCTATGGTTTAACGCCTACCAATATGAATTTAGACGGTTTAGACAAGCACCAACGTTTGATTGATAGCTATAAAAAGCTTCATAAGGCTCGTGCAGATAAAGCGGCGCTTTAGATATTGCTGACACAAGTATGATAGAAGCCAGTTTTGCATAAAGATTACTGGCTTCTTTGTATTAACTTGCTTGTTTTTTGTACGGGCGTGATTAAGTTAACAGCAACACACAAAAAGCGATGTTCGAATACTGTGGGGTGTTGAGTATAACCATGCAGGTTACTATAGAGTATTTTAGGGGGATGTGGGAGGCGTAAATTGTCCTTTATCGAGCATTGTCCCAGCATGTCATTGTTGCAAAAACACACAAGAGAATACAAACAATGTGCGTTTCAACATAAGCTTTCCATTATTCATACACATTTTTAGTTTACTAATAGTTTGAATTTTACGTGAGTGAATGAATATCTAAAGTAAATACTAGAGACGTTCTTGAAACTTAGTACATTAAAGCAGATGCGTTATAATTAGTGAAAAACAGCAGTGGTATTAGACGATGAGATCTCTTATTAGGGCTTTGTTAGGGATAGCGTCGATAGGTATGAGCGCTTTAGCGTACAGTCAAATAGATATTTATACTGAGCATTTCCCGCCGTATCAATATGAAGATACAGAGGGCGAAATGTCTGGGCGTGCAACGCTGATGGTGCGCGCTTTAATGGCGCAGGCGCAATTAGAATACCAAATTTATATGTTGCCGTGGCACCGTGCCAAGCAGCAGTTTGAACATACGCCAAATGCACTGATATATTCAATCGCGCGCACGAAAATCAGAGAACATCAATATCATTGGGTTATGCCGCTGTGTGAACTGAAAATTGGATTTTATAAACGGGTAGATGGTATGGTTGAATTGCCACACTACACTGCTGATATTCTGAAGCATTATGTTATCGGTGTGGCGGCAGGTCAACCGTCATTACAATACCTTAAAGAAGAAAGCTTTGAAGAGAATAACTTAGTCAAACTTAATAGCCTAAACCAAGCCGGTGGTATGTTAGAAAAAGGTCGCGTAGATTTTTTATTTGGTGCTCAAAACTTTGTAGAGCAAATGGCCATGACGATGGGAACAGAAGATAAATGGGAGCTTGTTCTTGAAGTACCAAAGCTGACTGCTCGACTGTATTTGGCAGCGCAAAAAGAGACAAATAAAACACTACTTGCAAAGTTGATGTTAGCGGCAATAGACATTAATAAGCTAAAGCTAAATACAACAAGTGCGTGTAAAAACAGCGCCTATATTCAATGAGTAATTAGAATTAAACGTAAACGCTGCACTTTGGCTCTTTTCAAGTGGGTGTCACCCATAACAACAACAATAAAATACTCACAGCCATTTCTAAATAATAGGTTGAAGCGCTTTTCAAGAAGGTTAGATTTGCATTATTAATTCATATGTTGCGATCCAACGGCTAAATAAGCGGTTGTTAAAGTAAATACCTTGAACGCCGATAGCGCGCAAAACCATCTATTTAATCCTATCTCTCATACATTGAATATTTTAGTTTATCTGCAGTTTGTTTTGCCAGCCCAATGGTTTTTGATAGAGATCCTAGTTAATTCTAATGTTAACAAAAAAGGGACGGTCGGCGTTTGATTTGAATTTTATCGAGCTTTTGTTCTATTAATTAAGTTTTTTAAATTATTGTTAATAATAAAGTTTACTATATTTTGTGACAGTATGATTAACAATTCTTTACAATTACTTTTAGACAGTGGTGTTAATTATTTTGTTTTTTGATACATTCTGTTATGAAAATAATAACAACATGGATTATTCCAATGAAAAAAATAACAAAAAATAAAGCACTTTTCGCTACCACAATGTTATCTCTTGCGGTATCCGCATCATTACAGGCCTCTACATTTAAACAAGTTGCCGATAAACCAGAATCTCCGTTGCCAAAACGTTACATTGTTAAGTATAAAAACGATAATGCTGCTGACATGGTTATGGCATTTCAAAACAGCAATAATATGCCACAAGCGACAGCGAATCGTATGGCAACATTAGGAGTGCAAAATGCACAATTCAAAGCAAGTTTAAATGCGGTGGTTGCACAACTGAGCGATACACAACTTTTAGCGCTTCGCAATGACAGTCAAATTGAATATGTTGAAGAAGATTTACCTCGTCGCTTAATGTCGCAAACGCAACCATATGGTATTGCAATGGTTCAAGCTGACTTGGTTGATGATTCTGTAGCATCAGCTGCAAATGGCGGTAAAAAAATCTGTGTTATTGATTCAGGCCTTGATTTACCTCATGAAGATATGGGCACACGTGGTGCTACTGTCTCAGGTACTAACGACTCGGGTACTGGTAATTGGTATGATCACGGTGGTCCTCACGGAACGCATGTAGCTGGCACCATCGCAGCACTTAACAATGGTATTGGTGTGCGAGGTGTTATTGGCACTGATCCATCAATGCATATTATTAAAGTATTTAATGATGATGGCTGGGGTTACTCTTCTGAGTTAGTTGATGCTATTAATAAATGTCAAGCAGCAGGCTCTGATGTTGTGAATATGAGTTTGGGCGGTGAAGGTTCAAGCGTAACTGAACGTAATGGTATTCAAGCAGCAGCTGATGCTGGAATGTTATTAATAGCCGCTGCTGGTAACGACGGTGTACCTACAAATACAACCGATGTAGAAAGCTATCCAGCATCATATGACTCAGTGATGTCAGTTGCAGCAATTGACAGTAATAAAGATCTCGCTGATTTCTCACAAAAAAATAGCCAAGTTGAAATTTCAGGTCCTGGCGTTGATGTAAACTCAACATACCCAGAAGGCTTAGGCTCAATTGTATCTTTATCCGTTGCAGGTCAATCATATGACTCAAATGGTATGGAAAACCAAGGTAATGCCAATGCAGCTCTATATAATTTTGCGACAGGTGAGGCAATTGATGCGGGCGCAAATGGCAAAGTTTGCTTAATTGAACGTGGTAATATTTCATTCCACGATAAAGTTAAAAACTGCGAAGACAGTGGTGGTGTTGGCGCTATTCTATATAACAATGCTGCTGGTTCTTTTGGTGGTACTTTAGGTGATACTAATCAAACGACTATTCCTGCGGTTACTGTAAGTGACACTGACGGCGCACAAATGTTAAATAATATTGGCATGACGGCGTCTGTTAACCTTGATGCAAGCAACTATGGCTTGATGAGTGGTACTTCAATGGCATCACCTCATGTGGCAGGTGTTGCAGCATTGGTGTGGAGCCACCATCCAAGTTGTACTGCTGAACAAATTCGAGCGGTATTAACAGCAACAGCACAAGATTTAGGTGCAACAGGGCGCGATGTTAAGTTTGGCCATGGCTTAGTACAAACTAAAGATGCAATTGACTCTATCACGCAAAATGGTTGTGATGGAACTGGTGGTCCAGTGCAACCGCCAGTAGGTAATGAGCTAGAAAATGGTGTTGCTAAATCCGGTCTTTCTGGCTCAGCAGGTGAAGAGTTATTATTTACTTTTGAAGTTCCTGCAGGTGCGACTGATGTTAAAGTGAACATGAGTGGCGGTACAGGTGATGCAGATTTGTACACACAGTTTGGTTCTAAGCCAAGTGATTCAAATTTTGAGTGTCGTCCCTATGCAGGTGGTAATAACGAAGGTTGTACTTTAACTCAATCTGGTGGCACTTATCATGTGATGGTTAAAGGCTATAGTGCATTCTCGGGTGTATCTCTAGTTGCAAGTTTCACGGAAGGTGGAACCACAAACCCAGGTACTCAGCCAATTGCAATTGTAGAAAACGGTATTAGCGTTGCTCGTCGTAACTGGACACGCTTTACACTTGAGTTAGCTAATGGATACGCTGATTTGAACGTAACAACGTCAGGTGGCTCTGGTGATGCTGACTTGTTTGTAACACGTGGTAAGCAATCAACAACGTCTAATAATGATTGTAGCTCTGAGAGTGGCAGCAATAATGAATCTTGTTCACTACAAAACCCTCAAGCAGGTACTTGGTACATTGATATATATGGTTACAGAGCGTCAAGTGGTATTACACTTAATGTAACAGCGACACCAAAGTAAACGATTAATTAACCTTAAAGCAAAGGCCGTTTTTACGGCCTTTTTTATTATGGCAATTTATTCAAAAAAATTAAGTATCAAACCCCACTTAACAAGTGGGTAATCATGTTTGTTTCTTTAAAAAGATAACTAATGTGTAATTATTATTGCACATAGTCTGATCATAGATCGAAACGTCACAGATGTAATGTTGAATAAAGTTGTTTTTGATGTTAACTATATGTTTCATTGTAACAGTCATTGGAACACAACATGTATCGATTCATCAAACTTTCGATTGCGCCCCTAGCAATTATTTCAGGCTTAACTCAAGCTGCCATTCCTTATCAAAATCACCGTTATAATTATACTCAACCAACGGGTGAAATAGTCAGTATTAGCGTAGAGGGTAATGATTATTTTGCCTATCAGCGCGCCCGTGATGGTCGTTTAGTTATTTTTGATGAGCACCTAAATGGCTTAGCTTACGCACAAGTTTCAGAAGATGGTCAAAACCTACTTTCTACGGGTGTGTTGGTGAGTAAAAAGTCAGCACAAGATGTAAAACAAAATGACAGACGTACTTTAAGCCAAACTGCAATACAAAGGAAAATAGCACAGGCGAAAAACAAACTGCTTGGTCAGCAGCAGCTAAAAAATAATGGTCAAACTACCAACCATAATGACGTGAGTGTGCAAAGTACTGGGAAAATCAAAGGGTTGACAATAATTATTGATTTTCCTGATTTTCCGGGCACGATTAATAAGACACAGGTTGAGTCTTTTTTAAATGATCTAAATTATTCAGAATTTGGTAATGCACAATCAGTGCGTGGTTATTTTAGAAGTGTCTCAGGTGGGCAATTAGATTATACCAATACCGTGACGGCTTATTATACCGCAATAAAGAATAAGTCCTACTACGCAGATAGTAGATATGGCTCTACAGTTCGCTCTCAAGAACTGATAAAAGAGGCACTAAATTGGCTAGAGTTTACACAAAATTTTGATTTTTCGACTCTTTCTGTAAATGGCAATGGTCAAATTAAAGGCTTAAATATTTTTTATGCAGGCAATTCTGATAGTAGTTGGTCTAAAGGGTTATGGCCGCATATGGCTTGGTTGAGTCCACAGTTTTGTGCCGATGGTGTATGTACGGATCGCTACCAAATTACTGATATGCGCGACAGCCTTGCGATTGGTACTTTTGTACATGAATCAGGTCATTTAATTACAAATTGGCCAGATTTATATGATTATGATGGCAGCTCCGAAGGGTCGGTCGCGAGTTTTGGTGTGATGGGCTATGGTGCAATTGGCGAAACGAATCGCTTTAAACCAACCCCACCCGTTGCGCATTTTAGAAACTTGGCCGGGTGGGATACCGTAACAGAACTCAACCCTGCAATAAATAATAATGCACCGAGCGGCGCACTTAATCATATCTCAGGTTCAAATACATCCTATAAATGGACAAATCCCAGTAACCAAAATGAAGCTTTTTATATTGAAGCAATTCACCGTTCAGGTCAGAATTCAGAACAAGTAGATCAAGGCCTCGCTATTTGGCATGTGGATAGTCGAGGTAACAATTCAAATGAATGGTATCCATATATTCAAATGGAACATGCTGATGGCAATCGCGAACCAGAAAATAATATTAACAGAGGTGATAATTCTGATTTATACGATTTAGCAGGGGAGTTTTCAGCAACACTTCCTAATGCGCTAAGCTCGAAAGGGACTAATGCACAGTGGTGGGACGGTCGTGATTCTGGTTTGATTATTCGGGATATTAGCGATGCTGCACAGTCAATCTCTTTTACTATAGATACTGATGCAACGCCACCATCAGGTGATATCTACACGGGTTATTTAGCTAATCAAGAGCAGGCAATTGTGCCCAATGGGTCATGGTTTCAATATGCCGGTGGTACACTTGATATGGCTTTACAAGGGCCTAGCAATGCTGATTTCGACCTAAAGCTTGAAGTATGGCAAGGAGGGCGTTGGACACAGGCCGCTATTTCACAAACACCAACATCTAATGAAGTGATTACATATCAGGCCAATAGTGGCTATTATCGCATTACTGTATATTCGTACTCTGGTGCTGGTAATTTTAGCCTTACATTAAGTAAGTAATGTCAATCGAGATAAATATTGAAGCTGATTGATATAAGGTAACTGTGAGTTATTGCATGCTCAGGACTAGACTTGCGCATGCTTTAAATCTACAGTGAACGTACTTATCGATCACATTCTTACCGATCAAAATACAATCGTTTTATGCAAAAAAATTATGGTAAAAACTTTGGTTGCTGGAGATTTAAAGTCTCCAGCGTCTTCAGTTTTTTGGTAGAAACTAACCTGCAGAAAATAACTTATGTTGATGGACATCAAACTGTATTAATTGTCCATAATCAAGTTTGTAGATTCTATCTGCCACATCAAAGTAATGATCATCATGACTTATGGCTATCACCGTTTTTCCATCACGCTGTAATTGAGGCAGTATCTCACGGTAGAACACCTCTCTAAATACTGGGTCTTGATCGGCAGCCCATTCATCTAGTAATAAAACTTGGCGGTTTTCCATATAAAGTAGCACTAAAGCCAAACGCTTTCTTTGCCCTTGAGATAATGCCGTTGTTGACAGCTTACCTTGCTGCACCGAAACTTTGCTGTTTATTGCCAAGCGCTCAAGGTAATGGGTAATTTTTTCATCATCTTGACTACTACCATGGGTATCAACAACATCACTAAATAGGTAAAAACTTGGGAAAATTGCAGAGAAGCAATTTTTTAACTGTGACCTATTACTATCATTAATCTGTGTACCGTTGAGTAACAGCTGGCCAGAGCTTTCTTTATAAAGTCCAGTTAATAGTTTGGCAAGCGTTGACTTACCGCTACCATTACCACCGATTAAGAAGATAAGCTCTCCTTTGTGCACCTCAAAGTCGATAGGGCCAAGCGTAAAGCCTGCTTCGCCATTATGTGTTGGGTACTGATATTGAACTTGCTTCAGTTGTAAAGTGTTAAAGTCAATGGATGTTGACTGTTTGGTATCGGCTGCTGAGTCGTCTTCATTGAGATCCAAACGATTGATGGCTTGTAAGGCAACATTACCTTTAATAACCGTTGGAATACTATCAAGAATCATAGACAAAGGAGTGCGCAAGAACATAATTGCGAGAATATAAGCAATAACCACATCTTGACCAACGGATTCAATCTTAAGGCCTGCAAAAAAGACCACACCTATAATGAAGAAGATCAGTAACGTGGTCCAATTTAGATTAACTGCCCAAACTACTTCAGCTTTTGCAGCTTGTGCACGGGACTCTTCTGCGGTTGGCAAAAACTGCTCATCAAATAATACGTGACGGCGTTTTTGGTTTAATGCTAACTCATTTCGGCCCTCAACTACTGCTTCGTAGTGCTGAAATAGTGTGTCGTCTAAACGTCTCACTTTAGTTAGCATGTGTTGTAACGAATTGGTGAGTTTGGCGTCTGTCCACACACCAAAAACTACTACTACGCATACAAATAAAAACAACAAAGGAGAAAGCCAAAGTAGATAGAGTAAACCAGCTAGCACTAAAAAGCTGTTGTACATAGCAACGGGTAATTGACGAGTGGCGTTAGAAACCATAGTGACATCACGCGTTAGCACGTTATAGATATCGGTACTGCCAAGCTGCTCTTGGCGTTCGATTGAGGTATTTAAGATGCGATTGACTAAGTTTTTGCGGAGTTTAAAAACCATGCTATAGCCAATATTAACCAATAGCACTTGAGACCACACACTACTTGCGAGTAATAAGGCCAATAGGGCGATGTATAAACCAATAGCACTTGGCAGGTTTGTTATGCCTTGCTCAATGACATAATTAATTCCTGCTATGATAGCAATGCCTGCAGACGCGCTGACCATACTGGCTAGCATGGCAAAGATGATATTTGACTTGGCGTCTTTAAGAAGTTGTTTTGTGATACTCATTATGCGTCCACCACATTGTGTGTTTTATCTAGATTGCTTAATAGTGTTTTGGCTAAAGTAGGGGTATTTAGAATGCCATAGTGATCGGCATCAATATAACGACACCAAAGAGCTTGGTTGCTGTATTGTTGCCATATCTGTGGGCTTGATTGATAACCGTAACCATGCCATAGCCAAATAGGCAGGTCTAGTTTGGGCATTGTTGCTTGATATAGCACATGTTTACTGTGCCAACGTAACATAAACCTTTGATATAAAATGCTTGTATCTACATCATCAAACATCTGCTGTTGCAGTAAAGGGTGATTAAGTAGCTGTGTCATTGCGCTTTGATAGTCACCATTAAGATCTTGTGTACACAGAGAAATTTGCTCAGCACTGAGCGGTATATTTTCAGCGGCTAAATAATCGTGAAAATCACTTATTAACTGCTGTGTGTTATCGGCTAAGTCAAGTTGCTGTGTGGGGTCAAAGTCAATTACACTGATAGCTTTTATATTAAAACCAAGTGATAACATTCTTTTTGCCATAAGCATCATTTGCTTACCACCAAGGCTCCAGCCTACCAATACTAAAGGACGGGATTTCAGCTCAAGCAGCTGCTCGATGTAATCATCGGTGATGATAGCGTGATCATCGTGGTTGCCAGTGTTGATTAACTCACGGTTAGGGGTTAATCCAAATAGTGGCACTTCATTTGCTAAATTATGAATGAACTGCTTGTGGTAATTAAAGTGGCCAGCCAAAGAATGCATTAAGACCATAATGGGTTTTGTTGATTCATCAAGCGCATCAGCTTTATCATTTAGCGCAATGAGGCGTTCAGTTTTATCTGTGGCAATTGAATGCTGCGCGTTAATGTATGCCGCGATTGCTAAGATAGATTTGTGCTTAAACAATAAATCTGTTGGCAGGTCAACATTCATTTCTTTACGGATCTTGGCAACGACTTTAATCGCAGCCAAAGAGTGACCACCAATATCAAAAAAGTCGGCTGTGACGCAAATATTCTGTTGTTGCAATACACTTTGCCATATTGCCAATATTGCTTGTTCGATCGCATTTTTGGCTGCAACGATAACCTGATTTTGCTGTGCTTTTGCGAGTACTCGTAACTGAGCTTGGTCTATCTTACCATTGGCATTGAGTGGAAACTCATTGATAGCGTAGATATGCGCAGGGACCATATAATTTGGTAGTTGCTGCGCCAAAAAATCTCGTACTTGAGAGTCGTTAAGTTGATAGCCCTGATGCATGATAACAAAGGCGAGTAATTGTTTGTTTTCACCTTCACCAAAAGCTTGCAGCGTAGCTTGCGCAACACCATTTTGTTGTAATAACAGGGCTTGAATTTCTGATAGGTCCAGACGAAAACCACGAATTTTTATTTGTTGGTCACTTCTGCCTAAAATACGGATTGCTCCATTTGCAGCTGCAAAAGCTAAATCACCAGTTCTATATAGCTTTTTGTCAGTTTTAGGTTGGTAAATATAAGCTTGCGCGGTTTTGCTTACGTCATTTAGATACCCACGGGTAACATTTTTTCCTGAGACATATAAATCAGCGCTTTGGCCACTGATGACAGGGTTCAACTGTTCATCAAGTAAGTGTATTTCATTGTCTCCAATGGTAGTGCAAAGGTGACTTTGACCGTGTGCTAGGTTAACTTTACCAATGAGTACGCCAACCGTTGTTTCTGTTGGTCCATAGTGGTTGTAAATGCGGCATTTCACAGCAAGAGATTGTAATCGCTCGATCAAACTAGGTTGAATAGGTTCGCCACCGAGTACGAGTACTTGCGAGGGTAAAATATTTTCTCCACAGGCCAGTAATGCTTCCAAATGGGAAGGGACGATTTTTAAACACTCTAGTGATTGATGGCTGTGGTTAACGTTTTTATAATACTCTGCGAGCGCTAGGCCATCGCTGGCTTCATTTTTACCGAGTAAGTGTACACAGCTTGCCGTCAGCCAAGCTGGAAATAACATGGTATTTCCCAAGTCAGCTACTAAGGTCGAAATTAAGCCATATTGACTTTGCTTTGGCAAAGCGAGCTGCTGCGTAATGGCTTGGCTATAATGACTGATCTGTTGGTGTTCAACCATGACACCTTTAGGTGTGCCTGTAGAACCCGAAGTATATAAAACATAACACAGGTGGTGGGGTAATATTTCAACCGATTGAAGCAGGTGTTTATGCTGTTTAAGATCGTGCAGTGATATTTTGTTTTCAGTGCTCAGTGTATTCAATTCACTCACCACGATGACTGGCTTAGCATCATTAATAATTTGCTGCAATCTTGCAATCGGTTGCTCAGGGTCCAGTGGTAAATAGGCGGCACCTGATTTCATCACCGCCAATATGCAGACCAATAACTCATAGTGTCTCGATAAGCATAAAGCGATAATATTGTCGGTAGATGCACCATGAGCTTGTAAGCTTGCAGCATATTGGTCACTTAAAGCATCAAGTTCTTGATAAGTTAGTGTGAAAGCACCGTCTTGAATTGCTATTTGTTTTGGGTATTGTTGCGCTTGCTCACGGAATAACGTGACTAGAGTTTTATTGTTATCTATATGCAAGTCACCTTGTTTATCAAGTAATGCCAGCTTATCGTTTTGACATACAAACAGTCCTGCACGCTCATCGTTTAGCAATACATCGAGCTGACTAAATTTTATTTCAGGTTGTTCAAGTGCTACCGCTAAAAGTTGCTCAAAGTGAGCTAATGCTCGAGTTATTACCTCATGAC
The DNA here is from genome assembly GCF_945859825.1 of Pseudoalteromonas holothuriae. GTDB lineage: Bacteria > Pseudomonadota > Gammaproteobacteria > Enterobacterales > Alteromonadaceae > Pseudoalteromonas > Pseudoalteromonas holothuriae. The sequence goes on from NZ_CAMAPC010000012.1 coordinate 22,771, forward strand.
TATAGTATTGATGATTATAGAACAGTGAAAATTTTCCTTCACCTTGCTCTACAAAGTGATACTCCAGTAATAGTGGGTTGCTGGCAATGGGCATAGCCGTTTGCATTTCAATTAGGCTATTTTGCTTGTGCCAAAAGAATCCAGCGTGAGAGCGGGTACTTGCTAAGTTTGGATCGGTTACAAGGTACTCTTGATAGTCTTTAATTTCTGTAAATAATTGACTAAAACCCTGCGTTGCCCCCACAAGGTCGGCATTATTGAGTTCATAAAAAGGCACAACCAAAGGTTGAGTAAATAGACCAAAAGCTTGACTGAACTCTTCATAATCAAGACGGCTGTCGTGATAATAATCAAGTTTTAACTCGTTTTGATTCGTCAGCCTACTGAGTATATTGGTCCATACATTAATCACGATGTTTGCGCAGTCGCATTGTAGTTGCGTAGCAAGCTGGTTTAGTCGCGCTTGTAATTGAGGCGAAATAGCGCTAGATACCACGTTTGGTAGCGTACTTTGCACTTTAAGATCAGGCGCTTTTTCGATTAACTCAGCTTCAGATAACTGTGACACTGCTAGGTTTTGCCAGTAGTTTTTACCAATTTGAGCATCTTCATCAGCCACCAACTCAGTTAGCCACTCAATGTACTCTGGATACTGAATGGTTTCTTCCAATTGCATCTCACCGCTGAGTGTTTGGTATAAAAGGTAGGCACTATAATGATCAATCAGTAACGTTGATGCTACTAGCTGCACGGTCAAACCCGATTGGTGGGGCCAGCACCACACCAAAAGGTGTGGCTGTGATTGTGCATGTTCCAGCTGGGCTTGCTGTTCCATTTTGGCTTTTTTTTGTGCGAGTGTTTCACCGTCATTGCCAACCAGCTCATACTGATCTTTGACTAAAAAGTGCAATCTAGGTGTTTGCACTTGTTGTCTAAGAACATCGAATCCTTCTGGTTTTGCGACAAAACTCGACAGAGCTTGATTTGAATGCATCAAGCTATTGAGGTTTTGCTGTAATTGTTCTGCTGTTATGTTGTTTGCAAATTCAAACCAATAACTACGTAAAGTGTCGCTATTATATTTCGCTACTAACTGTTGTTGGCGAGCAAGAGGTAAGCCTAAATCTTGCGTAGTGTTTTTCCATGAGTTCATTATGCTTGCTCCTCATTGACAGAAAGTTGGCTGTTATTGACGACATCGTTATGTTTGACAGACTCAGGTATTTGCGTATTTGATGCACCGATTTCATAAATATCGCCCATCGCGACAGCAATTTTTCTTTCTCCTTCAAATGGGTCTCTAGCGTGCGCAGCCAACATGTTATCGAGCATAACAACGTCTGTCTTTTGCCAAGCAAATCTAACCGCACAGGCTTCATATAACTGGCTGATCACATCAATAACTTCTTGCTCTAATGGTTCTTGGTCGCCATAGCACACATTGCGGGGGAGATTATCTATGCCGCCAGTCTCTAAGAAGTGCTGTTTAACGTCTTCCTCTAGGAAGCTGTAATGGTGCAGCTGAATTTGGTTGAAAAAGCTCTTCTCGTTGGTGATTGGATGGGTGATCACTGCTGGGCAGACTTGACTAATACGCAAGTTATCATCGCCATACCATTGAAAGTCAATACCATTTTGGTTACAAATAGACTCCACTTGTTGCTTGCTATGGGTTTTAAAGAAGTGTTGCCAACTGACATCAAGAGAAGAAAAATTGCGTATATAACACAGCTGTTTTGTTTCAAGCTTTTCTCTGACTTGCTCAGGCAGTCGCAAGTACATTTCACGACAATCCACAATCGGCGTAGCACCACCTACTGCAGCATTTTGACTACAGTAAAACCACTGCCTTCTTGGCCATTGGTTTTGGTGCGAGCTTTCATTGTGATACATGATCATCTGCTCATTTGGATAAGGCGTAGACTTATAAATTTTGTTGCCAATATCATTTTTCGGTAGATCTCCATACATGGCGTATAATTGTGGGTAAATGGCTAAACAAAACTGCTCAAATTCTAATGCCGTTGGTAAATTAAATCCTCTAAACACTATGCCGCCATGCACTTGTAACCAATCCATAATTTGTACTTGGTTTTGTCTTGCCCAAGTGAGAGGGTCTAGCGTATTGCTCTGACATTGCACTAATAGTGGAAATGGACGGTCTTCATGAAGTGCTGCAGCCTTGACTAACTCCTTATCAGACTCTGTGTTTTTGAGCTTTTTTAACTTGTTAAACTTATTTAGTTTATTTAACTTTGTAGGGCGGCTGGTGGTAGGCATGTCGCTTACTTCCTTATGTACATGGATGTGCGTAAGTAAATTGTTCAGTGGCGCATTCGGGGTTTTACAAATTGTGCGCAGTAGTTGTGTGTACTGTTGGCTCAATAGTTCAATGGTCGATTTATCAAAAAGTTGCGTATTGAAAACCCAGCTTAATAACAGTGACTCTGCGTGTTTATCTTCATTGGCAAACAATGCGCAATCAAATTTTGCGTGTTGCTGTTCTGTGCTAATTGGCTCAATGTGCAAGTTACTGATGTTGAGTTGGTTATCTGGTGTGTTTTGCATCACAAATAGTGTTTGAATGAGCGGGTGCATACCGGCAAGACGCGTTGGCTTGATGGTTTCAACAATTTGCTCAAACGGTACTGATTGGTGTTCAAACCCATCTAAACATTGTTGTTTTACCTGTTGTAAAAAGTCGTTAAACCTTAGCGTTGCCTTAGGCTTGAACCTAAGAGGCAGTAGGTTAACGAAAAAGCCCAACATATCATGAGTTTGTGCGTGCTCTCTGTTTGCCACATCGGTGCCAATAATCATATCTTGGCACTTGGTTTGTTGAAAAATAAGACTGCTATATGCACTAATAAGCAGCATAAAGAGCGAACTTTGCTGTTGATGAGCAAGATTTTTTAGCTCAGCTAATAATGACTTATCTATTGTGACTTCAACACTGCTGCCCATTGTCTGTGCAACAGCATCGCGGGGGCGGTCAAACGGCAAGGCTAGTACGTCTTTTACACCTGCAAGTGTTTGTCGCCAATAGTTAACAGACTCTTGCTGCTGCCTCACGACCATGGGCGTGTTTTGCCAGTAGGCATAATCGAGATAACTCGGCTTTTCGGTTATGTCGCCACTCAGGGCATCTAAACTTACACTATTAAGCTGTTGGTAAGCATCCATTAAGTCATCAAGCAATAGCGTCATTGACCAAGCATCGGATGCAATATGGTGTTGAATTATCTGACAAACAAAATGATCGTTACCCAACTGATAAATAAATACACGAAGCGCAGATTCATGCTCTAGGTTAAAGTTTTGATTCGCAGCGTTTGCTAAATGTTGCTCAAGTTGGAGCGAATTATTGCTTAAATTGATTGTTTTGACTGCCACTGCAAGCGCTGGATTAAATTTTTGTACCGCTTGCTCACCATGTTGGTGGTACGTTACCTGTAAAATCGGATGTTTTTGTGTGACAAATAAAATGGCTTGTTTTAACTGAGGTATTGATAAGTCACCTCTGATACGCACAGCCGTTTGCATATTAAACCCAGCACTGGCGGGGTTAAGCTGCTGCATAAACCATACGCGTTGTTGTGCATTAGATAGCGGTAAATACGCAGGTTTGGGATTGAGATCGCAGAGCAAGGCAATATTTTGATACTTTGATGCGCTGATTAGTTTGGCTTGTTCGGCCAAGGTTGGCTGTTCAAATAAGCTTTTAAGTGGAATATTTAAGCCGATTTTATTTAGGTGTGATCGAAGTTGCGCTGCTAACAATGAATGGCCACCCAGTAAGAAAAAATCATCGTAACTGTGCAGGCGCTCAACTTTTAAAAGGCTTTTCCAGATACTCGCAAGCGTTTCTTCTTGTGGCGTAAGTGTTCTGTCAGTGCGTTGAACTGAGGCTTGTTCCCGTGTGATCACGGGTAATGCTGCGCGGTCAACTTTGCCATTACTGTTAACTGGTAACTCATCAAGCTTTTGCAAATGCTGTGGCACCATATAATCTGGCAGTGCTTTGCTTAAGTACTGCTTTAATAAGGCACTATCAGGCACACTGCTATCAGGGTGTGTCACGTAATAGGCAACCAGTTGTTGCTCTTTAATAACCACAACGGCTTGATTAATGGCGCTATGCTGCGTCAATACATGTTCGATTTCACCGGACTCAATCCGATAACCACGATGCTTTAGTTGAAAGTCTACGCGCCCAACAAATGCTAATACTGGCGATGCCTGTTCTTGTATCCATTGTACTTTATCACCCGTTTTATATAGGCGACCGAAATCAGGGTGCTTGATAAACGCAGCGTGTGTTAACTCAGTATCGTGCCGATATCCTCTAGCAACGGTTGGGCCACCAATATAAAGCTCCCCAGGTACCCCAAAAGGCGTTAGGTTCCTTTGCGAGTCAAGGATATAAAAATGATTGTAGGCAATCGGGTTGCCGATTGGAGGCTGGTTTTTGCTCACTTGTTGTATTTGATAGGCTGACGACCATATGGTGGTTTCTGTTGGGCCATACACGTTAGTGACACTTTTACTGTGTTGTTTCAATAGTACGGCCAACTGACTTGATAGTGCCTCGCCGCCACATACCGCATGGACATGTGCCAGTGATTGTTGTGCTGTGAGGCTCTGCTCATCTTGAGTCAACATAGTCCAAGTGGCGGGTGTCGCTTGTACTAAGTCAATGCGGTATGTATTGATAAGCCAGAACAGTTGTTGCGTATCTTTTTGCTGATCTTCATTTGCAATCACAACGCTGGCACCTGTCGTTAACGGCAAGTATAGCTCTAAGCCCGCAATATCAAAGGTGATTGTTGTTAGAGCAAGCGTGCGCTCAAAGCGTGGTAGAGTTTGTTCAATTGCTGTTAAGAAGCAAGCAAAATTGCCTCGCTCAATTTCAACGCCCTTAGGCCTTCCTGTCGAGCCGGATGTATACAAGGTATAAGCGAGCTGTGTTGAGTCGTAGGATAATTGTAAATTATCGCCAGCAAGGGTGCTTAGCTGAGTGCTCAAAACATCAAGGTTGATAATCTGTATGTTTAATTCAAATATCCGGCTTATAGATGTTTGCGACAATAGCATTTGCGGTTGTGCGTGTTCGATAATATATGATAAACGCGCTTTGGGTTGGGTACTATCTAATGGTAAATACGCGCCGCCAGCTTTTTGAATCGCCAAAAGCGCTACCAGCATCTGATAGCCACGAGGTAAGCAAAGGGCAACAAGCTTTTCTGCACCAATGCCGTTACTTTGCAAAAAGTATGCGAGTCGGTTGGCATCAGTATTTAATTGTACATAGCTGTAATGTTTGTTATCGGCAATCACAGCCGTTTTTTGCGCTTGTTGTATCACTTGGCGCTCAAAACGCGCGATAAAGTCGTCTTTTGCATCCGCTTCTCGATTGAGACTAGCATCGCAATGAGTTTTGCTGGCAGCGTTTAACGCTTTATCTACTGAGCTTAGTGTCAAAGCGGATAATGGCGTTTGTTTTGCTGTTGGTAACCAACTTAGGATACTGAGGTAATCTTCAAACAGCTGTGCAATGGTTTGTGCAGCAAACAAGTCTTGATTATATTCAATTTGTACCACTAAATTATCACGGCGTAGCAGGTTAAAGCTCAGTTCAAATTTGGTGCTAACCTCATTATGCTCAAGCGCTTCAAAATCAAGTTCAGGCAATGACAAACTGCGCTGTTTTAATTGGTCATTCTGATAGTTAAATAACACCTGAAAAACTGGCGGTCTGGCTAGGTTTCTAGCTGGTTTGAGCTCATTAATCAATGTCTCTAGTGGCATGCTTTGGTGTGCTAAGTCAGCTTGTAGTGCCTCGATATGTTGCGTCAACCAATCAACTGTTGCAAGGTTGGGCTTAATTTGCGCGCGATTAATCAGAGTATTAATAAATACACCCACAATATGCTGACTTTGCACATTTTCTCTGCCGCTGACTGGGATACCTACAGCAAAATCATTTTGTTGTGTATAGCGCCACATCAGCAGCTGAAAACCTGCGAGCAATAAACTAAATGGTGTGCCATTAAGTGTGTTGGCGTACTCATCTAATTGCCTGACAATTGCTGGGGGGATGGTCCACTCTTGCGTTGCACCGGCATAATTTTGTTGGCTAGGCATTGGTTTATCGTACGTCAGTGCAAGTTGGTGAGGCATATTCGCTAAGCGTGATAGCCAATAATCAGATACCGAGTCATCTACGCTTTGAGATTGTTGGCGAATACACCAATCAAAATAACTGGTTTGCTCTTGCAACTGTGGTGCTGGCACATTATCGGATTGATATAGCTTTAATAAGTCTTGAATGAGTATACCCATTGACCAGCCATCGGTTGCGATATGGTGAATATTAAACACCAGAATATGGCTGTTGGCATTATTGGCGATTGGTAATAGACCGATACTAAGCACCTTACCTGTGCCTAGATCAAGTGGCTGATGCACAAGTTGTGATGCATAATGCTTTGCAGCGATTTCATCCATAGCAGCATGCACGGTGAGTGGCTGATATGTGTCGACTAATTTTTGTAATACATCGTCACGCTCTTTATCTGTTATATATTTGGTGCGTAGCATCCAGTGCTTATCGACCAAAAGTTGACAAGCAGAAGTTAACCTATCAAGGTCAATGTTGCCTGTTACTTTAAAAGCCGCAGGGAGGTTGTAGGCAGTATTCTCAGGTTCAAGTTGTTGCAAGAACCAAATACGTTTTTGTGCAGCCGATAAAGGTTGAGCTTTTGTTAAATCTACGCAGAACTGCTCTTGCTGCGCTGGGTTATCAAGCGACTCATTGGTTATACCATTATCACTTATTGGGCAAGCCGACAGAGCCAATGACTGTGCGGTTGGATTTTGCTGCAGTTGCTTTGGCATCACCGATATGCCTTCTTGCTTGGCCAGTGCGATGAATTGCAGGCTTAATATCGAGTCGCCCCCTCGAGTGTAAAAGTTATCAGCAGCACTGAGTGAGTTATCGCGCAAGATATGCTTAAATAAATCGAGCACTTTTTCTTGATAGGCTATTGCTTGCTCGCTTAATTGCACGGCATCATTTTGATGCGTTGTAATCTCTTTGCTTAATGTTGTATTCGCGACAGCGGCGATGTTAGCCAATTGACGATGCGTTACGATGTCTTTTGGCATTAATTTCACCCCTTGATTGGCAGCTAAGCCTATCATCTGCAGGCTCATTATTGAGTCGCCGCCTAGGGCAAAAAAATCATCAGTTGGTTTAATTTGCTCTATTTTTAACAATGTTTGCCAAATTTTAGCAAGGACTTGCTCCACATCCGATAGTGCGCGGTTAGGTTGTAAATTTGGCGCTGATTTTAAGTTAGGTAATGGTAGCGATTTACGGTCAACCTTGCCGTTGTTATTTAACGGCAGTGACTCTAGAACAAGCCAATGATCGGGGTGCATATAATCAGGTAAAGCGCTGCTAATCGCTTGTTTTAATGTATCAATCACTTGTTGCTCATTGGAAGCTGATTGCTCAAGTGTTAACCACGACAGCAGTAGCGCTTTGCCAGACTCAGGCGCTTTTTGCAGTAAAACGATGGCTTCACTGACGTGTGGTTGTTGACATATCCATTGGCTAATTTCGTTTAATTCGATTCGGTATCCACGACGTTTTACTTGATCGTCACTGCGACCCATAAACTCAAGCAAACCTTGATGATTAATGCGCACTAGATCGCCTGTTTTGTAATAACGCGGGTATTTTTGTGGTTGCACAAATAACTGTGCCGTTTGCGTTGGATTTTGCCAATATCCCAGTGCCAGTTGATTGCCACTGACACATAACTCACCCACTGTACCGCGCGGCAAAAGCTTTCCTTGGGCATTTCTCACTGTTATTGAATTACCAGGTAAGGGGTTGCCAAGCGCCGCGACTGAACTCAAGGTAGAATGTAATGTGTTGTCTAATAAGGTGGCACAAATACCTACAGTACTCTCACTTGGGCCATAGTGATTTACGACGTTGAGTTTAGGTGATAACGCCTTAATCCGAGCGAGCACACCTTGGTTTAGCCCTTCACCGCCTAAAAATAGCGTTCGCTTGGGTAAAATGTGCGCTGGATTTTTAACACTCAACAGCGCGTTTAAATGAGATGGGGTGATTTTTAAACAATCCACTGGGTGGTTGACTAAAAATCTAGATAGGGCATTGGGGTCGGCAATGGTGTCTGCGCAAGGTAATACTAAACACTGACCTTGATAAAGTGCGCCAAACACCGAAGTTAAACCGAGATCTGCTGCAACGGTTGCCAGAGTGAGCCAGCGGCTACCTGCTGGTTGTGGGAATTGCTGTGCGATAGCTGCGCTGTAGTGACTTATCGCTTGGTGTGATACCACAACACCTTTTGGCTTGCCTGTCGAGCCTGAGGTGTAAAGAATATAAGCGGGGTCTTGTGGCGCAACTTGATATGCACAATGTGGGCGTTGTTCGTTGTGTTGCACACAGATAAATTGCTCACGTGAAACCTGTGCAACTTGAGCAATCGATGGGATGTCATAATGCTTGTCACTGAGAATAAGCTTAACGTCAGCATCGTGACAAATTTGTGCAAGGCGGGCAACAGGTTGTTTAGGATCGAGCATCACGCAGACAGCTCCTAATTGCCAACTAGCAAGCATTAAGGTTACTTGTAGTGAGGTGCGTGGCATGACCATCGCCACATGGTTATGCGCTTTAATACCTTGTTGTTGTAACCACAATGCCGCGTATTCGATATCTTGAACTAATTGCGGGTAATGAATGCATTGCTGCGCGTCAAATAACGCAACCTTAGTTTCGCCGTGGTCATTGCATGTGGCAAATTGACGTATGCGCTCTGTTAACAGCTCTGGCGTTTCGACTAATGCAGGGCCATCTATTTTGCTCTTACTGATTTGTGAAGCTATGTCAGCAAAGCTGCAATTTGGGTTGCTCAAACAACCGTAGAGTATTGCTTGAAAGTCAGTCAATAATTGCTTCACAGTCGATGGCAAGAATCGCTCTGTGCTGTACTCTAAATCTAAACAAATTGTTTGATCGTTTTGTTCAACCACTCTTAAAGTCAGATCAAAGCGTGCACTATTTTGCTCCATACTGAGCACAGAGCCATGACTATTACCTAGTTTAACTGCTGCTTGATTTGCTAAGCCAACATGAATAAACATGACGTTGAATAGCGCCAGAGCGCCAGAGCTACTATCGTGATTAAGTAAACTTGCTAAGTGCTCAAAAGGAAAGTCTTGATTGTCAAAGGCTTCTGTTGATGTTTTTAAACAATGCTTCAGTGCATCTTTAAAGCTTTCACAAGGGTCAATAGAATGACGAAGCACCAGAGTATTCAGTAAAGGTCCCACTAAATGGCTAAGCTCAGCTCGGGTTCTATTTGCGATAGAACTACCAAAGCAAAAATCGTGTTGATCGCTATAGTGAGCTAAAACCCACGCAAAGATAGTTTGCAGATAGACGTATAATGTAGAGTTTTGCTGTGTAATTGCGCGTCGCAGCACGACACTGGTATCTGCATCTAAGATTAACTGCTCAATTTGTCCTTCAAAAGTACGCAGCTGATTTACAGGAGAAAAGTCAAACGGCAAGTTAAGTGTAGGCGGTAAATTTTCAAGTTGTTGCTGCCAATAGTCTTGCTGAGTTTGATAGTCTTCACTTTTTAACCATTGATTTTGCCACGTAGCATAGTCTTGATACTGAATACTCAATGGTGGCAGTGTGACGTTTTGGTCATTTACAATAGCATTGTAAAGCTGCACTAATTCTTGATTAAAGATATCAAACGACCAAGCATCAAAAGCCACATGATGAATATTTACAAATAACCAATATGCCGTTTGGCCTTGATATAATGACACTCGAAAAGGAACTTCAGCACTTAAATCAAACTGATAGTTTTGTTGCTGTGCAAAACATGAGCTTAGCCATGCGTCCTGATTGCGGTTTTGCTCTTCGCTTAATGGCACCGGCGTTAAGTTTAGTTGGATATTGTCTTGCTGATAGCTGTACCAATTTCCTTGCTCATTTTGTTTAAAGCACGTCCTCATCACTTGGTGACGTTTAACTAATTGCGTTAACGCTTGTGCGAGTGCATGCGGGTTTAGCTGTAAATCGAATTTAACCACTGTACAGAGGTTGTAAAGAGCGCGGTCCGCCATCTTTTCTGCCACTAAAAATCGCTGTTGAGCAACTGAAAGTGCGTAGGTTGAGAGCTTTGTCTCTACTATGGGTAGTTTCCAACTATTAATCCCTTGCTGTGCAAGCTTTTGGCGAAACAGCTGCTGCTGTTTCGGGTCGAGTTTATTTAGTCGCTGCGCGATTGATAAAAATTGAGATTGCTGCATGGTATTACTCTTGATCCTCAAATTCGTTTAATAGTTGTTCCATAAAGTCCAGCTCATTGCTTTGGAGTCCTTGAATATCTTCAATTTGTTGTGCAATGCTTTGGATAGTCGGGGAGTTAAATAGACTGTTTAAAGACAGCGATAAATTGAATTGTGCTTCTATCACACTGATGAGCTTCATCGCTAAAATCGAATGTCCGCCGAGTTCAAAAAAGTTGCTATCAATACCTACCTGCTTAGAGGGCAAGTTCAGTAATTGCGACCAAATTTCAACGAGCTTATGTTCAGTGTCGGTTGTCGCCATTAGCGTATGCTTTTTGTGATCAATAAAATTCGGTTCAGGGAGCAGAGATTTATTTATTTTGCCATTACTCGTCAGTGGCCATTGCTCAATCACCACATAGTGTTCTGGCACCATATAGCTTGGTAGTAGTGCGTTTAAGTGCTCTTTAAGCTTCGCCCGCAGAAGTCTTATATCAGTATTGGCTTTGCTTTGTTGTTGTAGCATCACATAGGCTACGAGGTTAGGCTCACTACGCGTATTCATTTTCACCGCAACTTGGGCTGTGTTAATAGCCTGATGTTGGTTCAAAACAGACTCTATTTCGCCAAGCTCAATACGTAAGCCACGTATTTTTACTTGATCATCTAAGCGACTGATGTAATCAAAGTTGCCATCTTCTAAGATACGAACCAGGTCGCCCGTACGGTATAAACGCTCGTTTTGCTGTGTTGCAAACGGGTGCTTAATAAACTGTGTTGCATTGAGATCTGGACGATTCAGATAGCCTAGAGCAAGGCACACACCGCCAATATATAACTCACCTTCAGCGCCCATAGGCGCTAGTTTATGGTTCCTATCAAGCACGAGCAGTTGGGTATTTTGTAATGGTTTACCAATAGGCACTAACTTACGTTCTGGCTCAGGTTGACACTGCCAATGACTGACCACAACAGATGCTTCAGTAGGTCCGTACAAGTTGTGCAACTGAGCTTTTTGGCCCGGTTGCGCAAAGAAGTTTTGCTGTAGCTCGTAGTTTAAAGCTTCGCCAATACAAAACACTTGCTTTACAGACTGACAGCGACGCCAATCGCCATCACTAAGCATTAAGCTCAACATGGAAGGAACAAAGTGCAAGTGACTAATTTGCTGTTGTTCAATTATTTGTGTGAGATAGCGGGCATCTTTATGGCCTTCAGGCTTAGCAATAACTAATGTTGCCCCGCAGATCATTGGCCAAATGAATTCCCATACTGATACATCAAAGTTATAAGGTGTTTTTTGTAACACTCTGTCGGATGGTTGTAGTGGATATTGCTTTTCGAGCCACTGGACAAGATTGACTAACCCTTGATGGTTACATACCACGCCTTTTGGTTTGCCTGTAGAGCCCGATGTGTAAAAGAGGTATGCATTGGACTGTGCTGGTTGTCTCTGCTCGCGTACTAGTGCTGATTTGCTGTATGAGGTGATCTTTTTGTCAAATGGTGCACCATCGAGTGCAAATGCTTGGCAGTAACTGCGGCTAAACTGCGCTTCAAAGCTTTGCTGTGTTAACAACATTTGTACATTGCTATCGGTTAAAATAGTGTCTATGCGTGCAGTTGGTAAGTTAACATCAAGGGGTAAATATGCTGCGCCTGACTTTAAAATTGCCCAAATCGCTATCACCATGTCAAAAGATCGCTCTATGGCAATTGCAACATAGTCATTGTGCTGCACACCTTGCTCTATCAAAAAGCGAGCTAACTGATTAGTTTTTTCGTCAAACTCTTGATAACTCATTGACTGGTCTTGAAAAATTAATGCGTTATGAGTTCGGTCTGCCATATTAGCAAGTTGTTGTTCTAACAATTCGTAAACACAGATATTATCAGCGTAAGCAACGGTTTCGACATGGTTTGTCAATAGTGCGACTTGTTCGCTCTGCGGCACCACCGAGTAATGCATAATCGGTTGGTTTTGCTCATCAGTAAGTGCTTGTGTCAGTTGAGCTAAAGCACTTACCATGTACTGCGCGACCCGGTGTGCACTTAAGGGGGGCTGTACTTGGATGTTCAATAAGAAGTCATCACCATAATCGTCTACTGCAATGGCAAATGGATAATTGGTCCGCTCTTTGGGGTCAATAAACTCCAAGCCAATAAGACTATTTTGCTCATCACGAGCCTTTTTTTGTGTATGTCGGTAGTTAAGTAGGCTAGTGAATAACGCAGTTTCACCAGTTAGTTCACTATGTTGCTGGATTTGCGCCAACGGGGATTGCTCATAGGGGAGTAACGCCATTAAATTTTGCTGAGTTTGCATGACTAATTGTAGTGGCGTTAAATCCGTTAATATTAAGCGCAGAGGCAGTGTATTAATGAACATACCCAGCATGCTTTCGCTACCTTTAGTGCCTTGTAAACGTCCCGACATCACCGTGCCAAACACCACGTCTTCTTTATTGCTGCATGCTGCAATGACCATGGCAAAAGCACTATGGAACAAAGTTGCTGGGTTTAGCTTTAAATGCTTTGCCGTATTTCGAATCTGCTGACTGAGCGACTCATCGAGCAAAGAGTCTAGTTCATTAACTGGGTTGTCTTGGCTTTGTTTTAGCGCGAGGGCAAATGGTGTACTCGGTTCTGTAAATCCTTTTAGTTGCTTGCTAAAAAAGGTTTTTGTATCGTCAGAGCTTGTTGCTTGGTGTTGTTGTAGCTGCGAGATAAATCCTCGGTACTGAACAGGTTTTGGCAAGTCTTTTGGTTGCTCATTAAAAAGTATTTCTAATTCTTGTTGCACAATAGCCATGCTGACATGATCAGAAATAATATGGTGATCTAGCAGTCGAATTACAAATTCATCTTTATTCTTATCATGCGACGCACTGACTTTCAGCAAAGGTGCTGTTCGTAGATCCAAGCTCAGAGTTTGCTGAGCATCTCTATGTTGCATCTGCTCCAGATAGTCTTTTGTTTGGTCAAGCTCTAGCCATTCAACTGGCAGCTGCGCATGATGATAAACGACTTGTACAGGTTGTGATAAGTGATCCCATAAAATGGCGGTTCTGAGTGTATCGTGGCGCTCAATAATATGATTAATACCAGCAATAAACTGCTCAAATCGTGCTGTTCCCTTTATCTTTAAATAAGCTGGCATGACATAAGGGTCATTGTCTTGACTGAGCCTATGGTGAAACAAGATGCCTTCTTGTAATGGCGCAAGAGGATAGATATCTTTGAGATTTGCTAAACCACCGGGTACGCGCGCAATAATGTGCTCAATCTCTTGTTGAGAAAGCGCGATTAGTGGCAACATATCTGGCGTTAATTGAGATAGTCCTTGTGGCAGTGATTTGCTTGCAAAAGCGTTATCTTCGCCATGCTGTAAGCTGCTCAGTTTGAGTTTAGTCGCCAGCTCTTTTAACACCGGTGATTTAAATACTTCACTGGCATTGAGTTGATAACCTGCTTTTTGTAATGCGGTGATCACCTGCATGACCAACAGAGAGTGTCCGCCTAATTCAAAAAAGTGGCTCTGTCGGGTGATAGGGCCAACACCAAGGATAGGCTGCCATATTTTGGCTAGTAATTGTTCTTGCGTGCTTTGAAACGTCACGTCTGTATCGCTAATATGCTGTTTATTTGACTGTACAGCGGTGGCTTTAGGCTGGTATTTTTGCTGTTCTATAAAGACTAGCGCTTGTGGTTGTTGCCAAATTGGTTGGTGCAGCTGGTGGCACCGTTGAAGATAATGCTCAAGAATTGACTCTGCGCTATTCGTTGTCAGTTGCTGACACAGCCCTGTGATGGCGGTATTGAGCTCTTGTTCAATCTGCTGTACATGCAAACCTTTATTAAGTTCTAAGGTAAGTGAGAATAGCTCTGAATTAGAGAAGTCATCTACAGATAGCGTAAAAGGGTAGTTGCTTGGCTCGTCTACATTTACAAGTCGAACACCATTTAGTGTCTGTTGCTCGTCGGTATGGTCATCATTTTTATGCGAATGGCGGTAATTCAACATGGCACTAAATAGCGGCTGCTCACCAGAGAGTTGACTGGCTCGCTGTGCCAATGCCAAGGCACTTTGCTCATGAGGAATAAGCGCTTCAAGTTGTTCGCGTGTGCGAGTTATTAATTGTTCAGCTGTTAAGTTTGTAAGGTTTAGCCTCACAGGTAATGTGTTGATAAACATACCCAGCATCGCATTTGTTTGTTCAGCGCTGTGCATGCGACCCGATAATACTGTACCAAACACAATATCACTGTGTGCGCTTGCTCTGGCAACCACGAGCGCCCAAGCGCTATGAAAGAAGCTAGCGGGGGATACATTGAACTGGCGTGCTAATTGTCTGATTGTTATGCTGCTAGACTGATCAAGCTCATATTTGTGCTGAGTGATGTCACCAGCGTGGCCTTGAGTATTGTTAAGTTGATACGGCAAAGTTGCAAAATCAACGTCCCCTAGCAATTGTGTAAAGTACTGTTGCGCAGCACTGTGATCATGCTCGATAGCACGTGCAACAAATTCTTTGTATTGCACAGCGGCTGGTAAGGTCTCAGATTGCCCCATGAGGTACGCGCTTATCTCGTTAAGAATGATTTCGACGCTGATGTGATCGGAGACGATGTGGTGCTCGATAAACATCACCGCAAGCTTGTCAGTTACACTGTCTTTGGCGACTCGTAGCTTGATTAATGGGCATGCTTCTAAATCAATTTCAACTTCATTATGACGTGAGTTGTTGTGTTCGTTAGATAATAATGCCTGACAAATAGACGCCGAGTTATCTTTGCCTTGTGCATCAAGCTTCACCCATTCAACACTCAGCCTAGCCTCTCGGTGTACCAATTGCACCGGCTTTTCTAGTTGCCGCCACATGATGCTGGTGCGCAATACTTCATGCCGTTGGATCATAAAGTTTAAGCTTGCAACGAGTTTGTTGAATACAGCAAGGTTTTCCACCTCAAGTAGCGCCCTAACAATATATGGGTCGTTTTGAGGCGATAACATATGGTGGAATAAAATACCTTCTTGTAGGGGAGCCAGTGGGTATATCTCTTGAATACCAACAGCACCAGCAGGTACTTTTTCTACAATGGCATCAATTTGCTGTTGCGATAAATTAATCAATGGCAGCATGTCGGGGGTGATCTGTTGGCAACCTTCTGGAATTAGCCCACCAATAGACTGTTCTGTGGTTAATACAGTTTGCTCATCAGGTGTAATCGCTTGGGCAAGTAAGCGAGGTGTTGGCGTTTGAAATAGTTGCGCAGCAGTGATGGTTAAACCTTGCTGTTTTAAGGCGGAGAGTACTTGAATAACAAGCAATGAATGTCCACCGAGGGCAAAGAAGTTGTCATCTAAGGCAATTTTTTGCACGTCCAATACCGCTTTCCAGCAGTTGATGATCAGCTGCTCGGTTTGATTAGCTGGTGCTTGATGCTCATTAGCTAACTCAACAACTTCAGGCATATCAGCAGGGTTCGGTAGCGCTTTTTTATCTATTTTACCGTTACTGGTCAGTGGCAGTGCGTCTAGCTCAATAATAACCGCAGGGATCATATATTCGGCTAACTGTTCTGCTAACTTTGAACGTAGTTGGTTAATGTTTTGCTTTTGCGATGCGGTTATGTACGCCGCTAACGCTTTATCACCTTGCGGCTTTTGCCAAGGTATTACAATACATTGGGTGATATTATGTTGCTGTTGCATAACGGTTTCAATTTCGGCCACTTCGATGCGATAGCCGCGGATCTTAACTTGATCATCTTTACGACCATGAAACTCAATGTGTAGGTTTTGGTTCAAGCTTACTAGGTCGCCGGTGCGATACAGACGCTCGGATTGTACGCACATAGGTGTAACAAATGCTTGTTCCGTTTGCTCTGGCTTATTGAGATATCCTCTAGCAAGTGAAGGGCCACCAATATACAGCTCACCAATCACACCTTGTGGAACGGGGCGATGCTGCGCATCAAGAATATAAACAGTGGTATTAATGTTTGGCTGCCCAATTGGGATCTCACCACCGCTAAGGTACTGCTCAGTTAGGTTAAAACCAGTCGCAGTTACAGTGGTTTCAGTTGGGCCGTAAGTGTTGATAAGCGTTGGGCCACAGAACTCTTTAAACCAACGGTTTACTTTTGCAACTTGTAACGCTTCTCCCCCAACTATGACCAAACGTAGTGTTTGGGCAATTGTCTCATGTGGGTAACTGACAAGTTGATGCCAAAATGCCGTGGGTAGGCTCACAACAGAAATATTGTGTTTTGAGCAAAAGTTGAAAAACTGCACAGGATCACTGACGCAGTCTTGATCTCTGATTACCAATTGTGCACCGAAGCATAGTGAGCCAAATATTTCTTCGATTGAGATATCGAAGTTGATCGTTGAAAATTGTAAAAACGTATCTTGCGGGGTAATTTGATATCTATGTTCAATATTAAGCAAGAAGTTAGCCAGTTGCAGGTGTTCAATCATGACACCTTTTGGCTTACCCGTCGTACCGGAGGTGTACATGACATACGCAAGATTTTGCAATGTAATTGCAGGTAAAGGGCAAAGCTGGGTGCTTAGCTTTAATTGTTGAATAAACTCAGCATCATCTATTGCTAACAGTTTGCTATTTATATTGGTAAAAGCATCATTTGAGAGCAGCGCTTGTTGTGTCAAGATAACCTCAAGCCCTGCATCTTCTATCATGTACTCGATTCTGTCTTTTGGGTAATTAGGATCGAGCGGCACATAGGCGGCACCAGCTTTTAAAATGGCCATAATTGCGACAACCATGTCTGCACTTGGCGAAAAGCTTACGCCAATTAAAGTATTCGACTTTATTTGCACATTTGCCATTAAATACTGAGCCAGCTGAGTACTTTGCAGGTCAAGTTCACGGTAGCTGAGTACTTTATCCGTGCATTGAACCGCTGGCGCATTGGGTTGCGTGTTTACCTGCTCAGCAAAGAGCGTCAGAGCGTCATATTGTATAGGGGATGTGTGCTCAGGTACGCTGGTTTGTTTTGGAATTTGAGCCGGTTCAATATCTTGTAGTTGTGCGTTTTGCGGCTCTGATAACTCAACTAAGTTCACCAATAACTGCTTGAAATGCTCAAGCATGGCTTGCACGGCCAGAGGTTCAAAGTCTGCACAGCGATAGGTGAGTTCAAAATGCAGTGAATCTTGTGGAAGTACAGTAACCGTGAGGGGATAATTTAAATCTGAACGGTTTTGTATTTCACAGATTTCAAATTCTAGATTGTCAAAGTTCAGCGCTTTATCAATTGGCGCATTTTCATAGACAAAAATACTATTAAACAAAGGTTGATCGCCTAACTCGCTGTATTTTTGAATATCAGTCAGAGCTGTTTGCTCATACTCTCGCAATGCTAGGTTATTGTGTTGTAATTGTTGCAGCCACTGCTTAAGGTTTTGTCGCTCATCAATATTGACTCTCAGGGGGAGTGTGTTGATGAACAATCCCACCATACTTTCAATATTGGGTAAGTCGATAGAGCGTCCAGCAACGGTTATGCCAAAAACCACGTCGCTATTTTGCGCATAACGTGCCAAAGTTTGTGCCCAGGCGCCTTGTAATAAAGTATTGAGGGTGACTTTATATTCGCTGGCAATTGCGCGCAGTTGCTCTGAGGTGTGCTTATCTAAATGGCAAATTACATCTTTACTCAGAGCCGTGTGCGCTTCACTGGCAAAGCGGTTTTTTTGCATAATCCCTAAGTCTGTTGGCGTACTAAAACCAGCCAGTTGCTGTTGCCAAAATGCTTGCTCGGCCTGCTCATCTTTGTTGCTATGTAACCAAGAGATGTAGTCTTGATACTTAGGCGCTTTTTGCAAGTTTATCGATGTGTTGTCGTTAAAGTGGCGGTAAAGCTGTAAAAACTCCACCATAATCAGCGAAAAGCACCATGCATCCATCAAAATATGGTGGTAACTGCGGATAAACTGATAGCGGTTTTCATCAAGTTGCGCCAAAGTGACATTCATCAGCGGAGCCTGATTGAAATTCAATCCCTGTTTGCGCTGTTGCGCAAGTAACAGTTCAGTTTGTGCTTCTTGCTGTTCAGCGCTTAAATGACGCCAATCAAGAAACTCAAAAGGCATATGCACATTTTTAAATACTACTTGCAAAGGCTCATCTTGGGTTTCATGTACGAATGCACTGCGCAACACTTGGTGGCGACCAACGACGGCTTGCCATGCTTTTTCAAATGCAGCGACATTTAAATTATCCATGGTCATGATGTAGCGGTATTGCTGTAAATAGATACCACTGTTAGGTTGCATTAAAGTATGAAATAGCATGCCGTGTTGTACAGGGGTAAGCGGGTAAATTGTCTCTATATTATCGGCTAAAGCCTTAAGTGACTTGGTTGTAATCGTCGTCATGATATTGCTCATTTAATGCTGTGTTGGTTGCGTGCTGTGGTCGCTAGGGAGCGCCAGCTCATTGAGTAAACGAATAAATGCCTTATCGTCTATGTTGGCAAGCGTAAAGTCTGCACCTGTAACTCGCCCATTGTTGCTATCGAGGCAGTGCGCAATAATCACCGCTAAATTAGTTTGAAACGCTTGGGTCAAGTTGTTCATATTGCTAAATGCGCTATGGGGTTTTGGGAAACTCCAATGAATATGAAGCTGGTTGTTTTCTACTAGAATATTGATATCAAGTAAATGAGCGCGGCGGTTTCTAGGGTCTCTTGTTGTCGGTACAAGCCCCGTTTTGAGGCTAAATTGCTCGTTGATATTGTTGTTACGACTACCTAAAAAGTTAAACGATACAAGGTTTGAGTAGCCTGTATTTAGAGCACTATTTTGTGTCTGCATATAGCGCAATAAACCATAGCCAATGCCTTTGTTTGGTATAAAGCGCAGTTGCTCTTTAGTGGTAATTATATTTTTTTCAAGGCAGTCGGTTACGACAAACTTTTGTGCAAAGCGCGTGGTAAACCAAGCAACGGTTCTAGACACATCTTGCTCTTCGCCCGGTGCCAGTAAATTAGCTTCTCGGCCATGACCTTCAAGCTCAATGGTGAGTTCTGGTAATTGCCAGTGAGCTGTGAGTGTCTGTGTTAGCGCGCATAGCAGTAACTCTTGTGTATTGGTGTGGTAAGCCAAGTTTGCACGGTTTAGCAGTTGCTCTGTCATGACGTTATCTAAAGACGTAACGATGGTTTGCGCGTCTTGATATAAGTTGTCTACTGGTTCATCAAATACTGGGGACAGGGCTAATTGAGATTGCCAATATGCCTGTTGCGCGTGGATAGATGGAGTGTTTGCAAGCTCAGCTAAGTAGCCTTGCCACTGCTGAAACTCATAATTAACATCTGCTAATGAGCTCGGCTTCCCTTGCCTGATAGCGCCATAGCTCGTGAGTAAATCGTTAATGATCACTTGCCATGATACGGCATCTACAACGAGGTGGTGTGCAGTACAGAGCAACAGGTTATCAGCTTTAAAGTGCACGAAGCGAACTAAAGGCGCATTGGATAAGTTAAATTGGCTTTGATAAGTTTTGAATGTATTCTCACATGCTGCTTGTTCGGTTTGCTGTACAACATCACAGAGCCAAGCTTTTTGATATGAATTGTACTGTTGCTGCCATGTTCCATCTTGGTTGTTAAAAGATAAACGCAGTGCCGCATGTGTTTGCAACACGTCTGCACATGCCTGTTGCAACGCGGCAAAGTCAAGTTGGCTTGGCACGTTTAATAGCAATGACTGGTTCCAATAGTTCGGATTTGTAAGCGGCTGCTCAAAAAACCAATGCTGAATTGGGGTCAAAGGGAAAGGCTTTTGGTCGAGTTGTACTTTGCCTTTTGTCTGACCTGTTGACGGTTGACTAGCAAGCGGTAAATTAGCGCTGATCTTGGCGATGGATTTATGGCTGAAAATATCTTTAGGCAGCAATTGAATGCCTTCTTTTCTAGCTTTGGCAACCAGTTGCAGACTCAAAATAGAATCTCCACCTACCGCAAAAAAATCATCATGCGCTTGAATATTTGGGTTATTTAGCAGCTCTCGTACAATCGCTAACAGTTTTTGCTGCTCTTTTGGTACGCTGGCTTGCACAAGTTGTTGGGCTAGTTTGCGTACAGTTTTATATTCAAACAACTGTTGTGGTTTGAGGTTAATGTCTTTTTTACGCGCTTGAGCAATGACCTGTAGGCCCAATATTGAGTCACCGCCAACACTGAAAAAATCGTCTTCAACGCTAATATGAGGGCGGTTCAGTAATGACTGCCATATTTCAAGTAGCTGCTGTTCAAGCTGTAGGTGCTCATCAGGCCATGTTACTGCTGGTTCATTGGCTGTAAGTGTTGTTTGGGTGCTGCGCTGCGCTGCGTCTTGAGCCAATGATTTACGATCAATTTTACCATTTGCAAGTCGTGGTAATTGCTCAATGCTATACCACTGGGTTGGCACCATATAAGGAGGCAGTCGTTCAGATATTGCGGATTTTAATTCGTTGATTTGTAGTTTGTCAGCGACCACATATGCCAGCAGTTGAGTTTGACTTTCAGCGTTGTTGTAAACAACAACCGCTGCTTGTGAAATATATTGTTTAAGCGCGGCTTCTACTTCACCTAGTTCAACCCGATAACCGCGTATTTTAATTTGCTCATCGTTGCGGCCGAGGAAGTAAACTAGGCCGTTATTCATTACAACGTTATCACCACTGCGATACCATCGCTGACCTTGTTGCACATAAAATTTTTCATCGGTTAGTTTATGTTGATTTAAATAACCTTTTGCAAGCGCTGAACTTGCAATATGCAATTCGCCTGCAAGTCCTTGCGCCTGCACTTGACCACAAGCGTCGACGATCTTAATTTCGTAGTTTGGCAGGGGCGTGCCGATAGGTTGAGTAATGGTAGCATTATGCTCGCAGACTTTGTGTACGAGCGCGCCAATGGTTGCTTCAGTCGGACCATAGTGATTGAATATTTTGACTTTGGGTGCATAACTTTTAACCGCTTCGATAACTTGGCTAGTCAGTGCTTCACCGCCGAATATCAGTGCTTGTAAAGGCAGCAGAGCGACATTGGCTTCAGCTTGTAGCAAACCGTAAAAGTGTGAAGGTACAATTTTCAAACAATCTACTGGAGCGTGCTTTAGCTCAGCTAACAGTGCTTGGCTATCGAGTGCCAATTGCTCATTTAGGACGCGATATTCGCGGCCAGTTAGCAATGCACCAAAAAGAGCGGTATAACCTAAATCGGCACTGTGCTTTGATAAGCTGGTCATGCTGGCTGTTTGACTTAAGGGTATTGTTTGAACAAGCGCATCCACATAATGAACTAGATTACTGTGTGTGAGCTGAACTGCTTTGGGCTGTCCGGTTGAGCCAGAGGTGTAAATCAAATAGGCTTCATCTTGTGGGCTCAGCTGAGACGGACAAAGTGGCTTACTCGCAGTTGTCGCAGTACTTGTTAATTGCTCACCAGTTAGATAGGCAACCTGTGCATCGTATTTACTGCACTCGCCATCGCCATCACCAATGAGTAGTGAAAGGTTGGCATCTTGCACAATATATTCAATGCGTGCTTTGGGCCAGTCAGGGTCTAACACCAAAAAGGAGCCGCCCAGCTGCCAGCAGGCCAACATGGCAATAACTTGAGTGCCGCTCCTTTGGAGCGTAATACCAAGTCTGTCGCCTTGGCTGAAACCTTGCTCAGCAAGTTGGATAGCGGCGCGCTCTACTAATTCGTTTAGTTGTGCGTAGGTATAGTATTTTTCTTGTTCACGCAGTGCTATATGTTGCGGATGCTTCTCTACTTGGGTTGCAAAAGCATGCCATGCGCTGCTGTTATTTACATTACTTTTTGTTGCGGTTAATTTTGCCTCAAGTGAGAGCGGACAGCTGTGTAGTTCAAAGTAGGGGATGGTTGCATCATTTAGCAGTTGCTCAGTCCAATGCGTGAACATAACTTGAAAGGTTGCAACTGTTTGCTGTTTATATAAGCTGTTGTTGAAACGCCATTTACATGTGAATGTCTCGTTGTGATCAACAACAACGAGGTTAAGTTCATGGGCTGCACCGCGTTGCTCAGCCAACAATTCTTGGCTTATTTGCTCATTCACCCAATTGTCTTCAGGGACGCTGTTAAGGGTGAACATGTGTTGAAAAACGGGACTACGTTGCGAGTCTCTGTCGATATCTAATTGATCAACCAGCTTTGCAAATGGATATTCTTGATGCTTTAGTGCATTTGTACTTTGCTCTTTAACTCGGATAAGAAATTGTGAAAAACTTTCAGCAGGGTCTATCTGACAGTTGAGTGCCAAAGGGTTTACGGTATAGCCAACAATTTCCGCATCTTCTGGCGCTAAGCGTCCAGCACTAGGCGTGCCGATAACAAACTGAGTTTGCCCCGACAAACGCGCCATAAACCACTCAAAGGCAGCTAACCACCAGATGTATGGTGTAATGTTTTGCATGCGGCAAAATGTTCTGAGTTGACTGGTAAACTCCTTTGACAGAGTGTTGTGTAGCTCTTTACCAGCAGAGTTCATATTTGCTTGGTAGGCAAAATCTGTAGGCAAATTTAAAGGTGTGATCGATGCTAATGAGTCTAACCAAAATTGCTTATTCGCTTTATCGAGTGCATTGGCTTGGCGTTCACTCCACTTTTGGTAAGAATGATCCGGATAGATTTTTTTAGTCGCCGTTTCACCACCTAACAAGCGAATGAAATCCCTACGAATAAAATCAAAAGATATAAAATCAGCTGCAATATGGTGGATTGTTATGCTAAGAAAACTTTGTATTTTATTGGCGGTTGCTAAAATATGATTGTGCGCCAGTGCAATATGACAAGTTTTGTGCTGATCTGGCGCAAGTAGAATATCGGCTTGTTGCGCAAGCCAAGTGTCTAATTGTGCTTTGCTCATGTTTTTGAACTCATGAAATTGCGTTTTTACGGGCTTAAAATCATTGAGCCATTGCACCGGCTCGCCATCTCGTTCACCATAGTTTAATGCTAAAACAGAGTGAATATCACATAATTTCGCAAACGCAGTATTGACTTGCTCTTGAGTATAAAGCTCCTTTGTTTCAATGGCATAAACCATGTTGTAGGCAGTGCTCTGGGGGCGCAAACGATATAAAAACCATAAGGCTCGCTCATTTGCACTTAGCGCACGCGCATCATAATAATCTGGCTGAGCTTTTAATAGTGCGAGCAATTGTGGCTTGTTCGCTTTTAATTGTTCAATAAGTTGTGGTGTCATAACACCTTCTTGTGCTTTAAAGCTCAAGTTGCCATTGACTTCGCTCAGCTTGATGCCTTTTTTCCAACACTCTTGAAGTAATGTCATCGCCATTTAAAGCATTCCTTCTGTTGGCATTTCGTTAGCAGGGGCTTGACTTTTTTGTGCATATTGCTGAGCTAAGTAAATTGACAGTTGTTCGATACTTGGGTGATTCAATACAATTTCTACTCTAATGCTTAGGTCTAATTGTCTAGATAACTCATGTACCAAAGACATCGCGTCAATGGAGTCAAGACCAATTTGCATGAGCTGTTGTGACGAGGACAAAGTGTTAACAGCTTGACCTAATCGATTACTTATCCATTGCATTATCCAGCTGGCAATATGGGGGGGGTCAAATGCCTTTATCGGTGCAATAGCTGCATTGCTAATCGGCGCTTGTTGCCATTTGGCGACAGCTTCAAGTTCATTATTTATATAAGCTTGCTTACAGGCTAACCGTTGAATTTTACCCGAGCTAGTTTTGCTTAAAGTGGCTGGCTTGATGAGCACGATTGCCGTCACTCTTAGCTCGTGTTCTTGAGCTATGATGGCTCTAATTTGTTTAAATAAGGGCACATAATCGTCATACCTCATCGATTCTCTAGTAAGCTCCTGCACTAATACTAACTCTTTAGTATTGTTGTCATGCGCTACTTCAAAGATGGCAGCGCCATGAGGAGTAAGTTGTTTGCTTAATGACGTTAATGAATGCTCAATATCTTGAGGATAATAATTACAGCCATGCAAAATGAGCATCTCTTTTTTACGGCCAGTAACATATAGTTGTTGTTGCTCAACAAAGCCTAGATCTCCTGTTGCCATAAAGCCGGGATCACCCTCAATGTTTAAGTTAAATGTCTGTTCATTGAGCTCTGGTTTTTGCCAATATCCGCGAGTTACACTGTCTCCCTTATACATAATTTCGCCGATTTGCCCGTCAGGAAGTGGCATGCGGGTATTTACATCGACGATGCGCAGAGGTATTTGCTCTATAAGTTGTCCAGAACTTGCGATGTGTTTTGCAGAAGCAGGGTCTACTTTGACTTTGTCGATGCTAAAAGCTTGGCTATCGACACTAAGCAGCTTATAAGGCTTATTTATAGGTGTTGCTGTCACAAGTAAACACGCTTCAGCCATGCCATAACTAGGCTTTACAGCGTTTTTTGCAAGACCATTGTAATGAAAATAATCATAAAAATTATCAAGCGTATGCGCATTAACAGGCTCAGCACCATTGATTAAAATGCGTAGAGAGGAAAGATCAAGCGTTGACCTTTGTGTTGCAGTCACTTTTTCTACCGCTAAATCGAATATGAAGTTAGGCGCTGCGGTTACGGTGGCTTTTAGAGCAGTGATTGCTTGCAAAAGTACATAGGGGTTTTGTGCTACTTTAGCTGATGCCAAAATGTGTATAGTCGCACCCGCTCTAATTGGTGAAAGGATCCCGCCAACACATCCCATATCGTGATACAGCGGCAGCCAATTAATCATGATATCCGACTGACACATGTCATATGTATCAATGATCAGCCCAGTATTTGAAAGTAAATTGTAGTGAGACAGCATCACGCCTTTTGGTTGTCCTGTTGAGCCTGAGCTGTACTGTAAATATGCAATATCATGAGTATCGATATTGGCAGTTTGCCAAAGTGTTGCATCGTTGATATTGAGCTTGTCAGCAAACACGGTATTGATTTTTAAATTGTGCGCTTTACACCAATCTTCAGTAGCGTTGCTGTCTTGGCTTAAGCACACAAGCGTGTTTGGTTGGCAGTCTTGTACTATGCTATTGAGCCTACGCCAATCACGTGCTTTACGACGTGCAGGGTAAATAGGAACGGCAACTACGCCGGCGTAAATACAGGCAAAAAATGCGACCACATAGTCAATGCCGTTTGGCATAAGGAGCATTACTCTGTCGCCAAATTTGTTGTGTTGTGAGAGTGTATTAGCAAGCGCTTTGGCACGTTGTGCAAGTTGCGAATAGGTAAGGGCTTGGCTATCACTACCGTGGTATACTGACAGTGCAATATGGTTGGAATTTGTGTGCGCTTGGTGTTCGAGTACTTGTTGCCAGTTACTAAATTGACCTTTCATGTTATTTACTCTTTTTTAGTCTGGTTGTAAAAAGGTGTTTTTAATGTACGAACACTGCTTTAGGGTTGTTCGCTATAGCCTTGTGCCATTGCGACAATGACTTTTCTATCACCGCTGAAAGTACTGCGACCATGTGCAGCAAGCATGTTATCGAGCATCATGATGTCGCCTTGCTGCCACGGAAAGCTAACTTGGCATTGCTCAAGTACATCTCGAATATGTTGAAGATCGTCATCTTTAATTGGGCTGCCATCGCCGTAATACACATTTCTTGGCAGGTTTTCTTCGCCTACAATCGAGATAAGCGTGTCTTTAATATGTTCATCTAGGTTAGAAATATGAAACAAGTGAGCTTGGTTAAACCACACTTTTTCATGTGTATGCGGATGTGTTGATATTGCTTGGCATATTTGCTTTGTTTGCAGCTCGCCATCTTCTTTCCAAATGCACTCAATATGGTGCTGAGCGCAAAAACTCTCAACTTGTGCCTTGTCAGATGTACCAAACGCTTGCTGCCAAGACAGGTCTAAGCCATTACCGTAGTTACGAATATATAACAGCCCATGGTTTACAAAACGGTCGCGAATAGCTGGGTCAATTTTTTTATATATAAGTCGGCTATCTGCAATAGGCGTTTCGCCATTTTGCTCGGGAGCAATTTCGCAGTGAAACCAGATTTTTAGTGGCCAATTTAAGGTGTAAGCTTGCTCATTATGTAATGGAATAACTTGATGAGCAGGGTACTCTGTAGAGGTATAAACCCCACTAGACACTTCATTACGTGGGGTTGAAGCATAATCATAAGTTAGCAAATCGTGGCCAAATATACGTGCAAATGCATTGAAGTCTTCAGCTCCATCAATAGCAAAACCTCTGAACAATAATCCACCGTGGATATGCAATTGCTGTTCAACAAGTTGCTTTATGTCGTCTATACAATCTCGCCACACAGGACTGTTTATAGGTTGAACTAGCACTGGTAAACCTGCTGAATGAAAATGATGGTCTATAGAAATTGACATATAAGTCAATGGGTTAATTGGCATGGCGTATTCCCTCAAAAGAAACTATGGCAAAGCGCTGTTGGCTATTTAAAACAATACCAGCGAGATAAAAGTGCGTATGATAAAGGCAAAGAAACAACATATCAACAATCTTAATGATAATAGTTTTTATTAATCTTTGTGTGTCAGTACCCTTTATACTTCACTCTAAAGAGCAGTTAAATCTCTGAAGAAAATAGTTTGTTTTTTATTTGATGGTATTTTGCGCCGATTTTGATTGAAAAAAGTAAATAATAAGCAGGAGAGTAAACTCAAGTTACTATGCTGATTGGTAGGACTAATCTCTCGGTACGGTTATAAATAAATTAATATCCGCGAAGTGCGTCAAAATCATTTGCAAATGAAAACTGTTTTCATTAACATGCGCAAAAACTAAATAATAAATACGAATATATATCATTACTAAATGCGTTCCTTTCTTGGTTATGTGCTCTTATAAAATGAGACCAAATCTGGGCCTATTGGTAACAATGTATCGTTTATAAATTTTTATTGTCTCTTTAGCCGCATTAGGAGTGCTTTGTGAAACAACCTTATACAACTGCTTTGTTTAAAAAGTCGTTTATCGTTATGGCTGTCGCTTCGGCGTTGTCACCTACTTTATCTGTTGCTCAAACGTCACAAGATAGTGATATCGAAGTAATTACAGTAAAGGGTCGTGCTGCACAGTTTTACTTCGTTGAACAAGCAACGATGGCAACCAAGACACCAACAGATTATATGGATCTACCACAATCGGTGCAGGTGTTGAGCAAGCAATTAATCCAAGACCAAGCTGCACGTCAAACGACCGATCTATATCGCTCTATTTCTGGTGTTACGCAGTTTAGTTATTCAGGTATAACGGCCCGCGGTTTTAGACAAGATCAAGTAAGATATGACGGTGTACAGGGTGACCCGTATTCAGGCTTTTCGATCCCACAGCTATTCAATGTTGAACGCGTTGAAGTGCTAAAAGGCCCAACGGGTATGCTTTATGGTGCAGGCCAACCTGGTGGACTACTAAATTATGTTTCTAAAAAGCCGAAGTTTGAGCAAACGACACAAATGGCACTTTTTGCAGGCAATGACGATTTACTAGGTGGTCATCTCGAAACAACGGGTACTTTAAGCGAGGATGTACTTGCTTATCGCGTAGCTGGTTTCCATCAAAATAAAAACAGCTATCGTAATAATGTAGAAGAAGCGAACACGCTGTTATCTGCAGGCATAACTTGGTATGCCAATGATAAAACTGAGCTGATTTTTCAATATGATCATATTGATCAAGCCCTAGACGGTCACCGTTTACGTGGCGTGCCAGTTGATGATAACGGCCACTTTTTGACAAACATAAGTTATAACGCAAATGAAAAGTCTGACTTTCAAAACTTAAAAGCGGATGTGTTTCAGCTGACTGCAAATTTTGACATAGCCAACAACCTTAGCAACACCACTGTTATTCGTGGTTTTAGTAATGAACGGGCACAGCAATACCACGAAAATCTGGGATTGATCGCTGATTTATCTGAAGGGCAAAAAGAACAGTATTTACCCGTATTAGATATGTTGGGAATGGCAACACAGGATACGGCGATGATGCGTCAATTCCGCGATCAGAATCGTGAGAATGAGGAATGGAGTGTTACAACTGATTTTGTCTACGAAGGAACATTTGCAGGCACTGAGCATATGATTTTATTTGGTGCTGACTACGCTGAGGTTGAACAAGAATTTGAAAATAAAGTGAGTGACTTAACCAGAACACTTAACCCAGCAAACTATGCAGATCCGCGAGAAATATTTAACCCTGAGAACCATGTACCGACACTTGATATAATCAATCCTTTGTACAATGCAGATACCAGCAAGTACAAGCGCATCAATGCGGCGGTTCGTAAATCAAAAAGTCAACGCCAAGGTTTATATTTGCAAGACCAAATTCGTTTAACTGAACAGTGGCTTGCAATTGCAGGCCTTCGCTATGACCGCTTTGAAGACCAAGAGGGAATAAAAGTAGTTAACGATAACAAACTGAGTCCTCGTATTGGCGCGATTTATCAACCTAACGAAAATATGTCGCTGTTTGTCAATCGCTCTGAAGGCTTTAGTCCACAATCATTAAGTCAACAACCTGAATCAGGCGAAATATTTGGTCCAGAAACAAGCACACAACATGAATTTGGATTAAGAAATATTTGGTTAGACGGTAACTTAACAACAACGTTTACTACCTATCATATTGTTAAAAATGATGTGGCAGTAAGTAACCCTAATTACGTCGAAGGCAATGGCTTACCCGAGCAATTACAAATTGGTGAAGTAACGAGTAAAGGTGTTGAGCTTGATATAATTGGTGATATTGCAGATGATCTAACTGGTACTATTAGTTATGCCTATAACGATGCGACTATTACCGGTGGTAACCCCAAAGATATATCTAATACGGTAGGTAAAGAATTTGCCAATGCGCCGGATCACACATTGGGCATGTGGGCGCGTTATGCCCTACCAACTCTTAACTCATCAATCTCGCTAGGTTTTGATTATGTTGATGAACGTGTGAGTTTAAGTGGCCAAACGGTGCGCTCATATGTCACTTGGGATGCAAGCTGGCAGACTCAAATTGATAACTTTGAAATTCAGCTTAACTTAAAGAATATCTTTGACAAAGAATACGCAACAAGCGGCTTTAACAAGCGCAACGGGCACTTCCCTGGTGAACCAAGAAGTGTTGTGCTGCAGGTCAGCTACGCGCTGTAATCAGTCCTTGCAAAATTTCGAGACCCCATTAATTGGGGTCTTTGCGTTTAACATGCAGATGAAATTATACGATGAATAAGAAAACCTGGTACAAATGGCATAGCTTTGCGGGCATTAAGCTCTCGATTTTAATTTGTTTTATCTTGATCACAGGTACGTTAGCTGTAATTTCCCATGAAATAGATTGGCTGGCTAACCCGAGTAAACGTGTCTTGCCTGCTGTTGACTCATCCCAAGTGAATTGGTCTGCGGTTTATAAAGAAGCCAGACAAAGACAAAGCAAATATACTATTCAAAGTATTCATTCACCCATAGATAATTGGTTCGCAGTCGAAGTGATCACTCAAAACGAGCAGGGCATGCGGCACAGAGAGTATTACCATCCTATTACTGGCCAGTATCAAGGGGATGGGCGCTGGTATAATTGGCAACGGTTTTTTAGAATGTCGCATCGGCATTTAATGATGCCGACTATATACGGTACATCGATTGTCGGTATCATGGGTGTAATAATGTTCTTTTCGCTTGTGTCTGGTTTTTTTATGTTCCCTAAGTGGTGGAAGAACTTTTTTAGAAAACCTCGTACACAAAATCGCAAAGTTTTTTGGAATGACTGCCATAGATTGTTCGGCTTATGGTCCAGTTGGTTGTTGCTCATGGTGTGCGTAACAGGTGTTTGGTATCTGGCGGAACTTTGGGGCTTAGATGCAGACTTCTCAGAGCAACAAGATCAAATAATAACGACCCAGAAAAAACCGATTATACCCAGTCAGGCCGTATTTAATAAAGCATTAGAGCGTGTTAGGGATTACCATGATATGCAAATTAAGGCCATTTTAATGCCATCAAATAGGTGGAGTACACTTATTTTCCAAGGGCAGAACGATACATTGTTAGTGAGAGACAGGGCTAATAATGTGATCTTTAATCCATTAAATGGGGATTATTTATCACGACGCTTCGCGCAAGAACAGTCTTTGCATGTGCGTATTTCAGAGGCTGCTGATCCATTGCATTTTGGTACTTTTTACGGTATTTCGAGTAAGATTGTTTACTTTATTTTCGGCTGTATTTTAAGTGCGTTGGCCGTTTCGGGTACTTATATGTATGGTTTAAAGCTTGTTAGGCAGCACCGCGACGTTCCCATACAGCGTGCGAAAGTTTGGTATCTATCTTGGCAGGGCATGCATTATGGGCGTTGGTTAAGCATCTTTTTAATAACCCTTTGCTTTATTTTGACCGTGATTGTTTTTACCAATATTGTAATCTTGTAAAGATATGCTTTGGGAATATTTAGAGTTCAAAGGTGTTTCGGCGCGGTATTAACATCGTTCTTCTGTTGTAGTAGTGAATGTGTTTAAAAGAATAAATAAGCAAAATCTAGACACTTTTAAGCAATAAGTAGTGGCCTTGGTGTTATTAAAAATTACACAATATTTTCAGTGCAATATTCTTTAGGTATTATTCTCCTTCGCTTTGCAATGCTGATCTGGGTCGGTCTGTTAGACAAGTGTTCTCTAATATATCTATTAGTTTTAAGTGATAAAACTCTATGTTAGCAACACACTAGAAGCAAAGACTCAATCTGCAGCACGCTTGTTACTGCTAGTTTTGACGATCATTTTAGAGCATAGTTTTACTAAATGTGCTCGTGCCCTGATACAGTTATTTTGATTGTAAGGTTGAAGATGTTATTCAGTATTTTGAATACTGATTTTATTTTCTCACTTGTCGTTACCAAATATTGCACAACAAACTCAGGTCGTGCTCATCGATTTTGAGGATATTATATTTGTGCCGATTGTTTTGCCACAGAATTGGCACACAAGGCAATATATTGGTTACAGATTATATAATCAGCAGTGTTTGTTAGTAATTTATGGAATAAAACGAAATATTGGTACAACCGAGTGGATTCGAACCACCGACCCCTACCATGTCAAGGTAGTGCTCTAACCAACTGAGCTACGGTTGTATTTTAGGTTTAAACTGGTATTGATTTGGTACGACCGAGTGGATTCGAACCACCGACCCCTACCATGTCAAGGTAGTGCTCTAACCAACTGAGCTACGGTCGTACTGTATTGCAAGGCAACGGCGGCTAATATATAGCGACTTGTCTGTTGGATCAAGCCAGATTGGTAAATTTTTGTTTGTTTGCAGGTTTTTTGCACATCAAGGCTGAATTTTGCACGCTTTATAGAACTTTTGCCACCAAGTTACATGCTCTACTGCACTTATTTTAAGTTGTTGATAATAAGAGCCTGAATGTTCGATATCAAATAATTTACTGAAGGCATCATCTGATTGCCATAAAATTACAAGAGCAGGAGAAGCATTTTGCAACATATTAGTGAGCTTAGATTGATAGCCTTGTAGTTGCGATAAATAAAAGCGATTGAATACATTGCTCAGTATTTGTGCTTTTTGTTTATTTTTGTTCGATTGGCATATTTGTTCTGATGGATTAATGGTGTTTAACCACTCGGTTGTTACTCTATTGAGCATTATTTGTGTTCGAGCTGATGTAATTAGGCGTGAAATTGCATGGTTATTATTAAGCTTAGCGAGCGCATCGGTTATTAAGTTAGGATCAGTGTGTTGCCAATAATTTAAATTTGGTTGGCTTATCAGTTGTTGTAGTTTAGATAGTGTTGAGAGTGCTTCTAGGGCCTTGCTGAGCGGCACCTTATGATCTTCAAAGTCAATCTCCTGACTGGTGAGTAAAGACATTTTTGCAAGTTCTCGTTCGTTATAAACCATTTGTTCAAAATAGCTTGGTAGCTGGCGCTTTTTTTCGTTAAGGGCGGTTGTGAGCTTATTTTTGATTTCTGCGTCTTTGGTTGCGCTGTTGTTTAAGCAAATTTCAACATGTTTAATAAAGCGCAGAGCATATTTAAGCTGCTCACTAGGCACACGTACCTTTCCAAGTTGATTATTGTTTGAGGCAATTGTGTTCATTAATGTGCAATGATCCAAACTTGCAAGCTCTAACATGGATAATGTAATTTTTGAACTTGGTCGTGCTATATGTTTTGCGTTAAAGGGGGTTAGAGCAGTGGAAGTTGCCGCTCTTTTTTCCATTACGTTGGCAAGACGTTGTTGATATTCAATATATGTGTCACTTGGTGCGGGCGAACAGCCCGCAATAAATGTTACCAAGCTAATTATTAGACAAAATAAACGCAAGTCGAGACCTCACACTCAATAGTAAGAAAATAGCTGCTACCGTTAAACCTACAATAATACCTATCCAAAAACCCGTTGGACCCATAGCAGGCATTAGTAAATTGGTTTTGGCTAATACGTAACCTAAAGTAAAGCCTATTAACCAGTATGACACAAAAGTAATATACGAAATGGGCTTGGTGTATTTTAAACCACGTAACACACCATTAGCAGCAACTTGTAGCGCATCAGGGAGTTGATAGATACAGGCAAGTACGATAATACTTGATGCGAGTAGAGCAACTTGCTCATTGCTAGTATAAAGCCAAACAATACTGTTCCTAACAAGAAAGGTTAACAATGCCACAAATATGGCTGTAAAGGTGGCTAAGCAAAAGCTAGTAAAAATTGCGGTCTTTAATTGACCATAAGCCTTTTGACCTGATAGGTTACCGATTCTAATAGCAATAGCCATTGAAAGGCTTAGTGGCATCATGAATAAGACCGCAGTAATACTGGCTGCTATCTGATGACCAGATACTGCAATGGCCCCTAAGTCGGCTATAAATAAGGGAATACAGGCAAACAAAGTGACTTCAAAAAGTGTTGCTAAACAAATTGGCAACCCAAGTTTAGCAATATAAGCAATACCAGATAGATTAGGCTTGGAAAATGAAGATAACAACTGTAAAGCGTGCATAGTTTTACTGCGTTTACAATATAGCCATTGCGCAATGGCCATCGCCCAAAAAACTAACGCGGTTGCTAATCCACACCCAGCGCTGCCGTACGCCGGCACCCCTAGTTTGCCATAGATGAAAATGTAGTTAGCTACCACGTTAACACCAAGACCTATTAAACTAATATAAAACGCGGGTTTAGTTAGGCCAACACCTTCAGTGACATTGCGATAAATTGAAAACAGTAAAAAGCCTAGTACGCCCCACTTAACAAAATCGATATATTGCTGAGATAGCTCCGTTATATCATTACTGGTGCCCAGCTTAGAGAATACTGAGGGGGTAAATTGAGCGAATATTAAACTTGCAACAGCTAATATTAAAGCGAGGTAAATACTTTGTTGAAAGTGAAATTTAATACTCGTTAAATCTTTTGAGCCGTGGCAGTGAGCGACAATACCTGTCAATGCTAATAAGATACCTTGTAAAGAAAAGATTAATGGGTTCCAAAACCCCGTTGCAATCGATAGCGCAGCTAAGTCGTTAGCGCTGACCTGACCTGCCATCATCGTATCGACTACTGACATTAACACGAGTGTAATTTGAGCAAAAAAGACAGGGGTTGCAAGTTGTAACAGCCGCTTACTTTCCCAGAGACTAAACTTCATTATAATTGCCGTATAAAAAATTCATTATAACCTTTTGTTATTGCGTATAGCGAGAAAAGGCGTTGAATGAAATAACTTTTGCTTAAACCACAGATCAAGCAAGCTTTAGACGCTCACTTTAATGTTGTATGATGAGCAAAATTTAGTTTTGCAAGGGTATGTATGTTTACAGGTATTGTACAAACGCAAGCCACAGTAATAAGTACTAGCCAAAAGGATGGTGTACTTAAACTCGGTATATCAGTCGGGGTCGAGTACTTAGGTCATTTAGATATTGGTGCCAGCATTGCAATAAATGGCTGTTGCTTAACAGTGGTCGAATATGAACTAAATCGGCATGATGTTGTAGGGCAAGTATATTTTGATGTCATTGACGAAACATTAGGTTTGACCAATCTAGGAGCCTTATCTAAAGGTACACAAGTAAATTATGAACGCTCGGTTAGTTTTGGTACTGAAATAGGTGGGCATATTGTATCTGGTCATATTCATTGTTCAGCGCAAGCACAGCATATTTCTCATGAAGGAGACAATTGCAAAATATATTTAGCACTGCCAACGAAGTGGTTGAAATTTATTCAGTATAAAGGGTTTATTTGTGTCAATGGAGCAAGCTTGACCGTTGGTGAAGTAGATGAAAACGGCTTTTGGTTACATCTTATTCCAGAAACACTCAGTATCACTAATATAGGTCGGTTGACTGAAGGTGGCTGGGTTAATATTGAGGTAGACCAACAAACTTACACGATAGTGAACACGGTAGAGAATTATTTACGTAAGCAAAGTTTGAGTGAATGACTATAAAAAAGAAGCTTTGCCAATTTTAGGCAAAGCTTCTAGATTAAAATATTTGCTCGTCATCACTGTCAATATGTAATTCAAGTTTATTGTTTGATTGGTCTATGTGCATATTGCAATGAATAGGATTGCAACATGCAGCACAGTCTTCATAAAACTCTTGATCTCCATCACTTGCATCAAGGCTGACGTACACATGGTGACCACAATGTGGACACGTTATTCTTTGATCATACAGCGCTTTCATTTAGCTCTCCAAAAAGGCAGATGCCTATAGCCATTGCACTTATATAATTATAGCAGTAAATGCAACTATGAAAGCTTTATTACACTTATTTTAAAATCTCGTTAATTCTATTTCTAGCCTGCTCAAGGTAATTTCCTGTATACAAATTTGCATGTATTAATAGAGGATATAATTGGTAAACGGATTTGCGTAGTTCGTATCCAGAAGGTAATTCTAATACATCACGATATGCGCTATAAAATGAACTTGGCAGAGGCGTAAATAACTCACTCATTGCCAAATCAACTTCTCGGTCACCATAATAGCAAGCAGGGCTATCGAGACATGGCTTACCATCAACAAAAAAAATGTTACTTGTACTTAAATTTCCATGAAGTAGTGACGGCTTGGTGTTGTGCGCAAGTAAAGATTTTACAGTGATCACAAACTCATCAATATCGACCAGAGTGATACCTTTTTCTTTCAATAGCTGTAGTTGCCAGGCGATCCGCTCTTCAGCATAAAATGTTTCCCACTTTCGATGCCATTGGTTTGGTTGAACCAATTGTTGTATAAAAGAGTCTTCTTCTAAACCATACATTTCTTGCTCAGAGCGAGTGTGCATTTTAGCCAGTAAAATACCGCATTCTTGCCAGTTTTCTTGAGTGTGATTGCGTGGCAGCATCTCAATAACCATAAAACTGAACTCTAAGGTTGTTCCTATGGTAATGGTATCTGCAACTAAAAAATCACTGTCTCTTATTAGTAAATCACGCGCTTTGCTTTGTGCCTCAAAACGCTCAAGTGCACTGAGCAAATCGACTTTGACGATATAGTGCTGTTCGCCGTTTGAAATATGAAATTGTTTTTCATTTGCGAAGCTAGCAAGTTGTGTTTTATGGGTTAACACGAAGGGCTTATGCAAAGCATCAGATATGTGCTGATTAACGGCATTCCACATTACAGTCACCTTGGGTATAGACTACCTAGTGGTTTAAATATAGCGGATCTCAGGCGTTCGGGAAGCATTCTATAAAATATATGCGCTCAATGGATAAAAACAATAACTTTTTGGATGCTATATTTTGATGAAAATAGGGTATAAAATGCCTCGGTTTGTAAATCTGGAGGTTTGAGTGAATAAAAGCTATGTTACTAATACATTGGCAGTATCTGCTGTTCTCGTTGGTTATTTCTCAGCACAGCCATTGTTGTTTTCAATAGGTATATTTGCGCTATCAGGTGCTATGACAAACTTACTTGCAATTCATATGCTGTTTGAAAAAGTGCCATTTTTATATGGTTCAGGTGTTATTAAGCTCAAGTTTAAGGAGTTTAAAGCGTCGATTCGTGAGCTTGTCTTGGAGGAGTTTTTTAGTCAGGAAAAAGTCTCTATGCTACTTGAAAAACAACAAAACGCGATAGACCTAACACCGGTTATAAAAAAAGTCGATCTGTCACCCGCATTCGATAAATTGGTACAGGTAATAGAAGCATCGCAGTTTGGCGCTATGCTAAATATGTTTGGTGGTAATGAAGCATTACAACCGATGAAAGGGTCGTTTGTTGATAAAATGCAAGACGCTTTAATAGAAATTACAGAAGAAGAAAAATTTAAAAAGTTAATGAGTGATGAATTAAGTCGGGGCCATAGTGCAGAGATGGTTTTTACAACAATAGAAAATGCTGTTGAGCAGCGTCTGGAGGAGCTAACGCCTGATATGGTAAAAGATATTGTTCAGAATATGATTAAAACTCATTTGGGCTGGTTAGTTGTTTGGGGTGGCGTGTTTGGGGGCTTATTTGGCCTGCTTGCTGCTATAGTTGGATGAAAAGTGCGCTACGTTAATTTATAGCACACTTCTTTTGGCTTGATCCTTTGATTCATAGCTTAAGAGCCTGATACTAAAATAGTTAGATTGTTTGCACTGGCACTCAAATCTTTAATGTGCGTTTCAGTATTCATATCAAATCTCAATGAATGCGCAGAATTATCAAGGCCATGCTTGCTAATAAATTGGTCAGTTGACATATTATTACAACTTAGTTCATTTTGAACAACCCTAAGGCCGATACGATACTCTCTCATTGTTCTGCGTAGGTTATAAGAGTCATTTTCAGTGATTGCCATGCATAGATTTGTTTCAATGGTATTGTCTGCTGCGACAAACTGTTCTGCATGTGCGGTTGCTGTTAATAGGCTTGCTAATAGTGTTGCTGATGCACAAAAAGTAGTTAGCTTTTTCATAATGTTTCTCCACGGGTTTTGTCTGGGTTCAAACTAATTATGACCTAGTTAAAAAAAGATGTTGTAAAGTAACGATGTGAGAATGTAAGCAAGTATTATAATGTAACTCTAAATTATTAACCTGATGAAATAATTGATAAAATAAGTTTGGTATTGACACACTTTTCTAAATTTTTTTTCTGGTATTTATACGTTTTACATTTTGTTTTCACCATCATAAAAGTTGGTTTTCAATTACATTATTAAAAATAACGTCATCATAAGATGCAGATAGAAGATGCAAATAAAATTACTTAAAAAATATTATAAACAAGGTGCTGCCAAGCAAGTTGAAAATGCAAGGTTTTGCTATTATTGCGGCTGCGAAGCAACTGAGCGAGATTATTGTCCTCCATTGCAACATGCAGAGCTTGTGATTCAATTTTCAGAAAGTGCCGACTTTATTTGCGTACCGGCCTGCTATGAGTGCTTTGCGTTGTTGCACAATGAGCGTGTACTGTATTTAGATGAACGAGTTAAAAAGTTAAAAGCGAAACTAGCAAATAAATATAGCAAAGCGCTTAAGGTATATAATATGTGGCATGAATCAGAGCTTGAAGATATGAGCCCAGAATTTAGTCACAGCATTACTGCTGGGATGGCTTTGGGACATGAAGCTTCACAGCGTATTGAGTTTAGACCATTTTCACTTGAGACTGACGATGCAGGCTCTATAAAGCCAATGCCAAGGCAAAGTTTTGCTGTGGCGCAGAACACATTTTCAAGTTTTAATGAGGCAATGACGTTTTGCTGTGAACAATATGATGTAAATAAAAGTAAGTTTTATGATTTACTTGTAAAAGAGTATGCAGGAGATTTTGATAGGGCTCTAAGTCAATACTTACACCGCTATAGCAAACCGCAAACGGTCGATTTAGCAAAAAATAAAATTAAGCAATTTGCTAAACAACATAAGCAAAACTCAGACTTTGTTGCTAGAGCAACAGAGCAATTTATGAAAAAAGACACAAAGTTAGACATAGACGGAGCACTTGCTAAGCTCTATCAAGACTATATTGCGCGTTAAACGCGCGTAATAGCTAAAGAGTACGTGAAATTCATCGCATTTAAATGTAATTTGAGGTATTTATTTCGCATTTTTGCTTGAGTTTCGTTACAGTTATTGAGAAATAAAAACAATAGAGATAAAACAATGCAAAAATTTGCTCCCTCCGTTTTGGTGCTAGCATTGACTGCAGCACTAGCGGGTTGCCAAGATACAGGCCCGCAAAAAGAAAAAGTAACCATTGAAAAAAACCCTTACCCAAGTACTTATAAAGCGCTTCCTGCCAGTACAACGTTAATTACTAATGCAACGGTACTAACAGGCACAGGTGAGCGCTTAGATAACGCCGATGTTTACCTTGTTGATGGTAAAATTAGTCAAGTTGGCATTGATTTAGCTGTCAATGCTGACAACACCATTGATGCGCAAGGTAAATGGGTCACGCCTGGGATTATTGATGTGCATTCGCATCTAGGGGCTTACCCTAGTCCTGCGGTGGAGTCTCACCAAGACGGTAATGAAATGATTAACCCTAACACAGCACAAGTGTGGGTAGAGCACTCAGTATGGCCGCAAGATCCTGGCTTTAACCGTGCGCGTGAAGGGGGTATTACAACGCTACAAATACTACCTGGCTCTGCAAACTTGTTTGGTGGACGTAGCGTCACGCTAAAAAATGTACCTGCACATACTATGCAAGCAATGAAATTTCCAGCAGCACCATATGGTTTAAAAATGGCATGTGGTGAAAACCCTAAGCGTGTTTATGGCGGAAAAGGGGTCGCGCCTTCAACACGTATGGGTAATATGGCAGGTTACCGTGAAGCATGGGTTGAAGCGTCAGAGTATAAACGTGCTTGGGAGCGTTATGAGCAAGAATACGCTGCCGGCATGAATCCAGATGCACCAAAGCGTGATATTAAACTTGATACATTACGTGGCGTATTAGATGGTGAAATCTTAATTCATAACCATTGCTACAAAGCTGAAGAAATGGCGATGATGGTAGATTTAGGAAAAGAGTTTAATTATCACTCTGGTACATTCCATCATGGTATAGAAGCGTACAAAGTGGCAGATCTTCTTGCTGAAAATGGTAACTGTGCGGCACTTTGGCCAGATTGGTGGGGCTTTAAAATGGAAGCCTATGACATGGTACAAGAAAACGTAGCGATTGTTGATGCGGTTAAAAATTCATGTGCTGTTGTTCACTCTGACTCTGACACCACTATTCAGCGCTTAAACCAAGAAGCGGGTAAGGTAATGTATAGTGCGAATAAGAACGGTTTTGATATTTCAGAAGAGCATGCCATCCAATGGATCACCTACAATGCGGCCAAATCTTTAGGTATTGCTGATAAAACAGGTTCTATTGAAAAGGGCAAGCAAGCTGACGTTGTCATTTGGGATAAAAGCCCATTTAGTGTTTATGCAAAAGCTGAGCATGTATATATCGACGGTGCTAAAGTATACGATCGAAATGATGAAAAATATCATGCCGTTAGTGATTTTATGTTAGGCCAAAAATAAGGAGCGCACACTATGACTAAATTTAAGTTATCTATGATCACCGGCGCTTTACTGGCAAGTTCAGCGGCATTTGCTCAAGTTACAGCAATTACTGGAGCAACGGTGCATACTGCAACTGAGCAGGGTACTATCACTAATGCGACTGTCGTTATCGAAGATGGAAAAATTAAAGCAATTAATCCTCAAAACATGGCTGCTGACATCACAGTACCTGCACAAGGGCTTGTGTTAACCCCAGGATTTATTGGTTCAATGAACCAATTGGGCCTTGTCGAAGTAGGTGCAGTTGCTCGCTCGCGTGATGCATCTGACGAAAAAGCAGGGTTGGACTTTGACCCAAGTTATGCGTTCAACCCACGCTCTTCACTTATTCCATATGCGCGAAAAGGTGGCATAACACAAAATGTTGTTGCGCCGATAAATTGGGACGGTGTTTACTCTGGCCTTGCATTTACTGCGGATTTAAGTGGTGATTTTGAGAGCATTACTGATAAACATACTGCATTAGTGATTGATCTTGGTGCTAGAAGTAAAGGTTCACGTGCACTGTCTTTTCAGCAACTTGTAGACAAGTTAGAAGGTCAGACAGCTAAGCTTAAAAAAAGCGAAGATAAAAAAGAAGACAAAAAAGCGGATAAACCAAGTGGCGAAGAGCGTGTTTTGACGCAACTATTAGAGGCAAAACTGCCATTAGTAATTGATGTTAACCGTGCCGCAGATATTTTGCAGGTTATTAAGCTTAAAACACAGTTCTCTTTAGATGTGATTATTCGTGGCGGCTCAGATGCTGTATTAATCGCGGATAAAATTGCGCAAGCAAAAATACCGGTTATTGTCAGCGGTGTTTCAAACTTGCCGTCAGACTTTGATGCAATGCATGCAAGTTTAGAAAATGCAGGTAAATTAGAAAAAGCAGGCGTAAAAGTATTGTTGTCAGTGTTTGGTGATGGCAGTCATAACTTGTATCAATTGCGATATGATGCTGGTATCGCGGTATCGAACGGAATGAGTTTTGACAATGCAATTAAAGCTGTAACTAGCAATGTAGCTGATGCATTCGCTATTGATGGTGGTAAAATTGCCGTTGGACAACGTGCAGATTTAGTACTTTGGAGTGCAGACCCATTTGAGTTAAGTACGCACGTTGAAAAAGTGTGGATCAACGGTGAGGAAGTTTCTACGCAGTCACGTCATGATAAATTGCGTGATCGTTACACAACAGATTCTGCATTGCCTCATGCTTATACTAAATAAAATTATTAATTTTAAATAGTCTATAATGCCTAGTTCTCAACTAGGCTTTTTTATTTTTACTCATTACATTAAATAAATGGTCAGATATTAATGTAAGTAAATGGTTTGTTGAAAATTTCACTGGGTAAAACAATTTCATCATGTTTAAACTAATATGTGTAGTGATATTTTGAGGGGTTGAAACGCAGGTTTTTATTTTTAAATCATATCTACTTTATGCACCTGACCAATAATGAATTTTTCCTGTTGCTATACCTTACGATATCTACCTGCTATATTGGTATTAAATGGGTTTATACAGTGAATTGAATATTTTCAGCATGTGCTTGATAAGTATAATTAAATACTTAATTTGGTGAGCTTATAATTGACCGTTTTCAACGTTTTCACTACATGTGAACTATTTAGCCCTCATGTAGTTTAAAAAGTTACTTTGTTGATGTTTCAATATCCTGTATTTTTTTATATACATCATCTGCTTCAGCTGTCAGGGTAGAGTATGTTCTAATATCACCACGTCTTTGTGCATGCATGGCTTGCTCTTGCAGCATTGCGAGCTGTTTCTCAAGCTTTTTAGTTGGGTTGCGCTTAAAAAATGAAAACATTAATTACTCCAATAATATCTTGTGTCTCTTTTATACGAAAGGCAGGTAAAAATAGTTCAACTCATATGGCTAAGGCAAATGAATATCTGTAATGTTGTAGGATGGAAACACATTTTTTGTATTAAATTTGGTGTTTGCTCGGTAAAAAATGTAGCTTAAAAGCAGGTATTTTGCTTTATTGTTAACCAAGTTTACTTAAGTCTAGTATAGAGCGATTAATCTATATTTTAAATATTACATAAAAACAAGGAAAGTACGATGAATGTTTGGATATTACTTTCGGGAATAACTGCTTTAATTACTTCTTTAATACATATATTTGCAGGGCAGATAGATCCTATTAAACCCTTCCTTAACTCAGAGCTTCCCGATATACCAAAGGCAACCCTTTTAGGGTGCTGGCATATAGTATCTTTAGTATTAGTTATTTCGGGTGTAACACTAACGTATATTGGTTGGTTTAACCGCATTGAACTACAAAATGTAGTTTTAGGTTTATCAATAACCTTTGTTGCTTTTTCATTGGTTTTTTTGGCCGTCGGTTGGTTTTTCTTTGGTTATAAAACGTTTTTTAAGTTACCTCAGTGGGTGTTATTATTGCCAATTGGTGTACTGGGTTTGATTGGTGCTATATAAATTAAGTCATAAATTTCAGTAAGCTATGTACTAAAGTGTGCTACCACAAAATGTTTTAATATTGGCCGCGTTTATGGCAGTTGAGTGAGAATAAATGAGTAAACGAGTCATAAAAGTTGCCAATTATTCAGAACATATTGGCACCAAGCGTTCACAGATGAAAAAGCTTTACTTGAGTCTGTGTTAGCAAGTGACAATTTAGTTGGTATACATCATATAGGTAGTACATCTGTTAAAGGGCTTTGTGCAAAGCCCGTAATTGATATGCTTGTTTGAAGTTAAAAACCGACAATGCTAGATAGTCACAATCAACAGATGGCATTAATTGGATACCTAGCAAAAGGAGAGTACGGTATTGCAGGTAGGCGTTATTTTCAAAAAGGAAAGCATGAGAGAAGTCACCAAGTACATGCTTTTGAGTTTGGTTCGTTTGATGTAATAAGGCACCTTGCATTTAGAGATTATTTAATTGCTTTTCCTGAAATTGCTCAACAATATGGTTTATTAAAGCAAGAAGGGGCTAGGGTGTGTGCAAACAATATTAATGTGTATTGCGATCACAAAGATAGTTTTATAAAAGAACATGAAGCTGAAGCATTACACTGTAAAACGTTAAGTAAATAACCGCCTGAGTAAAATAAGTTTTTGAAAATTATGTTTTTTATCAGGTTAAATAAAAGGTAACCATGATGAAGTCTAGTGCTTTAGTACTGCTTTTAGTTTTGTTGCTCGCTTAGTATCAAATCGAGCTGTGAAAATGAGCTTTGCTCTTGCCATGTGAGTTTTATGAGCCATAAACTTAAATCTTAGAGGTGAAAATTAAGTGTCAGATGATGTGATTAAACTTGTTAATTACAATGCAAAATGGGTAGACATGTTTAATGTGGAGCGTAATTTTTTGCATTTGCATATATCGCAGTATGTGGTTGGTTCTATCGAGCATGTAGGTAGTACCGCTGTTAAAGGCATGATTGCCAAACCAATAATCGATATTATGGTCGGGGTTAAGTCTTTGCATGATGCTCAAGGAGCGATAAATATTCTCTCGAATAATTCATATTGTTACTACCCATATAAAGCTGAT
This sequence comes from Pseudoalteromonas holothuriae, assembly GCF_945859825.1. Taxonomy (GTDB): domain Bacteria; phylum Pseudomonadota; class Gammaproteobacteria; order Enterobacterales; family Alteromonadaceae; genus Pseudoalteromonas; species Pseudoalteromonas holothuriae. The sequence continues at coordinate 66,245 of NZ_CAMAPC010000012.1, forward strand.
GTAATGCATTGGTTCTGTAAACCATCACCAGAGGTAAGAACGCACCATTTACATTTAGTACCATATTTGAGCACTCTATGGTACGAGCGAATCGCATTTAGAAACATTTTGCGCAACAACCCAGATGTGGCATTACAATATGCTGACCTAAAAGTAGATTTAGCTAACCGTCATATTGATGACCGTGAAGCATATACTCAGAAAAAATGGCCATTTATCAAGTCTATGCTGAGTCGCTTTCAAAGCTAATTGATGTACCAGTCAGAAAGTACCGTCTCGCTCTTTATTAACACCTCAAACCATCATAGGTTAATATTCTCACTTAATTGTAAAACTCTCGCGTAACAAATTTTTAGATCGATCACAAAGCGTGCAGCGTAAAGTGCCTTTAGTTCTTATTAAATGACAGAAGGAATACAACATTGAAAGCACTCATACAACATCGTTATTGATAGTGTCTAGCATATTTTTATCTGCCTGCAATGACAATGATAACCATGTTAATACTACGCCAAGCCCACAAGTTTCAACCACAACGATTGCTGATGCTGCAAGAGGGGGGTTCTACTTTGATTACTGCGCTTGAGGCCACAGGCCTTGATAGTACACTTTGTGATACAAGTAATAAGTTTACTGTTTTTGAACCTACTGATTAGGCTTTCGCTGTAATAGGCCAAGATACGGTAGATACGTTGTTGCAAGATACGGATAAGCTCAGCGTAATACTTTGATATCATATAGTTAGTAGCGAAGTAAATGCACAAACAGCGATAGGACTTACTGGCACTTTTGCTGATACAGTCAATGGTGCACGGCTAGCGCTTTCATTATGTCAAAAATATAGCATCAAATATGCTGTTTTAGCACAATCGAGCCCTAGTTGTTGCAGTAGCACAGCTTACGATGGTCATTTCACAGGTCAAAAAGTAGCTTGTAATGGTGTAACCACGCAGCTTCTCAACCAGCATGGTATTCAAGTGGTTGGTCAACATAATATAGTTGATCTTAAGGCGTTGCTAACACACTTCGATGTTTGATTTGGCTTGTTAGGGGTTATTTCACAGTATTGTTCTAATATGTGTCATCTAATAAAAGTACCGTCTTTTTTATTCTTAAACTGGCTAGTTCGGCACAAAGTGAAGCAATTTTTCAATACTAAGCAGTTGGTAATTAATCATGGGGTTTAAAAATATCCGATATTTTTACTTCTCGATTGCTATTAGTCCCTTTTTATGAACGCAGAATCTACATGCCACTTATGAACGCAATGTAAAAAATGAATTATTTAATTAATTTTAATTTACATAGTATTTACCTTGTGTTTCTATATGCGCTCCGAAAACAATAAAACTAACTAAATTACTCATTGTTGATTGCACTACATGAGTATCGGGGGAAAAATGTTAAATTCTAAGTTAAGTCTTGCTATTAAAACGGCTCTATTCGGGAGCATGGTGTTTTCAAGTCAAAGTGCCATTGCAAATAATGACCAAAAAGGTGCCGACAAAGAAATTGAGCGGATTGTCACAACAGGCTCACGGATCAGCCGTGCTGATATTGAGGGCCCGTCGCCAGTGGTTGTAATGACTGCTGAAGATATTGATGCCAAAGGTTTCAATAATGTTTTTGAAGCTATTCAATCGCTGTCGTCTGCGACGGGATCAACCCAAGGGCAGGGTTATACGAATAGTTTTACTCCCAATGCTGAGACAGTAAATTTGCGAGGAATGGGCGCAAATAGAACCCTAGTTTTGCTTAATGGTCGCCGAGTTGCCAACTACCCACGCGCATTTAACGGCCAAAATAATGTATTTAATTTATCAAGTATCAGTGCGGCATCTATCTCTCGAATAGAGATACTCACAGGCGGAAGCTCTGCGGTATATGGCTCCGATGCTATTGCGGGTGTGGTTAATATTATTACCAAAACAGAGATGGATGATGTCACTGTCAGATTAAGGCACAGCACATCAGATCAAGGCGGCGGTGATAATAGTAAGTTCTCAATCGCAGGTGGCCTTAGCCAAGGCGATTTAAATGTCTCTTATGCACTTGAGTACTCCAAACAAGACATGCTGCTAGGTAGTGAGCGCGATTGGCTCGATGATAATTACGATGGCCCTAATACTGAGAAAGAACCTGAATATCAGAGGGTTAACCAGCGCAATATCATGGCAGCTACCTTTGACGGTGGCTTTAAATATTTGCACCCGAATGAGTTTGGTAATAATGTTTGCGACCAATGGGATGAATACGCATTGTCAGAGCGCCCCTCGCGAGGTTTTTATTGTGGTAAAGACACCACAGGTGATAGTTCTTATATCAACGACAGAGAGCAGCTATCGCTATATACCAACCTAACATACCAGTTGAGCAATAATCATGAGTTTTTTGCTGAAGCACTTTATTGGGACAGTGAAGCAAAAAACAGAGGGGGCTATGGTATTGGCTGGGGAACAGATAGACTGCCTGAAGGCATTGCTATTGGCGACCAATGGCTTTGGGATGCAACGAATGAGCGCTATTTATACCTAACACGTACATTTAGCCCCGCAGAAGTCGGTGATGTTAGGGCGCACTTTGAAGATGAAATGCTCTACAGTGCTGCGGGCTTCAAAGGGCTTATTTTTGATGATTGGAACTATGAAGTGTCGCTTTCTCATAGTGCTTCAGATAGTTTTGAGTATGAAAATCTAATCGCCTCAGATAAGGCACTAGATTACTTCCTTGGTCAACCAATTGCGGGCACAGTTAATGAATTTAACCCAAACTTTGCGCGTTTTTGGCGACCATTAGACCAAGCTGGTAGAGATGCAATCGTCGAAGTCAATGATTCATCCGCTGATGCGTCTGTTACTACCGTAAATGGTTCAATTACCGGTGCTTTGTTTGAATTGCCAGCGGGCGCAGTTGATTTTGCTTTAGCGTTAGAATGGTCAACAGAAGACTATGCTATTAGAGTAGACCCAAGAACATTGGATAAAACAACTGGCTGGGGTAATGGGCTCACCGGTACTGAAGGTAAAGGTGAACGTGATCGTTACGGTGCCGCACTGGAATTTAGACTGCCTGTAACAGAGCAACTGCTAGCCAGTATTGCAGGTCGTTATGACTATTACGACGATGAAACCGCAGTAGATGGTGCATTTACCTATCAACTGGGCTTAGAGTATCGCCCGATAGACACATTATTAATGCGTGCAAACTACGGGACTACCTTTAGAGCACCAGACATTCACCAAGTATTTGCTGGCCCTTCAGGCTTCTATGAGTCTTTTACCGACTATTGGTTAGAGAGTAAATGCGTACAAATTGTTAACCAACAAAGCACGGGATTATCTGCTGTTGAGAATGATGCAGTGAGCTATCATTGTGATATGGATAGTGCAGGTAAATTACGTGAAGGGCAGCGCTATCAAGGAACACGTACTGGTAACAAAGACCTTAAAGAAGAAACAGGCTACTCAGCCACCTTAGGGTTTGTGTGGAGTGTTACAGAAGAGATTGACCTAATTGCTGATTTATATCGCATCCGTATTAAAGATCAGGTGGAAAGCTGGGATACCGATCATTTCTTCACCACAGAAGCAAAATGCCGTAATGGGCAAGAACCAAATCAAGCGCTATGTGACGATGTACTCAACCGTATAAAGCGTTTTGATGCTGCACAACCCGATGTTGGTCTTAAAGTGAATACGGCCCATACAACTTATATAAATCAGTCATTAAAAGAGCAAACCGGTTTTGATATTAACCTTAAGGCTGGCTTTGACTTTGGCACGTATGGTGAGTTTGATATGGACCTTAAATTTACACATGTGCTTGAAGTAGTAAATCAACAGTTCCCGGGTGATGCAATTGATAAAGAGTATAGAGATAATTACTTGAATAACGACTTTCGCTCACGATGGGATAATAAATTTGGCTGGCGCATAAATGATTGGCTTGTGCAATTACAACAAACCCGCTTTGGATCTAGTTGGAACTATGAAGACCCTGATAAAATACGCAACCCTTCAGACGAAAAGCGAGCCTTGGCGGCACGCATGAAGCCTTGGTTAATCTATAATTTAGGCGTGACTTATATACTAAACGATAACCATAATATTAAGTTAGGGGTTAATAACCTGCGTGATTCTCGCGCTCGAAATGATAAAAGTTACACGGGAGATGACCCTTGGTTTAACCGTGGCAGATACCCTGTAACAACGGCCGTAATGGGTCGTACTTTCTCGCTTGAATGGGTTGGGAAGTTTTAACTGGTTGTTTGGGATAGCGAGCTTTAGAGATATAAAAATACCCAGCATTTGCTGGGTATTTTATATTTTGTAATCTATTTTAGTACGTTGCACTGCCTTTGGTGCGAGGGAAGGCAATCACATCACGCACGTTACCCATGCCTGTAACATAGGCTACCAAACGTTCAAAGCCAAGGCCAAATCCAGAGTGAGGTACAGTGCCGTATTTACGCAAGTCACGGTACCAGCTGTAATCTTCTTTGTTTAAGCCCATTTCTTCTAAACGTGCATCGAGTACATCTAAACGTTCTTCACGTTGAGAGCCACCGATTATTTCACCAATACCTGGGGCTACAACGTCCATTGCTGCTACGGTTTTTCCATCTTCGTTTTGGCGCATATAAAAAGCTTTGATATCGCGTGGGTAGTTTTTGATAACTACTGGTGCTTTAAAGTGCTCTTCTGCTAAGTAACGTTCATGCTCAGACTGTAAATCAACACCCCATTCAACAGGGAATTCAAACTTTTTACCACAGTCTTTTAGAATTTCTACTGCATCAGTGTAATCTACTTGGGCAAAGTCTTTATCTACAAATTCCTCTAAACGCGAAATAGCATTTTTTTCAATACGCTGCGCGAAAAACTCCATATCATCACGACGTTCTGTTAACACTGCATTAAACACATACTTGAGCATGTTTTCGGCTAATTTTGCAATGTCGTCTAAATCAGCAAATGCAACTTCTGGTTCAACCATCCAAAACTCAGCAAGGTGTCTTGAAGTATTTGAGTTTTCAGCACGGAAAGTTGGGCCAAAAGTATAAACCTTTGACATGGCACTGGCATAAGTCTCACCATTTAGCTGACCAGATACAGTTAGAAATGCTTCTTTACCAAAAAAATCTTCACTGTAATCAACATCGCCTTTGTCTGTGCGTGGCAGATTGTTCATATCAAGCGTTGAGACACGGAACATTTCGCCTGCACCTTCACAGTCACTGGCTGTGACGATTGGGGTGCTGATCCACATGTAACCTTGCTCGTGGAAAAAACGATGTAGTGCTTGTGATAAACAGTTTCGCACGCGAGTTACTGCACCAATTACGTTGGTGCGTGGACGAAGGTGTGCGTGTTCACGTAAATATTCAATACTATGGCGCTTTGCAGCCATAGGATATGAGTCTGGATTTTCTACCCAGCCTAATACTTCAACTGAGTTAGCTTGAATTTCAAATGCTTGACCTTGGCCTTCAGATTTTACTAACACGCCAGTTACTTTAACTGAGCAACCTGCTGTTAAGCGGGTAACTTCATCATAATTATTGAGCGAATTAGGAACAACTGCTTGGATAGGGTCAAAACAAGAACCGTCATGAACGGCTAAGAAAGAAATACCTGCTTTTGAATCGCGGCGTGTACGGATCCAACCTTTTATTATTACTTGGTTGTCGACCGCAACGGTGCCCTTGAGTAGCTCCGTTATCGCTATGTGGCTCATCTTCACTCCAATGATATAAGTTACCTAATAATTATTCGATTGTACCTGATATACATTTCAGGCACGTAACCCGTATCTTACCTTTGATAAGGCAATAAAAAAACACTCAATCGCAACTCTTTTACAAGTTAATGAGGTATACAAACAATTTTAGCGTTGTTTTGTACGCTTTTTAAACTGCGTTAAAGCAGGCGAATAAATTGTGGTACTCTAATAAAATAGGGGTACAGGTAATTCATGATTAAATTGAAAAGTTGTGGCATGATATGCGCCTACTTCCAGAATCGAATTGTTCAAATTTTAGGTGTTGCTATTGGCGATGAAACAAGTTTTTATTTTAAGGGGCTTACCCGGATGCGGTAAGAGCTATTACGCGCAAACACTTGCAGATGATTTAGTTGCAGGTGATGAAGGTCAATATTTAATCTGTGCAACGGATGATTATTTTTATAATGATGATCGAGAGTATTATTTTGAAAAGTTTAAACTTCCCGAATACCATAACCTAAACTTAGCTCGTTTTATTAATGGCCTAAAAGAGGGTATTCCTCTGGTTATCGTTGATAACACCAATATCAAAAAGTGGGAGTTTGTGGCGTACAGTGCAGCGGCAACGGCACTGGGTTATCAAGTGAAAGAAGTGATTGTTGGGGAAGTTAAAGACAAATCATTACAGCACCTTTATGCCAAACGTAATACACATGGTGTAGCACTGAAAACGATAAGCAAAATGGCCTATTTGTTTGAATGGTAATACACCGCTTGTGTATTACTTTTAAGACCACCCATATAATGTGTATGCAACGATAAGCGCAGGAACGGTTGAGTATAAAGTAGCGAGTAGCGCTGCTTTTGGCGCCAGCGCGATGGCCGGAAACAAGGCATCGCCATCGTTTGAAATAGCATTACCTGCAAGTGCGCTAAAAGGTATAACACCTTGAATGTATAGTGTCGTTACAACAATTTGCGGACCACACCCGGGTAGCAAGCCAACCAAAACAGCCATTAACGGCGTAAACATTGCAAATTCGCTAAACCAAGAAGCTACGTCTAACCCGCCTACATTCACCAGTATTTCGTAGAGCATAAAACTAACAATTACCCAAGCACTGACAAAATGTGTATCTTCAATAATTTGCAAATAACGAGCAGCTTGTTTTTCTTTCATGTTTGGCTTCTTGGTAGAGGAACTCTCCATATTATATGTAGAAGTTATTGGGCTTAGTGACCAAGCGACTGCAATCAAAACTGCCATCGTGCAGCCAAACAGTTCGATAGCATGAGTAAATAGGCCAAAATCAATGTTAAATGCCATTAGTAGGGCAATAATAAGACACGGCAGCATAATTATTTGCCAATAGATGATACTAATTTGATCAACATAACTGATTGGTTTTGCAGATATTTGCATTTTTGGCTTTGTAATAGCACTGGCAGGCAAAGGGTTACAAAACCGATTAACAGCTATACCACTTAAAAAGCCTACCGATATGCCAAGTAGCAATATTAGCAATCCTTCTAATGGCTTTTGCGCTAACAATAAAAAGGCGGCATCGCCCATTGTTGCCGTTAACACCGCAACTAGGGCGCCAAAACTGGCTTGGCGTTGAGTAAATTGTGTTACGACCACGATAGCGCCGCCACAGCCTGGCAAGGCGCCAAGAAAAGCAGCAAATGCAACTTCCAAAATTGGTGAACGAGTATATAGCGCGTTCAATTGCAAGTGAGGAAGTTTATCAACAAGGTGGCGGTAGAGGTAAAGCGTAGAAGCAACAAATACGGTCACTTGAAAAAACGCATCGGCCAAAGTTGTTATTGTCACCGACCTAAGTGGCGGATAAGCGATAGCCAAAGCCAGTAAAATAGGCAATAACAGGCGTTTATTGCTTGTAAACTTACCTTGAAGAACGGCGAAATTTACAGCATCTTTGAGAGAATAAAAAAACATAGGGCGTGACCAGAATCTGTGACTGATCACACCTTATTCTATTTGCAAATGATAATCAATATCATTTGTATTTTATTTGCGTTGAAATTCGGCTGTTTTATTCCAAGTTGGCCAATCTTGCTGTTGAGAAATATCATAACCGACTTGATAGAATAGTTGCAGGTCTTGTACCGCGCCGCTTAAGTCCCACTCATCACGGTAACGATCGCAAGGTTGGTGATAGCAACCACGTAGCACTAAACTCATACGCTTGCGGTAGTTTGCGGTTGCTTCATCCAGTGCTTGTGTACCGCCGCCTGCATACATGGCTGGAACGCCCATGTTGGCAAAGGCAAAGTGATCAGAGCGGTAATAACCTCCAGATGCCGGTTTTGGATCGCCAGACACAACACGACCTTGCTGTTTTGCTGCGCTTTGTAGCATATTATCAAGAGATGATTTACCAATGCCGACTACACTAATATCTTTGACTTTGCCTAATAAATTTAAGCTGTCCATATTAATGTTCGCAACCGTTTTATTGGCTGGTATAACAGGGTTAGCGGCGTAAAATTTAGAGCCTAATAAACCTTGCTCTTCAGCGGTTACTGCTAAAAATGTCATTGAGCGATTAGGGCGCGTTGGTAATTTAACAAAGGCTTCAGCGACTTCAATCATGCCGCCTGTGCCGGTTGCATTATCATGGGCACCATTATAAATTTGGTCGCCTTTGCGATTTTTATCCGTACCGAGATGATCCCAGTGTGCAGAGTAGATTACATGCTCATCAGGTTGTGTACTGCCAGGTAATGTAGCGATAAAATTATAAGAGATAGATGTTTTGATTTTGCTCTTAACCGTTACAGAAGCAGTTAAGTCACCCATATCAACGTTGTATGCACCTTTGGCTGCATTTGTTTTAGCATTATCAAAGTTAAGTCCCGCTTTTTCAAAAAGCTCTTTGGCCACATTAACGGTCACCCAGCCTTCAACAGCAACGCGGTCCATGTTGTTATTGGCTTTTTGAAAACCGAATTGTTCACCGCTCCATGAGTTTTCAACCACACTCCAAGGGTAAGAAGCAGGTGCTGTTTCGTGAACAATGATTGCGCCTGCAGCGCCTTGACGGCTGGCTTCTTCAAATTTGTATGTCCAGCGGCCATAGTAGGTCATTGCTTCACCAGTGAACATACTTTCGTCTTTGGTTGCAAAGCCAGGATCATTGACTAGCATAACCACTGTTTTACCAGTAACATCAATACCTTCGTAGTCATTCCAGTTATATTCAGGGGCATTTACACCATACCCTACAAATACTAATTCTGACTCGTTAATCGACTCAAGTGCGCTAATACGGCTGGTGCCCATTACCATCTCTTTTTTGTATTGGTAGGCTTTGCCACCAATATCGAGCGTCATATTGGCATCAGCTTCAATAGATACCAATGGCACTTCTTGAAAGAAGCTATCACCGTTGCCAGGTTGATAGCCAAGTGCTTTAAACTGATCACTTAAGTAAGCCAAAGTTAATTCTTCACCTTTGGATGAGGGTGCTCGGCCACCGAATTCGTCTGACGCTAAAGTTTTAATATGTTGCGCCAGCTGTGCTGCGTTAATACTGTTATAAGCCGTTTGTACATCAGCGTTTGTGTTTGGTGTAGTACTTACACATCCGCTCAGTACTGCAATCGTCAACGCGCTAAGAGTCATTTTTAGTTTCATAGCTGTTCTTTTGTTATTAATTGGATGCGTTAGTATAAACATAAAAACTCAAAATATTCGAGCAACTGCGTTGGTTAACAGTCTGTGGCATTGGCGCTTGGCGCAACTTGGGGTAAACTGGCGCAAATAATTTTTGTATAGTAAGCCATGAAAAAGTTTACGCCACCAGAGGCATTTAATCCGCAATTACTCAATGGCGGTGCGTTTGAGCATTTAACTCAAGCCTTTCAATTGCATAATCAAACCGACTGGCCTTCATTTGAATGGCTTAACAGCTTTGTAACCGCACAAAATCACCTTGCAAAGCCGATTGTATTCGTGCCAGATGCGCAATTTAAAGAAGAAGCACGGTACTATGAGCAAATCATCTTTGAGACAGCCTGTGTTCCGACAAGAGAGAAAAATTGGCATGACTTGTTCGGCGCAATGATTTGGAGCTTATTTCCAAACAGTAAGACGTTATTAAACAAGCGTCATATACATGAAATTAATCTACATGGTTTAAAACAACGTAGCCGTCATAGGAATGCGTTAACACTATTTGATGAGTGTGGTGTACTTCTTGCGATGACAGATGAACATTTTGCAACAAAGCTAAAAGCCCATCAATGGCATGATGTTTTTGTAGAGCAACGTCAGCGTTGGGGGAAAGATATTAAGCCTTTTATATTTGGCCATGCTAATTATGAAATGCTAACGCAGCCATTTATAGGTTTAACGGGTAAAGTGCTATGCGTGATTGTTGATAATGCTTTTTTTGAGTTGAGCTTGACAGCGCAATATCAAAAGTTAGATGAGCAACTCGTTGATATGATAGAACACCAAGGTGTATTGAACGATAACTCTGCACTCTCTCCGTTACCATTGTTGGGTGTGCCAAATTGGTGCGATAAAAATACTGATCCTGAATTTTACAATAATACCGATTATTTCAGACCGAAACGAAGGAATACACATGATAGAAGTCAAGGCGTTAAAAAAACGCTTTAAATTGACCAAAGAACATCAACAAAAGGGAAAGTCTAAAGATGTTCGTGAGCATGACGGCTATTTTCACTCTGTGCAAAATGTCAGTTTTTCATGCTCTCAAGGTGAGGTACTTGGTTTACTAGGGCCCAATGGTGCCGGTAAAACAACCACACTGCGTATGTTGTCAACGGCGCTTACGCCAGATAGCGGTCATATTCATATAAATGGTCAAAATATCGTTAAAAAACCGCTCATTGGTCGAAAATCAATTGGCTTTTTGTCTGGGTCAACAGGTTTGTATGGTCGTTTAAGCGCAAGAGAAAATGTTGAGTATTTTGCTAAATTGCATGGATTAAAAGGCAAAACACTTAAATTACGCTGCGAAGCATTATTTGACATGCTTGATATGACATCGTTTTTAGATAAACGTGCTGAGCACTTATCAACGGGTATGAAGCAAAAAGCAAGTATTGCTCGTGCGGTGGTTCATCAACCAGATGTAGTTGTATTGGATGAGCCAACAACTGGGCTTGATATCATGACCACACAAACAGTCATAAACTTTATTCGCGGCCTTAAAAATAATGGTACACCAGTTATTTTTTCGACTCATCACCTTGATGAAGTGGCGCTACTGTGTGACCGGATATGTGTTATAGACAAAGGGGTTAGCTTTTTTGACGACAGTATTGCGCAGTTTAAAGCCCAAGGTAACAGTGAAGAGCTAAATCAAGCGTTTATGAACTTATTGCAAGGAGCTGGGCATGTTTGAAGTATTTAAAAAGGAACTGTTAGAGCTGCTAAGAGATAGAAAAACGCTATTTTTTGTTTTGGCGTTACCTATGCTTATATTCCCAGTCATTATGGGCTTAGTCGGCTTTTTAGGTTCTCAAGCAGCTTTAAAGGCAGAGCAAAAAGTACATACCTATTACATCATAAACGCGCAGCATAGTAAGCAGTTTGCCGAGCGGGTTTTTTATCACAAAAGCTTTAAACAATACAGTGGCGCTGAGCAGTTTGATACCATAGATGCACTAAAAGAGGCTGTGCGCAGTGGCAGTATCGATGTGGGTATTTATCTGGAGGCTGACCCCGCTGATGCCCTTAAACAAGGCAAACAAGCCAAATGGCAAATGGTATTTAACGACGCGCAAAGTATCAACTTTATTTATAATCGACTGCAATCACTTGCTAATGAATTTTCCGAGTTATTACGAGAACAGGCATTAGTGTCTTTGGGTGTAAGTAAAGACAAACAGCAGGCTATTTTACAGCCGATTGTTGTAAGTAAAGTAGACACCGCAGATAAACGTGAAAATATAGGTGAAAAAATAGGGGCATTCATTCCTTATTTATTGATCCCATTAGTTTTAATGGGAGCCAGTTATCCAGCCATTGATTTAGGGGCCGGTGAAAAAGAGCGAGGTACATTAGAGACCTTACTGCTCACACCTGTCACTCGTACGCAATTAGTACTAGGTAAGTTTTTAACTGTGTTATTGAGCTCGTTAGCATGTGCAACTGTTACTGTACTAAGTATGGCTATTTGGGTGTCGGTTGCAGTCAGTTTTGTAGAGTTAGATACCATAAAAAATGCCTTTTCCAGTATAACAGGTATGGACTTTGTATTAATCTTTGCCTTGTTGGTACCTATTGCAGCTATTTTTTCGTCACTGGTTTTAGCCATCTCTATTTATGCCAGAACTTTTAAAGAAGCGCAAAATTATATGGCACCGCTGAGCATGGGCGTATTTTTACCTATCGTTGTGTCGTTGATGCCTAATATGGTGCTTAATGCAAAAACGGCTTTGATCCCCGTTACTAATGTGGCACTGGCAATAAAAGAAATAGTTAAAGGAACCGTCGATTACGGATTATTGAGCATGATAGTGATCACCTCCGCCGGTTTAGCTGCGCTATTGTTAGCATGTTGTGTTAGATGGTTTTCAAAAGAAACGGTATTGTTTAGGTAGCAAATAAGTAAAAGAGCATAAAAGCGCGGTTATAAACCGCGCTTTTATAGGTTTTGTCGTGTTGGATTTATACTAATTACATTAAATAAATGACCCAGTATTGCGACAGGTAAATGGCTTAATAAAATTGGTATTATGCAGCTTTTGCATCATGGGCTTTGACTTTATCTAGCTCAACCACATTCACAACATGCTGAATATCAGACCAATGCAGTAACTCAATGCGGCCATTTTGCCCTTCAACCAATGCAGTACAGTTTTCAATCCAATCACCGTCATTACAATAAACAATGCCATCTTGGACTTTAATTGCTGGTTGATGAATATGGCCACAAATAATGCCATCTACACCTTGTTTTTTCGCTTCATGAATTGCAGCAGATTCAAACGCGCTGATCGCTTCACGTGCCTTGTGAACACGGTTTTTAAGCCACGAGGCTAACGACCAGTAGTGACCGCCATACAGTCGGCGTACTCGATTAGTCCAGCGGTTTAAAAATAATAAAAAGTCATAAGCGGTGTCACCGGCAATACTAATAAGTTTGTTATAGCGAGTTGCAGAGTCAAAATCATCACCATGTAAGAGCAAAAACTTTTTACCCAATGAGGTGGTATGAATAAAAGTTCTATGTACTTCAATGTTAAATAAGCTTTTGCCAACATAGCTTCGGAAAGTTTCATCATGATTCCCAGGAATGTAAACAACCCGAGTACCAGACTCTGCTTTTGCTTGAATGCATTCAAGTACTTTGTAATGTGACGCTTGCCAATAAAATTGTCGTTTCATTGACCACAAGTCAACAATGTCACCCACTAAATAGAGCACATCACAACGAGTGCTATTTAAAAAGTCTAACAAGTAATCGGCTTTACAATCCTTATAGCCTAAATGTACATCTGAAATCCAGATGCTGGGGTAGTACGTTGTAGTCATTGTCCGTGGCCTCAAGCGTAATAATATTTAAATTAATGCGCTAACGTGAACAAGCAATGACAGTAATGCGACAAGTTAACGAAAGTTGTTATTTGCAGGAGAACTTGACAAGTAGGTATTGTTTTCAAAGTCATAGAACTTCTAGAGTGTGGTTTGATCTGAGCAACAAATACATTTATTAATGTTTGCTGATAAAGAAGTAAATTAGATATTGTGCACTGCGGATATAATATCAATTGTATTAAATAAATGCGTATTAAGCCGCATGATACGACTTAATACGAAACTTAAACAGTATGTTGTTATTTTTTATATTTTTCAAACCATGCTAGCGTGTGTTCTATTTTACTGATCATTCGAGAAGGTCGCCCTGCAATGCCATGCGGTGCACCGGGGATCTTGACCAATACTGAGTCTATTTTACGGTGTTTCAGTGCTTGATAAAATTGCTCCGTTTCGGCCATAGGGGTTCGCAAATCTTCTTCACCAGTCATGAGCATGGTAGGTGTCGTAACGTTGCCAACCAAAGACAATGGTGAGCGCTGCCAGTAATGATCAACATGATCCCAAGGCATCCCAGGAAATTGAGTGGGGATCTGTATTAAACCGCTATCAGCAGTAAGTACCTTGCTTAACCAGTTGATTACTGGCTTTACAACCACTGCCGCATTAAAGCGATCAGTTAAGCCAATTGCATAGGCAGTAGCAATGCCGCCTGCCGAACCACCGGCAATAAATAGGTTTTTTTCATCAATGAACCCAGTTTTTAACATCGCATCCACCCCTGAATTATGATCCGCGAAATCTTCTTTTGAGCTGTATTTATATTTCAATAACATAGCAAAACGTTCACCATAAGAGCTACTGCCACGATGATTATCATAAAACACCACATAGCCCTGAGCAGCATAACGTTGTAATTCAGCGGAGAAATGTGGGCCATAGGCTAAGTGTGGACCACCATGTATTTCGAGCAACAAAGGATATTTCTTTTTAGGATCAAAATTGGGAGGGGTGATATACCAACCTTGAATTTGCTCACCATCAAAAGAGGAGTTATAGGTTAGTTCATGAACTTTACCCAGTGATTTATGCGCCAGTAGATCTTCATTTAAGCTGGTAAGCTGTGAGACTTTACCTTTTATACTAGTTAAGGCGACATCCGCAGGACGTTGGCTATTTCCTTTGGTAAATGTGATTTCACCATCATAATTGGCGCTGAAGTGACCACTCAAATAAGGACGCCCTAACGTGGTGCCTGATAAACTGTCAGATAAATCATTGATTTTACCCTTTGTCGTGATCGTTGCTAGCTTTCGTTTACCATGATCATCATAGGAGATAGCCAGCTTTGAGCTACTTACCCAAACTGGGTTTTGAATTGAGCGGTCAAAGTCTTTTGCGATCATATTCGTGGTTTTACTTTGCCAGTTCATAATATTTAGTTTGTGATTACGATAAGGGTTAAGCTCTCCTGATGCGCTTAAATAGGCCAATTGTTTGCCATTTTCAGAAAAACTTGGCGAGTGCTCTTTACCTGCAAATGAGGTAAGCTGTTTTATGTTACGTGCAAAATCTACTTCAAAGAGATCACCTTCAAGCGCTTTATACTCCCAATCAGCAATTCGATTTGCCGAAAATACGATTCCTCTTGAATCTGGGCGCCAAGCCAACTTGCCGCTGTGATGGTAATTACCTGAAGTGAGTTGGCGCGGGGTTCCGCCTTCACTCGGTAGTACAAAAATGTGTCGGTAACCGGGCTTAACTAAACCTTGTCCATCAGCTTGGTAGTAAGCGCTATCAATTACAATCGCAGGTTCAGACCATTTAGCCCCGTTTGGCTTACTAGGCATATTAGCAATGACAGCTGGTTTTTGTGATACTTTTTGACTAAAAGCGAGCCATTTGCTGTCTGGTGACCAAGTCAGGTTACTGATCCCCGTATTGAGCTGAGTTAGTAAGGCTGTTCGGTTTTGGTCTAAGTAATGCACGTGAACTTGAGTCGAGCCTGATACATTACTTACAAAAGCAATTTTACGGCCATCAGCAGACCAACGCGGTTGATAATAACTATTTTGGTCTGAAAAAAGCGGAGTTTGTTCACCCGACTGTGTATCAACGAGCCACAAGTTTTGCCTTTTTGAATCATTCATAACATCATTGCTATTTCGCACATAGATGATTTTTTTACCATTTGGCGATATTTGCGGATCACTTGCGTATTCCAATTCAAAAATGTCACTTGCTTGCAACCCCGTGCTTGCTTGAGTGAATAAAGGTAGTGCCGAAAAAGCCAGTAAAGAGCAATGCAATGTGCGTTTAAGCCAAAAAGACATATTTGTTCTCCGATATGTATTTAACCTGAGTTTTTATTAACGCTTATAATTAGTTACTTGAATACCGAAGTCACTCTATACACGATAGAATGAGATAAAAATCAGATGTATTTGGCAGTATTGATGATCTTGAATGAGCTATATCGTATTACTATTGATGAGCATATGTGAGTTAATTCTAAATGCCCTTTATTGAGCGCGTTGGTAGTATAACAAAAAAGCAGCATGGAGCTGCTGCTTTTAAAAATGCATTTTAAACTAAATATACTCGCTAACTACGAATTTGTGCTGTAATTGCGGCAACAGCTTCGTTGATATCTAGCATGAGTTTTTCGCCTGTACGACGGTTTTTAAGCTCAACTTGATTGTTATCCAAGTTGCGCTCACCAATTACTAATGTGTAAGGTACACCGAGTAGTTCCATATCGTTGAACATAACGCCCGGGCGCTCTTTACGGTCGTCGAATAACACTTCTAGACCTGCTTGTTTAAACTCACTGTATAAGCGTTCTGCGATATCAGGAATACGATGTGATTTATGCATGTTCATAGGTACAATTGCAAGCTCAAATGGTGCTAATGCTTTGGTCCATTTAATACCGTAGTCATCATTATTTTGTTCAATAGCTGCGGCAACGATACGTGATACACCAATACCATAACAGCCCATAGTCATGACTTGGTTTTTACCATTTTCGCCTAACACACCCGCGTTCATAGCTTCTGAGTACTTCGTACCAAGTTGGAATATATGGCCCACTTCAACACCGCGTTTAATTTGCAGTATACCGTTACCACATGGGCTTGGGTCGCCTTCAACAACATTACGTAAATCGAATACTTGGTAGTCAGTGACGTCTCTATCCCAGTTGATACCACTATGGTGCTCGCCATTGTTGTTCGCACCTGCCACAAAGTCAGCCATCACAGCAGCGCTTCGGTCAACAATAATTGGCATGTTAAGCCCAACAGGGCCAAGTGAGCCCGGGTGTGCGCCAATAGCAGCAAAAATATCTTCTTCTTTGGCCATTTCAAGCGGTGAATCAACTAATGTATGTTTTTCTGCTTTTAGCTCATTTAGTTCATGATCGCCACGCACAACCAGTGCAACTAATCCGCGTTGTTCATTTTCATCAGGTGTACCATAAACAATTAAAGTTTTAACGCCACGGTGTGGCTTTACACCATGCTTTGCTTTTAAATCAGCAATTGTTTTTGCTTCAGGTGTGGCAAACGTGTTTAGTTCTTTACTTGCCTCTGGGCGGGCTTCAGTAGGGGCTAGTGCTTCGGCTTTTTCGATATTTGCCGCATAGTCACTTTCTGAGCTAAACGCGATAGCATCTTCGCCAGATTCAGCCAAAACATGAAATTCATGCGAAACGCTTCCACCAATTGACCCGGTATCAGCGATAACAGGACGGTAGTCAAGACCTAAGCGTTCAAATATATTACAGTATGCTTGATGCATACGCTGATATGTTTGCGCCAAACATTCCTCTGTTAAGTGAAAAGAGTAAGCATCTTTCATGGTAAATTCGCGAGCACGCATAACACCAAAACGAGGACGCACTTCGTCACGAACTTTAGTTTGCACTTGATATAAAGTAATAGGTAGTTGCTTGTAGCTGTTGATCTCTTTACGCACAAAGTCAGTGATCACCTCTTCGTGTGTAGGACCTAGTGCAAATGGACGGTTATGTCTGTCGTTGATACGTAACAGTTCTGGACCAAACTGCTCCCAGCGACCAGACTCTTGCCACAGATCAGCAGGCTGGATCACTGGCATTAACATTTCAATGGCGCCAGCTTTATCCATTTCTTCACGTACAACTTGCTCTACTTTGCGTAGTACTTTTAAGCCTGATGGCAGCCAAGTGTATAAACCCGAAGCAAGTTTGCGGATCATACCCGCACGTAGCATTAACTGGTGGCTGATAATTTCAGCATCTGATGGCGTTTCTTTTAAAGTTGCCAAAATATATTGACTGGTACGCATGATGGTTCCGCTCGTAATGTAATTGTTTTTGGTAATAATAGCGCGTAGTTTATCAGCGCCACGTCGCTACACAAAGTGTTTATTCTTGGGTTATCTCAATCACTTGATTGTGCTCACCGTCTACTTGCCAGCGAATGTTGAAATTGTATAGGCTCATGCCATAAAACTGGGTTTGTTGTTTTTGTTTTTTATAGGCTGGGCGAGGGTCTTGTTTAAGCACATTGGCGATAAACGCTCGTAGCTGAGGATACTGGGTTTGCTTGGCTATAAATTGCTCTGCCTGTTCACTAAAGCTGACAGTCATATGTGTTTCTGGGCGTGTGTCGGCAAATCCTGCGCTGGCGTCTGTCATTGCATCCGAGTAGGGCAAATAGGGCTTGATATCAACGATAGGCGTACCATCTAGCAAATCAATACCCGAGAGCAGGAGTGCCAATTGACCATTTTTGTATTCTACACCTTCGAGCTTAACTGCACTCATGCCTATGCCATTTGGGCGAAAGGTTGCTCGAGTTGCAAATACACCTTTGCGCTCATTACCACCTAAACGTGGTGGACGTACCAGTGCTGAGTAGCCTTTGTCTGCCGTTTCGTGAAAACGGAACAAGAGCCATAAATGACTAAACTCATCAATACCACGCACAAACTCTTCACGGTTAAAGTCGTCACAAAATATCAACTTTGCTTGCGCTTGTGGCACCAATCTAGGTTGGCGCGGAATAGCAAATTTTTGTTTATAAGGTGATTGAATATGTCCAATAGGCTGAATTTGATAGCTTTGCACTGTGTCTCTTTCGTTATGTTTGAAAATATAGGCGGCCGAGATTGTAGCGCGTATGTACTGGTTTATCTATGCTCTCATACCATTGAACCCTGTGGTCATGCTAAAAGCTAATGCTTTTATTCATCAATGGTGCGATGTAACAGTGACTCAGTTTCAATGGCTATTTCTTTCATTTTAATTGCATATACTTCAAGTTTTTTTTGTTCTGGCGTTGTTGCTTCAAAGTGCGGAACAGGCACAGAATAACCAGCTTTATCCATTGCGATAAAGCTAATGATACAATGGTTACTTTCAACTAATGATTGTTTTTGTGGATCACCACAGCGTACGCGAATAAATATTTGCATGCTAGTTTTACCCGTATGGGCAATTTGTGCTGTTACCTCAACAATTTGACCAACGAGAATAGGGCGTTTAAAGCGCACACCAGCAACGGATACGGTAACACAATAACTGCCGCTCCAACCTGCTGCACAGGCATATCCTGCTTGATCTATCCACTTCATAACAATACCGCCGTGTACTTTACCACCAAAGTTCACATCAGTAGGCTCTGCTAAAAATCTAAAAACGACTTCGGAATTTCCGCTCATAGTGTATTACTCAAGGTTGCATCATTTTGATTAAGTATATGCAATATTTAGATTTTTGCTGGTAGGGTTGGCAAAGTACAAAAAAGGGCTGTAAAGCCCTTCGCAATTTGGGTTTGATACAATTGAATTAATTTAACTACATATTTGGGTAATTTGGACCCCCAGCGCCTTCAGGCGTGACCCAAGTGATGTTTTGGCTAGGATCTTTGATGTCGCAGGTTTTACAATGCACACAGTTTTGCGCGTTGATCACAAATAGCTTTTCACCTTGTTCGTTCTCGTTTATTTCGTAAACACCCGCTGGACAATAACGCTGTGCAGGCTCAGCAAATTTTGCAAAATTAACGGTGATTGGAATACTGGTATCAGCTAGTTGTAAATGGCACGGTTGAGATTCTTCGTGATTTGTATTTGATAAAAATACTGAAGACAGTTTATCAAAGCTTAATTTGCCATCAGGTTTAGGGTAGCTTATTTGCTCGCATTCAGACGCTGGCTTTAACACACTATGATCAGGTTGCTCGTCTTTAAAGGTAAACGGCAAAGCACCAGAGAAAATATTTTGATCGAGCGTGTTATAAGCGCCGCCTAAAATTCTACCAAATTTATGTAAAACAGGGCCAAAATTACGAGATTGATAAAGTTCATCATATAACCAGCTAGATTTAAACTTATCAGCAAAGTTTTCTAAATCAGCCTGTGGTTGCTCAGTATTTAATGCTTCTAAAATGCAATCAGCCGCTAACATGCCAGATTTCATAGCAGTATGATTGCCTTTAATTTTGGCAAAGTTTAAGGTGCCAGCGTCACAGCCGACTAACAAACCACCTGCAAAATGCATTTTTGGCAGAGAATTTAATCCCCCTTTGGCAATCGCGCGGGCCCCATAAGAAATACGTTCTCCACCTTCTAATACTTTGGCGAATACAGGATGGTGTTTCATGCGTTGAAATTCATCGAAAGGGCTTAAATAGGTATTGCTGTAATTGAGGTCAATAATTAGACCTACTACAACCTGATTATTTTCAGCATGATACATAAATGCACCGCCATGGGTGTTGTTATCAAGTGGCCAACCTGTACCATGTACTACAGTACCTTCTTTATGTTTGGCTGGGTCAATTTGCCAAATCTCTTTAAAGCCAATCCCGTAGTGTTGCGGTGTTGCATTTTTATCAAGTGCAAATTGGCTGATTAATTGCTTTCCTAAGTGACCACGACACCCCTCAGCAAATACCGTGTATTTAGCACGCAGCTCCATACCCGGCATATAACTGTCTTTTGGTTGCCCGTCTTTATCAACACCCATATCACCTGTGATAATACCTTTAACTTCATCGTCTTCAACAATTAAGGAATGCGCGCTAAATCCAGGAAATATTTCAACGCCCAACTGTTCTGCTTGCTCAGCAAGCCAGCGACAAACATTACCC
The DNA here is from genome assembly GCF_945859825.1 of Pseudoalteromonas holothuriae. Classification (GTDB taxonomy): domain Bacteria; phylum Pseudomonadota; class Gammaproteobacteria; order Enterobacterales; family Alteromonadaceae; genus Pseudoalteromonas; species Pseudoalteromonas holothuriae. The sequence continues at coordinate 86,648 of NZ_CAMAPC010000012.1, forward strand.
ATAGAGACAATATAGTTACCGCGATTTTTAAACGTTTTTGGTACTGCGAGATGGGGAATATTTATGGCGCTATCTTTATCTTTAAACAAATAAGTATCATCTTGCGTAACTTGTGTACTGATTGGTGCCCCTTTTTCTTTCCAGTTAGGTAGCAGCTCATCTAGTGCTTTGGTCTCAAAAACCGCACCTGACAAAATATGCGCGCCCACTTCTGAGCCTTTTTCTACGACACAGATCATCAGTTCTTTTTCTTGTTGCTGTGCCTGTTGTGCCAATCGAATTGCGCATGACAAACCTGCAGGGCCTGCGCCGACAACCACAACATCGAATTCCATGGTTTCACGTTCAACCATTTTAACCTCACTATATTTGACGGTGTATTAACTAAAAAGAGGCTTTAGTTTTTATTACGTTAAAGTAAGGTTATTTTAGGTTGACGTTTACGTCAACAGGAAGTAGTCTGATTCCATAAAATAATTATGTTGACGTATGCGTCAGCTGTAAGAATAACCAGATGATGGAGCAACCATGAAAGTACTTGTGCCAATCAAACGAGTGATTGACTACAACGTCAAGGCAAGAGTTAAGCCAGACAACAGCGATGTTGATTTAACCAATGTTAAAATGGCGATGAACCCATTTTGTGAAATTGCAGTAGAAGAGGCTATTCGCTTAAAAGAAGCAGGTACGGCTAATGAAGTTATTGCCGTCTCAATCGGTGATAAAGCATGTCAAGAGCAGCTTCGTACCGCTTTGGCATTAGGTGCTGACAAGGCGATTCACATCGAAACTGACATTAAGCTTGAGTCATTACATGTAGCAAAGCTACTTGCCAAACTGGTTGAACAAGAGCAACCAGAGCTGGTTATTCTTGGTAAACAATCAATTGATTCTGATAATAATCAAACAGGTCAAATGCTTGCTGCATTAACGGGTCGCAGCCAAGGCACGTTTGCTTCTAAAGTCGTGCTTGAAGGCAATAAGGCGCAAGTAACTCGTGAGGTTGATGGCGGGTTGCAAACGGTTTCTTTATCGTTGCCAGCCATTGTAACCACAGATTTACGTTTAAATGAACCACGTTACGCTTCACTCCCTAACATTATGAAGGCCAAACGTAAGCCACTTGATGTTATGGCGGCAGATAGCCTAGGTGTTGACCTTGCCCCACGGGTTGAGCTACTACAAGTTGAAGAACCCGCTAAACGAGAAGCAGGTATGATTGTAGAGAGTGTTGAACAACTAGTAACAAAACTAAAGACTGAAGCGAAGGTGATCTCATGAGTGTATTAGTTATTGCAGAACATGAAAATGGTCAACTAAAGCCTGAAACAGCAAAAGTAGTTAATGCGGCTGTTGCTATTGGTGGTGATATTGATGTTTTAGTTGCAGGTACTAACGTTGCTGATGTTGCAAACAGTGCAGCACAAATTGCAGGTGTAAATAATGTACGCGTTGCAGATAACACCGCTTTTGAGCATCAATTGGCTGAAAACACAGCAGGTCTTATTGTTGAACTTGCACCCAGTTATACACATATTTTAGCCAGTGCTTCAACGACGGGTAAAAACACCTTACCACGAGTAAGTGCATTACTTGATAAGTCGCAAATTTCAGAGATTATCAGTGTTGTTGATGCAGATACGTTTAAGCGGCCAATTTATGCAGGTAACGCCATTGCGACGGTAAAATCGAACGAGGCACAAAAAATTATTACTGTGCGTGCCAGTGCTTTTGATACACAAGGCGAGCAGGGGGCATGTAACATAGAACCTCTATCAATGAACATAAGTAATACCTTAAGTGAATTTGTTGGCATTGAGCAAACAGAGTCAGAACGGCCTGAGTTAAATGCCGCACCAGTGGTTATATCAGGTGGTCGTGGTATGCAAAATGGTGAAAATTTTGCGTTACTTAATGGCATAGCAGATAAGTTGGGCGCTGCAATTGGTGCATCTCGTGCCGCTGTAGATGCGGGCTTTGTGCCAAACGATATGCAGGTAGGGCAAACGGGTAAAATCGTTGCACCTGATTTATATATAGCTGTGGGTATTAGTGGTGCTATTCAGCACCTAGCGGGTATGAAAGACTCTAAAGTGATTGTAGCCATTAACAAAGACCCTGATGCACCTATCTTTCAAGTGGCAGATTATGGTTTAGTCGCTGATTTATTTGAGGTGTTACCAGAGCTTGAAGCCGCTTTATAAAAAACAATAATAATTCTGGTTGTAAAGCCGCAGTGCCGTAAGGCCGCGGCTTTTTTTGTGTTCGTTGTCTATCTTTTATCTATCTGGCCAAAAGGTAGGCAGCTAAAACTATGCTGACAAAGTAGGTAAAACCGCACCTAACTTTTTGCAATTACCTCCTAAGCCCTCGGATAAAACTAAAAATAGTAGTAAAGATGTACTTTTGGCATAGAAATATCAAAGGTACTGGATTTGCGTGTCCATTGTTTGATAATTTAATAATGGCTGTCTAGTTAATTTATAGTTAATTTATTACTGTCTTTTCGCAATTTTGCGTCCTTAACAACAAGTCATGGATAGCGATAATGAAGTACGGTAAATTACTAACAAAAATACATCAAAAAAACCACAAAGTGCTAGCATTTTGCTTATTAAAATGATTATATATCTCAACACTGTTTACTTACTAAACAATTAAATGTCAATAGTTTGTAAGTTTAGATAAATTCAATGCATAATTTATTAGAGTTGAGATAAGGGTGTTCCAAAAATATACCCTTACGTTTGCTGTAGGAGCAGTCGTAGGTAGTATTTTAAGTTTGCTGTTACTGAAAAATAACAAACCTAATGCCACTACTTCCGATAATAGCGCAAAGGTGCAGGTGCTTACACAAGCACTATTTGAACTTAAGAAACAAAATAATAATATGAATCTGCAACTTGAACAGCATAAACAAGTTTCACTCACGACGCCATCTAAAGCATTACTAAATAATAACAACGACTTAATACCGTCCACTTTAGACCTGCATAAAGAGCTAGCTTTGCAATACACGAGAGAAGATGTTGAAATACAGTTCGCAAATTACTCTGTCAAACCAGCGGTTATTCAGTTGGCTAACCGCTTCGTTCTAAGTAAAGATAAGCATACTAAAAGTGACGCTTTGCTCTTTGATAAAGCTCAAAAAGACTTCGATTATTGGCAACAACTACAGAAATTTAACCTGCAGCCTCTTAATAATTCATCGACTTTAATACAGGAATACAATGACGTTTTTATTTATTAATACACCGAACTATAAAACAAGTATGTTAGAGCAGCTCGATGATAAACAGATAAAAAAATATGCTACAGATACAAGTTTGAGTATTTCAGTAAGCCCATATGCATTTCCAAACGTTATCGTAATACGGATAAGCTAACTTAAATAAAGAATATTTTTACTAACGAGCAGCTAAAAGGGTTGAACCTATGAAGTTGCAAACAACTATAAAATATGAAGGAAATATATGAAAACAATAATACTAACCTCTCTCGCTTCTATGATTGTACTAGGTAGTGTAAGTGTAAACGCGCTGCCACATTGCCCAGGAGGCGGTGGCCACTGGTCGTATGAAACACAACGAGTCAAAGTGTGTGATAGAGAAACGGAAACATACACTACTACACACCGTGACTGCGATTATTATGGTCATATTTATCTTGGGCATTTATGGAACACTCCAGATATTCCATTATCTCCTATTAGATACACAAGCTTTTATACTCAGGTGAGTGAAAGTAGCGCATGTCCAAGTTCAAAATATATGCATGAGAGTGGCACTTATTGGTATACCAAACCAGATGGATTTAGAACCATCGGCTGGTATGATTATACTGGCACCATTGCAAATACTCGCGATCAGTTAATTACCGAAACACACGAACGTGTTGTAGAGACAAATTGTCGATATGAGAATAAGGTTGTTCGAGTTTGGCGATGTGGAATGGAGCCATAATCAAAGTTAATTGATATGTTCGATAATCGGCATCTTATGAAAGTAGATGCCGTCATTCATTTAAAACTTATCAGACCAAAATCACTGGTACTTTTCACAATCTAATATTTGAGTCGTTTTCTTAAGCTTTAGTTTAAGGCTATGGTATAGCTAAACAGGTCATATATGAAAGATATAAAGGGGTCAAGTTCTGAGGGATCCCCACAATTGCTAATGAGCTACAAGCATTCACGGTAATCCTTATATAATTGCTTGAGTGCTTCTAAAAAAGTTTTCAGTTTTATTTTATAACCCATAGAATTGTGTTTTGAGGTTTAATTTAGAACAATTTTTAAAAATGGGAAATTATACAGGCTCGTTAGCACTTTTAAATTTACACGGAGGTATTTATGTCTGAATCTAAAGTTAAAGAAGGTGGGTCAAACTTTGCTGGTTTAATGTCCGCAGCATTTGCGAGTGGCTTTGCTACATCTTCTTTGGATGGCTTTGAAGTAAATTATAGTTTCTTTATTGGCTCGCTTGATGTTGTTTCTATATCAATCAGCTTTATTGTCTTTAGTATATTGTTTTATCCATTTAATAAGTTTTTTGGTTGGCTGTATTGTGCCTCCCCAAATAATAAATAAACGACTAAATAGTGTGCCAGCACATAAGATCTAACAAAGATGAACCTAAACTCTATCTATGTACTCTTCGGGTACAATGATATAGGGTTTAAGCAGTTTTAGTAATGTTTCTATATAATCACTTTATGCAGATATAAAGTAATTATCGGTAATTTATTTCGCTATCAGTTATAACTAAAAGTCTAAGGAAAGTTGATTTTGAGCAAGCATATTATTATTTCGTTGATTGCGTTTATGTGTGCAGTAATAGACGCAATAGGTGGTATGCTGGGTTATTGGTCAGTATCGAATAGTCAGTCTCGCTATTATATTTTTGGTTTTGAGCTGTTAACTTTATGCTTGTTGGTAGTCAACAGCTTTCTCATTGCGCACTATTTACGGACCAGTAAAACACAATTTAGATTAGCAGTTTTGTGTTTCATTGCTTTGGTTTTTTGTGTGCTAGGCGATATCGTTAACTTTAATTTAGGTGGCGAGTATTACGGCAAAGGAGATGTTATAAAGCATGATTACTTAATTGACTCTATATGGTTTTTTGGCCCAGGGTACTTACTTATTGTTGTGGCTTTAATGCAAATCTTATTGCAATTTTACCAACCAAAAGTATTATTAGTATGTGTAATCGGTTCACTGCTGTTAGCAACGTTAAGTTACACTAATATGGTTATTTTAGGCAGTGGTGTATACATTATTAGTATGGCTTTTTTTTACAGCTTAGTCATCTCGTTGCCGGCACTGTGTGGGGTTTTATTACTATTAGCTTATGGCTTTAATAAAGCGCCAATATGTATATGGGTTATTTCTTTAGGTTTAGTTTTGGCGAGTATTGCAGATGCAATCATTGGCCAGTTTTGGCTATTTGGAAATAACGGCAAGGGAATATTCCCATTAGCACGTGAGATAAATTGGATTGTTTACATTGCTTCGCAAAGTATTATTGTTCATATTCCTCGCATCTTGCCTGTTGATGAAAGATCAGCAAGTATCAATCATCAAAAACTATGTAAAGGCTAATTTGTTGTTTAAATTACCCATCTATAACAAGTTAATAAGGGAAGGCGTATTACATGGAATATATACTTGCTGTTTTTCTTTTTGCTGTATCTGCATCAGTTACGCCAGGGCCCAATAACGTACTTATTATGACCTCAGGTGTTAATTTTGGTGTTAAAAAGAGTATTCCCCTTCTTTGTGGTATCTGCATCGGTTTTGCCATCATGTTGCTGGTAGTGAGCTTTGGCTTTATGCAAGTCTTTATACTTTACCCAAACCTTCATCTAATCATAAAAATAATCGGCGTTAGTTATTTGTTATATTTGGCTTGGGTGATCAGTCGTTCATCACTTCCCATTTCAGCTGACATAAAACCATTGCCTTTGTCGTTTTTCAATGGCGCACTGTATCAATGGGTAAATGCAAAAGCATGGGTAGTTGCTTCGGGTGCGGTGGCTGCATTTACAACGGTAGGCGCAAGTAATATAGAGCAAAATATAGTGATTGCAGCGATATTTTTATTGGTATCTTTTCCTTGTGTTGGACTATGGCTGTTTTTTGGTTCATTGCTTAAACGCGCTTTGTCTAACAATAAATACCGAAGCGTGTTTAACAATACTATGGCATTGTTGTTGGTGTTGTCAGTTATCCCGGTCATATTAGAGATTAAGCAACAACTGTTATATTAATACTGAGGTAGGAGGTTATCGTGATGCAAACATTGCAAACATTGCAAACATTGCAAGCGTTGCTTGAGCAAATAAAGAGCGCGGACAGGCCTCAACCGTTTAGTGTTTATCATTCATATTTTGAACAAAAGTTGTTAGACGTTCCAATTACCAAGCCATTACTGATCATTATTTTACAAGGTAGCAAGGCCTTGGGTCACACTCAACAGATGTATTGCCAACAACAATTTATTTTTCTTGCTAACAGCTTAAATATAGATATGCGAAATATACCTGATAATGACGCGTATCATGCGTTATTAATAGAGTTCGAACCATCTGATTTTGATGTTTTTACAGGGTATCAGAGCGTAACCAAAGAGGTTTCACACTTTAGTGGTCAGGTGTGTGCTCGTTTCGAGTCTTGCTTGACTCAGTTTATACAAAGCTCGTTATGGGCATCAAATGACATATTTACAATGAGAAAGCGTGAGGTTTTATGGTTTTTAAAGGAGCTGGGTTTTAATGATGTGTTATCAATAAAGCCACATACTTCTTTGGGCCATAAAGTGCATGAGCTATTTCAGCAAAGTCCACAGCTACATATGAGTGTCTCACAGCTGTGTCGTACTTTGGCGATGAGTGAATCCTCATTGCGCAGAAAACTTAAGTTTGAAGGCACGAGTATTCAAATAATAAAAGACCGAACCAGAATGGCACAAGGTCTTCATCTTCTACAGACTAAACAATATACGATAGGGCATGTTGCATCACTTTGTGGCTTTGATTCGCAGTCTAAATTTACCGAAAAATTTAAAAAGCACTTTGGATTGACACCATCAGCGCTATTGCGAACCAAAATGAAAGATTAGGGCTAATAGTTGGTTGATTATGGGTAACGTTAGTAATGAATGGTCGTTATGCTTTAAATCAACAAATAATTAGCCAATAAATAAAAAGGAAATTCCATGAAAAACAGAATTAATGCCGCTCTATTATTAACCCTTGCACTTACAATGAGTGTTCATGCATTTGAGTTATCTAGCCATGACATTAAAGATGGCCAGTTTATGAGCAAGCAGCAGGAGTTTAAGGGGTTCGGCTGCGATGGTGATAACCTTTCACCACATTTACGATGGCAGGATGCACCTAAACAAACAAAGAGCTTTGCCATTACAGCTTATGACCCTGATGCTCCAACAGGCAGTGGTTGGTGGCACTGGCAGGTTGTTGATATTCCAAGTACAGTAGAGTCATTAGGTTCAGGTGTCGGCACTGCAAAAAATACAGGCTTGCCAGAGGGGGCGAAACAAATTAAAAATGACTATGGGAATACCAGTTTTGGGGGAGCCTGTCCACCAAAAGGTCATGGTGTACATCGCTATCAGTTTACAATTCATGCATTAGGTGTCGCTAAACTGCCTTTACCTGATGCACCGTCTTCAGCGCTCGTAGGGTATATGATTAATGCGAACAGCTTGGCGTCAAAAACAATTGAAGCACTGTATAAAAAGGATTAATGCCAGCGGGTTACATATGGGCAGTTTGACTGCCCAGCTTGTTTTAAAAGCACTGGCTAAGCCAATTTAACAAAGCAACGCTATGCGGACATATGTGAGAAAGTTAAATTTTATCAGGTTTAGAAAAAATGAAATATCAGATTCTTTTGGCAAGTATCTTTTTAAGTGCTTGTACAACTCCCAATCATGTTAAAACAGTAACATCTGCAGATCAGGTAACGGTATATAATAGTAATCCAGGTTATCAGCATCGGTTTGATAACTTTTATAAAATGCCTAAGCAGTATCCCGTAAGTTGTATAAAAGATTGCTATCCAAAAACACCACTTATTGAGTGTGAACAGGGTATGGAGCAGTGCCAATACATTGGTAATAATCCTATTTTAGAGCGTAAATCTGGATATCGGTTGCAATGGTTAGGACATGCGACATTTTCAATTCAAACACCAAGTGGTGAAACAATTTTGATAGACCCAGTAAAGCATCAATTTGATTGGCCAATAGACTTGGGGTTCAAATTAACCGGCGGCTTTTATCGAAATGAAGTGCCGTGGCCAAGTGACCTAGAGTCGGGGGTTGATGGCGTGGTTTACTCTCATATTCATTACGATCATTTTAGTACGCAAACAATAAAGTCGCTTGGTAATAAAGTGCATTTTTTCACTCCGCTTGGCTTTGCTGAATACTTCCCTGATGATGGCTATCAAATTACACAAATGCCTTGGTTCTCATCAGCGAAGATAAATGGATCAACACTGCACTTTGTGCCAGCGCATCATTTTAGTAGCCGGATCATTGTGCCATATATAACAGAAGATAATGACGCCAGCTTGTGGGGTGGGTGGGTGATTGAATCAAATAACAAACGCTTGTTTTATGCCGGAGATACGGGGTACTCAGAGCATATTGCTGAAATAGCAAAACGATTTGACGGTTTTGATGTCTGTTTAATGCCAATAGCTTCGTACTTTCATAAAACAGCGGGACGGTGGTATCGAAAAGTACATATGACACCTGAAGACGCTCTTTATGCTGCGCAAGAACTAAATTGTAAAGTGATGATCCCATGGGGATATGGTAATGCGTCTTGGAAAATGGGGGATAAAAGTAGCCATGCTCCGTTGTTTAGATTACTAGGTCAGTACCCGCAAATTCACAGTAAGACCCCGTTGATTATCTTAAATGAAGGCGAGCGTATTGAGTTATAAACAGATTATGGCATGAGTTTCATTGCTATGAAGAATACAAGCAGAGCTTTAATAATGAGTGATTGATTTGCTGATACAGGCTCTAAGCTCACTGGGGGTTTTACCTGTCCAACGCTTAAATGCACGACGAAAATTAGTGATATCGTTAAATGCCAGTGCGGTGGCCACTTGTTCGTTTGAATAACCCCGTTCAGTAATATATATCAATGATTGCTGTTTTTGTAATTCATCTTTGAGTGTTTTCAATGTCGTATTGTGTTGTTTAAGCTTACGTTTTAAAGTTGCGCTACTGATGTTTAACTGCTGAGCGATTTGCTCGCTGGTGGCTTTGGGCATTTGCGTAATGAGTTGGCTTATGTGTTGTTTAAACCCTATCATTGGCTGCGAAAGTATCGGCTGTTTAAGATAAAACCGGGTCATTGCAGGTAATGAATCCGCATGCTTTTGCCGTAACATTATAGATTCCAGCGATATCATAAATGCGGGTTGTGAAAAGCAATAGTCGCTGTTCAAATGGCTGTGAAACTGTTCTATGTAGGCAGGTTGTTCCATAGGAAATCTTATATGGAGTTTGTGCTGTTTTACAGCGGTTTTTGGTTGAGTATTAAAACGCCACTTGAGTAAGCATTCGATTAACCCAGCAAGCAATTCATAAAAAAAGCATCGTACTTCTAAAACTGGCTCCGAAATAGCAAAGTTGATCACAAAATGCACCTGATTTGGGCTGCGATAGCTGGTAGCAAACATGTAAGGAAATAGCTCAAACTGACGTAGTTGGCTCACTCTAAACATTTGCTGCAAATGAGCTGCATGCAATAGCGCTTGCAGAGCGTTGCTTGGCATGCTGTGAAATAATCTTTCACTTAACAAGAAACTGATCCCTTCTGCGCTTAGTAGTTTGGTCGTATTGAATATAACCGTGTGAAGTTGTGCAAAACTTATTTTTTTATAATGACTGTTTAAGTCTGTGTAAAATAGTTTTGAGCCTTTTAATATTTTATCAGGTGCGATACCGCGTTGCGATGCCATTTCAACAATAGGTAAAATAAGTGAATGAGCAGTAAAAACCGAGTCATTTATTTCAAAAAAACGACTCATCAGAGTGTCGACTTTTGTTCATTTAGTTGGCTGTTTAGGCGCGATAATAAACTATCTTGTTGTTCATTTATTTGCGCTTGAACACATAACCAATGCACATTACTACAACCTGTAATTGTATGGCCTTTAGAATAAGGTGTGTGTTGTGAGACCATACTTGATACCTGCGCGATAACTTGGTTGGCCGAGGGCAAATTGGTGTTAGGCATTAATATAATAAATCGATCACTTGCGTATCGACACGCCAAGTCACCATCACGTAAGTTCAATAAAATAATCTGTCCAATATCTGCCAGTAAACTGTTTGCTTTGGTCGTGCCATACTTGGTATTAAATTTTGAAAAATTTTTAATATCAATTAATGCTAGAGAAAATTGGATGTTGTGGTGTTTTAGGGTGAGTAGCTCTTTGTCTATTTGCTGTTTCATATAGTCCGCGCGATACAGCCCGCTAATAAAGTCTGTTAACCCATGCTCTCGATAAAAACGCTCTTTTTTATTTAGCATAAAGTTAATTATTTGCTGTTCTTGATACCAAAAATACATCGCAATACTCATTAAAACCATACCAATTAATGCAGGAAAAGCTTCTAATCCACCGAGCCACGAAGGGGCGTGATCAAAGTTATAAAATTCATCAAGAAAATCGAGCAACATCGATATATGCATTGCTGTTAAACCACTAAATAAAAGCTGTGTGACCTTACCTTTAGGCCTAGAAAGCAGCGTTGCCACTAACCATAGTAATGTCATAAATGCGATGCCTCCTTCGCCTAAACAATCGAGCCATTTGATTTGATCGATAGGCTTAAGGGGGGCCAATGCTGCAACAGCAAAAGTGGTTAATAAGATACACAGCAATAAAATACCCCATAGCTGGGTATGTAATTTTAAAAAGTTTGATTGCATATAATTAATGGCTTCATAGCTAGATAGAGGCAACAGTATTACTTAAAAGCTGTTTTAGACGACAGGGTTAGAATAGCTCATGCAACAGTGTAAAAATATGACAATCATGTCGACTTTATGCACTAATGCACCAAATAAATAAAATAACCGCTTAATAAAGGGGGTTAAAATGGCTCAAAACAGCGCTCTTTTAGTTTTTATTGGTGTAATTTAGGTTAATTGCTAATGTAGTGACATATTTTATACATATCTATTCTCTACTGTGCGGTGCCAACAAAGCGAATGATAGTTCGCGCTTATCACCTTGTAATTAGAGAGTAACAATGAACCCGTCAAATTTTTCAAAATCCAAAATAGCACTGAGCCTTGCCTGTGCATTATTCGCCTCATCAAGTTTAGCTAATACTATTGAAGGCACAGTAGCAAGCCAAGCGCATGATGTTTATTTTCAAGGTGCAAAAATTACCGTTAAAGAATTACGTAGAAGTACCGTAAGTGCAAGAGATGGGTCGTTTAAATTATCTAATTTGCCATCAGGCACTTATACATTAGTGGTTGACTATATTGGTGCACAAGCAACAGAGCAAAAAGTGGTTGTCACTAATACTGGCATCGTCAAGGCAGATATCGTGTTGCAATCGCAAGATGATTTAATGCTTGAAGATGTGATTGTTATTGGCCATCGAGCCGGCCAAGCTGGCGCACTTAATCGTCAAAAAAATGCCTTAGGAATAAAGTCGATTGTAAGCAGCGACTCTATTGGTCAGTTACCGGATCAAAATGCTGCGGAAGCACTACAACGTTTACCTGGCATGTTTATTCAGCGTGACCAAGGCGAAGGGCGTTTTGTTGGTATTCGAGGTATTGACCCAAACCTCAATAATGTCACCATTAACGGTGCTAATGTTCCTTCACCAGAAGAAGGCGTTCGAAGTGTTGCAATGGATGTGATACCTAGCGAACTGATCCAAAGCTTAGAGGTAAGCAAAACAGTTACACCAGACATGGATGCTTCTGCAATCGGTGGCAGTATTGAAGTGAAAAGCCTCAGTGCGTTTGACCGAGATGGACGCAGTTATAGTGCAAATATACAGGCAACCTATAACGAACAAGTAGAAAAAAATAGTCCCAAATTGTCGGCAAGTTTTAGTGATATTTTTGAACTAACTCAAGATTACGACTTAGGGATTGCCTCAGCGATTTCTTGGTCTGAGCGAAAGTTTGGTTCTCATAACATGGAAACCGATGGTGGTTGGCAGAGTATGACCTTAGAAGACACCAGTGGCGAAGAAGTAACTATGCTCTCTGCTGAGGAAGTTGAGCAGCGTCACTATACAATCACTCGTGAACGACTCGGTGGTGCCATCAATTTTGATTTACGCGACGATAACGCTAACAGTTATTACCTGCGTGCACTTTATAGCGAGTTTTCTGATGATGAATTTCGCCTCAGAAATGAATATAAGTTTGATAAAGGAGACTTAGCTGCAGGTATGTATTCGTCAAACTCTGCGGCATTTTCCTCTGCAGCAATGGATAGGGATACCAAAGATAGGTTTGAGGAGCAGCAGGTTTTGTCTATTGTTGCAGGATCTGAGCAGCAATTTAAAGACTGGCTAATTGAATATAGTCTTGGCTACTCGAAGTCTGAAGAAAAAGAACCTAATCGTCTCGATACGAGTTTTGAGGCGGATGATTTATGGCTTGGTTATGCAAGCTTAGGTGAAGAACCCATACTCAGTGCTAGTAATAATGCATATGAATTGAATAACTTTTCGCTAGATGAAGTGGTTTACGAAAATAACTTTAGCGATGATGAATCGAAAAGCTTTAGACTAGACATCAGCAAAGACTTAGTGCTTGCTAATTACAATGGTCAACTTAAGTTTGGCGCAAAATATAATAAGCGCGAAAAGTATAACGATGTTAATGCATTGGTTTTCGATGGGGGATTTGACGATATAACCGCTGTGCAATTTGCAGCAGTAGAGCCTGATTATAGTTTGGGTAAGTTTGGTCCAGGACTTAGTCAAAACGCGTTGAAAAGCTATGTATTACAAAATCGCAGTGGATTTGATTTAAACCAGCTAGAAAGTGATATTGAAAGCCAAGGGCGGAGTTATCGCTCTGAGGAACAAATCAGCTCAGCTTATGCCATGCTAACACTTGATATTGGACAATGGCAGGTAATTACTGGTGTGCGCTTCGAAGCAACTGAATTTAATACTCAAGGTAATAAAGTTGAGTTAATAAAAAATGAAGTGACTGATTCACTGCACACAGAAATAAACACTTGGCAAGCCAACAAAGATTACAATCATTTGTTACCTAACCTTACTTTGCGATATGACCACCGCGACAATTTAGTTACTCGCTTTGCTTATACAAATACTATTGCGCGGCCAAAATTCTCTGATTCAGCTGCTTTTGCACTGATTGAGACTGAAACTACATTAGATGACGGTGTGGTAGAGATTGAACGTAAAGCGGAAGTTGGTAATCCACAGTTAAACCCGTATGAATCAGATAACCTTGACTTTTCAATTGAGTACTACCCATCAGGTATTGGTATTATCTCAGCAGGCTTATTTTACAAAGATATTGCTAATTTTATCGCGATAGAGCAAGTGCAGGCTCAAAATCAGTGGGCTGGGTATAAGGAAGTGATGCAAGCACGCAATGGTGGTTCGGCAAGCTTAAGCGGGGTAGAGCTTGCGTATAGTAAAAACTTTACCAATGGGATTATGTTTAGTGCCAATAGTACATTCATTGATGCCGATGATAAGCTTCAAAATCAGTCAGATACGGTTGGTAATGTGATGTTGGGCTATGAAAATAACGTATTCAGCACCCGTTTGAGCGTAAGTTATAAAAGCAAAAACTTTCAGTTTGTAGACAATGATCGTCGTGTTTATCAAGATGCCCACATGCAGCTAGATATTAGTGCTAAGTACCATATGACAGAGCAGTATCAATTGTATTTTAATGCAATAAATCTAACCGATGAAGCGTACTACTTGTTTCATGGTACACGTGATTACAACTATCAATATGAAACTTATGGCCGCTCTTTTGAGTTTGGTGTGAGTTTTAATTCGCTGTAGAATGATGGAGACAGCCAGTGCAAGCTGGCTGCATTTTTATGAAAAAATGTATAATAATAGCAACGCTTACTTTTGTTTTATACTCAGCTGCCAGCTATTCACAAGAGCAAAGCAACGATACTTCAACAATCAGCTTTTTGGCATTTGGTGATGGCGGCTACAGCCCGGAATACCCAAAACAAAAACATATTGAAAATCCAAAAAACAAGCGCGAATTTATTGCAGCTGAGAAGCAAGATTGGCTAGATGACAATCGACCATTAGCTGAGTTTAACCATGCGCCAATTTTTGTTTACCCAAATACAAATATTGCGACTGAGCAAAGCGGTGCTAAAGCAGTCGGACAGGCGATGGCTACTTTATGCAAAACCGCTAATTGTGAATTTGCTATTCAGCTCGGTGATAACATATACCCAGATGGTGCTGATGCAAATGATGGCAAAGACGATGAACAACGCATGGGCGACCTCATTTTAACGCCACTTAAACCGCTGTTTGAAGAAAAAAACTCGCTGGTGGTTTACTCGGCGCTTGGCAATCACGATTGGAAAACATCAAGAAAAGGGGTGGCACTACAAACGGCATGGATGTCAAAGCAAGCTAATTTTCACATGGATAAAAAAGGGTATTATAGCTTTAAACAAGGGGAGCCCGGCAATGATGTGGAGTTTTTTGTCATTGACACCAATATGTTACTTGCTGGTCAGCATTATTATGAAATTCCATTGCGAGAAGATGGTTCTGAGCAGGGGCTTGCCAGTGCTTTGGCCAGCGGACAAGCAGAGGTGGAAGATATCGAACGCCATGAAACCCCTATCAATGGTGAAGATCATAAGCAACTTGCATGGCTTGCCAATGGATTAAAGCACTCTTCTGCAAAGTGGAAAATAGTATATGGGCATCACGTTTTATGGTCTATTGGCGGTACAAAGTATGATGAAGCTCATGTGTTACGTCGGCTCATATTACCTGAATTGTGCCAGTATGCAGATGCGTATATTGCAGGTCATGAACATGACTTAGAATTATTGACCGATGATTGTTCAAGAGTAATGCCGTCAAATCATTCAATGCCTAAGCTACCTCTTATTATTAGCGGTGCAGCTTCAAAGATGCGAGGAACACATACGCCTTTTGCAAAATACCAACAGATGCAATATCCAGAGTATGATCTGGTTTGGTCTAAAAGCTTTACTTGGGGCTTTGCACATATTCAGTTAAATAATTTAAACGATGCAATGACAGTCAATTTTTATAGTACACCTAACGATGGTAAAGGAAAGCTTGTTCAAGAGCGCAGTTTTACTTTTTCTCACCGCAGTAATTAACGATTTCAGTTTTTGTTGTTTAAAGCAAAATAAAAATCAATCTGAAATACAAATAACCAATCAGAGTCAGCGATGATATGGGGACAAATGTTAGAATTTAAAGTCCCCTTTATACCTGCAAATTTGTTTGATGTTGAATTGAAAAGAAAAGTTTTTATGTCAAAATTATGAATGTTTTTTTAATTATAAAAAGGTGTATTTTATCTATTTTTTTTAATTTTGTTGTTTTTATTATCCATTTATTTTGTTTTGGTTGGAATTTAAATTCAAAGGTCAAGCTTGTTTACAAATTGCCGTGTAAATATTATTGCATGCGTTAGACGAATGTGATTTATTGAAGCTGAAGGTTTGGCCAACCCTATTCTGTACTGATCTTAACGTGAGTGAGTCATTTTATTTATTGAAGTGACGCCCATTGTTTTTATCAGTTATTCTCAATAATTCAATTATGCGTGGTGTGCGCTGGATACACACCAGTTAAAAAACAATTTCTACGTTATCAAAGAGGTGAACTTTAACTCGTCAAATGGGTCACAAATAAAATGTGGTACAGCTTGATAACGACGATTTTATTAACTAATTATTAAATGTTGATGACGGTTGCAGTCACACCGAGTGCAGTCACAACATCGTTGAAAGAGAAGGTGAGGATTTTACCTATGAAGAGACAGAAAAGAGATCGCTTAGAAAGAGCACATTCACAAGGATTTAAAGCAGGGTTAGCAGGTAGATCAAAAGAGTTGTGTCCATACCAACAAGTTGAACCAAGGTCAGAATGGTTAGGTGGATGGCGAGAAGCTATCGAAAATCGAAATACCTTCAAAACGTAATAATTTAAACTGATTAAATACAATAAAGCCCCACCAAGGGGCTTTATTGTTTGGGCGTGTTTAATTAAAATGCACTGGTATCTTGAAATAAACCCACTTTAAGGTCTTTAGCTTCATAAATTACACGTCCATCAACTTCAACGGTGCCATCAGCCATACCCATAAAAAGTCTACGCTTAATGACGCGCTTCATTTCGATACGATAAGTAACTTTTTTGGCGGTAGGTAGAATTTGGCCTGTAAATTTAACTTCACCCACACCTAAAGCTCGTCCAAGGCCGGGGCCACCAGACCAGCCTAAGAAAAAACCAACAAGTTGCCACATTGCGTCTAAACCAAGGCAGCCTGGCATAACTGGATCACCTTTAAAGTGGCAATCAAAGAACCAAAGGCTTGGATCAATATCAAGCTCAGCAACGATCAGTCCTTTACCATGTTGACCGCCGTCATCATTTATTTCAACGATGCGGTCCATCATTAACATGTTGTCGCTTGGAAGGCGACAGTTGCCTTCGCCAAACATTTCACCACGACCACATATGATTAATTCTTCTTTTGTATAGCTATTTTTTGGTTCCATAGTCCACAATCTTTGCTGAAAATTTCCGAGCTACTTTAGCGTACAGATGTACGCTAAACAACTCTGAACAGTTAAAAAATCTAGTTATGTAAGAATAATTCTCATTAAAATTGAATTCTCCTACGCTTATGGGGCGATCTTTGTCTTAAAAAACTTTATAATAGCCCCAGTATTAAACTAATTTATCGGAAGTTTATGATCCTTTTTGTAGATGCACTGACAGTCATTGATTTTTCTTACCTATGTAATAAGCGTGGCGCAATAGGTGAGAGCTGGATAGTCGATTTAACCCTACATGGCCAACTTAATGATGAGTCTATGGTTTTAGACTTTGCATTAGTAAAAAAACAAATTAAGCGCATCATAGACGATACCATTGACCATAAACTTGCTGTGGCAAAAGGGCTTGATGGAAAAGTAACGGTTGCTGACAACAGGGTCGATTTAGACTGTCAATTTGGTGATGGCCACCACTTAGCGATGAATGCGCCTGAGCAAGCTGTGTGTTTGCTTGAAGGCGAAGAAGTTAACGAGCAAAGCGTTATCTCATTTTTAAAATCGGTGATCATGCCTAAGATGCCAAGTAACGTAAAAGATATTGGTATAGAACTTCGCGCTGAGCAAAGTGAGAGCTTTTATTATCACTATAGCCATGGATTAAAAAAGCATGATGGTAATTGCCAGCGTATCATTCATGGCCATCGCTCGCAGTTAGGTGTGTTTGTCGATGGTATGAAACACCCAAGGCTACAAAAAGAATGGGCGACTAAGTGGCAAGATATATATCTTGGTACTGAAGAAGATGTTATTGATGCCAGCAACCTTAAATATGTAACTGCTAGTACAAACGATGTGTGCTTTGCTTACGAAGCCACTCAGGGCTACTTTGAGCTTGCAATGAGCAAAGCGCGTTGTGACATATTGCCATGTGACACAACAGTAGAGTGCATCGCAGAGTACTTAGCAAAACAAATTAAAGATACTATGCCTGATAACACGATAACCGTAAAAGCATACGAAGGTGTTGGTAAAGGAGCGATTGCTTATGCTTAGAAAAGGACTGTTGTTGATAGCGTTATTATCAGCGTTACAAACTCAGGCTTTACAGTTAAAAGGCAATCTAACCCAAGGTGGTATGGTTATAGGTAAGATTGATAACGCAAAAACCGTCAGCTTTAACGGTAAACCTTTGAAGCTTACTCCTGCAGGCGAGTTTGTATTTGGTTTTGGAAGAGATGCAGATTCAACACATACCTTAACTTGGGTAGATGCAGACGAAGTTAAGCATGAGCATGATATGCTAATCACTGTACGAGAATTTAAAATAGATCGTATTACGGGAGTTGAAAAAAAGTATGTATCACCTCCTAAATCAGTGCTTGAAAGAATTCGTTCTGAAGCAAAAGCGGTACGACAAGCACGCACTACAGACTCGAACTTTGAATATTTTAAAGAGCCTGTGCTTCGACCAGCACCTGGGCGTATTTCTGGGGTCTATGGCAGTCAACGGTTTTTTAACGGAAAGGCGCGCAATCCACATTACGGTTTAGACATTGCCAATAAGACAGGCACACCCGTTTTGGCTCCTTTGCCAGGCGTTGTTACGTTTGCTAATCCAGATTTATATTATAGTGGCGGTACAGTGATTGTTGACCATGGTTATGGAATTAGCTCCACCTATATTCATTTGAACAAACTTCATGTCAAAGTGGGTGATAAACTAGAAACAGGTGACCACTTTGCTGACATTGGTGCAACGGGCAGGGTAACTGGCCCTCATTTGGATTGGCGTTTTAATTGGTTCAATGAACGACTAGATCCACAATTATTAATGCAAGACACATTGGCGAGTAAAAGTAGTAACAAATGACAGAGATAGATAAAGAAACAATTATTGCAAAACGTATTGAAGACTCAATCACTTCAGTTACGAAAACGGTATTCCCTGGTCGTACTAACCACCATAATACATTGTTTGGTGGCGATGCTTTGGCTTGGATGGATGAGGTTGCTTTTATTGCTGCCACGCGTTTTTGTAGAAAACCATTAGTAACGATTTCATCTGATCGCGTTGATTTCAAAGAAGCGATTCCAGCGGGCACATTTGCAGAGCTTGTTTCTAAAATTGTGCATGTTGGCAACACAAGTTTAAAGGTTGAAGTCGACATATATCTAGAGCGTATGCATAAAGATGATAAGCACCTGGCAATATCAGGCAGCTTTACTTTTGTAGCCGTTGATGACAATCACAGGCCAACCCCTGTAATATGCGACAAGATGCTTAACGGATTTAAATAACGCAATTATTAATAAGCCACGCAGAGTGGCTTATTAATAATCAACATAAGAACACATCATACAATTTATGCTAGAAGTACAAATCAGCAACTTCGATAAAACTAAGGTATCGTCTTACAAAAATAACGTGGCGAGTATGCATATTTTAAAGTGCATACATAAATAAAAACTATACTTTGGCTCTAATATTGATAGTACGACACAATACTAAGAGTTTTGGTAATTTAAATGCGATATTTACTAATTGGGATTTATACAATTCTTATGATATCGGCTTTTTTTGTATCTAGTTTTGGATACATTGGTGACATAGTCGATAGTTTGCGCGCTCAATGGTTAATGCTGGGTGTATTTACTTGCATTTTAGGTCTGCTTTATAGTCGACTTTTATTTTTGTCACTGTTTGCTATTTCATGTTGCTTACTCGTATTTCACCTTCGTGTTGTTGTGCAGGAGCAGTCAGAGAAAAATTATCATAATCAACTAACCATTAAGCAAATAAATCTGCGGTACTATAACCAGTCTGTTATTAACGAGCTTGCTAAACTTAATGAACAAACATGGGATCTACTTATCCTGCAAGAGTTTAACGATAATAACACTGCGCTCTTCGACAAGCTTAAACCTGAATATTACAAATTTGGCTCTGATGAACATATTGGTTTTCCAATGGGGCTAGGGATTATTTCGCGCTACCCGTTGATAAGTAAAAAAGTCGTTTACACACAGATGCAAAAAGTTGGCTATTTAGAAGTTGATATATTGGTTGGTAATAGCATTATCACTGTGTTTGCCGTGCATCCCCCGTCTCCAAGGAGCAAGAAAGATTGGCTCAATCGAAACGAATTGCTTTTAGTCGTGTATGAGGCTGTGAAAAAATTGGAGGGACATTGGCTGATTAGTGGTGACTTCAATATCGTTCCTTGGTCCAAACACTTTCCTTTTACTAATATGCCCTTATGCTCACACTCTTTGGTTAATAATCGCAGTTGGCAATACTTAAACTGGTTACCAAGCATTGTTGCGGGTTTACCAATTGATAATTGCGTTGTGAGTGAACATCAAAATATTACCAATGTCAGCGTTGAGTTATTTAAAGGGAGCGACCATAAATTACTTAGTTTCCAACTGCGCTTTTAGATGAGCAATCTCGCTTTTGAGTTTGCCGTTTTCTAGCAATAATTTGACGATAGAGGTAAGCTCAAAGTTATCCCATGGTTTGGAAACAATAATATCAGCTATTCCTTTTTCTACTGCGCCCTGACATTCATCTAAATCTGTATAGCCGCTGACAAGCATGCGACCAGAATCAGGGTAGTGGGCTGCAAATGCTTGTAGTAATTCAAAGCCATCCATATTGGGCATTTTAATATCAGATAAAATCAAGTCATAGTGGTTATCAGCGAAACTTTCCACAGCTTTGAGCGGATCATTTACCAGCGTTAATGCATATTCTTTAGCAAATAAACGGTTGAACGCTCTAAGAACAGGGCTTTCATCATCAACTATTAAAACTTTTTGCATATATAATCCTAAAACCGAATGAGTTGCTTTACATCATGCAATAAATGCTTGGCATTTCTTATGTGTGGATTCATGCCAAAAGCACACATTGTGTTTAACAGAGCATAAATTTTTTTACCTTGCTCACGTTGATACTCACCATAGCACTCATGAATTCTAGCCTGAGTTTTAACCTTAGTACTAAATCGTACATTATTGTTGTTATATATTCGTGAAACGATGTTTTCTATTGCCTCAAGCCTACTTAACCTATTAGCAGTGATAGAGTTTGGGCGCATTAAATAACCCATGGCATTTTGGTAAGTGTAGGCGATGTCTCCTATTGAAGCGAGATTTAGCCAGCAATCCCAATCACTTGCGCTCTTTAACATAGGATTAAATTTATTTACACTTATAATTGCTGAGCGTTTAACCATAACTGAAGATGTACCAATTACATTGGCATAGAGTAACAAATCTAGCGGTTCGCTAAGTGCGATGTACTCGTTAGTACTATTAAGCTTAGGTTGATAAAATTCTGGCCAATATGAAAAGCAATCAATAATAGGTTGGTATTGTTCATTTACATGAATATAGTTTGTGAATGTGAGCACACATGCTGTATTTGATTTCATATATTGCAGTTGCATATTTAGTTTATCTTCACTCCAATAGTCATCAGCATCCAAAAAAGCAATATAGTGTGCAGATGCTACTTCTATTGCATAATTTCTGGCTGCAACCACACCAGAGCGATGCTGCTTTATTATCACTAAATTTGGTAAGTTTTTTTGAGCTAATGTCAGCCACTCTACACTCCCATCCGTTGAACCATCATCGACGACAATTATTTCAATACGTAAGCCTGTTTGCTTCAAAATACTTGAAAACGCAATTGGTAAATATTGTTTACAGTTATAGTTTGGAATAATAACGCTTACATCATATTTCATTATGTGCTCTCCTAATTAATCTAATAAAGAGCAACGCAATAACAACGCCAATATTAAAATGCCAGAATTAAAGGCATTGGGAGTATGGATTAATAAAACGCATTGCAAAATGCAAATAACGAATGCCAAATTGCCAACTTATGACGAAAAATAGGGTGTTTAGGGGCGGTACGATACTTGCCACCATAACAGCACTACACATTGGAGTGCTATTTATGAAACATATTGCTATTTTAGTGCCTAGCTTTCCCATTGCATCAGAAACCTTTGTCATCACAGAGATTAATGCACTGGTATCAGCAGGCCACAAAGTGACTGTGCTTGCATTTACTACGCATCGATTTACTTCTAACTTGTCTGCTAATGTAGAAGTTTTCAATATACCTAAACCGACAATAAGCGACTTTAGTGTTGCGTCGCTAATGAGTTCGCAATTTTTTAAAGCTGTAAAAACATCATTTAAATTCAAATCGATTTCTACTATTTCCCTGTTGGGATATGGTTCATCACTAGCTAAGTTATTGAACAAACTCAATATTGAACACTTACATTGTCATTTTATGCATGGGCCTTTAGCATACGGGATCATAGCCGCACAGCTTGCTGGTATTACGGTATCTTCTATTGGACATGGACATGACGTTTACGTTAATGGTGCAGACATTGAGCACAAACTTAATGAATGCAACTTCGTTGTTGCGGTATGCAAAGATATGAAATCGCAATTTGAGGGTATGTCTCATACTCAAACTAAACTTTTGCACTGTGGGGTGAATTTAAACTTATTTTGCCACAGAGTTCATGCTATCAACTCAGACGTAAAACTGATATTTATTGGCCGCTTAGTAGAAAAGAAGGGTTTACAATTTCTGTTCCCCGCTATCAAGCGCTTGCAAAAACACTATTACATTTCGCTCGATATAGTAGGAGACGGTCCGATGTATAAAGCGTTAGAGGACCTAAGCTACGAGCTAGGAATAAATCGACAGATTAAGTTCATAGGTAGAAAGTCACCACAATGGATAGCACAAAATTGTAAGCATTATACCGCTCTCGTAGCACCGTTTTGTGTGGCTAGTAATGGTGATAAAGATACAGGCCCACTGGTACTAAAAGAGGCGATGGCATGCGGCATTCCCGTTTTATCAACTAGATTGATGGGCGTAAAAGAAATTGTAGTGAACAAAGTAGGCATGTTATGTGAGCCGGGCGATGAAGACGAGCTAGTTACGATGCTACGCGCGTTTTGTGAACTAAACCCTTATGTACGTTATGCTATGGGGCTCAATGCTTATAAGTTAGTTTCGCGATATTTTAATGCCAAGTTACAGGCGAAAAAGTTATCTAACTGGGTACAAATGCTATAGGTGCAGTATGAGCGGATTAAAGCAAATCGCGTATTACGGTATGTCGGTGTTAGTACTCAAAGGGCTCGGTTTTTTAATGATGCCGGTCATGACACGATTGTTGACACAATCGCAGTACGGATATTTAAACTTTTTAGTCACTGCATGTGCGGCTTGTTCACTGATACTTAGCCTTGGTTTACCTGAACTGTTATTCAGAAGTAAAAGCGCCAGCAGTATAAAACAACAGTCATTGCTAAGAGATTGTTTACTTATCTCGCTATTAAGCTCGCTTGCACTGGCTGTAGTTGCTTTATGTTTGATGGATGACATCATGTTATTGCTGCCCGCTCAGGTGAAAGCAATCGATTTATATTTACTGGTCATAAATCTAATGTGCTCGGCTATGTTAGCTGTACCATACAGTTATTGGCGGATTCAAGGTAAAGCAAAGCAGTACTGTACTGTAACAACCTCTCATGGCCTTATTCAATGCGCTTTAACGTTGGCGTTTTTATATCAAGGTCTCTCTGTGACCGGAGTTATGTTATCTGGCGCGCTAGCATCGGCACTTGTTTTAGTTGTTGCATTGCTCAAAACACGCGCTGCGCTTTTTGTGAGTTTTTCATCCTATCCACGACAAATATCAAGGTCAGACATTTACTTCTTAGTCTCTATTATATTCTCTGCTGTTTGCTTATATGCCTGTAACGGCGCTGAGAATTGGTTCATTGTTGCAAACACTAATACACAAACTTTAGCGATTTATTTTGTAGCCGCACAGTTTGCTCTAATGACCTCGTTTGCATTTGAACCGGTGAGAATGTGGTGGTTTGCTAAGCGCTTTCAAAAACTTGCTAACAATAAAGCATTGTACGCTTATGAAACACTAAGATGCCTGCACATAGGCATATTGATCAGCATGATAATGCTTATTTTTTGCCAGCAATTAATTGTTTTGTTGTTACCAAGTGTTTATGCGCAAAGTGCACAGTGGGTCACATTTTTGATATTGGTTGTGGTGTTACGTCATCATGCTGACTTACTCAATATAGGTTGTTATATGAAGCGCTGCGCGCAATCAGTTCTAATTATTAATGCGGTGTCAGCGATAGTAATGTTAGGGATGATGTATTGGCTTGTCCCTATTTATTCAGTAAAGGGGGCTGTTTTCTGTTTACTGCTTGTACAAGGCATACGTGCTGTGGCTTTTTACCAAACTAGCCAAGCGCTTGAATATGTTCCATACAAACTCAGTAATATGCTTGTTGCTTGGCTATTTATCATCGTGCTTGTTGGGCTCGGCTTTTTAAACAGCGAGTTTATAATCGTCAAGAGGCTTGGTGTTTTGGCATTGTATGTTGGCTTTTTAACTCGATGTTATTTCAAAGAGTGTATAAACATTGTAGAGCGCGCTCGTTATGCTTTGGAGCATCGATATGCGTGAACTTGTTTATCAAAATAGGTTTATCATCGCAAGTTTATTAATCACACTGGCTGTGCTTGGTGCATACCAAGGTGTTGGACCCGTTGGCGCATTTGCGCTAGTGATACTTCCTTTTGCTGCATTTACAGCCATTCGAGTCAGTATTGCTTTTATTATTCTGTTTATTTTGTTTAGTTATTTTCGTCTACACGAAGCTTTTCCTGTGCTAATGCCATTTAAAATTCCAAAACTTTTGGCCCTTGCATCATTATTGGGTATTGTCTGGCATTTATTTATTTCTAAGCAATTACAACCGCATTGGAACTCCTGCCACGTGTTATTTATTGTGTTATTTGTGTGGCTAACTGTTTGTGTGTTTATGGCAAGTAACCGCGCTGTAGCAATAGAATATTTCAGTGGCGTACTCAGTAAAGTCTTCATCATGGTGTTTGCAATTAGTTGGTGGGTTAAAAGCGCAAAACACTTTAATTGGGTACGTATTGGGATCATGCTATCAGGTGTGTCAATTGCACTCGTTGCCATTAGTAATAAAATGAATGGAATTGGTCTCGTCGAGGGGACCAGAGTGACCATATCTCGCGATTTGCGCTCACAATTAGGCGACCCCAATGACCTATCTCTTGTTTTAATGTTCCCCGTGTCGTTTTTAGCAGCTGAAATTTTTGACAAAAATAATGACAAATGGCGAAGAATAGCCTCAGGAGTAGGTTTAACTCTTCTGATAAGTGGAGTTATTGCTACGCAAAGCCGTGGAGGGTTATTAGGTATTGCAGCTGTTTTGAGCTTTTTCATTTATCAAAAAGTTAAGAACCCAGTGCTTGTTGGCGCTATAGGGTTTGTTGGCACGCTCCTAATGGTGTTGTTTGCGGGTATTTCAGATAGGCAAAGTGGCGGCGCAGCTGAAGAAGGCGTCGATGCGTCTGCTATGGGTCGGATATATGCGTGGCAAGCTGCTATTAATATGGCTGTAGCGAATCCTTTAACAGGGGTGGGAATTAACAATTTTTTTGTTAATTATTATTTTTATAGTCCTCATTGGGATGGCAAGAATCATGCAGTACATAGTACGTGGTTTCAGATTTTAGGAGAAACAGGGTTTGTTGGCTTGTTGGTCTTTGCCATGTTGATCGTTGGAATTTTTAAAAGCCTTGAACGAACAGCACTGCTAAATGCAGTGAGTAGCAATACAAATCTTAATGTTAATACCTATGCGCTCAAAGCAGGAATGATAGGGTTTATGGTGTCTGGCACCTTTTTAACGCAAGCATTTACTTGGCCTTTATATATTATTTTGTCTTTGACCATAGCTTTAGAAAAGCTTGCTCAAGACAATGCAGGGGAAAATTATGTACATAGCAATGAAGAAGTGGCTAAAAGCCAGTGATAGTACTCTAGCCGCAAGTTTGTTTAAATTTGCAAAGCGAATTCGCAATCCGCAATGCATTGTAATACCCCTTGTTCATCAAAGTATTTATGTGTTGCACCGAACAGTTGCTACAGTAGTGTCACAATTGCTCAGAATATTTTATTACACCCCGGTGTTTAAAAGCCAAGTCCAAGGCAGTAAAAATAACTTGTGTTTGTATAGTGGTATGCCACAAATATTGGGGAGCTTAAAGGTAACCTTAGGGGATAATGTTCGCTTGTCCGGTATTAGTACATTTTGTGGACGCAGCTGTACACATAACACAGCGCAATTGATCATTGGTAATAATGTTGATGTGGGTTGGCAAAATGCTTTTTCTGTAGGAACTAAAATTGTACTTGAAGATGATGTGAGGTTAGCTGGACGAATTTTTCTTGCCGGATTTGCAGGGCACCCGATAGACAATAAAGCACGTGCTCTAGGTTTACCTGATGAAGACCATCAGGCTGCAGATATTGTGATTAAACAAGGGGCGTGGCTTGGTACTGGCGTGACAGTTTTGGCAGGAGTAACAATTGGTGAAGGAGCAATCATAGGCGCTGGTAGTGTGGTGTGCAAAGACGTACCCGATTACTGTATTGCTGCGGGTAACCCAGCCAAAGTTGTTAAACAAATCAATAAGGAGTAGAACATGCGATTTATTGTATTTGGTGAAGACTGGGGTGCACACCCAAGTAGCACGCAGCATTTATTCAAATGTATTTCTAAACACTGCAAAGTACATTGGATAAATTCAGTTGGAATGCGCAAGCCAAGCGCCAATAAGAATGACTTTATTAGACTTTTGCGTAAAGCGCTTGCATTGTTTGGCAAGTCACTCAGTACTTCTAAAGTTAACGAAAAGCATCACTTAGATAAGGTAAGTAATTTATTTTTACTGCCATGGCATGATAATTCATTTGCGCAAGCTATTAATCGTATTTTGTTTGCGTTGCAAGTTCGCTGTTTTGATAATGAACAGCCCATTACTTATTGGATAAGTGTTCCTACGGCAATTTCTCTTATTCAGCCCAGAGCACAAGATAGAGTTGTCTATTATTGCGGTGATGATTTTAATGCGCTGGCAGGGGTAGATCATAAAATGGTCGAACCTTTAGAGCGCCAGTTGATTGACCGAGCTGATTTTATTTACGTTGTGAGTGAAAATTTAATGCATAAAATGCCAGTGCATAAAACATATCTGCTTACGCATGGCGTTGATCATAGGCTTTTTAGCGAACGTAAAGTAGCAAGTAATTATTTGAAGTCACACAAAGCAACCATCGGGTTTTATGGTTCTATTAATGAATGGTTAGATATTCAATTACTGAGTGAACTTGCAATACAACGACCTCAGTATGAGTTAGTTTTAATTGGCTCGGTTACGCACTACTCAAAAGAAGTCGAAGCGCTTTTAGCATTAAAAAATGTAACACATATAAATGCTGTTGCGCACAGTACCTTACCTGAATTTTCACAGCACTGGCAGGTATCATTGATGCCATTTTTAGATAATGCTCAAATTAGAGCATGTAACCCTTTAAAGTTAAAGGAATATCTTGCGGCGGGTACGCCTGTTGTTGCAACTAACTTTCCAGCAGCTCAGCAGTTTAACCAAGTAATATTGGTAGCGGATGACATAGCTGGTTTTATCTATCGAGTGGATATGGCGATAGCAATTGGTGAACAACCCTTACTAAGTTGGGAGCAATATCAGGCACAATTAGTGTTTGCTCATAGTTGGCAAGCTAAAGCACAGCAAGTTATTAAATCACTTCTTTTCAATTCTTAAGCTTTTTTAATTGTGGGCCAAGCTATTGGCCCACAATCTGCAACTTCTTCCCTATAACGCTTAAATATGAGCGCTTTTCTCAAAATGCAAATGAAGACGAGAGTTTCAATTGCAAAATGCAAAGCTAAGGTTGAAACATGCTAGTTAAAGAACAAATTAGACGATTAGCTTATTTGTCGCTGTATGCGTTATACAGTCGCTTCAAACTGTTTATTGTGCCTGTGTGTATTGTACCCGTTGTCGTGTTTCTATTATCCGCAACCGCACAAAAACAATACATGACTCATGCAACCATTTTAATTGAAGAGTCATCATTGCTAAATCCATTTCTTGATGACTTGTCGTTTTCATTTGAGTTATCGAATCGTATCGATGCACTAAGAACACTTGTTATTAGCCGTAAGGTACTCATTTCGGTCGCAAAAGAGACAAAATTAATCAGTGACAGTGCAAGTCATGAAGACATTGAAGCAATCCACCAGCAGCTGGCTGGAGCATTATCTTTATCTCTAGTAGGAGATGAATTAGTGCGCATCCACCTAAAATGGCATGAACCTGGAAAAATGAAAGTAATTTTAGAAAAGGTAGTCGAAAAGTTCATTGAAAGGTTGCTTGCTCCAACTAAAGCCTCGTTAGATACTTCTGAGCAGTTCTTTTTTAAGCAACTTGATACGCTTAGACAAGAGCTTGAATTTTCAGAAAATGAACTGGCAAAATTTAAAGTTAAATACAGCGACACATTACCTGAGGTACTTAATAGTAATCGTCAAACCTTAGATAGAATTTTAAGCGACAAGCAAAATAAATTCATTGAGCTATCTGGTGCGAAGGCAAAATTAAAGAATCTCACCAATAAAATGGCCCAAGCCAACCCTGTGCTAGGCAATTTGGAGCAGCGGATAATCGCTGTAAGCTCTGAATTGAGCTTGCTAAAAACGCGTTATACAGACAAGCACAGTAAGGTAATAGCTAAATCACGCAAATTAGAGAGTCTGCTGAACCGCCAGAAAGTGTTATTAAGTAAAGGCGAGGAGCTACAACAGGTTGATATGCAGCAGCTTTGGCAAATGGCGAACACCATGCCAACGTCTAAAAATGGTGATAGCAGTGTATTAGTATCTCAAATAGTTGCACTAGAAGATGCCAAAAACAATGTAGAGCAGCTACAACAGGAATTTACTTTACTAGATAGCCAAGTAAAAGAGCTTGGTCAGCGGTTACTTGTGACCAGCGATATTGAAAAACAGCTTAGTAAGTTACAACGGGATTATGATGTTAAGCAGTCATTATATAAAGAGATGCTAGGTCGTTATGAAATGGCCAAAGTTACAGGCAAGCTCGTTAAATACGAAGGGCCTGATAAGGTTAAAACCATTGAGCGTGCTTACAGCCCTACCCAAGCAATTAACACATCTTTAGTCGTATCGTTAATATTAGGCATCGTGCTGGGGCTCTTTTCGGGTGTTGCTAGTGTCTTTATTGCTACCTTGTGCGATAGCCACCTAAAAGATATATCAACCATTGAAAAACTCTCATCTGAGCCAGTGTTAGCAGTGCTCCCAATCATCAACAAATCTCATGCTCAGGTTTTAAGTCATTTATCTGAGCATGTGCAAAACAGAGGTAACAAGCAATGAAAGTACTTCATATTGTTCAACATTTAAATATTGGTGGCCTTGAAAAAATGGCTGTATCTTTATTGGAGCAAAGCCGTTTTTGTAATGAAACGAGAATTGCGGCACTCGAAGGTGACAAGGATACGTGTTTGAGCAACTGGCCACAGCTTAAAAGCTTAAACGATAAATTGGATTTTCTTGAAAAACGTGAACGTTTTGACTACCAAGCAGTTAATAAACTAGTAGATTTAATCGATACCCACAATATTCGCGTTGTGCATAGCCATCACATTGGGCCCATGCTCTATGCGTGCCTTGCATGTCTCAAGCGTCCTGACGTACAGCATGTCTCTACTGTGCATGATGCATGGTATCTATCAGGGATTAAATCACGCTTCATCACCAAGGTTTTAAATACGCTATCTCCGGTACATTGGATTGCTGATGCAGATGTTGTCGCTCATGATTTCTATGCACAAACATCAATTAGACCACAAGAGACTATTTTAAATGGTATCGACTGTAAGAAGTTTGCGCCAATAAATAGGGATTATGCTCGATACCAGTTAGGGCTGCCAAAAAGCGCCAAAATAGTAGGTTGCGCAGCAAGGCTAGAGCTTGGTAAAGGCCATGAAGATTTAATTGATGCATTAAAAACACTACCAAATAATCATCATATTGTATTTGCAGGTCAAGGCAGTTTAGATGCATCACTAAAGGCAAAAGTTAATAGCCTTAAGTTGGAAAGTCGTGTGCACTTTTTAGGGTGTGTACATAATATGGAAGTGTTTTATTCAGCAATTGATGTGTTTTGTTTATTTTCACAAAGGGAAGGAATGCCTTTAACAATTTTAGAGGCAATGGCTTGCGGTACGCCAATTGTTGCCAGTGATGTGGGAGGTATTAAAGAAGTATTAACCCAAAAACAGGGGGTGCTGCTGTCGCGTTTGCAAAAACAGCAAATACCGAATGCGATAGAAAAGGCGCTAATGATAGAGGCGGGTCAAGCAATACGATCCCATGCACTGTCTATAGCGCAAATTAAAGATATGAGCCGTAAGTATGATCAACTTTATTGTGGTATTACCGCTTAAGGAGTAATTACAATGACAACGTTAAGTTTTGTATTCATATTGCTAGTAATTGTGGCGCTTTATCATCATATAGGGTATCTGCTGATATTAAAAATCGTTACAAAGTTTAAAAAGCCAACAACGAAATGTACTGCGATACAAACCAAGCTGCCTAGTATAGGTGTTATGATGTGTGCATATAATGAACAAAGCCACATTGAAGAGAAACTCAATAACCTAGGCTCTTTGCTATATCCGAGTGAATTGTACACCATACACGTCTATTTGGACGGTTGTAAAGATAAGACCTATGATCTTGCTTTGCAAACTCAAAAGCGACTAGAAGAAAAAGGAGTGGTTTGTGTATTACATAACGCAAATGAAAACAAAGGTAAGGCACATGCAATCAATGCGCTTATCGAAATAGGGCAAAATAACTATGACATTTTGGTGTTTACGGATGTCAGTGCGCTGTTAAGTATTGATGCGTTGAACAAGTTTGCAAACCAATTTCAAAACAAAGACATAGCTGTTGCCACTGGGTGCTACACGCCCGATGAGTGTGCGCCAACGCAACAACAGTCATATTGGAAATATCAAAATACGTTAAAAACGCTTGAATCGCATTTTGGGGCTGTAATAGGCGTGCCAGGCGCATTATTTGCAATTCGTGCAAGCAACGTTAAACCAATTCCTAAACATACAATCAACGACGATTTTATCCTTGCGATGCAAGCTTGCCATTCTGGCGGTCATGTAGTGCTAGATGCAGACGTAACGATATACGAGCGCGAATGCGATGAAATAGCTCAAGATATTAAGCGTCGTGAGCGTATTGGCGCAGGTAATTGGCAGCAATTTATCATGTTAGCTTCATTACTTAATCCAAAGTTAGGTTGGACGGCTTTTAACTTCTTCTCACATAAAGCGCTACGTGCAGTAATGCCAATCATTATTTTTTTGTTATACGTTATACCCACGATAGCGCTTGTAATAAATCAAAGTGTATGGGGGGCTTGTGTTTGTAGCGTTCTATTAAGTATTCATACAATTGGGCAAGTAAAATCTAAAAATGTTCTGATTAAGCTATTTGCTAAAGCTCATTATGCGCTTATTTGCTATTGGGTTGCATTGCGCGGCGTTGTTAAATACCAATTTGGTGCCTATAAAAAGCCTTGGACAAGAGTGAATCAGCGTAAAGGTAAAGATAATAGCGTGAGTTTAATAAAGCGAGCGTTCGATGTGGTTGGGTCTTTATGTGGTTTATTGCTACTGCTACCGATTATGCTTTTGACCGCGTTGGCTATAAAAATTAATTCAAAGGGTCCAGTTCTATTTAAGCAGCTAAGAGTAGGTAAAAGTACTGATAAATTTGTATCATTGTTTTACGTTTATAAATTTCGCTCTATGGTAGTTGATGCTGAAGCAAAAAGCGGCGCAGTTTGGGCAAGTAAAAATGACCCCAGGATAACAAAAGTAGGTCGCTTTTTACGTAAGACACGAATTGATGAACTACCGCAGTTGTGGAACGTGCTCGTGGGAGAAATGTCACTGATAGGCCCTCGTCCAGAGCGACCTGTATTTTACGCGAAACTAGAGAAATCTATCCCATATTTTGGCTGGCGGACATATGGGCTTAAACCAGGTATATCAGGCCTTGCGCAGGTAATGAATGGATATGATGAAAGTATTGAGGATGCAAGGAGTAAGATTGGTTGGGATTATGCCTATGCGCTGAGTATGTCAAATCGAAAAAACTGGTTTGCAATGGAGTGGATGATTTTATTGCGCACTATTTCGGTTGTATTTACAGGTAAAGGACAATAGGCGCACATTCACACCGAGTGCATTCACACCGAGTGCATTCACACCGAGTGCATTCACACCGAGTGCATT
>NZ_CAMAPC010000012.1:118901-139010 GCF_945859825.1 Pseudoalteromonas holothuriae
GATGATTTTATTGCGCACTATTTCGGTTGTATTTACAGGTAAAGGACAATAGGCGCACATTCACACCGAGTGCATTCACACCGAGTGCATTCACACCGAGTGCATTCACACCGAGTGCATTGCATAATGCAAAAGCAAAGAATAGGTTATTTTGCATTATGCATATGGGGAAATAAAAACCCTTAATTTTCAGGGTTTTGAATAAAATAAAAACATGGCACTGTAGTTGTAACCTCTATAGTAACTTAATTGACTATGAGGTTAATCCCATGATCACTTCAATCCCAAAAGATAAAACACGTCGTATTTTAGCATTACCAAAAGACTTTTCAGGCTATACCGTTGATAGTTTTAGAACAGACTTTGAACAACTCGCCATCAGTGAGCAAGATTATATTATTTTGGACTGCTCAGATACTCAATTTATTGACTCTTCCGGCATTGGTGCCATGGTCTTTCTGTATAAGCGTATAGAACAAAAAGGTCAACAACTAGCACTTTTAAAAGTTAACGGCCAACCTCACAAGTTGATGAATCTATTACGGGTAGATAAAACCATTCCTTTTATCGAAAAACTAGACGTGTAGTCAGGAGGCCAACTATGAAGTACATCACATACAGCTTTATTGCGATTAGTTCATTATTAGGTGGGTGTGCTTCTTGGCCTGAGGAAGGTCAAGGAGGGTGGGCTGAAGTATATGGACAGCACCAACCAAAGCTTGAACAAGGCAACTTAATATTTAACGATAACATTAATGTAATCACCAATGAGTTTGAACATTTAGCATTAAAACTCGAATTACTCCAAACGCAGGGGATCAAACAATGTATGCCCGCGCAATTGTTGAAAGCGCAAGTATACGAAAATCGTATTCGCCGTTTGATAAGTGCAAAAATGTGGGAAGATGCTGAACACGATTTAATCATTCACTATCATGGCTTAAATCAACTTTCGCATCATTTTGACACACTAAAAAACGTTACCGATTGTGCACCAGTGGTAGTACAAGATGGCCCGCAAAAACTCGATGAAAACTACGTCGATAAAATTGCAAAGTTACTAAATAGCGATAATCAATTTGCTTTTGATGAATATCAAGTAACACCGAAGTATATGGGCCGCCTTGCCCAAGCGTCGGATTTAATTAAACACATGGATGGATTAACGATTCTTCTGATTGGTCACACCGATAAGATGGGCGATAAAATAAATAATTTTGAATTGGCTTTGCAACGAGCTGACACAGTTAAACATTGGCTTAATGTTTACGGTGTACCGAGTCATATTATCACAACGCTGACCCAAGGGAGCATGCAACCATACAGTGATGAAATAACTTCAGCATCAAGCCGTCACTCTGACCGGCGGGTAGAAGCTATTGTTATGGGGGCTGATGAGCTGCCAAAGGATCAGTCTAGTAAAGTAATGGCACTTAGGAATTGGACCAAAGTGCTTAGCAAATCACAGGAGTAAAGCTATGCGTTATTTACTATTTATCGCCACCCTGTGTTTAAGCTTTTTAGCAAACTCACAAGCAAATGATCAAACTGAATTAGTACAAGTTGGTAACAAATTGTTTGTGTATTTACCGGGGGAGTCTGAGTTTTCAGATCTTTTTACTGTACAAGGTGATGGCAATATTGTTTTACCAGAAATAGGTAAGGTAAACGTTGCTAATAAGCCATTAAAACAAGTTGAAAGTGAACTTAAAGTTCAATTATCACGCGTATTTCGTGCAGTAGAGGACTTTTATGTAGAAATCAGAGAGCATGACATACTGATTAACGTACTTGGTTACGTTAATCAACCCGAGCAAGTGACAATTCCAATGTTTGGAAATATTCAAATGGTGATCGCAAAAGCGGGCGGTTTAAAACCAGGGGCACAGTTAGACAAATTGCAAATTAGACGAGAAGGTGAACTTATTGAATTTAATTACAAAGCGTATTTAGATTCAGGAAACCTGTCATTGCTGCCTAAATTAGAAAGTGGTGATACGGTATTTGTGCCTGTATCTCCTTTGCTAGGCAATGTGCAAATTGACTTTGATGCACAAACCCTAAGTGCCAGCGGTGATGCAAGTGCTGGCAGCGCGGTGACTCTACTTGGAGAGTTACACAATCCTGGCAGTTTTGCATTTAAAGACAATATGAGTGTGCTGGACGCATTAATGCGTGCTGAAGGGGTGACACGTTATGCCGATGTGACCAAAATACGCATTATAGTGAATGAAACACCTGAGATATTTGATCTAAAAGCATATCTAGATAAACCGAGTAAAGTGGCCATGCCTGAATTGTTGCCCGGCTCAACTATCTATGTGCCTATTATGGTGGATGATGTGAATACAACTTCACGCACCGTCTATATTATGGGTGAAGTGCAAAAACCTGGTGCATATGAAGCAGCCGACAACACCAACTTTTTAGATATTCTTGCCAATGCGGGCGGACCAACACGGTTTGCTGAAACAAGGCAGATTAAAATTCTTGAGCCCAATGGTAAAAATACGTTGTTCGACTTGCAAGGTTATAGCGAAGGATTAATCACTATGACAGTGCCAGATTTAAACCCAGGCGATGTTATTTTTGTACCGGAAAAAACGGATATAAACGAAAAAAGCTGGCTTAAAGTACCACCGAAGAGAGCAATAAAAATAATTGGTGCCATTCAATCTCCTGGTCGTTACGAATGGAGCAAAGAAATGGACTTAACCGATTTACTCGCCCATGCCGGTGGGCCTACAAAAGGCGCTAATATTAACGATATTAAGATTGTTAGAAAAGGTGAGGTAACCAAACGCTTTGATCTTGAAAAATTCACAGTAAGTGCGCAAAGCGAACAATTACCCTCGCTAGTTGCAGGCGATACTATTATTGTTGAAGAGCTGCCAGTTGACCCATCGGATAATAAATCTCAGTGGATCCGCCAAGAATCTAGCAAGTCGATTTACATCATGGGTCAAGTGGGCGCACCTGGGCGCTATGCATTTAACAATCGGATGCACTTCATGGATATTTTGTCTGCTGCTGATGGGCCTAATGCTAACGCAGATATCAGAAACATTAGAGTGACTCACAGAAATGGTAAACATGCCAAAGTAAGTAAACTTGACCTTGCATTGTACTTTGAAACAGGCGATGAAACTTTGTTTCCTGATGTGCTTGCCGGAGACACTATTTTTATCCCTGAAAAAAATAAAAACTGGTTACGTCAACCAAAAGAGCAAGTTGTTAGGATCATGGGCGCAATTCAAAAGCCCGGTCGCTATAATTTTGACGATACCATGACGTTACTTGATTTGCTTGCAGAAGCGGGTGGCCCAACAAGTAATGCTCTGATAGATAAAATTGTGGTAATTAACCACGGCTGTTGTAAAGAGCAAGCACGCGTATTCGACTTTGAAGCTTTTATAAAATCACCAAACTCCGCCAAAATACCCGTGCTACGAGTTGGCGATACCTTGTATGTACCAGAGAAAGGGCAAGATCTAATGAGCCAGTTCAAAGATAACTTTGTTGACTTCATTACAATTATTGCTTTAGTGGTGGGATTATGAAAATTATACCGCATCAATTTCAAGAGCTTGAATCTGTATGTAACGAAATTACGAATCAAGAGTCACGCTGTGTGACCTTTATGTCACTCACTGGTAATGGGGGGGCAAGTAGCTTGTGCAAAAGCGTGGCATGTGGACTAAGTTCACAAAAAAATAGGGTTTTGTTAATCGACTTAAATCCACTCAACCCTGTTGGGTTACCCAATGACTCGCATGCAAAATTTTGGCAATTTGACGATATTTCGTGTCAACTTTGTACTATTGAATCGGCTGATCATGACTTGTTAACGATTAGCCATTTATCTGAACTAGAGTCAGCAAAGAATAAACGTGTCATACAGTATGCCATAGAGCGTTTGCTACAAGAATACGATTATATTTTGATTGATATGTCGCCAGCTTTGAAGCTCAATAAAGGGAATATTCCCTTATATGCACTTAGTAGCTGTAGTCAAATGACCATTATTGTTGCAGCTTTAGGGCACAATGATGAAGAATCATTTTGTACAGCTCTTAAATACCTAAAAGAAAGTGGTCATCAAAATATTAAAGTGGTTGTATCGCAATATCATTTTGAGCCATTGGGCGAGAAAGTGCTAACGCAACTAAACAAAATAAAGGCACGTTGGCCGCGGTTGTCGAATTGGCTTAGTATTAAATTACAACAGCAACGCTGGCTTTTTCATAACCACTAGGGAAATACCATGGATGTTAAATTTCATAACCGTTTTAGCCTCATGCGTCCAGCAATCACTGAAATTAGACATGCTTTAAAGCATGTATTAGATTCATTGAACGTGAGTGTTGATGATATAGATGCCAGTGCGCTTGTGATCACCGAGTACCTGACGAATTTACTTCGTCATGCCAGCGCAGAAGACAGAACGATTACCTTACTTATTGGTGAAAAAGACAACCACTATACGGTTGCCCTTATTGATGATTTAGAGCCATATAATTTATTTGAGTTAAATCATTCATCATGGACCATAGAAAGTGAAAGCTTAGCTGAGGGTGGTATGGGAGTCGCGCTCATTCGCCATTACTTTCCAAAGGCGAGCTACAAAACGCTGGCGGGCAAAAATCATTTTTCATTTAACTTAAATAAGATAAAACGTAAAACAACGTTACTCTATGTTGACGATGATATTACTCAGCTATCACTTGTTGAAGCATATGTTCAAGATGAGTATACGTTTATTGCTTGTCAAAACTGTCATGATGCATGGCAACTCATTACGCAATCTAAAGTTGATATTTTATTATTAGATTACAAGTTAAAAGGTGATACCAGTGAGACTTTGTTGGCTCAATTAGCACACTCCGACCTCAAAACGACACTGGCCATTTTAATGCTGACTGGGGACTCGGATATTCGTACTGTGAAAAAACTAAACCGTTTTGGCATCGATGATTATATCACTAAACCCGTAATGAAAGAGCAGCTGTTACTCAACCTAGATAGAGTACAAAACAAGCTAAAACCACATTTATTTCATCACCGTAGTGACTGTAAACAAACACATTATGATTTGGGGCAGATGAGAAGTGCGCATTTGTTTGGCACCATCACGACTAATCTAGGTGGCGATTTTTTTATCCCATTGGATAATGATAATAAAGGGTTTATTTTAGGCGACATAATGGGGCATGGTTTATCTGCAAATCAAAAGAGTTATGAAATACAGGGGTTTATAAGTGGTTTTACGAGCAGCTATAGTCAAGTCGATACGCTTGTTGATGCCATGAATTTGGCGCTTAGCAAAGAAAAAATATGCAAAGGTAGTTTATTAACGATGCTGGTTGTTTATTTTGACGACGAGTATATCTATTTTTACAATGCAGGACATCCACCTCCGATTGCAGTAATGAAAAATGGTTGTATGAACCCTTTGTTGCATACAGATCCTTTGATGGGATTATCAACTGATCATTCATATCGGAAATACCAATACCCACTGAAAGATATAGCACAGCTTATATTTTACACTGATGGTTGGGTTGATAATTTAGGCTCTACACTAAATGAAGAAAAACAAATAATGAGTTATCTTCCTGATAACTCATTGAAAGGAGAGGCTTATGCGACCAAGCTTTGGCTAAATTCTCAAGGAAGTGTATCAAAAGAGTTTGACGATGCATCATTAATTGTTATTAATTAGTACTATAAATAAAAAACAGGAATTATCGTATGCCACCGAAGGTATTAATTGTTGAAGATACAGAGTCGCTCGCTTTATTGTATCAATCATATCTCATACCCACAGGTATACAAACGCAAATCGCTTACTCAGGGCAAGAAGCACTTAAAACAATTGATAGCTTTTCCCCTGACTTAATCGTGCTTGATGTCATGTTACCAGATATGAATGGGTTAGAAATATTATCTGAACTTTCTGGGGATACCAAGCCTCAAGTGATTGTACTGACGGGGCATGCTACAAAAGAGATGGCGATTGATGCGATTCGTTTAGGTGCGAGTGACTTCTTAGAAAAACCTGTTGAAGCGGATCGGTTTAGGATCACCATTAATAACGCCTTGAAATTAAAAAGCTTAGCTCAAGAAGTAGAGAAGTATCATCAAACTTATGAAAATGGGCGCTATTACGACCTAATAGGGTCATCTAGAACCATGCAGTCGGTATATCAAATTATAAATTCAGCAGCAGCGTCTAAAGCTACTGTTTTCATAACAGGAGAAAGTGGCACGGGGAAAGAGCTCTGTGCTCGGGCTGTTCATTTAGCATCACCTAGAGCTAAATTGCCATTTGTGGCGCTCAATTGTGCTGCAATCCCGAAAGATTTGATTGAGAGTGAAATTTTTGGTCATTTAAAAGGCGCATTTACCGGCGCAATAGCTAATAGAGAAGGTGCTGCAGGGCAGGCCGATGGCGGTACGCTGTTTTTAGATGAGCTGTGTGAGATGGATATTAATCTACAAAGCAAGCTTTTACGTTTTATCCAAACGGGCTGCTATCAGCAAGTAGGTAGTGAAAAAGAAGTAAAAGTGGATGTTCGCTTTGTGTGTGCAACCAACCGAGACCCTTTGGTTGAAGTACAAGCAGGCAGGTTTAGAGAAGACTTATATTATCGTTTACACGTCATTCCAATTGCACTGCCAGCTTTAAGGGAGCGAGGCAACGATATTATTGAAATTGCGGATGCTTTGTTTAAAAAAATAGCTAAAGAAGAAAGCCATGACTACACCGGTATGTCTGAAGCTGTAAAAAGAGCATTTTTAGCTTACGCATGGCCGGGCAATGTCAGGCAGCTTGAAAACACGGTTAGAAATACGTTGGTACTCAATAAGCAAAGTTGGATAGAGCTTGAAATGGTCCCATCTCTACCTCAAGGTAGCGCAGGCGAAACGATTGTTTATAAACAACCCCATAACATAGACATGACTTTGCCTACACAGATAGGTAACACAACGAGTGCGGAGCAGTCTAGGGTATTAAAAAAGACTCAGGATATTGAGCCTTTGTGGCTCATTGAAAAGCGCTATATTGAACAAGCTATTGATTTATGTGATAACAACATACCCAAAGCAGCGGCTTTACTTGACGTTAGCCCATCGACAATTTATAGAAAAATTAAGTCTTGGGAAGAAATTGGTGTTTAGTGGCTAACGCAACTGCGATATGTTTTATCAAGCAATAGCCATTGTTTATCTCCTGAAAATTCCGACTGAATTAGTTTTTGGGCATTGCTGGTCAATGTTTGATAGTCTGGTTTTTGTATTAGCCCATTAAGAATTTCAGTTACTTTAGTTATCGAAAATCTCTCAAGCAAGTAACCAGTTTGGTGATTGATCACAACGTTGGAAATTGCTCCAACATCGGTGCTGATCACTAATACTTTATTTGCCATAGCTTCAAGGATAGCCATGGGCAGTCCTTCTTGACGTGAGGTAACAATTAATATGTCTAACTTTGACCAGATATGCTCACTATCTACCATGCCATGAAAAACAAGCTGTTCAGGGAAATTTAGCGTTGTTTGCATTGGTCCTTCACCAAATATATGCCAATTAAATCTGGTGTCATCTGCAAAATGAGAAACCAACTTTACAAAACGATCTGGTCCTTTTTCATATGATAATCTACCAACGAAGCCAACATTTAAACAAGCACAGTGAGTAGCTGTAACTTTAGCGTTTATTTTTGGAATGACAAAATTGTCTAATATGATTGCTTGGTCTATTTGCGATGCTATAGATTTTGAGACCGCAAAGTTTCTAGATAAGAAGCTCAGTGTTTTATCTATCTTGTTATACCATTTAACTCGACCTGTGCCAGTTTCTCCAGCATGGTAGGTGCTCACGCATTTTATATTTAAAATGCGACAGCATAACCTTGCAATGATCCCAGCCTTGTAGCCGTGAGTGTGCACAGCAGTGTATTTTGAAAGCGTAGCTAATTCACTTAGCGTACTAAAAAAACTGCCCGATAAATGCTGATATTTTATTTGATGACAATCAAGCTTCTCGTAAAAATAGTGATTATTATGATCTTTGTAGAAAAGCACACTACACTGAACATGATTTAGTCTTAATAGCTTAGCCAGCTCAATAATATGAGACTCAATGCCGCCAAAGCCGGCAGAGTCTACAAAAATAATAACTTGATAATCCATTGTGATCTCCAAAGGCATAACAATGATAGATAAAAACGTATTCTCACAATTGTGCGATGATGTGGGCGAGCAACTCGCACTACAGCTTTTAGGTGTTTATGTGAGTGAGTCGCGTAAACAAATTGCCGATCTTAATAATACGGATTGTGCTAATACTATCCGCCATATCGCGCATAGTTTAAAAAGCAGTAGCCGCAGTTACGGTGCACTTTTGTTAGCACAAACTTGTGAACTTATTGAAATGACATCCACACACACAGATGTCACTTTCAAAGATTTAGAACCCCTTATTGATAAAGCAACGTCATTAAGTGAAGATGCTTTTTTAGAAGCGAATAAGCTGATAACAAACAAGTAGTAAAATTAAGGCGAATTACCAAATAATAATTGTGCAAAGACCTCATATAGCTGCTCTATATTGTGTAGTTGCTGTTGGCACATTTCATCGCACTGCTGGAGTTGATAAATCTGGTTTATGGCTTGAGGAGACAAACTCATGTCGCAAAATTTATAACCAAGCATTGTTTGTAACCAGTCGAGTACCGAATCTTGCTGTAACTGCGAGATAACACTATTTTCATGGGTAATATTCTCAACAAAAATTTTACATGCTGCTGTTTTTTTAAGTGCAGTAGCAATGTTTTCAACAAGCAGTGGGGGCATAACACTTGAAATCGTACTGCCAGGCCCAATAAGCACTACGTCGGCATGTTCAATCGCACTAATTGTTTTGCTATGTGCAAGTACAGGTTTGGTTAATCCAATATATTCTGGAAGTTCGTCTAATGCATCTATTTCGCATTCACCAATAATCGTTGTGCCATTTCTCATCGTGGCAATCAAGTCAACAGGTTCATCAGACATCGGTAGCACTGTTTCTGAATTACCGAGCATTATATTAAATTGCGAAACGGCTTCTGTTGTACTGTCTGTTAATTGTAATAACCCTAGTAACACCAAATTACCTAAACTATGACCATCAAGTTCACCACCACTAAACCTATGTTCAAATACA
This sequence comes from Pseudoalteromonas holothuriae, assembly GCF_945859825.1. Classification (GTDB taxonomy): domain Bacteria; phylum Pseudomonadota; class Gammaproteobacteria; order Enterobacterales; family Alteromonadaceae; genus Pseudoalteromonas; species Pseudoalteromonas holothuriae. The sequence goes on from NZ_CAMAPC010000012.1 coordinate 128,112, forward strand.
CTCTGAAGCAGCGAGTTATTGTCATTGAGTTCTAAACAGCATCGTCTAATATCACCTAGTGCAACACATTGTTCAGATTGGCGTATGCGCCCCGTACTACCGCCATTGTCTGTTGTAGCAATAATGGCGGTCAGTTCGCTGGTAAGCGGTTTTATGGCTTTTAATACTTGTGCTAGCCCATGGCCACCACCTAAACAGACTATTTTCATTCTAAGATACTCATTAGTAATATATTGCTGTTAACTAGCATGGTTTATTCCACAAAATGAGGAAATATAACTTATTGAAAATACTAAAAATAGAAGCCATTCATGATGGAATAATATTAAAATACGCACTATCATTTGCATTGTGCAATGCAATTTTGGAGAAAACTCAAATGCCTCAATACGGGTTATTTACGATTGAACAGCTAGATATAGCATTAGGGTGTATTTGCCAAGCAAATGATAGCAATGATTTATTTGTTACGTTTTCAAAGCTAGTATCCTCACTTTTTGAGTATGATGAATGCATTTTATTGGTACGTGATGGTGCAGAGGCATATATTTCTCATAGTCAGAGCCATGTTGTATTTGCACATACGCATTGGCCAATGAGCCAAGTATTTACTCAGGCAACTATCTTGGGAGGTAGTTATATACCGCATCCTGAAAACGAATTGGCATTTTCAGTACAACCTCAAGAACTGATAGCTAAACTTTTAAATACTTTAGCCATCAGTTTAGATGGCACTTCTGGGCATGAGATATTTCTTTTTACAAATATCAAAACAGATATTAATGTTGAGCACTTAATAACGGATACAAGTTTACGACTTGTGCTAAAGCAACTTTGCGCCAAGTTAATCTCGATTAAGAAATTTGTGCACCAAAGTGTGCATTTTCGTGATTTGTTACGTCAAACAGCACAGCAATCTGATTTGTTTGCTGACTTTGCTTCTGAGTGGTTTTGGCGTACAGATAGAGGTTTAACTTTTACACAAGTGAGTACATTTAACGAAGATAATACGTTTTATAAAGACCACTTTATGGGCAAGCAGTTACCCTCTATTTGTGATGATAATGAAAGTGGTCAACAAAAAAAATGGCAGCGATTTTTGCACATTATAAACTTACACAACGATTTTTATGAATTTGAATTTGAAATTGAAATTAAAGCGCAACAATCAACATGGATATCGCTCAGCGGTAAGCCCCAATATGATGAACAGAATCAATATATTGGCTATCTAGGCATTGCAAAAGACATAACATTTGCTAAGCAGCGAGAGCTTGCATACAAAAATGCAAAAGACAAAGCCGAAAGTGCTAATTTGGCTAAGTCTCAATTTTTAGCTGTCATGTCGCATGAGATCCGTACGCCAATGAATGCTATCTTAGGGATGGTGGAGTTACTGGCAGATACCCAACTAGAAAAACAACAAAGGGAATGGCTGTCATATGCTCAAAGTAGTGCGACTTTGCTACAAGGCCTTATCTCTGATGTGCTGGATTTCTCAAAAATTGAATCAGGGGTTTTGGAGCTTGACTTATCAAGAATTGATCTGAAACAGCTTCTTCAGTCTATAACGGCACAGTTTAGAATACGCCAATCTGATTTATTGAAATTTACAGTGAGTATAGATAAGCAGGTACCAGAGTATATTTACACAGATGCAACTCGACTTGGCCAAATATTATTTAACCTAATTGGTAATGCATTTAAGTATACGAGCTATGGAAAGGTTACCTTTAAAGCTTGGACAAAAGGGAACTCTCTGTTATTAAGCATCAAAGATACGGGTGTGGGAATAGACAAAGAAAGTTTGCAACATATCTTTGAGCCATTTACTCAAGTTGGGGATAGTGTTAAACGAAAGCAACAAGGCGTTGGCCTAGGCTTGAGTATTACTAAGAAGATTGTTGAAGCCATGAAGGGGGAAATATCGTGTATAAGTAAGCTTGGAGAAGGCACCACGTTTACAGTGGTTTTACCGTATGAAAATGCAAAAGCGCATTTGCAGCAGACTTCGCAAGTTTGCCATGTGAAACAGTTAGATGTGCTTGTTGCGGAGGATAACCCCGCGAATCAAGTGTTGATTAAAGCGCTATTAGAAAAATTAGGTCATAAGGTGACAATAGCGGAGACGGGATCAGATGCTCTAAATAAAGCAAAAAATTGCACCTATGACTTAGTTTTAATGGATATGATGATGCCAGTAATGGACGGCCTGACGGCAACGCAATATATGAGAAAAGAAATGGCACTTAACGTGCCAATATTTGCTTTAACTGCAAATGCAGGGCAAGAAGATAAAGATAAATGTTTAGCTGTCGGCATGAATAAAGTACTGACTAAACCAATTCGATTTAATATACTTGAGCAAGCAATATCTTCAATCTTTATTGAATAAGTCTCTGGTGTATACTTTGCTTTTAACATCTTCGAGCTCATTAACTAACCGGTTGGCGATGATTAAGTCACATTCTTTAAAGCATTTAAGCGAGTGACATAAAGAAAACTCATCACTAAATGGTTGCTTTAACCTTGGTTCATACACAACTATTTGTGCGCCTGTGTTAGCTAAATTTGAAATAATGTCCAAAATTGCTGACTCCCTAAAATTATCAGAGTCAGATTTCATGATTAAACGATATACGCCAATTTTTCTTGCCCCTTTATTCAAAATGGTATCAGCGATATAGCGCTTTCTTGTGTCATTCGCTGCAACTACTGCACTGATCATATTACTTGGAACCCCCTTAAAGTTTGCAAGAAGTTGCTTTGTATCTTTGGGTAAACAATAGCCACCATAACCAAAAGACGGGTTGTTGTAATGGCTCCCGATGCGAGGGTCTAGACTAACCCCCTCTATTATTTGCTGCGCATTAAGCGACTTAATTTCACAATATGTATCAAGTTCATTAAAAAATGCGACTCTCATTGCTAAATAGGAGTTTGAAAAAAGCTTGATAGCTTCAGCTTCTTTACTGTCTGTAAGTAATATATCTACAGTATTGTTGCGTGCGCCTTGCATCATTAAATCAGCAAATTGCTTTGCTTCGTTAGATTTATCGCCAACAATAATGCGAGATGGATATAAATTGTCATAAAGGGCTTTTCCTTCACGCAAAAATTCTGGAGAGAAAAAGATTTTTTGCCAATGATGGTGTTGTCGCATGCGCTCAGTAAAGCCCACAGGTATGGTTGATTTGATAACAATAGTCGCTAATGGACAAACTTGTCTTGCTTGGTTTATCACCTTCTCGACACTTGATGTATCAAAGTAATTTGTTTGTGGGTCGTAATCTGTGGGTGTTGCAATAATAATATAATCGGCATTTTGATATGCAAGAAAAGGGTCACAGGTAGCAAATAGTGGGTTTGTTACTGATTCTAGAAACTCACTAATTTGTTTATCGACAATCGGAGCTATTTTTTGATTAATTTGATTAACGCGTTCAACATTTGTGTCAAGTGTGCTGACTTTGTTATGTTGCGCCAACAGCAGAGCATTCGCCAGCCCAACATACCCTAATCCAACAACAGTAATTCGTGCCATAGTTAGTTTACTCAATTTAATACTTGTAACTTAAACGGAGCAAAAATCGTGCGACATTTATAGTTTTAATAAGTTAATATAAAACAGTATATTAAAAATATATTGAGAGAGAGTAGGTTGAAAAGCGACGCGCTGCTGCAAAGCGCGTTGCAAAATGCAAATCATTTAAAGTACCATGGCTGCAACCCAACCAAATATTAGTAATGGAATATTGAAGTGGATAAAGGTAGGTACAACGGAGTCCCAGATATGGTCATGTTGGCCATCTGCATTTAGGCCGGATGTAGGACCTAAAGTTGAATCAGACGCTGGGGAGCCTGCATCTCCAAGTGCACCAGCTGTACCAACAAGTGCTGCAGTTGCCATCATCGAAAACCCGACCTCCATGCACAATGGTACGAATAACGTGGCAATGATAGGCACAGTTGAAAACGAGCTACCAATGCCCATTGTTATAAGCAGGCCAACGAGTAAAATCATTGCCGCTGCCAGCGGTTTGTTATCGCCTATGAAATCTGCACATGCAGTCACTAAACTTGCCACATCACCGGTTGCTTTCATCACTGAGGCAAATCCTTGAGCTGAAATCATAATAAAGCCAATCATTGCCATCATAGCCACACCTCGACTAAAAACGTCAGAGCTTTGCTCCCATTTTACGATGCCAAATACACTGAACATCATAACTCCGACCAGTCCACCCAAAATCATAGAACCACTAATGTTTTGTGCGACAAGAGAACTTATTACTGCAATTGTGCCTATGACAATGACTTTTTTAGGATTGTCTATTTTTTTGTTAGTTGATGTGTCGCTTTGTTCATTATGCTTATATCCTCGGCCTTTCTTGTAGCTAAAAAACACCGCGATTACTAAACCAACCAACATACCTACAGCAGGAATAATCATCGCAATAGGTACTTGAGTATTAACCATCTCAAGACCGTTATCGGTGAGGTTTTTATGTAATATTGAGTATAAATAAATACCACCGAAGCCGTAAGGTAAAACCATATAAGAGGTTGCTAACCCAAAGGTGAGAATACATGCTATAGCTCGCCTATCTAACTTAAGTTTATTTAAAATGCCTAACAAGGGTGGAATAAGAATAGGAATAAAGGCGATATGTACAGGGATCAGGTTTTGTGATGAGATAGCACAGCCTAAAATAATGGCCATAATAGTAAAGCTCAGCATACGTGTATGTGATTCATCAGAATTTTCAACCACGCTTAATAGTTTCTGCGCCAAGATATGTGTTAAGCCAGATTTAGAAATAGCCACAGCAAAGCCACCTAACATGGCATAGCTAAGTGCTATTTCAGCACCACCTGATAAACCACTATTAAATGCGTTCATGGTCTCGTTTATACCAAGACCAGCACTGAGCCCAGCGACCATGGCACTGACGGTCATAGCAACGATCACGTTTACTCGAACTAATGAGAGGCCTAGCATTAATAACACGCCTATAATTACTGCATTCATATTTTTCTCTTTGATTTTGTTTTTATTGAATTTATCAGTTTTTTGGCATGCTCACTTTGATCTTTGCCAAAAGTCTTTCCTTGATAACGGTTTGCGGCAAAATCTGCATAAAACTGCGCTAATGCAGACGTGTCTTGGGCAAATTGTTGCTGCAAAATCACTATCGCTTTTTTAGGCGGGGTATGGCTTAAGTCATCTTGCGATAGCGCAATTAACTGACGATACAGCCTAATGACGAGCGGCTCTTTTATTACCTTTTTATATTGTGCGTAGAAGAATAGCGCGCAAAAAATGATACAAAGTAAAATGATAACGATAATGCCTGACAGTTGCTTAGCGTTATCACCAAATAGCGACTTTAATAATGAACTTTGCTTTTGCTGATCAAAATTAAGCACCCAGCGTGTCCATTGATAATCAATCTGTTCTAGTTGTAATCTTAACCAGTTAATTGCAGGAAAACCTGACCAAGCAGCTAAGCTAATGCCCAAGTTTGACTGAAATTCATTTGCTAAAGGCTGGTATTGTGACAAAGAGCCTAATAAGCGTTGCGGTGATACCCAGGCGGTTGGATCGATACGCTTCCAGCCTTCATTAGGCACAAAATACTCAACCCATGCATGGGCATCATATTGATATACACTATAATAGCCTTGCTCTTGATTGTATTCAGCGCCTAAATAACCTGATATTAACCGGGCAGGGATCCCCGCACTTCTCATCATCATTGCAGCCGTTGATGCATAATGTCCGCAAAAACCGCTTTTATACTCAAATAAGAATTGATCTATCATGTGCTCTGAGGTTGCAACCTGCGGTGTTAATGTATAACTAAAGCCTTGATCTTGAAAATATCGCCGCATAAGGCTAATAAATTGCGCGGTAGTATTACTTGATTGTCCCCATTGTTTCGCAAGATTTTGGGCTTTTGGGTTGACGTTTTTAGGTAGTGCAGTATTTATTCGATATTGCCAGCCAGAAATATTGGTTATGATGTCATCATTTGCAGGCTCAACAATATATTCAAAAGTTGAAGAAAGCTTATTTGTTCTATAAAGCGTGCCATATGGATTACTTTGGACATCCGTCGTGGGACTAGTTGCCAAATCAAGTGCATATAGCCAAGGAGTGTTACTGGGTTCAGCAATTACTGTATAAGGTTCTGATTGTATATTTTTTTGTAAATCAGCAGCGGCTTTTTGGAAGTTTGCGATTGTCCATTGTTTCCCGTCAAATTTGTTATGGATTATGGCTCGCCAATAAAGAGGTGCTTGGGATTGCTGTAAACGTTCACTTGCAAACACAGCTCGAAAAGCTAGCTCATCTGATTGAGATAGCTGTGCAATACTGAAGGGACTGACATTTTCAGATAGCCCGGTTTTTGCTAATTGCGGACCTGGTAGTTGCCAAAATGCGGGAAGTTTTGGTAAAAATAGCAACAGAAAGATGCTAAGCACGCAGCTCAGTATCATTTTTGAAAATACAAAGCGACTTACGGCTTTAAAGGAACCAACCTTTTGTAGTTGCAGCATAAAACTTAAGTTTAAGCCTAGCATAATCATAACCAGAAGAGCGATATACAAACTTTGTGAGAATAAGAATATGCAAGGTAAAGTAAAAAAATTAAGCACCAATATTTGGCGCCATTGTGAGGTTGTTTTTGCTTGCAGTACTTTCAATTGGCATGCCAATAAAAGCAAGGCAACAAATATACTCACCGTACTATGTAACCCGATAGAGACAACGGTGATAGCCATTCCTATTATAGCAATACCGTTTAAAATCGAATTGCGTACGCCTGTTTGTTTTTTTACTATGAGTAAACCGTGCCATAAAGCAAGTAAAACCATTAATGTATTAAAAGGTGTACCGAACTTAGCAATTGGCAATAATGTCAGCAATAAATAACATAGCGTAATTAGTAAAGCGTTAATACTCACTGAGCGCCTCTAAGCATTTTATTTTATGTAATTGACCAAGCGCAGTATTAAACTGCTGTGTACCAAGTTTTAATGCATATGCTTGCTCATTTTCTTCAGCTTGTAAAACCAAGTAACATAACTTTGAAAGCCGTTCTTCTATCGTGCCTTGGAGTTGATCAAAATCAAAGCCTAAGCAATGAGCACTATCATCACCCTCATAGTCTTTTACTAGCAACTGCTCAGTTTTAGCGTAGTGCCGCCAAGAAACGCGATGCATACTCATGCCTAATTGGTAAGGTATTAACTGTTTAAACTCGTCATTAGACTGAGCTGTTGTACTGTTCAAATCGCTTTGTGTAGTGCTTGCAAACAATTGATGCTGTTGTGAGTCAGAAGTGGGGTTTGGGTAGCTAAAAATGTACTTATCACTATATAAATAACTCCACACAGTGACCAAACCAAATGGAAAGTGGCTCACAAACTTGAACGCACCAAGTTGATGTTTTCCTCTTGTATAAGACAAAGGGGTTGCAATCATTTGCCGTTGTTCAATATGTGCAACATGTATATGCGATAATAAGTATTGATGCTCAATATGAAAATCAAAGAGCTGATTTTTATTGAATACTTCAAAAGTAACAAAGGGGGGGGTTTGACAGTGCGCAGAAGAAATTGAGGCTAATTTTACCTGTGTGCCACTTAAATTTAAGTATCCGTAAAGCAGTGCAACAATTAGCAGCATTGCCATTAAATATGAAACGCCAAGAAGTAGGTTGTTTTGGTAATTAATACCAAGTAAAAAATTTAAAAGGCTAACCGCGATAAAGCCAACCCCCATCGTTGATGGCAAAACATATATTGTATTATGTTTTAACAATATCGTGTTTGCGCTATGTTTCTTACGCACAAATCGTGCAAAAAACCCAAAGATCAAAGTGGTATTGCAACCTCTGATAAAATGTCCGATATGGTAATATCTTGTGAATGGCAGGGTATATTTAAACGGTGGGCCGCAATACTTGTAAAAACAGCTTGTACGTCATCTTGTGTCGCGTAATTTCGTCCATCCATCAAAGCCCATGCTTTTGCTGCATTACCCAAAGCAATACTTGCTCTTGGTGATAACGGATCGCTAAACTTGCCAGACTCTCGTGTGTAGCGCACTAAAGCAAGAATATAATTAACTACGGCAGGGGAGAGTTTGACCTCTGCTGCTTGTTTTTGTAATAAAATTAAATCCTCTTTATTAACAACTTGCTTAACAGCAACCGACGTATGTTGCTTTATACCAAGAATGAGCTTTCTCTCAGCTTCTTCACTTGGGTAACCTAAACTAATGCGCATAAAGAATCGGTCGAGCTGAGACTCGGGCAGGGGGTGTGTACCCGCTTGATGTAAAGGGTTTTGAGTGGCAATAACAAAAAATGGTTCGGGCAATTCATGACTAACACCATCAACAGTAACTTGTCTTTCTTCCATCGCTTCGAGCAACGCACTTTGTGTTTTTGGGCTGGCTCGATTAATCTCATCTGCGAGCAACACCTGGCTAAAAATAGGCCCTTTATGAAAACTAAACTTATGTTCGATATTATTAAAAATGGCAGAGCCAATAACGTCTGCTGGGAGTAAATCGCTCGTAAACTGCACACGTTGATAGCTTAGACCGAGCACATCAGCAAGGCCATGAGATAATGTGGTTTTACCCATGCCAGGTAAGTCTTCAATAAGCAGATGGCCTCGACAAATCAAGCTACAAACCGCAAGCTTAATTTGTTGTTCTTTACCAAAAATAATGTGAGACAGTTGTGCTGTAATATTTGATATTGATTCGCTCATGCTATTAGTTCTATACGCTTTAAGACGGTATCGACTTTTTTAGCATTAAATGGTTTTGCAATAAATCCTTTAGCGCCAAGTTCCCAAGTATTCTGAACGTTTTCTAAACTATTATGGCCTGAGCACATAATGACATGTGTGTGTGGGTAATGATCATTTATAAACTCTAAAATTTGTGTGCCATCGGTGCCGGGTAATTCAATATCAAGAAAGATAACATTTGGAGGAGTTTTGTTAAGTAGAGTTTTGGCAGATTCAAAGTCTTCAGACTCAAAAATCTCCTCAAAACCTAACTCTATTAATATGTTACTGAGGTATTCTCGGATATCTTGGGAATCATCGATAATTAATATCGGTTCCAGGGGTTTTACAAATTCCATATAACGATACTTCATATTGTTTGTATAAAAGCATACTAAGTGATCCCAACATCAAGCTCAATAGTAATTGATGAGCAATGACGATATTTAAATCAATGAATTGATATCTCATGACCTAATATAATTATCAATGATCAGCTTTAATATTTTATTGAATGTATTAGCTAATGCAAAAACTGTTTCAATGCAGTTAAATGTCCGATACCGTCTAGTATTGGACATTGTGTGCATTTATAAATGGTATCGCCTATGAAACATCATAAATAACATTTAACAGCCCATAATTTACGTTATGTTAAATCAGATAAATTACTAAGGACCGCTAAGTTATCCCTGGCAAACGGACTGTTAATTGAGGTTTGGGACTCGCTGGAGATTGAGTCCCCTTGGGGTCATAATTTGAGATTATTTTAAGGTGTGAGCCATCATAATTAACATCTTTGAAAGGAACACCGAACTTTGACTCAAACGCCCTATCCAAACTTTGTTCCGATATTGCGCATTTCGTACTGTAGTCATGATAAATATCAACTAATTTACTGTCGTCAATTTCGACCACCCAAGATGCGTAATCTAGTGCTTGAGCTACGACATCTCTTGGTGTTTTATCGCGTTTTAACTCAATGATAATAACACTTCCGCTTGCATCCATAGCAAGTAAATCAATGTATTTATCAAAATCAGTTCGCACTTGACAACCAATAAGCAACCAATTTGGATTTAAAATAGAAATGTCTGCAACAATCAGCTCTTCCAATTGTTGTTCACTTTCCAAGGTTACAGTTTTTAATCTTGTTGGTTTATCGCCTATTTTCCAAATTCTCTGCTCTATAGCCATAATTAACCGAAATCCTTACCCAGAAACATATATTGAGGGTTATCTTCTAATGTAATCAATGTCCTTTCACTCAAGTCAAAATCAAGTTCAACGTTTACACCTTCACTTTCGGGAAAGAGTATTTCGCCTTCATTAACAGTTACTATATATTGAGCACCCTTCATAGTACTTAACTGGGCTTCTCAGCTTTCACTAGACTGTATATAACTCAGAAAAATACGCTTCCTCAAATTTAGCAGGTGAAGCACTGCCTGTATGCGAGTGATGTTTTTTCGGATTGTAAAACATTTCTATAAAATTAAATATCTCTGCTTTCGCATCATTGCGTGTTGAGTAAATCTTCCTTTTAATTATCCGCGTTTTAATCGTTGCAAAAAAGCTTTCAGCAACTGCGTTATCGTGACAATTCCCAGCTCGACTCATTGAGATTTGCTCCCTTGGATGCCCTTCTATGTACCAATACGTCAGCTTTGGGTTGGCGCTGATAAACAGCCATGAGCAATGCCTTAATCACTCAGTGCTTGTCCATGTTCTTATCCATCGACCAGCCTACGATGCACCTAGAGAATAAATCCATGACAGTTGCTACATACAAGAAGCCTTCATAGGTTCTCACATAAGTAATATCACTTCCCCAATTTTGATTCGGCGCAGGAGGATTAAACTGACGAGCTAGCAAGTTATCTGCAATGCGTGATGTTTTACCGACTTTAAGATGGCGACGTTTATAACCTATTTGAGCTTTGAATTTATGTTGGCGCATGATCTTAGTGCGCATTCTCATGACTTTGATCACCGATTCTCATCAGCTTTGATCACTTGATTTATCATTTTGTAGAGCCGTTTTTAAATTAGCTTAACTGATCATCATCAGTCAATTTATTTAACTGT
>NZ_CAMAPC010000013.1 GCF_945859825.1 Pseudoalteromonas holothuriae
CGAACACACCGTGAAATGCAGTGATAGTATTTTGTATCAACAAGACTTACCTGTCTTTTGCGTGCCGTTGCCATGTTAGCTGCCTACCTTTTGACTAGATAGATAAAAGATAGGCGATGAATGAAAAGCAAGCCAATAAAAGTGGGTGTTTATTTTAGTTTATTTTAGTTTATTTTAGTTTATTTTACCAAGCAGGAAAATAATATAAGAAAGGCACGAGGCGACTAAAAAGTCACCTCGATTGGTTAGTAGTGTTTGACAAAAGCTAAGCGTCCATATATGTCTTGTTTATTTGGCATTAACTTACAAACGCAGAGGCATCAGATAAAATGTAATAAATAAAAGCAACAGCGAGATCACTCCTAAGTAAAATATTCCTCCACCTTCCATATTCAAATTTGTACTAAACACACCGGAAACTATAGCGCAATACGATATAATGCGGTTAAGCTTCCCAGCTTTTTTTCTGTTGTAAAACTTATAGTATGTATAAGCTATTAAGAAACATACTTGAACTATGAAAATAGTAATAAAAACTAGCAATTAGTTACCCGCCTTGTTGAACTCTGTTATTGCACTTTTACCGGAATTATATATACCGAAAGTGTCATTTGCATTTATAAACGAAGCAGCTCCACCATATATACTAAGAATTTCATTCTTATTAGCCCCTCTATTGTAAAAAAGCGTTCCGCCTTCTTTTGGGGCTACAAATAAAAGTTGGTGTCATGTTTATTTCATGTTTTTATTCTTAAAATTCAATCAAAGGCTTTATATCCTTTGATTCGTATTTATGACAATGCATAGGGTGCACTTTACTATCTGGTGTTATAGCTACAGCCCAATTAGGATAACCAGATATCACTTGATAAAACGAATAACCTTGCTCGCTCAGTGCTCTAGTTTTTGTATCTAAGAATGTATCAGTTGGCCGACCATCTGTTTCAAAAATAGACTTTATTCCAGAGAAATCATTATTAACTACCGAAACTATCGTTTTGCCACTTTTAGAGTCTTCAGAAATTACATAGATTTGCTTACTAAAAGAAAATAATTTGACAAAGTCACCTTTTATTAAAGGGTTTTTATCATACTTTCCTGTAAATAAGCCCGATTTAACTAAATTGTGCGTCCTTGTAAAACCAACCCAATAGTACGAATCATCAACAAAGTGCTCTTCAAAAACAAAATATTCAGTGCCATCAACTGTGAAGTTATTTGAACTGGGTATATTGTCAGTTAGAACTATATGAAGTTTTCCATTGAGTTCAAATTTTGTAGCGACTCCACCATTTGAAAAACGTACTGAACTGCCTAAACATTGATATTCAGCAGCTATTATATTTGTGGAGATTAATATTAGCGAAAATAATATTAAAAAATAATTGCTTAAATATCCCATTAGATTTTATTCCATCAAGTCCATTGCGCTCTACACCCCAATATGTATCGGACCCGTGTGTAGCCCAAACTAAACAACCAAATTAAACCAGACAGCCATAAAATTAATAAAATTAAACAAGACAGCCATTTTTAAATTATCAAACAATGGACACGCAAAGCCAGTACCTTTGATATTTCTATGCCAAAAGTACATCTTTACTACTATTTTTAGTTTTATCCTAGGGTTTAAGAGGTAATTGCAAAAAATTAGTCGCGGTTTTGCCTACTTTATCAGCATGGTTGGTGTTTTGTGTTGTTGAGTTATTTAAGCGAATAGCTTTTCGCATTGACTGATGCCGGTTCGCCCTACCGCCCCTTTGAACACTTTGATAAATTGTGTGGTGAGTTTTAACCAGTTTTCAGGTGCTATGTTTAGTCACTCTAGGAGTGGAAGAGTGCGTTGCTCTATATGTCCGCGTTTGTCTTCTCGCATACAACGCCCTGTTAGCTCAACTAACTCTAAGTATGACTTTAACTCAAAGGGTAACCCTTTGGGCATGTGTTTTCTGTGGCTACCTGCAAAGCGAGCAAGTTGTTTGGGTTGTTTAGCGTCTTTGGCTGATTTAATTCGCTTTTGCACGCTGGTGTGCTCAGAATTTTCTGGTGTTTTTGCCATCTTCGCTCTGATGGGGTTTAAATCAACATACGCCATTGCCACTGGCGACAGTCATTTGCCCGTAGCCATTATTGGTGTCGTCACTGTAGCTTAAATCATTTTCGCCTGTGGCTGTGCGAGTCACTACTCGACCTAATACATCCACATATGTCTTGTTTATTTCCCCAATGAAGTTTGGGTGATTTACTATCCCGCGATGCTTTATATCGATGAGTAAAATTCGTCGAATATTTAGCCTGATAGTCAGCTGTCATCTAGCACACTATCACTATACTATGTGAAAGATTGCTTTGTATTCTTCAAGTTATCGTTTATGTGAAAATGATAACCAATGCTGATAAACCAATAGGAGTTTGTATGACTGTTTCAAAACAGAAAGTATCTCACGTTGTCAAAAGAACATTTTCTCTCATTTTTGTCTTAATTTTCTTATTTTTAGCATTTGCAATCGTTATTTCTTTAATGAGTGATATTTTTAACGCTTTTGTTGCTGGAAAGCATGGTATGCAAATATTTCTAAGTTCGATAAATACCGGTATTATTGCTTTGGCTGTCTTTGAGCTAGCAACAATCATCAATACAGAATACGCTGAGTCCAAACACTCTGAATCTGAGCAAATTTCAGGAATCCAACGAGCACTTCCTAAATTTATTGGAATGGTATGTGTAGCACTTTCTTTAGAAGGTCTAATCATGGTAATTAAATACAGTCAATTAGATTTAGCAGGGAATTTGTACTACCCTGTTGCAATTATCACTAGTACGGCATTACTGCTTGCGGCTCTTGGCTTATTTGTTTATTTAACAAGAAAGTCACAGTAGAGCAGAGATGCCCAAATTTCAGAGAATCTGAACGTATCGCGGATGATGATAAAAACTCAACCTTACAAATACCTGTTGGTGATGTTCCTATAATAACAAAGTGCTCATCACCTAGGTTTTAGCCAGTTTCTCGATAAAAGCGTAAATAAGGAAATTCACCAGTTCGATCATTTTTCCAATTAGAAGAGTTTTGTAGATCAAATCATAGATATCAAGATATTAGTGGGACTATTTTATATACGTGCCGGCATAGTAAGTAGTGGTATTCCCCATGACTTGCTTAAAGCGTATATGGTCTGCCCTATAAATAAACCTGAAATTAATTACTTCTCCTAAACCTTATGTTGTTCATAGTCGTATAAAAAAGTTTAGTTTAAAGCTAAAGGTAGTTTTTAGTCACAGCCTTTATGCTTGTATATCAACGTTTTTTAATAGATAGAGTGCCCGGTTTACGTTTAGATTCTGAATTAGGCTTTTTTGAATCAAAGCGCGGCTTAGAGTTTGTATCACTGAAGCGTTTCTTATCAGTCGCGGGTTTGTGTGTGGGGGTTTTAGCTTCTTTTTTATTAGGATCAACAGAGCCTTCTTCCGTTTTAGCTGAGCCGGCAATTGAGTCGTTAATTTGTTTCATTTCTGCATCGGTTAAATGACGCCACTGGCCGGAGCGAAGACCATTTAAGTTTACATTCATAATGCGAACACGTTTAAGCTTAGTCACTTCATAACCCAAATATTCACACATACGGCGTATTTGTCGATTTAAGCCTTGAGTTAATATGATGGTAAAAGTGTTATTGCTTGTTTGCTTTACAAAGCACTTTTTAGTAACTGTATCTAGGATGGGTATGCCACCAGCCATACGTTCAATAAAGCGTTTGTTTATAGGCCTATCTACGGTAACGAGGTACTCTTTTTCATGGTTATTGCCTGCACGTAGAATTTTATTAACAATGTCGCCTTCGTTGGTTAAAAATATCAACCCTTCAGAGGGCCTATCTAATCGGCCAATGGGGAATATACGCTCAGGATAGTTTATAGCACTTACAATGTTACTTTGAATTTTTCGCTCAGTAGTGCATGTAACACCTACGGGTTTGTTATATGCAATGTAAACTCTTTTGGGCTTGGCTTTTAACGGGGTATTATCAATTTGAATCTCATCTTGATCACTGACCTTAACACCCATTTCAGGTAAATTACCATTAACTTTAACGCGACCTGCCTCAATGAGTTTGTCAGCTTCTCGACGAGAGCAAAACCCTGTTTCACTGATATATTTATTTAGTCGTGTTAATTGCGTCACCGAGCACCCATTTAGAATTACTTAAAAAGCGCATTTTAAACGATTAGCGTACAAAATACTTGGGTTTATTATTCAATGTTGCAGAAAAGCGTTAAATAGAATTGTTTTTAGCCAACTGTAATGTAAGAAGCTTAAGTAGTCGTTCAAAAGGCCCTTGTGTAAAGTACTTCAAATATAAAGGGGCGATCACCAATTGTACGCCGATGCCAAATAACGCTAACAGCACATAGTCAATACGATTAAAGGTTAAGCGTGCCTCTGGGGCGAACCAAACAAAAAAAGTGATCATCACAATAGATTGTAATAAATAACAAGTTAACGCGAGTTTACCAACTGCTTGTAACGCCTTAACCAACTTGTTGGTTGCTGATACTTTTGCATTTATGTGTGCTATTAAAAGCGCACCAAATAAGGCATTTAACCATGTGATTGATTCATTAATCGCTGCAAACTTATTGCTATCAATATATTCTAAAGTACTACTAACTGTACTAAGCAATACGATAAAGGATAGAATTAAACTGAAGGCTCGCTTTGAGAGCCCGTTTATAAAGGTGTCATTTCGATAGCAATATATACCTATTAACATGATGCCTAGTGCATTCCACAGTGTGAGTATGGGCAACATTAGTAACATAACTACAAACATGGTGATGTTATGTATCAGCAGGCTAAATAAATCAACGGGTGCATGAGTGAGCATTTCTTCAAATTTAGCGCTATTGCGATAATAAACATCACTACTATCAACTAACGAAAGTATTAATAATAAGATACAACTTGCTACAAATATGGCACTACCATGATATAACACTCGCTGGTCGCTTTGTTGCAGATAGGTTAATGCCAAAAAGCCCGCAATTCCATAGCTGAGTATAATGTCGCCTGGCCAAATTAAAATACCATGTAATGCGCCAAAAATAGTTAATGCAATCAACCGAGGCTTCAATGCACCTTCATTTAGGCACTTGCTATATTGTAGTGCTAAAGCAGCTCCAAATAACATGCAAAATATAGAACGAAAGCGGCTATCTAGAAGTAATATATTAGCGTACTGAATTATCATATCGCTAAAGGGAGGGTTAACAGACGGGATATAACCTGATTCAAACAATGCTAAATAATATACATTAAGTAGCAATAGACCCAAAGTGGCCAAGCCCCGTAAACTATCTAATTGAGAGACTCTATTCATTAAAAAATGGTATCGTTGTACATGTCGGCCCAGCGTATTGCATCAGCATGAAACTCAGGCAAGTGGTCATCCTTAATATTTAATAAACTACACGCTTCTTGTAACTGCCACCAGCTTCCGCTTTCATAGGCTTTTACAACGTTCAAAATATAATATAGCAAGTTATGTTTACCCATCAATGCATCATGCAATTCTTCAGGAAACGGAAGCCTTGATACAACTTGTTCCATAGGCCTGTCTAAAATAGCATCTAATAGTGAGAATAAGCCAGTTAGAAAACTCATGCTTTTAATACTTGGGTTTATAGACTTTGCTATTAACTCACAAAACCTTGAACGCACGATACTTAATCGTGTCAGTTCAGTCGGTTTTCCTTCAGCTACATGTGCGGTCATTATTAAACCTACAAACTTTTTAATGCGCTCATCACCAAGATACACCAAAGCTTGTTTTAAAGATTCAATACGACTTTTAAGCGGAAACACACCCGAGTTAATTAAGCGTAACAATTTATATGCCAAAGCGGTATCTTGCGCAAATAAACGGGCAATTTTGTCAATGCTCATATGCTTTTTTAAAACTTCTGAATATATCAACATCACGATAGCATGGTTTGTTTCAATATCGTTTTGCTGGATCACTCTTGGTTTTGCAAAAAAGTAGCCTTGAAAAAAGTGAAACCCCATTTTTTTAGCAAGTTCATATTCGGCTTCAGTTTCAACTTTTTCAGCAAGCAGCTTCATATTCTTTTTTTGCTTAAATTCTTCAACTAATTCTTTTATAGACTCTAATGAATTTTGTTGAATATCAAACTTAACTAGCCGGATAAGCTTTAAAAACGGCTCCCACTTTTTGGTATACTCAAAGTCATCGAGTGCAAGTCGGTAATCTTGATGAAATAGTTGCCTGACTTTTTCATAGTTCTCTGTTGTCGGAGTTATACTTTCTAGTAATTCTAAAATAACATCTCTGGCAGGCAGAAAATGAGCAAGTTCTTGCTTTAAAGAATCTGGCCCGATGTTGATAAGTGCTTTTTTTCCTGACGTAAGATATCGCGTCCCCAAGTTTAATTGGTTATCCATTATGAGCTTAGCTGTGGCAACATCGTCTGCGATATCTGGAAAGCTGTTGCGTGTACCGTCTCGAAATAATAACTCGTAAGCCACCACCTGTTTTCGGCGGTTGAAAATTGCTTGTCTAGCAACAAAAACCTTCAAATATTGACTCCTCGGTATTTGCAACTGCAAATGCAGCACTTTATTCTTTAATAAAAATCAGATTCTAACCCTAAATAACTAAAATTAATATAGAACTAAGCTATTAATATTGGAGAAAAATAGCTTAATAACTATAGCATCTACAAATAAAAAAGCAGACCAATGGCCTGCTTATGGGTAGTGCTACAAATAAGTAGGTAATTTGTAATTTTTTTGTATATTAATTATTCGTATAGATAATTAATGTACGCCTGTGCTGAGGCTTGCCAAGTATAACGCGCATGTGCAGCATTATTTGCTATTTGTTGATATTGTTCAGGATTGGATTTGAAGATGTTTAATGCCAGATTAAAGGTGTCGATTAGCTGCATTGCTTGATCATTTAAGTCTTCACCACGAAAAGAGAAACCATTGTGTAAATGCGTAACAGTATCGACCAATCCACCTACTTGGTGGACTAAACAAGGCTGCCCTGCCCTCATTGCAAGCATTTGGCTGATACCACATGGTTCAAAAGAGCTAGGCATTAAAAATAAGTCACCCAAATTGTACAGTAGATCTCCAATGTGTTGCCCATAGCCATTTAAATAGAGCAAATTGCTATGTCTGGACATGACCTGCGTGAAGAGGTTTTCGAGCTCCACATCACCAGAACCCAAAATAATAATTCTGCCGTCAATTTTAGCAATTAGATTGGCAAGTTCATCAATGACACTCCCAGTACTATACGGTTGCCTGAGTATAAGTGCTTTTTGATTTGTTAATCGACCTACGCTGGTTATTAAGGGGCCAGTAAAATGAGCTTGTTGCCATTGTTTTAGTCGTTGATGCGCAATATAGTGACAGGCTCTAAGCTGCGATTGTTTTGCCATCCATTGAATAAGTTCACAATCAACTAACGAAAAATAGTCTGTGAGCGATATTTTTTCATCAGACTCTGCTGGGTATTCACAGCCGTTAAGTATGCCTACTAATTTACCTTGGCGTTTAGCAATTTGCATATCATGTTCTAAGCCTTCACCACCAAAAAAACCTCTATCAGGCTCACTGGTATGTAATACCTCATCACTATATGTTGCTGAAACAACATGCACTTTGTCAGCTAGCGCAATAGCACTGCGCATTGGGTTAAAACAATGTGGATGTTGATGATCACACAGTTGTTGGCCATCATAGCTTAATGTTGGAAACCATGCTTCCAGACTAGACTCATCATGATTAAATGGCCGTATTCCTTGCAACGCCAAGTTGTGTACAGTGTACACAGTCTTGAGCTGTTTTAAGTAGACGAACCTAGGACTAAACTTTTGTAATACAGTGATACAGGCTGCATGCCAATCGTGCAAATGCAATATTTCCAAGTCATCAAACATCTTGTGTTCAATGGCTTCGCACACCGCAGCATTAAAAAAAGCAAATTTTGTTGCATCAGTTGCAAAAGGACGATGTTCATCACTGCAGTAAATCGCACCTTGATGCTCGCTAAATAGTGAGTGAGAGATTACATACTGTATTACCCCATCACCTTGTTCAACTTGCCATAAGGTTGCTGTTTCTAAATGTTGTCGAAAAGGCACCGCAATATCACTAACAAAAGTTCTATTTAGTTGATATTGACCATAATCAGGCACTACAACTTTTACCGTTATGCCTTGTGCGTTTAAAGCGTAAGGGATGTCTCGAATGACATCCGCAACGCCGCCTACTTTACAATCTGGCAGCCGATCATTCTCGGCTGCAACCATTAATACCCGCATGCTTCGCCTTACTTATGCAGTTTGAAGTTTTTCTTTGTTTGATTGCTGCCTTTGGCTATAAGCAAGCAACATTTCTCTTGTAACCAACACTATACCTTTATTCGACACTCTAAAGCCATTGTCTTTATCCAATTCAGGGTCAAAGCCAATCTCCAGACCTTCGGGTAAATGACAGCCACGATCAATAATGGCATTGCGTACTTTACAATTTCGCTCAATAATTGCCCCCGGAAGCACAACTGACCCTTCAATATGGCAGTATGAGTGAACATGCACATTGGAAAACAATAGCGACTTTTTAACCGCTGAGCCTGAGATAATGCAACCACCAGAAACGGTAGAGTCAACAGCCATACCTCGTCGCTCATCATCATCAAATATAAACTTGGCTGGCGGAAGCTGTTCTTGATAAGTCCAAATTGGCCAAGTCGGGTCATACAAGTCTAATTGTGGCTCCGGGGATACAAGTTCCATATTGGCTTCCCAAAATGAATCTAAGGTACCCACATCGCGCCAGTATGGCTGACCTTCGTGACTAGGATCTCGAAAAGGAAATGCAAATACATTGTGCTCTTCAATAATAGCTGGAATTATATCGTGTCCAAAATCACGTCCAGAACCTTCACGTTCAGCGTCTTGTTTTAATTGCTCAAACAAAAACTCTGTATTAAACACATAATTGCCCATTGACGCTAAGCAGGTGCCATCTTTACCCGGAATAGATGAAGGTTGTGCTGGTTTTTCATCAAAACGACGTACGCGTTTGTCTCCATCAACAGTCATTACCCCAAAAGTATTCGCGGCCTCTTCGCAAGGTACTTCAATACAACAAACCGTCATATCAGCGCCAGTCTCAACGTGTTTTGCTAATAATGCCCCATAGTCCATGCGATAAACGTGATCACCAGATAAAATCATCACAAATTTAGGCAACTCATGGCGAATAATATCCATGTTTTGGAATACAGCATCTGCAGTGCCACAGTACCATTCATCTGAGTAACGTTGTGATGCTGGCAAAATTTCTACTGACTCACCTAGTTCCTTTTTGAAGTGCCCCCACGCGCGATTAACATGACGAATAAGTGAGTGCGATTTGTATTGCGTTGCAATACCAACTCGGCGAATGCCAGAGTTGATGCAGTTTGATAAGGGAAAATCGATGATCCTATGTTTACCACCAAAATAGACGGCTGGTTTAGCACGCCAATTGGTTAATTCATGTAAACGAGAGCCTCGACCACCAGCTAAAATTAAAGCATAAGTTTCTCTGGTTAAGCTACTTATGTAGCGGTTTGCATAACTGGGCATAACTTTCTCCAAATATCCTTGTGTCGTGATCTATTGCATTGGCGACAAGCGCCAAATTTCGTCGCAATATTGCGAAATTGTTCGGTCACTGGAAAAACTTCCACTGGCCGCAGTATTTAAAATACTCATGCGTGTCCAAGTCGGCTGATCCAAGTAGGTATCAGATGCTTTTTGTTGTGCTTCTATGTAGCTTGCAAAATCGTAAGCAGTCAGCCATGGGTCTTGAGGGCTTGTAATCGCGTTGATAAGGTCGTCAAAAATACCTGGTTCAAGTAAGTTAAAGTGGCCGCTCTCTAACAATCGCAGAACTGAACTTAATTGAGGGTCTTGTGAAATAATCTTTTGAGGATTGTAGTGTTTGCGTATTTCATCGGTTTGCTCGGCGTGAGCACCAAAAAGGAAAAAGTTATCGGCGCCAACATTATCGCGAATTTCAATATTTGCACCATCTAGCGTGCCAATGGTTATCGCGCCATTCATCATAAACTTCATATTGCCAGTGCCAGATGCCTCTTTACCAGCCGTGGATATTTGCTCTGATAAGTCTGTTGCCGGGCAAATAGTTTCCATGGCAGTCACATTGTAGTTTGGAAAGAATGCAACTCTTAGATATGGACTCGCTTTTTCATCGCTATTAATGACGCTTGCAACATTATTAATAAGTTTAATTATTTTTTTTGCAATGTAATAACCTGGCGCAGCTTTACCACCAATTAAAACACATCGTGGTGCCATTGACTCTACATCACCTTTTAAAATACGATCGTATAAATGAATAATATGTAATACGTTCAGTAATTGGCGTTTGTATTCGTGAATACGCTTTACTTGAACGTCAAACATCATGTTGACATCAAACTCAATACCACAGCGCTTTTTAACTAAGTCACATAGCTTTTGCTTGTTGATATTTTTAACTGCTTGCCATTGTTTATGAAACTTTTCATCATCGTAATAACGGCGTAACTTTTCAATTTCGCTAAAGTTCGCAACCCAACCTGCACCTATTTTCTCATTAATGAGGGTGCTTAGTTCTGGATTACAATGTGCAAGCCATCGTCTTGGTGTAACACCATTGGTTTTGTTGTTGAATTTTTCAGGCCAAAGCTCATAAAATGTTTTAAATAACCCTGATTTAAGTAATTCAGTATGTAATGCAGCTACACCATTAACAGAGTAGCTACCAACGATAGCCAAGTACGCCATGCGAACCTGTGGTACGTCTCCTTCTTCTATTAGTGATAGCTCTCGTTGCTTATTAATATCACCAGGCCATTGTAACGAAACCTGTTTAAGAAAACGGGCGTTTATTTCGTAGATAATTTCTAGCAATCTAGGGAGTAACTTTTCAAACAATGGGACTGACCACTTCTCCAGTGCTTCAGGCAATAAGGTATGATTGGTATAAGCCATAGTTTGTGTGGTTATCTGCCAAGCTTGGTCCCAACTTAGCTCATAGGCGTCTACAAATAGGCGCATTAGCTCAGCAACAGCAATGCTAGGGTGAGTATCGTTTAATTGAAAAACATGATATTCGGCAAAGTCGCTAAAGTTTGCACCATATTGCTCAACCCACTGTACTAAAATATCCTGTAAACTAGCGCTGGATAAAAAATATTGCTGGCGTAAACGCAGTTCTTTACCATTTTCACTGCTGTCATTGGGGTAAAGCACCATGGTAATTTGTTCTGCAAGATTTTTTCTAGCTACTGCTTCTGAATAACTCCCAGCATTAAATTCGGACAAGTCAAATTCGTCTGTTGCGCCAGATTTCCATAACCGCAAGGTATTAACTACACCATTTTGATAACCGGGAATTGGTACATCATAGGGCACTGCTAGCACGTCCTGTGTATTAACCCAAGCTCTGTGCTCTTTACCACTTTTATCTTGAAATGTTTCAACATGACCAAAAAACTTAATGCGTTGCGATTGCTCTGGTGCAGCAAGCTCCCAAGGGTGTCCTTCACGGAGCCAATTATCTGGCTGTTCTACTTGGTGACCTTGTTCCAAAGTTTGATTAAACATACCGTATTCATAACGGATACCATAACCAACTACCGGTAAAGCAAGGCTTGCACAGCTATCTAAAAAGCACGCAGCAAGGCGACCTAAGCCCCCATTACCTAAGCCTGCATCATGCTCTGCATCACCTACATTTTCAAGGTTTGTGCAGTATTGCTGGAGTGCACTCGATACGCTAGATTGTAAGTCTAAATTTAACACTGCATTGCCCAGAGCCCGTCCCATCAAAAATTCTAGTGATAAGTAGGCCGCTTTGCGTGTTTTACGTTGTTTTAGAAACTGATTTGTTGCTCTACAGCGAGACACTAATCTATCTCTAATAGTCATAGCCAATGCATGATAAAGGTACAATTGAGACTCACCTAACTTGTCTCGGCCTAATGTATAATAGAAATGACGCATTAGGTCATCATTGAATGTATCTTCATTAAGTTTTGGTGCTTCTTGCCAATGCTTTACTACGCACACGTCAGCATTTTTTTTAGCCATGTGTGATTCCTTCTTTTACGGATGTAAAAACCCAACTAGATTGGGGGGAAATAGAAATTGAATTTTCAATGTGCTCGGCTGACTTGCAGCTTGTTAAGGCCAATTGCCACTGCTGGCTAAATACAGGCTCGGGAAATGTCATATCGACAGGCTCTAAACTAGCGTTAAACATGATAAGTAACGCCTTTTGCTGTTGATTGTCGACAAGCATGTAAACAAGCCATTTGCGATTTTGTTCATGCCACTGTTGAGGTTGCATGGGTTGACCCTGTTCATTAAGCCAATGGACGCAAAACCGGTTGTCGTTAGCATGAATAAAGAATGCGTGGGTAAATGCTGCAAATTGTTGACGTAAAGCGACTAACTCTTTAATAAAAAAAGTTAAGTTATGATTAAATTGAGAAGTTTTCCATGCTAACCAGTTACTACGATTGTCTTGGCAATAGGCATTGTTATTGCCCCCTTGGGAATGATCAAGCTCACTGCCTGCACAGAGCATGGGAACGCCTTTAGATAAGAATAACGTTAACAGTGCATTTTTTTGCATTTTTAAGCGCAGTGAGATGATTTTGGGAGTGGTAGAAAACCCTTCTTGACCACAATTCATCGAGTGATTGGCACCGTGTCCATCTAAATTTTGCTCGCCATTGGCCTCATTATGTTTATTTTCATAACTCACCCAGTCAGCTAGAGTAAAGCCATCGTGGCTAGTAATAAAGTTTATTGAACTTAGGGGACCACGTAAATTATGCTCGAACAAGTCATGAGAGCCATGTACGCGTTTTGCAAGCTCAGGTAATACGCCATCATCGCCTCGCCAAAAGCGCCTAACGGTATCGCGATATTTATCATTCCACTCACGCCAAGGTGCGGGGAATGCGCCTAGTTGATAGCCTCCTGGTCCAATATCCCATGGCTCTGCTATTAACTTCACGTCTTGTAGAATTGGGTCTTGCATGATTGTTTGCAAAAAAGTGTGGTAGCGATTAAAACCATTTATGTTTCTGGCTAAGATTGATGCTAGATCAAACCTAAAGCCATCGACACCCATTATTTCGACCCAATAACGTAAACTATCTAATACTAAGGTTAATGCAAAAGGGTCATCTATATTGAGTGTGTTTCCGCAGCCAGTGTCATTGATATACACATCGGGCTGATTGAGAATACTTCGATAATAGCCATGATTATTCAGGCCCTTAAGACTCAGTGTGGGTCCATCTACGCCTGCCTCAGCTGTGTGATTGTAAACAACATCTAAAATCACCTCGATACCAGCTTGGTGAAGCGCCTTAATCGTTGCTTGAAACTCGCTAATATCATCGCTTGCTAAATACGCTTTATGTGGGGTAAAAAAGTTTAAGGTGTTATATCCCCAATAATTTGTAAGTCCTTTTGTAGTTAGGAACTGTTCACTGACAAACGCATGAACTGGCAAAAGCTCTAATGTTGTTACGCCTAAACTTTTAAGGTGCTTGACAAAGGCAGGTTCTGCCAGTGCTTTAAGTTTACCTCGAAGCGAACGGGGTATTTCAGGGTGTCGAGCTGTTGCCCCTTTTACATGACATTCATAAATGAAGGTTTTTGACCATGGCACGTTAGGTTTTTTGCCATCATATTTACGCAGTGCAACCACTTTAGATTTTGGCATATCAATGGCGTTATCAAGCTGACTCAATTTACCGACTGGCATATGGCAAAAGTGTCGTTCACTCCAAGTAAACTCACCATGTAAATCTTTGCTATATGGGTCAAGAAGTAGCTTGTTTGCGTTAAATAATTTACCTTTTTGTGGAGCATAGTCACCATCGGCTCTATAGCCATAAAGACTACCAACGGGTAAGGGGTATACCAATAAGCTCCAAACTCCCCCTTCATTCATATACATTTCAATGCGTGCGACTTCTGTGTGACCGCTGCTATCAAACAGGCACAGACAAACCGATTTAGCTGCGGGGGCATAAACTGCAAAATTAACGCCCTCTTCAACAATCGTGCTGCCAAGCGGTCGACAGCTACCCGGTCTTGAATTTAACATGGCTTAACCCGTTATCCAGTGTAAATAAAGGGTTGCTAAAGGCGGGATACTAATAACAATACTATGTTCAAAACCATGGGAGGGTGTTGGCTGTGTTTGTACCAGCTGTTGCTTAGAACCGACCACTTTTATACCCGAACCAAATAGCGGCTCATCGTCTGTATTGAGCACCACTTCATATACGCCAGCTTTTGGCACACCCATTCGGTATTGATGATAAACTTGTGGTGTTAAGTGGCTAATTACGATTAATAACTCTTTACTCTCTTTACCAAACCGAGCAAAGCTAAATAAGCTTTGCGATGCATTATTACAGTCAATCCACTGAAAACCGGCAGGTGTATGGTCACATTCGTACAAAGCAGGCGTCGAGGTATACAGTTTATTGAGTCTTTTTACAGTACATTGAATGCCATTGTGTGATGCATGCTCAAGTAGGTCCCAATCGAGCCCTTGATTGTGGTCCCATTCCTGTCGACTTGCTAATTCACTGCCCATAAATAACAGCTTTTTGCCCGGGTGCGCATACATAAATGCAAAATAGGCTCTCAAGTTAGCAAACTGCTGCCAGTCATCACCTGGCATTTTACTCAGCAGTGATCCTTTACCATGAACTACCTCATCATGACTTAAAGGCAATATATAGTTTTCTGAATAGGCATAAGCCATTGAAAAGGTCATTTCATGATGGTGATGTTGACGATAAAGTGGGTCGCGGCTCATATAACTCAGACTATCGTTCATCCAGCCCATATTCCATTTAAAACCAAAACCAAGTCCATTATTGTCAACACTGTTGGTGACGCCGGGCCATGCTGTTGACTCTTCAGCTACCATCATAATGCTTGCATCAGTTCCGTAGCACCTTTTATTAACTTGTTGTAAGCAGTCGATAGCACCTAAGTTTTCACGCCCGCCATACTGGTTAGCAACCCACTCACCATCCTTTCGGCTATAATCCAAATACAGCATTGATGCGACAGCATCAACACGTAAACCATCAATTTTGAACTCTTTTAACCAATAAATTGCATTTGCGAGTAAAAAGCTTTTCACCTCTGGACGGTCATAGTTGTAAATATAGGTATTCCAATCAGGGTGAAAGCCTTGTCGCATATCGGCATGTTCATACAAATGTGTGCCATCGAACTTATGTAATCCATGCGGGTCTGATGGAAAGTGTCCAGGCACCCAGTCAATGAGTAGGCCAAGATCGGCGTCATGACAGCGCTCAGTAAAATACACAAAATCCTCAAAACTGCCAAAGCGACTTGAGGGGGAGAATAACCCAACAGGTTGATAGCCCCATGAACCATCAAATGGGTATTCGCTGATAGGCATAAGTTGTAGGTGAGTAAAGCCCATATCTTTGACATAAGGGAGCAAATCGTCAGCTAGTTCTCGATAGGTTAAATAGCGGTTACCCTGTTCAGCACGGCGTTTCCAAGAACCTAGGTGCACTTCATAGATGCTAACAGGCGCACTCACATGGTTACGCTTAGCTCTAGCTGCTTGTTGTTGTTTTGTTAGTGGCTTATGTTCTATTAGTGGCTGTAGTACAGAGGCTGTACTTGGTGCCTGTTGCATTTTAAATGCAAAAGGGTCTGCTTTGTCTTGATTATTCCCATATGCATCCGTAATAGAATATTTATAACATTGGTCAGCACTAAGCTCTGGTATGAATAATTCCCAAATACCACTTGCAGGGTGAAACCTCATAAAGTGCTCGCACCGGTTCCAACAGTTAAAGTCTCCAATAACTGACACGCTTTGGGCATTTGGTGCCCAAACTGAAAACCGCACACCTTCAATACCTTCATGCGTTATAAAGTGCGCGCCTAAATGCCGATAGGCATGCTCTAACGTGCCTTCATTAAACAAATACAGTGCTTGTTCATCCAAGTGGCAGCCAAAACGATAAACATCATGTTTGATTTGCTTACTTTTACTATAAGTTATAGTGAACTTGTTCTGGTGAGTGAGGAGACTTGCTGTAGTTGTTAATAAAAATAAATCACTATTTAGATACCGCTTGAGCGGTTGAGATGTGCCTGCTATTTCAACACTAACGGATTTAGCACCAGGCATGTAGGCTCTGAGTTCATATTCTTGCGCTGTACTAAGGTGAAGGCCTAAAAACGAAAAGGGGTCTGAGAAACAGCCATTTTGGAGCGCATCAAGTTGTTTTGAGTAATCGCGAACGGGTTTGTCTGGTGATACTACGCTGTTCATAATCCTTTCCTGCTTTGAGTTAACGTTTTAATAAAATCGCTTCTGTTGATAAATATGTCACTAACACTTTGTGATAACCTGCGTCGCCAATTCGGGTATTCAAGATAAGTTCCTGGAATATTAACGGGCAAGGCTTGTTCATCTAAGTCGTCAAGTTGTAAACACAACATCGATACTGTTGATTTTGCTAGCACATAAAGTAAGTTTTCATACACTTCACGCGCTTCACTTTGTGCATGCAAATGAGTCACACCTGCATTTGTAAACCAGTGTAGTAGTTTTACTTTTTCTGCTGTTCGCTTAGCTCGTTCAGAGGCTAATGCATTATCAGCTAAAAGCTTATATTGTACTTTTATGGATAAGTCTTGTGCCTGCCACCATGCCGCAAAAGGCGGCACATCATGATTTGCTACCATGAGTAAAGCTTGGTGCCTTAACTGTGTTGGGGGAATAAATTCGCCGTGTTGATCTTTTTCAAAATAAAAGAGAATATTACCAAGCATATTAGCGTCTTGCATTGCGGTTTTAATTTCAGGCGGCACAACACCAAGATCTTCACCAATTATCATGTTTTTTTGTAACTGAGACTCTATCTTGAGCAATGCAATGAGGTGTTCAAATGGATAATAGACGTAACAACCTTGGGCTTTATTGTTGATATTAAAGCACCACCACAAACGCCTAATGGCCATAACATGATCAATCCTTAATCCACCAACTGAGGCCATGTTACTACGCAGCAATTGCTTAAAAAATGCATATTTATTTTTGCTTAGTTGCATCGGATTTAGTGCGGGGAGCCCCCAGTCTTGACCCGACTCAGCCCAGGGGTCAGGTGGCGCACCAATATGCGCATCTGCGGCATAAAGATCTTGGTTGATTTTATATTCGAGGCTATCTTGTGAGCAGCCAACTGCCAAATCATTGATTAGGCCAATAGCCATTCCCTTTTTTATACACAGTTGTTGGCAATCATTGAGTTGTTGGTGTGCTAAATATTGCCAGTAGATAGCGCACTCATCATTATTGAATACTTTAAGCTGAGCAGCGAATTGTTGTGTAAACGCAATGAACTTATCATGATGTTGTTGGGTTTTATTGTGCTTAAAGTGAGTATACACAGCTGTTAAAAGGTCATACTTGTATTCACTAATTAATTTATAATCAATAAAAGGCTGTTGTTTTTGTGCTTGCAGTGACACTAAGCACTGCTGATAATCGTTCTGTAATTGTTCACTCATTGCATATTCTTGTGTACGGTCAATTGCAATGTACAGTGGATTTAATAAACACCGATGATTTGGACTGTATGGACTCACCCTATGCTGCTGATTTGTAAACAACAAGTGTAAGGGGTTTAATAGTATATAATCACAGTCACTTTGCGCGCTATGTATGATTAGCTCATCAAGGTCAGCAAAATCGCCAATGCCTAGGTTTCTATCGCTATATAAAGTATATAGTTGCACTGAAATACCCGTTGTAGGGTGTGTTGTTTGCTTGTAGCATTCGTTGGGAACCGACCAAATCTGGGTATTATACTGCCCTTCAGGTAGATTAATTTTTGCGTCAAAATAGCCAGCTGGCATCCCCATTATTTGATAAGCAACTTCGACATAGCGAGTATCTTCATGAATAAACTCGCCAACAATCATTCCTTTGCTCAAGTCAAATTGATATTCATAGTTAAGATTTTTAATATGAATACTCGCAATACCATGACATTGATAATCTGGCATGCGAACTTTAAACAAAGTGTCCTTTTGTTCAACAATACTAACGTCACCTACAGCAACTAACCAAGGCGCAATATCCAGTTCAAAATTGAGTTTATTAATCTGTTTTTGATTTGCTGTGTCAATCCCACAACAACGCAGTGCTTGTGAACGAGTTTGCTCATCAAACACAACGTGTTCGCCTGTATACTTTATAAAATCGTAGCCAATGCCGTGTAAATAATATAGCTGAGATAACCCCTGCATAAGCGGAACTACGCTAAACGCTGAGTATTTACGATGCTATTTTCTGTACCAAAATTATTTGGTACATAGGCGTCTGCCTGATTGTCGTTGTCCCAAAGTTTACCATCGATCAGATATTTAAAATGGTATTGCTTATCGACAGGAAGCCGTTTTTTAAGCTTAAATGCTTTGTCTTTTTTGACAAATTTCATTGCCATAGGTTTCCAATCAGTAAACTCAGCGACAAGTTCAACTTTTTGGGCGTTTGGGTGTACAAATTCAAAAGTGACTTCGGCTTCTTCTTTCGTTTTAAAAAAGCGTTTGGTTAACATAGCAGGCTCCAAATAAACCACAGTGATGGTAAATTAATCCTTGCCACAGTGCCGTGCCTTTAACTGCTTAACAATCGGAAACAGTGGTAGTCATATCAACAGTAAATCAAACTTGTGTTTACGCAATATGACAGTGCATTTTTAATTAAAACTGCACCATAACAGTGCAATTTTAATTAAGATCAGGCTGTGCTAAGGGTTCTCATCGTAGTAGAGCAAAACACAGACCAACTGTTGAGAACACTAAGCTAATACTAAGCCTTACTTCTGTAAAGTGAATAAAATTAATATAACACTCAACAGGTTAGAGTAATTTTATCTGCATTAAAAAATACTATTGCATTATTATGAGTAACTAGTGCTTTGTAAGGTAATAAAAAATATGTACACAAATATAGATGGGTTTTTCTGAGGGCAAACGTAGCAAGATATGACTAAAAACAAACTGCTGATAATGATAGCTATTTGTATTTTTCAGCTACAGACCAAAGGTAAACCTTTAGTGCTTAGAGTGCTTTTAAGTAGTCAAATTGCATGTGGTATTTGCTTAAAATAATGCAATAATCAATTTTGAAATGTAAATTAAAATTTTGTGTGATAATAATTACTCACGTTGCTAAGTTCTAGCAAAAATAACTGTAGATGCAAAGTTATTGCTGACTTCTCTTAGTAACATAGGCCATAAACGATGGTTTTGATTAAGTTATGCTATTAAGTTATTGTTTATATTTACTATATTGTAGATGATATTATAGTCAGTTAGACAAAAGTACTAGCATGCTAATTGAGTTGCATCAACTCTATATTAAATGGCGTTGCAGTTAGCGTTTAAATTTAGTCTCTAAAATAACCGATGAATTCGTTCGTTCTACCCCTTCTAAATTGCCAATGTCATCAAGAATTGTGCTCAGTTGTTGTAAATTCTGAGCTTCAACTACAGCTATCATGTCGTATTCACCGCTGATTGCATACAGCGCACTAATATTATTTAAATGCTTTAAGGCGATGTTGGTTTTAGTGGTCAACTTTTGTTTAACTTTAATTGATACATGGGCTTCAACGAGTTCTGATAAATACTCTTTACCAAACTCGACGCTGTAGCCTTGAATAACACCCGATTGTTCGAGTTTTTGCAGCCTACTTTGTACAGTAGAACGCGATAAGTCTAAGCTTCTTGCTAATTCTGAAATACTTGCACGGGCGTTTGAGCGTAATAGAGCAATTAGCTTTTCATCGTGTGAATTTATCATTTTGAATAAAAGGATCGTTAATTTGCTTCTTATTTTAATCAATTTGAATAAATTTGCACTGCAAATTTACTTTGAACAACGTAATAATGAAGATAATTAGGCATCTTTAAAATTGTATAAAAAAGGTGCGTTCAAATTGAAGTAAAATAAGAGGACGTCGTCATGCAAACAAACCGCGAATTATTTGATCAGGTTATGGTACCAAATTATAACCCATCAGAAGTGATCCCTGTAAAAGGCAAAGGGTCACGAGTATGGGATCAAAAAGGCGACGAATACATTGATTTTGCAGGCGGTATTGCTGTTAACTGTCTTGGTCATTGTCACCCTGCGCTAGTAAATGCATTAACTGAGCAAGGTCAAAGGTTATGGCATTTATCAAATGTAATGACTAATGAGCCAGCCTTACGTTTGGCAAAAAAAATAACCGATGCCACATTCGCAGACAAAGTTTATTTTGCAAACTCTGGTGCTGAAGCAAATGAAGCGGCGCTTAAATTGGCACGTCGTTTTGCATTAGATAAGCATGGTGAAGATAAAACACAAATTATTGCATTCAATAAAGGTTTCCACGGGCGTACATTTTTTACCGTGACTGTAGGTGGACAAGCTGCTTACTCAGATGGTTTTGGCCCAAAACCTGCTGATGTAGTTCATTGTGATTACAATGACCTAGCTGCATTTGAAGCATTAATTAGTGATAAAACATGTGCTGTTATGATGGAGCCATTACAAGGTGAAGGCGGTATTATCAGCCCATCTAAAGAGTTTGTAGAAGGTGTTCGTGCTTTGTGTAACAAACACAATGCACTATTGATTTTTGATGAAGTACAGTCTGGAGTTGGCCGCACTGGTGAGCTTTATGCTTATCAAGGTTTAAATGTAACACCAGATATATTGACCACAGCTAAAGCGTTAGGTGGTGGTTTCCCTATCGGTGCGATGATCACAACGACTGATATTGCTAAGCATTTAAAAGTGGGTACTCATGGGTCTACTTACGGTGGTAACCCGCTTGCCTGTGCGGTAGCAGAAGCCGCATTTGATACAGTGAATAACTCAGAAGTGTTAGCCCAAGTTAAGCATAAAGAGCAGCTATTTCGTGATGGCTTAAACATCATTAATGAAAAATACAATGTATTTACCGAGGTACGCGGTAAAGGTTTGTTATTAGGAGCTGTATTAAATGACAGCTTTAAAGACCGCGCTCGTGACTTCTTAGTAGCCAGCACAAAACATGGTCTTATGACTTTAGTAGCTGGTACAAATGTTATTCGTTTTACACCATCACTGGTTATACCTGATGAAGACATTACTGCGGGCTTGGCGCGTTTTGAGATGGCAGTCTCTGACGTGGTAAACGGCTAATAGGTATGAGAGGTGGTAACACCTCTCATTGATTGCAATTATGCAGATACTTAGACCAATAAACAGCAATGATTTTGCTGCTTTTAAACAGATAGCCATAGAATCTGGTCATGGCTTTACTTCATTGCCAGTGGATAATGATTTATTACAAGAGAAAATCTCTCGCTCAGAACGTAGCTTCGCTAAACAATTAAATAAACCCTTTGATGAGGGGTATGTTTTTGTGCTTGAAGACAGTGAAACGGGTGAAATCATGGGTACCACCGCCATCGAGGCGGCAGTGGGTATGCAAATTCCTTTGTATCACTATCACTTAGGCAAAACAGTACATCACTCGCGTACGCTTGGTGTATACAATACCGTCGATATTTTAAGCATGTGTAATGATTACACCGGTTGCTCAGAGATATGTACACTATTTTTACGTGAACCATTTCGTAAAGGTCTAGCGGGTCGGTTTTTAAGTCGTTCGCGTTTTGTATTTATGGCTGATCACGAAACACGTTTCGCACAAACTGTTATAGCTGAAATGCGTGGTGTGAGCGATAATAATGGCCGTTCACCATTTTGGCAGTGGTTGCAAGAGCATTTTTTCAGCATTGAGTTTCCTCAAGCGGATCATTTGGTTGGCTTAGGCGATAAGGTGTTTATAAGTGAGCTGATGCCAAAATACCCTATCTATGCCAATTTACTCAGTGAGCAAGCACAAGCTGTTATCGGCCAAGTTCATGAAAAAACCAAACCAGCACTAAAACTATTAGAAAAGGAAGGGTTTGAGCACCGAGGGTATATTGACTTGTTCGATGCAGGTCCTACTGTTGAAGCTAAGCTTAGCAATATACGAACCGTACAGCACTCTGTAGTGGCTAAGGTGAGCATTCATAGCAATATTAGTGGTCAAGCTCGTGCTATTTCAAACCAAGGTTTAACCAGCTTTAAAGCGACTTTTACTGATAAATGTTCATATGATAGCACCACTAAAACATTGAGTATCGAACCCTGCGTAGCCCAAGCTTTGGGGCTTGAAACGGGTGATTCTGTTAGAACATTTACTTTATAAACTTGCTGCGTCGCGCTTAATCGTACCAAGTTAACGCGGAAATAGCCGCACAATTAAGGAACCCATTATGCACAACAATGTTGATCAACTATTTGACAAACTTTGGAGCAACTACCTGTCAGTTACGCCTTCAGCAGTGAAGGTACATGAGCTGTTAGGGTCAACACAAAAAGATGATGTGATTAATGATCACATTGCACTTCGTACCTTTAACCACGAGAAAGTTGGACTAGAAAAATTAGCGTCTCACTTCATAGCAGTTGGTTACAAAGAGTGTGGCGAATACCACTTTGAAGCAAAGAAGTTATACGCTAAGCACTATGAGCATTCAGACCCAACAAAGCCAAAAGTATTTATTTCAGAGTTATTAGTAGAGCAATGCTCACCAGAGCTGCAAGCTATTGTCAATGACATGGTTGAGCAGATTGATGAAAGTGCAGTGACCGCTGAGGACTTCTTATATTCTGGAACGCATTGGCAAGTGAGCCACGAAACATATCAACAGCTTTTACAAGAAAGTGAATATGCGGCTTGGATGTCTGCATGGGGATACCGTGCTAATCACTTTACTGTGAGTATTAATTATTTATCTGGGTTTAATACGATTGAAGCGGTTAACCAAGCACTTAAAGATGCAGGCTTTACGCTTAATACATCTGGTGGTGAAATTAAAGGCTCTGCTGAAGTTTTGTTAGAACAGTCTTCGACTTTGGCTGACCACCACAGTGTAATATTCAGCGATGGTGAGTTTAAGATCCCAAGCTGTTTTTATGAATTTGCACTGCGCTATGAGCAAGCAAATGGTGAGATTTACACAGGATTTGTAGCAGCCTCTGCTGACAAAATATTTGAAAGCACCAATGCCCGATAATACGAGCAATTGATAAAAAAGCAGAGCATCAGCTCTGCTTTTTTACATATAAGTTTTGATTTATTTAGAAACTATATTTTACGCCGGCACGGTATGTACGGCCAATTGCGTCATAATACATGTTACCTTGGTTTAGTAACGGAAGCCTTGGTGGTTTTTTGTTAGCAAAATTATTTATGCCAAGATAGACGACTATTTCATCAGATGCTTGATAATTTACGCGCAAATTGTGAGTGGTATAACTTGCTACTTGATTACCAAACTCTGATGGGTAATATTCGTCAGAACGGGTTTTATTAAAGGTAGAGCTCCCTACATAGTTACTATTTATACTCGCCGTAAGGTCTTCATATTGATAGGTTGTACTGATATTTGCTCTAACGCGAGGATACTCTCGGTTACCCGCTTGATTTTCAATAGGTTGCCCACTTTTAGGGTTTTGCTCTGAAATACGCTCATCTAAATATGAGGCATTCACTCTAAAACTTAAGCGACCCAATGCTAAATCAAAGCCTAGCATCCCTTCAACGTCGACACCACTTGCCGAAAACCTAGCAGCATTAATGCTATTTACGCCGACATATAAAATATTACCGTTGTCTGCACGCTTTACCTTGTCACAGAAGTTGCTATCTAATTGAGCGCCATCTACGCAGTTTTCAAGCACATCAGTGCCGTCTATCTCTGTTATCGCGTCAGTTATTTCAATATCCCAATAATCAATTGCTAGGTTAAAATCAGCACTTGGTGTATAGGTTAAACCAACTGTTAAAGTATCCGCTGTTTCTGGCTTGAGCTGCTCATTACCGCTGGTTTGTTGTAATACAGTACCAAAAGAAGCATTCGATACAAATTCTTCACTTAGACCTAAAGCTGCACAGTTTGCCTTACGGTTAGCTGCTGCTGCAGCATTAGCGGTTAGGTTTGTATTATGGCATGGGTCTGTAAAGTTATTAGCACCCGCTGAACTTGGTGCAAATAATTCTTGTACATTGGGTGCCCTGACCGCTCTTGAAAAGCTAACCCTACTACCAATGTCATACCCTATTTGCCAATTAAAACCTGTTTTGTAAGTAAAGTCGCCTCCAGTTATGCTGTTGTCTGCATATCGTCCAGCAACTTCAAAATCAAGACTTTCAATAAGCGGCAAGTCCGAAAGCAGTGGAACGCTTACCTCCGCGAATAACTCTTTAACATCATAGCTACCTTCTACAGGGCTTAAAAATATGTTGGTTTCTGCACTTTGGCCAGTGGTCAGCCCAACTAACCCAAGGCCAATACCGTTTTCATCTCGGCCATAAGTAAGGGGGTCGGGTAAATTTGATGATTGCTCCTTGCGGTATTCTAACCCAGCAGCAAATGCAATAGGACCAAGACTGGTTGACCCTAAATCACCATTTACCACAAAACTTGCGAGTGTTTGTTTCATCTTTTGTTGGCGGTGAAGTATTACGCCGGCGTACGCTAAAGCTTCTGGGGAAGCTTGCTTGAAAATCGGATTGTATGCGACACATGATGAATCTGAAGTATCACGACATACGGCTTCTCCAGCTTCATTGGTCGTTGCATCTAGTGCGCGATAATAACGCTCGTTATAAGTAGTTTGCTCATAAATATCACCGTCTACTTGTCCATGTTGAATGTAAAATTCATAGTCATAATCACTAAACTGCCCTTCGCCACCAAAGGTAAACTGTTTCGTTTCACGCGTGTTATCAGCGCTTGAAGGTAAACCGACAACGGCTAGGCCTACTTCTGTTAAAGCTCGCTCTTGCATTAACGGGCGCAAACCTTCAGGTAAAAATGGGCTATCAAGTTTTAGTGATACTAAAGGGCCAAAGTTGTCATCGTGAAATATGCTTGCTTGGCCTGTAGCAAAAGACTCAACCTTAGCGTATTTAGCATTAGCAAAAATAGTTAAGTCATCTGCAATGTCATAGCGGGTGCCAAAATCAAATAAAAATCGATCGCTTGGGGCAACAAGGTAGATTGTTTCAGGAGTCCTAAATCCATCACCTCCATCACACGTTACAGGTCCACTACAAAATGCGCCATTTTCAAAAGGCCTAAAGCGCCCATCAGCTCTGTCGATTGTGAATGTGTCATACCCTACTTTACCAAAAGGAAACTCAATTGGGTCATTTGCAAATGTTGGCACAGGTGCTTGTGTAATTGGCATATCACCAAAGAAGTAATTGTCGTTAGGTACATAAATTAACCCTTCAGCGCTGAGTGCTTGAAACCGTAAATCATTGACAAATAAGGTATCGGGAATTCCGTCGTTAGGCCCTGTATTATCTGGATTTGAC
The DNA here is from genome assembly GCF_945859825.1 of Pseudoalteromonas holothuriae. GTDB lineage: Bacteria > Pseudomonadota > Gammaproteobacteria > Enterobacterales > Alteromonadaceae > Pseudoalteromonas > Pseudoalteromonas holothuriae. The sequence continues at coordinate 25,600 of NZ_CAMAPC010000013.1, forward strand.
AAAAATGAATGATTTAAGTTGGCATAGTTTCGGCTGGTTGCTTTTACTTCATCTTTTTTAGAATAGGTTGCATGTACTGTAAAGTTACCTTTTCCATTGGCAAAGTCTTGGCCAAAAGTAATTGACAGGTCGTTGCTTTTGGCATCACCCTCAGCGCTTTCGCCGTAAGAGGCGTCAATATCAAAACCAACAAAGTCCTTTTTCATGATGAAGTTAACAACACCGGTTACTGCATCTGCGCCATAAATTGCAGACGCCCCACCAGTTATAATCTCTACTCGCTCAACCAGTGCTGTTGGGATCATTGATAAGTCGACTGCTGAGTTGCCTGCATCCCCAGGTACATGACGACGCCCATTAACCAATACTAAACTTCGTTCAGTGCCTAAGCCTCGTAAGTTGACTAATTCTTGCCCCGCCGTTGAGAGTCCGGAACCATTTTGATCGCGTGCTGTAACACCACCTACGCCGTCAATCATTGCAGGTAGCTTATGCATTAAATCGCCAATATTTTTTACACCCGACATTTCAATGGCTTTTGCATCTAAAACAGTGGTTGGTGTTGTCATTTGCGCACTAGAGCGAGCTATGCGAGAGCCTGTGATCTGAATTTTTTCTACTTCTTCTGCGCCTGTTTGTTCAGCTGTATAGCCAGTTGTGCCTCCAGCTAAAAATACCGCCACACTTAGGGCTATTTTACTGTGGTTAAAATTACGCATACTACATCCTATCGGTTTGTTTATTATTATATGTGAGCGTTTGACTATCTGGTCAAAGCACAGCAACTGCCAAATCAAGCATTGAGTGAAGTTGATTTCGCATACCTATAGATAATGAAAAAAATGCTACGTAGTCAATTTGAGGACAGATTTAATTGCATCATTTTGTGTATTGAAATTCTTACGGAGCGATTAAAAAGTAACCCATGAGATACAGTGAGGTAATCTCAGATACACTATAAATTCATCTTGTATATTGACGAATGTGCAATGCCGAGCTACTGTTTAGGGTTCAATTGGCTTTGCCAGTAGGATTTTCTGACTTAACTTTCCCTCCTGTTGTTCAAAATTATAACCAAAGTACCTTCTGATCCGTTTCTTAGGTTAAATAAGAAATTAATTTGTTTCTTGCAACAACTTGTTTTAATAATTTTCAAAACTTAAAACTAAGCAAGTTTAAGTCATATTATTGCAACTAAATTGTCACATCCTTTAGTTAGCGTGTGGTAAAGTGTTTTAGAAGGTTTTACCTCTACTTGATGGTTTATAAACCATTAATAGGAAACTTATCTGTCAATGTGAAGGAGTTAATATGAACAGGCAGACTCAAATAGAAGCGATATTGACCAACATTGATTGTGTGCGCCCAGTTGGAACACTACAAAAACACATAAAAATGGCAACTAGCCCATTTCTATTTTTAAGGGGCAGCGCAGCGTTGATGTATCATGACTTTGCCAACGGTAATATTGCATTGCCTGATGCGCTTTTTGAGATGCCTTTAACAAGTATTCTTGGCGATTGTCATACAGGAAACTTTGGGTTTATTAGTGAAGAAGGCTCTCATGGCGACACTATCATTTTTACGGCCAATGATTTTGATGATGCATGTATTGGTCACGCTGTTTGGGATCTATTTCGTTTTGTGACAAGTCTATTTTTGGCTCGACATCATGCAAGCGACCAACAAATGACCTCTAGTGATATAAAGGTTAGACAAAAACCTTTGGTTTCTAAAGAGCAAGTTTTTGCAGGCGCTCAAGCTTTTGTTGACTCGTATCTCGATGCATGCCAGCTATCTGTCGATAATAAACTAACAACGCAATCAGCTGTTTCTGAGTTTGATAATGAGCATATTCTGTATAAACGTTGGCAAAAAGCGCTACAAAGAAAAGCAGGTGGCGCGGCGTTCAAGACAAATAGTACTTTAGCTAAAGAGCTAGACTTTAATACTTTGCCTTTAGCGTTTAAACATGACGAACAGCGTTTTAAACGTTTGCCTGAACAAACTTATAATGACATAGTCGACACATTTTTGCCTTATGTTGATGATTACATACTAGATGTTGTTGAGCGTTTAAGCGCAGGAACCGGTTCGCATAATCTAACGCGATATTACGTGTTAGTAGGGCCGGAATCTGCAAAAATGTGTGCTGAAGATTTCCACTTGTGTCATATCGTAGAGATAAAACAGCAGCGCCTTGCTGCCCCCTTAAATTACTTTACTAAACTGAGTCCAATAAACCGGCTTAATGCAGCTCATTTGACTGTAAACTGCCAACGTAAAATGCAGCGTCGTCCAGATATTGTGCTGGATGATGTTTATTGGCAGGCAAAGCATTGGCTAGTTCGCTCTAGGCACCATGCAAGGGTCGGGTGTGAACCGGAAGATTTTATGCTTGGTAAACGAGCGGCACAAAAAAATGGTTTTGAACAATATGCAGCCAGTTGTGGCCACACGCTCGCACTAGCCCACATGCGTGGTGATAGGCGTTCTACCTTGTTTCAACAAGCATGTATAGAGAAGATAACGCCGCAAATAGACAGCTTAATACAAGCAGCAGAGCAATATGCGATTATCGTCCAGTCAGATCAAGAGTTACTTCAGGTTTTGCTTCGCCAGAGTCAAGCAAAGTAAGTCTTGTGCAAAATGTCATTCTCCCTGGTAATGTTCTTTGGCTTCTTTTTTGAGTGGTTCTAGCATACCAGGGCCGTGGTAGCGCATCCTAAAGTGGGTAAGCGCTAAGCGTTTAATAGCATGCTTGTTTGCAAATTCGGCAATTACACCCGAATGACTGCTGCAAAAACACAGAGCAAAGATCAACAGCCCCTAAAGCAAGAATGAATAAACTGAATAAGTTTATGAGGTGCAATTCATGTCACAGGAGCGACTCTTCCATGCAAAGACATACTCGATAGCAAACCTAGTAATCCATAACAGTGTTCACCATGGATATGAGTGATGCAAATAACCGCCAATTTTGCTGGTGAAAGCCTTGTCTTAAGTAACTGATGCTGAGTGTCTTCGCCACAATCTATGAGTAACCACTGTTTTGATGTTGCAAAGCTTATTGCAGTCGCTGACATGTGGCGATAATTACTTGGGATGCCTGAAGGTGGTCCTAAAAATTGAATTTGCATAAACTCAGTGCTGGTAAGCTTGTATTTTATTGATCCTACACCAATTCTAATACGTAGAATAACTTACTAATAGGAGTTGCAATGAAAAATGAAATAGATAGCAGAACCATTTTGAGTGTTTATGAGTATATTCAAAAACATGGTGAAGTTACATCTGAGGGCAAGCTATATGGTGGTATAACAGCCTTTTCTGATATCGATGGATATACGATTTACTTTAAAGGCAGTGGTGTACTTATGCGATATGGGTTTCATAATACTTATCACCTAGATTATGAGCATGATAAGCATAAAGAAGACTTCCTTGTAAAAATAGAGTCGTTAAAAAAACAGCTAGAGAGTGACAAATAGCTATATGGCTAAAATAACGCGTAAGCTGAGCAATAATAAACATCAAAGTCGCGACTTTGAGTTTATTATTGCCGCTTTAAACGAATTAAAGGTACACCCTGAAAAGTTAGAAATCATCAAAACAAATTGTGCTGAATTTAAGCAGCAACCATACTTAAAGCGAGGTTTACTGCTCGCAGTGGAGCGTTTTGAGTGGGTATTTGCAATAGACGATGACGTACAACGAATCGCCAAACAAGTACTAGCAGATGATTATATAGGAAATCGTTTAAGGCGTTATCCACTTTTGTTTAAAGGTGTTATCTGTGATTAATGTGGTTTGGTTAAAGCGTGATTTTAGGATAGAGGATCATGCACCACTAAAGTACAGTCAAAAAAACAATTTACCCACTTTGTTTTTGTATGTCATAGAGCCAAAATACTGGCAACTTAATGACACCAGTGCGAGGCAGTTTTATTTCATCTCGCAAACCATTCGTTCTTACGCAGAAGAGCTTGAGAAGCTTGGAGGTTTTTTGTGTATTCGATTTGGTAACGTAGTTGATATTTTGTCAAAAATTAATACTTGCTACCCAATCAGTGCGTTATTTTGTCATCAAGAAACGGGAAATAATTGGACATACGAAAGAGATAAACAAGTTTTTAATTGGTGTAACCTACAACACATTGGTATACATGAGTATCGTCAACAAGCTGTATTTCGGGGTAATATTAAAAGAGCAAATTGGCAAAAAAAGGCAGCTCAGTGGCTAGATAGCCCATTAATCAGTGCGCCGAATCGTCTCAATTCTTTAATAAGTTTTCACAGCGGGTTAGAGTTATTAGATATATATCCAGGAAACGATAACTTTGTCGCCCAAGATATGCAGCTGGGTGGCATACCAAATGCAAAAAATACCTTAAACAGCTTTTTTAATACTCGCATCAATAAATATTTATATGGCATATCTAGCCCAGTAAGTTCAGTTTCAAGTAGTTCTAGATTAAGCCCCTACTTATGTTATGGCAGCTTGAGCTTAAAAAAAGTAATTAACGAGTCTTATGCCCTTTGCGTAAACAAACGACAAAAAGCAGGGTTTATTTCTCGGCTTTATTGGCACAGTCATTTTGTGCAAAAACTGGAATCTGAACCACGCTATGAATTAGAGGCCGTGCATCGCTCCTTGGTTAAAATGCGCGAAGGTGAGTTTGACGAAATAAACTTTGAGCGTTGGAAAGCAGGTTATACAGGTGTGCCATTTGTTGATGCATGCATGCGCATGTTGATACATACTGGTTGGATTAACTTCAGGATGAGAGCGATGCTGGTTGCCTATGCCAGTTATCATTTATGGTTAGATTGGCCTAAAACGGCAGCTTACTTAGCAAGTACTTTTATCGACTATGAGCCGGGTATTCATTATCCTCAAATACAAATGCAATCGGGTACGACTGGCATTAACCCACCCAGGATGTATAACCCAGTAGCACAAGGGCAAAAGCTTGACCCTCAAGGTGATTTTATACGTCGCTATTTACCAGAGCTGGCGCATGTACCGAATGCCTATTTGCATACCCCTTGGCTTTATAGCGGTTTAAAAACTGACTTGTACGATAAACCAGATATATTACCAAAAGATGCAGCAAGACAAGCGAAGGCTAAAGTATCAAGTTACTATAAGCGGTGTATAGATAGCTCTGAAACTCGGCGTGTCGTGCGTGTACATGCATCTAGAGCAAGCCAAGCCAATAATAAATCAGGTACAAATAAGCAACACCGCAGTCAATTGTCGTTGTTTTGATGAGCTAAAGTTTTTGTGGCGGTGGTAATATGTTCAAAACAAATATTTTATCCTATCTGAGTGGTCGGTCGACGAATCTTTGTGATTATAAAAGTAAAAAATGTTAAATTATCGCGATTTTTTAGATTTAGAGATTGTAAGCTATGTCAAATGTTACAGAGACGCAGGCCAAAAACCAGCAAAGTAAGGGCTGGTTTAACCGCTTTTTAGCGACTGTAGAGTTTTTAGGCAATATGTTGCCTCACCCAATTACTTTGTTCGCGATGTTCTGTGTCGCCATTGTTGTTTTTAGTGGTATTGCTGATTGGATGGGGTTAAGTGCAATTGACCCTCGCCCTGAAGGTGCTAAGGGCAGAGATCCTGATGGTATTATTGAAGTCGTTAGTCTTTTAAGTGCAGAAGGTTTACAAAAAATTGTCACCGGTCTTGTTACGAACTTTACTGGATTTGCACCACTTGGAACAGTACTAGTGGCGTTATTAGGTGTTAGTGTTGCTGAGCATTCAGGACTATTATCAGCGGCAATGCGCGGTATGGTGATGGGCGCTTCGAAGCGATTAGTGACTTTTATGGTGGTATTTGCCGCTATATTATCCAACACAGCATCTGAATTGGGTTATGTTGTACTTATACCTTTGGCTGCAATGATTTTCCATAGTTTAGGCCGTCACCCTCTGGCTGGCTTAGCAGCAGCCTTTGCAGGGGTGTCAGGTGGGTATAGTGCAAATTTATTACTTGGAACGATTGATCCACTGCTGGCTGGTATTACAACACCAGCGGCACAAATGATAGACCCCACTTATCAAGTAGGTCCTGAAGCAAATTGGTACTTCATGATGATATCGGTCTTTTTGATTGCTATCGTAGGTACTGTTGTAACAGAGAAAATTGTTGAACCGCGTCTTGGTAAATATAACCCAAATGACGCAAGTATTGACTTAGGTGAAAACAACATAGAGCATTTATCGGCAATTGAAAAGTCGGGGCTTAAATGGGCTGGTTTTTCATTACTAATTGTATCAGCTTTACTTGCACTAACAATAGTGCCACAAAGCGGTATTTTACGTCATCCTGAGACAGGCTTAGTTGCTGGTTCACCTTTTTTAAAAGGGATTGTGGTATTCATCTTTGTGACATTTGCAATTCCTGGTTTTGTGTATGGTCGTGTCGTTGGCACGATGAAAAATGACCGTGACGTTATTGATGCGATGAGCAAATCAATGGGCTCAATGGGCATGTATATCGTATTAGTGTTTTTTGCTGCCCAATTTGTTGCGTTTTTTAAGTGGACTAATTTAGGTACGATTTTGGCAATAAATGGAGCTGCATTACTTACCGCGCTCAACCTCACTGGCCCTGAAGTATTTGTATTATTTATATTTATGTGTGCGCTAGTTAACCTAAGCTTAGGATCGTCATCAGCACAGTGGGCCGTGACCGCACCGATATTTGTACCTATGTTAATGCTTGTTGGCTACGCACCAGAAACGATTCAAGCAGCATATCGAATTGGAGATTCAGTGACTAACTTAATAACGCCAATGATGAGCTACTTTGGCCTTATTTTAGCCGTTGCGACGAAGTACAAAAAGGATATGGGAATTGGTACTTTGGTTGCGACTATGCTGCCATACAGTATGTTTTTCTTTGTAGGCTGGGTATTGCTGTTCTACATCTGGGTATTTGGTTTTGGGCTGCCTGTAGGGCCGAACTCACCGATTTATTACACTCCCTAAATATAATAAAAAAACGCCAGCTTTGTTTGCTGGCGTTGCTCATTGTAGTGAGTTAATAAAGGGAGCGAGATTATATAAAATACTAGCATAATGTAATAAATAGATTTGTTAAAAGACAAATGCTCACCTACAGTTCAATAGAACTTACCAAAAAAGGAGCTTAGGTTTCTCACGAAACATGACTAAATCACAAAGGTAGTTTATGTATACACTCTTTTATTACCCTCGAAACGCCAGCCTTGCACCGCATTTTGTTCTTAAAGCACTTAACGTTCCCTATCAACTAGAACTTGTTGACCGTAAAAAGCTGATGCAAAAGTCTGCGCAATATGTACAAATGAATCCAACTGGACGGATCCCCACGTTAGTTGATGACGATTTTATTTTGTTTGAAAGCGCTGCAATTTGTTTATACCTGTGCGAAAAGCACCCTAATGGTCATTTGATACCTACCGAGCCCCAAGCAAAAGCTGAATTTTATCAATGGCTCATGTATTTAACGACGACCTTGCAAAATGAATTGATGGTTTACTATTACCCCGAAAGGCATACGCAAAGCGCTATTATGTATGACGATATTGTGAATACTCAGCAGTCACGCATTCGTGAATGTTTGGAGTTACTCAATCGGTATATTGGTGAAAAAGTGTATATGGTTAATGAGCAATTTACTGTATGCGATTGCTACATGTTTATGCTTTGCATTTGGGCGGATGAATTAAAAAACCCGCCTCTGAGTTTTAAAAACTTAAATAGATACCTTAAAGGGCTTGCTAAGCACCCTGCCATAAAAGCGGTATGTGACAATGAGCAAACCGATTTATGTGCATATAAATAAGTTTTAACAACTGACATTGTGAGTGGTGCCACATACATTAATGCTATGAGGCACTGAAGTCCTTATTCACTAGAATTAGTCCGATTAACATTGCACTGATCCCGAGTAATTTTTGAGGAGAAATGCTGGCTTGTTGCACATTAAACCAACCGAAATGAGTAATCAACATAGCCATTAATAACTGCCCACTGAGTACCATCGACATTAAATTTCCAACGCCCATTTTGGGAATTAAAAAGTAGCACAGGCCAACACCAACAGCACTGAATATGCCACCAACTCCCCATAGATACCAAGGTATGTGACTAATCACTTTATAATTAGGAGCACCGGCACTTGAAACACCTAGTATTACAAGAGAGAAAAGTGCACAAACTGTTGCCAAAATTGGACTTTTAAGTAGCATGCCAAGTTGTGCGTTCATACTTGCTTGTAAGGCTATTGCAGCGCCAGCGAAAAATGCTAACAAGGTAAACAACATTATAGTTCCATACCCAGAACTAACTCATTAAGGGGCCTCCTTATTTTATACCTCAATGCGCTATAATCAAAAGGGTGGCGGTAGCCAATTGGACAAGCAATCACAGTTTTAAGCTGCAAGCCATCTAAATCTAATATTCGATCATATTCTTGGTGTTCTATACCACCAATAGGGCATGTATCTATTTGCAACGATGCTGCAGAGATTAGTAAAGTAGAAAGTGCAATATAGGCTTGCTCAGATGCCCATTTATATTGTTTATCGGTGGTTAGGCTTGATAAAGCATCAAGCATGCTATTTTTTATAGAAATCAATCTTTCATCACTCAAATCATTGTATAGAGAGTACCTTTGGGTATGATTGTCAATCATAGTTGTTATGCAGCTCATATCTGCAGCGAAAACTAGAAGGTGGCTGTTATCGGCGACTTTATTTTGCCCGAAGCTGTACTCTACTAACTGATTCTTTAATGTGTGGTCTTTGATTACAATTATCTTGTAGGGCTGTAATCCGTAAGAAGAAGCGCTTAAACGTGTATTATTTAAAATCTCAGTTAGTGTCTCATCACTTACCTGTTTGTTGCTAAAACGGCGGACAGCATATCGCCAATAAAGTGTGTCTTGTAATGTGTGGATTGATTCTGATTGCATGGTAAACCTTGTTTGTTGTGACTTTACGATGCAGGATAAAGGAGATGATTTCGGGACTCATTTACCTATGTAAATAAGTTCATACTTTTTAGTGTTTTTCGTATTCTGCTTAGCTGGGTTGGACTGATACCTAAGTGTGAAGCCAAATGATATTGCGGGATTTGGGTTGAAAGAGCACTATTTTGTTTTAAAAATAATAGGTAGCGCTGTGTCGCATCTTGTTGAATTAGGCAGACCTCACGCTGGTCTTTTTCGAGCAGCCAGTTTTGTTCAAGGTATTTTATTTGAAATTGCATTAGTTCATTATTAGCAAATAATAATTGCCGAAAAGGTTTAAAACCTATAAGGGTAACCTCACAGTCTTGTAAGCATTGAACCCCCTGCTCTTGTGCTTTTTGTTGATGAAGCGCGCTCATAACACCTGGGAATTCACCGGAGCAAAAAAAACGTTTCTTATACTCCTGACCATTATTATCACATGCAAATAAGCGGGCGACCCCTCGATTAAGAAAAGCAAAGCTGTTAGGTAGTTTGCCATATGGATATAAGTATTCATCTTTTTTGAATTCTGCGTGCTGACACAGAGGTAACATTTGCTGCCATGTTGCATCAGAAATAGCTGAATACGATGTTAGTACATCACGTAATTGTTGTAACTTTTTGGACATTTAACCTCCTTGGTCGATGAGTGTTATGAATAAAAGTGCTTACTAATCATATTAACGAACATACCATTGCAGCACCATTATGTAGGTACACGATTAGCATTTGAGTTTTAACGTACCAAGAGTCGGTTTGCAGAAATCCAGTGCTGAGAAATACTTACTTATGAACTTAAACAATACTCACCAAACTGAGATTGTGTTATTCCTCTAATTACTGATTAAATATTACTTTTCACACGCAATTTGAAAAATATTAAGTGCTTTGTGTAAATCGATAATACGCTTTGCAATATTTTTGTTTTCAGTGGCACTTTGTTCAGTCATTTCTGAGGTTGTATTGGCAATATTATTGATACTATCTAAGCTTTGGCTAATTTCATTCGCTACCACTGACTGCTCCTCTGCTGCTGTTGCTATCTGAGTATTCAGGTCTGATATTTCACCAACCGATTGCGCTGCTTGCTCAAACAACCTAACGTTTTCGTTACTTTTATCTAGGCAAATTTGGGTACTTTCACTGCCTTTTTGCATTGATGCCACCGCATTATTCGCTTCATGTTGCAAACGCACTACTAACTTTTGGATATCAACCGTTGAAACTTGAGTACGCTGCGCCAACTGACGTACTTCATCTGCTACAACAGCAAAGCCTCGTCCGCTTTCTCCAGCTCTTGCAGCTTCTATGGCTGCATTTAAAGCTAAAAGATTGGTCTGTTCAGCAATCCCTTGAATAGATTCTAACACGGTGCCAATGCTGTTTGTTTCAGCAACTAAACTCTCAATCACTTTTGAAGCATTAGCTACTTCTTCAGCAACTTGTTTAATTACCGTTTGTGTTTGCGCAGCACCTGAACGCCCAAGTATCACTTTTTCTTTAACGGCTTCAGTTACTACTGCTGCTTCAGCAGTATTACGTGCCACTTCTTGCGTTGTGCTGCTCATTTCGTGAATCGCACTGGCGACGGAACTGATCTCTTCACGCTGATGTAATACATTTTCTAGGGTTTGCTGCATCGACAATACAACCACTTCAGAAGAACTCCCTAAATTATTAGCTTGATTATTTACCTTTCCTATCATTGAACTTAAAACCAAGAGAAAATTATTAAAAGACTTAGCAAGTACGCCGGTTTCATCATTAGCCTTATCATTTAAGCGGATACGCAAATCACCATCACCACTGGCTAACTCTTTAAGACGTTCGTTTAAATTATTAATAGGGCGAGTAATAGCTCGAGCAATAAGGCTGGGCATAATAGTGCCCCAAATGATTGAAATAACAAAAACTACAATAATTACACGTATGGCTTGCTGTTCATGCTGCTCAGCAGTAATAGCAGCAGTCAATGTAAAAGCATGAATTTTGTCTAACAAAGTAACTAATCTTTGATCAATATTGTCTTCTAAAACCTCAACAGACTTTGCCTGTGATAGCATTTTATCAACATCGCCATCTAGCCCCATTTGCATTACCTCATTCAATTTTTGCGCTAACAATACATAATCTTTATCGACTAATATCAGGTCGGTTAATAGTTTTTGGTATTCTTGTTTGGCGAGTTGGGAATGTAATGATGGAATGGATTTTTCTATAAAGCTCTGTATATCAATGATTTCTTGCTTTGTTTTGTTTAATAACTTTATGACTCTATCTCGTTCAGTCGAGATCTGCGCAGCAGGAAATTTACCGTGTTCCGCCATCAAAGTATGCAATAAAAATCGCTCAAATAAGATTGCTTGTTGAAGTTGATGTTCAGTGATTTTTGTAAGAGCTTGGGTTAATGGTATATCTTCCTCTGCAATGTCTATCAGCTCTTTGCCTATTTTATTCATACTTGAAATCGATACCCAGCCCAAAATTATCATTAAAATTAAATTAGAAAACCCGAGGAGATATACTTTTTTCGATATCGTAATTTTAGAAAGCACTTATGACCCCTTAACCAAATATTGGTGTTCGCTGAGTTTAAAATAATTTAGCAAGTCAACGGCAAAGCTGCTCTCGTCGTTAAAACCTATTATTGGGTTTGGTTGCTGCATGCATTGAGAAAAACTGGGGAGTGTTTGTATTGACTGGTAGTCCACCATTTTGAAGCCCATTTGCCAATCTGGAAATGCTCTGAGCTTAATGTTTTTGCGACTGATACGATTAATTCGGCTATGACGTTCATCTGCAAGTATCTTGTTATAGAGAATATCTACTTGTTTTTCTTCTCCTTCAAGTGCTTGAATAAAAGTCCCTTTATTATCATAAAGCAATAAGCCAGTCACGCCCATACTTGCATTATTGCCTCTAGCTTGTTCTAACAGCCCAAATAACTCAGGCTCAGAAAAGTGCCACTTAGCTCGACTAACATAAACCAATTCAATCAATATACGCCTCCAACTTGCCCAGATCATGAAATGAACCAATGTCCTTTGGCGCTGGGCTACACCAATTATTAAATCGTTTCTACCCACCTCAGTTAAGTCTAATACAAAAGCAAAAATAATCCCAAAATCGGCAAAAATAAAATTCAACAGCACTAATACAGCACGACTGTTCAGTACTTTTTCTTAGCCGAGATTACAGTGTAAAAATAGTGTTTTAAGTACATATTCGCATTTATGCTAAAAACAATATTATTCAACAGACACATCAGTAAATAAGAGGGAAATCTTTTGAAACCAGAATTCAATAACTCATTGTGAAGTATGTAAGATACTCAAAGCAAAGAAAGACCCACATGTGCCGCTAACCAATGATAATATTTTGAGTAAGATTGAACTAAAAGCAATGAATCTCTGGCTACAAAAGTAAAAATTTCACTTAAATAACATAAAAAACCAATATTTTTACATTCATTTACATTTGAGTTGTAAACAATTCAATACGTATAAGTTCCTAATTTAGGTGAATTTATTGCTTCAAAGTTTGCCCTGCAATCTGGTCTGACCATGGTTAAACTTTAATCCAGCTATTGATCTAATGTGTATCTCAGATTATTCCTAGATTACTCATTTACGGGTAACAACAAGGATACAACATGAACAACATAAAAATGACCACGATCACATTGGCGGTTTTAGGAACGCTTTCTTCGCCGCTGTTAATGGCAAAACCATCTTCAACTCCAGACATGGATATAAATATTGTTGGTGGTTCAGAAACGCAACCAAATTCGAGGTCTTACCAAGTTGCTCTGCTTATGAATGGTCGTCAAGGTTGTGGCGGTACGCTGATAAGTCAAGACTGGGTTTTAACCGCTGCACATTGCGTAGACAGTGCCTCAACAAGTAGCTTAACTGTGCGTGTTGGTGCTCATTCAATTAGTCGCAATGATGGCCAAACACTGCGCGTATCTCAGATTATTAGTCATGAGCAGTGGCGCGGTGCGAACAGTATTCGTTCAGGTTACGACATTGCTGTATTGCGCTTAGCATCTCCTGCTAATAGCCAACATACACCGGCAAAACTTCCTACTGCTGACATAGAACAACAACATGCAAGCATTGGTAATTATGTTACGGTTTCTGGTTGGGGGCTAACTTCAAACAGAGGAAGGGCAAGTGATGTACTTCGTGAAGTTGATTTACCGGTGATCAGTAACGCAAGTTGTAGCAGTCAATTAAATTTCAACATTCCAAGCTCAGTAATTTGCGGTGGTGGTCAAGGTGGCCGTTCTGCATGTAATGGCGATAGCGGCGGCCCTTATGCAGTACGCGTAGGAGCTGATTATTATAGTATTGGTACGGTTAGCTGGGGTATTGCTTGTCAAGGAGCATCTGCTTTCACTCGCACCACAAGTTACCTCGATTGGATTAAAGCGAAAACAGGCATTGGTAATACTGACCCAATTGATAGTGCACCTATTGCTGATTTTGATTATAGTGCTAATCAATTATCAGTAAGCTTTACTGACCGCTCTCGTGACGATAAAGGTGTTCAAAGTCACAGCTGGCGCTTTGGTGATAGCCAAGGTGGCACTTCATCACAAGCAAACCCAACCTATCAGTTTAGTGCTGCCGGCACTTATAATGTGCAACTTACAGTTACTGATACTAAGGGGCAAACTAACACCACTTCTAAGCAAGTTAATGTAACAGATGGTACAGACCCTGGTAATTGTTCTGGTGTTGAAACATGGAACGCAAATAAAGCCTATGCACTAAACGATGTGGTCAGTTTTAATGGTTATGAGTACAAAGCAATTTGGTGGTCTCAAGGTGCTCAACCAGATATCTATCCAAATGTATGGCAAAAAGGTGCTCGTTGTGGTGATGCGTCAACACCGGTAGCTGATTTTACTGCTGCAATAAATGGGTTAACAGTATCTTTTGATAATAGTAGTACTGGCAACATTACCGCTGTTCAATGGAATTTTGGTGATGGCAATTTAAGTAATGCATTTTCGCCTGGCCATACTTATGCCCAAGCAGGCAATTATCAAGTAATGCTATCAATTACCGACAGCAACAACCAAACAACGTCAGTGACTAAATCAGTAACGGTGACAGACACAGGCTCGGGTGATTGTAACGGTATTGGAGTATGGTCAGCACAAACGGTGTATCAAAAAGGTGACGTGGCTCAAATAGCAGGTGTTGTATATCGTGCAAATTGGTGGGTACAAGGTGAAAACCCAACAAACTCAGGTCCTTGGGGTCCTTGGGCTCGTGTTGGCACATGTCAGTAATTAAAATTTTTAATTTCTCAACCGGACTTTAAAAACAACTAAGTCCCATGTAATCTACCTTTTATATACAAATAACGGTTTGATATCATGGGACTTAATCAACAAACAGCGAGTGAACTAACCAGATTAGGCGAACGACTTAAAAAAAACCTTAATGCAATTTTTGCTGAACTTCCTGCAAGTGCAAACACAATCAATGGCCTAACGCAGTTTTTAAATTTCCATAGATCGAACAGTCAGCGTGTATTTAATGCAAAAAAATCGGCCACTGGTGAGCAGGTATTACTGCAACTTCCAGGAATTAAAGCCTTAGAAGAATTTTCACAAAAGCTCAAACCACATATCAGCGAATCCAATCTTCAACAGTTTATCCAGTCATGTCATCTATTTGCTGAAAGTATTAGCACTTATGCCAGCAGCCATGCTGATTTAAAACGGCAGTTGCAAAAGCTACATGAGCCAAATACGGATGAAATCCCCCACCAACAAGACAAACGAGCGCAGTTATATTACGCAGCAAAGTCATTGTTAGGGTTTAGCATAGATCATGTATTTTGTACCTATATACTCACACGTCAAAACCCGCAAGCCGATTATTTACAAGAAGTTGCATTGATCAGCAAAACAGGAATAAAACGCCAACGAGGGGCACCACCATTCGTACAGTTTTATACTCACCCCCACCCAAGTGATTTTATTCGCCCTAAATTACTCTCAAAGTCGAGTCAAATTAGCGCTAATGAATTTACCATTGGTATTGCAAAAGAGTACTCAACACCGGGGCTTGAGCAAGCTTATAGCAGCTACTCCCCCAGTAATTCAGGAATTGTATTTGACGAACTGCCAGACGCGCCACGTTTTGATGCCACTTTTATTTTTAATAACCCTGATGAGCTGGTAAATCCGCTCACAAATAAGAGCCAATGTAGTTCAACCAGCATTTCAATTAAGAACCCAACTAAGCGACTCACATTACTTGTGTTACTTGATAAAGCGATTGATAGAAGTAGCAACGTTAATGTGGGTTGCTACCATGGTAACCAAAAAGTTGAAGAAGGTAAGCTCAATGTCAGTGATATGTGGACTGAACGTTTGCCAGATTTTCCTGAACTAAGAGTGATAAGCTTACAGGCTCCCCAAAACTTACTGAACAAAAACAGTAAAATGCACTCTAAAGTTAAATACCTCTTGGAGTATGCTAACCTCGATGCAGAACAGTTTGTTTGCTATCTAATGGATGTTGACTTTCCTATTTGGTCTGCAACTTATAGAATTTACTTTGAACATAGCTAGGGGCTGTTGACCTTTGCTATGTGCTTTTACAGCAGTTATTCGGGTATTTTCTCAAGGCAAAACCTGCACCCATAGTTATTCTATGTAAGTCAGCTGATGACGTAGAAAAAATGCCCAATGGGCGCTTCCTAAACGGTTCAGCCAAAGGCTGCCACTACTTTGTCATTCGTAACTGACATAAACTATTATGCTGCATTACTCATTTCGCGTAATGACAGCCTTTGATTTGAACAAAATTTACATCTCAAAGATCAACAGCCTCTAGTAAAATATAGCTTTTCCTTTTGATTATTAAGCTTATATTTATAAATTTTACATTTTTAGGCTTGCGATAGAAGTGAAGTTTATATATTTTACGCCTCAGCGAGATGCACATTGCATAGCTCGTTGATTTTTTTAACGCTTAACTCAGTAAGGAATACTATGCGTTACTTATTACCTATCACAGCCTTTTTAATTCCAATCAGTATATTAACCACGAGTGCCCAAGCGAACGACAAGCAATGGTTCAATAGCGCCAGTTACGCGCATACGGAAAAAACCAGCTTTAATTCGTTGCGAGTTAATAGTGCGTACTATTTTACTCCACAACACAATACAGGGGTATGGGATGACTTTGGGTATTTAGATACAGATTCTAAGGTGTCTGTGAGTTATACAGATAATGACAATAACAATTTCTTTAGCGCTTCAGGTGAAGCGTTTTATAATAACTTTTTTGTTAGTGCCGCGGTTAGCGACCTAAGCGAAGAAGATAACCACAGTATTGGTTTTGGTTATTTGTACAATGACGCGCTAAAACTATCAATACAGAGTCGGCGTTCAGATAATCACTCAGACAAAATTTGGTATCAAGCGCAATATAATCACCAGATTAATGACTCCGACTACTTAGGTGTGACCGTAGGCATTCAAGATAACCCTGATGACTGGATGGTCTCTAGCCGTTACTTCAAAAAACTTGCCGGTGGAGCATATTTTTCTATTGATGCTTCACATTATAATTATGTTTATAGCAGCTCAGTGACTACCGTAATGGCAAATTACTATTTGAATGAAAATTTGGCTTTTGGCTTAGGGTTATTAGATTCTAGAGTACAGCTTGAAGCAAAGTACTTTATATCTGACAAGTACTTTTATCGTATCGGTTATATAGATGAAGGCAATATGGCATCCATCTCATTTAATGCCTACTTTTAATTTTTAGGTGCGCTGACGTGCTCACCGCATTCCCATAAACCAATATAACTTACCAAAATGTAAATTTTATTGGTTTTTTATTTACCAAATCATCACTAAACTTAAGCCCCTCTAACCAACAAACCCGTACAAATGTAATTAAAAATTTTACATCTATTTACCTAATGCTTGTGTATTGAGAAACTTTCTAAACACAAATGCAATAAATATAGGGTAGAATATTCAATTCTAGTGAACTCGCTAGATTAGTACTAAACACGGGAACTATAATAAAATGTTAAAAAAAACACTATTAGCAACGCTTATCTCAGCGGCTTGCATTCCAGCTCATGCACAATTAATTATTTCTGAATATGTTGAAGGCAGTAGCTACAACAAAGCAGTTGAACTTTATAACACGGGCAATGAATCCATTGATTTAGCAGGCTATGCTATTTCTTTTTACTTTAATGGCAAAAGCGATGCGGGTCGTACAATTACATTAGATGGCACCTTAGCAAGTAAAACAACTTATGTTGTTGCTCATTCAAGTGCAAATGAAACACTAACCAATAAAGCACAATTATTATCTGGTGGAAGTTGGTTCAATGGCGATGATGCCGTTGCATTGCTAAAAGCTGACAATATTGTCGACAGCTTAGGTCAGATTGGTGTTGACCCAGGTGCTAGTTGGTCAGACGATGAAGCTAATACTAAAGATAAAAGCTTAGTTCGCAAACCAGAATTTTTAATTGGCGATACCAATGGCAGCGATGAGTTTTTACCATCAACTCAATGGCTAGCTAATGCAAAAGATGACTTTTCAAATATAGGTGTACACTCAAACGAACTGCCACCAGAACCTGAAGACTTAGTCTGCGATTTAAACAATGTCTTGATAAACCAAGTTCAAGGCACAACTAATGAAAGCCCCCTTAAAGGTCAAACTGTAGAGCTACAAGGGGTTGTGACCGCTGCTTTGCAGGGTGATGAACAATTGAAAGGTTTTTTCTTGCAAGAAGAATTAGCTGACCAAGATAATGAGGTACTCTCTTCAGAAGGCATATTTGTTTACTACACTGGCACAGTGGTGAATAACGGTGACATAGTAAAAGTACTTGGTAAAGTAGAAGAAAAATACGGTCAAACTCAATTGAGTTCAGTAACCACACTTAAAGTGTGTGGTACTAATGCATCAGTACCAACAACAACTATTACATTACCCTATGATAGTGGCCTTGAAGCAGTTGAAGGTATGCTGGTGGAAATTAGCAATGAGTTAGTTGTTAATGATACATATGGTTTAAAAAGATATGGTGAAGTGCGCTTGGCGACTGAACGCTTGTTTCAAGCGACTCAAATTACATTACCTGGTGATGCTGCTAACGCAGTAGAAGTACAAAATAAGTCGAAAGAGATATTGTTAGATGATGGTTCAACAGCGCAAAACCCTGATGTGATCCCCTATCCAAACCCTGAACTAGATGCCTACAATACTTTACGTTTAGGTGATAAAGTAACGAATGTGCAAGGTGTCTTAGGTTATGGCTTTGGTCAATATCGGGTCCAACCAACGTCACAACCTAACTTTATTTCAGCCAACCCGCGTACCGATGCACCTGAAGTTACCACGAGAGGTGACTTACGTATAGCAAGCTTTAACGTGCTAAATTACTTCAACGGTGATGGCCAAGGTGCAGGCTTCCCTACACCTCGTGGTGCAGATAAAGCAGAAGAATTTGAGCGTCAAAAAGCTAAAACGGTTTCAGCAATGTTGAAACTTGATGCTGATTTATTTGGTATCTTAGAAATGGAAAACGACGGTTTTGGTGAGCTAAGTGCATTGGCTGATTTAACCGCAGCGCTTAATGCACAGGACTCAGAAAACACCTATGCTTATGTTGATCTGGGCACGGATAAAGTAGGTGGCGATGCTATCATGTCTGCGATTATTTATCGTAGCAATAAAGTAAAAGAAGTAGGCACTGCGGCATTTACAGAAGCAGTACCATTTGATTATGGTAATCGTCCGCCGGTCATACAAACCTTTACTGATTTACAAAATGAAGAAACCTTTAATTTGGTGGTTGCACACTTGCGCTCAAAAGGTAGCTGCTCTAAAGCACAAGGTTTAGACCAAGATCAAAGTGATGGTCAAGGATGTTGGAACCAAACTCGCGTAAACGCGGTAGAAGTATTATCTAACTGGCTAACAACCTCACCTACGGGCCAAGACGACCCAGATACAATCATTCTTGGTGATATGAATGCCTATGGTCAAGAAGACCCTATTCGCACTTATGTGGCCCAAGGTTATCAAGATATTAAAAAGCAGCTTCATCAAACCAATACAGATTACTCGTATGTTTATCAAGGCCGTATAGGCAGTTTAGACCATGCTTTTGCCAGTGAAACTATGATGGAGAAAGTGGTCGATATTGTCGATTGGCATATCAACGCAGATGAACCTGTAGCGCTTGATTACAATACTGAATATAAATCTGATAAACACAAAACCAGTTTGTATGCAGAGCATGCTTATCGAGCTTCAGATCATGACCCTATAATCATCGAGTTGAAAACTAAAACAAAGCAGGAAGTTATTGAAGGTGAATTTACTAATTTATCTGGATGGTTTTGGTGGCAACGTTTTTCTATTGAACTACCTGAAGGGTATAAAAACCTTGAAGTAAGCATTAGTGGCGATGGCGAAGCAGACCTGTATGTTCGTCACAATAAGAAAACACACTACTTCAAATATGATTGTCGTCCATACCTTTGGGGAAGTGAAGAGCAATGTTCATTAGATAACCCTGAAGCGGGTGTATGGCACTTTGGTTTAAGAGGTATTTTCCCTTACGCGAATGTAACACTTAAGTACAAAGCAACGAAGTAAATACTATAAGTGACTAATAACCGCCAGCACACGCTGGCGGTTATTTTACTACCCATACAAGTTTAACGTTTCTAAAAATTACAACGTAAGATGGTGTTAATTTTATCTACTTGTTCGCATTTAAGCTCATTCAATCAAAGTGAATATAGGTATAACACAGACCTAATAAAGGCGAGTTTGGTTAAAAGTGGTAGAAAGTAAGTATTGCATAAACCAATGCACAATATGTGAATTGTTAAGAGCAGCACCTGAGCAGTAAAGGCTTAAATCCACTATTGATAGTCAAGTAGGCCTAAACTAGTCATACTTAATTACTCTATATAATTTATTTCACCATGCATATAGTCAATGGCGGGGCCAATTAACATCACCCTTTCATCTTTAACGTTACATAAAATAGTTCCGCCGCGATGCGAAATTTGTGAGGCACATAACTGCGTTTTATCAAGCGTACGAGCCCAGTAAGGTGCTAATTCACAATGAGCTGAGCCTGTCACTGGGTCTTCATCAACTTTAAGTTTAGGGAAAAAACAACGACTAACAAAGTCCATATTGTCACCTTTTGCAGTCACAACCACCCCGCGTAGCTCTAATTCACGCCAAGCATTATAATCAGGTTCAAGAGCTTTGAGTTGAGCCTCATTTTTGAGCACAACAACATAATCAAACGCGGCAAGCACTTGCACTGGTTCTATATCGCCTAACCCACGTAGCAGTGCAAGCGGTACGGGCACTTCTTCCAAAACAGAGGCTGGAAAATCCATGCTATAGCCTTGTGTGGTTTTACTGACCTCCAACATGCCACTTTTAGTGTGAAAAGATATGCTTTTTTCATCATAGCCTAAGTGTTGATAGAGCACATGGGCGGTGGCAAGTGTTGCATGGCCACATAAATCAACTTCCTCTTTGGGAGTAAACCAACGTAACTCGTACCCTGTGTTAGCTTTTACGAAAAAAGCAGTTTCTGAGAGGTTATTTTCTTGAGCAATTTTTTGCATGAGCGTGTCATCAAGCCAGTCATCTAGTGGTATGACTGCAGCGGGATTGCCTTTGAATAAATCACTGGCAAAAGCATCAACTTGATAAATTGGTAATTTCATAACACATCCTGATCAAAAAAAGCAAAACAACACTTTAGACCTAAGTAAGTATTCATATCAATAGGCAGAACAGATAATGTATTAAAAAGAGTTATATAAACAGGAAAGTTGCACTGGTGAACAAAGGTCAAACTTGATAATGAAGCTAATGATTGTTGCCCGCCAATTTGATAGCGGGCAATTTTAAAACAAAGTTTATTTATCTAAGCCTAAGCTTTTGCCTTTATTTTGCTTTCGTACATTGGCTATACGAGAGCGATTTTTAGCCCTTGCTTCACCACTGGCCTGATTGCTAGGGCGGTTGCTTCGTGGCTGGCGACGTTGATGTGCCGGTTTTTTAGTCAACTTTTTAATCAAAGACTCTCGATTACTAACTTCATAGCCAGGTAAATAGTAGCGTTTAATGTGTTGCTCAATCAACTGCTCAATATGTACCAGCACTTGCTCTTCCTCACGAGATACAAATGAAATCGCTTGTCCTTGATTACCTGCTCGACCGGTGCGGCCAATACGGTGAACATAATCTTCAGCAAGATAAGGTAAGTCATAATTTACGACTCGTGGTAAGCCTTCAATATCAATACCTCGAGCAGCCACCTCGGTTGCCACTAACACTCGGTATTTACCTTCTTTAAACTCTCGTAAAGCCCTGCGACGTGCGCCTTGCTTTTTATCTCCATGGCATACAATAGCAGGTATGCCATCTAAATTTAGCTCTTCCACTAGCCCATCGGCAACATCTTTCATGTTGACAAAAACAAGGACTTGTTGCCAATTTTTCTTACCAATCAATTCAGACAGCAATTCTCTTTTTCTGCTTTGTTCTACAGGGTATACAACATGGCGAACTGTTTCAGCGGTTGTGTTCTCAGGTGTTACTTGTACATATTTAGGATGACGTAATACTTGCGCAGCAAACTGTTTCATTGCTGAAGGGAAAGTGGCAGAAAATAATAGTAATTGGCGATGCTCATCCGCAAGCTCGATCACTTGTTGCATATCATTAATAAAGCCCATGTCTAGCATGCGATCTGCTTCATCAAGTACCAAGTGGGTAACTTTCGCTAAACTTAAATTGCCCAAGCGTATTTGGTCTAGTAGTCGTCCCGGTGTGGCAACAATTATATCACTGCCTTTAGAGAGCTGTTGCGCTTGTCCCTCAGTGCTCACGCCACCAAATAGTGCAACGGTTTTAAGCGACGTGTGTTTACAAAATGCATCGCAATTTTTCGCTATTTGCTCCGCTAATTCTCGCGTTGGTGCAACAATAAGCGCTCGTGGTTGAGGTCCACCCTCTCCTTCGAGTAATTTTTGTAAGATAGGTAGTGCAAACGCTGCTGTTTTACCAGTTCCCGTTTGAGCTGTTGCCAATACATCATGCCCTTTGCGCACAACAGGTATAGCGGCTTGCTGTATTGGGGTTAAGGTATGGAAATTTAATTCCTCTAATGCTTGTAGCAGCAAAGGTGAAAAGCTAAAAGATTTAAAATTCATGGTAAAAACCTGCGACCAATACTTAAGGGCCGCAGATTATACGTTATTTGTGCAAGCCTAACAAAGTTTTAATCGTGTTTCGTCAATAACCCGAGCTTTTGAGCCAACAATGTCAACTTCGTTAAGTTGGTTGATCAGTTTAATACCCTGTTGTTGTTGCGCGTCTTCTAGCGGTAAGTATGGTAAGCGAAACACGGGTTTTACGGCGCCAGTCATGATTAAAGCAGTATTAATCGCGATGGGATTGGGTTCGCTAAATAACCATTGCATGAGTGGTTGTAACTGCTGATTCAACTCATTATTTTCAGTATCCATTAATTGACGGAACAATCCTGGAATTAAGTTTGAAGTGACTGAAATAACACCATGTGATTGATAATGATGGCGGCTATCATGTGCTTCATCATCATTACCTGACCAGCAAGCAATTTCTTTAGCTTCATAATGAGCAATTCGCTCATTGCCTGCACACTCTTTTACACCAATAAAGTTATTATGTTTAGATAATGGCTCTATAATGTCGGGAGTTAGGTCTTGTCCCGTTCTACCGGGTACGTTATAGATAAACGCAGGGCCTATATCTAGTAAACGTTCAAAATGCGTCATCACACCTTTGATTGATGTTCTGCCGTAATATGGATTTATTTGCAAAGCAGCATCCATTCCTGATGCAAACCCATATTCGGTAGCCTTAACTGCTTCGCGGGTGTTATTACTTCCAGTATTACCAACAATCAATAATTTATCTGAGAATGTGTTTACGCTATGCGCGATGAGCATTAAATGCTCCTCCCAGTTCATTAGTTGACCTTCGCCCGTTGTGCCACCAACAATGATACCTTCAACTCCACCAGCTATTTGTTGCTTAACTAAATCATCATAAGCATTTAGGTCAATTTCTCCATTTTCAGTGTACGGAGTTTTAATTGCCGTGATTAAGCTCGCTTGTTTTATCGTTTGAATTGTTCGCATCGTATTCTAATTTTGCAGTTTTGACTTTGCGCACTGTTTTACCATAAATAGACATATTATCCGAGTAGCAAAGTATTAAATTTGGCAAAAACAGCACAATTATTTAAATAACCTTAGCTCTTGGTAAGATGAATTTGCCCAATAAAGTTATTTCGACCATTATCTGCGTTACTTTCACTTGTAATAGTCGGTTATTACATGTGAAAGTAACGTGATGTTGAGCTAAATCGCGTTATTGGATGATGAATGTTCAGCGCTTTTGGATGTTTACTATTTCCAAACTCTTACCCAAATTTGCGGTTAAAGATAACTTAGCATTGTCGTAATTTAATTTTGTTATTTTAGAGACTACAAAAATACATCCATATTGCTTGAAACTAAAAGTAATATCAGCCACAATGATTTTACTGTACATTTATCCAGTAAAAATAATGAGCTTACTTAATCATCTAAATACACATTTTTACCGTACTGAAGAGCTTTGCCATGGCTTAAAAATAAGTGCTGAGCAATTATATGATTGGCAACAAACCGGGTTGTTCCCTAAACCCAGTTATAGTATTCAAAACCAAATAAAGTGCAGTTCTTTTCTTGGCTTGTACGAATGTGAAGAGTTTACAGATTATTACCCTAGAGGGTGTACGCAGTGGGGCTTAGATTTAATAAAACACAAAATATCAAGTTCTGCGCAAGCCTATGAACTTTTTTATCAACACTACACGCAGAGTTTAAGTAAATGCCAACAACAGGGGTTTGAATGTCACGACGAATGCTTTAGTGATGATTTATGTGAACAAATTCAAACAGCGTGGCAACAATATTTGTGTAGTAAGTATGGTGTGCTAAGCCAAAATGGTTTAATTGAAGAGCTGGTTCACATTGAGCTAGGGCGCGTTATTGTCGATGAAATAACAGAAGGAAGAAGCTCACCGAGTGTAAGCATTGAACAACGGCCTCGCTTATTACAAGCAATTAAATTACTTAATCGTGCTTTTAGTCACCCAGCAAAACATGAACACAACCATTCTTTGCGTGAGCGTTACATTGATGCATTAATTAGCAAGTATGACCTTTCTATCAAATAGTCCATTTATAGGTTTATCTAGTATTAAGAATAAGCTTATTAACTGGCACTAGGTTTTTTTATTGCTGCATTATCATCTGGGCTGCACACAATAACTGGCCCACTTAATAATATCTGAGCATTAATCGCACATGCTGCGGCTACGTTATTTAACAGAAAACTACAGTCCACAAAACTAAACATTTCATCTTCGTAGTACTTTCATTGCCAATTCATTGTTCAATGAAAATACGCAAAAGTCTTAGATAAAGCAAAATCAGCTACATAAATTACTAAACAGTAAATATCTTTAATAAAAACAACAGTTTCTGTCGCATGTTATGTTTTCATGATTTCGCTCAGCGGAACACTAAAATGCTTTATCTTAGTTATATTGCTATTGATGCTCTTGCTCAAAATGCGCACGCATGACTTCAAAAGCCTTCAGTACATCAAGTTGAGACTTGCATAAGCCATCATACCAATTATCAAATCGTTCATCGTCTTCTTGTTCACTTAGTGCCTGATATTGAGCCAGAAGCTCAATAATATCAGTATGTGTACAAGCCATACTATCAAGCTTTTCACTTAAAGCTGAGTGATCTTTATTTTTTAATGTTGCAATGACGCTATTATCTAGTTGTAGGTTTTGTTCCGTCATAGCGGCTCCTTCTTAAACATTACCCTTTCCTTTATATCAGGCTGAACACGAATAGCTAGCCCTGTTATACATAGTTGCATAATATTCAAACTGATTAAGGAAATAATTCATAATATGGACTCAAATTTAAGCAATATCATTGAGCAAGCGCTTAGTTTCCAAACAGCAAATCCCAAATGCTCGGAGGCTCATGCAATTTATGGTATTGCTTTCGTAATTTGTCGACTTCTAAAAGCTTAGTTTTTGCATCGGCTAATTTTCCTTCATTAGCTAACAATTTACTATCGTTGACTATTCTAAGTACCTTATCTAGTCCTGCTTGCGATTTATCATGTAGCTGCGCATTAAACTGATGTTGTTTACTTACTAATAGGTGATCAGTCAGTAATTTAATACTGCTTAATAGCTGTTGCTGTGACTCGCTTTTCATTGCTTGCTTATAGGCATGGCCCATGTTTTTCATTGTCACTTCTAACTTACTGCTTTGCTGAGCAAATAACTGTGTACTCAGGCTTAGTAAAACGAGTAATAGAAAATTGTACATACATCCTCCTAAAAATTGCGAGCATTATAATGTGCTTTTTAATACCAGCAAAGTAATGTAAAAAACTAGCATGAAGTTACACAAGTACTTTTAGGTTTTTGTGCCATAATAGTTACTTAACAAAAGATAAGGAGGTAAGTGTTGCTAAAAAACTTTGCATTTATTGTACTTTTATTGCTCTTAGCATTGCCTAGCAAGGCACAGCAGGTAAAAGTGACATTTGTAAACCCAGGCTTTGCACAAGAAAACCCTACCGGTAATTTTTGGTTTAATGTGTCTTCACTAATGGATGCCGCGGCAGATGATCTAAATATTGAATTAACAACCGTGTATGCTCAGCGCAATCATATACGTATGAAAAACCTGATTGATCAAGTTTTAACGCGCAAAGATCATTACATCATTTTAGTTGATGAAAAATCAGCAGCAGCTCAGGCATTGCTCACATCAAAGCATATACACAATAAAGTTTTATTTCTTCTTAATAAACCTAGCAAGCAAGAAGTACTGCGTTTAAAAGCTCGGGGAATGGGAATATTAGGAAGCATAGTGCCAGACAACTTTCAAGCTGGTCGGGTACTTATTCAAGAATTAGAAAATCTTATTATAAAATCTGCAAAAAACCCAACTATTAACACTTTGGCATTGCTTGGTGACTTAGCAACAGATGCCGCCAGATTACGAGAACAAGGCTTACTGAGCCACAGTAACCGCTCTTACTATTTAAAGTTATTACAAAGAGTTAATGCTGGTTGGTCAGAGCAAGAAGCTTATAGCATTACTAAAGGGCTATTGAAACGCTTTGAAAATACTAAATTAATATGGGCTGCAAACGATGCAATGGCGGTAGGTGCATCCCGTGCAGCAGAGGAGCTATCGGTCCGCCAAAACATAAAAATTGGGGGAATAAACTGGGACAAAAATCAACATCAGTTATTGGATGTTTCGGTGGGTGGCCATGTAACTTTAGGCGCGCTAGCTATTGTTAAAATTGCTGATTTTGCCGCCGATAATCGCAATGCCATTGGCGATCTAACTCTGCCGATTTTTAAAGCTTACCAACCTAAATATGCGCCTTTATATCAAGCAATACACGGTAATAATGTAGCTCAAATCGACTTTCGCTATTTTTCCGTTGCACATGCAACTCCAACAGCAAAGCCATTTACCCTTGATAATATGACAGCGCTGGTCAAATAATTTTTAATACCTAAATAAGCAATAAAATAGAATAATAAAGTGAATTTTAAGAATATATTAAATAATTAATATTTTTTTGTGTTTATTTATGAAAATATTATTCTCGCCTTTTATTTTGCTCAAAAAACAGACTGTTGACATGGAACTATTTACCTGTTTTATTTACAGGGGTTAACAACATGTAATAAAGGTAATTAAAAATGAAAAATATAGTTTCTAAAAGCGTAAAACTTTCAATTCTGTCAGTTTGTGTAGGTGCAGCACTAAGTGCAAGCCACGTTGCAGCAAGTGAGGAACAACGTGTAATAGTAACACTTAAAGATAATGTAATTAATACATTGCCATTATCTGTGAGCAACTCTGATGCTTCTAACTACAAGCAACAAGCACTTAACTCGTTTGCTCATCAGCTTAATGTAGAGCCAATGACAGCGCTGCCAAGTGTTAATGCAGTCGTTATGAATGTAACATCTGAAAAACTAGCAGAGCTTAAATCAAACCCGCAAGTTGCCAACGTTGAGGTAGATCCTAAACGTTTTTTAATGGCTGAATCAACACCTTACGGGATCAACATGGTTCAAGCGAACCAAATAGCAGATACCATGAGTGGTAACCGTAAAGTATGTATTATGGATACTGGGTATACTTTGAATCACCCAGATTTACCAAGTACTGGAATCACAGGTAATGATGGGCATGGTTCAAATAATACAGGCAATTGGTATAACGATGGAAACGGCCACGGTACACACGTCGCTGGTACAATTGCTGCGATTGGCGGTAACGGTCAAGGGGTTGTAGGCGTTAATCCGTCTGGGCAACTTGGTTTGCACATTGTAAAAGTATTTAATGATCAAGGTAGATGGGCTTATGGCTCTGATTTGATTAAAGCTATCGAACAATGTGAATCTGCTGGTGCAAACATCACGAGTATGAGTTTAGGCGGTGGCAATAGCTCAACAGCAGAACGTAATGCATTTGAGCAAAGTTATAGCCGTGGCGTATTACATATTGCTGCAGCTGGTAATAGTGGTAACAGCACCCTAAGCTATCCTGCTTCTTACAATGCGGTTGTGTCTGTAGCTGCGGTTGACAGCTCAGAAAATAAAGCATCTTTTTCTCAGTACAATAACCAAGTTGAAATTGCCGCACCTGGTGTTGGTGTAAATTCAACATGGAATAATAACGCTTACAAGTCAATTAGCGGTACATCAATGGCAACACCTCATGTATCTGGTGTTGCAGCACTCGTGTGGAGT
Source organism: Pseudoalteromonas holothuriae (assembly GCF_945859825.1). Classification (GTDB taxonomy): domain Bacteria; phylum Pseudomonadota; class Gammaproteobacteria; order Enterobacterales; family Alteromonadaceae; genus Pseudoalteromonas; species Pseudoalteromonas holothuriae. Next base: position 53,579 of record NZ_CAMAPC010000013.1, read on the forward strand.
CACTTCACCAACTGTACTAATGATGAAATCCGTAGCGTCTTAAATAACACAGCGAAAGATAAAGGTGCAGCAGGTCGTGATACTTCTTATGGTTACGGTATTGTACAAGCTAAAGCAGCCTATGATTATATTGCGCAAAACGGTTGTGGCGACCCTGTAACTGGCCCTGTTGCTAACTTTAACTTTAGCGTTAATGGTAAAGATGTGAAATTCTCTAACTCATCTAAAGACGCGCGTAGTTATGCTTGGCAGTTTGGTGATGGAGGAAGTAGTACAGTAACATCACCATCGCATACCTATGCAAGTGCTGGTACATATCAAGTGACATTAACGGCTTCTGATGGCAATAAATCAAACTCAGTTACTAAATCAATAACTATCCAAGGTGATGACCCAATTGGATGTGGTGGCATTGCCGCGTGGTCTGCTTCTAAAACATACCAAATTGGTAATAATGTGTCATATAAGAACTATAAGTACGAAGCCATTTGGTGGTCTCGTCAAGCACAACCAGACATCTTTAGTAATGTTTGGAAACGTGTAGGATCTTGTAACTAAGCTATTTTTAGCGCCCACTTTTGGTGGGCGCTTTCAATACACCAAAACTACACTGCTTATCAAAATTAACATAATTGCTGCGCTTTGTTTTACACTTATTTGCTCTTTGAAAAATAACATACCTACCAGCAATGCACTTAGAATTCCTACCGCACGCTTTAATCCTTCAACTACCCCAGGTTGTAGCAACTCTATTGCCATAAATTGAAAAATGACAGCACCCGAAAAACATAAAGTCGCAAACAACCACCACAGAGGAAACTTTTTTAAAATATTAAACTTTATTTTTACCCCAAGCATTGTTGGAATGGTAAATAAAATAATAATAGTGATATAGATTGCGTGAAACTCTTTAGGTCCGTATTGTAATGCAAATTTGTCGAGTACAATGCAGCATCCCCAACAGCATGCAGCTAGCAATCCTTGCCAAACACCAGCTTCTTGGGTTTTAAGACGCCCACCTAGTACCCAAAAGGAACCTAAAGTAATACCTAAAATTGCAATAATTTGTATAGAATTCAAAGGGTCTTTTAACCATAGCCAAGCAAGTAAGGCTGAACAAACAGGCGTGAATGACAACATAGGTAAAACAATAGCCATTTTACCTAACGCCAAAGCTCGGATAAACGACACACTACCAAACGCAGCAAGTAATCCACTAACCGTTGCACTTAAATAGTAATCATTAGTTGGCAATGTTGCACCACTGAAGATCCATAAAACCAAGAATATGGGTAACACCAGCGAGCTAAACATAATCGACATTTTAGGGGCACTGAATGACTGAGCTAGTTGTTTACGACATAGGTCAAACCCAGCCCAACACAGCGCACTTATTAATGCATAAATCATATTAGCCTCTATTTTGCGCTAAAGTGGCGTTTGTGTGTTCAAGCATATATTGATTTATTTTCACATGATCAGGTTTCCAACCGAGTAAAAAACGATGGAAGTCAGCCCAAACAACAGGCCATAGTGCTCGCCAACTGTTAATCACATTTATTACATAATCTGTAGAATGATTAATTCTTAAGTGCGCATTTAACTGTTTAAGATAATATTCTAATAACCTATCAGCATGATTAAATAATGATGTTTCGTCAAACACACTGGTAAAATACAACATCACGTCCTGCACACCAACTCCACCACCAACATATTGAAAATCGTAACCTATAACATTTAAATAATTATCTAGGGCAAAGTTTGCGACTTTAGCATCACCATGTATGACACACCTATAAGGGCAGTGTGTTACTAAATCGTCAATATATTGTGCCTGGTTTTTGAGTCCATGATGATGCATTCTTTGCCACTCATCAGGGCGTGTAGCTAAATGCCAATAGCCGCCTTGTTGCCAGCCAATCTGCTCACTTTGATTTATAAATTGACTATGAAAGCGAGCAAGCCAACTCAATATTGCATGATGTTGCTGCATTGAAACATCAGTATGTTGCACAAAACCTTGATAGCTAAAGTCTGCTAATACCAAACAGGTCGCATTGTTTTTTTGACTGGAAAATATCAACTCAGGTATTTGACACCCCGCTTTTGGATTTGTGTGAAACCATTGATAAAATGTTAACTCAATTTTGTAAGAAGTACGCTTCCTTGACAATGCAAAGTCAGACTGCTGAATATGGCGATGAACCAATTGCTCAGGCACATATGAAAACTTAACCACAACATTTTGCTCATCAAGACACATTTTACGAACTTCACCACAGCCACTCCAAAGTAAGGTGTGTTTGTCTTTATCAATGACCTCACTAAATTGTTCACTCAAAAATTGATATAACATGATGTTTTTAAAGTTAGTTATTTAATCAAAACCCTACCACGTTTCGTGCATAAAAAAAGCCCCTAACTTAGTTTTGGGGCTTTTTGAAATAATTAAGTGCCGTTACGGCTGGCACTTAGGGCATTGTTGAAAGTTACTTAACTTGCTTGCTGTACATTCTCAATAGGTTTTGCATTGTCATCAAGCAAGTTCATGTCAAAATCAAATTCATCAACACGAATCGCTTTTTCACGTTTCTTATTATAATCAATCAACTGTGTGTATTCAGCTGAGCTGATCAGATTTGCAGCTAGCGCATTATCTAGTGTTTGAGCAAAACGTACACCCGCTTTAATCTCTTTTTTACGTAATGCTTTTTTCACTTTTGCCAATAAATCTAAGCAAGCCATTTTTGCTTTATATGCCTGCTCATTTATATCATGACCATCACCAGCTGTTGGCTTAATCAAGTGCGTAAGTTGTGCTTTAAAAGCTGTATCCATTTGTGCTGATTTTGCCAGTTCACGTACTAAATCATCACTAATAGCTGGCATTTTGTGTGTAAAATGCATGGTGATCACGCGCATAAATTTACGTGTTACCGGTGATGGGAAGTTGTCTAAAAACTTGTGTAATGCATTTTCAGCATTTTGTAATGCCCAACGTGTTGCATAATGAAAATAAGGTGCTGCAGCTTGTCTATCCGCAACGGCTACTTTTTGCTCGTAGTATTTGATAGAAGCCATAGCCGCATACAAATAGCTCATTACGTCACCCAAGCGTGCCGACAGCATTTCAGCTTGCTTTAACTTACCGCCTAATACTAATAAAGAAAAGTCAGCATAGACAGCTAATTTAGCAGATAACTGGTGGGCCGCTTTTTCGTATGCTTGCACTTCAGGTAATGATGATTTACTTCCTGCTGTAAATGGTAAGACGCCTAAACGAAATGCACGTAAGCTGTTTGCTACACTGTAGCCAACTGTTTTACGAAAAATCTTGTTAAACTTTTTATCTGCATCACTTTCTTGGCTATGAATAGATTCAACCATTGATTGCAAATATGGATGGCAACGCATAACACCTTGACCGAAAATCATTAGGTTACGAGTTAATATGTTCGCGCCTTCTACTGTTATTGCAATAGGCTGAGCCACATACCCACTTGCTAAGGTATTTTGTGGACCATTTTGAATTGCTTTACCCGCTTGAATGTCCATCGCAGAGTCTAAAACATCTCGACCAATTTCTGTCATGTGGTATTTTGCAATTGCTGTAACTACTGATGGTTTTAAGCCCATGCCTAAACCTTCAGTGGTTAAAACGCGCATGGCTTCTTGTAAATATGTTTTACCAGCAATGTCAGCTAACTTTTCTTGAATGCCTTCAAATTGACCAATTGATAAGCCAAACTGCTCACGAACCGCAGCATATTCTGATGCTGATTTTAGCGCTACTTGCGCCGTTGAAACACCAAGTGCAGGTAATGAAATACCTCGACCGGCACCTAAACAGCTAACGAGCATTTGCCAACCACGGCCGATATTTTTTTGCCCGCCAATGATGAAGTCCATAGGTATAAATACTTTTTCACCGCGCGTAGTACCGTTATAAAAACGAATGCCCATAGGATCATGACGGTTCCCCAACTCTACACCAGGGTGTGATTTTGGGATCAGCGCACAAGTAATACCTAGGTGTTCTTTGCCACCTAGTAAACTGTCAGGGTCTTCTACTTTAAATGCTAACCCTAATACGGTTGCGATAGGCGCGAGCGTAATATATCGTTTGTCCCAAGTTATCTCTAAACCAAGTACTTCTTCACCATTATATTGGCCTTTTTTAACAACACCAATATCCGGTATGCCACCTGCATCGGAGCCAGCTTCAGGGCTTGTAAGCGCAAAACATGGAATTTCACGGCCATTAGCAAGACGTGGTAAATAATGAGCTTGCTGATCTTCAGTACCATAGTGCAGCAATAACTCACCAGGCCCTAAAGAGTTAGGGACCATCACGGTAACGGCAACAGCAGATGATTTAGTTGCAATCGTACCCACAATAGTCGAATTAGCGTAAGGGCTAAATTCCAGGCCACCAAAAGACTTTGGAATGATAAGTGAGAAAAAACGCTCTTTTTTCAAAAATTCTAAAATATGATCAGGTAAATGCTTACTGTTTTGGATCACAGAATCATCTATCATTGCCATTAATTCTTTAACCGGCCCGTCTAAAAAGGCTTGTTCATCAGCGCTTAGCTTTGCCTCTGGCACAGCTCTAAGTGCATCGAAATCTGGCTTACCTTGGTAAATTGAACCTTCAAGCCATACATCACCAGCATCCAGTGCTTCTTGTTCCGTTACTGAAATGCTTGGTAATACTTTCTTTAATTGTGTTCTTAAACTCATAATCAACTCATCCGACCAGATACATATGTCTTACATTACGGCATAAAAATCACAATAGATCAATCACTCTACATAACTTTTAACGAGTTTTTTATCGTCATTTTATTTTTTTGAGAATATTTATCGATAAATTAGCAGCTTACACGTGTACGCTCAGATTCTGTAATTTGGTTGAAATTCTGCTTTTTTGACGGCAATCCCTTTCAAATGATGCTAATTGCTTTAAATTAGATGTCTGAATCGTGATAGGTAAATGACTTGGTGACTAGGCTCCCTCTATCGATAAGGTAAATACCTTCATATAAGTTAGACAAGTATTTAGGTATATCGTTATCCTACATAAGCAACTTTAAACGTAGTGATTGAGATATTTAGCACGCGAGAATGAATAAATGTAAGGGTAAATTTGATATGAAGAGTTTGTACGCATATGTTTAACTGGTAATTGTGATTTTATGCGCTTCAAATTTTAAATACTTTAATAGTAATATTTTATAATTTTTTTTGCACTGGATGACACTGCACATATCATAAACTTAAAATATTGAAGGCGACTCCCTGCCGCCTCTGTGCATTAGATTTGTTCATTAAATAATTCAATATATACGAAAGTATGGCTTAATGTGCTTGCCTATAGCTACGATAAATGCTCTTTATTAGTTAAATCATTAGTGCTTTGTTGCTGGCTTATAATTAATGCTTTTAGTTGCTGGATTTCACTGTGTAGGTCTTCAATGGTGGGTATATTTTGAGCGCTTTCTTTTTCTTTTCGTAACTTAGAGCGCTCATCTTCCATCACATTCACCACAATGCCTATCACCATATTTAAAAACGCAAATGCAGTAAAAAATATAAAAGATAAATAGAATACCCAAGACATTGGATAGACTTCCATCGTCTCGTATTGAATATCTGTCCAATCTTCAAACGTCATAATCCTAAACAGCGTTAACATTGAAATTGCTATATCACCCCATAACTTGGGATTAATTTCATTGAATATGAAACTTCCGATAGCAGCGTAAATGTAGAAGATAATAAACATAAGTAAGATAACATAGCCTAATTGTGGTAATGCCTTAATCAATGAATTGATTAATACTCGAAGTTCAGGTACAACCGACACCATTCTAAGCACCCTAAATACCCTCACTAGCCGAGCGAGTAGCGCCATTTCACTGTCATTAATAGGAATGAGACTGATCACCACAACGAGAGTGTCAAAAATATTCCAGCCTTTTGTAAAAAAACGTTTTTTATTTTCGTCAGCGATAAATCGAACCGATAATTCAAAAAGGAAGAATAAGGTTATAAATATATCAAGCACATGTGTAACCGATACCGCGCCACTAGAGAGTGGAAATGTTTTTGCACCAATTTCCAGTGCAGAGATGATGATCACAGCCACAACAGAAAGCTCAAACGCTTTGTTGTTTTTTAAATTATTTAATCGTGTTTTGATAGTTTCGTACATAAGCTGCCAATTAAGTTGAATGATTGTGCGATTACATAAAATTTGCGTGATTATATCCTAATTAATAGCTAATTAGGATTATCGTTCGTTTAAAAATTCCAGATAATAGTAATGATTAGCACACAGGTTGTTAGGTTATGTAAATAGAGCTTTTACCCGATGTAACTGCTTATAAATCAACAACGTTGTCGAATCACTATTGATATTAGACAGTTTTTTGTAAATAAACTCAGGTAATACTATGTTTTATAAATGCTAGTTTTTAGCCCCGCAGTTTGAGTGTACTCAACGTGAACTATGAACTTAACACTACAGTTTGCTAAATGCCTTTACCTGAAGTTATTCACATGTCTATATCAATCTTACAAATATCAAATTTTTATCGGAAGATTTTGACCATTACACAGTTAATGTTAAGCTTTTTAAATTAATTTTTTAGGCATCACTGTGAAGCAAAATGAGCCACAATTGTGAGCTCAAACCAAGTGGTGTTTATCGGTAGTACATTTGCTAGCATTACAAACAGGTTTAGCGTCAAAAGCATTGATTGCTATGCTCTATTATCTCTTTGTTGGTTTACTCTGTACAAATAGGAATAAATATCTTAACTAAGCAGTTTTTATTAAGGGCTTTTGATCTTTGAGGTATGAATTTTTTCAAATCAAAACTTTCATTACGCGAAATGAGCAATGCAGCATAATAGTTTATGTTAGTTGCGAATAACAAAGTAGTGGAAGCCTTTGGGTAGCACCATTAATATATCTCATCAACCAAATTGTGGTATTGGGTGATTTTTGTGTAGTTTTCTTTAACTAGATTGAGATGAAAAAATAAGAAGATTATCTTTAGGTAAGGAAGAAAAACGAATGCTATGAGGTCATAGAGATGCTCTGTACAGAATATGATCCTGCTCTGCTTCATATTGAAGCTTATTTAGGCTGGCTGATGACAAGCTTTATTTGCAAGATCATACATTTAAGTAATTAGCTTATGTGTAAACTGTTGAGGTCGATTTCACTCACCAATATTTCAATGCCAATACTTAGTTTAGCCGGAGCATAAATTTACTATTTTATTTGCTCTTATAAATAAGTGCTTTTGATCTTTCATCACTAGATTAATTTAGTGCTATCTTATTCATTTTAAGCATTCATAGTTTTTCAGTATTGGCATGTCACTTATAATTATCTAGTTTTAATTCTATCATCTTATCTAGTGTTAACATTTTAATGATAAAGGCTTGGTTCTTATCGTATTCACACGATTCTTTCTTGAAGCCTTGAATGATATGTAAGCTCCCCCATATATAGATTCAGCATCCTTATTGGATAATTCTTTTATTTTTTTTGCTTTTAATTTTAGCGATATTACCATTGTTTTATTCCTTATTATTGTGCCAAGTAAATTTTGAAATGGTGTTGACTTCTAACGTTTAAAGATTAAATATTCCGCGAATATTGAACCGCTAGAATCATCTTACTGGTATACTTTATGAACAGCAATCAACCAATATTACCAGTTTAATCTATCAAAACTTATTCTATTTTCTGGATGTACTTTACTAGAGTTCTTTATATAGAGGGAGCATGATGCACTGAACTTTATAGTCGTATATTGGAAATACATACACAGTAATTAACTGGCTGATTACTATAAGGTTAAAGCCAAAAATGTATCTGGATAGTAATTGCCCATGAGTCACATAGTAAGATAGTAAGTTATGTTTTATAAATAACAGTAAAAATATAATTAGTACAAATGTATTAATTCCGTTAACCTAAATGCTTTATGGAGGTGAGGTAGAAATGAAAAAAATAGCCATATTTGTGGATGTGCAGAATATTTATTATACGTGCAAACATGCACTTGGTTATAATTTTGACTACAACGCGTTTTGGTCGCATGCACAACAGCTTGGTTCAATTGAATACGCGTATGCCTACGCTACTTATCGTGGCGATGACAAGCAAACTCAATTTCAAAATATATTACGGGCCATTGGTTTTGAAGTAAAACTTAAGCCTTTTATCCAGCGTAGTGACGGGTCAAAGAAGGGAGATTGGGATGTAGGAATCACGATCGACATATTAGAAGCCGCAAAACAAGTTGATGAAGTAGTTTTACTATCAGGGGATGGTGACTTTGCTATTTTATTATCACATATACGCAAAAATTATGATGTTTCAAGTCGTGTATATGGAGCACAAAAGCTTACTGCTCAGTTACTTATGGATAGTTGTGATACATTCATCCCTATCGATGGAAAATTGTTATTAACTTAAATCCTATAAGAGTTTTTTATAAAAGCATTTGGCTTTGTCATTAAACAGCTCTTTGCTAAAAAGAAATATACCTTTATACTTGATATTAAAATTTAGTATCGGACTTAATGATGATGTTAGTGCCTTTAGTCGACACTTTAAAACAACTTCGCTATCAAATAGCACATATAGATGACAAAACATTACAGCAAGAATACCCTGAGCTAAATTTATACTTGGAAAATACAACCGCGTTAATACCGCAAACATATGATGATATACAATTCTTATATCACTTTCTGTATGTTTATGGTCGTAAATCTGAAGCCACTTTTAGCCGTTTCCGTAATGAATTGGAACGTTTTTACCTTTGGGCTTGGCACCATAAACAGCAATCTGTATTTACTTTAAGACGAGATGACATTGAACAGTATGTTGATTTTGTGGTTGAGCCAAATGCAGCTTGGTGTGCTGATTCGGTGCAATGGCGTTACAAAGATAGTCAAGGTAAAAGAGTCGTTAATTTAAATTGGCGCCCGTTTGTTGAGAAAGAAAAAAGCATAAGCCAACAAACTTTAGCTGCTATGTTTACTGCATTAAATGTGTTTTACAAATTTGCAATTTTAGAAGAAAAGACGAATACCAATTTTGTTCCTGTAGTAAAAAAAAATAGTCCTTTTTTAGTTGTACAATCGCAGATCAAGCTGCCTGATACGCTGAGCAATTTGCAATGGGAGTATGTATTAGGTGTGACTAAAGACAGAAGTGAACAGCAACCAGAGCTAGAACGTAATTTATTTACGCTTGTGTGCTTAAAAGGCTTATATTTAAGGATCTCGGAGCTGTCGGAAAGGCCCCAGTGGTCACCTGTTATGAGCCACTTTTGGCAAGATCCAGACGGATTTTGGTATTTACGAATTATGGGCAAAGGCAATAAGCTTAGAGATGTAACTTTAAGTGAGGATATTGTTGAATGCTTAAAAAGATATAGGACTTACCGTGGTTTACCCTCCTTGCCACGCGTTGATGAAGCATTTCCAATAATCCATAAATTACGGGGTCAAGGTGGAATGAATGTGCGGCAACTGCGCCGAATTGTTCAGCAAAGTTTTGATTTAGCAGTAGAGTCGTTAAACAAAGACGGCTTTATAGATGAAGCTGAACTACTTAAAGCCGCAACTGCGCATTGGTTAAGGCATACGGGTGCAACACACGATGCACAACACCGACCACTTAAGCACTTATCTGAAGATTTGGGTCACTCCAAAATAGCGACAACAGACCAAATCTATATTCAAACCAACATAAAAGACAGAGCTAAGTCAGGTTCAAAACGTAAATTGTAATTATGTTAAATTAGCCTCAAAATTTAAATTTGAGGCTAATTGCTAATTATATTAATTAATTGAGCGCGCAATAAATTCAATTGGGTGAAGAGGTTTTTGTTTGTCAAAGCGTTTTACTTGGCTCCTACATGAAAAACCAGTTGCGAGTAAATTATTTTTTAATGTAGCTTTTACGTTTGCTTGCCAAGACATTTGATACAGAGAGTAACTATTTTCTTGGTTTTCTAATTCATGTCCATATGTACCTGCCATTCCACAACATCCGGTATTAGGTGTCTTTAGATTTAACCCTAACTGAGAGAAAATTTCTCTCCACACTTTAGGGCTATCAGGTAATGCAGTTGTTTCAGTACAGTGAGACAGCAACGTAAATTCAGTTCCAGGCTCTACATTTACAACTATCTTTGACCAATCTTGAGTTCTTAGCCAATCGTATGCTAATTCTACTTTAAAGTTTAGGTGCTCCTGAGAAGCAAATTGCTTATATTCATCACGATAAACCATAACAAGAGATGCATCTAACCCAATCATAGGTATATTGTATTGTGCTATGTTGTGTAAAAATTCACTGCTACGCTGAGCCGTTTTACTAAATTCTTTCAAAAATCCTTTTACATGTTGAGCTTTCCCATTCGGAATAAATGGTAGCAGAATAGGTGTTTTTCCTAATGCTTGTATAACATCAATGCAAGATGAGACTAATTCAGCTTCGTAGTAACTGGTAAATGGGTCTTGTACAATAAAGACTGAATTTTGTTTTTGTTCCTCAGTCATAGATTCAATTAATGCTTCACTAAATTGAAATTGTTTGTCGACTCTATGTTGCACTGATGGTGTACTCAACATAGGTGTATCTACATAGCCGAACACATGTTTGATTAAACCCGCAACCAATTTAGTTGATATTATAGGGTTTACAATTGGCGCAATTTTTGAAAGTAAAGGAGCCATTAATTCAATATTAGAAACTAAAAAGTCTTTTAAAGGACGATTGTATTTACTGTAGTATAAATTCAAAAAGCGAGCTCTAAAACTAGGTACATCAACCTTAATAGGGCAAGCCGTGGTGCATGCTTTGCAGGCTAAGCATGCATCCATTGACTCTTTAACTTCATGAGAAAAATCATACTGACCCTGTTGTTTGGCCTGATTATTTCTAAAACGTTCCCACCAAGTTATGTCGTTTTCTTTATAAATGAGTTGTTTCTCAACATTTAGTATGTCGATATTTGCAGCGCTTTGCAGTCTTAACCACTCCCGAATTAGAGTTGCCCTACCCTTTGGTGAGTGTCGACGATCTTTCGTAACTTTATATGAAGGACACATTGGTGAAGTTTCATCATAATTAAAGCAAAGTCCATTACCGTTACAGTTCATGGCATTGTCAAAACTGTCACGTACTTGAACGTCTATACTCTTATCAAACCAAGAACGTTTTTGGTCATCAACACTGACAAGTGAGTCTTCACTTTCAATTGGAGTACATATTTTACCAGGGTTTAGTCTATTGCTTTTATCAAATACAGTTTTTATTTTTCGTAATTCACAAAACAACTGCTCACCAAAAAACTCCGGTCCATATTCACTGCGGTACCCTTTACCATGCTCTCCCCACATTAAGCCGCCATATTTGGCAGTTAAAGCAACGACTTGATCTGAAATGAGACGAAGTAGCTTTTCTTGCTCAGGATCGCACAGATCTAAAGCTGGTCGAACATGCAATACCCCTGCATCGACATGGCCAAACATACCATAGTGAAGTTTATGAGCATCAAGGAGCTTTCTAAATTCAGCAATAAAGTCAGCCAAATTTTCCGGAGGAACGGCAGTATCTTCAGCGAAAGCCAGAGGCTTTTGCTTTCCTTTGGTGTTACCTAATAAGCCAACCGATTTTTTTCGCATAGCATAAATTTTAAGAATGTCGGCTTTGTCATTGGTAAGTTGATAACCGATAACGCCAGCTTCTTTATTTGCAATCAAATTATCAAGGTTTCTGCACAGGGTTGAAATTTTGCTGTCCATTTCATCAGCAGTTTCACCATTGAATTCGACCATGTTGAGGCCTTGCATTTCAATACCAGGCACATCGGTTATTAAGTCCGATACTGAATGCCAGATAATATCTTCTTTAGCTAAATTCAATACTTTACTGTCGACGGTTTCAACTGATGTTGCACTCGCCTCTACTAAAAATGGTGAGTTTCTCAGGGCAGAATCAAAGCTGTCGTATTTTATATTTATTAAGGTTTTGTAGGGAGCAATTGGGGTTATGTTTAGCTTTGCTTCAGTTACAACCCCAAGAGACCCTTCTGAGCCGGTAATAATTCTCGATAAATCAAAGGTGGTTAAATCATCATTGAAAACGTTTTCTAGATCATACCCAGTTAAAAAACGGTTCAGTCTTGGGAATGTACTTAAAATTTGATGCCGGTTATTTTTACAAGATGCCAATACTTGCTGGTAAATTTGCGCGGTGCGGTTGTCTTGCTGAGCGATAACTTGTGCTTTATCAGTCGCAATTTTGCTGGTGCATAACTCGGTGCCATCAACTAGATATGTTGTAAGCCCCAAAACATGATCACTTGTTTTGCCATAAACTAAAGACCCCTGCCCTGATGCATCTGTGTTTATCATACCACCAATAGTTGCTCGATTACTTGTTGATAAGTCAGGAGCAAAGAAATAGCCAAATTCTTTTAGGTAATCATTAAGCTGATCTTTTATCACTCCGGCTTGTACTCGAACCCATTTTTCTTCAACATTGATCTCGATAATTTCTCGCATATGTTTTGATAAATCAATGACAATACCAGGCGTTAAAGATTGGCCATTTGTGCCTGTACCGCCTCCGCGAGGGCCAAAAGTCAAAGATAGAAATGGGTCTTGCGATGCACATTGCAACGCTGTTTGAATATCCTTATTGCAGGTAGGAAAGATAACGGCTTGTGGTACATTTTGGTAAATACTGTTATCAGTCGCATTTATCAATCGAGTTGCATAGCTTGAATCTGTTTCACCCACGAAACCCGCTTGCTTAATTGTGTTTAGGTAATTATTAAGTAATTCGTTGGCTGTATCTTGCTGACTTATATTGGCAATCATGACGGTAATAAGTTATTGCTTTTATCTTATTGTAACATGTAGAAAGATTTAAAAAATTGGGAAATTTAATCTTTGTTACATAATTTGCAAACTTTGACACACAAATTATCTTATAGTTGATGTAATGCTTGAATGAGATAATGATATGAAGAAAATTTTGATTTTATTATTAGGTGTATTGTTTATATTACTGGCTTTAATATTTGCGATAATTCCAGGACCTTCGATAATATTTTTGTTATCAGCACTTGTGTGCTTTTCAATATATTACCCAAAAGCTAGAAAGTGGCTCAAGAAAATACAAAAGGTATTTACTAAAGCATGCTACAAGTTAGACAAAATAAAATAAAACAGCCAGTAGCTACTGGCTGTTTTTTATAGCTTAGTTCTTTAACTTATCCGCTAGGTAAAGCCAAGTTTCTAAAACTGTATCAGGGTTTAGCGATACAGAGTCAATACCTTGCTCAACCAACCATGCAGCAAAATCTTCATGATCTGAAGGTCCTTGTCCGCAAATACCAACGTATTTACCTTTTGCTTTTGCAGTTTGGATAGCCATTGATAGCAACTTTTTGATTGCAGGGTTACGTTCGTCAAATAAATGTGCAATCAGACCAGAATCACGGTCTAAACCGAGTGTTAGCTGAGTTAAATCATTTGAACCAATCGAGAATCCATCAAAGTATTCTAAGAACTCTTCTGCCAATAATGCATTTGAAGGAAGTTCACACATCATTATTACTTTAAGACCGTTTTCTCCACGCTTAAGTCCGTGCTCCTCAAGCAGTTCGATAACTCTTGCTGCCTCTTCAAGCGTACGAACAAACGGTATCATGACCTCAACATTAGTTAAGCCCATTTCATTACGCACACGCTTTATAGCTTCACACTCAAGCGCAAAACACTCACGAAAATCTTCAGAAATATAACGAGATGCACCACGGAAGCCAATCATAGGATTTTCTTCTTCCGGTTCATATTGCTGACCACCAACAAGGTTTGCATATTCGTTTGACTTAAAATCAGACATTCGAACAATCACGCGTTCAGGAGCAAATGCACAGCCTAATGTAGAAATGCCTTCTACTAACTTTGCGATATAGAATTCAACAGGTGACTCGTAGCCTGCAATTATATCTTTAATCTCAGCTTGTAACTCAGGAGTTTGAATATCAAAGTTGAGAAGAGCTTTAGGGTGCACACCAATCATTCGATTGATTATGAATTCAAGACGGGCAAGACCAATACCTGCATGAGGTAATTTTGCAAAATCAAATGCTCTGTCAGGGTTACCAACGTTCATCATTATTTTCATTGGTAAATCTGGCATTGAATCTACGCGAGACGAAATGACTTCGTATTCAAGTTCGCCTTCATAAATATAACCTGTATCACCTTCTGCACAAGAAACAGTTACTTGCTGATTGCTACGAATTAGATCAGTTGCATTACCACAACCAACAACAGCAGGAATACCTAATTCACGAGCGATAATTGCTGCGTGACAAGTACGTCCACCACGATTTGTTACAATCGCAGCTGCGCGTTTCATGATAGGTTCCCAGTCAGGGTCCGTCATATCGGTAACGAGCACATCACCTTGTTGAACTTTGTCCATCTCGTCTATTGAGTTAAGCACGCGTACGACACCAGCCCCAATCTTGTGTCCAATCGCTCTACCTTCAGCAACAACATTAGAATGTGCTTTTAATTGAAAGCGCTCCATTACATTGGCATCTTCATTTGAACGCACGGTCTCAGGACGCGCTTGGACAATGTATAACTTTCCATCATTGCCGTCTTTAGCCCACTCGATGTCCATGGGGCGACCATAGTGCTTTTCAATTATAACGGCTTGTTTAGCAAGTTCTTGTACTTCATCATCATTTATTGAGAATTGTGCAGACTTGCTTGGGTCCATATCAACAATTTCAACCTGTTTACCATGTGATTCATCACTTGAATAAATCATTTGAATCGCTTTAGATCCAATGTTGCGACGCACGACAGCAGGTAAGCCTTTTTGTAAAGTTGGTTTATGGACATAAAATTCATCAGGATTGACCGCGCCTTGAACTACCATCTCGCCAAGACCGTAACTAGAGGTTACAAATACAACATCTTCAAAGCCTGATTCAGTATCAATACTAAACATAACACCTGATGATGCTTTGTCTGAACGCACCATACGCTGAATACCTGCAGACAACGCGACACCTCTGTGGTCATAACCTTGGTGAACACGGTAAGAAATAGCGCGGTCATTAAACAATGAGGCAAAAACATGTTTTATCGCGACCATTACTGCATCAATTCCGCGAACGTTTAAAAATGTTTCTTGCTGACCTGCAAATGATGCATCTGGCATATCTTCTGCTGTTGCAGATGAACGCACTGCAAAAGAAACATCTGAATTAGTATCCCCGTGAAGAGAGTTGTAAGCGTCTTGAATTGCGGTGTTTAGAGCTGGTTGAAAAGGTGTATCAATAATCCATTGGCGGATTTGTGCGCCAACTTTGGCTAGGGTGTTGACGTCATCGACATCAAGGGTATCTAAAATGGTGTGGATTTTTTCGTTTAAACCAGATTGGTCAAGGAATTCATTGAAGGCGTCTGCGGTAGTTGCAAATCCACCAGGAACTTGTACACCTGCGTTTGATAAATTAGATATCATTTCCCCAAGTGATGCATTTTTACCACCAACCCGAGGCACGTCTTGCATACCTAACTCTTGATACCAGAGAACGTAGTCTTGCACGGAACTGTCTCCAAAAACAAATTGTAATAAATGTGAGAGATTATTTGACCTTTAATAAGGGTCGCAGGCATTCTACACTGGTAAGCATACCTACGTAAACCGCGATAGGGAAAATTCAGTTAATTTGAAATAATAAGGTTATCATGAGAACGGCATTTTATATCTCAGACGGCACCGCGATTACTTCAGAAGTATTTGGCCACGCAACGCTCTCTATGTTTCCAGTGGAATTTAATCACCAAACTATTCCATTTGTTGAAACAGTTCAAAAAGCTCAAGAAATAAAATCTTTAATTGACCTTACGTCACAAAACAGTGGTGATAGGCCACTGGTATTTTTTACTTTTGTGAATCCTGAGCTGTCAGAAATTATACTATCATCACAGGGGGTTTGTTATGATTTTCTAGCATTAGCTAGTAAAGTCGTAAAGAAAGAGCTTAATGTTGACCCGGTGCCTAAAATACATCGTACACACTCCATACATGAAGCGAGTTATGATTTTCGAATCGATGCAGTTAACTATGCACTCGCCAATGATGACGGCGCTAATATTAAAGATTATGAGCAAGCTGACATTATTTTAGTAGGTGTGAGTCGATGTGGAAAAACACCAACAAGTTTATATCTAGCACTTCAGTATGGTATTAAAGCCGCCAACTATCCAATGACAGAAGATGACCTTGAAAAAGGAAATTTCCCACGTTGTTTGTTGCCTTTTAAACATAAATTATTTGGTCTAACTATCAACCCTGAACGTTTAGCTGCAATTCGTGAAGGGAGAATGGCAAATTCAAAATACGCATCATTACGCCAATGCCGCATAGAGGTTAGAGAAGTAGAAATGTTATTTAAACGTCATAAAACGCCTTACTTGAACTCAACCTGCCACTCTATTGAAGAAATTTCAGCAAAGATAATTTCTGAAACGGGCTTAACAAGGCGAAAGTATTAAATGAAAAAGGCCGTAAATACGGCCTTAACATTTGATATTATACTTTTTTACGTGCGTCTTTGAGCAAGTCGGCAACTAAAAAGCCTAACTCTAGCACTTGATCTGCATTCAAGCGAGGGTCGCATTGCGTACGGTAACGTTGAGCTAGGTCTTCATCTGATAAGCCATATGCGCCACCGGTACATTCAGTAACGTGTTGACCTGTCATTTCTAAATGTACACCACCTGGGTATGAGCCTTCAGCTTTATGAACAGCGAAAAACTGACTTATTTCTCGAAGAATATTATTGAAACTTCGGGTCTTATAACCTGTACTGGCTTTTTCGGTATTGCCATGCATTGGATCGGATGACCAAATTACTTTACGACCTTCTTCTTGTACTTTTCTTACTAAGGCAGGTAATTTTTCAGGTAAAATATCTGCCCCCATTCTTGTTATTAGAGTTAATCTTCCAGGTATATTGTCTGGATTAAGTGCATCAATTAATTCAATCAACTCGTCAGGTTTCATACCTGGACCAACTTTTACGCCGATTGGATTTTTTATGCCTCTAAAAAACTCAATATGAGCATGATCCAACTGTCTTGTACGTTCACCAATCCAAACAAAGTGCGCTGAGCAATCATACCAATCACCACTTAAATGGTCTCTGCGTGTTAATGCTTCTTCATAACCAAGGAGCAACGCTTCATGTGATGTATATAGGTCTGTTTCTCGCAAACTAGGGGCTACTGCCGCATTAATGCCGCAAACTTCCATAAATTCAAGTGCATCTTGAATTCTATCGGCTAATTGCTGGTATTTTTCTTTCAGTGGGTTGGCTGCTACAAAGCTCATATTCCAGCGGTTGACTTGATGCAAATCTGCTAAACCGCCCTGTGCAAATGCACGAAGTAGATTAAGCGTTGCTGCACTATGATGGTATGCTGTCATAAGCCTTGCAGGGTCCGGTACTCGCGATTGCTCTGTAAACTCGAAGTTATTAATAATATCACCACGATAAGAAGGTAATGATATTCCTTCAATTGTTTCAAAATCGGATGAACGTGGTTTTGCATATTGACCTGCCATTCTGGCAATCTTAACAACAGGACATTTACCGCCGTAAGTTAATACTACAGCCATTTGCAATAGTGTTTTGAAAGTATCACGGATATTTGCTGCATTAAAATCGGTAAAAGACTCTGCACAGTCTCCACCTTGAAGTAAAAATGACTTTCCTTCGCATACATCAGCTAATTGTTTATATAAGCTACGAGTTTCTTCAGCGAATACAAGTGGTGGTGCATCATTTAATTGTTTTTCAACCTGTTTCAGCGCTTGCTGATCCGGGTACTCTGGTTGCTGTACAATTGGAAGGCTTCTCCAACTGTCAGGGTTCCATAATTTCATTTTGTTTCCTCATTCCAAGTAGTGTAACTTCAAGATGAAAGTAACGTATAGACGTCTTTCCTTCAAGAGAAATTTGCATTAACTGGGTTAACAGAGGTAATAAGACAAAGGGCAACAAGCAAAAACAAGAACACATCATACATAATTCCTACTTAAGTTAAATCAGTAATGAAGTGAAATTTAGATAAAGCAAACAAAAATAAGGGGGTTTATGTATCAACCTATTTGAGATACTATGGCTTGTTTTATTTAAATAACTATCAATTTAACATAACGTAAGTAAAGTAAACATGAATATTAAAAGTCTGATGCCCATTAAATTTTCAACCAATGGGCATTGCTATTTTTCAAGATTACATAGTTACGCCAATAAAATATTGGTCAAAAACAGAAGGTACATGCAGATTAACCATGTTTCTAATTAACAAAAAAGTTCTTACCTGTGAAAAACACCTATCTGCTGTTGCTAAATCCTCTGGATTTCAAGTCTCCAGTTATTATCGAACATTACTCTTACTCACATAAAAGCGGTGTTTAAAAGCTTATCTTCCCTGCAAGATGCTAATTTTCAGATATCCATCAAAATCTGTGAACTTATCGGGTTGTAAAATAGGTTATATACCCTTTCATAATCAAATTTAGAAAATTTCATTGATAGGGTTCGTTATTCATGTGTTGTCAAAATTGACTTTAAACACGATACACAAAAATTTTCCCCCAACCAGAAATACTGCGAGCTTTAATTAATTAACTTTGTTTATTTCTTGTCATTTTTACTGCTATAGGTCCTGCTTCAATTGAGTTGAATATTACTTATGACCTATTTAACCTCAGATCTGTTTAAAGTCCCCTAATAAATTCAGCATAACTCTGTCCCACGAGAAGATAAACTTGTTCATCATGTTATTTTGAACCGTCTTTGATCAATGCAACGACTTTGTTACCGTAAAGCTTTCCAAAGAATGTTTGCTAAGATTTTAGCTGGCTGCCAACATAGTAAAGGTTGTAGTTTTTGAAATCCTGAATACCACTGATGTAAGTGAATAATGATAGCCATCACTTCTGCAGTTGATAAACGGCAAGCTCTAAGACGCTTAATTTCTCCGGTTTCTGATAACATGCGTTGCCAATACTCAATAAACAATTGATAGGAATCATCGAAATCACAGTAGATTTCAACTAATTTACTTATGCTCGTTCCTTTAATTAAGTAAATTCTTATCCGACGATCTGGTTACTTAATTAACAAGCTCGTGAAAGAAGTATTCCACCTTATGTTGAAAATGATTGAGCCTTTTACTCGTCAGTCACATACTAATAGATATATTATTGCTTGATGATGCAGTGTATATTGGCTTAGATTACTTTAAGCTAATATCTCAAAGTGGCAACTCCGTTTGACCGAATCGTTACATCATCTTATCGTATAGCTGGAAATACTAAAACCTTACAAATATGTATGATAATAAGTCAGTTGACTTAACTGTACTCTGGAAGAAAAATGAATCCGAGTATAGTCTTATCTACCTAATAAAAAGCGTTCCACTTTGCTTGTTACTAATTTGCAAGGTGCACAGTAACTTTGATTAGCGACTTGATATGTACTCGACTCGCTTATTACATTGCTAAAGTCATTAAAACACCTTAAGAACTTTATTACAACATACCCACATATTGCAGAATCATACTGCAAACACCGTGTACTTGTGCTACTAGCGGTAAAATGTATTGAAAAATAATAACACTTTCGGTTTTAACACAATCTGTTTTCCTTTCAAGTTAAGCTATAAATACTCTTTAAATCAGCCTTGTAACAATGAATTTTCTACTATTGAGCAGCTTGCATACCACAGCTAAGATTATACTTAAAATATCTAGAGCTAAATTTTAAAGTATGATAAGAAGTGTAGAACACATCATACTTTGTGTTTTAAAAGTTAAAATAAACATACTGCACATATTGGATTTTTATGTTCTCAACGTAAGCTGCAAAATGGAACTTAATTGCCTATCATCGTGGTGGTGATAATTACTAGAAAAATGATTAATAAAAATGTAAGGCTCATTACGACGTTTCACAAAAATATGAAGATAAAAACGATGTAATTATGATTTCAAAGACGATTAAAGTCCAACTCCAGAAGATATACTTCAATAAATATTGGAGTATGAACTGTTTTATGCAACATGCCGTAACTGAATTTTACGGCTTAAAAGTTCAACAAGCTACACCTTAACCTAAATGCATTAGTTATCACTAAATCGCTCTCAAGTTTATAAATCTTTTAAAGCTACGATTTATTTGATATTCTATTGAAAAGAACACATCATACAAAGTGTTCAAAAGGCGAAACCCGAGCATAAAACAAAAAGGATGATGTGTTCTAACATGATTAACAAGTTTAATATTAAATCACAGTTTGATTTACTTTTTGAGCAGCTTTGTTTGTTCTGCGATGAACTTGAAAATGCACAAATTCAATCAGCTGTATATTTTCAATTACCACCAATTAATAAAGATCAAGAAGATAAAGCACCTACAAATATTAATGTAAAAAAATACAAAGGTGATGAAGCTTTAAATAAGATAGTAAGTGCTTACAAAGATTTGTTTATTGAAGATAAAGCTAGTAGTAAAGTAATGATGCGCCATCCAGGCTTATTAACTATAAATGATTTTAATAACCAATTAATAAACAGATTAAAATGTGTTAATGAGGAAAAACAAAAGTTTAAACAACTAATCTTAGAGATTCCAAACAATGATGCACGCTTTGAAGCTGTTCATAGTGCAATTCCTTCTTTGATAACTCTTGCTAGCTACAGAAAAATTCACAGCGAAAGTACAGTACCATATTCCGTCAGATTTACTTGGATGACAAAACATGCCACTAGGACTTTATCCAAAGATGCAGCACTAGAAATGCTGTCTCGGTCATCGAACTATTCCAATCCACGTATGATTGACCAGCAATCCTGGCAAGCACTTGTTGAAAAAGAAAAAATTCGAGTATCTAGTTTAAATGAGAAAAGTAAACTACGAATTCGCAGGCCTACCAGGGTATCTCCAGAAGTCAATGTTCGTTTCACAGCCCAAAAACGATACCATGTTAGTGCGGCATTACCTTTTATTTTATTCAATCCACATCCAGAAACAAAACTGGGTGATTTACCTAATTATGAAAAAAATGACAATCATCCCAGAAAAAAAGCATACAATTTTCTTGTTGATCGTATCTACCTCGAAAAAGTAGATTAAAAAAGGCGCTATATTAGCGCCTTTTAACTATTTCTTGACTATTTCTTCCAGTGTATCTTCATCAATCACTTCCACATTTTCAACAATTCGTTTGCCACCTTGAATTTCAATGCGCTTGTTATGTTTATTTAGCGCGAGAATTTCTTCGCAAAATTGAGCAGAAGGGTGCATTTCATAAACATAATCAATTATCTTTGCACTTTTATCATCTTTAACATTTGTGATGTTATATTCAGATATAGCACCTTTTTCAATCAAATCTTTCATCGTTGTCGTCATATCACGACGAAGTGCTTTGAGTTTATTCTCGGAAATATCATCAGTTGAGTAAATTGAACCATATTTTTCCATAATCGACAATAATCTAAAATGATATGTCTTACCTGGGGCAGCATAACGCCATAAATGATAAAGCCTAAGCATCATCCAACGCGATAAACCTCGTTTTAATTCCTGTGCACTATTAAAGTAGTAACCCTTATACTCTAAGTTATCTATCATGTTGTGAACAAATGCATTTAAACATGCCACACACTTTATATTACCGCCCTGTCCTTTTTTACCACTAAAATGCAATGATGATAAAAAGTTCATATTTGATTCATAAAAAGAGTCGTCAATATCTGAATTTTTCGTATCCGTTGCTGAATACTTAAATGACAGTTTTGAGCCCTGCAATGCCTCTAATGATTCTTTAATTTGGGGATAAGGCATTGACTGACCGACAGCTTTAAGCTCCTGAGCTAGCTCATTCATTGAAAAAATTACAGCGTATTGAATACCAGATTTAAAATTTATTTTTACAATCTTGCCCTTTGATGCCAAGCGAATAAGTGCTCGCTCAACTTTTTCTTCTCTATCTGATGGCCATACTAAATATTCTATATCGTCACCATCTTTTTTAGTACTGACAACTGCGGGTGTAATTTTTATCTCACCTTCATATAAAATACCATCGACTTTTTCAGAGATACGACGAGTAATAATCGTTTTTTTAGGGGCTTCCTCTAAAGGTAATTTTTTATGTCCAGAGCGAACAAAGCGGCCCCAAAGATCATAGTGATTAAAGGTGTTTGAGTACGCCCTCAAGCCATGAGCTGCGTTTTCAATAGATATACGAACATCTTTGTTATCAGTAAATAACGCTAAACTCTCGTTATCAATGGCACTTTCCACACCATGGATCTGGCCTCGCAACGAATCTGGTAGGTTGTCTACTGAGATGTTCACCTTTCGGCTCATTATTCTACTTCCAAAATATTATGACAGCTTATAACAACATATTCATAGACAAAAGTTAATGGCTATTGTTAGTAAAAATCTGATCTCATCTAAATTATTTATTACAGATCTAATTTTTACTAACTCTTTCAAACTACAGATCGATTTTATACTAACAAAAGCCACTCCAGCGCCTTTCTTTCTTGTTTTTTTTTCAAATAACAACAGTAAACCTCTGATTTTCAATATCACTGTGTATAACTTTTGTTCTTCTAAGTATAGATCAGATCTATACTTAGAAAAGATCAGATCTATATCTACTAAAACAATAACGAAGGCTAAATAATGTTAGTAACCTATTGATTTATCTTAGTATAAACCTGATCTAGCACATTGAATTTGTGAGTAAAGCTGTTGATAAGCTGTTACCAAAGTAAAAGATTAACTTATTCTTAGTAAAAAGCTGATCTGTGACTAAGTAAAGATCCGATCTTTACTGCGTTAAAACATGATCTGGAAAATGTTAACTTTATTATATTTATCAGTATGTTATATATAATAAAGTTCTCCTTAACCTTTATTACCTTTATTCTTAACCATACTTAACCTTATTTATTTATTCTTAAGTCAATAAAAAGTACAATGTCTGTCTATTTTATTGTTTACTACTCATTTGATGGACATTATAATGTTAGCTATCAAGTAAAGGATATTGTGTATGTCAATTAATAATAAAGCACTGTCAACTTATAGCCTATTAAAAGCGACTGCCGAAGTAGCTGAGCAGTCCTTAGAAGGTCGAATACAGCATTATAGAGCACATTTAAAAACAGACGAGAAAGAGCTTAGAACCTATACACAAAAAGCTGCCGCTGACTTGCTCGGTTGCAATAATAGAACATTAAAAAGGAGACATGATCAAGGTGACTTTGACCATTTGAATATCCAAAAAGGAGCCAATGGACATTATGCCTATACACTGTCTAATATTTTTGCAATGGCAGAAATTATGGGAGTGACCTCAGATCAAAGAAAAGAAAGTGATAAACTTCAAGTTATCGTTATTAATTCATTAAAAGGTGGATGTGGAAAAACCACATCTCTAGTTAATATTGCTGCTGCACTTGCAACAACAAACATTAAGCGGTACCGCATTGGCATTATTGATTTAGATCCACAGGGATCATCTTCTAGCTTTTTCCCACCAGATGATCCAGAGCCTATAACGGTTGGTGATTTAATGCGTGATTGTATAGAGCTTGAACCTGACGAAACATGGAGAGATGTTGTTGCTAATGCCTTTCAAACAACCCATATTCCAAATATAAGAGTACTTCCATCTGGAATGGATGATTTTTATTTTGAACATGAAACAGCCACTGAACTTAAAGAAAGTTCAAGTTATGAACAAACTCGCCATTACCATAAATTATATGAAAAAGTGATAGAACCCGTCGAAGATCAATTTGATATTTTACTAATTGATACTGCTCCTTCACTTAATTTTATGTTTTATAATGCACTTATGGCCTCTACAGCAATGTTAATACCTGTTCATCCAGAAGCCGTAGATTTTGATGCTAACAACAAATATTTAAAACGTTTGGGTGAGATTTATCATACAGTAGCAGCACTTGGTCATGATGGTTGGGACTTTATGCAGTTTTTAGTCACTAATTACGTTAAAGGTAATCATTCTCAAAGAGATATTGTTAAAGATGTTCGTAGTGCATTTGGCCGTCAAGTAATGAGTTACCCAATCAATCATAGCTCAGCGATTACTGCCAGTTCATCTTCTTTTAATACAATTTTTGACCAGAAAACATCAGATAGCTTAGCTAGCAGAGAAGCATTATTAAAAGCTCAAGAAAATATAAAGGACGTTGTTGATGAATTAGAAATGCTAATTCGCTCGAATTGGCCTTCAACTCAATCATCATTAACGTAGTAAGAACAAAGGTTTACTAATGGCTAAAAAACGTAAGAATGATACACGACTAGACCCGTTTGCTTCCCCAGTTGAAGGCAGCAGTTTAGATGATCTGTTAGATCAAGCAAAAGTTGGTGACGTGATCACTATGCCAGCACCAAGCGATCCTAATAGAACGATCACATTAACGTGTCATGTGATCAAACATAAAGAAATTGAACTTAAAACTAAAGTCTATGGGCAAAACCGACGTGAACAATCACTACTAAACGAACGTTCAGTTGCAGATATACTGCCAGCAATTAAAAATGATAAACGCAATTTGCATCCGGCGTTATGCTGGGAACAGAATAGTATTCAATGGGTACTGTCTGGTTCAAGACGCCGCAAAGCATGTATATTTGGCAATGCTGATTATGTAGTCTTGTCGTCAAGTGATTTTACAGAAAACGATGCTAAGCTACTTGCAGTTTCATCAGATCAATATATTGCCCCAAGTTTATGGGAACTTGGTCAAGCATATGCTGGAACAAAGCAAAAGCTACAAGAGCAAGGGAAAAAAGGCTCCTTTAGAGAAATTGCAGCCATAGAAGGTGTATCTCATACCGCAATAGCTGATGCGATAAAAGCCTATGAACAAATACCAAAAAGTGTTTTAAATGTATATCCAACAGCAAACCATGTTGGCCGAGAAGCTGCAAAGAAAATAATTGAAGCGATTAATATTGAGCCACACTTATTTCAATTGATGTTAGAAGAACTTGCAAATCAAGCATTCATGCAAGAGCCCATGAGTGACGAAAAAAGAGCTTTATTAATCACAAAATACTTAACAACTTTTGAAGAAAAATCCCATCGCAATGAGTCACTATTAGAAAGTAACTTCGTAAAAGTACAAAGGAGTTTGAAAAGTGGGGATGTCACGATAAAAATAGATAATCGTGTTCTTACAGATAAACGCCTTGAACAACTACAAAAAATTCTTTCAAATTATAATTAGTATTTTTTACCAAGCAACAGCAAAATGTTGCTTGGATCTTCACCTATTTTATTTATCTCTGATCCAACCAGTGAAATAGCGTCGTTTATTACCTACCTACCCCTTTTGCTTACAAGCGCAATCCCATATACTGGACAGATAGGTAAATTTTAATGTTGTGCTGATGTCTACGCAGTTGTCCAAAGAACAGTTATTTGCTTTGTTTGAAGAAATTAAACAGGAGCAAGCGAGCCAATTCCCACTTTCTGAACGCTTTTTAAAGCAGTACTTTAACGCTCAAATGCTAAGTAAAGCAAAAGAGTATCTTAATGATTCTCAGATCAGCTTTTTAGAGCATAATAATGATTTTTCTAAAATTGATGCCCAAATTATAGGTAATCAAGGTAATACTTTTTCTCAGCACATTAGTATGGTTCATAAGAACAATACTATTCGTGTTAACGCGCAATGTACTTGTTCAAGTAATAACAAATGTCGTCATATAGCTGCTGTATTATTGAAATTAAAAATTGAGCACTCAGGTGGTTTTGGCGAAGCGTATTTGGTGAATGATTGGTTTAATGAACTTGAACAATTGCAGTCTCCAAAGTTAAGTGAAGCTAACAATGTATTACTATTTTCCCTTGAAATGCACGGATCAGAACTATTACTTGCTCCAAAGGTAAGTCCTTTAAAACCTGACGGTGTATACCCACTAGGTCGCGCTCTTACTGAACATCAACTTACTAGCCAACTGCCACCCGCAGGCGTTTTAGATGATGATTTTAGGTTATTTACTTGGGTACGTTCTCAAAACTCACCAGGGCATTATGAACTAAATGGCGCATGGGGTCACACTGCATTGCAACAATTACTGCAAACTAATCGGTTGTACTTTCAAACTAACAGGACCCCTTTAGCCGCAGCCCATCAACAAAGTTTACAGTTTGTTTGGCAGCAAAATAGTAAACTCGTGCAGCTCAAAGCTGAGTTATCTAATACAGAACAATGGGTGCTTATTAAAACTGATCCGCCTTATTATTTAGATACAGAAAAAATGCTGATAGGGCCGATTAACTCAGAGCTCAATAGTCATGAAATAGCTCATTTGTTGACTATGCCAACAGTACCAGCAGAACAACTAGAGCAAGTTTATCAACGTTTCGCTCAATTGTTCTGTGCCGATGTTATAGAGCCTCCTAAAGGTGTTGCTAGCAATATAGCAAGAAACACCCTCAGCAGCCGCCTGAGAGCCTTTGATACAGTAGATGGCGTACGCTTTGAACTTAATTTAGATGACGTGATTAAATTATCGAAAAAGGATTTAGCAAAACAACATAAGCGATGTGAGCAAATACTTTCAGGAATGGGTCTAGTGAGTAAGGATAAGCTGTTCAGTTTACCTGTTGATAATGAACAAGCTTATCATTGGTTTAATAATGAAGTACGACCACAATTATTAAGCAAAGGTTGGGGTGTAGATGAATTAGTTACAAACGTGCCGGTTGTTGAACCTATTGTATCGCTATTATTGCGTAGGGATAAACAGCATCACATTTTAGGCAAAGTTCAGTTTGATGATAAAACGGTATTACTTGATTGGGACACTAAACCACGTGCTGCACTCAATGAGTTAGCAAATAAATATCAATACATAAAAATAGCCGATCAATCTTATGCGATTGATTATGAAGTTTTTTCAAAGTTATTAAATCTAAAATTCCGCTTTAGCTATTATTTATCTAATAGCCAATTTAAATTTCCACTGTACTTTGCCAAAGAGCTATTTGCGTTAAATAATATCGCGATTAATTGCGATGACTCAAGACTGATTGATTATTTAGATGAACTTAAAAACCCACCTCTTTCACCTAGTGTTATCCCTGCTAGTACGAGCCAAGCGTTTACATTGAGAGATTATCAAGAGCAAGGAGTCAATTGGCTAAAGTTCTTGAATCGACACCAATTAGGCGGCATTTTAGCTGATGATATGGGGCTTGGAAAAACACTTCAGGTTATTGCTTACTTCATTACTCAACATAACATTTTAGTGAATAGACCGAGCCTGATAGTGTGTCCGACAAGTTTAGTCGGAAACTGGCAAAGTGAGTTCGCGCGTTTTGCACCACATTTAACCCTGACAACGGTGCATGGTAGCAATAGAGAAGCATACCTTTGCGAGCTCCCCTCGGCCAAATTTATTTTAACAACCTACCCGCTTTTAAAACGAGATATAGCGCATTATAAGGGCCTTGAATTTGATTCTATTGTGTTAGATGAAGCACAATATATTAAGAATGAGTCTGCGCAAATATCTAAATGTGTAAAACAACTAAAAGCACAGTTTAAGCTTTGTTTAAGTGGTACGCCCGTTGAGAACAACTTATTAGAACTTAAGTCATTATTGGATTTTGTAATGCCTGATATTTTAGGGACTCGTCAACAATTTAAGCAATATTTTCAATACCCGATAGAGAAAGAACAAAATCGAGAACGTGCTAGAGAACTACACGCGGTTATTGCGCCATTTATATTGCGCCGAACTAAGGCGCAGGTGGTTAAAGAACTCCCTGATAAAACAGAGCTTATAAAAGAACTTGAGTTTTCAGCAGGCCAAGCTCAGTTGTACAGAAATGTTCAGGATCAGGTTGAAAATAGCCTATTGAACTTATTTAAAGAGCAAGGTGTACAACGCAGTAAGTTGATGTTTTTAGACGCGCTATTAAAGCTCAGACAAATTTGTTGTCATCCGGTATTGGTTGATAGTCAAAATCAGGCGTCTAGTGCCAAACTTGATTGGTTGGAAAAACACCTTCCTGTAATGTTAGAGCAAGGCCGTAAAGTAATCATATTTAGTCAGTTTACAACGGTGTTAGATTTGATTGCACAGCAATGTGATCAGCAACAACTTCCTTTTAGTATGCTCACTGGACAAACTCGGCAGAGGGATAAGGTAATCAGTGAATTTACACAAGGCAAACACAATGTATTTTTGATCAGTTTAAAAGCGGGAGGAACAGGGTTAAATCTGACACAAGCAGACACCGTAATACATTTTGATCCCTGGTGGAACCCTGCCGTTGAAAACCAAGCCACTGACCGAGCATATCGTATAGGGCAGGATAAACCAGTGTTTGTTTATAAGCTTATTATGGCTAATTCGATTGAGCAGAAAGTGTTTAATATGCAACAACAAAAACAAGCGCTTGTAGATGCACTATTTGAAGATAAAGCAATGAATTTAAGTCAGTTTGATGAAGAGCAAATGCTATCACTGCTTCGATAATTTCACTTTTTTTGAATATTAATAAATAGTTTTGAACTTAATGATATTATCTGGGTCTATTATTATGCTTGTTAGTAGTAATAAGCATTTGTTGATTCCCCCTTGATTACCATTTTGTAATAAGCCAGCGAAAGCTGGCTTTTTGTTTTGTGTCATTCTAACTATCACAATTCCTTCCATATTTGCTCCATATTGTGTTGCTTTAATAGCCATACTAAAGCTTTGATTCAATTATTTATAATATGGAAATGTCATGATGGGCCAGCAGAAGTCAGATGTTAGTTTAAATTTTATAGAACCCTTATCACAAAGTGATTATTATTTACTGGACGAAGTGGCAACGAGTGAAGATCTCGATAGTATTCTAGTAATGCTATTATTAGATGATACCTTGTCTGACTCATTACGTCGCAAGGTGAATAAACAGTTAAAAACAACACGAAATATTACTGCTATTTAAGAGGGTCTATGCACCATATCCTAATTGTTGAAGATGACTTTGATATTGCCGAGCAACTCATGTTGTTTTTTAAAGCATCTGGATTCAATACTTCTCATATCGCTGATGGCGCAAAGGTGGTTACATGGGTACAAGAAAACCAGCCTGATGCCATTATTATGGATATTATGCTCCCCAATCAAGATGGCGTTACATGTATGAAACAAATTCGGCAATTTTCAATGGTTCCAATTGTGATGGTGACAGCAAAAGTAGCAGAAGCGGATAGACTAAAAGGGTTAGAGTTTGGTGCTGATGACTATGTGTGTAAGCCTTTTAGCGCAGCTGAGTTAGTTATGCGTATAAAAGCTATCCTTAGGCGTTGTGTACCCAATGATGAAGTGCAACAAAAAGTGGTTGTCAATGAACCCCAGCTTGCAATAACCATTGCTGGGCATGCTTTAGTATTGACGAAAGTGGAGTTTGATGTTTTTCTCTTGTTATATAACTCACCGCGTAGAGTCTTTTCTCGTCAGCAAATTTTAGATCATATTCAGCCAGACAACTTTGATATTTCTGATCGTGTTATTGATAGTCACATCAAAAATATACGTAAAAAAATAAAGCTGTTGGGGTTTTCTGCAAAGCTAATTGGCTCAGTATATGGTGCAGGTTATCGTTATGATGCACAACAGCTTGAGGAGTGAGCAACAGACCCAAATAACGTTTTAAAAATAATTAAGTTATTGCCGTATATCCCGCCTTCACAAAACCCAACTCACCCGATTGCCACAGAGCAATAAAGTAGATGAGCACGTAAACCTCTTAATCAAGGCTGCGGTTATTTAAGTGCTTGTAACGGTTGATTAAGGTATTATCAAATATACGAATTATATCTTTGAGATAGTGTATGTTTGAAGCTATTGTGTCGCAAATAAGTTGGTCGCATATTGTCTTGGTAGGAAGCGGTGCTTTTGTAGTTGTTCCTTGGTATATTTTACAGCGGCAAAAGCTGGTATCTCAAATAGCCATGCATGAGCAGCGTCTTGCAGCAGAAAGTGAAAAAATAGCAGAGCTCAATCTCCAAACTCAACAACTACAAGCTGAAAAGCTACAACTTCATGGTCATTGCCAGCAATATCAAGCACGCTTAAATGAGAAGCAGCTGCAAGCTAACCAATACCAGCAGCTATGGCAGCAAAGTGAGCAGTCGCTAGCACAAAGCACAGAGCAATCTCATTGTTTAGAAATTGAACTGACAGATATTAAAACAACGTTGGAACAAAAACAGCAAGCATTTGATGCACAAATCGCACAGTTAGAAAAATCGAAAGCTATTTTAAAGCAAGAATTTGAAAACATTGCTAATCAAATATTTGAAGAAAAAACCGCCCGTTTTAATTCTCATAGCCAAGAACGAATTAGTCAATTATTGCAACCAATGCAAGGTGAACTCAAAGGCTTTCGTGACAAAATGGAAGCTATTCACAGTGAAGAATTAAAACAACGCGCATCGCTTAAAACTGAACTGATGCACTTACAAGCTAATAATAAATCAATTACTGAGCAAGCTGATAGATTGACCAATGCGTTGCAAGGGCAAAAGAAAACTCAAGGGAATTGGGGAGAGTTGATGCTGGAAAATGTGCTCGACAGTGCTGGTTTGCGTGCGGGCTATGATTACAAGAGAGAGGTGTCGTTTGCTACTGAACATGGTAAATTTCGTCCAGATGTCATTATATATTTACCGCAACAGCGACATTTGGTGATTGATGCAAAAACCTCTCTTAATGCTTACACTCGTTATGTCAATGCAGATTCCCAAGCTCTTGCACAAGAAGCGTTGGTTGAGCACTGTCAGGCAGTGCAATCAAGAATTAAAGAGCTCGGTGATAAGTCATATGAGCGATTACCAGGTCTTAATTCCCCTGAGGTTGTTATTATGTTCATTCCTGTTGAGTCTGCATTTGTTGAAGCTATTAAGCACAATCCTCAGTTGTATCAGCAAGCACTTGATATGAACGTGTTGGTAGCAACTCCGACAACATTACTAACGAGCCTCAATATTGTTAAGCAACTGTGGAAGTTTGAAGCGCAAAGTAAACATAGCCGAGAGCTTGCATTACGAGCTGAAAAATTTTACAACAAACTAAATGCGTTTTTACACAGTATGGATGGCGTAGGAGTACAGCTTGACAAGGCAAAAGAAAATTATGATAAAGCGTTTTCGCAGTTATACAGTGGGAAGGGTAACCTAATTAAGCAAGCATCAGAGTTCAAGGAGTTAGGTGTTTCGGTAAGTAAATCGTTACCTGCAGAGTTAGTCGAAAAATCGCGATTAGAGCTAGAGTAGCACGGCCTCCTAAGTTGAGGCCGTGCTGCTTTTTTCATAAGGACAAGTTGGGGTTTTGGCATTTTGTATAAATGCCTTTGCGTGGCGAATCAACAAATAGATTTATGTACAAATTATAATAATTTACATCATGCCAAATTTGGTTGCCTAATGAAGGGCATATTGAGTCTTTAATGTATGTTGTGATTTGTTGCTCATTCATGGCTAAGTTAGTTGGCATTTTGATCAGCACATTGATATCTAACTTTGAAAATTTAGCATCATAAAGCTGCCAGCTTCCCATCATGAATTGTTTTGAAAAGTGTCTAGTAATACGTTCTTTTTGTACTTTTTTGAGCGCGGAAATTTGGTGCTCTTGAGTATTATCTAATGCATAAACCCATAGTGCTGCGATAACAAAAAAACCAATAAGTAGGCTGATAATGACAAATTTGTTGTTGGTACTCCTTTTTGGTTGAACTTGTTTTTTTATTTGTCGAGTTTCGACAATTCTCGCCCAGTCTCCATGTTTCATTGTGTGTTGTGTCATTTCGCTTTCCTCTTTTGTATGGGCTCTATTTAAGCTAAGAATTGTGTAAGAAAAATGGAGTCAATATTGTCGGTATTACTCATCGGAGCACTTAGATTAAGAGTATTATTTGTTTTATTTAGGCAAAATAAGTGGGTAATAAACTCTAATGGTTAGCAAAGTACATTTGTACTCAATACCTTGATATGGCCTAGAGTGTAATTAAACAAAGGCAATTGTTAATATTGCCCTTTCACAGAGCTTAGTCGAAACAAAGTACGTGGTTGTATTTTGGCTTAGTATCGGTTTTTGCTATCGCTAAGTTGAACAACTCATTTATGAGTGCATGTTAAACTCGTTGATTTTAAACAGGAAGTAGTTAATAAAGTCATTAAGATCACAGATATACTAACTTTAATAAACTCTGCCTTTCTAACCGAGTTATTGATATCAATATGTATATTTGTAAATTAAAGGCTATCGTATACTTCGTCTTATGATATTTACTTAAGAGTTTTTTACGTCTTTCGCCCATATTTTTACGGGTTATAAACAATACATTGTGATTTTTGAGCTGATAAAAATGAAACTAAATCTAGTTGTAAACTGAATCTGTAAAGGGGCTTTACAAGTTGTATTTTACTCAATAATTTACTTGTGTGACAGAATGAGGTCAATCAGTTGGTAAAATTTTGATTTATTGAACCTGAGTTAGTAAAATTTCGGTTTATTCGTTAAATTAGTTAGTAAAATATCGTTCTAGAGAGCCGTTAGTTAGTAAAATTTTGCTTTGGTCCTTGTGCCTAAAGCTTAAAATATTTAGGAAATAAAGATAATTACCTAGGTTGTAACCTATTTTTGGCAACTAAGGCGCTGTGATATACTTAAAAGCAGCTGTGAGGTTTGATTTAGTAAAAACCTGATCTCATCACTCATGAAAGGCAAAACTAAAAAAGGGGTCAAAGACCCCTTTACTAATAAGCATCATTGATTGGAATGTTTGTGTACTAAAATTGATTCATGGTGTTTGCTTCGCCGCCGGCTTTAAGGGCATTCTCACCTGAAAAGTACTCTTTGTGTGTATCGCCAATGTTTGAACCTGCCAAATCTTGGTGTTTAACGGACGCTTGCTCACGACGAATTTCTTGTCTTTGTACATCGCGAACATAAGCAAGCATTCCTAAGTCACCAAAGTAACCTTCCGCCAGAATATCTGTGCTTAGTGCGGCTGTGTGGTATGTAGGTAGTGTAATTAAGTGATGGAATATTCCTGCTTCACGTGCACCATCGCGCTGGAAGTTTTGTACTAACTCATCTGCAGCAATTGCTAATTCAGAGCTATCTAACTGTGGGGCCATCAATGCTTTTGCATCTTGCTTAGGATCTGGATAGTTGGTTAAGTCTCTACCCTCTTGTTGCCATTGCGCATAAACTTGCTCTCTAAATTTGAGTGTCCAGTTAAATGAAGGTGAATTGTTGTATACCAATTTGGCATTTGGTACTTGCTCTTTAATGCGGTTTACTAATTCAGCAATTTGCTGAACATGTGGTTTTTCGGTTTCAATCCACAACAAGTCGGCACCTGATTGTAGGCTTGTAACGCAATCGAGTACAACTCGGTCTTTTTCAGTACCAGCTCTAAATTGATATAGCCCATTATCTAAGCGTACTGGCTTACAGAGTTTACCGCCTAATTTCATGGCCATTTCACCATCGTTTAAGTCATCAGGACTATTAACTGGCGTGGTATCTAAAAATGCGGTGTATTGACTTGCTAAATCGCCAGGTTCTTTTGACACTGGAATTTTTTGCGTCAGGCTAGCACCTAATGAGTCTGTACGCGCAACGATAATGCCATCTTCTACGCCCAGTTCTAAAAATGCGTAGCGAACTGCGTTAATTTTTGCCAAAAAATCTTCATGAGGAACAGTCACTTTGCCAGCCTGATGGCCACATTGTTTGGCATCAGATACTTGGTTTTCGATTTGGATAGCACATGCACCCGCTTCTATCATTTTTTTTGCTAATAAATAGGTTGCCTCTTCATTACCAAAGCCTGCATCGATATCTGCGATAATAGGCACTATGTGGGTTTCATAGTTGTCTATTTTACTAATAATTTCTTGGCTATCCGTCCCCGCCTGCTTTGCTTCATCAAGCTCTCGATACAAATGATCTAACTCTCTTGCATCTGCTTGCTTTAAGAAGGTATAAATCTCTTCAATCAACGCGGGAACTGATGTTTTCTCGTGCATACTTTGATCTGGTAATGGGCCAAACTCAGAACGCAGAGCAGCAACCATCCAGCCACTAAGATAAACATATGAGCGCTTAGTGGTTTTTTGATGCCTTTTAATCGCCATCATCATTTGTTGAGCAGTAAAGCCATGCCAGCATCCTAGAGATTGGGTGTATTGACTGCTGTCTTGGTCATAAGCATCCATATCTTCACGCATCACTTTAGCTGTATATTTGGCAATGTCGAGACCAGTTTTAAAGCGGTTTTGTAGATTCATACGGCTTGCAAAGTCAGGACTAATTGACTGCCAAGCTTTGCCATTTGTTTGACACAAGGTAGAGAACTTATCGAGCTGTGATTGATAACGAGTCATAATTAAATTCCTTCGAACGAGTTAAGCTATTTTTAGTTGTGAGAGTTGCGCACAAGCCAAGGCCGTTGGCGCTTAATTACACACTAGGCTCGAAAGTAAGATTTTTTAAATTTATAGTTTTTATTGTGAGTATATTTTTTATGAATGACTTTTGGGGTTCGTTTTAAGCTTAAATGCGATATGGTTATTTTAAACCCGTTCAAACTCGATTTAGGACCATAGCTATGCAAGCAAGCGTACAACAAGCTGGATTAACCATAGATAAGCGGTTATACGACTTTATAAATCTACACGCTTTACCTGATACCGGATTAGAGCAAAATGCTTTTTGGCAAGGCTTTGCCTGTATCATAGATACTTTGTCTCCCTTGAATAAGGCGCTATTAAGTAAAAGGGAGTTACTTCAGCAACAAATAGATGCTTATCATCAGCAGCATCCGCAATGGAATAGCTCTCAATATCGGACATTTTTAGAAGATATTGGCTATTTACAGCCGCAGCCAAATGAGGTTCATATTGATACGCAATTAGTCGAGCCTGAAATTGCGTTGACTGCGGCACCTCAACTAGTTGTACCTGTCAGTAATGCAAGGTTTGCGCTCAATGCTGCGAATGCTCGTTGGGGTTCGCTGTATGACGCTCTGTATGGCACTGATGTACTCAGTGAAGATGAAGGTGCAGAAAAAACATTAAGTTATAACCCTGTGCGTGGTTTTAAAGTGATGGCGTATGTGCGTCAGTTTTTAGATAAAGCGGTGCCGTTATATCATGGTTCACACATAGAGAGCACAAACTACAGCGTGGTAGATGGGCAGTTGCTTGTGACATTAAATGATACGACTCAAGTTAAACTTGCTTGCGAAACTCAATTTATCGGCTATCAGGGTCAAGCCCAGAATCCTAGTGCGATTTTACTCAAACATCATGATCTTCATATCGAGATCCAAATTGATCCTCACAGTGCTATAGGCCAAGCAGACAAAGCAGGTGTTAAAGATGTGCTGTTGGAATCTGCTCTTACTACGATTATGGATTGTGAAGACTCTGTTGCTGCAGTTGATGCGCAAGATAAAGTACATGTTTATCAAAATTGGTTGGGGTTAATGAAAGGTACGTTGTCTGAATCTTTTATTAAACAAGGAAAGTCGTTAACACGTAAGCTCAATCTTGATAGAAGCTATACCAGTAAAGAGTCAGAGCGTATAACACTTAAAGGGCGCAGTATGATGTTTGTTCGTAATGTGGGCCATTTGATGCGCAGTCCAGCCATAGTTGATAAACATGGCGAGCAAATATTTGAAGGGATCATGGATGCCGTTATCACATCACTATGTGCTGTGCATGATTTAAAAGGCAACAGTGCCGTGCATAACACTAGCGCGCACAGTATTAATATTGTCAAACCTAAAATGCATGGTCCTGAAGAAGTATCATTTACACAGCAGTTGTTTAGTGAAGTGGAAGCGTTATTAAGGCTTTCACCTAATACGATTAAGTTAGGTATTATGGATGAGGAGCGTCGAACCTCTGTGAATCTTAAAGCATGTATTGCACAGGCAAAATCTCGCGTGGTATTTATCAATACTGGCTTTTTGGATAGAACGGGTGATGAGATCCATACCTCAATGTTAGCTGGTGCAGTGTTACCTAAAGCGCAAATTAAATCTCAACCTTGGATCGAGGCTTATGAAAATCGTAATGTCGATATTGGTCTTGCGTGTGGTTTTAGTGGTAAGGCGCAAATAGGTAAAGGTATGTGGCCTATGCCAGATAAGATGGCGTTGATGATGCAACAAAAGCAAGCTCATTTAGAATCAGGTGCCAATACTGCTTGGGTTCCCTCTCCAACTGCTGCAACGTTACATGCAATGCATTATCATTACGTTGATGTATTTGCGACACAGCAGGCGCTTAAGACACGTCAACAATCATCTTTAGATGATTTATTGACGCCTCCATTAATGTTAGAGCACACGCTGAGTAAAGAAGATATTCAAATTGAACTTGAAAATAATATTCAAGGGATTTTGGGGTATGTTGTACGCTGGATAGATCAAGGTGTTGGTTGCTCCAAAGTACCAGATATGAACCATGTTGGCTTGATGGAAGATAGAGCAACATTACGAATTTCTAGTCAACATATTGCAAACTGGCTAAAGCATGGTATTTGTACGCATCAGCAAGTTCGCGATACATTTAAGCGAATGGCATACATAGTAGATAGTCAAAATGAGCATGATGAGCACTATCAGCCTATGGTATCGGACAAACATTTGCTAGATGATAACCTTGCTTTTCAAGCTGCCCAAGCTTTGGTATTTGAAGGTGAAAAGCAACCAAATGGTTATACAGAGCCACTGCTGCATGCTTATCGTTTAAAATACAAAGCACAGGCTAATTAGTACACTAAGGTAAGTAGCAGCCGAACAGATGTTTGGCTGTTTCTTTTTAAGGGTCTAAAACACTTGCTAAACAGCTAATATTAGAGAACTATGAAAAGCCTAATTCAGTCAATGGAATAAGAGATATGCTTTTCAAAAAATATTCAATGTTGTTTTTTTCAACAGCAGTCTGTGCGTTGTTAAGCACAAATTGTTTGGCGCAAAACAATACATTAAAACTAGAAGAATATAGTTTGTCTGAGCTTCAGCAGTTGGTTGATCAAAACCAGCTAAGTTATCAACAGATAACACAGTTCTATCTTTCACGTATTGATGAGTTAGACGTTAATGGGCCTAAGCTCAACGCTATCATTAATGTCAATCAGCAAGCTTTGATGCATGCCAAACAAAAAGATGCTGAGCATGATCAAAACACTGAACATAGTTTACTTTATGGAATGCCAATTGTATTAAAAGATAATATTGAAACAGCAGGCAATACGCCCACCACGGCAGGGGCTGTTGCTCTTGAACACAATTATGCTCAGCAAGATGCTGAATTGGTTACAAAGCTTAAAAAAGCAGGTGCTATCATTTTAGGCAAAGCAAATTTAAGTGAATGGGCTAACTTTAAGTCAACTCATAGTTCAAGCGGTTGGAGTGATGTTGGTGGACAAACAAAAAACCCTTATGTTTTGAATCGAACGCCATGTGGTTCAAGTTCAGGATCTGCTGTAGCGGTTGCGGCAAATTTAGCCGTTGTTGCTGTTGGAACTGAAACTGATGGTTCTATAACTTGTCCAGCAGCACACAATTCATTAGTGGGCTTGAAGCCAACCGTAGGCTTGGTATCTGGCAAAGGTATTGTACCTCTGTCTCATTCTCAAGATGCTGCGGGCCCCATGACTCGTTCAGTGCAAGATGCGGCGGTATTACTTGAGGTTATGGCTGACACCGCGCCAAACCATTATCAAAAGCACCTGAATAAAGATGGCTTGAAAGGTAAGCGTATTGGTATAGCGCGCAACGTTAGCGATTTTAATCCTGTGGCAAGCCAAGCATTTGAGCAAGCTATTACTGTACTAAAAATTGAGGGGGCTATTGTGGTTGATAACCTCACTTTGGAACATCAAAATGAACTCTCTCAAGCGGAGTTTGATATTTTACTATATGACTTTAAACACGATGTAAACGAATATTTGGCTAATACACCTGAACAAGTAAAAGTAAAATCGCTTGAGCAACTTATCGCATTTAATACCTTATTGGCCGACAGTTATTTTAATCAAGGCCTATTTGAAATGGCTCAGCAAAAAGGTGGGTTAGAGAGCGAAGCTTATATAACAGCTAAAAAATTGGTTGCTGATAAAGCCCGTACTCAAGGCATTGATGCGTTAATGGAGGAGCATAAGCTAGATGCCATTGTAGCACCGACCAATGGACCCGCTTGGGTGATTGACACTGTTAATGGCGATCAATACACCGGGGCTAGTTCAAGCCCTGCTGCAATAGCTGGTTATCCTAGTATTACGGTGCCAATGGCATTTTATCGTTCGCTACCTCTGGGTATCTCATTTTTTAGCACGGCTCATCAAGAAGGAACTTTAATTGAAATTGGGTATGCTTTTGAGCAAGCGACAAAGGTTAGAAGGTCACCTAAATTTATTTCGAGTATTGACGAATAAGCGAAGTGTTAACCCCCTTTACAGTATGTGTTTTAAAGTACGATATTAACATTGCTTAAGGAATTGTGATTATCGCAGTCCAATTATTTTTTATTTATATGTTACGCCACAAGTAATGCGTTTACCCTTACAGCATGCACAATGGCGGTAAGATATGAATTAAATATTGCTCAGCAGTGGTTAGAAGTTAAATAGTGAACTTTGATCGCAAATAATTGACCCAGCAATGTTATTAGGATTTTATTTAAACTTAATTCTCAAAAGAAATGGAGCTCAGATGAAACGTAGTTTAATAGCAGTGGGTGCTAGCCTTTTTATTAGTAGCGCTTTTGCCAGCGAAAAATCACTGCAGTTGGAAGATGTATTCGACGTAGAGTATGCTAATCAAATTGAGTTTAGCCATGATGCTGAGCTGGTTTATTTTGTTCGTAATCGAATGGATATTAAAACTGATAAAAAAGTCAGTAACATCTGGTCTGTGAATGTAAAGAGCAAGCAAATGTTGCCTGTTACTAGTGGTGTACATATTGATTATGCACCTGAACTTTCACCTCAAGGTGATCGTCTAGCTTTTATCTCAACCCGCGATGGTAGTAGCCAAATATATGTTAAATGGCTTACATCGGGTGCTGTTGCTAAAATTAGTAATTTAACACAGTCACCAAGAGCACTGCATTGGGCGCCAGATGGTAAGAGTATTGTATTTAGCCAATTTGTGCCTGAGCCTGCCAAAACGCCAGTAAGTTTAAAGGGTAAACCGAAAGGTGCTAACTGGGCAAAACCTCCTATTTTTATTGATGATGTTTTTTATCGTGCAGATGGTGCAGGTTATAACAAACCTGGGTTTACACACCTATTTAAAATTGATGCAGATGGAGGGAATGCGCAGCAATTAACATCAGGTCAATTTAATCATGGCGGCAATGTGAGTTTTAGCCCTGATGGTGAGACGATATATTTCTCTGCAAATCGCCATCGTGAACATGAATTAAAGATCACCAATTCAGAAGTGTATGCGTTAGATATTAAATCGCTAGAGATCAAAGCGGTGACTGATCGCACTGGTCCAGATAGCTCTCCTGCTGTGTCGCCTAATGGCCGATTACTTGCGTATCTTGGTTATGACGATAAACGTACAAACTATGAAAACACAAATATCTATGTGCTTGATTTAGATAAAGGTGAAAGCCGTGTGTTGAGTGAAAAACTTGACCGCAACATTGAGAGTATTCAATGGGACAGTAAAAGCAGAGGTCTTTTTTATAGCTACGACTCGCAAGGGCAAACGGTGGTGGCACACCAGCCTCTCAAAGGTAAGTCGAAAGTGATCACGGAAAAAGTGGGTAGCGTGTCGTTTGGTCGACCTTATTCTGGTGGTGATTTTGATGTAAGCGTCAAAGGTGATATTGCATTTACCATGGCTGATACACAAAGGCCTGCAGACGTCGCTTTGGTAAAGCGTGGAAAAACACAGCGCCTAACACACTTAAACGAAGATGCGTTAGGTAATAAGGCGCTGGGCAAAGTAGAAGAGTTATGGGTTAAATCTAAGTATGACCAATTAGATATACAAGGCTGGGTTGTTTATCCACCAAACTTTGATAGCACAAAAAAGTACCCTCTTGTCTTAGAGATACACGGTGGGCCGGTTGCTAATTATGGTCCTCACT
This sequence comes from Pseudoalteromonas holothuriae, assembly GCF_945859825.1. GTDB lineage: Bacteria > Pseudomonadota > Gammaproteobacteria > Enterobacterales > Alteromonadaceae > Pseudoalteromonas > Pseudoalteromonas holothuriae. The sequence continues at coordinate 93,935 of NZ_CAMAPC010000013.1, forward strand.
TTAGCGCTGAAGCACAGCTATTTGCAGCCAAAGGCAATGTGGTACTGTATATGAACCCACGAGGTAGTGATTCATATGGTAAGGCGTTTGCACAAACCATTCATCACAATTATCCGAGTAATGATTTTGATGATTTGATGACTGGGGTTGATGCTCTAATTGAAAAGGGTTTTATCGATGAAGAGCGTTTATTTGTAACCGGAGGCTCTGGTGGTGGCGTATTGACTGCATGGACGGTTGGGCATACTGACAGATTTGCTGCAGCGGTTGTTGCAAAGCCCGTGATAAATTGGTTTAGCTTTGTACTGACTGCCGACTTTTATCCCTATTTTGCTGATTATTGGTTCCCAGGTAAACCTTGGGAACATACTGAGCATTATATGAAGCGCTCACCTATTAGCTATGTCGGCAATGTTAAAACGCCAACAATGTTGCTTACAGGGGATGCTGACTACCGTACGCCAATTTCAGAAACTGAGCAGTATTATCAAGCGCTCAAGCTGCAAGGTGTGGAAACGGCAATGGTTCGAATTCCTGATGCATCGCATGGTATTACGGCTAGGCCATCTAATTTAATGAATAAGGTGGCTTATATTCAATGGTGGTTTGATAAACACAGTAAATAGCCATAACTGTTAGGGCGTCATTTAACTCTAAATGCCAGCGCATAGCTGGCATTTTCTTCACTTGTTGTTCTATCATTAATAAACCAGTTGTTTGTTCTTGGCATTTGTTGTGGGTAATTATTTAATTAAAGTTGTGTGGTTTTTGCCATGTTTATTAGGGGGGTGTTATGCGTTTGCTGTACAACTCTATGTTGGCGATGAAAATGACTTTATTATTTATCAAGGGCTTAACCCTACTACGAACATTGCAAATAGCACTAATTCTTTAATTATTAATGCTCTGCCGTCAAATAAAATAACATTTGTGCCAGCCAGTTATCCACGTGCTTTGAAAGCTATGCGTACCAGTGAAGAAGCGGTTTGTATCGCAAACAAAGTAAAGAATAAATCACGTTTAAATGAATTTTTGTTTAGTCTACCTGTTAGTATCTATTTGAGTCGAAGGCTTTATCAACACGCCACTGAGCAGCCTTTATCTGAATTTGTATTTACCGAAGAGGGTGAAATAAAGTCATTACCAGAATTATTTGACTTACATACAGATGCTTTGATTGTGTTTACTCCAACCATGTCGTATGGGCCGTTTTTTGATAAGCAATTTGCCAATATAGCACGTGAAAATAAAGTATACCGTGTTGGCAGTAACCCATATGATGATATGTATAACTTGTTTAGATCCAAGCGTGCAGATTTCTTACTTGGTTATCCCGCAGAAGTTTATCGGCGTTTGCAAGAAGAACAAGTTGCATATCGAGAGTATCATGTGGCTAACGCCCCTAGATATATTATTGGTTATTGGATGTGTAATAATAATGAAAGCAGCAAAGCGTTTTTAGCTTTATTTAATTCACTCATGGTGCAGATTTATAAGCAAGCATCATTTTATGACGCACACCTCCAGTGGCTTCCTAAAACCTCGCAAAAGCAAACCAATGCCTATTTAGATGAGCTGATACGTCTACTCACACCTGCTGAAAATTAAACGCGCTTATTAATATACAACCACAAAAAGCTTTGATAGTGATAACTAAGATAATCATTTTGTGTTAATAGGAGTGGCATATTACATCGATATTGGCCTATGCTTTTAAAAGTTTTTTAAAAAGAGCGTTGTAGTTGATTGTGTATAGTTGTATTGCATTTTTATTTTACTGTATATGCTTTAGCTTTGCTCAGGCTGCGCAATTATACGTTGATGATGAGGTGGATTTGAGTGTGCTACGTCAGGAAAAGCCGCCAACTGGAATTGCTAATAATACCAACTTACTCGTAATAAATGCTTTGAAAAAGGAACTGATAACGCTAGTTCCTGCCAGTTATAAAAGAGCACTAAGAGCAATGCATGAAAGTGAAGATGCTATATGTGTACAAAATCGTATAAAAACGCCTAGTAGGCTCAGTAAGTTTTTGTTTAGTTTGCCCATTAATATCTACTTGAGTCATCGTTTGTACCAACATAAACAAGCTGTTCCGCTTGGCTCATCTTTACTTAATGCTGATGGAGAAGTTGAGTCATTAGCTAACGTGTTTTATAAGTACAAAAGCGCTTTGATAGTATTGACGCCATCAATGTCCTATGGTGACTTTCTTGATAAGCAAGTACGTAATATACCTGGTAATAACAAAGTGCTTCGTGATGGTACAAACCATTATGACATGACTTTTCATATGTTTAAGCGCCATCGAGCTGATTTTTATTTAGGCTTTCCAGCTGCTATTTTCCGGCATTTACAAAACAATCCGACCGACTTACGTGCATATGATATTGCAGGTTCTCCTAAATATGTGATTGGTCATTGGATGTGTAATGATACTGAACAAAGCCGATTGTTTTTGCAAAAATTAGATAAGGCTATTACACAGACGTATCAACATACTGATTTTTATCATGCCCATTTACGGTGGTTGCCAGAAACTGCCCAGCTTAAAACAAAAGCTTACCTTGATAACCTACTTCGCGTTCAAGGGGTAACCCCTCCTACGATTACTAATCATTAGTAATGTTTTTTGTTGTGTTCTTTGGTAAGTGTGCTTGTTTTTTATACTAGTTATGTTGCTTTGAAGTAATACTCTAAACCTCATGCAAAAGTCTGTTATTTATGAAATGGTTCATAATTAGGTATAATTGTAACTTAAATGTAAATATCAACATCTATATTAGCGCTTGGCTGCGCAGCCTACATACACATCTTAAATATAAATACAGGAAAAATAATGAAAACAATTACTTCTATGTGCTTTTCTGCGCTATTAGGCGGGTTAGTTATTGCACCAGCTCAGGCCTCTTTATATAAAGACCCTGGTTTTGTAGAGCAGTCAGCGCGAGTGGTGAACAAGAATAATGCTGTAGGGCGCACTCATCAATATCGAGATCAGCAAGGTTGGATGTTTGTTGACAGTGTGGCTAATGGCGCAACTAGCGGTTTCTATCAGGCTGGTAATTGGCTGAAACTGCATAACCGTAATTTTAAAATGGCGGTTGGTTTTGTTGAGTTCTCTTTTAACCCATCAAAGTTAGAATGCACTCAGGGTATGAGTTTTAACCTAACAGTAGGTGACGATTCAGTCGCAGCATTTGAGCCAAACTGTGATGACTTACTGAATGCATCAGTAACTTATCCTGTAGAGTATTACTTTGACCTGATCCCAGAGCCTATTAAACCAAAACTTGAACTACCACTGGACCCACTTGGCTTGTTAAAGCTTGGGGTTAAATTTGGTGCTGGTATTGAAGCTGGTGCTGATTTCACGGTTGGCGGTGTCGTTGGTGGTCATGGTAATGAAGAGCCTTTTGAAGTCGACGGCGTTCGTCGTCCAGATTACATCTATGCATCAGTAGAACCTTATGTTGGGGGCGTGGTATCAAGCTCTGCATATGGCTCTTTTGGCCATGGTATCTCTGAAGCTGGCGTAAAAGGAAAACTAAGCTTACTAAAAGTAAAAGGTAAAGGCTACGTTGAAGCTGGTATCCGTCGTGTGATTGTAAATGAACAAGTACTTGAGGAAGGTTTTTTGGAGCTTAAAGTATCCGGTAAGCTGTCAGGTGGTGACGGTAAAATACAAGGCTACTGTAAAAAACTTTGGGGATTGTTGCAGTTTCATGTTGATATCATGAAGTGGGATCCACTTTATGAGCGTGAAAGAACATTGTACGAATATGCTAGCCCTAGCTGGGAACAGCTTTAATTTTTACTTGGCGGCAGCTGCCGCCATTTTTTGGAGTTTTTATGAAAATTAAAGTGTATTCAGCGATTCTTTTAGTGATTGCAGTTGTATCTATAGGGGGTTATTTATCTTATGAACCATACTCAGAGAAGACACAATATCAAAAAGTATCTCTTAGTGATGAAGTAAATCATGAACAGACTCAACCTTTGAGTTTTTTTGTATCAGTTGATTCATCCATTCGTAGTGATAAGCAGGTAGTATTGTCACATTCGCAGCTTAGTTGGCACATGCAACTACAAGCACAACCCAATAGCGAACTACTTCTGGGGCAGTTGAGCAATATTAGTTACTCGCAAGACAGTAAATCCGTGTCACTGGTAAACACATTGCCGTTTAAAATAGCACATACACAAAATCGCTTTGAAGAGCTCGACTTACTTGGCCTCCCCGCTGAGCATACCTTACAGGTAACAAGACAGTTATTTGATTTGTTGAGTTATGATATCAATCACCCTTTAACCCTAACTCAGTCGCAAGCACAAGTAACTTACCGTTATCAAAAAGTAAATAACACAATTGTGCGCACAGTTGAAAAACAGACTTACCTGAATGCGAACCATAAACCCCAAAAAGAACAGCAAGATTGGCGGTTATCATTAAATAACTCAGGTGAGATAGCGCAGCTTAACTATGTGAATACACGGTATTGGTTACAACCACAGCAAAATTATATTGTTGAGCAGAGTGTGACTGTGACTAAAGCACCTAGTCGATCACTTATGCTAGCTAAGCAGGCTGATAATGTAAATGCAGGCATAGAGGCTGACCAACTTCAGTCTAAGAGAATACAAGTTACTAATAAGCAAACATTTGAAGATGCGCTCGTTGAGCTAAAGGTTTCTTTGTCAGCAGAGCTGGCACGAGCGGTTGGACAATACTTAGTGGACAATTACAATGCCTATGAAATACAAGCACTGCTTGATGCTATGCCAGATTCTAGCTCCGCCATTATATATGCGCTGCAAAAGCTGCAAACCCCTCAAGCAGAAGCGATGTTGGTTGATTTACTGCAATTTGAGCAAACTGCAGACTTAGATAAGCATAAATTGGCTATGGCATTGGGTCGCTTTGGTGCATCCAGCGCATTGTCACTAAAGGCGTTGCAATTAATTGCTGAGCAGCCTTCCCACCAAGCGGCTAATACAGCTCTTTTAAGCTTGGGTACAATGGCTTATTTTTCACCCGAACAAGCTATCAGTGTAAAAAACTATTTGCAACAAAATTTATCTGATCAAACGAGTCTATCTACTACCGTATTAGCGGTTGCAAATAGTAAAGACTCGAACCTGCTTGCGCAATTACCTCCGTTATTACACAGCGCTGATGGTGCGGTAAAACTCAATAGCATCAAAGTGTTGAGTAAGCATATGCACTACCAAGATACCGTTGTATCTGCACTTTTATCATCTCCTGAGCCTAGGCTTGTAGCGGCCTTTACTCGGACAATATTAGAAACCAAGCAGGTGTTAAGTGCGCCTAATATCGCTAGGCTTCAACAGTTGCAAAGTCAAACACACAACCCTGTGGTTCGCAAAAAAATTACTGAACTTTTAGAGGGGTAGCCAGTTTGACGCTAAACACTATGTCAAAATGACAGTGTTATAAAAAGAAGATACCAGCGAGGTGCTGGTATCTTTGTAATAGACTAGTGTGGACCTGTGTTTTTGGCAGGCGTTAGCCAGTCACTTTGCCAAATATAGTTGCCATGGAAATAATATAAATCGTCTTGATGGATAATGGCACGATCATCGCCTGACCAAATGTAGGGGATATTTTCATTATCAGGATAAGAAATCATACTGCTGCCCATATAGTTCATTTGTATCGTATTGGTATTAAGTTCAAATGCAGCAAGTGCATTGTCTTTTGCCCATATACTGGTTACAGGATCTGAGCTATCAGTGTGCCAAGTTTCAATGGGTAGCGTGAAGCGGTACAGGCCATTTTCTAATGGTAAAAAGCTAAATGCATGATAATTGCTTTCTACTGCTGAATAGGCATTGTCAAAAATATGTTCGCTAACCTGCTGTGGGTTATTGATATTACTAATATCAAACAAGCTTACTTTAGCCCCCTGTGTGATCACCGGTGTGTCATCGCTCAGATCATCGACATGTTGACCAACCCCCAATAACAAGCTGTCGCTTATTGGGTGTAAATATGAAGAATAGCCCGGTATTTCTAGTGCACCTGCAATATTTGGCATTTGAACGTTAGATAAGTCAATCACATAAAGAGGGTCTGTTTGCTTAAATGTCACTACATAAGCACGGCTGTCGGTAAAGCGAACCGCATAAATATCCTCATCAACAATGCCTTTTGAATTGACTTTACCGATAGGTGTTGGTTGTTGGTCATTTGGTAGTTGGCTGAGTACGGCTAACTCATTGCCTTGTTGTTCAAGTGTAAAGAGTGTGTGATTTAAGCCATCCGTGGTGTTACCACTGCTTGTCACAACACGTAAATATTGCTGTACTTCACTAAAACGCAGATTCTGATTACGCCAGCCAAAATGCCCAGTTACTTTGCCAGTCGCACTATAATCTAATGCGTTTCCAGTGAGGCTGAATTTATGAATGACAGAGTTTATTTCATCATCTGTATAGTCAGTACTGTATGCATAAAGAGATTGTTGTGATGCATATAAACCATCGACATATGTGTTAACACAAATAGAGCTTTGCTGTGTTGGGTCAGTCAACGATATTTTTGTTAAAGTCATAATGGCATCATAGCCATCATTTGTTGTTGCACCTTCGTTGATATAGCAATTATCAGAGCTGAATAATGGATTAGATTGTGAATTAAGGTTGTTTTTAATTGCAGGGAGTAGTTTATTGATTTGTTCGTTTTGTAAAGCTTGGTAGTCAGCTAGTTTGCTCTGCTCACTGTTATCAGTGCCAACAAAGCCGTCAAATTGAGGGTAATAGTTACTGACAATATATAGCTGATTGTTTATAACGCGGGTATCAATAAGCTGGCCATCAATGGTGTAATGGGCCTTTACTGAAGCCTGTTCAGGTATGCTTACATCCATTAAACTTAGCTCAAACTGCTGCGCTGTGGGTGCCATTATTGAGGTGTTTGCTACCTCTTGAGTTTGTACCATCGGTGAGCTAACGCTAAACCAGCCGATATCATGATTGAGCACAGCGAGAGTGTTGTTATTAAGGAACAGTTGTTGTTTTTGGTATTGCGTATTAGAACTGGTTACATCACTTACTTGTGTTAAACCACCCGCCTCATCTCGCTTTATAATGCGAATAAACTGACGATACTGCTCAGAGCTTGTTAAGCTCTGAGCAGTATTTGCACTAACATACATGTACTGGCCGTCGTACTTAATTCTATCGGCTTCATCAACACCTTGCTCTTGTACATTCGTACTAGAAAACTGGCTATTACTTACTGCTGCATCAGCACTGACTTCACCGCTATTAGTGGGTGTTGCATACTCATAATGACGCATAAACAGACCATTTTTAAGGTGTGTAGTAAACTGTTGTGTACTGGCTTTACTTAGCGCAGCTGTTGATACTTTTAAACCGCTAAGCTGCGGTAAAGTAGTTGTTTTTTTATCGGAACTGTCATTATTACTATCAGAGCAAGCGCTGAGTAATAAAGTAACACCGATAGTAATTACACGAGGGTAGAGCATTACATATCTCCTTTTATCAATGAGTCATTATTACTGTACAAAATTTGCCTAGATTAACTGTTACCATTGAAGTGTGAATTGTTATTAAGTGTTACTCTAGATAGTAAATTGCAAATACGATGGTAAATTAGCTAAGGTAAGCAAATTTACATCTGCTCTGTTGGAAAGTGAAAGTAAATAATTGCTCATCACCTCTTTGATGGTGTTGGTTTTTACGAGTGGATGTCGCAGTCATGCAGGAGGTTGGTTTGAAGCAGTTGCTATTGTGGATGAGTTTAATGTTGGCGTTACAGGTCAATGCACAACAGTGTGAGCCAAAATCACAAGAGTGTGTTGAGGTTGGGCAATGGCAATTTTCTGTTGCGGTGGGCGCTGGGGTGATGACCAACCCGCTGGTTGGTGGAGAAAACTTACCTTTGTTGGTGCTTCCGTATGTGAGTTATTACCGAGATAAGTTTTTTTTAGATAATACCACGATTGGCTATACCTTTAAGAATACTAAACATTTTGATGTGAGTATTATTGCCGAGCCAAACACAGAGCAAGCTTATTTTGAGCGTTTTCATATTCGTAATCTAATCGCGCCAGAAAGTTACCTTGAAACGAGTAGCTCCGAAGGAGACTCTGGTATTTTGCCTGATGGTACTGCCAGCGAAAACGATTTGTCGCCCGTAAAACCAAAAGTCAGTATAGATGAAGTATCCAAACGTAAATGGACCATGGATGGTGGCTTATTAGTGCATTGGTATGCAGGCACTCAAGGTAAATTTACATTCAATTGGTTAAAAGACCTAGGCGGCGTTTACCAAGGTCAACATGCAACGATTAGTTACAGCCACCAAATTAACCTGGCCAAGCATATACCTGCAAAATTACAATTCAAGTTTGGGGCGCACTGGCAAAGTAAGCAACTTGTTGATTATTATTATGGTTTACGAACTAAAGACAAATTAGACCCGCATTTTTATTATCGAGGAGAAAGTACCATTTCTCCTTTCTTATCCGTAGCATTTAATTATCGTTTGAACAAACAATGGCAATTAAAAGTAAGCGCCAAGCATAAGTTCTTCGGTTCAGGTATCAGCAATAGCCCATTACTCAAAAGTCACAGTGCGAGCAGTATGTTTGTAGGAGGGCTTTATGAATTTTAAAGCGTATTTTGCTGTTGCGCTGATTTTGGTGTTAAGTTGCACAAAGCCATTGGCCGCAGGGAAGAACTCTGGCCACACTCAATTAACTATAAAGCCAGTAACATGTATTGTCAGGCAGTTAGGTGAACTATGTCAGATGACAGTACAACTGTATTGGCAAAATGATGTGCCTACTGATGCTTGTTTGTATCAAGGGAAAATCAAATTAAAGTGTTGGCACGCACAGCAAAAGATAACCGAAAAGCTTGAAATTTCTTTACAAAAAAATATGGTTTTTCGTTTGTTCGATAGTAAAAAAGAGTTGCTGGCACAGCAGAAAATTAGTGTAAATGCGACTATGAGTCGCCAGTACCGGCGCAGACTAAAAACAGATTGGAGTATTTTTTAATGGCCCATGTGATGCTTGTGGAAGATGATATACGCTTGGCCGAGTTGACAGCCCAGTTTTTGCAAAGCCATGGCTTTAAAGTAAGCCAAGTGCACGATGGTGAAAAAGCTTGCAAGCAGATTGTGAATGCTCAGCCTGATGTGGTGATATTGGATATTATGCTTCCTAATCAAGATGGTTTTAGTGTCTGTCGTCATGTGCGGCCTGACTATCAAGGGCCTATTTTATTTTTAACTGCTAAAGATAGCGACTTTGATCAAGTGCGCGGGCTTGAAATTGGCGCTGATGATTATGTGATAAAGCCAGTTGAACCGCATGTTTTACTGGCTCGTTTAAATGCGCTATTGAGACGCAATAGCGCAGTGTCACGTAATAGTGAGCGATTGACTTTAGGTCAATTGAGTATTGATAAAGCAAATCGCAAAGTAATGTTGCAGCAACAAGAAATAGAGTTAACCAGCTATGAGTTTGATTTGCTATGGGCATTGGCTAGCCATGCTGGCGAAACTCAAAGTAGAGAACACATTTACAAACATGTGGTTGGCCGTGAATATGATGGTTTAGACCGTAGCGTAGATGTACGGGTTTCCCGGTTACGTAAAAAACTTAATGATAATTTAGAGCAGCCAGAGCGATTGATTACCGTCTGGGGAAAAGGCTACTTATGTTCAAAGTCAGCTTGGGGATAAGTGCTCAATGATCCGTTTGTTGGTCAGTTTATATTTTGTGGTCTTTGTAAGTATTATTGCTATTAATCAAGGCAGTGAATTCATTTGGCAACACTGGGTTTATCAGGCACCAGATGACCTACGCCATGCCAAGCAGGTTGCCAAGAGTTTGCAAGCCAGTGTGTCTGAACCTGCGCATCTTGCGTCATCGATACAACGTTACAGTATCGATGAAATTGCCTGGCTGGCAGAACAGCGCGAGCAGCTATTACAAGGTGATGTGATCACCACTTATACTGAGCGCAACGATGCGTTACTGTCTTTTTTACTAAAAGATAACGCTACTTTGGTTCAGCTGGGGCCATTTCAGCCCGCGGAACAAGTATTGCTGCCAAAGTACTTGTTGAAGTTATGCTCATTTTTACTTTTGGCTGTATTGCTTATGTTTTGGTTGCGCCCACTTTGGCGAGACTTAATGCAGCTTAAGTATGTGACTGAACAATTATCCAAAGGACAACTCGATATTTCTATTGCTCGTTCACGATTTTCTGCAATCGCTACCTTAACCAGTCAATTTCATACTATGGCGACAAAAGTCGCTAATTTAATGAGTAATCAAAAACATTTAGTCAACGCAGTATCTCATGAACTTCGCACGCCCCTAGCCCGCTTAAAATTTGCTTTGGCAATGCTCGAAAAACAAGCGCCTGAGCCGGTGTATCAAATGTCGCAAGATGTACTTGAGATGGAAGTGTTGATTGATGAAATGCTTAGCTATGCGCGCTTAGAAATGGCACAAAGTACGCTACAGTTTAAGCCATTTGATATAGTTGCCTTATTGAATGAGCAAATGAAAAAATTGCAGCGGATCACAAAAAAACAGATTGAATTAGACTGCCCTTTTTCACAGCTCTCTTTAGTTGCTGAACGTCACTATATTGCAAGAGCCTTACAAAACTTGATGGTTAATGCCCATAAATATGGGCAAGAAAACATTTATATAGGTGTAAAAGCAACCCAAAGTCATATTATGCTTTTGGTTGGTGATGACGGCAAAGGTATTGATGAAAAAGAACACGCTAAAGTCTTTGAACCTTTTTCTAGACTTGAAAAAAGTCGTAATAAAAGTTCTGGCGGGTTTGGCTTAGGGTTAGCAATTGTCGCTAAGATTGTTGCTTGGCATGGCGGTCAATGCGAGATTCAAACTTCTCAATGGGGCGGTGCGCTGTTTGTTATTTACTTACCTCGCTCTCATTAGGTTTGATCTATCTTTTAACTGCTTAAGCGTATGTGGGTTGCACATTAATAATATTTAGGGCTTGTACCCACATAGCGGCGGCATTTAAATCACGCTCAATTAAAGTGAATACAGGCAAGCCCATTGGTAAAATTTGTTGCTGGAGTAACCACACAGACATCAAAATCACCTTTTATCTAGGGCCCATTGATCTTTGAGCTTTGTTCAAATTAAAGGCTTTCAATGCTAGAAATGGGCTATGTTGCATTAATAGCCCATGACAGTGCAGTGTAAGCCTTTGATTGAGCCCTTTGAGCAGTGTCATTGGGGCATTTTTTACACTATAATCTGACTTACGTAGAATATCTATGCAACACAGGCTCTATCTTGGAAAAATCCCCCAATGATTGCTGAAAAAACATATAGCAAAGATAAATACGCCCTAGTTAAAGCTTATTGACACTTATTAAATACGTATTGGGTCGGACAGCTCATCGTTTTGTGATCCCCAAAATTGCCGTTTAGTGTTACTTGGCGACCATTTTTACCCGATAACACAAAATCAACTTTATTATCATTACCACTTTGTGACCAGAAGTAGACGGGCTCGCCCCCCCAACCCCAAGCTGCATTATGAACTTTGCGAATAAAGTTAACATTTTTAGGATCTGTGTAATGCTGAGCACCATTGTAGCTCCATACATAAACATCTGTTTTATACTTTAAGTTGCTTGTATATAAATGTACTTTACCACCTGCTAGGCTGTCGGCTTGAGTCTGCATAGGGAATGCTATCTCACTATAGCCATAACGGTTAATCGTTCTTACAGCCCCTGCTGAATATGCATGGTCAGTAGCACAGTTACTGCCATTGTAACAGCCTACATAAGTTACTCCACCTTGCTCATCAACTACTTTTGCACGGATCAACGATTTAGAGTCACTCGCTGATTTTGGAGCAAATCCATGTTTACCATCACTTTCAACAAATAGCACTTTCAAGGCAGCCAATTTTCCATCAGGACCCATCGAAAAATCGATATCTTTTATATAAGCACGTTTTTGAATCAAGTTCTGCTTTGGTGTATACCCATTGACAATCTCTACCGCTGAGTCTGATTTATAAAGCAATGCTTTGTTCAGTGTGTTGAAGTCAGAAATATATTGCCCGTAAGCTGTATCGATTAGTTTTTGATTAGAACTGGTTGACCAAGTTCTACCGCCATCTTTAGAGTAAATAAAATAAATGTTGGTGCGATTATCATTTGGAAAATGGCGATTTAATAAAGCGGCGCTTGACCCCGCAGCTATTTTGCAGCTTGAAGAATATCCCGATTTTAACGTGCATTTATCTGGAACATGGACGTTAAATGCCATTGCAATTACACCGTTTCGCTCTGCACTTACTGCATAATGCCCAAAACTAGTCGCATCATTTAGAGCAACTAGCTTTTTACTTTTTGCAACTGATACTGAACTGCCACTAGGTGTGATCTCCGTCATGTAAATTTGACGACGAGCGGTTTGTTTATATTTACTACTCATTTCACTTGGTGCTTTGATATAACGTGTATTAAGTAAAACAAATTTGTTGCCTGTCCACCAAGCTTGTGGATATGAGAAGCCTAGAAAATTACATGCCTCGGTGTCACTACAATTACTGTTTGAGTCTAGGTCACTACTTAGTTCATTTTCTGCATTGACCAATTTAAACCCTCGTAGATCACCTGCACCATTTAAGTGTGAAGATTTAGAGCGATAAATTAAACCACCACGAGATGAGTTTCTACCAGAAATAAACACATATAAATGACCATTTTTATCCATGTTAATCACGGCTGTATCATGAAAATCACTGGTATTTTTAACATGTATTACTGCTGGTTCTTTCACTTCCCCCGTTTTATGGTTGTAGGCAGAAACAGCAATCACCAACCTTTCATAACCTTTATTCGGGGGAGTACCTTGCACCGCACAACTTGAATGAGCACCGTTTAGCACAACGTATGTCCAGTCTCCCTGCTGAACAGCCATAGGTGCAGCTTTAGCTGAACCTGTTGCAGTTTCACCTGAATATTTGGGAACATTTTGATTTCCAACTCTAAAAAGTTGGTTATCTAAACTGTACCAATTACCTCGAAGCGCACGATTATTGAACTCAGGTTTGTAATTTAAGTGATCGAATTGAGATGTTTTATCTTTAAAGTGCCTTAAGTAATTGTAGTTAGAATCATCTGTATAATTAACACCTGCATTTATATAACTACACGAACCATATAGGTTGAAGTTATCCTGATCTGCATATCCTTTAGATTTGTCAACTTCTGCATGGACTGACAGGGCTCCCCCTAAGAGCAATACAGCCAAAGATAGTCTCGTTTTCATTTTTTATTTTCCTTATAGCTTAACATGACTTAAAAAAGTATGAGCATGCTTAAATCAAGTTGCAATAGTATGCTACAGCTAAAACGTCTCACACTATTGTTTAAGTGATGTTCCTAATAAGAAACCAAAATAATCAATCCACGAGAAATATATTTTGTATTAGGAATTTGGCATATCAATATATGCACAACGGTGTTTTTCAAGGTAGTTGTCGCCTGAGTTGTTAAGCTGCTTCTTTTTTCTTCTCAAAGAATTAAACAACAGGAATTATACCAATCCGCATAAAGATTAAATCAACTTTATCCATTCTCGACTACACATCTTCGTCACTCGAATCAAGTTCTTTGATTTCCTGAATGCTTAGAATGCAAGCATCATTAGAGCTTCCTATGTATTTTATTTCTAAGTGAGTTCCCTTTACTAAATTTAATTGTCCTGTAAAGCAACGTCCTTTTCTTTTTCCATACCTAATACTTGAACCTTTCAATAGTATTTTCTCATATCTTTCATCTTCCCGTGAGGCAATGAAAGCACCTGAGGCAATATCATAATCATTGAGCAAATATTTTATATTCGCATAAACATGTGAAGATAAAAGCCACAAAGATGGCAATCCAAGTAAGAAAAACAAAGCTCCCAAAGCCTTAAACTTAAACTTTTTGCTCACTGCTTCACTAGTCCAAATTAATCTACCACTAACAAACAAGATAGATAGAAAAAGAACCGGAACAGGCCAAAAAAAATCAATAATATCAATTTCGTATATCATAAAATACTTATAATTTAAATGTGCATTAGCCCAACCTAATCTGGCACTACCACCTTAAAATAAGTAAGAGTCAGAATAGGTCAGAGTAAATACATAATTAGGCCTATAAAAAGGCCTTAGCTGTTATTAGTCGTGAAAAACATCAAATAGGTTATACGTTACACGGCCTATCAAACTTGGCTGTGTCGTATGAATATCAACAGCTGCTTCATATGTTCTTCCTACAACAAATTTTTCTAACCCTAAATTTTTATACAAGTCTGATGATTCAAACTTGTATAGGCCTTTCCAACCTGCTGAAGCACCGACATACCCGCCCTTAAAGTGGTATTGATTTTCAGGAGCACTAACCGCCTTATTACCAAAGTCCCAGTATGTTCCTTTTTGCGTATATCCATCTTCACGCCCAGCAAAAATGTCTATAGGTCTCAACTTTAAAAGCTTTCGTATATTGGAATCTTCATTAAATGCATCTTCTATAGTCAGATCAGCTGTTGTTGAAACTGCTTCACCTGCACCAAGGGAGCTACTATTTGCTCCATACCCTTTAACTTGGCCAAGGGAGGCGCCAAAATTGGCTGACACGTCGCTTGTAAGCGTACCACTAACACCTGCTGCAAAAGTAAATCGTCCATAGCTATCAACAGTTGCACTAATCCCACCTGCACCTTCAACCATAGGTAGATTCGCAAAAAGGTTTAGCTCCGTTTCAATTGCATTAGGTGCACTTGTTGGGCCAAAGACTATATCACTGGCTGTTTTTCCAACAGCTACAGCTTTATCAAATGCGTATTTCTGAACCGGATTCAGTTCTTTATAGAACTGATTAAATTTACTTCGTTGCTGCTGACCCCAAGCTATATTTCCCTCAACATCAACGCCTTTGAGTAAATCAGCTCCTATTGGTGCTCTATTCCTAACACCCGCAGCATACATCGCGTCACCACGTGCTACACCCTTAGCAAAAGCAGCATCCGCACTTGCTCGAATACCAGTCATCTGATTTAAATGCCTGTTTTCTAATGCGCTTGCTTGTGGTGAGAATGAAGCACTCAACCCATTCGCGTTATCAACCACGCCTTGATGCCTAGAAATCCGTCTTGCCTCATCTGCCGCAAACTCTGCATCTGCATTGGCTTGTTGAGAGGTCTGCAACATACCTAACGTGCTTTGTGTTGCTGCATTGACACTCGTTCGCGCGTCAGCCAACGTTTGATTTAGGTTTTTAGCCGCTTGCTGGTTCACTTTGGCTTGTGCATTGGCACTGAGCTTTTGGCCTGTCTCACTGATATATTTCTGACGTGCAGCTGATTCAACATGATGATTAACAATCGAGTTACCAATCGCATTGCCAAACGCATCCGTTGCAACATTACCAAAGTTCCAACTTGCCTGATTACCAAAGAGCTTGTCTGCGCCGTAACGCACACCTGAGTTTACTATACCGGTTATTGGGTTCATAGGGCTTTGGCCTATTACCCCTGAATCTCCCGTTATGGCTGAACTCAGTGCTGATGCGGCTACATTGCCCCATCTAAAGCTTGCTCGGTTGCCCACTAATTTATTGGCTGCAACGGAACTAATTGCTGTTGTTGTGCCTTGTACTGCCGCTCTTCCTGCTAAATGCCACCCGCTTGCGCCATCTTTAACTGCTCCCAAAGCACTGCCCATGCCTGCCGTAGCGCCCGCGGTTAAGCCTGACGCAAATGCATTTTTCAGTGAGAAGCTATCCACTGCGCCCATGGCTTTTCCAGTAAGTTGACTTGCAACACTGCCTGCAAAACCGCCAATGGCAGCCGCGGCAACTCCGGCGGCGCCTAAACTGCCACCGAGGGCTGCAGTTCCTGCTGCCATTATGCCCATAGAACTGGATGCAGCACCCATAGCAACAGCCGCAGCTCCTGCCGTTGCTATAGTCGCCACCACTGCAACCGCTATCATTACAATAGACGCCACCGCATTACACCCTGCCTGAGGCGGTGGTGGCACGTATGGCATCGAGGGTGTGGTATCGCCTATTACTTCACCTAAATTCATTGGTTTGAAGTTGTCATGACTGTTAAATAAGTTGGCTCTAGCTGGAATATCCAACATGGTGCCTTCTGTCAGCTCTGAACCTAACCCCACGCCATTAGCATCTGCTAGCACATACCATAAATCTTCACTGCCATAGTACTGCATCGCGATGCTTTTGAGTGTATCGCCTGCTCGTACCTGATGGTGCGCCTGCACACTGGCATCATTCGAATCCGGTGCTCTAAAGTGGTTTTCTTTGATGGTATTGGTGCCTGATTTATTAATTTCTCCTAAGTAGTTGCTGCCACTGTATAAGTAATAACTCCCCGCCAACTTACCATCACCTACTTGGTCTTCACTAAAGCCAACATTTTTAGCTACGGTAGTGGTATAGTCAATAGGCTCACCATTCCTTGGATTTATGATGTATGTGCCTGTAACCAAATCACTACTGGTCATGATATGATTTTGCTTCCCCGTCACTTTTGATAGCAATTTGCCTTCTGCGTCATAACGCATATAACGTGCATGAACTGGCTTTTTATCACTTGGTTTGTAACGGTCGTCGGTTATATGCTCTTCAACCCGTGTACGATTACCATTCACGTCATAGCTTGAGATGGTTTCTGCATCTTGCAAACGCTGGCTTTCTTTATGCGACGAACTGCCTTTACCTTGGGTTTTGCTTTCTAGGTAGTGGTCTCTTCCCGTATAGGTTTTGCTGAAGTTGTGAATTAACTGGTTGACACCACTTGGCAAATCGCGCTTTTGATAATACGCATACGATTCTAACCGACCTGCTACTTTGCTATAATCGTAATCTTGCGAAATCG
This sequence comes from Pseudoalteromonas holothuriae, assembly GCF_945859825.1. Classification (GTDB taxonomy): domain Bacteria; phylum Pseudomonadota; class Gammaproteobacteria; order Enterobacterales; family Alteromonadaceae; genus Pseudoalteromonas; species Pseudoalteromonas holothuriae. The sequence continues at coordinate 110,894 of NZ_CAMAPC010000013.1, forward strand.
ACATCGTAGATAAGCTTGAGCTATCCCAAGGGGCTGAAATGTTAGCCGTAAGCTGCCCATTTCTATAAGCTTTATTCGCTTTTTGGTTCAAAATGCGTGATATGTTATCTGAGTCGATTTGTTTTTCTTCGAGCCGCGTTACTTCACCCGCTAAGTTGTATTTTGTAGAAGTCGTTTTACTAATGGCATCATCATAATACAGGGTAAAAGAGCTTGTCATATCGCCATCTGTTACCGATGCTATATACTTACTACTTATATATGAGTCAGTTTGAGTAACTCGACCCATTTGGTCATATTCAAAATGACTGAGCTTGCTCCAGTATGACTTAGCTTCTGAATTAATTAGTTCTTCTCTTTGCGAGTATAAGCTCTGCGTAGAATTGCGCTTATTCACATCTGCTACTTGCCCCCAGCTGTTATAAAGGTACAAGTTGGCCCGCTTTCCTTGCTTGCTCATCACTAGTTTCTGCTGGCCTGCGTCGTTGTAGCCTATATATTGCCCTTGGTTAGCAATGCTAATCACGTTCTCTTCTAAACTACCGCCGTCAATTACCACGCGGTTGTTATTGTCGTAAGTAAACCAGTAGGTGTCTTTATGCGACTCAGTTTCATTTGTTTTCGCAGTGGGTGTTGCTGTTGGCTGAACACTGGCACTTGCCATAGGCGCACTTTGTGCTTGAAGCATAATCGCTTTTGGTAAGCGACTCGCGTTTGCATGCCTAAACGACACGCCTGCTGATAAAGCGCTAAAACTCATGATTTCTGGCCCACCAGGTTTAGGAATACCCCAAATTGGCGTTGGTGTAGGCCTGGGCACAGGTACTGGTACTGGAACAGGTCTAGGAACCGGTACTGGAACAGGTCTGGGAACCGGTACTGGAACAGGTCTGGGAACCGGTACTGGAACCGGTACTGGAACCGGTCTGGGAACTGGTACTGGAACAGGTCTGGGAACTGGTACTGGAACAGGTCTAGGAACTGGTACTGGAACAGGTCTAGGAACTGGTACTGGAACTGGTACTGGAACAGGTCTGGGAACCGGTACTGGAACAGGTCTAGGAACTGGTACTGGAACAGGTCTAGGAACTGGTACAGGTACAATGCCGTGGCGGATGGTTAATGAGGCCTCACTAACGTGAGATTTTTTACCGTCACTGACTGTTATTTGTACTTTATAGTTACCTTCTGTACTGTAAGTCGGTGTACCTGCTAACACACCATTTGAGCTAAAGCTCATGCCTGCCGGAACACCCAAGTAGTTGTCACTTGTGTCACCAGCTCGCAGCATTGCAAATCTGTAGGTTAAACGATCACCATCTGGATCAGAGAAGTAGCTTGCATAGTTGATACTCGCGTAGCGACCTTCTGTCAAAATGTGACTACCAAGCGTACCTGTTGGCGCTCTATTTGAGTCAACAACACGCAATTGGAATGACATTTGCGCTGATTGACCACTCGGATCTGTGGCGCTTACCACAATAGAATGGTTACCCACTGGTTTTGCATTGCTAGATGCACTTAGCGTTTTGGTGTTGCTATTCCAGTTCATCCAACTTGGCTTTGAAGCAATACTTAGTGTCAGGTTGTCTTTATCTGCATCGGTAAAGTAATTAGACACGCGACTTAAATCTAACGACCAAGGATTGGTGTTCTTAACATCCGATAGAACAACATGACCCCTAACTGGTTTGGGCGCAACATTCACTGTATTAACATTAACTGAAAAGCTATATGTTTTTATGAGTGAGGGATGAAGCTGCGTTGTAGTACCCGTTGAGGCTGTAGATGCACCATAAAGCTGATCACTCTGTTCATATCTTACCGTAACCTTAAAGCTATAATTACCTGCTGCCGTTTGATCAGGACGAAGCTCTAACGTGCGAGAGTTGCTCCCTATGCTCACAAAGCTCGGTTGCCCCTCAAGCGTGATCTCTACTGGATACGCATTCGGGTATAATTGGCTCACCGAGAACGATTGCGTAGTCCCTTCGTTCATTTCTAAGTCAGTCAGACCAGGCTCAACATCATGTTCAATTGTTAAACGCGCGCTGCTGACATGCGACTTTTTACCATCGCTTGCAGTGATTAAAACCTCGTACTCTCCTTGCGTGTTATAGTCAGGCGTGCCAGAAAGAGTACCTGTTGTACTATTAAAGGTCATCCCAGCGGGCACGCCTAAATAGTTATCGGAGGCATCACCGATACGCAGCATATTGAAACCGTATATTAGGTTGTCATTATCTGGGTCGCTAATATATTGACCATAGTTAATACTATCAAATATACCCTCCTTCAGTTCCCTAGTTGGTATACTACCAATGGGGGCTCTATTGGTATCAATCACGGTAAATATTAGTGTGCAAAGTGCTGATAACCCAGCGGGGTCGGTTGCTCTAACAACCATGGAATGCGTCCCAATTGGTTTTTCTGCACTGGTCATACTTAAGGTGCTTGAATTAGCGTTCCATTGAACCCAACTTGGCTTAGATACCACACTAAATGATAACGGGTCTCTATCATTATCTTTAAACAATGCGCTAAGCTGTGAGTGAGTGAATGACCAAACCTGATCATCTCTGATGTCTGCAATATGTGCGCTTGCATTTTTCGCCTTTGGCGCTACATTTACCGCAATGACATTGACTGATAGTTCAAACGTTTTCGTGACTGTTCGCCGAATACGAGAATTCGTTCGCTCAGTTGTTGTGCTCGATGTGTTGTGTAGATTATCACCTATGTCATAAGTCACCTGCACTTGAAACTTATACACGCCTGCAGCCGTTTGACTAGGCTCAAATACTAAATCACGTAAGCCATCAGCAACCTTAACAAAGCTAGGCTGGCCAATTAGCTTAACTTCACTGGGCACACTGACGTCGCTGAAGCGACTTAGAGGTACGGTGGTCTTAACTCCTTCGTTAACGCTTAAACCAATATCACCTGCTATGTGAATAGAAATATCGCTGGTTAAAGGATCGATGCGACTGTCTTCATGAACAATCAGCACCAACTCAGGGTAAGCATCTGATGCATTTGGACTAACAGTGCCTGACAATCTGCCATTGTCTGCGTCCATAACGATACCAAGTTCATTGGCTACACTTCTAATGGTGCCCGCAGCAATTTTACTTTGCAGTTGTTGGTATGTGTCGTATCTATCTGCGTTGTTTTGATAGATGTCTAGCTTATTCACATCCGACTTAAACACTAAGCTGAATTTAAGCGCGTTATTTTCAAGGTTTACAATGTTATTTTTTATGACATCAACATTGAACGCATCGCCCTTTACCAACTGCTGTCCACGCTCTAGCTTCCATTGATCCATGATAGGCATTTTGAGCTTTACCTTTGTATCAACAGGTTCAACTTCTAAAGTAAAGTCAAAAGATTGCTCTTCATTGTATTGATCTTTATATATCCCTTTAACTGTGTATTCACCTGAACTAAAGTAGCCAAATCCAGTTTTTGAAATATCGATAACGTTCGTGCCATCATCAATTCTACTCGTGCCTATTTTACTTCCTATAAATGTGATGCCATGGTTAGTATTCGTGCCATTAATCGACATCACATCAATGCTAATTTTATCCCCTTCTGAATCAGTGAAAAAGTCTTTAATATCGAGTGTTTCTTCACCTTCTTTGACATTTATCTTCAGAGGTAAGTTGTTGATTGGCGATTTATTATCTTTCACCTCAATAGAAAACTTAGCTTCAACATCTCCACCGCTTGCAGCCTTAGACGTTGCTTTAAGTGACAATTGATATTGTCCTGCTGTAATTTTCTTTGGCGTGCCATATTCGTCTTTCAAAATATGAATACGTGAGCCGTCACTACTTAAAACAAACGGTGGTTGAGCTAACTTATTGCCCCCAAGCGAGGAGGTTAATTCAAATTTAAGTCCTTCTTTGGCCACATCCATAAATAGATCTTTTGGTATATTTAGCGACCAATCTGTGCCTTCAGTAAAAGGATCCGCAGAGATTGAGCCATTTAACTTAACGTTATCGATAAGCTTAAATGGCACCACTTTGACAAGCTTCTTACCCGACTTATCAACCATGGTAACGCGAACAGACAAGTCTTGCTGTGAGCTCGGTATACGTTTTAGTTGCGTAAGGTTGATTGAGACGGCGCGCTTATCTACTTGAATGAAATCATTTTCCCGGTCAATTTCCTTCAACCAGTCTGGACGTTGTATAACCTGTTCATTATGAATAAATGCCAGTGTGACTTTTTCAGCCTCAATACCATAGTCATTTGTTAAGTTAAGCTGGCCTTTACCAAGTATCGAAGAGTTACGTACAAAGCCAAGATTCGGCTCTATCTTCAACTCATTGGTTCTTGGTGCAATTTCACCTGCAACGCCATTTTCTACCGACATACTTCTGCGATTACCCACCGCATCGTATTGATAGCTAACACGCGAAATAATATTGCCCGCAACCCAATTCGGCGTTTGCCCCGCTGGTTTATTATTTTTAAATGCCTCAGTTTCGATTAAGGTAATACGGCCATTACTATCGTAATTTGTCACAGTTTGGTGTCGCATCACCCGCTGTAAGTCGTCAATAGCTTGCGTTAGCTCAAGTATCCTGCGCCCTGCCTTGTCGTATTCAAAATACGAGTAAGCCCCAGTGGTTTCATCTTTGATGGTTTTTAACCAGCCGTTATCGTAATATGTGTAACGTACCTTTTGACCGTG
>NZ_CAMAPC010000014.1 GCF_945859825.1 Pseudoalteromonas holothuriae
AACAGTTAAATAAATTGACTGATGATGATCAGTTAAGCTAATTTAAAAACGGCTCTACAAAATGATAAATCAAGTGATCAAAGCTGATGAGAATCGGTGATCAAAGTCATGAGAATGCGCACCAACATTATACTTTTCAAGGAACACCTTATGGCGAGGTTCAATAAAGGCAAAGCTTTCAGTGACTAAATTGTGGTAAACGTTATCGTCTTGAATCCAATTTTTGTCACGAATTTCCTCATAACAATGCTCACACATAACCTTTATATCAGCAAAGGCTTCTGATTTGTCATTCCACTCGCCTTCAGTATCTAAGACTTCTTCGCATTTATTGCACCAAGCGTCCGGGCATAACTCATCTGGATTATCTGGGTCATAACCCAAGTTAAAACCTAAGCCTTCTCCGCTGGCTAAGTGCTGGCAAATAAAAGTTGCGTTAGAATTGCCGTGAGTATCGCAATTTACATTTCCATCAAAGTCACTCATGAATTCATCTCACTTTTTTGTCTTTTTCCCAATCGTCTATTAATCCAATCGGCAGATTATTTACTCCATTAGAACGATAGTGAGCTATTTCAAATCCACTGTGTTTTTTAGCTACTTCTGGTGGTAAATCATTATCAACCAATATTATCTGACAAAGTTTTCCGTTCTCTTCAAACCGCTCAGCTAAATCTAAAAGTGATTCAAACAAATTTTTATATTTATCAGGGTCAGATACACCCTCATTTTCATCTGCTTTAAGATCCGTATCTAAAGTTCCGTCTTCAGGTGTTTTTCCTAAGAACTTTCCGACAGTATCAATCATCATCAAACTAGGTAGGTTTGTGTTCGTATTTAATTTAGCTCTCATAATAGAAGCTAGATAACCAATTGAAGTAATAGTTCTTAAACCACCAGAGTTAATGTTCCTGTATTCAATATTCCTAACTATTGGTAAAAAGCTCTTTTCACTAATAGATACACCAAATTGATTATTAATTTTTACATTTTGTAAAAATAAATCTAGAGAACTTGCCAAATCAGATAAAACAGAAGACATGGAAGGAGAACTTTTTAGCATTTCCTCCAATCGTTCTTTTAATTGGGTGATATTGGATTCGATACGACCAATATGTTCAGCTATACTTCGTTGTCTATTTCTCACTTTCAAGGCGTTTACAAATTTATCCCTTCGCTCGACAAGCTTTGCACTTTCCTTTATCAATACATCTCTCTCAGCCAAAAACGGTGTAACAGCATTAGCTAGCTCTTCATCTATGTATTCTTTCGCTTTTGACTTTTCTTTGTAAAGTTCGTTTAGAGTTTGCGTAGTTTCTTCAAGTTCCTTTCTATTTTCTGCAATTAAAACAGCTAAATCTTTAGACCGTCTTACTATAGAATTTAACTCATGCTTGAGTTTATTTTCTTCTGAAATATCAAACTCTTCAGAGACATCACTCAGATTTATTGTATTATCACAAATTGGGCAGCTTGAAGTAGTATATTCTTGTTTTCCAATTGCATTTCTTGCTTGTGACGCAGCTTTGAGCTTTTGAATATCGTTTTGATAATCGTTACTTAAGCGCGAAAACCTTTCAATGTTTCTCTCTGCATGACTCTTAACATCTTCCAATCTCTTGATATCAAGATTAATAGTATCTAAGGCTTCTTTGAGTCCACCATAAAGTTCATTATTGGATACCATTTTGTTGTTAAGTTCTTTTAGCTGCCTATCTAAGTCTTCTTTTAACTCATCGATCAGCGTAATTTCTTCATCTATTGCTGATGTTTGCTCAAATTCTATTTCAGACAAGAATTTTGAAATAACCCTATACTGACTCTCCAAGTCCGATTTTTCCTTTGTCCTTGTCGATATATCAACCTCAAGATCTGAAATATTTGTGTCTAACACGTTAAATATGTACTTCAATACTTCTCTATTTTTCACTTCAACAACAGGATTGCCAATGTTAAGCATATGAGTGCTACCGACATCATCTTGGTTTAAGTACATATATTTGAATAAGTCTAAAAAGCTTAATCTAGCAGTGTCTGAATTGTCTTTTGTAGGTGCTTGTTTTAATTTAACTATTGGAAAATTAAGCTCTTCTAACAGAAAATCCGACAAGCTTTTCTTTTCATTTGTACTTCTAGAAACTGACGATACATATTTTTCCGGAAAGTTTTCTTCTAATTTGGCGTACCGACATGAATACACCTCTACATCTTTAGTCGAATTGTATAGATCTCGAATAATACAATATGGCGCTCCATTAATTTCGACTTCCAATACAGCATATTTTACAGATGAAGAAATCTCATGATCTAACTTGCTCTGTTTCCCACCTAGTAAATAATAAACAATTCTGAGAATACTGGATTTACCTGTATCAGCATCCCCATAAATTATGTTAACTCCCGGATAAAACGGAACTGTATAATTTTTTCTATGGCCAACTAACACTAGCTGCTTAAGTAATAATCCTTGCTGAGTAGTCATTTCTATCCTTGCTTCAAAACTGAATTAATATAAGTACTTATCTTGGATGAGTTTTCTGATTGCAATTTAGCTAAACTATCAATAAAACCATTAATTTTTTTGTAATATCCATCAGTAAACTCTTCCAATATCGAGAGTCCACTGTCATTTAATTCAAACAAAAACCCTTCTTTTTCATTAAATGAAGCTTGAATATACCCTTTAACCGACAAAGCTTTTAACAACTTAGTAACTTTATCTCGATTAAATAATTCATCTAGATTTGGTGCTATGGTATCAACAGTAAAATAGTCAGTTTGCTCAATTAGAAACTGTTTTTTTCCTGCTTTCGATAACACCTTATTTAGGAAAACAGGTCGAGTGACCAAAAAATAAAATGTCTGGATTTTATCAATTGTTAAAACAGCCTTTCCGCGCTTGGTTCGAGCTAATTTACCAATAATTAGCATCAGAATACCCGCATTGTAATAAAAGTCTCGTTCAGGCTGTAAAAAAGGCAGGCTACTCATAGCCTTTTTCCTTCAAGCTCTCTTTCATTGACGCAAAATTAGCATTTTTGTCCCACCAAATAGCTTCAGTTTCACTGTTAGCTAATTGGTGCAGCATTCCTTGCTTATGAATTGCATTTAAAAATGGAATTAAAGTTTTCAAAAACTCTTTATCTTCTTTCATTATTTGCTCATGAACATCAGCTAATAACAACCCTGAATTAGGAATTCCATCATGAACATATTTGGTATAACTATTTTGATAAATTTTCTTAATTTTCTTGTACAATTCAGCCAATCGTTTCTGATCTGAAGCGCTACTGAATATTTTTCGAATGTACTCAGCATTTAAGAATACTTCTTTAGCATCGCGTATTGATGTTTTATGGACGTCAGCAGCCAATAGTTTCAATACGAATAGTTCATCACTATACTCATCGTCATTGCTTAGAGACTGAATTTCAAAGTTACTTATCGCAGGATCACCATCTCGATAATCTAAAATCAGTTTTTTAACAGCCACTAAAATAGTAGAGTTTTCGTTCTCAGGTTTAGTAATACTAGAGTGATTTTCATCTACACTGATAACATCTGATACTTCTTTATCTGCGGGAACGGCACTAGTTTTGTCCACTATTTTATCGCTTGTACCATAGAAATACTTTGTTGTTGGTCTTAGAGAAGTTTTTAACCAGTAGTCATTTAATCTATGTATAAAGCCATTTAAAGGTTCCAAACCCTCTATTTGTAGATTATTACTTATTAAATTCCCGTATGTGGCTAGCTTAGCTCCTTGATGGGGGACAGCCAATGATAAGAACATTTTAACCTTTGAAATTGATTTTTCTTCCAAATCTTTAATAATTAAACTTTTAGTTACAAGCCCCCCCATACTGTGGGCAATAACAAACACGGAGTCATATTTTTCTAACCTAAATCGAAACTCAGTGCGCAGTAAATTTGAAATTTCTTCTATGCTTGAGTTACTTCTTAATTTTCCATGTGATGTGCCAAAAAGCTTTTTCAAAAGCTTGGAAGTATTGCTAACTTTAGCGAAAAGGTTTGTTAATTTGGTGAAATAGGTGAACTGTGCAATATCAAAGTTATCAGATATTTCTTTATCTTGAAGTAATAACGAAGGAAAAGAAACTTTACCGTCAAAACTCCATGTGTCAGAGCCTCCAGTGAAGCCATGTACAAACAATATAAGGTTGGAACCATTACTCTTTTCGGAAATGAACTCGATCATTTTCACTTTCCTTAGTATTTAAGTTGGTACTCCGATTCCCAACCACATAATTTTATTAAACTTATTCATAACATTATCAACTTTTTACAAGAATTGATACTGCATACCTTTGCCTAGAACAAAAAAGGTGAGCACTAAGCTCACCTTTTCAATTCATTATGAGTCACAGACTATATTCGACTCACAAACTACCGAAATAAAGTCACAGACTTTATTAGAGTACGACACCCAAAACCTTACTCTGCGTAAGTCTCTACCGCTGGGCATGAACAAATTAGGTTACGGTCGCCGTATACATCATCAATACGGGTCACTGTAGGCCAGAATTTATCTTTGGCTACGCTTGCCACTGGGAACGCAGCGTAAAAGCGGTCGTAGGCTCTGTCCCACTCGCTACCAAGTACATCAGCTTGCGTGTGTGGTGCAAATACTAATGGGTTATTTTCGATAGACCACTCACCTGAGATGATTTTGTCGATTTCGCCTTTGATTGACACCATCGCTTCAATAAAGCGGTCAATTTCTACTTTAGACTCAGATTCAGTTGGTTCAATCATCAAAGTGCCCGCTACAGGGAACGACATTGTTGGTGAGTGGAAACCGTAGTCTTGTAGACGCTTAGCCACGTCCATTTCAGTGATGCCTGACGCGTCTTTTAACGGACGCAGGTCAACAATACACTCATGTGCTACACGATTGTTTTGACCGCGATACAGAATGGGGAAGTGCTCGCTTAACTTTTCAGTTAAGTAGTTTGCACTGACAATGGCCATTTCAGTCGCTTGCTTTAAGCCTTCGCTGCCCATCATGGCAATGTAAGCCCATGAGATAGGCAAGATTGCCGCTGAGCCATAAGGCGCTGCTGAAACCGCGCCATTACCTTCGGTCGTACCTGCAACGTTAATAATACTGTGGTTAGGCATAAATGGCGCTAGGTGCGATTTAACACCGATAGGGCCAACACCTGGGCCACCGCCACCGTGTGGAATACAGAATGTTTTGTGTAAGTTAAGGTGCGATACGTCAGAGCCGATAGAGCCTGGGCTTGTTACACCAACTTGTGCGTTCATGTTTGCGCCGTCCATGTATACTTGACCACCGTGTTGATGAACAATGTCACACACTTCTTTAATACTTTGCTCATAAACACCGTGCGTTGACGGGTAAGTAACCATGATGCAAGATAGGTTTTCTGCTACGTCAGCCGCTTTAGCGCGCAAGTCTTCCATATCAATATTACCGTGCTTATCGCAGCCAACTACCACTACTTTCATGCTTGCCATTTGTGCCGACGCGGGGTTAGTACCGTGTGCAGAACTTGGGATCAAACAAATATTACGATGGCCTTCACCACGTGACTCGTGGTATTTACGAATTGCAATAAGACCCGCGTATTCACCTTGCGCACCTGAGTTAGGCTGTAGTGATACCGCGTCATAACCGGTAATATCAACTAACCAATCGTGTAGCTCGTTGATCATCACTTGATAACCTTGCGCTTGCTCAAGTGGGCAAAACGGATGTAGCTCTGCAAATTCAGGCCAAGTCACGGGGATCATCTCTGCTGTCGCGTTTAGCTTCATGGTGCATGAGCCTAACGAGATCATAGAGTGATTAAGCGCTAAATCTTTATTTTCTAAACGCTTGATGTAACGCAGCATTTCAGTCTCACTTTGGTACGAGTTGAAATTAGGGTGCGTTAAAATCTCATCATCGCGTACTAGAGCTGCTGGAATACCAGTTACACCATCGTTGCTTATTTGTACATCGAGCGCATCAACGTCTAGACCATGACCTTCGCCTAGGATGATATCAAACAACTGGGTTACATCTGCACGGGTGGTTGTTTCGTTAACTGAAATTGAGTATTCACCAGCATGGTTAGTCGCAAAGTTAACCTCTGCTGCAATCGCGCGTGCTATAACATCATCTTTATTATCAGCAACCACGGTTAAGGTATCGAACCAAGTATCATGCTTAAGGGCAACGCCTTTAGACTTAAGACCCGAGGCCAAAATACTGGCAAAGCGGTTAATACGCTGAGCAATGGTTTTTAACCCGTCTGGACCATGGTATACCGCGTAGAACGCTGCCATGTTGGCAAGTAAAACCTGCGCGGTACAAATGTTTGAGTTAGCTTTTTCACGGCGAATATGTTGCTCACGGGTTTGCATAGCCATACGTAGTGCATCATTACCTAAGCGGTCTTTTGATACACCAATAATACGTCCCGGTAATGAGCGCTTATACGCATCACGCGTAGCAAAAAATGCCGCATGAGGACCACCGTAACCCATAGGCACACCAAAACGCTGTGCAGAGCCTAGTACCACGTCAGCACCGAGTTTACCCGGCGCTTTAAGTAGCATTAAGCTCATAATATCAGCTGCCACACAGGCAATGGCTTTTTTACTTTGTACTTGGGCAATTAAATCTTGTACGTCTACTACTTCACCTGTGGTGCTTGGGTATTGAAACAATGCACCAAAAATATCGTGATTTGCAGCCTCAGCAGCAGGGCCAACCACAACGTCAAAACCAAACTGTTCAGCACGTGTTGCCACCACATCAATTGTTTGTGTGTGCACATCTTGGGCAATAAAGAAAGTGTTGGCTTTTTTCGCTTTTGATACGCGCTTTGCTAATGCCATTGCTTCAGCTGCCGCCGTTGCTTCATCAAGCAACGACGCGCTTGCTAAATCAAGGCCAGTAACATCAATAGTGAGTGTCTGGAAATTTAATAATGACTCTAAACGACCTTGCGCAATCTCTGGTTGGTAAGGAGTGTAAGCCGTGTACCAGCCTGGGTTTTCAAGTACGTTACGTAAAATAACATTAGGCACATGTGTTGGGTGGTAGCCTTGACCAATGTACGACTTGAATACTTTGTTTTTGCTAGCAACTGATTTTAGGTAGCTTAGGGTTTCAACTTCTGTACGGCTTTCGCCGATACTTAACCCTTGCTCTAAACGGATAGCCGCAGGTACAGTTTGACCGATCAGCTCTTCAACACTCGATACTCCAAGAGCGCTTAGCATATCAGTTACTTGCGCCGGGCTTGGCCCTATATGGCGACGAATAAAATCTTGCTTTTGCTCTAATTGTTCAAGAGATTTGGCGTTTGACATTAGTCCAGATTCCTATGATCCAAATTAAAAAGTGTGTTTGTCACAGCCTTGGTAGCAGCAGAGTAACAAATCAATATCACCCTATGTGGTAAGGCACACAGGGAAAAATTTTGTGCGAAACAATAAAAGCCCCATAAATGGGGCCTTTAATTAAACGTAAACTGCTTAGTCTTCGTCAATAGTATTCGCGTAACCTTCTGCATCTAGCAGGTTCTCAAGCTCTGACACGTCAGATGCTTTAACGCGGAATAACCAACCATCGCCATAAGCGTCGTTGTTTACAGTCTCAGGCGCGTCTTCTAGATCTTCGTTGACTGCAACGATAGTACCTGTGATTGGTGCATAAATATCAGATGCTGCTTTAACCGACTCAGCAACTGCACAGTCTTCACCTGCATCCACTTCATCATCAACGTCAGGTAATTCAACGAATACCATGTCGCCTAGAAGTTCTTGAGCGTGCTCAGTGATACCTACAGTGTAAGTGCCATCGCCTTCAGCGCGAACCCATTCGTGTGAAGGTGCGTACTTTAACTCGCTAGGAATGTTGCTCATCTTTTTGTTCCTTTGGTTCGGTGTTTTGAGTGCTTAATGCACCCTATTTTAATATTAAATTATTGCTTTGCCGTTACGTACGAAGCAAGGCTTCACTACTTTTACGTCAACTAACTTTTTGCGCATTTCAACTTGTGCTGTATCGCCCGTTGAGCGAGGCACTCGTGCCAATGCCACACTAAAGCCTAAAGTTGGTGAGAATGTACCAGAAGTGATCACCCCTTCGCCACCTTCTACGATAACTTTAGATCCACCGCGAAGTACACCCTTAGTTTCTAAGACTAAGCCAACCAGCTTGTCAGTGCTTTTATCAGCGCGTTGTTGCACAAGCACGTCACGACCAATAAAGTCACGATCCGCAGGCTCCCATGCAATAGTCCAAGCCATGTTTGCAGCCAGTGGCGATACAGACTCATCCATATCTAAACCATACAGATTCATGCCCGCTTCTAAACGTAGCGTATCACGTGCGCCTAGGCCAGCCGGAGCCACCCCTGCGTCTAATAATTTTTGCCAAAGGTCTGCGGCACCATCATTGTGTACCACAATTTCATAGCCGTCTTCACCTGTATAGCCCGTTGTGGCAATAAATAAATCGCCGGCTTGTACACCAAAAAATGGCTTCATACCTTCAACTTCTGCATTTTGCGCATCATCAAGAATACTTGCTGTTTTAGCTTTAGCATTTGGGCCTTGCACAGCAATCATCGCATATTCAGGGCGCTCTGTTACTTCAACCGCAAAACCTGCAGAAACATTTGCAATGTGTGCTAAATCTTTTTCACGCGTTGCTGAATTAACAACTAGGCGATAGTTTGTTTCAGTGAAGAAGTAGATGATCAAGTCGTCAATCACACCACCTTGCTCGTTAAGCATACCGGTGTAAAGTGCTTTACCCGGCTTTGTTAACTTAGCAACATCATTGGCTACAAGCTTACGCAAAAACGCTTTTGCATCGTCGCCTATAACATCAACAATGGTCATATGAGAAACATCAAACATACCAGCATCGGTGCGCACCGCGTTGTGCTCTTCAATTTGTGAACCATAATTGATTGGCATTTCCCAACCATGAAAGTCCACCATTTTCGCGCCAGCTTCAAGGTGCTTAGCATGTAACACTGTTTTAGAAGTCATATCAGTCCTTCACTTTAAAATTATCAACAAGCAACCTTGCTGAACTTTGCCTCAAACGAGGTGGGGTTAATTCAATAGCAACAAGGGCGCTCAAAAAATGAGTGCCCTTGTTGGTTTGTTCTAGTTTAGGTTAAAGCCTTGTGCTTGCAATGTCGTTTGCCATTTATTAAGCGTTGGCAATTGTGCAATTAGTTGGTAACGCTGCTCACCTTGCTCTAATACAGAGGTTACGAATACTTCACCACTTTGCCTGCCATAGCAAACAAGTTCGTCAGAGAGCCTTAAGCCCGGTGTAAGCTCAAAACTAGAAACAATCGTATCAAATGCTTGTTGGCCCGATAAAGTGGTAATGGCTAAATCATCTCGCACCACCAACTCAATGTCATAATCATCAACATGCTTGGCTACAAACTGCTTTAAAATTGCCACCGCACCACTATCTACTACAAAACGGTAAGCGGTTTCACTAAAATAATACACGCTGTAGAGTTGGCCGTCATCAAGCTTACCTTGAATGCCAAGGCCCGGTGCCATTAACTTATTAAGGTTTAAACCCATTTGTTGACTTAAAAAAGGGGTTGCTTCAAAACCGCTAAAATCTAACACGGTCAGATTGTGTGTCGCCGCCATGCTATTAATAGCAGGTGTAATGCCTTGGCGATGTTTTGCAAACATGGTCGGAGCAAATGTCATAATGACACCTTAATTAAAACTTGATTGGTGAGCAGTATATTAACCATAAAAGCCAACAACAAATTGTAATTATTTATCCATTGATAAATAATACTTATGTAATTAGCTTTGTTAAATAGTATTTATTAATATGAAGAACTTATCGATTGATGGTTTACGCACCCTAGTCACTGTAGTCGACGTAGGTGGCTTTGCAAAAGCGGGGGAGCTGCTTGGCTTGTCACAGCCTGCCGTATCGCTACAAATAAAACGCTTGGAAGAAATGCTCAATTGCAAACTGTTTAAAAAGCAGGGTCAACGGCAAGTACTAAACCAATATGGTGAATTGTTATTGCCCCTCGCTAAACAAATGCTGCAACAAAACGATGCCATAATTCAGCAGTTCACCTCTGAAAGCGTAACAGGAAAAGTACGCTTAGGTATACCCAGCGAGTTTGCGGCACGCATATTGCCATCAATTATTGGCGACTTTGTGTCTTTATATCCAGATGTATCGCTGGAGGTAAAGTCTCGACTGAGTAAACACTTGCTGTCAAGTTCAAGACAAGACCAATTTGACTTAGTACTGGCACTCAATGAGCAGTTGGACTCTGCCCATTATCCCATATTTATGCAAGATCAACTGGTATGGGTGGGCGACTTGTCAAAAGCAAGTACACAACAAGTAACACTTGTTACCGCACCTGAGGGATGCATTTATCGTCGCCGAGCAATTGAAGCACTGCAACAAGCCGGTATAAAACACCGTATTATTTATAGTAATGCCGACTTAACCGGTTTAATTGCTGCTCTCAAGGAAGGGTTGGGGATCACTGTATTAGCAAAAAGCACAGTACCCAGTGAGCTAAATTATCAAAGCCACACAGCACATTTACCCGAGCTTGGGCAAATAGGCATTTGTTTAATTAAAAACTCAGCTGAGTCAGTGCATGCAGTAGATAAATTAGCAGAGTTTATTGCTTTGCGGCTAGGCTGAATACTCGGGCTCATCATTGTTTTTCACCTTCACCAAAGTTAGACGCTTATATCACCTAGGCCCTGAAACAAGTTCAGGGTGACAAGGTATGTAGTAGTTCAGGGTGACAGTTAATGTAGTTAATGTAGTTAATGTAATTCATGTAGTTCTGGGTAACGGTAAATCTACAACAACTCGAAGCCCAAGTCTTTTCGCTGTCATCCTGACGCAGCTCAAGATCTGCTCCAAATAACTGCCTACTTGCCAACAGCCTCTTTGACGAAAAGGTGCTTAATTGGTCCAAGATTATCAACCAAACTCAAGCCAACCCCGCGTACCAACTTTTTCAAAGGATGGGCACCTTCAAACAGCTCTTTGAGGCCTTGCATCATAGCAATATGCTTTTGTGCATCAAGCTTACGAGTGCGTTCGTACTCTCTTAATACTCTATGACTAGCAAACTCTTTATTTTGTTTATCACTTAGTAAGTCAATCAAAAGGGCCGCATCTTTTAGCCCTAAGTTCATACCAAGGCCCGCAAGTGGATGAATAGTATGCGCGGCATCGCCCATTAGCACTACCTTGTTATTTAACCACTGCTTTGCATAACGCATTCTAAGTGGAAATACAGCTCTATCATCTGCCACTTCACACAATCCGCATTGACCATCAATTGCAACGTTAAGCGCTTTATTAAATTCGTTTTTTGATAACGCCATCAGCCGCGCGGCTTCATTTGGTGACGTAGACCAAACAATTGAGTGGTGATGCTCATCTGACAGCGGTAAAAACGCCAGAGGTCCTGTCGGCAAAAAAACCTGTCTCGCTGTAAACTCATGAAATAATTGCGTTTTCACAGTAGCCACAATAGCATGATGATCATAATCCCAAAAAGTCAGAGGCATTTTAAACTGCTGACGAATAGCTGAATTTGCCCCATCTGCAGCTACCAATAATTTAGCCATAATCGGCTCACCCGACTCAAGTGTTACCAGTACATCTGTATCCGTTTGGTGAATACTTTGATAACTCGTATTAAACGCCATGGTCACATTGCTAAATTGAGAAAGCTTATTAAAAAGCGCAAAGCGGATAGCGTCATTTTCAATAATATGGCCTAACTCAGGCAAGTCGAGCTCTTGGCTATTAAACGCTATTTTGCCAAAGCTATCTTGGTCTCGTACATCCATATGTGTATAAGGTGCTACACGCATCTCAATAATATCTTGCCACACAGCTAAGCGCTCAAACAAAGTTTGACTGGCTAAACTAATTGCACTGACTCGATTTGCATAAGTTTCTGCCAGTGCTCTAGGTTGTGAATTACTATCTATAACTTGCACACTGATATTAGCTTTAGCAAGGCCTAAAGCAAGTGTTAAGCCTACCGCCCCACCACCTACAATACAAACTTGAACTTGCTTCATTTAATAGTCCCTTTGAGTACATGACCCATTAACTGTTTAGCTAACGGCGCTTTTAAACGAGTAGATAGTGCCATAGCAAATAAACCACAGCTTCGCCCTAATGCGACTAAGCGCGAAGAGTTAGAAAATAAACGCACCAATGAGTCTGTAAGAGTCATTACCATATTAATATCTTGTTCACGAGATAGCTCATAGCTGCGCGTAAAATGGTAGTTACCCAATTCTTGCTTGTCTGTATTGGCTAACACCGTCACCAAGCATTGAATATCACGCAACCCCAAATTAAAACCTTGTCCTGCAATGGGGTGAATGGCATGTGCAGCATTACCAATTAGCAAGCAACGATGACTTACGACTTTATCAACACGCCCAAACATCAAAGGGTAGCTACTTCTCATTCCAACATGTGTAAATAAGCCAGCTCGATAGCCAAATGCTTGCTGTAACTGGGCTACAAATTGCTCAGGAGCCATTTGCAGGTACGGCTCTAACTGTGTGTTATTCATACACCAAACCAGCGAATATCTATCATCACTCATTGGTAATAAAGCCATAGGACCGTGCTCAGTAAAACGCTCAAACGCTTTGCCATTATGCCCACCTTGAACTTGAATATTGGCAATGAGCGCACCTTGCTCATATACAACACTGCTAAAGTCAAATTTAAGTAAAGTGCGAGTAGGAGACTGCGCCCCATCGGCTATTATCAACAATTTAGCGCTCAGCTGTTGAGCATCGCTAAGTGTTATCTCAACCTGAGCATCACACTGCTTTAGCTCAGTCACGCTAGCTGGACAAAATAAGGTAACGCCTGCGCTATTAAGCTGCTGATGTAAAAAAGCACCATACGGATTCACTTCAACCACATAACCTAATGCATCACACTGGTAGTCATCATGGTTTATTTGGGTTTTACCAAAGTGGCCCCTGTCAGACACATTGACTTGTTTTATTGCCTGCGCGTATGTCCAGCTTGACTTAAACAGCCCTAAACTTTGTAAATAAACAACCGACTGTTGGGCAAATGCTATGCTCCTATCATCAAAACTTGGATGAACGTTGTCTTTGGGCGCGAAAGCTTCAACAACCCCAACTTTGTAATCTGCATTAAGCTTGCTTATTGCCAGTGCAGCAGTAGCACCAGCCATGCCACCACCCACAATTAGGATATCGAATTGTTGCAACCTTTTCTCCTAGCGTTGCATGAGCGCTTCTATGTCTGCGATTGATTTAGGCACCGAAGCGGTAAGGTTTTCAAAGCCATCTTCAGTAATGAGTAAGTCATCTTCAATGCGAATACCTATACCTTTGAATTGTTCTGGTATTTGAGCATCTTCATCAAAATATAAACCGGGCTCAATGGTTAACACCATACCGGGTTCAAACGGCCTGTCTGCTTCGTCAAGTTTGTACTCACCCACATCATGTACATCAAGACCTAGCCAATGCCCAAGACCATGCATATAAAATGCTTTGCATGCTTGGTTATCTAGAAGTGTATCAACATCACCGGCTAAAATACCGAGTTGGATCAAACCAGTCGTCATTACCTTCATAGCTGCGTAATTTGCTTTGACCAAAGTACTACCCGGCTTTACTTGTGCAAAAGCTGCCTGCTGCGCTTTTAATACCAGTTCATACACTTGCTTTTGAGGTTCGGTGTATTTTCCTGAAACCGGAAATGTGCGGGTAATATCAGCTGCATACCCTTCTAACTCACAGCCCGAATCAATTAGTATCAAGTCGCCGTTTTTAAGCACATCACTATTTTCGGTGTAATGCAAAATATTGGCGTTATTGCCCGAACCTACAATTGTGCCATAAGCTGGGTGGCGTGCACCATTCATAGCATAATGATGATGTAATTCAGCCTCTAGTTGATACTCAGTTACTCCTGCTTTGGCAAAGCGCATTGCTCTTTTATGCCCTTCGCAACTGATTTGCGCTGCTTTGCGCATCACTGCAACTTCCGGCTCAGATTTAAATAACCTCATTTCATGAATCAACGGGCGGATATCTTTGATTATTTCTGGCGCGCGAAAACCTCTTTTAGGTGCACTACGTAGCGTATTTAGTAAACTCCATACTTTATCGTCAAAGGCACTATAAGTTCCCTGCCCAAAATACAGAACACGCTTACGATTAACTAACTCCAGCAACTTCTCATCAAGTTCGCTAAGTGGGTAAGTATTGTCAAACAAATATTGCTTTTTCGCTTGCTCATAACCCACGCGGCGACCATGCCAAATTTCCGCAATTTTGTCTTTGCTTCGACAAAATAAATGTGAGACCAGTTGCTCACTTTTGTCTTTGCAAAGTACTAGTATTGCGTCTGGTTCGTTAAAACCCGTTAAATAAAAAAAGTCACTGTCTTGGCGAAATGGAAACTCAGTATCTCGGCTACGAGTTAGCTCCACAGCAGCGGGAATGACTGCCACTGAGTTTTTATCTAGCTGTGATAAAAGGTGTGTTCTGCGCTTTAAAAACTCTTTTTGTTCAATCATTAGTGTATCGTCTTAGAAGTTGTTGCAGGGTCTTTGCCCATTTCAGCAAAACACAACATGGCCGATACACGAATATATTCAATGATCTCATGCAAGGCTTGCTGGTCCTCTTCAGTTTCATCAAAGTGACTATCAAGCTTCGTGATTTCAGTAAAGTCGCCTATCACTTCTTTAACATCATTTGATAACTTGCCATAGTCTTTTTGCTTGAGCCCAAAACCAAGCAAAAAGCCTGATACCCAAGCCACTAATGCATTAGCTTGATCAAGTAATGACTCATCTTCAGAGGGTAAAAATAGTTCAAAGTGAAATTCAGAGTCGCTAAAATGCTCAACCACATGCTTGTACATACGAGCAAAGAACTGTTTTAGCGCTTCGCTAAAGTTCTGACCTTCGTTGAATACATCGCTCAGTAACCCTAAATATTCTTTTTCTTCAATATTTAAACCACATGCCAACAAACCACTGATGGCACCATGTACTTCAGCTGGGGCAACAAAAATATCGTGTTTTTCAAGCAACAATTGTGCTTGCGTGTAGTCGTTTAATTCGCTCATCTGATCAACTTTTTTTCGCGTACAGTCACTTAATGCTAACACTGCAAGTATAGCAACTCCAAGCAATTGTATCCTATGGACTAAAATTCAAGCACTCTGATTATTAAAATAGCAGCAAAGCATAAAAACTCAGCAAACACACAACTATTTGCGTTTTATGGTTTCGACTTGCCTCGATGTTTTATATACTAAAGGAGTTCCCTAGCTCGTAGGACAGTAGATTAAGTCCCTGAGCCGATAAACTTTATTTAGGAATGTAGTTTACTTGCTACTGAGCATGCTTGGCATGTACCGAGAAGCCTACGGTGAGTTGTTGCGTTCCGCCTTGAACCTTAGGGTTCAAGGGCTGACATCCGCATCCGCGCCGCTGGGGAACATCTCTTCTTTTGATATACCTTTTAGCCACACCTATTTAACCTAAAGTTAGGATAAGAGTTTTAAAATAATAAACTCTAATTTTATTAAAACATTACTCATTATAACGAGCTAAATTACTCACTCTTTGCGTAAAAAAGTACGCCATGCAGAATAAACAGGCACAAAAAAACCCCACTTAAGTGAGGCTTTTCTTAGTCGTCTAATTAGTTGCACACAACTAGACGTTAATTCTTTAAATTATTAAAGACCTGCTCTGTCTTTAATTACAGCGATAAGAGGCGAACCACTGTGGCCATTACCTTCTGCCCACGCTATTTCAGCGCCATCAGCTAGAGTACTTTTTGGTAAGTTTTTAACGATATACTCGCCCGCATCAGCTGCGTTACTTACAATTGCATGGCGAAGCATATTGTTGCCGTTACACAAAACAGCATCAAAAATATTACGGATTTTAACACGTGAACTTTTCAGCTTTTTACGTAAGCTACTTTTGTCATCTGCTGCAATATATTCACACAGTGATATTGCTAATTGCTCGTTCGCATTTGCCTGATGGCTAAATGATAAAGAAGCCACACACAAAGAAACTGACACAAGCACAGTCGATAATTTCATTTCAAACACCCTCTAATACTTTATTCGTACCCCAAAACGAGTGTAATTGTAACAAGTTGCACAAAATTTAGCAATAAACTCATACTTTTTTGTTCAAAGTTACGAACTTATAGCTATGTGGGTTTTTTTCATCGGCATCACAAAGCTGCTCTTCCGTTACCTGCCAATGTGCAGATTTTGTGTAATCAGGAAAGCAAGTATCCCCTACAACTTCTAGGTCTATAAACGTCAGATATAAGCGGTCGCACAAAGGTAGGCACTGTTCATAGATATGCCCACCACCAATAATCATAACCTCTTGCACCTCGCTAAGAAGCGCCAATGCTGCATCTGGAGAATTTACCACTTCAATTCCCTGTGCTTGATAGTTAGCATTTCGAGTGATCACGACATTGCGTCTGCCCGGCAAAGGGCGTCCTATTGATTCAAATGTCTTTCTTCCCATAACAACAGGCTTGTGCAAAGTCACTCTTTTAAAATGCTGTAAATCTGCTGGTAAATGCCATGGCATTTGGTTATCTTGACCAATAACACGGTTGTTTGCCATCGCCGCTATCATGGAAACTATCACATCAAACCTCATTAATAATTTAGTATTAAAAAAAGGGCCAAACAGCCCTTATTTATAAACGTAAGTATACTTATCTCTCGTAGATAACTTCAACATCATAATCGTCGTCATCCCAATCTTCGTCCCAGTCATCATCACTGGCATCTTTAGTTGCTTTACGGTGGTAAGTATCCCACTTAAACTCAACTTCTTCTTGTTCGGCTTCTGCTTCAAACTTATCTTTTGGCATACTTTCAAGTAATGTCATAATGTCGTAACACAGCGCTTGCGTATTGAGTTTATTAATAGCCGAAATACGATACACCTGCTGCGCATCTAATTCATTAGCAATACGCTCACAAATTGAATCTGCTTCCTCTTGTGGCAATAGATCAATCTTATTTAAGATCAACCAGCGCGGCTTTTCTGCTAGTTTTGGACTATATTGGTGAAGTTCGTTGATAATAGAGAATGCATTATCAACTGGATCAGTTCCATCCACAGGCATAACGTCAATAATGTGTAACAATACTCTACAGCGCTCTAAATGCTTTAAGAAGCGAATACCTAATCCGGCACCTTCTGATGCGCCTTCAATCAAACCTGGAATATCAGCAATAACAAAAGACTTACTTGCTTCAGGTCTTACTACACCTAAATTTGGAATAAGCGTTGTAAACGGATAATCAGCAACTTTTGGTTTAGCAGCTGACACACTACGAATAAAAGTAGACTTACCCGCATTTGGTAGCCCTAACAAACCAACATCAGCTAACAGCATTAGTTCTAGTTTTAAGTTGCGTACTTCGCCAGGTGTACCCAATGTTTTTTGGCGTGGCGCTCGGTTTACACTTGATTTAAAACGCGCATTGCCCAGACCATGAAAGCCACCTTTAGCAACCAAGAGCTTTTGCCCATTTTGCGTTAAGTCCCCCAAAGACTCTTCGGTATCAACATCGCTTACACGTGTGCCCACTGGCACCTTCATGTATAAATCATTACCTTTTTTACCCGTACAATTTCTTGACTGGCCATTAGTACCACGTTCTGCACGGTGAAAACGCTCAAATTGATAATCAATTAGCGTATTCCAATTTTCATCAGCAATTAAATATACACTACCACCATCCCCACCATCGCCGCCATCAGGGCCACCATCAGGGACATATTTCTCACGACGAAATGACACAATGCCACTCCCGCCATCGCCCGCTTCTGCGCGAATTTCAACTTCATCGACAAACTTCATGGTTACTCTCTTTTGACTGGGGGGTTCTAATACCGAAGTATAATACCTTTACCAATAAAACATGAGTCATTATTACATCAAGTAATAAAAACCTGTTTAAGCTGATAAATTTTACTTTAGACAAACAAAAAACCCCGCCGTAGCGGGGTTTTTTAAATCTTTTACCGATTACTCAGCAACGATGCTAACGTATTTACGGTTTAAAGGACCTTTTTGCTCAAAAACAACTTTACCGTCTGATTTTGCAAAAATTGTATGGTCTTTACCGATACCTGCGTTAGTGCCAGCGTGGAACTTAGTACCACGTTGACGAACGATGATGTTACCCGCTAACACTGATTCGCCACCAAAACGTTTAACACCTAAGCGTTTACTTTCTGAATCGCGACCGTTACGAGTACTACCAGCTGCCTTCTTATGTGCCATCTTTCTGTACCTCTAAATTAAGCGCTAATGCCAGTGATTTTAACTTCAGTGAACCATTGACGATGGCCCATCTGCTTACGAGAATGCTTACGACGTCTAAACTTAACGACCTTAATCTTCTCACCGCGACCATGTGAAACAACCTCAGCTGTTATCTTGCCACCGTTTACGAACGGTGCACCGATCTCGATTTTCTCACCATCAGCAACTAGAAGTACTGAATCAAATTCAACTGCTGCACCAGTTTCAACGTCTAATTTCTCTAGACGAATTGTTTGACCTTCAGTCACACGGTGCTGTTTACCACCACTTTGGAAAACCGCGTACATAATTAACTCCGTCTGTGCGCCCTCAAATCGACGCAACTTAATATTCTTCAATAGGGCGCGAAGTTTACGCTAATGCTTAAATACAAGCAACCTTATTTTTGTAGAAAATGAATAAAAAGTGACAGCTTTGAGGGCGAATCATTATTTTTTGTTAGTCTATCCAAAAACACCACCAAACCAAAGCGCTTTTTTACACTTTTAAGACCACTTGCAAAAGCATATGAACCAATAAACATGCAGCCTAAATAATCAACAACATATCGGGTATAAGTTATTTTTTCGGCCAGATCAGGACAAAATATCGAGCTAGTTAGAATTTTGTAGTACACTCGCGCTGTATATCGTAAATTTATTTTTGGCTTGGAGCACAATGGATATCAAAACTATCCAGACGTTAATCGAACCTGACATGCTTAACGTCAATCAACTTATTCATGCGCAAATGCAATCTGAAGTTGCTTTAATTAATCAACTTGGCCTGTATATTGTTAATAGCGGCGGTAAGCGCATTCGCCCAATGCTCACTCTACTAACTGCTAAAGCGCTAGCGTGCTCTGATGACCAACATATCACTTTGGCGACCATTGTAGAATTTATCCACACAGCAACATTGCTACATGATGACGTGGTAGATGAATCTGCACTTCGTCGTGGTGAGCCAACTGCTAATGCCGAATTTGGCAACGCAGCAAGCGTATTGGTTGGCGACTTTATTTATACTCGCTCATTCCAGTTAATGGTTGGCCTTAACAATATGCAAGTTATGCAAATTCTTGCTGACGCCACTAATGTGATAGCAGAAGGTGAAGTGTTGCAATTGATGAACTGCAATGACCCTGACACGACAGAGCAAAGTTATATGCAAGTTATCTACAGCAAAACCGCCAAGCTCTTTGAAGCGGCAACAATGTTACCTGCTGTGGTGCTTAAGCAATCAGAAGCAGTACAAGAGGCTCTAAAACTTTACGGAATGCACCTAGGTACAGCGTTTCAACTGGTAGATGATGTCTTAGATTACAGTGCTAATGCGCAACAAATGGGTAAAAATTTAGGTGATGACTTAGCCGAAGGTAAACCTACATTACCACTGATATATGCAATGCAACATGGCAGCAAACAGCAAGTTGAGCAAATACGTGAAGCTATAGAAACAGGTAATGGTATGGCTTACCTTAACGATATTCTAGCTACTTTAGAACAAACTAATGCGCTGGAATTTACAATGGCAAAGGCGAAAAATGAAGCACAAAAAGCCATCGATTACTTGACTGTTTTGGCTGACTCGCCATACAAAACCGCACTCGTTACGCTCGCCGAATTATCAGTTGCACGAGATCATTAAACACTCGTGTTTGTATTAAAAACTAAAAAACCGCATTTGCGGCTTTTTAGTTTTTAACTTACTTTTTATCTGGTGGGCGATAGCCTTCAATTTCAACTTCTTTGCCTTCAAACAAAAAGCCCACCATTTGTTCTTCTAACAATGTCCGGTGCTCAGGATCCATCATATTGAGGTGCTTTTCATTAATTAGCATAGTTTGTTTGTGCTGCCACTGCTGCCAAGCTTCTTTTGAAATATTGTTGAAAATCTTCTCACCCACCTCACCAGGGTATAATTGAAAGTCCAAACCGGGTGCTTCTTTTTGTAGCTTTTGACAAAATACAGTACGTGCCATAACGTTTTCCAAATTAAATTGAAGAAGAATATAATTAACCTCAGGTTTGGATTAGAGTTTTGAAATAGTAAATATGTAATAACTCACATTACTTATCATCCAATGATGATATTTTGTTCAATATCAAGGCGCTTTTATGTAGCAATAGCTGGCTATTAAAAATAAAAGCAACGCAGATAGTGGGCAAAATAGCTTTATTGGGCAAATTCGCTTATCCAATACTGAGGTTAACTAGTCTAACTCATTGTGCTGAGGACTTTAACCAACTTTTTGGTTGGTGCAGCAAGCCCTACCTCAGGGTGCTGCTCTACATCATACCAAATAATAGGCTGTTCATGAGCAAAATCAGGAATATTGTCTAGCTTGAGTACTTGCGGGTGAATCGTTAACTCAAAATGAGTAAATATATGAACAAACGACTCTAATGACTTTATCTGGCCTTTAAATCCTTGCTGAGCAACAAACTGCTCTACGTCTTCAAATGATTGAAACTCAAAAAAACCAAACAGCCCGCCCCAAATGCCAGAGTTAGGCCTTTTTTCCATAAGTACTTTGTTATGCGTATTTACAATTAAATGATACGCCTGCTTCTTAGGCTTTTCTTTTTTTGGTTTAGAGTTAGGATAGGCTTTAACCTGCTCATGTTTAAACGCCAAGCACTGACTCATCAATGGACAAGCTTCGCAGTCAAAATTGCTACGAGAGCAAGTGCTTGAACCTAAATCCATCATCGCTTGGTTAAACTCTGTAACATTACTTGTTGGTGTAATTGCATCACTGAGTGCCCAAAGCTGGTTTTCAACTTTTTTCACACCGTACCACCCTTGCACCATAAAAAAGCGAGCTAGCACACGCTTTACATTGCCGTCTAAAATGGGGTGATGCTGACCAAGCGCCAAGGATAATATAGCACCTGCGGTAGAGCGTCCTATCCCGGGTAATGCCATCATTTGCTCAAGTGACTGTGGAAATTCTCCTTTATATTCATTGCTCACGATTTTTGCTGTTTTATGAAGATTTCGAGCCCTAGCGTAATATCCTAACCCCGTCCAATGGTGAAGTACTTCGTCCTCTGGAGCCTTAGATAACGCATCGACAGTGGGAAAGCGCGCCATAAAACGCTCAAAATATGGGATCACAGTAATTACCTGAGTCTGCTGTAGCATGACCTCAGAGACCCACACTTTATAAGGCGTTTTCTCTAATTGCCAAGGTAACGTTTTTCGACCATGTAGGTGATACCAATTAACGACCTGCTCGGCAAACCACTTTGCTTGTTCACTAGATACCTGCATTAAACACACTATTTTTAAACATTTTTATAGCTCGCCAGTGTATGGTGCTTTTAAAAACAGTCAAGCTATTGTACTTATGTCCTCGAATAGGGATAATATGCGCCCGTTTTTTACACCGAAGAATTGATTATGAATGAATCGAGTAAAACCACGCTAGCGCAAGCTGAGCAAGAAGGTAAATATATTCGTAAAGTGCGTAGCTTTGTTAAGCGTGAAGGTCGTTTAACCAAAGGTCAACAAGCTGCTATTGATAAATGCTGGCCTGCTATGGGGTTAGAGCACAGCCAAGGTATGCTCGATTTTTCTCAAATTTTTGGAAATGACAACGGTGTGGTGCTAGAGATTGGCTTTGGCATGGGGAAATCTTTAGTTGAAATGGCAAAAAATGCACCAGAGCTTAATTTTATCGGTATTGAAGTTCATCGTCCAGGTGTAGGTGCCTGCTTAATGGAAGCGGATGAACAACAAGTCACTAATCTGCGTGTATTTGAGCATGATGCCGTAGAAGTACTGGCTGATTGCATTGCCGATGGCAGCCTAACAACAATGCAGTTGTTTTTCCCTGATCCATGGCATAAAAAACGTCATCATAAGCGTCGAATCGTACAACTTGAGTTTGTAGAAAGCTTGCGTAGCAAACTAAAAATTGGTGGTGTTTTCCATATGGCTACTGATTGGGAAAACTACGCGGAGCATATGCTTGAAGTGATGCAAGCAGCGCCTGGCTATAAAAACATCTCTGAA
Organism: Pseudoalteromonas holothuriae; assembly: GCF_945859825.1. Taxonomy (GTDB): domain Bacteria; phylum Pseudomonadota; class Gammaproteobacteria; order Enterobacterales; family Alteromonadaceae; genus Pseudoalteromonas; species Pseudoalteromonas holothuriae. The sequence goes on from NZ_CAMAPC010000014.1 coordinate 22,438, forward strand.
GCTAACAATTTTGTACCGCGACCCGATAACCGCCCACTCACGAAATTTGAGCAACGCGGCCACCGTCTTGGTCATGGCGTTTGGGATCTAATGTTTAAGCGCACTCAGTAGGCCTAAACACAAATAAAACCAATTTTCTTAATACATTGATCATTCTAGTGGACTAAATAGCTCATTAACGGCGTTAAAAATTATTCATGTAGAATAATGCATATCGAAATTTTTGCCTTGTTACTAAGCCAGTTATCTGCCGCAATAGTTGACAATTTATTAAATGCAATTGGTATAAAACTGTTCAAGGGTCTTTAAAGGCTCTTAATAATGAGTAATTATGAGTAAGTTATCTAATCCAAGCCTATTACTACTTCGTAATGAAGAAGAACTCAGTGGCAGCAATATTTTAGTCATCAATACCAACCGTGATGGCTTTTTGTCACAATTAAGTCAGCTTAACCCTAATGCAACCATTAATGCATTTAGCTATAATGTTGCTGATCATAACGACTCAAGCAAATACCCAGATGTACACAGTTTTGTCGACTGCAAACTCCCCTCTTTTGAATCACTTGATTTAATTATTTACTACTATCCAAAGTCTAAGCCTGAAGCATTAATGATGCTTGATAACATCCGCTCAATCGCAAACAACAATACACGGCTATTGGTTGTGGGGGATAATAAAGGTGGTGTTAAATCAGTAGAAAAACAATTAAAACCGTTTGCGGAACAATTTTACAAATTAGACAGCGCAAAGCATTGTGTATTATATGAGTTTTCTGAACTTGAGCCGTTTGAAAGTTTCGATATAAAACGCTACCAAAACCTGTTTACAGTCAAAGTAGCTGAGCAAGAGTTTACAGCTGTAAGCTTACCGGGTGTATTCAACCATGGTAAACTTGATGTTGGCACACGACTATTACTTGAAAATATACCAGTGCCTTACAAGGGTAAAGTCTTAGATTTCGGTTGTGGTGCAGGTATCATCGCCACATTTGTTGGTACACAACAGTCAGAACTAAAACTATCTTGTTTAGATGTTAATGCACTCGCTCTTTATGCAACACAACAAACACTTACATTGAACAACTTAACAGCTGAATGTATTTTAAGTGATGGTATGAATGAAGTTAGCGGTCAGTATCACCTCATTATAAGTAATCCACCATTTCACACCGGCATTGCTACTGACTACGGTATCGCTGAGCGGTTCTTAGAGCAAGCAAAAGGCTTTTTAAAGCCCAACGCCCAAATACAAATTGTTGCTAATAACTTTTTAAAGTACCCACCTATTTTGGAACAACAATTCGGCAAGTTTACTGTCCTAGCAAAAAACACCAAATTTACTGTCTATCAAGCAAGCAAGTAATCAGTTCAGCGCCGTGAAATCGTTTTTTTAGGCGCTTGTTGGATAAAATAACATGCAAAATCAGGGATTTTTTTGTTATTTTATCTAATCTGTTTGCTACACTAGAATATAGTTCATAATATTCAACTCTTTTTAGCGCCAAATAAAGTAAATTGAGTAACTTGCGCGCCTTCGGTTGCTTCTTAAGTTACCATAAGTAGAGCAGATAAAGTATTTGGTCACTGGCTGAATAAAGGCTAATAATGACAAAACAGGCTTCAAAAACCAGTATACGGAAAGTGTTAATTAGCGCAGTAATGCTAGTTACAGCCCTATGCCTGTCGCTGTCAATTTCGATCTCAACCTATTTAGACATAAAAGAGCAGCGCCTACTGATTATCAATAAACTTGATATGATCGCTGAAATTGTTTCTTTTAATGCACAAATAACATTAATTTTTGAGGATAGAAAAACAGAAGAAAAACGCCTGAAATCATTTAAAGCCGTTGATTTAGTTAAAAATATACATATTTATGACATTGATGATGTTACCAACAAACCCGTATTTTTCACCAGTTACAATGCCTCCAAAACACCGCCAGTTCCGTTAAAAGTCAATAGCATTGAAGAGCTAAAGGTGCCTAGAATCACAGCTGACTACATAGAGCTAATTAAACCTGTTATCTATGAGGACAAAGTGGAAGGGTATGTATATATTCGTGGCGGATTAGAGCGTTTAAACGAATACATCAATACCAAAATACTTGTCGATATTTCATTAACCCTCATTGTTTTACTACTTGTTTTACTCGTTGCTAGAGGCATTCAACGTAGAATAGCTCGACCTATAGAAGAACTATCAATCTTATTACAAGATGTTTCTAAAAATCACAATTACAGCACGCGAGCATCTGGTAGTCACATAGAAGAAATTAATATTTTGGCGAGCAGCTTAAACGTCATGCTTACTCGTACGCAAAACCAAATTGAGCGGCACCAAGCCGATAAATTAGAAATTAAAAAGCTCAACCAAAGCTTAGAGGAAAAGGTTAACCAACGCACCATCGCCCTGCGTGAAGCCAATCAAGAGTTACTCAATACACTTGAGCGAATGCATCAATATCAAAATCAAATTGTCGAAAATGAAAAGATGGCCTCTTTGGGGCAGATGGTTGCAGGCGTTGCCCATGAAGTTAATACACCCATTGGCTTAGGTGTTACAGGCTCTACGCTGCTGCGAGACAAACTAGCAGATATAAAAAGCGCCTTTGAGCAAAAAAGCTTAACATCTAAGCAATTAGAGCGTTTTATTAGTGATGGGATTGAAAACTTAGACCTAATCTATCGCAATTTAAATCGTGCCGCAGACTTAATATCGAGCTTTAAGCGTGTTGCTGTAAGTCAAGATTTAGAACTCAGTTCAGATGTAAATTTAGCGGTGCTTTTAGACAATATCATTAAAGCTATGAAGCCAGAGTTGGCTATTAAAATCCCTAAAATCAATATTGATTGTGCGGACGACTTGGTGATCAGCAGTAAAGCTGGACCACTACAGCAAATTTTTGAGCAACTAATATCTAACTCTTTATTGCATGGTTTTAATGACCCACAAGGCAATGAAATATATATAAAAATCAAACAAGAAAATAACCAGTTAAATATAAATTACAGTGATAATGGCTGTGGCGTATCCAGTGTAATAAAAAAACGTATTTTTGACCCGTTTGTCACCACTCGGCGCGGAGAAGGTGGCAGTGGTTTAGGCATGCACTTAGTTTATAACCTAATAACACAAGCATTGCACGGTAACATTTCCCTTGATGAAACCTATAAAGATGGTGCTCGATTTATTTTAACTTTACCACTAGGTGAGGTTAACTAATGAGGCTGTTATTATTAATATTGTTTGCTTTTCCGATACTGTGCAACGCAAAGTCACCCGACCAAGTACGCTCTGCTTTTTTATACCAAATGGCAAAGTTTATTGAATTCCCTAATCAACAAACAAAAACATCAACTAAGTTTTGTTTTTTGAATATTGATAATGGTCCAGGTTTAATATTAACGGGTAACCGCAATTTAAAAATTAGAAGTTTACCCATAGAAATATTATTAATAGAAAAACCTCAAAATTTAAAGGAACTTTCAGGGCAATGTGATATCACATACATTGATGAAAGTAATGAAGATGATATACTTGGTGTTTGGATTAAAGCAGACCCTTTAGATACAGTGTTTGTAGGGGAAAGTATAAATTTCCTTGAAAGTGGTGGGATTGCCTCATTAGTCCAAGAGGGGAGTAAAATTCGACTGTATATAAATAAGCAACAAGTTTCTCAACATAACTTTAAAGTGTTATCAAGACTGCTTGCTGTTTCTAAGTTTCATCCTGATTAATTTTACTTGTTAACAATTAGATATACTCCTATAATCGTAAATATTCGGTTTTATTAGATAGTACCGAATTTCATGTAAATAATATATTCCGAAAAGGTTAATTAATAATGCAAACGCCAGTCATTCTGATTGTAGAGGATGAAGACGTAACTCGCCTGAACCTCGTTAGCTTATTTGAAGCAGAAGGTTACAAAGTAATTGAAGCCATTGATGGCGATGACATGCATGATAAACTGACAGCGCATGACGACGTCAATCTTGTAGTTATGGATATCAATCTTCCAGGTAAAAACGGCTTAATCTTAGCGCGTGAATTACGCCAAAAAAGAAACATTGGACTCATTTTCTTAACCGGTCGTGACAACGATGTCGACCGCATTCTAGGTTTAGAAATTGGTGCTGATGATTACATCACAAAACCTTTTAATCCTCGAGAGCTGACTATTCGTGCACGCAACTTGATCTCTCGTACAGGGTCATCTGCAGAAGAGTCTTCTATTGATACTAATGGTGTTATTACCTTCAACGGATGGGAGCTTGATGAAAACAGTCGCTGTTTAACTTCTCCTGCTGGTGATGCTAAACGCCTACCTAAGGGTGAATATAGAGCATTACGTTTGATGCTTGACTCTCCAGGTCGCATTTTTAGTCGTGAGCAATTAATTAAGCACATGACAGGCCGAGAGCTTCGTGCTAACGACAGGACGGTTGACGTTACTATTCGTCGCATTCGCAAGCATTTTGAAAGTGACAACAATACATCTGAACTGATCAGCACCATTCATGGTGAAGGCTATCGCTTTATAGGGAAAATTGATAGCTAATTGTTCTAAGGTTTCAGGGAGTTTTGCAATTATTAAATAGGGGGCTTTAGGCCCCTTATTTATTTTGTTCTGGCTGGATAAACGAACTTTCCCACTACTTGCGTTACTGTTACTTGTAATAGCCAGCTGTTAGTGCATAAAAGTGTCTTGATATTGACCGCAATATCATCATTGAGTGATAACTAATTGAGCTATTAGATGTTTACTATTTCAAAACCCTTATCCAAAACCTAAAATTATTTAGCTTTATCACTAATCACCAACAGATTAATCGCTTGCTCCAGTAACACAATCCCTTCACTAATCTTTGCTTCTAATTGTTCAATCCAATCTCTCAGTACTGCACTTTGGACCTGATGTGCTTCTAACTCCATCTTTTTAGTGTGCAGTTGTACTTGATCTAGCCCCACGGACCCTGCGGCACCTTTAAGCTTATGAGCAACCGATGCATATTCATCAATATCTTTATCACTAAGCGATTGGCGCAGCTCTGAACAATACTTAGGGTTAAGAGTTTTAAATAGCATTACACTACGTTTAAACGCTTCGCTACCCATCGAATCAATAAAGTCGGTAATTGTTTCTATATCAAGTTCATGTTGCTGCTGCTCACTAAATGTTATCGCGTCTAGATATTCTTTCGCATTCGCCTGCTGTGCATCAATACCAAATAACTCTGCCAACATTTTATCCAATCGAGTGGTATTAATTGGCTTAGCCAATGCGCCTTGAATGCTTATTCCCGCTAATTCTTGCTCCGCACTTCGAACATTCGCGGTTAGAGCAACGATTGGTAAGTCATCAAAGTGACTATCGGCGCGGATTTCTTTAGCTACTTGATCACCATTGATATCCGGTAACTGCATATCAAGCAGAATTAAATCTAGTTCATCTTCTGTGGCAACCATTGACAGCGCGTCTTCACCTGTCTCAGCCCAAATAACTTCATGACCTCGCTGTTCAAGCAAGTTAGTAGCTATTTCTGCATTTAACGGAACATCTTCCACTAATAAAATATAAAGGCTGCGACCCGCATAACTTTGTTGTTTCGGTGCTTTGCATAAATTCAAAGGAACTTCTACATCAAAACGACTACCTTGACCTTGAATACTACTTACACGAATGTGACCTTTCATTGCCAATACCAATGCCTTGGTAACAGCAAGACCAATGCCCGATCCAATGGCGTTAGTTCCGGTTAAGTCTGGAGCTTTATAATACATATCAAAAATACGTTCTTGTTGATCTGCAGGAATACCAACACCCGTGTCGCTAATACTAATATTAAGCCAAGGTCCAGATTCTCTATTCTCGCGCTTGCACTCAAGCAAAACGCTTCCTTTGTGAGTAAACTTAACTGCGTTGTTGATTAGGTTCCATAACACTTGTCGCAAACGTGTTGGGTCTAATAAAGCGTATATATCTAACATTCCCACACGATTTATTGTGAAATCTAGCCCTTTTTGATCTGCTATTAAACCAGCAAAATTTACAACGTCATTGATAAAATCAGAAACATTAATGCTATCTGTCGCAATATCTAATTGCTCTCGGTCGATTTTATCGAGATCGATAATATCATTAAAAATATTCCCTAATGTTTCTGCGCTAGAAAAAATCGTATTACACCAACTTTTTTGCTGTTGAGATAACTCCGTATCAAGCAACATTCGCGTTAGGCCAACGATGCCATTCAAAGGTGTTCGCAACTCATGACTTAAAGTAGCAATGAACTTACCTTTATCTTTATAAGCAGTTTCTAGTGCCTGTTCAGCTTCTTTACGACTAGTAATATCGCGGCCAAAAGCCAATAACCCAATATATTTACCATCATCATTAATAAATGGTAGCTTGCGCATTTCAAACCAGCGATTTTCATCGTTTACTGGGTATTCAACATCCAAGGTTACAGGTTGGTGCATCGTAGACACTTCTGTATCGGTACTGAGGACCTCCGGTAGGTAATTTTGCGGATATATTTGTTCCACCGAATGTCCTATCAGCTGCTCGCTAGATTTACCTATCACCATCTCAAACATTTTATTACAACCGGCAAACACACCGTCTTCATCACGGTAATAAAATAAATCAGGTGATGAGTCTACAATAGAGCGCAGCAACATACCTTGTTGCGCGAGTTCCTGTTGTGTTTTTTTACGTTCGGCGATTTCTTTTCGCAACTCTTCGATTGCTCTGTGTTTGGCGTGCAACGCCATCTTACGTTCATCAATTTCGTTATTAAGGCGATTAATATTATCTTTGAGCGTTTGATTTAGCAGTTTCTCTTGTTGTGTGGCTGACTCAAGATAGGTTTTAGAGTCTTCTAATTGATGTATCGAACGGATCATTATTGATATTAGTACTGGAGAGGTCACCGCTGAAAAAAAGATGATAGCCAGTACATCTACTATCTTTATTTCGCCAAGCGCAACATAGTAAAACATACAAGATAAAATAAGAGCAATTAGTAAGATAAAAAAATAGCAGATAAAGCTGGCAGGCTTTGTGCCATATTTACTGACTAAATTTGCTAATACACGGGCCCAGGGGCCAAAAGAAGATTCTGTCATAGTCACCACATACCCAATTTATCCGCACATTATACGCAAGCAATACCAAGATGCTAATTATTCATTTTATTAAAACCTGCGCAGCTCAAACTGTAATAACTTATGCACAAATTCTCTATTCTTATCATTTTAAAGCTATTCTTAAAGGGGCAACCTATTGGATTATAGTGTAATATGCCCGCTTTTAATCGTCGTGACCATGAGGGTTTAGATGCAAACCATAATGCCAGATATTGCTGATACCGCAGAAGCCTTGCAAACCGGAACTTTAGATTGGGTCGGTATGGGAAATATTGAACTACCACTACTATTTTCTAGTAAAGGGTTATCCGACATTACCGTCACTGCAAAAGCGGATGCATTTGTTAACCTACAAAACGAACAAGCTAAAGGCATCCATATGTCGCGTTTATTTTTGTCATTAGATACTCTATCTTGTGAGCAAACGCTAACGCCGAGTACGCTCAAAGCTGTTCTAGAGAGTTTTGTAACCAGTCATCAAGATTTGAGTAATGCGGCAAAAGTTGCACTTCATTTTGAGCTGCCGCTTCGCCGCTCTTCGTTGTTAAGCGGCAAACAAGGCTGGAAAAACTACCCAGTGACAATCACTGCCAGCTTAATTGACAATCAATTCTTACTAGAAATAGCTGTTGATGTAACTTATTCATCAACCTGCCCTTGCTCTGCGGCATTGGCTCGACAGCTTATTCAGCAAGCTTTTACAGAGCAGTTTGCCAAACAACAACTTAATTTTGAACAAATACATAACTGGTTAGGCAGTACCGAAGGTATTGTGGCTACACCTCACTCTCAACGTAGCATTGCCAATATCAAAGTAAAGCTTGCCTGTGATAGTCAAGAGTTTGATATCTTAGCACTTATTAATTGTGTTGAGCATGAGCTAAAAACCCCTGTACAGGCAGCTGTAAAGCGAGAGGATGAGCAAGAGTTCGCACGTTTAAATGGTCAAAACTTGATGTTTTGTGAGGATGCAGCCAGAAAACTCAAAGCACTATTTGAAGTATCGAATTATCAAGACTACTACATAAAAATTAATCATTATGAGTCTTTACATGCACATGATGCAGTCGCTTATGCAGTAAAAGGTTTACCACAAGGTTACCAAGCTTAAAGAAATTAAATAAACACTCTTAAACAGGCATGACATTTGCTTAGTAAATATAAATTGTCAAATTGTTGTTGTGGAGTGTTTTATGGAATTTGCTTTATTATCAATATTAGCGCTAGTAGTAGTGGCTTCAGTGGTCGCAGCAAAATTCACCGACGCAGGTGGTAACCCTTATCCATTTAATAAAAAAGATTCTGTTTTTAGCAACGTTGAAGCTTCGTTTCTCACTTTATTAGAGCGTGCCGTAGGTGATAGATTTAAAGTCGTTAGCCGAGTAAAGCTAGTTGATTTAATTGAATGTAAACCAGGCCTTTCAGATAAGTCGCGCAGAGCGGCGCTAATAAAGGCAAAAAATAAACAACTTGATTATGTGCTTGTAGATAAAGACACACTTAAGATAATGGCTGCAGTGGATTTAGTTAATAACGCGAATAAAGGTGGGCATAAAGCCCAACGAGATTGGTTTGTTAGTGGTGCGCTAGAATCTGCGGGGATCCCTCATATTCGTATGAAAGTTAAAGCAGGATATAAAACAGCTGAAGTACGCAGTGCTATTTTATTCAAGCTTGGCAAAAATACCAGAACTCCGACTCGTACTCGCAATCGTACTGAAAAACCGGCTGTCTTGTCGCCATCTCAGGCTAAAGCTCACTCAACGCAACTTGCCGAAATATAGTCACGCTCAAATACATCAAGCAGGCTATAAGCCTGCTTTTTCATGCCGTTAACTTAAGAATGAAACTCGCATTTGTATCTTGCTCAGGTATACTAATATGCAAGTTTTTATAGGAACTTTTAACATGAAAATTGGTATTATTGGCGCAATGGAGCCAGAGGTAGCGATACTTCGCGAAGCAATACAAAATAAACACCAGCTTACTAAGGGCGGCTTTACCTTTTATACAGGGCTGCTTGCAGGTCATACGGTAACACTGGTGCAATCAGGTATTGGTAAGGTGGCTGCTACCGTAGCAACCACCTTGTTGATTGACAACTTTGAGCCAGATTGCGTGATCAATACCGGGTCTGCTGGCGGCTTTGAACCTAGCCTAAATGTAGGTGACGTGGTGATATCTGATGAAGTAAAGCATCACGATGTTGATGTAACTGCCTTTGGCTATGAAATAGGCCAAGTTCCACAAATGCCTGCTGGTTTTAAGGCGCACCCTGCTCTTATTGAAGCTGCAAAACAAAGTGTTGCAATCCTTAGTAATACACAAACTATGACGGGGTTAATTTGTACTGGCGATTCATTTATGTGTGATCCTGTGCGTATCGATAAAACTCGCGCAGATTTTCCAACGATGTTAGCTGTGGAGATGGAAGGCGCTGCAATAGCTCAAGCGTGCCATGTTCTTAATACGCCGTTTGTGGTTATTCGCTCACTGTCTGATATCGCTGGAAAAGAATCTCCACAATCATTTGAAGAATATTTAGAGGTTGCTTCTGTAAACTCTTCAAAGCTTGTGACAGCACTACTTGAAAAGCTAATTAACGTTAAGCTTTAACGTGCTACTTGAACTTATGCAAGCCCATCAGGGCTTGCTAATATTAGTGGTAACATTGGCAACGGCTCACTTTCTGCCATTACTTAGCAGCTATCATCCGAATACTATACTATCACTTGTTTTCAAAGGTATTGCGCAACGAGTATATCAAAGTGATTCAACCGCAAGTTACCAAATACTCAGTGGCACTTTAGCATTTATCCTACCTTGTTTAACCATCGTTATTCTGTGCTATTCAATTGCCCAATTTGCCTATTACCCACAGTGGTTAGGTGGATTAATTCTTTATTTGTGTATTGAAACGCGAGTTATTACAAGAGCTAAACGCATTTCAACCTTGCTCAAACAAGAACAAAAGTCTACTGCCAGGCAATTATTGAGCAGTATAGTCGCTAGAGATGTTAATAAACTTTCGAGTGTTGGTATTGCCAAAGCATGCATTGATAGTACTTGCCTACGCACTGTTAGGCATTATTACCTTATCATTTTATTTTATATACTACTTGGACCTATTGCGGCGCTTAGTTACAAGCTACTGCTCATATGTGATCATGCATGGCGCAAAGAACTTAAACCCAACAGCCAATTTATGATACCACTCAAACACACGATTTATGCCATTGAGTGGCTTCCTCTTAGAGCATTTGTATTATTGATGGCAACACCATTACATGGCAAGAAGGTAGTACATTATCTCAAGCGATATGCTAGATATTTTTATCAAAAAAACAGTGGATGGGTCTTATCACTGTTTGCAGCTAACCTAAATGTACAACTTGGTGGCCCTTGCTTTTACCTAGGGCAACGCTTTGAAAAAATGCGATTAGGCATTGAACGACATCCCGAGCCTAGCGATATTGATGTACTAGTTAACTTACTAACGCGGATCCAAACCTTTTTCTTTTTAGTGTTAATGCTTTTCTGGCTTGCTTATACTTTGGGCATTGCTTTTTTGACCTTATAACCTGCCTTCGCAAAATACGTAATTTAATATTTTATACCCATTTTATTAAAACATTGTTCATTCTAGCGAACTAAGTAACTTAATTTAACTACGTTAAAAATGACTCATGTAAAATAGTTAGATACAAACGTTTTTGGTGGGTTACTAAGCCATGTATTTAATGCCACTGCCATTAAACTTTAACTCCCGCATAAAAAAGCCAGCTTTACAAGCTGGCCTTTAGGGCATATTTATTTTTGCAACAAGCTCTAGTTTACAGTTACCTTAGCAAATTTGCGTTTACCTACTTGGTAAATTGCTGTGCTACCTTTTTCAATTGACAATTTGCTGTCGGTTACTTTGTCTTCACCATTAAGTTTTACAGCACCTTGCTTGATCATACGCATAGCCTCAGAGGTGCTTGCAACCAACCCGGCTTCTTTAAGGAGGTTGGCAATAAATGTAGAAGGCTCATCAATAGTAATGCTAAGTTCTGGAATGTCATCAGGTAAGGCGTTCTTTTGAAAACGTTTAACAAAATCTTGGTGTGCTGCCTGAGCATCTTCCTCTGTATGAAAGCGTGCAATCATTTCTTTGGCAAACTCAATTTTAATATCACGGGGGTTACGACCATCGACAACTTGCGCCTTCAACTGTGCAATCTCTTCCAAAGACAGCGCACTAAGTAATTCATAATAGCGCCACATCAAGTCATCAGAAATAGACATAACTTTACCAAACATATCATTTGGAGCATCCGTAATACCAATATAGTTACCTAACGACTTTGACATTTTTTGAACGCCATCAGTGCCCTCTAGTAATGGCATCATTAATACCGTTTGCGGCTTTTGACCCTCATCCTTTTGCAACTCACGGCCCATAAGAAGGTTAAACCGTTGATCGGTACCACCAAGCTCAACGTCCGCCTCAAGTGCAACTGAATCCCAACCTTGTACGAGCGGATATAAAAACTCATGAATGGCAATTGATTGTCCACCTGCATAACGCTTTTTAAAATCATCACGTTCAAGCATACGAGCAACAGTTTGTCGAGCTGCAAGCTTAATCATACCCGCACTGCCCAACTTATCCATCCAAGTAGAGTTAAAGGCAACGGTTGTTTTTGCAGGGTCTAAAATTTTAAAAACCTGTTCTTTATAGGTTTCTGCATTAGCAAGTACATCTTCTTTGGTTAGTGGCTTACGAGTAGCATTTTTTCCAGTCGGGTCACCAATCAAGCCTGTAAAATCACCAATTAAGAAAATCACCTCATGGCCTAAGTCCTGAAATGTCTTTAACTTATTTATTAGAACAGTGTGACCTAAATGTAAGTCCGGTGCAGTTGGGTCAAAACCCGCCTTAATCTTCAACTTTTTACCTGACTTAAGCTTTTCTTTTAAGTCATCTTCAATAAGAATTTCTTCCGCACCGCGTTTTATCTCTGCAAATGCAGTTTCTAAGTCCACCATTCATCGCTCCAAGTATTCAGTTTATCGCTCGATTCTAGCCTATATTCGAGCTAGTTTAAATGCACAAAATACTGGTATTGCTGCTTTATTGGGTATATCCTGCAATATTATTAGTAAAAATCTTGACAGCAGAAAAGGCGCGTTATGGTTCACGTAGTGTATAAGCTCCCTAAAAAACACAAACTGCTTATTATGAGTCTCATTTCCTTAATGTTGATTGTTGCACTATGGCCTTCAGAAAAAGCAACAGCCTCTCGAGACAACGATAAAAAAGCGTTAGAAGTTGGTAAGCGTTATGAATTGCCTGTCAAGGTAAGCGAAGAAACAGAACACCTTACCGAGCTAAATGCGGTTGATACTGCCACAGATACACAAAAAGTGGAATATAACTTTATTGATCATGAAGTTAAATCAGGTGATAACTTAGCCATTATATTTAAAAGAGCCGGCTTCTCTGCACAAACTTTACACCAGCTAGTTAACACTAATGCCGAAACCCGCAAACTCACTAAAATTCATCCTGGTGAAGTGCTGAGCTTTGCTAAAGGTGAAAATGGACAACTAGCACAATTAAAATATGTTTTGTCTAAAACTGATACATTATATGTCACTTTAAGCTCAGAAGGTGCTTATGACACTGTAATTCAAAGCAAAGAAATAGAAACTGTCGCTAAATCTGCTGGCGGCCAGATAAGCTCAAGCTTTTGGACTGCTGGTATAACTTCAGGTCTGTCTGAACGCCAAATTATGAACTTTGCAGATATCTTTGGCTGGGACGTCGACTTTGCGAATGATATCCGTAAAGGTGATAGTTTCTCTATTGTGTATGAGTCTCACTTTGTTGATGGTGAAGAAATTGGCACCGGTAAAATCATTGCCGCTGAATTTATTAACCAAGATGAACGCTATAACGCAATACGTCATACAGACGGAAACTTTTATACGCCTGAAGGGCGCAGTATGAAAAAAGCATTTTTACGCGCTCCCGTTAACTTCAAATACATAAGTTCTAGTTTTAACCCTCGACGAAAGCACCCAGTTACAGGCAGAGTGACGGCGCATAGAGGTATTGACTATTCAGCACGAACAGGAACTCCCGTTGTTTCTTCAGGTAATGGGAAGGTAATTAAATCAAGCTATAACCGATTAAATGGCAATTATGTATTTATTCAACATGGTAGTAAATATGTCACTAAATACTTACACCTTAACAAGCGTATGGTTAAATCTGGCCAGAAAGTAAAGCAGGGTCAGAAAATAGGTACTGTGGGGGCAACAGGTCGAGTTACAGGTGCCCACTTGCACTATGAGTTTTTAGTTAATGGAGTTCATCGTAACCCAAGGACAGTTAAACTACCTAAATCTCAATCATTGCCAAAAGATGAGCTAGCTGTGTTTAAGCCGGTTGCACAGCAATTACTTGCCAAGCTTGAACGTACTAGAGAGCTGCAGCTGGCGATGAATAAATAACCTAAGCTCTGGATAGCTTAAATGGTTTTTGGTATTGCCCTAAAATAATAACGCTGTCTTTTAAGGCATAAAAAAACCCGCTCACAGCGGGTTTTTAGCAACTTCATTTAGCTTACTTAGCCATAAAGTCCACACCCTCTTGGATGTCTTTATTTAATGTTGCAAGCATATCTTCTTTGGCTTTTTGCTCAAATGCGCTTAACTCACCGTAAGATAAAATTTCCTCAACGCCATTCTTACCAAGGCGAACTGGGTGAGCAAAATAAGGTGCGTCGCCATTATCAACAGCAACATAAGCATAATCAACAACATTGCTATCGCCTTGTAAACCTTTTACCAATGAGAAGCAAAAACGTGCTGCTGCTGCACCCATTGAAAGCGTAGCTGAACCGCCACCCGCTTTTGCATTTACAACTTCAGTACCTGCATTTTGAATACGTGGTGTAAGCGCCGCTACTTCTTCATCAGTGAACGTAACGCCTTCAACTTGAGAAAGTAGAGGTAAAATAGTAGTACCAGAGTGACCACCGATAACAGGCACTTTAACTTCAGATACGTCAACACCTTTTAGCTCAGCCACAAAAGCTTCAGAGCGGATCACGTCAAGTGTGGTTACACCAAATACGCGTGATGCATCATAAGTACCCGCTTTTTTGAACACTTCAGCTACAATTGGCACTGTGCCATTTACTGGGTTTGTGATAACACCAACTAGCGCTTTAGGACAACTTCTAACAATACCTTCAGCCAATGTCTTGATGATACCTGCATTTACGTTAAATAAGTCAGCACGGTCCATACCAGGCTTACGTGGCATACCTGCAGGGATAAGTACAATATCAGCATCTACTAATGCTGCATCTAAGTCATCAGCACCAAAGCCTGCAACTTTAACTGCAGTTGGAATGTGAGAAAGATCAACAGCTACACCCGGAACAACTGGTGCAACATCGTATAGTGCTAGCTCAGAGCCTGCAGGCAAGCCATTTTTAAGTAAAAGTGATAAAGCTTGACCGATACCGCCAGCGGCACCTAATACAGCAACTTTCATGTGAATTCTCCATAATTTGAAGGTGGAATTTAATGTGCTGTAAAGATAATGAAAAGCGACACTAAAAACAAATTAATCCGAGTTATTTTCATGATTTTTTCGACTATAGTTGTAAAGCAACACACACTTCGCGCTTTACAGAGACCTATTTCACTTTGCTTTTAAGATAAAGCCCCTGCATGAGTGTGAAAATTTGGGTAACGAACAAGTTTTGTGTAAAATCCTACAACCGCTTTAAAAGAAATGAAACGTTATGCAGCCACAAGAAAAACAAGAAGCTTTGATCAAAGCCTTTAAAGCCCTTTTAAAAGAGGAGAACTTTGGCTCTCAAGGCGAAATAGTTGATGCTTTAAAAGAACAAGGCTTTGATAATGTAAGCCAAAGTAAAGTATCTCGTATGCTCAGTAAGTTTGGTGCAGTTCGCACACGTAATGCCAAACAAGAAATGGTTTACTGTTTACCTGCTGAAATGGGTGTACCGACAGCAAAAAGCCCTTTACGTCAACTGGTTATAGATATAATACATAACGAAATGATGATTATTATCCGCACCAGCCCCGGCGCTGCACAATTAATTGCTCGCTTGCTAGATTCCTTAGGTACAGCTGATGGAGTATTAGGAACAATTGCGGGTGACGATACAATTTTTATTGCTCCTGCTAAAATATCAGAGATTGACGAAACACTCGAGCGCGTAAAAACATTATTTGATAACGTTTAAATGCAATGAAGCGAGTAAGTACTAACTCTTACTCACTCTGACTGTTCACATAGTTTTGCCATATCACTTAAAAACTGTACCGAAGGAGCAAAAAACGCAGCTCCCATATCTGCTTGGCTATAATCTAGCAAAGGATCATAACACTGCGGATCGCCAAGCCTTGAAGTAAGCACTTGCTCAAAAGCAGAACCATTTGCAGAACAACTTAACCATAAACTCCCTTGCTCAAATACATCACCAAAAGGCATGCTTTGATCCAGTAATAAAGCCAGACCATGCGTATCTTTTAGTTCTGTTAGTATTGCGTGGTTATCGGGCTGTGCTGGCTCTATCAAGGTATTATCTAATCGTGTGCGCCCCATAATTTGCTCCTGCTCTACCAAAGGCAAACGCTGCCAAGCATCAATATCAAACTTTACTCTCATTACATGAAGGTAACTACCTTGATCGTCCATTTTTTGAGGGTTATTCACAAAAGCAACTTGGCGCTTAAAACGACCATGTGGGGTATTTGCTCCATATATAAAACCATTAAAATCCCGCCCATCTAAAAAACGAAAACCACGCACATGTGCCACTAATTCAACGCTTGGTGCCAACAGATGCAATACACTTTGCGCAAATAAGTAATTTACATCCTCTCTATCCGAGCGAATGACAAATAACAAATCAAACGGCTGTGAATGAATAACATGTTCAGAGCTTGTTACATTTGGAAAGCTTTTAAGCTGTTCGGGAATAAACTCTGGATAAATATGTGGCCAATACTGAGCACCAATGGCCACAAAACTAGACACCATAGATTCAGAAAAGCGATCACTGAGTTCATTTTGTAAGCGCTCACAGTTTGCTAGCGCAGCACGGACAGCTTCATCTTGGCCTTCTAATACATTAAAAAATAAATGTAGCCCATGTAGGTTTGCTTCAGCACAGACCCCTGATTGTGCTTGCGCCATGCCTTATCCTTTTTGTTCATCTAGTATTAAGAAAAGAAATTTACCGCATGTGCCTTAATTTTTAAAGAGACAGGTTTAGTTGTATCCAATAATTGTTCAGCAGGTGCAGGAACTTCAAGCTGTTGATCCGCCACTTTTATATGATAGACGTAATCTGTGCCAATGAACCTTTGTTGCACTATTTCAACGTCTCCTTGAGGGTCATTAATCAGTTCTAAATGCTGTGGGCGAACATAAATTTGCCCGCTTGTTTGTGACTGCGATAAAGTAATTAACGAACTCACGTCACCAAATTGAGTTGTAACACTTTGACCATTATAACGCTGCGCATCTAGATAGATACCCTGCCCTAAGAACTCAGCAACTGCTTTTGTTTTTGGTTTTTGAAATAAAGTTTTTGCACTATCTAACTGGGCAATTTTTCCCTCATGCATAATGGCGAGCTTATCAGCGAATGCAAAAGCTTCATCTTTTGAATGGCTGACAAAAATAGCTGACACCTGCTGATCTTTAATAATGCTCCGTATATCATTTATCAGCTGAAATCTTACTTGTGTATCAATATTCGAAAACGGCTCATCCAGCAATAATAAATTGGGTTTGTAAGCCAATGCTCTTGCAATAGCTACCCGTTGCTGTTGCCCACCAGATAACTCATGTGGGAAGCGTTTTTCTAGTCCTTCCAGCCTCACTAATTCAATCATTTGAGCGACACGAGTATTGCGTTCGCTGTTATTTAATTTAGATAACCCAAATGCAATATTTTGAAACACGCTTAGATGTGGAAACAAGGCATAATCTTGAAACATCATACCTATATTTCGATGTTGCGGGGCAACAAAAAACTGCTTGTTGCTCACGCACTGCCCATGGATAGCAATTCTACCACTTTGTGGTTTGATCAACCCTGCTATAGCTTTAAGCGTGGTTGTTTTTCCACAACCACTGGCACCTAAAAGGCAAACTATTTCGTTATGGGCAACCGTTAAATCTAGATCAGAGATCACCGCTTGCTGCTGATACTGATACGATACTTTTTCTAAAATGAGACTACTCATTGACTATGCTGTTCCATTGAACGGTTAACAATATAAAGTGGCACCAAGCCCACAATAACAATCAGCAATGCTGAAATTGACGCTAATTCCAGCTGTTCATCGCTCACATACTGAAATACATGCGTTGCTAATGTTTCGTAATTAAAGGGTCTTAGCAACAGTGCCGCAGGTAACTCCTTCATACACTCAATAAACACCAGTAGAGCTGCGGTTAAAATACCTCTTCGCAACATAGGAAAGTGCACTAAACTCAGTGTTTGCATGCGGTTTTTTCCCATGCTTTGACTTGCCATATCAAGTGATGGGCTTATGCGCACGTAACTGGCTTCTACCGCACCATGGGCTATCGCATAAAAACGCACTACGTAGGCAAAAATCATAGCAAAAATACTACCACTTAGAAGTAATCCGGGTTCAAAGCTAGTTTCAGAAAACCACTCATTAATCTTATTATCAAGCAAAGTTAATGGTAGCAAAACAGCGATAGCCAGAACTGTTCCGGGCAATGCATAGCCAGTACTTGCAAACTTTCCAGGTAAATACTTACTCGTATGAGTACCAATTCGTTGATGAAAAACCACGAGTAAACTTAATAATACCGCTGCTACACTCACCCAAATCGCGATTTTTAAACTTTGCCAAGCGTAGAGGAAAAACTCACTATTCCAAGCTTGCTCATAGTAATCAAATGCATAGCCTAACAACACAGCGACCGGTAACACAAAAGCAAAAAATAAAACCAGCACACAATAACTTGTGGCTAAAAACGCACGCTTACCCGTCAGCTGATATAGTGTTTCGTCATTTTGACTAGCTTGGCGCTCATGCACCACGCTATTTTTTCGACTTAGTCGCTCTAAAGCCAATGACACAAACAAAAACAGCAGCATAATGCCGGAGATTTTCGCAGCTGCTGTTAAAGAGTAATATCCTAACCAGGTATCATAAACCGCCGTTGTTAATGTACTCACAGCAAAGTAATGAACCGTTGCAAAATCAGCCATAGTCTCCATGCTGATCAAGGCTAAAGCTGCCACAACGGCACCTCGTGCCATAGGTAAACTCACTTTAAAAAAGCTTTGCATAGGGCTTAAGCCCATTAATTGGCTAGCCTGAATTAATTTAAATGACTGCTCACGTAAAGCTGTTTTAAATATTAAATAAAGGTAAGGATAAAGTACCAACGCTATCATCACCGCAGCACCTGATAAGGTACGAATATCGAAAAACCAATAATCATTAGGGGATTGCCAACCAAACCAATCTCTTAATTTAATTTGAATTGGACCTGCATAATCAAGTAAGTCAGTATAAATATACGCAATAATATAGGTGGGCATAGCCAAAGGTAACATCAAAGCCCATTCAAAAAAGCGTCGCCCAGGAAAGTTACAATAAGCCGCAAGCCACCCCAAAGGCAGCGCGATAATACAACTAAGTACTAGCACCCCTGCAATCAATAATACGGTATTGCTGACATAATCCCACAATACCGTATTCCACAAATGAGCAAAGACCTCTGAGTCACCTTGTAATGACTCAAAAATTAAAAAAGCCAACGGCGTCGATAGGCACACACCTATCGACCAAGCAGCTACATGCCATCTAGACAAACATCAACCCCTTAAGTTACAGATCGAACTTCACTTCATCAATCAGTTTAAGTGCTACTGGGCGATATTTTGCAATTTCAGATAATGGCAGTTTGTCTTCTTTAAAGCTTCCCCAAGACGCAACCAATGGTGACAACTTCACACCGGGTTTAACTGGGTATTCCATATTCACTGATGCATACATATTTTGCGCTTCATCACCGGTCATAAACTCAATGAGTTTTAAAGCATTATCTGGATTTTTTGCGTACTTGGTCATAACCACACCAGAGACATTTAAATGTGAACCACGGTTAGTTTGATTAGGAAAATTAATATGTACCGACTCAGCCCATGCTTTTTGTTTATCGTCAGTAAGCATTTTGCCAAAATAGTAACTATTGCCTAACGCTAAGTCACATAATCCTTCTTTTACTGATTTAACTTGCGCTCTATCATTACCTTGAGGCTTACGCGCCAAGTTCTCTTTTACGCCTTGCAACCATGTTTTGGTATAAGCTTCACCATGGTGAGCTATCATAGACGCCACTAGTCCTAAGTTATAAGGGTGTTTGCCAGAGCGCGTACAAATTTTGCCTTTAAACTTTGCATCAGCTAATGCCTCATAAGTTAAAGACTTAAGTTCACCCGTACGCATTTTTGATGAATAAACATTACGCACGCGTTTTGTCAAAGCAACCCAATCACCTTGCGGGTCTCGAAATTCAGCGGGAATATTACTGGCTACTTGCTTACTGTTAATTGGCTGTGTAAGCGCTAATTCTTCAAGTTGAATTAAAGAACTAAAGTTAGATGTTAGAACTAGGTCAGCACGACTGTGCTTTCCTTCACGCTTAACACGCTCTATTAAGCCTTTTTTAGAAAAAACCACATTGGTTTTAATGCCTGTTTGCGCGGTAAATTTATCTAAAATGGGTTGAATTAAAAAGGGCTGGCGAAATGAGTAAATATTTACTGCTTCATCAGCAACAACTGATGTACACGTTAACGAAGTAAAAACAACAGCGAACAGTCGCTTCATAATCAGACTCCAATTTTTAAGTTTATTCTTATTTCAGGCAATTCTAACCTGTATCAAAATATTGTACACCCGAAAGCAAAGACTATTCATCAGCATCTTTGCCCAATAACAGGACAGAGTGGAATAAAATTGTGAGATATCTCTCACCATGAACTAGGTAATCAAGGAAGCGACTGCTGTTTATTACACCAATAAAAACATAACTCTATGTAATATTTGAATTTATTTTATTTTTATGTAATTTAATGCAAATTATAAAGCTTTTGAGTGCCTACCCACACCTCGGGGTTACTCTATAATTAAATCCAAGTTCAGGAAGACATCGGTTTTAGCAAGCTGACTCAAGGGTATATACCCAACCTACTTGGAAGTAGGTGCAATGGAAAGTAAAAGGAAATACAAAGGATGCTGTATTGATTAAAGGATACATAAATAGGATGTTTATCCGAAGCAATGATGCTAAAAAGGATTAGCTTAGGAATAGCTAAAAAGTGAATGAATCACTTTTATGGATAAATGTTCAAGGAATGAGCATTAGCAGGACAAGAGCCACTGAGCTCATAAATGGATTCAAAAGGACCTTTGGTAAAGGACATACAGCAGGAAGCTGTTTTCAATGGAGGGAGCGCACGGAGCACATGGAGGAATAGGACATTAGCAGGAAGCTAGATTTCGCATAAACAGAACACCAAGCGAAACCAAGGAACAGGAAGGTATTAGGAGTTGATAATTTCAACATAGCAGGATGCTATAAAAGATTCCGTCAGCGCGGCTCATTGAGTCGCGCTTCTTTCTTTTTATCTCAACCCATAATTAACGTTTTTGCCTCTTGCCTTTTAAATATGCATCTCGAAAATCGATAAAATGCTGTGTTAACCGTTGTGCAGCCTGCGGCTCCCCATTTTGCTCTAATACTACGCAAGCCACTTCAGCTGTACCCAACTGATGTGCATGCGGTGCTACTCGCAGTTTATAATCTGATAAGGATTCGGGGGATATAGATAACACTGGGAACTCGTCCAGATATGGGCTTTTCCTAAACATCTTTTTGGCTTCTCGCCATGTACCATCTAAGAAAATATATAAAGGGATTTTATCGGTCACTCTAATAACTTGCTCAATCAGGCGCTGTGGAACTACGTTATCGGCAGGAAAAACCACGACAGGTTGATATTTGGAATTAGCTAGCAATGTTAATAAAGCTTCATCGGGTTCGGTTCTATCCCATCTAAAGGCATGATTATCAGGAATAATATCGGCTATTAACCGTCCTGTATTGGATGGCTTAAAGCTTTCGTTATGATACATTAATAAACATACAGCGCTTTGACAGTCACCCGCTACGTTAATACCATCACAAATACATTGGCTTTGTGCTAACAAGCATGACTCACAGCGGCTTAACTTTGACCCTCGGGCCTTATATTCACGCTTTGCAGCGGCTATTTGCTGCTGGCGCAACGCTAATACGGAATTGTTCACTGAACGCCCTCATTTAGATTGGCCACGTATTGTAATAAAATTCATGCTCAAAAGCAGTAAGGAAAGAAAATGAATATCACAAATTCAAAGCGCTTAAGCTTTCGTTTAATGAGTGAAAAAGATGCACAGCTGCTATTTGAGCTGGATCAAGATCCTGCTGTTATGAAATACATCAATGGCGCTAAACCAACCTCTATGCATGATATCAACAATGTATTTATTCCTCGTTTAAACTCATACACAAGCCAAGTAGATGGCTGGGGGCTGTGGCAAGTAAATATTACTGAAACAAAGCAATTCATTGGCTGGATATTAGTTCGCCCTATGGGCTTTTTTAATAACGAGCGAAATGATAAAGACTTAGAACTTGGTTGGCGCTTTAAACAATCTACTTGGGGTAAAGGCTACGCCAGTGAAGCCGCAATACACATTGCCGATACCTTAAGCGATAATCAAAATATCGAGGCTTTCAGTGCCATTGCAGCCATAGATAACCTTGCCTCCATTGGTATTATGAAAAAGCTAGGTATGCGTTCTATCAAAGAGTATACTCACCGAGATCCGTTAGGGGATATGGAAGCGGTGTTATACCGTAAAAACTTACGCTAAACTGAGCTATTCTAATGTTGCAGTAAATCAAACCAATGGCATTAAATAATTGACCAGATATTACAACTGCCAAATGGCTTAGTAACCTGACAAAATTTTCGGTATGTAGTTAATCTGCATGAGCCATTTTTACACAGTTAATGCGTCATTTAGCTCGCTAGAATGATCAATGTTTTAATAAAATTAGTACCAATATGGACAAATTTATGGATACACCAATTAACCCTGATCGCATAAACGCGCTTTTAAATAATGATAATGTGCAACGTTATAAGTATTTAATCAAAGAAGTAACGCAAACCGAACAAGTGTGGATATTAACCGACCAACATGGCTGTGTAATGCTCAATAGCGAGAGTGAAGACTGTGTTCCGGTATGGCCTAATAAAGAGTTTGCGCAGCTATGGGCAACGGGTGATTGGCAAGACTGCGAGCCACAAGCTATCAGCCTTAAAAAATGGCATGCCAAGTGGACTGATGGTTTAACCGATGATGAGCTTGCTATTGCGGTGTTTCCGATTCCAGAGCAAGATGGCTTAATCGTCAGCCCTGATGAATTTGACTACGAACTTGAGCAGTTTAGAACAAAAAAACAATAGCCCGCTTTGACTGCAACAACTGCAAGAGCACTGATCACGGTGCTCAATCATTCTCACGGCCTAAACCTTTTTTATAAGTTAAAAACAAGAAAAGCGTGTTGTTTGGCTCCCCTATATTGATATAACCCAACTGAAAATACCACAGGCTATTTCATTATTAGCCCCTATTATATTAAATAAATGCACAGATATAACGACAGATAAGTGGCTTAGTAACCAAGCAAAAATTTCGACATGTCGTTATTCTACACGAGTCATTTTTAACGCAGTTAATGAGTCATGTAGCTCGCTAGAATCATCAATTTTATGCTCTAGTCATATTCTTTATACTTGATAAAACCCGCATCACAAGTCGCTGTGCATTCAACTTATTATCGCAGTCGACATAACACCTAAACTCAGGCGCGTTACCCGAGGGCCGGAGGTGAATAATATCGCCACTTTCTAACAAAATCCTAACCCCATCAGTGTTATCAACATGTACGCGGCCCTGATATTGAATTTGTGAGTAATCGAGAAATAAATAAGGTGAATTACGAGCAAATTGAACAATTTGAGTACTTTTTTGCAACTCTACATTTTCAATTCGATCACTGTAGGTAAAGCGTTGAGGTAACTTTAACAGTAAGTTACTAAGCTTATTTTGGCCAAGCATCGCCAGTACACACAGCACAGGTAATAATGCATCTCTTGTTTCGAGTTTCATCATTACACGATGATTATCATAGATATCACTGGCCAGTAAGAAACCTCCATTGGCTTCAAACCCAGCAACGAGCGCATTGTCATCTTGTAAAGTTTTTATCGCATTTATCACGTACACTGAACCAATTTTTGTTCGTACGATTTGCTCAAAAGCTCCAGATAGCTCTAACGCAGTATTACAATTTACAGGTATAGCTAAAGCATTAATATTTAAATACTGTGCAGCCAGCAAACACAAAATATCACCAGCTAAGTATTCACCTCGCTCATCGGCAAGTAATGGTCTATCACCGTCACCATCGGTCGAAAATAACACATCAAGCTGATACTCCTTTGTCCATTTTTTAGCTTGTTGTTTGTCTAATTCGCCAATAGCTTCGGTATCAATTGCAACAAACTCTTCGCTATAACCTAAATTTACGACCTCTCCACCAAGCGCTGCAAATAAAGATGGATATATATCCCTGCCTGCACTGGTATGTTGGTAAACACCAATTCGTTTACCAGAGAGTAAATCACTAGGGAAATAAGTAACATAGCGCTTAATATATTGCTGCTGAGCATAGTAACTGACTTGAGGTAATGCTTCTAACTGTAACTGAGGTACGCATATTTGAGCATTGATTATCGCTTGTTCATCTGTCTTATCTATTTCACCGTCACATCGATAAAACTTAAGCCCATTTCTATCATGCGGAATATGGCTCCCCGTAACCATAATTGCAGGAAGCTGAAGCAACTGAGCAGCGTAAGCTAAAGCCGGTGTAGGTACTACGCCATAATATTCAACTTCATAACCATAGTGTTTAAGAGCCGCAATACAAGCTTGTGCTATCTTCACACTACTTGGTCGATTATCAATGGCGATTGCGACTCGCATCGCTGACGTTTGTTGTGCCATAAAAGCCAATGTGAATGCACCACAAACTTGTGGAGTAAATTGACTGACTAAGCCTCTCGCGCCACTGGTGCCAAAACGAACACCACTTTGCACAATAACATCATTACTATACATACTAGCTACGGCCATATTGATCATCAAAGCGCAAAATATCGTCCTCTGCCAAATACGACCCAGATTGAACCTCTATTAACTCTAAATCAACTTTCCCCGGATTTTCTAAAGCATGTACCTGAGCAATAGCAATGTACACAGATTCATTCTCGGTAACGTACGATACTTTATCACCAATAAGTACTTTCGCAGTACCTGCGACCACAACCCAGTGCTCTGCTCTGTGATGATGCATTTGCTTGGAAAGCCGTGCCCCGGGTTTAACTGTTATGCGCTTAACCAGAAACCGTTCACCACGGTCAAATGCATCATATTTCCCCCACGGGCGATATACCTCTCGGTGTTCACTTACTTCAGAACGATTCTCAAGTTGCAACTGATTAACCATCTCTTTGACTTTTTGTGTATGTGCTTTATGTGCAACAAGTAATGCATCTTTAGTATTGATAATAACCAAATCTTGCACGCCTATCGTTGTAGCCAATTTATGCTCACTCAATATCAAAGTATTCTGGGTGTCTAACGTTTTTACGTCACCTTTGACTACATTCCCATTTACATCCCTTGAAGAAATATTCCACAACGCCGAAAACTCACCAACATCACTCCAACTTGCATCTAGAGGCAGCACAACACCATATTTTGTTTGCTCCATAACTGCGTAATCAATTGAGTTACTCGGACACGCTGCAAATGCTTTGTCGTTAATTCGAATAAAGTCTAAATCTAATTTTTGCTGTTCCAAAGCATGCTGACATGCATGATAGATTTTTGGTTGGTGGTGCTTAATTTCATGTAAATAACGTGATGCTTTAAACATGAACATACCGCTATTCCAATAATATTGGCTACTATCTAAATATTTCTGTGCTAACTCTAAAGTAGGCTTTTCAACAAAACTATCAACTTTATAAGCATATCGCGCATGAGGCTTACCTTTTTTAATATAGCCATACCCCGTTTCCGCACGCGTGGGAATGATACCAAAAGTAACAAGATGATTCTTTTTAGCCAGTACCTGAGCTTGCTCTATTGCTACATGAAACGCGCGTTCATCACCAATAACATGATCTGCAGGGAGTACACATAATATTGGGTCATCACCTCGCTCAATTGCTTTGAGGGCCGCTAATGTAATGGCAGGTGCCGTATTCCTGCCGATTGGCTCCAAAAGGATCTGTGCATCATGCACTTCTATTTGCCTTAGTTGCTCAGCGGCAATAAACCTATGCTCTTCATTACAAATAATCAAAGGCCGACTATGCTCTAGGCCATTTAGGCGTAATAAAGTATCTTGAAATAGCGTGTTTTCAGAGTCACCCAAAGCAAGAAACTGTTTTGGGTACTTTTCTCGTGATAACGGCCAAAGACGTGTGCCGACTCCGCCTGCAATGATCACTGGTCGAAACATATAAACTCCACCCACGCCCTAACGCTAAATTGTGTAATACCATTTGTATTAAATAAATGACCAGATATAACGACAGATAAATGGCTTAGTAACAAAGCAAAAAATTTTGGTATGTAGATAATTGGACTCCCTCACACCCGAAGATGTGAGGTAATATATTTGTTACCACACAAAACATATTAAAAAGAGCCCATAACATCAATAATACTATCGTTGGTGCAGATTTAGCAAAAGAAGTTATCCAAGTTTGTATGCATACAAACAAAAGCGCGCGTTCTAATACAGAAATGACAACGAGGGAGTTTTTAACCTTCTAGCCAACCTTAAATCAGCGACAGTTATTTTTGAAGTCTGCAAGTACCTCAAACTATTGGAAACAAAAAGCCAATAGTTTAGGGTATGATGCCTTCTAGACACCACACCCAAAATATATTTTAAAAGTAAGTAAAATCTATATATTACTACATCTTAAATAATGATTTAGGTGAACTATTTTTATAATTATTAAACAACCAGATATTCCCATATACAGAAAGATGGTTATCATCATAGAAGTTTAGCTTTCCATCAAGCATTAACCAATCATCTTTGTTTGTACCAACTAAAGGGTCAAAAAATTCAACGCCTAAGTCTAAAGCTAACTTTTCAACAAATAAGTTTTTGCTTTTTACTTCTTCGGAGAAACCTTTATCAAACACACAATTAAGGTTATATTTCTCGCAGTTCATAGCCTTTTCAGGTTGATATTTCAAAGCTGGGGGTTGCGCCAAAACAATAACTCTAGATGTATGTTTCTTAGCTTCAGAAATTAGTTTCTGCATCTCTTTTTCTAAAATAGAATTTGAAATAGTATCCCACCTTAGTGCTATGATGATTGCATCTTTCCTCTCTATATCGCCCATAAACTCTTTATATAAGCTTTGACATTTAAAAGATGAAAAGGTAATTGAACAACCGCCTGTAGCGTATAACCCTAATTTATAATTATGAAGTTTTGCTACTCTAGATACAAAACCAAAGTAATGCTCAGCATGGCTATTACCAAATAAAACTATTCTTTTTTCGGATGGCTCTTTCCCTCCGACACAATTTAGTTTAACTAAACTGGGGCAAATATCTTTCTCTATATGGCTAAACTCCATTGCAGGATCAGAGTTTTCTGTTGAGAACCTATCAGGGTACCCTTTAGTTACAAATAGAAATGATGAAAATAAACCAATACAAAAAGTGGGAATAATAAAGTAAGAAAAAAGTACAGTCCTATTTTTTGATTTAGCTGTTCTTGCTGGTTTTTCTACTAGATAGTAGGAAATTAGAGAAAGTATAACAATAATAATTAAAGCAAATACTTGGTTAACCAGAGACAAGCTTGTATCACCTCCCACCTCTACATTAAATAGATACCGCATAAAAGCTAAAACAGGCCAATGAAATAAATATAATGAGTAAGAAAGCAGGCCAATATAAACTAAAGCACGATTAGAAAATATCTTATTGATTAATGTATCTCGACTGTTTATCAAAATCGCAACAGGAAAACACAAAAGTAATGCTATAACTCCAGGAAAAGGAATTGATTTATCAACCAAAAAGAGTAATCCAATAATTAACAAAAATGAAGAAGTAGCGACAAAATTTGATGTAAACATATTAATTAATTTTTGCCTGTGAGCAATAGCAAGCAAAGAACCAACGAGAAGTTCACCCATTCTGGTTACAATCAAATAATAGCTTAAAGAACTGAACTGCGCTGTTCGAGACATCCACTCTGCTAATCCAAAACTAGCTACCATTATTAAGGCAAGAGTTAGCAGTGTATGTTGTTTTAGGAATTTTAATAATAAGAACAGTGTGATTGGAAAAATAAAATAATACTGTTCCTCAACAGCCAAAGACCAAGTATGCAACAAAGGCCATTCAGATGAATCCGCAGAGAAATAATCACCACTTCTAAGTGCGTATTGCATATTTGAAGCAAACATCAATACACTAATTGCTGAGACTCCTAACTTATAGAAATCATAAGGAAGCATTAAGTACCAGCCAACCGCGAGTACTAGAGTCAACATAAAGAAAAGTGGCGGAAGTATACGTTTTGCTCGACGTGAATAGAATTCCCGGTAACTAAATTTATCATTTAATTTTTCTTTATAGATGATACTTGTAATTAAGTAACCAGATATAACGAAAAATATATCAACTCCTAAAAATCCGCCCGTTAAATAGGACATATCAAAATGGAAAGTTATAACAGATAATACTGCAAGAGCTCTCAGCCCGTCAATATCGGCCCTATATTGTAAAGACGACATTTACCACCTATAATCTACCTTAAAATCAAAAAAACCGCATCAAGAAAAGTTATTTTTATATTCAAATAATAAACTAAAATATTTTCTATTCGGATGAAAAAACACATAAAAAGTTAAGCCTTTAAAAAGCTATATTAATTACCAATTTTAATTATTTAAACAAATAATCACCAAACACATAATTACATTCCATTATCATAGTGATTACAATTAAAAAACCCGCCAAAGCGGGTTTTTTTAAGATTCAAGTCAAAGATTTACTTTTTCTTTACTGCTTTTTTATTTGGTAAGTCAGTGATTGACCCTTCAAATATTTCAGCTGCAAGTCCAATAGACTCATTCAATGTTGGGTGAGCATGAATGGTTAACGCTAGGTCTTCACCGTCTGCGCCCATTTCAACTGCTAGGCCAATTTCACCCAGCATTTCACCAGCATTGATACCAATCATTGCACCACCAATTACGCGGCCTGAGTCTTTATCAAAGATAAGCTTTGTTTGACCTTCGGTACGTGAAGATGCAATTGCGCGACCAGAAGCTGCCCATGGGAATACCGCAGTTTCAATAGCAAGGCCTTGCTCTTTTGCTTCTTTCTCAGTTACACCTACCCATGCAATCTCAGGGTCTGTGTAGGCAATTGACGGAATGCATTTAGGGTCAAAGTAATGCTTCTGACCAGAGATAACCTCTGCCGCAACATGACCTTCGTGAACGGCTTTGTGCGCAAGCATTGGTTGACCAACAACGTCACCAATCGCATAAATGTGGCCAACGTTCGTTTTCATTTGCTTATCAGTGTTAATAAAGCCGCGCTCATCAACATTAATGCCTGCTTTGTCAGCATCCAATAGCTTTCCGTTTGGTGTACGGCCAACAGCCACTAATACTTTGTCGTAACGTACTGGCTCTGCTGGTGCTTTCTTACCTTCAAAAGTAACGTATAAGCCATCGTCTTTTGCTTCTACTGCAGTCACTTTAGTAGAAAGCATAACGTTGAACTTGTCTTTTACATAGCGTTGATAAATCTTGATAACGTCTTTATCAGCAGCAGGTACTAGTTGATCAGCAAACTCAACAACATCAATTTGTGACCCTAGCGCACGGTAAACCGTACCCATTTCAAGACCAATGATACCACCACCTAATACAAGCAGTTTTTCAGGTACATCTTTAAGTTCAAGCGCACCAGTTGAATCAATTACACGATCATCTTCTGGGATAAAAGGTAAGTTAACTGGCTGAGAGCCGGCTGCAATAATCGCGTTATCAAAAGTAACGGTTGTCGTAGTTGAACTGTCTTCTACTGCAATGGTGTTAGCGCCTGTAAATTTACCGTAGCCATTAACTACTTTTACTTTACGCATTTTAGCCATGCCGTCTAAGCCACCCGTTAATTGACCAATCACAGACTCTTTCCAAGAACGGATTTTGTCTAAGTCAATTTGAGGCGCGCCAAATGTGACACCATGAGATGCCATATCTGCTGCATCATCAATCACTTTTGCAACATGTAACAGTGCTTTTGAAGGAATACACCCTACGTTCAAGCACACACCACCTAGGGTATTGCGAGACTCGATAAGTGTAACTTCTAAACCTAAATCCGCAGCACGGAATGCTGCTGAGTAACCACCAGGACCACCGCCTAGTACAACAACTTGAGTTTTGATTTCGTTGCTCATGTTATTACCTTAACTATTATTCGAACGGGACTGTACTCTTTTGAGTATCCGCACCCAAAATGCCTGCCACATACAAAAACACCAGTACAAGGCAGAGAGAGTTTTTTAAGTGTGCGAAAGTGTATCATCCGCACAAAAAGATGTCCCGCCTAAATACTAAGCGGGACAATAAATTACATTACTAATTGGCGAATATCGCTCAAGTAGCTAGCCAGTGTAGCCGTAAATTTCGCGGCCAATGCACCGTCAATCACTCGGTGATCATAAGAGCAGCTTAGCGGCACCATCAAGCGCGGCTCAAACTCTTTACCATTCCACTTCGGTTTCATATCAGACTTAGAAACACCTAAAATAGCCACTTCTGGCGCATTCACGATTGGCGTAAATGCTGTACCGCCAATACCACCCAAGCTTGAAATAGTAAAGCAACCGCCCTGCATATCCGCAGATGTTAATTTACCTTCACGGGCCTTTTTAGAAATTTCCATCAATTCGCGAGATAGCTCAACAATGCCTTTTTTATTCACATCTCGAACAACTGGCACAACTAAGCCATTTGGTGTGTCTACCGCAATACCGATGTGTACGTATTTTTTCAGAATTAAGCTTTCACCGTCTTCTGATAACGACGAGTTAAAGGTCGGGAAGTCTTCTAGCGCTTTAGCTGCTGCTTTCATTACGAATACTAATGGCGTGATCTTCACACCCATTTTCTTCTTCTCGGCGAGAACATTCTGCTCTTTACGAAATACCTCAAGCGCAGTAATATCTGCTTCGTCAAACTGTGTAACATGTGGAATTTGAACCCAGTTACGATGAAGGTTGGCACCAGAAAGCTTTTGAATGCGAGACAGCTTCTTCTCTTCTACTTCTCCAAACTTGCTAAAGTCAACTTTTGGCCATGGAATAAGACCCAGCTCACCACCGCCTGTGTTAGTGCCCGTTGCTTTACCTGATTCAACCTGCTTAACCAACTCTTTGACATAATTTTGTACATCTTCTTTGATCACACGGCCTTTA
The DNA here is from genome assembly GCF_945859825.1 of Pseudoalteromonas holothuriae. Taxonomy (GTDB): domain Bacteria; phylum Pseudomonadota; class Gammaproteobacteria; order Enterobacterales; family Alteromonadaceae; genus Pseudoalteromonas; species Pseudoalteromonas holothuriae. The sequence continues at coordinate 53,352 of NZ_CAMAPC010000014.1, forward strand.
CGACCTGTGCCTTTAACACGCGCAAGATTAACACCAAATTCGCGCGCTAAACGACGTACCACAGGAGATGCATGCGCATACGATGAGTTTGCTTCAAACTCTTCTTTTACGCTTGATTGTGGCGGTTTATTCTCAGTAGGTTTTGAAGCAGGTGCCGCAGGGCTTGCACTTGTTGCAGGCTTGTTTGATTGAGCTGGAGCACTTGCAGGTGCACTGCCCGCCACTTCAAAAACAAATACCAATGAGCCAGTTGATACTTTATCGCCAACCGCAACTTTGATTTCTTTAATAGTACCCGCAAATGGAGCCGGGACTTCCATCGCCGCCTTGTCACCCTCTACATTTAAGATAGATTGGTCGGCTTTGATGCTGTCACCAACAGCGGCCATAATCTCGGTAACTTCAACTTCATCACCACCGATATCTGGTACATGTACTTCTTTGAGCTCATTGGCAGCTGGACTTGCAGTTTGAGTTTGAGGTTGAGACTGTGCGTTTTCAGACGACTCTTCAGCCGCATTAGTAGCACCCGCTTCAAATACAAATACCAGTGAACCAGTTGATACGCTATCACCTACAGCCACTTTAATTTCTTTAACTGTACCAGCAAAAGGGGCAGGGACTTCCATCGCCGCTTTATCGCCTTCCACGTTTAAAATTGACTGATCAGCGGCTACTTTGTCACCAACTGCAACCAAAATTTCAGTCACTTCAACTTCATCGCCACCAATATCAGGTACGTGTACTTCTTTAGACTCTGTCGCGCCAGAAGTTGCTGGCGAAGCCTCTGCTTTTTCAGCTGGTGCATCTTGTTGCGCCGCACTGTGTTGAGCATCAAAAACCATAATTAAAGAACCAGTAGAGACATTGTCGCCTTCACTAATTTTAATTTCTTTTACTGTACCCGCTTGAGTTGCGGGTACTTCCATTGATGCTTTATCACCTTCGACGGTAATTAGCGATTGTTCTTCACTCACTGAATCTCCAACTTTAACTAGGATTTCAGTAACTTCAACCTCATCGGCACCAATATCTGGAACGTGAATTTCGATTGCCATTTTCAAAGCCTCTTACGCGTAAAGTGGGTTAGTTTTAGTGGTGTCGATATCAAACTTTTTGATAGCGTCACTGACTACTGACTTTTCAACTTTGCCTTGCTTAACAAGTTCAGTTAATGCAGCAACAACAACATACCCTGCATTTACTTCAAAATGACGGCGCAAGTTTTCGCGGCTATCTGAACGTCCGTAACCGTCAGTACCTAGCACCTTGTAAGACGCACTAGGCATAAAGGCACGTACTTGCTCAGCATAGTTTTTCATATAATCAGTAGCAGCAATAGCTGGCGAATCACCTAGCACCGATGTGATATATGCAACTTTTGCATCTGCGTCTGGGTTTAGCATGTTGAAACGCTCAGCATCTTGTCCATCACGCGTTAGCTCGTTAAATGAGGTTACCGAGAATACATCAGATGCAACACCATACTCTTCACTTAAGATAACAGCCGCTTTGCGTACTTCGTTTAAGATAGTACCTGAGCCTAGTAACTGAACATGCGCTTTGTCACCCGTATTACTTTCAAGCTTATAAATACCCTTGCGGATACCTTCTTCAGCACCTTCAGGCATTGCTGGCTGATGATAGTTTTCGTTCATTAGTGTTAGGTAGTAGAACACATTCTCTTGTTCAGGGCCGTACATGCGACGAATACCGTCTTGCATGATCACCGCAACTTCATAACCAAATGTTGGGTCATATGAAATACAGTTAGGCACTGTTGCTGCTTGAATATGTGAATGACCATCTTCGTGTTGTAAGCCTTCGCCGTTTAGCGTCGTACGACCCGCCGTTGCACCTAATAAGAAACCACGTGCTTGTTGATCCCCTGCCATCCATGCCATGTCGCCAACACGTTGGAAACCAAACATAGAGTAGTAAATGTAAAATGGGATCATTGGTAAGTCATTCGTGCTGTATGACGTGGCTGCTGCAACCCATGAAGACATCGCACCTAGCTCGTTGATACCTTCTTGTAATACTTGGCCTGAGGTCTCTTCTTTATAATAAGAAACAATATCACGGTCTTGCGGTGTATAGTTTTGACCATGCGGGTTGTAAATACCGATTTGACGGAATAAACCTTCCATACCAAAGGTACGTGCTTCATCTGCAATGATTGGCACGATGTTTTTACCAATACCTTTGTCTTTTAACAACACATTAAGCGCACGCACAAAAGCCATGGTCGTTGAAATATCACGCTTTTGCTCTTGCAATAATGGCGCAAACGCATCCACTTCAGGTAACGTCAGTGCTTGGGTAAAGTTAGGTAAGCGTTGTGGAGTATAACCGTGTAGCGCTTTACGGCGAGCATGAAGGTATTCATATTCTGCTGAGCCTTCTTCTACCGTTAAGTATGGTAAATCTTTAAGCTGTTCGTCAGTTACCAAGTCTTCTAAGCCTAAACGAGAGCGTAAATGCTCAACGTGTGTTAGGTCCATTTTCTTAACTTGGTGCGCTATATTTTTACCTTCTGCCGCTTCCCCCATGCCATACCCTTTTACGGTTTTAGCAAGGATCACAGTTGGACGACCTTTTTCGTCTTGCGCCGCTTTAAATGCTGCAAACAATTTTGACGGTTCGTGTCCACCACGTTTCAGGGCAAAGATTTCGTCATCGGTCATATCAGCAACTAATGCGGCTGTTTCTGGGTAACGACCAAAGAAATGCTCACGTACATACGCGCCATTCTTTGCTTTATAAGTTTGATAGTCACCATCGATAGTTTCGTTCATCAACTCAAGTAACTTACCGGTTGTGTCTTTGGCTAACAACTTGTCCCAGCCAGAGCCCCAAACTACTTTAATTACATTCCAGCCAGCACCTTTAAATAGGCCTTCAAGCTCTTGAATAATTTTACCGTTACCCATTACAGGCCCATCAAGGCGCTGCAAATTACAGTTAATGAGGTAACACAAGTTGTCTAGCTTTTCACGTGCTGCAAATGAAATGGCACCACGAGATTCCGGCTCATCCATTTCACCGTCACCCAAAAATGCATAAACACGTTGTGCCGAGGTATCTTTCATGCCACGACCATCAAGGTACTTTAAAAAACGCGCTTGATAAATAGATGCAATCGGACCTAAGCCCATTGACACGGTTGGGAACTGCCAAAACTCAGGCATCAATTTAGGGTGTGGGTATGAAGAAATACCGTTACCATCTACTTCTTGACGGAAGTTATCAAGCTGCTGCTCTGTTAAACGCCCTTCTATGAACGCACGTGCATAAATACCCGGTGAAATGTGGCCTTGGTAATAGACTAAATCGCCACCATCTACTTCGTTAGGAGCACGGAAGAAATGATTAAAACACATTTCGTAAAATGCTGCTGACGACTGATAAGACGCCATATGTCCGCCAAGTTCAAGGTCTTTCTTTGACGCACGCAACACGATCATGATGGCATTCCAACGCACGATTGAACGAATACGACGTTCAACGTTGACATCACCCGGGTAAGCAGGCTCTTTGTCTGCGGGAATAGTATTCACATAGTTAGTAGTAATGCCCGTTGGCATATCAACGCCATCTAGGCGTGCTTGCTCAAGTACTTGCTCTAACAAGAACTGCGCGCGCTCTACACCTTCTTCTTTTACTACCGACTCAAGCGCTTGTAACCACTCTTGGGTTTCTAACGCGTCTACGTCAAATTTATTGACTTCAGACATATGGAATTTTCCTTATGTTTAAAATACGAATTTATTATTTAGTTTAAATGTACCAACACGCTTATTGCTGTTTTGTACGTCTTAAGCTGCGCTCGATGCGCGAACGCTCTTTGCCAGCTTCAAGTAATGCTTCTTCAATGAACGCTAAGTGCGCGTTACTCGCTAATCGTGCTTTTTCTGGATTACCGTTAATCACGGACTCTAATAACACTTTGCGATGCTCCGCGAGCTGTTCACTGACATCCGACTTTTGCACCAAAACGGTTAAGTTTTGCAATACGTTTTGTTCTAGTAACGTCTGCATACCACGCATTAGGTGCAATAACACCACATTATGTGAAGCTTCCGCCACCGTAAAATGAAATGCATTAATCGCCGCCGCAGTTTGGGTTAACTCCCCTTGTGCTTGGGCTATTTTATCAAAGCTGCTTTGTACCTTTTCAAAATCCGTGTCGGTACCGCGCAATGCGGCATAATAAGCAGCTATGCCCTCAAGCGCATGACGAAACTCCAATAAATCAAATTGCGATTCTGGATGCTTACTGATCAAATCAAACAATGGATCAGTAAGCCCTTCTTCCAACTGATTTTTTACATATGTACCACCGCCTTGACGACGCGTTACCAACCCCTTCGCCTCAAGCTTTTGAATTGCTTCTCGCAAAGAAGGTCTTGAAACCTCAAACTGCTTCGCCAACTCCCTCTCAGGAGGTAACTTTTCACCCGGCATTAAAGAGCCCTCAAGGATCATATTCTCGAGCTGCTCCAAAATAACATCGGATAACTTCGCTGCTTTTATCTTTAAAGACATTGATCTAACGCCAAATTTCAGTGTACTAAAAATCACTGAGAACAGTAATTTTCAGTGCCATTAAAACCAAAAGGTAAATTGGTCATACCAAATTTGAGCATTACGTTATCAAAATCAATGCAGAGTGTCAAAAATCTGCGTAGTAATAACAATTAAGTGTACAGGCAAAGTTTGATATTTATACAAAAGCATCTTACTTTATTGAGAAAAGCAAAAAGGTCTGACCAGTTGCGAGAATTCTTAAATATGCACCTCTCACAGCTCATTTATTAGATGTACCTTTACTTGCCTATTTACATACTATGAGCAATTAGGCCGGGAGTGGACAGCCTATGTTTATACAAGAATGCAGATTGTTAAAGAGATCCTGACCTTCGTCAGGAAGACAACAGGCGTATGTCTGGGCATTGCCGTACTCCTGTCTCATAATTGAGTCTAATTTAGCCATTACACAAGAAAGGTGGCATATAGCTCCAAATAGCTAGGTAGGGGGTTGATAGCCCATGTTTATACAAGAATGCAGATTGTTAAAGAGATCCTGACCTTCGTCAGGAAGACGACAAGTGTACGCTTAGGCACTGCCGCCCTTCTAATTACCCGTCTAAGTCGGAATAGCTAGCAAATAAAGTACTTGTAGCAATGAGCCATTACAAATAGCGGCATCTGCCTGTTCAACGACTTTTGGTTTGCCATGTACCGCAATGCCAGTGCCCGCCTGTGCCATCATCAATAAGTCATTGGCACCATCACCCATGGCTACCGTTTGTGCTTTATCCAGCTTTAGCTGCTCGGTCAACATGCAGAGTATGTCAGCTTTTTTCTGTGCGTCGACCACTTCACCTAATACCTTGCCGGTTAATTGATTATTCTCAATTTGCAACTCATTGGCATAACACCCATCAAGTTGCAACGGCTCAAGCAAAGCTTCAGCAAACCAAGTAAAACCACCTGAGGCGATAGCTAAATGCCAATGATGTTGTTTAAGGTGGGCACATAAAGGTTTGATCCCATCCATCAAAGGTAAGTCATTCTTGAGTGTTTGAATTAAGCTAAGCTCAATACCTGCAAGCTTGCTCACCCGCTGATGCAAGCTGTCGCTAAATGCCAGTTGCCCAGCCATTGCTTGCGCAGTAACTTGCGCAACTTCCTCATATACATTTGCTAAGCGCGCAATTTCGTCAATGCATTCAATTTTGATTACTGTTGAGTCCATATCCATTACCAGTAAACCTGGCTTGGCCGTTGTTGGCGGGTTTACCAAAATTGCAGTTTGTAAAAACAGTGCGTGAGCAGCTTCTCTTAACTCTTTTTTTAGTTGTTTTGACACCTTTTGAGCATACTGCTTTGGTACATACATTACCATAGCCTCTGGCAAGGCTGGGTGCGGGTGGTAATAACATAGGCCACTCACAGGTAAATCTGAGTTATCTAGAAAAGCCAAAAAGTTCTGTAACTTGGCAGTCGTTAACTGCTCACCAAATAGCGTAATAAATACGCCCTTTTGCGCATCTGGCGCGCCATCAATTAGCTGATATTGTGCATTTTCAATTTGATACCATTTTGCTAGAGTGAACAGATGAGACAAATCATGATCAGGTAGTTGCACAAGGCCAGAGGTAAGCATATATAAGCTCCTAAATAACAGACTCGTCCTTTTTAACATCTATCAAGGATACTGTCAGCAACCAACACGGGTAATATGAAAAATACACATGCAATCGAGTTACTAAAGTCTTCTCGCGGTCGCCGCCTAGTTCGGCTACTCATCGCCGCAGCTTGTTTTATTGCTATAGCATGGCTTGGCGTAAATACTAGCTTTCAATCTCATCAGTTATTGCATAATCAGGCTGACTTAAATGCAAGAAGTCTAATTAAACAATTTGCTTTAAATGCAGCAAAGCCTCTTGGTGACAAAAATTTGCCACAACTTAAAACATTGAGTGAACATTTAGAGCGCGATGACAATGTGCTAAGCATCGCCATTTACAACCAAATGGGAGAGCTAATTGTAAGTGGCAGTAATTTTCAAGAGAACGATAATTTTTATAATCTGCCTATTGATTTAGCGGGTATTAGCAAACTAAAAACGCCCATTGTAGAACCCATAACTTATGACAACCAACCCATTGGGTTTGCCAGTATGGTGTATTTAACAAAATCAGCGATGAGCCAAAGTCATTACCACTTTCACGAGTTGGGCCGTATGGTATTAGTGATGTTACTTATCACCTGCGTTTTTACTTGGCAAATAGGTCGTGCGCTTAAAGGCTGGGAAGTAAAACGTCAAATACGAAAAAGTGTACAAGATGATGAATAAAGCTGCTGCGCGATGTGCTCTGGGCTTTCGCTACGTAACTGGCATAAGTGCCTAAACACCTCAACCAATCTTTTAGGTACATTAACTTGCCCTTGATAGCCTGACAAAGGCATTGAGGGCGCATCGGTTTCTAACAACACACTCTCTAGCGGTAGTTGAGCAAATACTTGTCGCGTTTTGTTAGCTCGCTCATAGCTAATGGTACCACCAACTCCTAACTTAAACCCTTGCTTAATATAATACTGGGCTTGTTGCATAGACCCAGAAAACGCGTGAATAACACCGCCATGCTTTGGTGGCACAAGCTTAAAAGCCTGAGCAATTAGGTGATGGCTTTGCCTATGATGAACAATCAGCGGCAATGTCAATTGGTTACTCAAGCGTATGTGTTCAACAAATAATTCAAGCTGGTAGTCAAGGTTTGGGCATGTGCCATCAATACCACATTCACCAATGGCAACAATATCATCGCGATATTGTTGCGCTAGGGCTTTTATATCAGCAAATGCTTGCTCATTGTGTTGCTCAATAAAATAGGGGTGCAGGCCTATGGCAATGTGACATTGGGGATATTTTTTTGCAAACTCAATTAAAGAGGCACTTTGAACACTACTCACCCCTGGCACGATAAAATGTCGAATACCCACATCATGTGCTTGCGCAAGGTGGTGATCTAAGCCCTCTTTTAACTCAGCAAAATCAAGGTGGCAGTGGCTATCAACAAAATACATGTGCAACACATTCAGTGGTTAAATTATCACGTAATGTAAAGAACACAGTAATGCCAATCAAAATAACAACCCCACCTAAGTGTAAACTCACATTTATTCGCTTATGGGTTTAATCTATCAACATCCCAGTTCCCACCCGCCTTTTTAATGTACATAAAACGGTCATGCAAACGGTGTTCTCCACCTTGCCAAAATTCAACTTTGGTTGGCTCAACACAATATCCCCCCCAAAAGTCAGGGAGTGGGATTTCACCTTTTGAAAATTTTGCTTTCATATTGTGAAAGGTTTCCATTAGCACTTTACGTGATGATACCGGGCGAGATTGCGCTGATGCCCATGCTGCCAATTGGCTTTCAGCAGGGCGCGATAAAAAGTACTTAGCAACGGCTGCCGTAGACAATGGCTTTGCCTCACCATATACAATTACTTGGCGTTCTATTTCATGCCAAGGAAAATGCAAACACAGTTTATTATTACTTTTTAGTTCCTGCGCTTTTCGAGATCCTGTGTTGGTAAAAAACACAAACCCCTGCTCATCAAGATGTTTTAACAACACAATGCGCTGCGACGGTTGGCCATGCTCATCTACAGTCGCAACAACCATCGCTGTTGGGTCGGTAAATTTAGCGTCAACCGCTTGTTGTAACCAAGTCTCAAATTGTGAAATTGGGTTATCGGCCAACATCTCACGACGCAGCCCACCTTTAGTGTATTCTCGACGAATATCTTCAAGTTTCATGATTTTTCCTTTCAAAAAAGCCGCATTAAACTTCGTTTGATGCGGCTTCTAAGTTAACACATTTGGTACTGAGTACAATTGAGCAAATGCAAAATTACATTTGCTCCATCACTTCAATCCCTAATAAGTCTAAGCCTGTACGTAATGTATTAGCGACTAAGTTACAAAGTACCAGACGACTATCGCGTACATCACTTGTCACATCCTCTTTTAAAATCGGGCAAGCTTCATAAAAAGTCATATAAAGACTCGCCAATTCATACAAGTAGCCACACAATACGTGCGGCGTTGCTTCATTGATCATCAGATCAAGCACTTCTTCCATTTGTAGTAACTTAATGGCTAACGCTTTTTCTTGCGGCTCTAAAATACTAACAGAAGCACTGAATGCGTTACTATCAACACCTGATTTACGGAAAATACTGCGTACACGTGTGTAGGCATACTGCAAATAAGGTGCAGTTGCCCCTTCAAAGCTCAGCATGCTATCCCAGTTGAAAATATAATCACTGGTACGGTGCTTCGATAAATCAGCGTATTTAACGGCACCAATGCCAACTTTACGAGCTATTTCTTCACGCTCTTCATCACAGATACCTGAGTCACGCTTTGCCAGTTTGTCACTTGCTCGACTAATTGCTTCTTCCAATAAATCAGCCAGTTTTACCGTACCACCTGTGCGCGTTTTAAACGGCTTACCATCATTACCCATCATTGTTCCAAATGGGCAAAATTCATAGCTTGTTTCATCACGTAACAAGCCGGCTTTACGGGCAGTTAGCTCAACTTGATTAAAGTGTAAACTTTGACGCGCATCTACAAAAATCAGTACCCGATCAGCTCCAAGCTTATTAGAACGGTAATCACATGCAGCTAAGTCAGTGGTTGCATACAAAAAGCCACCGCCTGATTTTTGTACAATGAATACCGACGGCTCACCATCTTTATTAGCCAGTTCATCAAGAAATACCACTTGTGCGCCTTGATCTTCAACGGCGATGTTTTTATCTTTTAACAGTGTAAGAATGTTATTTAACTCACTGTTATAAGCACTTTCCGCCATGATGTCATCACGCGTAAGTGTTACATTGAGACGCTTGTACACCTCTTCAGAGTGCTTAACAGAAGTATCTATAAATAAGTGCCATAGTTTTTCACAGTGTGCATCGCCACTTTGTAGTTTAACTACATAATTACGCGCTTTATCTGCAAAGCCCTCTTCATCATCAAAACGCTTTTTAGCATCACGATAAAATGACTCAAGATCAGCCAAAGCGACAGATTCAAGATCCACGCCTTGATTAAGTAAGTCTTCAAGGTGTGCTATGAGCATACCAAACTGAGTACCCCAATCACCCATATGGTTTTGACGTACCACAGAATCGCCTCGAAACTCGAGCGCGCGCACAACAGAGTCCCCTATAATGGTCGAACGCAAGTGGCCAACATGCATCTCTTTGGCAAGGTTAGGTGATGAATAGTCTACAACTACTTTCTGAGGTGCCACATGCTCAGCCACCCCTAATTTATTGTCTTGATTAGCGACTTCAATACTTGCTGATAAAAACTCTGGCTTTAAGTGAATATTTATGAAACCTGGGCCTGCAATTTCTGTTTTTGCAGCAATGTCACTCACATCCAAATTATCTATAATTTTCTGAGCAAGCTCACGCGGGTTAGTTTTAAGCGCTTTAGCTGCGCCCATTGCACCATTGATTTGATAATCACCAAACTGTGGACGTGTGCTTTGCGTTACGGCTGGGTTCGAGCCTTCCGGAATACCTGCAGCTAGCATCGCCGCATTGGCTTTTTCGACTAAAATAGTTTTAATGTTCATTCGTTATCCTTTAAATGCGGTTTAGTGTTCACGAGTATGGTGAAACTCAACGTCTGGGTATCGTTCCATAGATAAATTCAAGTTAACGCGACTTGGGGCAACGTAGGTTAAATTATCACCGCCATCTAATGCCAAGTTCGCTTCACATTTGCGCCTAAACTCAGCCATTTTCTTCTCGTCCGAGCAACTCACCCAGCGCGCTGTTTGCACATTCACACTCTCATAAATCGCATCAACGTTATATTCTGCTTTTAAACGTGCTACAACCACATCAAACTGCAATACACCCACAGCACCAACAATTAAATCATTGTTTATCAATGGTCTAAATACCTGAACAGCCCCTTCTTCAGAAAGCTGCACTAAGCCTTTTAATAACTGCTTTTGCTTTAACGGGTCTTTTAAACGAATGCGTCGGAATAGTTCCGGTGCAAAGTTTGGAATACCACTGAACTTAAGCTTTTCACCTTGCGTAAAAGTATCACCAATTTGAATGGTGCCGTGATTATGCAAACCTATAATATCACCTGCAAATGCATCTTGAGCACGCTCACGATCACCTGCCATAAATGTGACCGCATCAGAAATACTTACTTGCTTGCCAATACGCACATGGTTCATTTTCATACCTTGGCTGTATTTACCCGACACGATACGCATAAAAGCAATACGGTCACGGTGTTTAGGGTCCATATTTGCTTGAATTTTAAATACAAAGCCAGAGAAGTTTTCTTCTTCAGCTTTTACTTCACGCTCATCAGTTTGACGCGGCATAGGCGTTGGCGCCCACTCAGTTAGACCATCCAGCATATGATCAACACCAAAGTTACCTAATGCTGTACCGAAGAATACGGGGGTTAATTGGCCACTTAAAAATAGCTCATGATCAAATTCGTGAGATGCACCAATAACAAGCTCTAGCTCATCACGCAGCTGTGCTGCAAGCTCATCGCCTATGGCAACATCTAGTTCAGGGTTTTCAAGCCCTTTGACAATGCGCTTTTCTTGAATCGTGTGGCCTTGGCCCGTTTGATATAAAATTGTCTCGTCACGGTGAATGTGATAGACGCCTTTAAACTCTTTACCACAACCAATTGGCCAAGATACTGGCGCGCAGGCAATGTTTAATTCGCTCTCAACCTCATCTAGCACTTCCATTGGGTCACGAATATCACGGTCTAACTTATTCATAAAGGTGACAATTGGAGTATCCCGTAAACGTGTGACTTCCATCAACTTTCGTGTACGGTCCTCTACCCCTTTTGCTGCATCAATTACCATCAAACATGAGTCAACGGCGGTTAATGTTCGATAAGTATCTTCAGAGAAGTCTTCATGCCCCGGGGTGTCTAATAGGTTTACTAGTGTATCGTTATATGGAAACTGCATCACAGACGTTGTTACTGAGATACCACGCTCCTTTTCCATTTCCATCCAGTCAGACTTAGCATGTTGATTCGAGCCTCGGCCTTTTACCGTTCCCGCTTTTTGCAGGGCCTTTCCGAATAAAAGTACTTTTTCGGTGATGGTGGTTTTACCCGCATCAGGGTGAGAGATAATAGCGAATGTGCGTCGCTTATTGATTTCATTTGAAATATTAGACATGTAAGCAGCTTATTGACCTAATTAGTCGCAACTGGAATTTGCGAAAGGAGTTAAAGTTTTGCTAATTATACCTGTTTTACAGCGCGCAAAAAAGCCGCATGACAGAGTAATTAGCATTGATTTAAGCTCAATTAATTAAGCTATGTACTTTCGATTCAATTAAGTGGCTCTAATACCATTATAGAACAGACGATGTTGCTTCCCTTCTTCTGTTAGCAAGCAAACTGAGGGATAAATAAACAGTAACAACGATGTTGCATTAAATATTTTAAGTTATTCTGTTACCTTGAGAAAACCCCAATATACACATAAGATTAGTGGGTAGTTTGGGTTTGATAAGTAGACTTAACCAGATAGGGAAATCATTGAAATAATATGAAAATAAGCAAGTTAAGTATAAAACTACTACGTTACATAATTCCTCTTGTGGTTTTACCTTCGCTATTTTTGGGTGGATTTACCCTAACGAATGTTACTAACTCAACACAAAAACAAGCAAAATTAACAGTTAGCCGTTTTGTTGAGCAACAACAGCAAAAAATACTTAACTACATTGAAATATATCAATCAACCACTAAGTTGCTATCAACCTCACCCGTTTTAAGCGATTACCTTAGCAAACTAAATATTTACTCAGCAGACAAAAAGCAACACTTTAGTGCTCTACAGAACGTATTTTCCAGCTATAAGCAGGCCTATCCTGACATTTTAAGCATTAATTTAGTTGACCAACAAAGTAAAAGCCTAGCGTATCGAGCCAATAATCTTAGCAAGCCACCATCAAACTACCCTTTTTTCCAACAAGTATTATTAAGTAACCTTTCTCAGCAATTCTTTATGGTACCCACTGATAACGGTACAACTCACTTATATTTTGTACAGCAATTATTTAACGCCACTTATACACCAACACAGCCTATTTATGTGATTGTGCAAGTGGACCCTTCTATTATCAATTATTCAATTTTTGAATCCCCTTATGATAATGCATTTAATGCCCTACTAACTGGTGAGGGTAAAGTGTTGTTTAGTTCCTCAGCTTCACTACACTCTATACGCTTAGATAATGAAGAGATTAAGCAAATTAAAGCGTTGTCTGCTCATGAAGAATTAAAAGGCATTCAATTACATAGCTTTGACCAACACAATGTTATTGGCTATGCCGTACAACTGAGCGATGATTATTACTACCTAACGACCATTGCCAATCATTTACTATATGGTTCAGGACAGGCCATCAAAAACCTGACCGCTCTCATCGTTTTGTTATCTATTATCGCGTTACCCATTTTAGTGTTTTTTGTTGTAAAACGACTACTAATAGACCCAATTGAGTTACTTGGTAAAGCCAGTCATAGAGTAGGCAATGGTGATTTAAGTGTTTATTTAGCGAACAAAAACAATGATGAGGTGGGTAAGTTATTTCAAGATTTTAACCATATGATTGATCAAATCAGGGAGTTTCAAGGAGAGCTTGAAGATCATAAGTTGCACTTAGAAAAAAAAGTAGATAACCGAACTTTTGCCCTTGAGCGCATGAATAAGCAACTAGAAACGGCCTTGAATCAAGCTGAGCAAGCGAACGAATTGAAAAGTCATTTTTTAGCTAACATGAGCCATGAGATTAGAACCCCTTTGACAGCAATTATTGGCTTTACAGAGCAGCTCATACACGGGCACGATACAGACTATACTGAGCGTCACTTAGAAACGATGCTGAGAAACTCTAAGCACCTGCTAGAGCTAATCAATAACATTTTAGATTTATCAAAAATTGAAGCCGAAAAGCTCGCCGTTGCGTGCACTAAAGTTAATCTACAGGAGCTCATAAATGACGTTGTAAATATTATTGAGCCCCTTTGCGAGCAAAAGCAGCTCTCATTATCCGTTAATTATCAGTTCCCTATTCCGCGAACTCTAAATAGTGACTCAACCCGACTAAAACAAATATTGATTGATATTTGCAGTAATGCCGTTAAGTTTACAGATCAAGGCCGTGTCACTATTGATATTTCGTTTATTCAATCAAGCGCACTATTTGAATTTGCTATCACTGATACTGGAATTGGCATGTTGCAAGGAGAAATGAACCGAATATTTCAACCATTTGAACAAGCTGACAGTTCCATCACTCGCCGTTTTGGTGGCACAGGGTTGGGCCTATGCATTGCTAAAAGCCTAGCAAAATTGCTTGGTGGAGACGTTAATGTAAAAAGCCAACAAGGCGTAGGAAGTCAATTTATTATCACCATAGCGGGTAATTACCTTGATACAAAACCTGACATGATAGCGTCACTTGAAAAAAGTGTGGCAAAAGAAAGTATTTCACAAGAATTTGCAGATATGCAGTTTGATGCACGCGTTTTACTTGCTGAAGATAATCCTGATAATCAAGAGCTGATTAGTCTAATGCTTAATGCTTGGGGGATAACGCCCGACATAGTAGGAAATGGCGCACAAGCTGTTGAGAAGGCGCTAGTAAATGACTACCAAATCATCTTAATGGACATGCAAATGCCAGTAATGGGAGGGCTAGAAGCCACCCAAATGCTTCGCCATGCTGCTTATGATGGCCCGATCATTGCCTTAACTGCTAATGTTATGAAACATGATATTGATGCATACCTAAAAGCAGGCTGTGATACAACGCTTGGTAAGCCGATAGACAGGAGCCTACTTGGTAAAGTGCTATTACAGCATTTACACATTCAAGCTGAAAGTGACTCAAAATGGGATGCTTTACTAAAAAGTGAAAAGTTCGCGCAAATAGCGCACAACTATCATCAAAAACTACCGCTTTACCTTGCTGAGCTAGAGCAACATTATAAAGCACATGATTGGGAAGCTCTACGTGCATTGGCACACAGTGTAAAGGGCAGTGCTGGATGTTTTGGTTTTATGAATATACACAGTGCAGCTGATACCCTAGAAGAAAGCTTACGCACTAACGATCAAAGTCACTGGCACTACGCAATGCTGTCACTATGTGAAGCAATAAAATACACACTTAAAAAGCAGGCTGCTAGCTCAAAAGAGTACTCTCAGAGCCAAAGCTAAGCGTTAATGCCATTAAAATCGCATCTTCTTTGCCATTTGCACTGGGGTAATAATTTTTTCGCACGCCAGCCTCGGTAAATCCAGCCCATTGATAAAGAGCAATCGCACTGACATTAGACTCTCTGACCTCTAAAAATAAATTTTCAGCGCCAGCTTGCTCACTCGCCGCGATAAAGTCCGAGAGTAAAGCTTTTGCATGCCCTTGCCCTTGGTGAGGCGGAGCAACACAAATATCCATTAACGTATGATCAGGGCCTGCTACTTCGCCAATATAAAAACCAACCAATTCATTTTGCACATAAAGAGCACCATTGAAATAGCGCCCCGATAAACATGAATGCATGGTTTTTTCTGACCATGGGAAGTCATGACATGCCGTTTCTATCGCCATTAGGCTATTCATTGGAGCACGAGATAATATATTACGTTGTACGAGTTTATTCACTAAGTAAAGCCCATAATTGACGCTTTTGCGCACTGGTTAATTTATCTGCTGGTAAATACAAACATCCATTGTGCGCACACATAGTATCTGCAATCATGATATCAGAAAACGCTTGCTCTATTGCCTGATTGATATCTGAAAATAGTATTGAATGCCTGCTAATTGAGTGTGCATTGTTAATCTCACCATGCCGCTGAGAGGGTGTATCAACCGTTCTACTTGAAGGTCGAAATTGAGCGTTTAATCGCAAAGGTGTGATATCTAAAATTTCAGCATACAGAGGGTTCATAAAATGGACAACGGTACTTAGTGCAAACATTATTTTGGAATATACTGCGATACTAGAAATAAAGCAAAAATAAGGAAGTGGCAGGGGCGGCAGGACTCGAACCCGCAACCATCGGTTTTGGAGACCGCTGTTCTACCAATTGGAACTACGCCCCTGCAATGTCGACGCATTATAAAGAGGTTTTCAAAAAGGTAAAGAGAAATTACAAAAATACCGTTCAACTGCTTCTTAAATAAACAAAAGAGCGAGTATTTAATGATTCGCTCTTAAAATTTAAGTTGAGTTGCGATTAATCGCTTATTCCCATTCAATCGTTGCTGGTGGTTTACCTGAAATATCGTAAACCACACGAGAAATACCATCGATTTCATTGATAATTCTATTCGACACCTGCCCTAGGAACTCATATGGCAGATGTGACCAACGTGCAGTCATAAAGTCAATTGTCTCTACGCAACGCAGCGATACCACCCAGTCGTATTTACGCGCATCACCCATAACGCCTACCGAGCGTACTGGTAAAAATACCGTAAAGGCTTGAGAAACTTTGTGATAAAGATCAGCCTTGTGCAACTCTTCAATAAAGATAGCATCAGCACGGCGTAGCAAGTCGCAATATTCTTTTTTGATTTCGCCCAAAACACGAACACCTAAACCTGGACCAGGAAATGGGTGGCGATAAAGCATGTCATAAGGTAAACCAAGTTCTAAGCCTATTTTACGTACTTCGTCTTTAAATAACTCACGTAATGGCTCAACTAGACCCATTTCCATATCATCTGGCAAGCCGCCAACATTATGATGAGACTTAATGACATGTGCTTTACCTGTTGCAGAAGCCGCAGATTCAATCACATCAGGATAAATAGTCCCTTGCGCTAGCCATTTAGCATTCTCAAGCTTGCTTGCTTGTTCATCAAACACTTCAATGAAAGTATGACCAATTGATTTACGCTTTGCTTCAGGCTCATCAATACCTTCAAGTGCTTTTAAGAACCGCTCTTCCGCATCCACTTTGATGATGTTCAAACCGAACTTATCACCAAACATCTCCATCACTTGCTCACCTTCATTAAGGCGTAACAAGCCATTATCAACGAATACACACGTCAGTTTGTCACCTATTGCACGATGAACAAGCATAGCGACTACGGATGAATCAACACCACCAGATAGGCCTAAAATAACTTCGTCGCCACCTACTTTTTCTTTGATACGCTCGATGGCATTTTCAATGATTTGTGCCGATGTCCATAATTTTTCACAGCCACAAATATCAACAACAAAACGCTCCAGTAAACGCTGACCTTGCTGTGTATGCGTGACCTCTGGATGAAATTGCACACCATAAAAATGCTTTTCTTCCCATGACATCGCTGCATGTGGACAAGTTTCAGTTTTAGCTGTAGTCACAAAAGTGCTGGGGATCTCTGCCACTTTATCACCATGACTCATCCATACATCTAAAAAGTCTGCACCGTCTTCAATATGATCTTGAATTTGATCAAACAATTGACAGCTACCCACCTTTTCAACACGCGCATAACCAAATTCTTTTTTGTCTGAGCTATGTACTGAGCCACCTAACTGTGCAGCCATCGTTTGCATTCCATAACAAACACCTAAAACAGGCACGCCCGCATTAAACACATATTCAGGTGCTTTTGGGCTATTCTCTAGCGTTGTAGACTCAGGGCCACCTGAAAGGATAATCCCTTGAGGGTTAAACTCACGGATCTGCTCTTCGGTAACGTCCCAAGCCCAAAGCTCACAATAAACACCGATTTCACGTACGCGACGTGCAATCAACTGTGTGTACTGTGAACCAAAGTCTAAGATCAAAATGCGGGAATCATGGATATCTTTGCTCATTGATAATCTCGTAAGTTAGGAAACGACTAAATGTAGTAAAGCACATAATGCAGCTTTACTTATAATTAAGAAGGGCTAGCAATCGCTAGCCCATTTTACACACTCATACAATCAGCATGTTAGCCCATTCGGTAGTTAGGGGCTTCTTTGGTGATCTGCACGTCATGCACGTGCGATTCACCCATACCTGCAGATGTGACACGTACAAACTGCGGTTTTGTATTGAGTTGCTCAATGGTTGCGCAGCCCGTTAAGCCCATAGCACTGCGAATACCACCAACTTGTTGGTGAATAATCGTGGCAATTGGCCCTTTATAAGCAACACGCCCTTCAATGCCTTCTGGCACCAGCTTGTCTGCCTGATTAGACTTTTGGAAGTAACGATCTGATGAACCTTCTTTTTGATTCATCGCACCAAGTGAGCCCATACCACGGTATGACTTGTAATAACGGCCTTGATATAGTTCAACTTCACCAGGAGATTCTTCAGTACCAGCGAGCATAGAGCCAACCATCACGCAAGATGCGCCAGCCACTAGTGCTTTAACAATATCACCTGAGAAACGAATACCACCATCAGCAATTACGGGGATATCTCGACCTTTAAGGCCATCAACAGCATCTGAAATTGCCGTAATTTGTGGTACACCACAGCCAGTAACAATACGAGTCGTACAAATTGACCCTGGGCCAATTCCTACTTTAACTGCATCAACACCTGCATCCGCAAGGGCAATAGCACCTTCAGCAGTAGCAACATTACCAGCTACAATCTGCAAGTTAGGGTATGCTTCACGAGTTGCTTTAACACGGTCGATAACACCTTGAGAATGGCCATGAGAAGTATCAATAAGAAGTACGTCAACTCCTGCCTCTACTAAGGCTGCGATACGCTCATCAGTCCCAGCGCCAACGCCTACAGCAGCACCTACACGTAAACGACCTTGCTCGTCTTTACAAGCATTGGGTTTCTCTTGTGCTTTTTGATAATCTTTTACAGTGATCATGCCTTTTAGCTTGAATGCATCATCAACCACTAAAATTTTCTCAATACGGTGCTCATGCATTAGGCCAAGAATTTCTTCACGAGAAGCCCCCTCTTTCACCGTTACCAAGTTCTCTTTTGTTGTCATCACCGTTGAAACAGGCTGATCCAACTTTGTTTCAAAGCGCATATCACGGCTAGTTACGATCCCTTCTAAGTGATTATCTGGGCCAGTAACAGGAAAGCCTGAAAAGCCTTTCTCTTCTGCTAATGAATTTGCTTGTGCAATCGTTAAATCAGCAGACACGGTAACCGGAAAAGACACGATGCCAGCTTCATACGCTTTTACTTTACGTACGTTATTCGCTTGCTCTTCTAGGGTCATGTTCTTGTGAATAAAACCAATCCCGCCTTCTTGCGCTAGAGCAATCGCGAGGCGAGCTTCGGTGACTGTATCCATAGATGCAGAAACTAAAGGCAAGTTTAATTCAATACCACGCGTTAATCGCGTTGATAGATTTGCTGTATGAGGTAAAACAGTAGAATGTGCAGGAACTAATAACACATCATCAAAGGTTAGGGCTTCTTTTGCAATTCTTAGCATGGTTGCGGTTTCTCTCACGTGGAACTGAGTATAAGGAATTGCGTGCAAATTTTATCAGTGTTCCCTATGCGAGTAAATAAAATTTGATAAAAAATATGATAAAGTAGCAATGAATTTTTTATGGGGCTTCCTATGTCATTATCAGGTTTTCACTCTATTAACACCAAAACTTACACCGTTTCGAGGTTGAACAAAGAAATTAGAGCCATTTTGGAGCAAGGTTTTGCTTCTATTCACCTAAGCGGTGAAATCTCAAATTTTGTGGCACCCGCTTCTGGTCATTGGTATTTTTCCTTAAAAGATGACAAAGCACAAATAAAAGCCGCAATGTGGCGTGGTAATAATCGCTATTGTCAGTACAAACCCACCAATGGTGCGCAAGTTGAAGTACAAGCACGCGTTTCAGTGTATGAACCCAGAGGCGATTATCAATTGATCGTTGAAAAAATGGAGCCTGCTGGTGAGGGCTTATTAAAACAGCAATTTGACGCTTTAAAAATGCAGCTAGCTGCTGAGGGACTATTTAGTTCAACACATAAAAAGTCGCTACCGAATAATATTAATAAAGTTGGCGTTATCACCTCAGCCACAGGCGCTGCTATTAAAGATATTTTGACCGTACTTAAACGTAGAGCACCGCAATTAGAAGTCGTTATTTACCCTGCACAGGTACAAGGTAAAGAAGCACATTTACAATTAATAGAAAAGCTAGATCTGGCTAATCAACGCAAAGAAGTTGATGTGTTGATTATTGGTCGAGGTGGCGGCTCTTTAGAAGATTTGTGGTGTTTTAATGAGGAGCACTTGGCACGTGCCATTTTTGTCAGTGAGTTACCCGTGATCAGTGCCGTTGGGCATGAGATAGATACCACTATTTCTGACTACGTTGCCGATTTACGCGCTGCGACCCCCTCTGCAGCAGCTGAATTGGTGAGCCCAGATCAACAAGCACTGCAACAACAAATACAACAATACAAACGCGCCTTACACACGCAAATTTTGCAATTAATAAAGCATGCAAAGCAAGACTGTAAAGGGCTTGAGCAGCGGTTGCAACTTCAACACCCAGAAAACCAATTGCTACAGCAACAACAAAGAGTGGATGAATTTAGCGCTCGTTTAACACGAGCATTTATACAAATGCAGACCAAACGAAGCAATACACTTGCACTGACTAGACAAAGATTAAGCCACCAACACCCGAGTAAACAGCTTAACGATGCACAAAAACAGCTGCAACACTTAAAAGATGCACTAAATCGAGGAATGCAATCAAGCCTAGATACACAACAAAATCAATTAGCACTTTATGCTGCACGGTTAAATAGCGTTAGCCCATTAAATGTTTTAGCAAGGGGTTACAGCATTACTAAACAACAAGGAAAAGTCATAAAGTCAGTATCTCAAGTCAATTACTCTCAGCCATTGGTGACACAATTGAGTGATGGTGAAATTCATGCACAAGTCATAGAGGTAAAACCTCATTGATCATACACCTGCTGCATACTTAAATGGATCAACATGTGTTCTTTCGTACTTGTTGATGTACTCATGGTAAAAAGTTTAAACCAACTTTGTGCAAACAGCTTTTCACTGACTACTCGCCATTGCGCTTCATCAAAATCTTGCACATTGCCATGGGGGGCCAGTTTCATTTGGCATACAGTTGATTTGCATCCATACGCTTGCAAAGAAACAACATGGCTTAAGTCGTTTTGATATAGAAAGTCATTAAGCTGTAATTCAAGCTCATCAGCCCAAAGGGGATCGCGGCTTTCTTGTTTATATTGCTGTGTTAATAACGTATTCAAATCGCTGTTGGGCACTGGTGCTGGACCCGATTGCTCGATGCTATTGCTTAACTGTTGGCGTAACTGCTCATTCTCATTTTGTAAACGAGTAATGGTATTTTGCTGTATGTCAGTGCTTAGATTGGTCACTTTAGGTAGGTTAACTGCGCGAGGCTCAGCCTCTGCTTGCGGTGTGTTCTGTGCGCGTAAATCGGAGCTTTTAATTGGTATTTTAGCCTCTAAAACAGTCTGTAAAAAAGGCTTTTCTGCTAGCCAAACACGCTCTGTTATTACTCCCGTAGCGAAGGCTAGCATCATTAAAATCAATACACCTAACCCACGCATATCAAAGGCTTAAATCATCGCACTAGTATGTGACTTGTTTTCAGGATCGTCTTCGAGAAAATTTTGATTCATGCTCTTTGCTGGACATGGGCTACATGGTTTACCCACTACTTTCGCTGGAATTCCAACAACCGTTGTATGTGGAGCTACGTTATTTAGTACCACAGACCCAGCGCCAATACGCGCGCCCTCTCCAACTTCAATATTACCTAATACTTTAGCCCCTGCGCCAATTAACACACCAGCTCTAATTTTAGGATGTCGATCACCTTGCTCATTGCCTGTACCACCTAAAGTCACCGACTGTAAAATAGACACGTTATCGTCAATAACGGCCGTTTCGCCAACGACTATACCTGTAGCATGGTCAAACATAATACCATGACCGACTTTACAAGCAGGATGGATGTCAACACCAAAGACTTCAGATGTTCGGCTTTGAATAAACCGAGCAAGTTCTTTTCTATTTTGTCGCCATAGGCAATGTGCCAATCTATGTGCTTGAATTGCATGGAAGCCTTTAAGGTTTAAAATTACAGTTAAGTAACTATCGGCAGCGGGGTCCCGATCTTTAACGGCTTTTATATCCTGAGCAACATGAGTTAACATATGGTCACAATCAACAAAAGCTTGATCAAATAGTTCACGTATTGTAAATGCTGATACCACTGCATCTGCAAGCTTATTGGCCACAATAAAGCTCAAAGCTGAGCCTAAGCATTCATGATTCAATATACTAGAATACACGTGACTGGCGAGTAATGGCTCATGATTAACGAGATCTTTTGCTTCGGTACGAAGTTGTTGCCATATTTCATGACGCATAGTGAATCCTTGGTTCAAATCAACTCAAATAATTTTAGCGATAAAAACACTTCAATGTTACTGATAAAAATAACTATATAGTAATTAGTTATAACAAAGTACTATTTGCAGAGCAAATGTATGCTCTGTAAAGCCTTAAAGCGAAAAGCCGCACATAATGTACGGCACTGGTTATAAAGTAAGTACTTACTCAAATACTGACTTAATATCAAGTACTTCTATATTTTTTGCTGGTATATTGAGCTTATAGGTTGATATTTTATTATCCTGAGTTAACAATTGCTCAGGCTTTTCTGAATTATAACTCATTGCAGAAGGACGCTCTTCACTCAAACGTTGCTGCATGTCTTTGCCATCACCGGTCACAAACACATATTGGATATTTTCTGTCTGTAAGTTTTCACGAATAACTCGATTGACATCTTCCACATTTAAGTGAGCTAATTGCTTGCGCACATGCTCAACAAAATTATCAATATTATAAAATTGACTATCCATTGCGTAACCTAATTGACGGTCTTGGCTGGCAACTAACTGCGCCACATAATTACTCAAGAAGTTGCGAGTTGCATTAAAATCCTCTTCGCTCATACCTTTTTCTATCAGCTTATCAAGCTCAAATAGTGCAACCCGGGTGGCAAAGTGTGCGTCATTGTTAGAGCGCAGCGGACGCAACCATACTTGGAATATTTGTTCAGAGCGGCCTAAATTTGCATCAGGTTTGGTTTGAAACATACCTCGTGGGAAGTACTCTATGTAAGCGTAATCACCATAGTTCATACCACGTACTTCTCGAATTCGCTGATATAAGAAGCTATTTGAGTTTCTGTGCTCTCCAAAGTAGGAGCGCACCAACCACAATGCCGTCCAGTCTTTACTACTGCGAATCGTGTCGATTGGAAAGCCAAACGATACCGCCGTTGATTTGGCACTCTTTTCGACAATTGTGGCATGATGACCCACAAGTTCAGGCGCATCTGGAATCGTTAAACGTGCTTCGTCACCTTTTGGTAGCTTAGTTAAATCAGCCAATAACTGTGTTTTTACCTTCTCAGGTATTGCACCTGTTATACCCACATTTAATCTCGCTTGAGTAAAATGTGTTGCATAAAATGCTTTTACATCTTCAAGAGTTAAAGACTCAAGATCAGACAAGTCACCTAGGTTATAACTTTCATATGGATGGCCTTGGTAAAGCTTGTGATACAACACTTCTTTACCTAGCTCTTCATCATTAGAAGCCTTTAGACTCGATTTGATGTTATCTACCATTTCTTTTTTCAGGCGTTTAAAATCATCTTCTCTAAAACCTGGATTCAAAAGTTGCTCGCTTAAAAGGCCATACCACTGCTGACTATTATTTTTATGTACTCGCCCACGCAAAGACAGCATCTCTTTGTCTATCTGATAATCAAATGAACCGGCAATTGGATAAAGTGCTTTTTGAATTTCTTTATACGCTTTATTTTGTGAGCCACCATTGACTATCATCGCAGCAGTCATCGCAGCCAATCCTTTTTTACCTTCTGGATCTGCAGCAGCGCCGGTATAAAACAGTAAATTTATATCTACAAGCGGTGAGCTATTACTTTTATCTAATACATTAAAGTGACGTTCTGTAGGCTGCTTAGCTGCATTAACCAAAGCTTGCAACGAGATTTCTTCATCAAACCCTGGTACTGACTCAAGTGCCGACATCGTCACCGTTGTACGGCCTGAATCAATAAAATACTGATTAGCAATATTTTGAATATCTTGCGCAGTAACCTCATCAGCCGTGGCATAAAGCTGGTTAACTACTTCAGGGTCTCGCTCAAAATGCATATATTGCGCCAGTGTTGATGCAATGGCTTGGGACGAGTCTAGACCATTGATAAAGCTATATTTGCGATTAGACTTAAGTGCCGTAAGTTTGTCACCATCAACCAATTGCGTACGCGCTTGCGCGTATGTTTGGTTAATCGCATCACGCACTGTGGCAAGGTCTTGTTCATCATCAACTTTTACAAATACGTGTAATAAACCGGGGTCTTTTGTTTCTGGATTATAAGTAAACATTTGACTGGCAATTTGTTTTTCTACCACTAGCTGTTGGTAAAGCTCAGAGGTTTGTGAAAAGTACAAATCAGAAATCAAATCAAGCGCAGCGCGGTCTTTTTTCTCTGGCTCAAACGTTGTGCCCTTATATGAAACCAATAACCAATGACCCGGTAAACCTTCACTTTGTTTATGTACATATTTTGCCGCTTCTTGCTTTGGCTCTTGGGGAATATCCGCAACATAGTCGCCTTTTTCCCAGTTACCCCAATGTTTTTTTACCATTTCCATCGTCGATTTTGGGTCTACATCACCCACAATCACCAAAGAAACATATTCAGGGTTATAAAAACGCTCAAAGAAGGTTTGCCCGTAGCTCATTTGCTCAGGCATGGCTTCAATGTCTTCAAAAAAGCCCATTGTGGTATGTTTATACGTATGTTTTTCAAATGCTTCATTACGTACAGTACTTAACATTTGTCGAATTGGGTTAGCATTATTTTTTAAATACTCCCCTTTTACTGTCAATGCTTCAGTACGAAATTGTGCTTCTGTATAACTTAGGTTTTGAAAAATATCAGCTTCAATTTCCAGTACTTTATCTAGATGTTGCTTTGAAAAACTGAGGTAATAGTTGGTGTAGTCATTTGTTGTATATGCACGATTATCCACACCTGAGTTTTTCAAAATATCTGCGTATATGTCTTGCGGATATTTTTCAGAACCCTTAAACATCATATGTTCAAAAAAGTGTGCAAAGCCTGTTCGACCTGCTTCCACTTCATTTCTAGAGCCCACAGATACAGGTATTTGTACAGACACAACATCAGGGTAATCTGTTTTAACTACCATCACACGCAAGCCATTGTCTAGCTCTTCAAGTAAGTAATCTTGAGAAAATACTTTATTACTCGTTTGAGTTTGCACTGAGTTGTTGGCTTGTTTTGCACTATTACTAACGCAACCAGTTAGGGCCAGTGTGACCGCAAGACTCGTTGCCAATAATTTAAATGTCATAATATTCCCTGAATTTATTATCAATTATTACGCCATTACCACTGACAGGCGTTTTATTATCTACATTATGCAATATTTTTGATTCTCGGCGACATCTCTGAGCGGAATTAACTGTAAACAAATATGTTAAGCGTCAATTTCATAGCAACATTAACTTGAGAAAAATTCATAGCCATTGAATATCTTTCATTAAAAAAATCTATCTAGACGTCTAAATGGCTGCTATATTAAGCTTATTGAAATGAATTGAGCTGAAACGAGAGTCATGGCGTTATCACTACAAGAGAAAATATTAGACCCTAAACAAGGGGTATACCTAATTGGCACAACGCCACCAAAAGTGGGTACCGACGAAAGCAAACTTGAAAGTATTGCGACCAAACTGCTCAATCGTTTACATGAAATTGAGTACGATGGTGTGGTTGTTTATGACATTCAAGACGAAAGCAGTCGTACTCAAGCTCCACGACCTTTTCCGTTTAAACACACGGTTGACCCATGTGAGTATTCTCAGCTAATTCGCAAACTCTCACATTTAGATGTGATCACCTACAAGAGCGTGGCACAACGTGAGGCGAGTGAATTCAGTGACTGGCTGAGTAATACAAAGCAGCAATATAATTTGAAAAATTTAGTATTGGTTGGCAGTCCCTCTTCTAGTGGTGATATTAAACTCAGTCTATCTGATGCTTATAAAACCCTCGCTGCACATCAAGATGAATTTTTTCTCGGTGGAGTGACCATTGCGGAACGCCATGCAAGCAAGCGCAACGAACATGATAGGTTATTAGAAAAAACCAACCAAGGCTGTGAGTTTTTTATTTCTCAAGCCGTTTATAACGCCCAAGCAACGGTAGACTTAATTACCAGCTATGCGCGATCGTGCCGCCAGCAAGGGCTCAAACCTCAGCGTATTATTTTGACGTTTTCACCCTGCGGCGGACAAAAAACCTTAGAATTTATGCAGTGGCTGGGCATATCAGTACCAGAAGCAACACAATGGCGTATTTTAGATGCGGATAATTCACTGAGTGAATCAATTAGAGTTTGCCGTGAAAACTTAGACCAAATTCTAAAAAACTGTGCTCATTTAGATGTACCACTGGGCTTAAATATTGAAAGTTTAACCAATCGCAAAGAAGAAATTGACGCGTCAATCAACTTATATCGATTACTTAAAGCCACCATGGAGTTAAAATTAGCAGAACAACAAATTGCCTAATTCGCGCACAATCTAGTAAACTCAGTTTGGTTAAAAAAGCACGAGATAGTCATGCTTTTTTAATTAGCTAAAACGGTATTACCGAGGTTTAAGTGGCGTTTCTTTAAGGTTAGAGCAATGCATTAGCCAAAACGCCACGGCGGCCAAAATACCTACGCTTAAAGTCAGTAAAAACCAAAAGAAAGAGCCAACAAACCACAGCTTTTGCTGCCGCTGTTTTAATTGCTCAGCTTCGTGATATACCCCATACGCTAAAAACAACTGAACAAACATCATAAAAATGGTACCGACGATATAATACGGCGACATTTCTGTAGCAAACCCCATTGATAACTCCTTTATTTAATGGCTACCCAAAAAACGGCTCAAAGCTGAGCTCGTTAAAATTAGCACACCTATGTTTTAGTACAAAATACCAACAACAAAGCGCGACAAATATAAACAAAAATTTACATTCAATGCACTTTAAAATATCTTCAAACAACAGTGCTGTTATGACTTTTATACAATTTTTAAAAAGTGATAACGTTGCCATTGGTATTCTCATTTTCACTATGTTGTTAACAATATAGCTGTTTAATTGTCAGAAAACTTTCCATTAATTAAAAAGGATTGAAAACTGCAATGAGCATCACCCAAGTATATGAAATGGTACTGGTGTTTAGTAAATACTTTCAAGCCAAAATCTAATACTCTCAGCAAGTTAAGGCATTTAAAAACAAGACTAAACATAAAGCCGTTCCATCCCGCCGATGCATGCGGGATAAACGATTATAAAGTTTTAACATAAAGGGTTGATGATCAACGACGACGTGTTGAGCGCTTATTTAAAATACGCTTTTTGTCTCTTTGTTTACGTGATTTATTACTGTTTTTGCGGTTATCTTTGGGGTCTTTGCTTAAATCTGGCTCGTAGCCGGGTAACCACTGGGGCGTTAGGCGCTCATCCAAAACCACTTCAATTTCTTCAAGTAACCACTGCTCATCAATACTCACCAAAGACAGTGCATAGCCAGTTTTGCCAGCGCGCCCTGTGCGCCCGATGCGATGTACATAATCTTCAGCAATATATGGCAGCTCTGCGTTAATCACATAGTCTAAATCAACAATATCCAAACCACGTGCTGCCACATCTGTTGCCACCAATACACGGGTTTTTCCTGTTTTAAATTGGCTCAGCGCTTTATCTCTGGCTCCTTGAGACTTATCACCATGAATAGCCAATGTAGCTAGACCATCTTTATTTAGCTCTTTGGCCAGTTCATCAGCCATATTTTTAGTGCGGGTAAACACCAGCACTTGCTGCCAATTGTTTTTACCTATCAGGTGTGACATTAATTCGCGCTTACGATCTTCATCAACCGCATAAAACACTTGTTCTACTTTTTGTGCCGCACTATTTGGTTTGTCCACGCTAATACGCTTTGGCTCGTTAAGCCATTGCTTAACTAAGGTTTGCACTTGTTCATCTATCGTGGCTGAAAACAACATGGTTTGGCGCTTTGCTGGTAAATGACGCATTACCCGCTTTATTTCGCCAATAAAGCCCATATCCAAAATTCTATCCGCTTCATCAAACACCAAATGCGATACTTGCTTAAGCGATAACGTTCCTTTTATTAAATGATCCAGCAATCGCCCAGGGGTTGCGACCACAACATCCACACCTGCTTTAAGCGCTTTTTCTTGTGGCCCAATATTAGCTCCACCGTATAAACAAGCCACTTTTAGCGAAGTACATTGACCATAGCTTTGCGCGCTTTGTGCCACCTGCTGTGCAAGCTCTCTTGTTGGGGTAACTACCAACACTCTTACTTGCCCTAATTGCTCTGGTTTTGACAACAAGTGATGCAAAATGGGCAACATAAAGGCTGCTGTTTTACCGGTACCTGTTTGCGCAGTCGCAACCAAATCGTGACCTGCCAATAACAACGGGATACTCTGCATTTGTATTGGGGTTGGAATAGCAAAATTAAGTTGTGCGAGCGCTTGGTTTAATTCTTGGGCGAGCAAAAGTGCTTGAAATGACATGGGTATAATTGATGATAAATGCAAGTTGCGAGCAGTATAGCAAAAGCGCGCTTTGGATGCGCGCTTGATAGGCTCTTACCCGTTATAGTGTTGCTTTACGGTTATTATAATAATCAATTAAGTCATCTACCGTCTCTTGGCAATAAGCACGAATACCAGATACCAGCATATGCTTTTCACCACGGCCCACCTTCTCACCTTCACTGAGCAAGTTAAAACGCAAAATAATTTTACCGCGTTTACCTGCATAACTAAACTCCGGCGTATCCGCTTCTAGTTCGAGCGTTTTAAGGTCTAATCTATCCAAATGAATCGCCATTGATTCATAAATAACCATCGGGCGAGCCGGATTTATCATCACATCCTGCTTTGCCATTAAAGGAATAATAACATGCGGGAAAGTCGTGCCTGAGAACTCAACATAACTCTTAGTTAAGCTCTCTACCAAACTTTGACATGAGTTATTATTACCATCTCGTTTTACCGATAGCATTACCTTATCTTGTGAAGTGATCGCAAACTCGTCACTCCCTACAGGAAAGTTCAGCTTAGAGGTTTCATCAACCATGCCTGCAAAGGTAAAGTGCATATTGTCACTCACACCATATTGCGCTAATACTAAAGAGAACAACAAATCTCCCGGTACGCAAAACTTTTTCGCATCTATATCATGCAAAGGATTAAAATCATCAGCCACACGCTTAGCAAATTCACTGGCCTGCTGGCGGGAGATCACAACCTGATCACCATCTTGTTGGTAAAATTGATTCAACATACACCTGTTCTTTATGACTATAAAACCGGGCCATGTTAGCAGAATATTACGATTTAGAGGTCATATCTGTTCATTTTTATGCATAATAAAAAAGCCGCACAACGAATGTAGCGGCTTTTCGTTTAATTATCATGCAGATAGATTATGCTTGTGGAAACTCTCTATACGCTTTTTCTAATTTCTTTGCTTGTTTTTTAGACACACCCATGTGTGCAAGTGCCACGCGTAAGCGAGCACGTGATAAATCAGACCCTAACACTTCCATCGCATCAATCACAGACGTTGAAGATTGCTTACCAGTAATGGCAACAAAGATAGGCTCTAAAAACTCTTTAATTTTTAACTCATGGAAAGTAGCAACGGCTTTCGCTATGGCAAAAATTTCAGATTTTTGCCAACTACGTACACCTTCTAATTGCCAAATAAAGAACTGTAATGCTTGGCGTACCACTTCTTCATCAACCTTACCAGCTGTTAATAATGCAGGGTCATACTCTGGCTGACCAGAAACAAAATGCCCAGCTAAATCAACTAAATCAGAAAGGGTATTAATACGCGCTTTAGCTTCAGGCAAAATACGTGCTAATGTTTGCGCATTAAACTTCCAATCAACAAAACGTTGGATAAGCGCTTCGTCACTTAAATTTTCACGGATCCATAAACCGTTTAACCAGCTTAATTTATCAACATCAAATACTGGGCCACCCAATGACACGCGCTTCATATCAAAATGTTCGATCATTTCAGCGAGCGTAAACTTTTCACGCTCATCTGGCATAGACCAACCCATACGACCTAAGTAGTTCAATACTGCTTCAGGTAAAAAGCCCATTTCTTTATAGTAATTAATAGAAGTTGGGTTTTTACGCTTGGATAGTTTTGACTTGTCAGGATTGCGCAGTAATGGCAAGTGGCCAAGTACCGGTGCTTTCCAGCCAAAATCTTCGTACAATTTGAGTAGTTTTGGTGCCGAGTTGATCCATTCTTCACCACGGAAAATATGGCTAATTTGCATATGATGATCATCCACCACGTTAGCTAAGAAGTATGTTGGAAAGCCATCGGCTTTTAACAATACTTGCATATCTACGTTTTCCCAAGGGATCTCAATCTCACCTCGAAGATAATCATTAAACTTAAAAGTACCCTCAGCAGGAATATTCATACGAATAACATAAGGTTTACCAGCGGCTAAGTTTTCTTTTATTTGTGCTTCGCTTAACAGCAAACCACGACCATCATATTTTGGACGCAGGCCTTCGGCCATTTGCTGCTCGCGCATTTCGTCAAGTTCTTGTGCGCTGGCAAAACAGTAAAATGCCTTGCCCTGCTCAACTAACTGGTGAGCATACTTTTTATATAAGTCACTGCGCTCTGATTGACGATAAGGGCCAAATTCACCACCCACATCAGGACCGTGATCCCAATTAAGGCCCAACCAACGTAAGCTATCCATAATCGCTTGCTCTGACTCTGGTGTGCTGCGTACTTGGTCGGTATCTTCAATACGTAAAACAAACTCACCACCTTGCTGCTTAGCAAAACAGTAGTTAAAAAGGGCAATATAAGCGGTACCTAAATGCGGATCACCCGTCGGTGACGGGGCAACACGAGTACGGATAGTCATGGTGTTTCTCTTTAAATTTCTAACAATAGATGATGGGCGGTTATGCTAGCATAACCGCTTGGTAACTAAAACGTTCAACACTTCAAAGCGTGCGTTAAATTATGCTGCACGTTCTAGTTTTTCTAGGTAATTTACGATGTCACTTGATTCGTATAACCAAGTAACTTTGTTATCTTGTTCGATACGCAAACAAGGCACTTTCACCTTACCCCCTAGCTGTGCGAGTTCCTGACGAAACTGAGGGTTATTTTTAGCATCGCGCGTTTCAATATTGAGCCCTTCACGTTTAATCGCACGGCGCACCTTTACACAAAACGGACAAGCTTTGAACTGGTATAACTTTAATGTTTGCGTATGTGTATCAAGCTTTTGCTGTGCATCAACAGGTCGCTTTTTGCTTCGCGGCGTAAATATAAAGTCGAGCAACAAAATAATGCGCCCTAAAAACCAACGTACAAACTTCATGTTCGCTCCCATAAGTAAAATGAATGGTCGCTATATTAACACAAGCTAAAATAATTCAATATCGCCAGTTTGGTGGGAATTTACTTTCTCTTTTAAACTTGAGTACGCGGTGACCCGGTTTCTCCCATCTTGCTTTGATTGATACAAGGCTTTGTCAGCACGATTTACAAAGTCAGCGACTTGTATATCTCCTTCAAGCTCTACAAAGCCCATGCTGACAGTCACATTTCCAACTTGTGGAAACTTCATTTGATCAATGTTATGCCTAACTCTATCAAGTGTTTCTATGGCTAGTGCTTCATTCTCGCAAGGGAAAACCACAGCAAACTCCTCACCGCCATAACGAAACACATAATCTTCAACGCGAAAATTACTTTTTAATAATTGCGCCACCAATAAGATAACCTCATCACCCATAACATGCCCATAGGTATCATTTACTTTTTTGAATAGGTCTATGTCTACAATTGCCATGTACCAGCGCCGTTCACCGTAGCCGTCACGCATAAACCATGTCTCATTACCCGAGACAATATCAACCACTTTCTCATCAAAGGTCTGTCTGTTTAAAAGCTGTGTAAGTGGGTCTAAGCGCGCATAATGCAAAGTGGCCGATTGATGAACATACACATTTAAAATATGTGAAACAACAGCATACTCAGTGCTCGTCATTGACGGTTTTGCCTTAGTATCAATCACTAAAAAGCCAAGCATTAAACCTTGATAACGAATAGGTAAAACCTGTGCTTGCGCTAAATTAAGTACGGTTACATCTTGGCGAAGCTTTGTTAAGCGGGTAGTTAACTCAGGAATATCCAGTTGAGTAACATTATTTAACGACTTATCGTCGCTTGTTAATAAACCTGAATTAAATATTAAACACGGGTGCTGACGAATGGAGAGGCTTTTACTGAAATACATAGCAAATGCGCTACCGTGCCCTAACACTTGATTTAATGTGGCTAATAAACACTTATCTAGGGCATTTTCGCAATTTTGCGAAATAAGCTTAATTGTCCATTCATAGCCACAAGGTGTGTGCTCGTTCATTCCCAATCTGCCTATTATTATCCTTTCATTAACTTTAGCCTAAGTGATTAATTTTGCACACTAAGCCAATTCAGTAATTAGAGTTTAAAGTAGTACCATATCATCTCTATGTACAATGACATTAGATGCCTTATACCCTAAGCAATTGGCAATGTCTGAACTATGACAACCTTTTATCATCCCTAGCTCTTGCTCAGAAAAAGCACATAACCCTTTAGCAAGAAGCTGCCCATCTGGGTTTGTAATAGTCACTAAATCACCTCGAGTAAAACGACCAGTAACGGCCATAACACCTTTAGCTAACAAACTAGCGCCTTGCATCGCTATCGCTTCGCAAGCACCAATATCAATGGTGATAGTACCCGTTGATTTTGGCGCGCAGAGCAACCACTTTTTACGGCCATCGAGGGGCGCATCAAAACGTATAAAGGTTGTGCTCGTTGCGACTTGTTCCATGACTTTTACTACGATGTTCGTTTCGCTCCCCTTCGCTATCACTGTTTCGATGCCTGCACGTTGAGCAATATCAGCAGCTTGTAATTTAGTATTCATACCTCCTGTGCCCAAAGATGTACCACTGTCACCTGCTAAAGCACGCAGCGCATCATCTATCTTGTTAACTTGAGCGATGAGTTGAGCGTCAGGGTCTATACGCGGATCGGCTGTAAATAGTCCAGCCTGATCGGTCAGTAATATCAACTTATTTGCGTTAGCTAAAATAGCCACCATAGCTGATAAATTATCGTTGTCGCCCACTTTTATTTCACTGGTGGCCACTGCATCATTTTCATTAATAATGGGCACAACTTGATGTTTAAGTAGCTGAGTTAAGGTATCTCTTGCCGTTAGGTAACGTTCACGATGCTCCACATCAGCGCGTGTTAGGAGCATTTGCGCAACAGGAATATCGTACAAAGCAAACAATGTTTGCCATAAATGAATTAACTGCCCCTGTCCTATGGCTGCTAACATTTGTTTCTGTGCGATAGAATCACCACAAGGTTGGCTTAATTGAGAGCGACCGGCGGCAACAGCGCCACTTGATACCAGTACAATGTGATGGCCTTGCTGTTTAAGTTCTGCACATTGTCGAACAAGCTCAACCATACGCGGTTTATGCAAATGAATACCTCCCGCTGTAAGCACGCTCGTTCCCAACTTTATCACTATGATCTGCTGCTTCATAACCTCATTCCAACACTTAAAAAATCAGTTATATCAGAGCCTGTATGTGGCACAAGTTAATTTTGTTCATATGAAGTTAAAGTGATATTATCTGCGCCGAATTTACGCTTTAAAAGCAGCCACTTTACGTATTCAAACAAGTTGGCGTTGCTAGTGCGCTTGTCGCTTTTATGATCAACGTCAATACTCAATTTTAAAAAAAATACCACACTGCTAGGTAGAGGAATCATTCATGAAAACACACTCAAAACGTAAAGAACTGATTATGTTGCCACTACTGTTTGTTACAATCGCGCTGTGTATTGGCGGACACTTTATTTTGCAGCCTAGCTATCAAAACAGTAATGTTGCTGAATATGCCTTGGCGGCGTTACCATTTTTAATGTTTGCAATCGTACTTATTGCCATAAAAATGGCGATAAAAGCAGACAAACAAGATTCCTCTAAATAAAGTATTTAGAGAATATGATAACCAAACCAATCAGGGGTTAAAGGCTGACTTTTACCACTTGGCTTTAACGCTATAAAATATTGCTCATCAAGTAAATCAATAGCAAAACAATCATCCACGTCATGTAAATTATCTTTGTGAAGGTGAGTCATTCCATTGAGGAGACTGTATTTCGCTTTTTCTTTCGCTTCATATGCGTCCTTTGCAACAAACAAAGCAAAGTCATGCTGCTCAGCTAAGCGCTCAGGCACATAAGCACCCAAATTAACAAAAAATAATTTATGGTTATGCGCTGGTTTCTCTTTGACCAAGCTCACTTCATAACCATCTGCATGTTTTATTTCAACATAAGAGTCCATATGCACAGCTGCTCTATCACCAACCCATTGCGCTTTTAATTTTTGATAGCAGTCTTCTATTTGTTTTCCTATCACAAAACGTACATCGTGCATTTCAATATGACAGCCACTCACACGTCCCCCTAAATAAACCATAAACAGCTTCATCACAGTTCCTTATACAACAACAAAGTCCAATCATATCATTATTTTGAGTCATCATTAAAACTACGCTATGGTGAATACCAAAAGACAATAATTAAAACAGGCTAACCCTATGAAGCTTTTTGTACGTCTCGTTTTGCTACTATGTAGTAGCGCGATTTATGCTCAAACAACCCTTATTCATAACGTTCATGGCTACTCTCCTACGCAAAAAGGAGAGTTAACGACTTTTACCACTTTAGTATTTAAAGACGGTAAAGTAGTAAAAACAGGTAATGACTCCATCATAGATGAGTTTCCTCAAGCCAATAAAATAGATGGCAAAGAACGTACATTACTACCAGGTTTAATAGATGCCCATGGCCATATTATTGGTTTAGGTAACAACCTACTACAACTAGATTTAAGGGGCAGTCAGTCTGTTAATGAAGTTGGCAAGAAGCTTCAAGCGTATGCAGCACAGGCACCAAAAGGCTGGATCACTGGACGAGGCTGGGATCAAACATTATGGCCGGGTAAACAATTCCCAACGGCAAGGCAGCTGGATGAATATATTAACGACCGCCCAGTGGTACTTACTCGCGTTGATGGTCATGCAGTATGGACCAATAGTAAGGCAATGGCGCTCGCCGGAATTAATAAAGATAGTGACACACCGCCAGGTGGTGAAGTTATTCGCTTAAATAATGGTCAACCTAGTGGTGTATTTATCGACAAAGCTGAGCAACTTATTGTTACTCATATTCCACCAGCAACTGATGAGCAAAGACAACTCGCGTTGAACACTGCTGGTAAGCATTTACTTAGCTTAGGCATTACCTCAGCACATGATGCGGGAATTGAGTATGCAACTTGGCACCTTTATCAACAACGAGCAAAGCAACATACACTACCCCTTCGTATTTATGGGATGTTAAGTGCCGGTGACTCACACTTGTCGGAAATGCTGAAACATGGGGTAATAAAAGAAAAAAATGACTATCTAAGTATTCGCAGCGTAAAAATTTATGCAGATGGCGCATTAGGCAGCCGTGGCGCTGCGTTATTAGAGGATTATCATGACAGAAAAGGCCACAAAGGCTTGATGCTAGAAACCCAACCTCAACTTGAAACGCTACTTAAGCAAAGTTTCTCTCACGGTTATAGTGCTCATACTCACGCGATTGGCGATAAAGCTAACCGTATCGTGCTCGATAGCTATGAAAATATCTTTAACAAAGTTGGGGGAAAGCTACTTCGCAATCGCATTGAACATGCGCAAATTGTTCACCCTAATGATATTAAGCGGTTTAAAGCACTTTCAATCATACCTTCAATGCAGCCTATTCATGCGACATCAGATATGCACATGGCTGAGCAACGTTTAAACAATGAGCAACTACGTGGTGCTTACGCTTGGCAAACATTTTTAACTCAAGGGAGCAAAATTGCTGCGGGCTCTGACTTTCCTGTTGAGCTCGCTAACCCTTTCCATGGCTTACATGCCGCTGTTACCCGTATGTCTCGTAATAGCCAACCTAAAAATGGCTGGCGAGCACAGGAGACTCTTAATCGAGAGCAAGCATTGCGCGCATTTACACTCGATGCAGCTTATGCAGCGTTTCAAGAATATAAACTCGGCAGCTTAGAGCAAGGTAAGTGGGCAGACTTTATTCTAGTTGACAAAGACTATTTTAAAGTAAATGCAGCGCAAATTGCTGATATTCAAGTACTACAAACTTGGCTTGCGGGTAACTTAGTTTATCAACGTTAAGCACCACTGCTGCATCGAAGCTAATCAGATCGATGCAGCTTATATAAGTGATATAAATTAACGAAAGCCAACAAGCCGTTGGTCAAAGCAACTGGCCATGCTTGTATCATTACTCCATACACTGTAAAACAAATACAGCCCGTTAAGTTAAACCACCGCAGTTTAATTACGTTGCTCATCATCAAAGAGATAACCAAAAAAACCGAGGCAATATAGCCTAAATATTCCCAAGTCATTTGTTCTCTCCTATTAGTTGAGTTAGCATAGAGGGTCGCGTAATAAAGATATGTGTAATAAAGCCTAGAAGAAAAAAGCTAACTCACAAACCCCTTGAATTAGTTAGTAAGCTCTAACACGGGACGGGGGCTAAACGAGAAAAACCTCAATAGCAGGTATGAGTTAGCGTAAAATCATTACGGCCATGCTATCTTTATTCAATATTAATAAATAGGACAAATGTCCGAAGAGCCATCTAGATGTTTCAATATCATTTTTCAACTAATCTTGTAGAGCAGTTACTGAGCTTTGCTGGTAACGCATTTGTTCACAGTAAAAAAGACGTATTAATCCATCAAGATGAGCCTTTAACAAAGTTAATTCTGGTAAGAAGTGGTACGGTTTCTTTTAGTTATGACGTTGGTAATGGTAGACGTTTATTGTTAGGACAACTTGACTGCAATAATACCTTAATAGGCGAAATTGAAGCACTTAATAATCAGCCTTGTATCTATACCGTCACCTGTTTAAGTAACGTTCAATACAACCTGATTGAATTAAAGCATTGGCGACAATTGCTGCTCGACCAACCAGAATTGAGCTTATATACCGCGCAAACTATTGCGGCTAAATTTGCTGAAAATCAAAAAATTAATCTCGACAAGTTATTATTACCACTGAGCTATAACATCGCTAAAGACTGTTTATTACGAGCTGAAAACAATAATCCAACATTACTTCGCGCTTACCCAACAGTAAATGCAGAAGCTGAGCGTTTTGCTACTACTGAACGAGCTTACAGACGTGTGGTGACTGAATTGGTAGACAAAGGCTTAATAGTGAGAAGTAGTGACGGTTTAAAACCTGTAGATATAGATGCGCTAGAAGATTTTGTAGATAGTTTTGCACAAATATAGAAATAAGCTGGCCTTCAGACTGGCCAGCTTAGCGCTATGTCTTACTTAAATAACGCTTTGATATTACTCAAGTCTGATTTACCTGCAATGATTTCATCTGGCGTAAGCCCAGAAAGCTCATGTGGAAATACCAGCCACTCATCCGACTCATGAATATAGTAATCAGGCTTCATAGGCACTTTAGTATTGTTTGGCTTATAATAAGGGCAAGCCACACGGATATCTTTTGGCAAGTTCAAGCGCATTAGTTCAGCAAGCTTTTCTTTTAACGCATAAATGCTGCGACCAGAGTCAAACACGTCATCTACGATTAATAATGAATCCCCAGCATTGGCGTTTTCTATAATGTAATGTAAACCGTGAACTTTGATCTCTTTTGATTGCTTGCCAATGCCGTAATAAGACGACGTACGCACAGCTATGTGGTCTGTTTCTATGCCTTTATAGTCATAGTATTCTTGAACAGCTATTCCAATTGGTGCGCCACCGCGCCAAATGCCAATGATAAAATCTGGACGAAAGTCGTCTTCATAAACTTGCGCGGCAACACGAAATGAATCTTCTAGCAATTGCTGTGCGGTGATATAGCACTTATCTGACATACAAAAACCCCGTGAGAATGCGAATAATGTCGTGTGGTAGCTACTCAGACATAGAGTATATGACTCAAAAATGACATAAAGCAGCATAAGGTGTAACCGACTATTTTAGCGCAGTTACAGAAGAAATGCTTGTGCTCATACCTATTATACCAATGCGCAATAATACTTAATCGTTTTGCGGGGTTAAACTTGACACTAGCCGGGCTGGAATTTTTATTTTAAAACAAATAGATAGTAAATTTACGCCTTATTATTGATAAAGTTTCATTACCTCAAAATAGAGTACTTCGGGTCTGTTGTTCTTTGCTGTGTGTTTTTGCAAGGCAGGACCTATATCGCATCGTTATTCTATGTCAGCTAGGTGATAAGGCAGAAAAAATACCCGAATGGCGCTGCTCAAAGGGTTCAACCAAAGACTTCCACTACTTTGTCATTCGCAACTGACATAAACTATTATGCTACATGGCTCATTTCTCGTAATGAAAGCCTTTGATTTGAACAAAATTCATACCTCAAAGATCAACAGACCCTAATTAAGCTGACTGGTATCAGTGCTTAAAAATAAATCGAGGAATAAAAAAACGGCCTGAACAAAGTTCAGACCGTTTTATTGTAACTTACCTTTTTAGCGTTTAATGGCTAACCGTCTGGAGGCTCCAAAAGGAACAAGTAATAACATTAACCATAACAAGCTACCACCACTGCCATCCGATACGGGTTTGGTTACTTGTACGCTAACTACCCCTATTGCCTGTGCACCAAATTCATCCTGCACTGTATAGGTTATCGTATCCATGCCAACATAGCCTGATTTTGGTGTATAACGCAGTAGACCATTATCCATGATAGTAACAGCACCAACATCAGCCGTTGCGAGTGTTAGCGTCAGAGTGTCTGATTCAGGGTCTGAGTCATTGCTTAATACATCTATCAATACAGTAGACTCATAATCCACACTCGTGCGATTAGGGTTGGCTTCTGGTGGCATATTCTCAGCTACAGTGACCACCACCATCGCTTCACCTACACCACCTTTTCCATCACTAATGCGGTACATCACCATATCTTCACCCGCAAAACCTGCGTTCGGTACGTAGCTAATACTTTTACCTTCATTGATAAATGTATCGCCATTTGAGGCACTCGCTTGTGTGATAGTGAGTTCATCACCTTCTGCATCACTGTCATTAGCTAAGACATCAATAACAACCAAACTCCTATTTGCAGTTTGAGCACTGTCATTTTGAGCTACAGGTGCTTGATTACCGACCACAGTAACCGTGACAGTGCTAAAGCTCGTGCCACCTTGAGAGTCTGTAATGCTATAGCTAATCACATCTTCTCCTACAAAGTTGGCTGCAGGAGTAAACCGTAATTGCTGCTCAGCGG
Source organism: Pseudoalteromonas holothuriae (assembly GCF_945859825.1). GTDB lineage: Bacteria > Pseudomonadota > Gammaproteobacteria > Enterobacterales > Alteromonadaceae > Pseudoalteromonas > Pseudoalteromonas holothuriae. The sequence continues at coordinate 92,582 of NZ_CAMAPC010000014.1, forward strand.
TTACTTCTACAACACCAAACTGGGCGCTTGCTTGTGCAATTGTTAGTGTATCACCATCTGCATCTGTATCATTTTCTAATACGTCTATCACTGCACTGCTATTCCACTGCATACTAAAGGTATCAGCATTAGCCACCGGTATTTGGTTATCAGACAAGAACACCCCAACACCGCTTGGATCAACGATTGTACCGTTGGCTTTTTCATCAGCATCATTAGGACCTCCATCTTCAATTTCTAATTGAACACACCAATGACCTTCCGTTAGTCCAGCTTGCCATAGTGCATCACCTGGAGGAGGGCAGTACCCTGCCTCACCCGCACTACTGAAGACCTGGTTGTTGCCATTTTCAACAAAATCTCTCCAACCTTGTGCGTCAGTGTACTTACGATATACCGCATTTGCTGGAATTGGCAGAGTTTGCGGCAGTACTAAGCGATACGTTTGCCCAACTTCAGGTAAGCCATAAGCAATATAATCAAACACCCCGCCTACGTTGGTAACTTCACTGTCTGCACTGATATTGCCCTGTTGAGTATCATCGCTTAATTCCAACCCTCCGCGACTATCTTGCGCTGCAACAGCACCTTTACGCAAACAAACACCTGGATCGCCTTCTGCTAAGAATGCATTCTGGTTAGTCACTTGCCCTGGCACAACATTACACTCATCTATTGCATCTAAGAAATCCGCTATGCCATCGCCATCTGAGTCAGCGTAACCTTCTTGATCATCAGGGATTAAATCCCCATCAGAGTCTTCAGAACTTAAAGCTGCCAGCTCTGTGGTTATATCAATATACACTGTTTCACTACCACTAAGCGCGGGTGAAGCACTGTCGGTTACTGTCACTGTAACTGGATACACACCTGGCGTGACAACGCTTGGGTCAAAGGTAAACAGGTTGCTTTGAGCACTTTGATTTGTCAAAGATGAATTCCAGTTTAAGGTCAGCTGATCTTGTGGATTCGCATCAGTTGCTTGTGCGAGCACATTAACCAAGCCCTCATTTTGCGCGACCGTTAACCGGGTTTCAGTAGATTGCTCAACGTTGAGTTTAACAACTGGTGTTATGTTACCTTCAAAGATACGAACTGTTGTTTGGCTCTTATTGCCTAAATTAACTCCGGCATCCAAACTAATTACAACTGTCTCAACTTGCTCAACAACACTATCGCTGAATACACTAAATTGTATCGACGTTCGTGTACCACTCGAAATTGTCACTACGCCACTTTGCACATCATGATCAGTACCATCAGCACTACCAGAGACACTGTAGTTGACTGTAACTGGATAACTTGGCGCTGGGCCATTAAGTAATACATCTACCGAAACACTATTCCCTTCAGTTACCACTTGATCTTTACTTAAAGATATTAACGGCATTACAGTTACTTGCTGCTTCGCAATCGTTTTCAAGTCATTATCATCAACAGCCTGCCAGTAAACACTATTCAGCCCTGGTGCAAAGGTAGTCGCTCTATCAACCAGTGATACTGGTACTGGGTTACCTAAGCTATCAACTGCTGACGCAACACCTAAGTCAACTTTTGTGAATAAACCTGTAGCATTCACCGTAACATCATTGGGTACAGTCAGTACGGGCTTCTCCCCATCCGATTCACCAGTTATTTGCAAATCAACGTCAGCTGTATCTCTACCTGTATTGCCATCTGATATTGCATAACTGAACTGAACTTCTCCACTAAAACCATCTGGTGCCTGATACTGCAATGCACCCTGCGCAACACTAACACTACCGATACTGGCTTTTGCACCTTGAACTATTAGAGTATCTCCATCCACATCAGAGTCGTTATTTAATACTGACAATGTATATGTGTTAGAGCTGTTTTGTACCAATGTAAAGGTATCATCTTGTGCATTAGGTTCATCATTTAAGGGAGTAATTTCAAGTGATACAACCGCAGGCTCTGAAGTTAACTCAGCATCACTAGCTGTATAGCTGAAACTATCCTGTCCATTAAAATCTTGCACTGGCTGATATACCCAACCGACATTTGATTGAGTTAAAGTACCATTACTCGGTGGTGACACGATTGCAAATGTAAGTGTATCATTTTGGGCATCAGTCGCGGATGCAGTAATACCTAATGTCGCATCTTCTTCCAATGATAGTGTTTGGGGTGTTACCACTGGCGCCGTATTTACTTTTAGTACAGTTAAGTTAAAGGCTGCAAGACTTGAACTTAAAGTACCATCCGAGACGCTTACTACCACACCACTTGTTGTGCCAATATCACTTTCATCAGGAACACCTGAAATTGTGCCAGTTGCAGCGCTAAACGTTGCCCAACTAGGTAGGTTTGCAACACTAAATGTCAAGGTATCATCATCTGAGTCTGCTGAATTTGGCGTAAAGCTATATTGCTCACCAGCAAGCACTGAAGTTGCTGGGGTTCCTGATATGGTTGGTGCATCATTAACATTAACTACTTCAATACTAAACGCAGGTAAATTAGCTGATACACTGCCATCTGATACGCTTACTATTACACCACTGGTAGTACCTATATCACCCTTACCTGGCACACCAGCAACCGCCCCCGTTGAAGCACTAAAAGTTGCCCAACTGGGTAGGTTTGCCACACTAAATGTCAAGGCATCACCGTCTAAATCTGTAGCACTTGGTATAAAGCTGTATTGTTCGCCTTCCAAGATTGACGTAGCTGGTGTCCCAGTTATGGTTGGCGCATCATTAACATTAACTACTTCAATACTAAACGCAGGTAAATTAACTGATACACTGCCATCTGATACCGATAACACAATCCCAGAAGCTGTACCCACATCTTGTTGTTGCGGCACACCACTTAACAAACCACTATTTGAATCTAAGGTAAGCCAACTTGGCGCATTCGCAACATTAAAGCTCAAACTATCATTATCAATATCATTTGCCTGTGGAGTAAAGCTATAGGTATCGTTTTGCGATACTTTAGTATTTGGTGTGCCAGTAATCGATGGCGCATCATTCACGTTTGTCACGACTAAGTTAAATACACCAAGGCTCGAACTGAATGAACCATCAGTTAGCGTTATTTCGATATTCTGCGCAGTACCAACATCGCTGTTACCCGGAGTGCCCGTGATTGAACCATTATTTGAATTAAAGTTTAGCCAAGTAGGTTTATTCTGTATGTTGTAAGTTAATATAGTTGAATCAACATCACTTCCCACTGGGGTAAAACTGTAGCTCTCACCTTGTGCAACTATTGTTATTGGTATACCAGTAATAATCGGAGCATCATTTACAGCACTCACATTGACAGTTACGTTATCAGATATCGAACTGGATTCATTGTCGGTAAGCTGAACAGTGACAGTTCTTGCCGCTATAGAGGGGTTATCACTACTATTTTGGTAACTCAGCGCCCTAACCAATGCTTGCGTAATTGCATTGGTACTGGCGGATAAGTTGACCGTTAAAGTGTCTCCGCCCGAAACTACACCATCATTGGCAGTACCGCTAGTTTCGCTAATAGTACCTATCACTGAATTTTGGTAGCTTAGCTGTGCATTACTAATGCTAAAGTCACCACTGGTTGCAATACTTAAGCTATCTTCTGCTAAAGCACCACTGCTAATTGACGCGACTAATTGAGCATCATTACCTTGCCAGCTAGCATCCCCATCTGGGTCAGTCGCAGATGCTTGGCTATCGAGTGAAGTTGCTAAAGCATTTTCGGTGTAATTAAGGCTAGCTGCCATAGACAGCGTTGGCGCATCAAGTTGTGCATTGATAGTAACGGATGCCGTATCAGATATATTTGAGAATGCTGTTATACCACCTTTATTCGTCGCATCAGCTGTATCACCAGCCGTACCTGATGACTTATCCCAAGCAATAAAGGTAAAGGTTGCAGAGCCATTATAATGCTCACTCGGTACAAATCTGATTTTTTGAGTCGTGCCAACAGTCAATGTCCCATCAAGCAACCGAGCTGCAGTTGTTAAATCAACACTTTGCCCTGTAGTTACACTAAAATCACTCCAATTACTACCATTGTCAGTGCTGTACTGCCAGCTACCATTAGTATTATCAACCATGGTTACTGCAATAGCTTCAACAACCCCTCCATCTACATCGCCGATAGAATTATCAACTACCAAAGTGTCAATTTCCACTCCGGTGTTATTAGCTCCTGATACATCTTCATTTATCGCAGTTAAAACTGGGGTTTGCGAATTATCTAGCGTTGGAGCGTCATTAACTTCTGTGATGCTTACCACTATTTGATTTGTACCTTCACTATTGGATACACCATCATTAAAAGTCCAGTTTAATGTAGCTGATGTGCCGGGGGCTTCAGAGCTATTGGAATAACTAATATTTCGTAACACATTCCCTACAATAGCGGTTGTTGCATTGCTATTAAAGGTTAAGGTTAGAGTACCAGCACCATTCGCGGTAACAGTACCTACAGAAGTATTGTTGTAATCAAACGTTTGACCCTGCGTAAGCGCACCCAATTGCCCTGTATTTCCATAAGTATCACTGGTATTCGCTCCACCGTTACGGGCGATTGTAAGACTTGCACCATTGTAGTCACCATTACCGTTACTTAACGCATCTAGTTCAGTATCTGAGACCGCGACATTCAAATCAAACACGACTGCCGAACCATTCTCTGTAAAGTTAGGCGTGGCATCTAAGCCAATAAATACTGGAGGGTTATTTTCGTCTAAAGTAATTGTAACTTGCTGCGTTCCCAACTCAGCGGCATTACCAGTAGTAACAGTATTAACATCTACGATAACAGTTTCCCCATCATCTGAAGTTGGGGCATCATCAATACCTGTAATCGTAAAGGTTTGCGATGCTGAACCACTACTAATGGTCACTGTATTACCTGCAATAGACCCGCCCAAAGAATAATCAGTACCAGAACCTGTCGCAGTACCGCCAAAACTTAAAGTGACAGACACATTTGCAGGTGCATTAAAGTCATTACTTGCGCTATCTTTGAGTGTTAAGGTAACCATTGCTTGGCCTGACTTTTCTAAAATAGACGTGTTATCAACACTTAATACTACATTAGCCGCAACCGTGACTGCATACGTTGTATTATTGGTAATACCTACAAATGTATTACCAGCACTATCTGTTATAGCCGTTGTATCTACCTGTACTGCATAACCAACACCTGCCGATAAGTCTGTGCCTGGATTAATAATTACCGTATTGCCATTCACAGTCACAGTACCACCGTTACTGCCCGTTCCAGTCGCAACGTTAAAAGTTTCGATCACACTAGAATTTGCCGCATTAACCAGCGTTATATTACCTGTACCTAAAGCGACAGCTTCAGAAAAGCTCATTACCAAATTGCCGTTAGCAGCCAAACCATAGCTACCATTCGCCGGCGTTGAATTGCTCGCATCGAGCGTTGGTAATGCCCCGTCAATAACAAATGCTTTATTTGCAGAGAGTGAATTTGCTGTACTAGGAGTTGGTAAAGTGAGCGTAGCAGTATTACCCGAAGAGTCATTAATTGAGCCTCCGTTAAGTGCTAGCGCTGAAGACGTAGTGTAAGCTAAATCATTACTAAGGTCGCCTGATTGCACTGTATATGAGAAACTTAACAACGTTCCGCCTGAACCTGAAATGTAACTTGCCACTCTATCATTAGTGCCAGTTTCCAAGGTCAACGTTGGCGTGCCCGTTACAGTTACATTTTCACTAAATGTGACGGTTATTGTAAGTGAGTCGCCAACTTTATAAGTGCCGTTAGCTGTAAAAGAGGATACGCTGCTTACAGTCGGCACCACACCATCAATCACCAAGGCTTTACTGGCCGACAATGAATTAGTAGCGCCTGGCGTTGCTAATGTTAAAGATGCATTATTACCAGCCGAATCACTTATTGAACCACCCGCTAAGGCCAAAGCAGATGTACTCACATAAGCTAAGTCACTGCTCACATCATTTGACTGAACCGTGTAAGAGAAGTTTAACGTTGTAGACCCTGAGCCACTGACATAACTAGCCGCTCTATCATTAGCACCCGTTTCAAGAGTTAATGTTGGCGTGCCTGTTACCGTAACCGCGTCATCGAATGTGACCGTCACTACGATTGAGTCGCCCACTTTATATAAACCATTCGTCGTGGTTGAAGAAACATTGCTTACCACCGGTGCTACACCATCAATCACCAACGCCTTATTTGCTGACAATGAATTAGTTGCTCCAGGCGTTGCAAGCGTTAATGTTGCAGCATTTCCACCCGCATCATTTAAAGTGCCTCCTGCAAGCGCTAGTGCCGATGTAGATGTATAACTTAAATCACTACTGACGTCACCAGATTGAACAGTATAAGCAAAACTAAGCGTATCACTACCCGAGCCACTACTATAGGTTGCGGTTCTATCGGTTGTACCGGTTTCTAGTGTTATTGTAGGTGACCCTGTTACTGTAATTGCTTCGTTAAAGCCAACAGTTACCGTAACCGTGTCTCCTACTTTATATGTACCATCATTGCTCGATGCAGATACGCTACTTACGCTAGGCGCAACGGTATCGACCGCATGGACAGCACCATTAAAACTGGCAACATACCCATTGGTGTTATTACCATTGCCTAGCCCATCAACAATATTGGTGTTCGCATTTAAGTCTAATCTAATACTACCCGTACCACTTATGCCATTGACGGTCACAGTAATAGATGAGCCAGATGATGCTGACACACTGGCTATAGTACCCGAAGCGTTTCCAGTCACCGTACTTAAAGTGAAATCATCAGTTGAAACGTTAGTGGCTGATTCATCAAATACAGCAGTGTAAGTCACAGTAGTATCATTGCCACTTGGGGATCCAGATAAATTAAGTGATGTCATCGCTGGTGGCGCGTTATCAGATACCGCAGCTTCAAAATCAATGGTGTCTATCACCACAAAAGTCACTTTGCTGGCTTGGCCTGTTGTGGTAAAACGTACCTCATCAATATCTTGCCAACTTTCATCAAACGTCAACACTCCGTCATTAAAAGTCGTTAATTGATTTTCTGCCGTTAATACTGTGCGCACATACGTTATTGAACTTGGGTCACTTTCTGGTATGGCCTGCGTAAAGTCTACTGTCTCTGAGACTGCACTTACATCATTTTTATACCCTGTTATTGTCACTATATGATTGACGGTATTTTCGACTGAAGTGATATCTGTGATTGAACCCGCTTCCATTGAGACCAACCTAAACTCATCACCATTGCTACTTTTAAAGCGGTAATCAACATCACCTACAGGTGCTTTTGTCAACACCCCTCCATCAGAAATATGATAAAGTAATGCGTTATCTGCATTTAGCTCATCTGTAATCCCAAATCGACGATCTCGACCATCCACTGAGTCATTATATCTGGCCATTTTACCCGTCGCAGGGAGGTTATGAGAATATGTCACTCCGTTGAAAGTAACTGGATCACTGAGTAGTGCAGGCCCACCGTTTTGAAACGTTACATCACTTGGATGAGCTAATACACCTTCAAAACCCGCCATATTTTGCGCTAACTGCCACTTACTTGAAGTTGAAGAGTACTCTAAAACCCAATCACCGCCATTTTTAACGTTGCCAGTTTTGTTAATTGAAGCATATACAGGCCTATTCAGTCGCTTGTGCAGCTTATCAACAAAATATTTACCCTGCTCACCTTTTGCCACATCACACCCATATAAATATAATTTACCTGTAGGTGAAAGTAACGATTCTACATGGGCAATAAACTGCTCATATTCATGCGTGTTATTATGTATTTTTTGACCATTAACCAACAACCAACCTGGCCCGCCATGAGACATTAAATGGAGCTCTGAATACTTTGGTTGATTGGTATTTTGTGGTAACAATGAACTATCCAGATGATATGGTTTTATGTCCATATCATCTGAGAGCGCATCAAATGCACTCGCTGTTTGAACTTGCTTGTCAACAAGTAATAAAGGCTTTTCATGAGCCTTCAAATGTGCAGAGGTGAAGAGAACACCCATACACATTAGCCAAGTAAATAATAAGCCATATCGGCTTACTTTATTTCCACACATATGCCTTTCCTCATTAATTTAAAATACATACAGCTGAAATGAAAAGTTACTTTGCTTAGCAAAGTGAGTCGCAACGTCCCTACCAAAGCTGCTTATATAGTTAAAAGTTGGTTAGCTAATAAAGTTGCCGTGAGCGAAAGCCGACATGGCAAAACAAAATTAATTAGTTATGTGAGATTTGATATAGAGGTAAAAAGGCTTCACTCGAGATATTAAAAGGTGATAGTCCATCAACTTGATAAGGAAGTGGTAATTGCATAGTAGCCGCCCATAATAATTTGCTAAAATCGCAACAAACCAAACTGTTTTTATTTGCGATCCATCATCAAAACACGATTGCGCGACCACCAAGCTTAACTATATAAAGCTAGCACGCTATACTCCTACGATGCTAAAAAGCACAGGAGCAATACATTGACACGTTGTCTTCATGGTTAGTATAGGCAAGATATTCCAAGCGTCTAGAATTTAAGAAATAAAAAATTACGAAATAAAAGTTAAAATATTATTCCTATTTTTGGTACTAACTGGAATTGATTGAAAATAAAGGGTAAAAAATTACAAAAAATTAACCACACTTCTGAGTTTAAAACATTGTGTATGGAATAAAAAATCAGCCTATTTAGCAAACATAGCGATAATAGTTAATTCCTGTGCAGGCACTTAGAATATTCAATCGCCACTTGCAAGTGGTAGCTACGTCGACTCATCCATAAATCGATACTCAAATTTAAGAAATAAAAAACCTTAAACAAATGGTTAGGGTCATAAAAAGTGGGCCCAGTGGGTGGACTCTTAACTGATATTAGCGCCACCAGCGTGGCGGCCAAGTTAGACATTCTATTAGTGCGCCATCGCGCCAAAAATCAAGGTGAAAGTAGTCTTCATAAACTTGCACAGCAACACGAAATGAACCATCTAGCAATTGCCGTGCGGTGATATAGCACTTACTGTGGCAACAAAACCCCGTGAGAATGCTCTATATCGCGTGTTAGCAACTTAGACATAGAGTATATGACTCAAAAATGACATAAAGCAGCGTAACGTGTAACCGACGATTTTGCGTAGATAAAAACAAAATACTTGTGTTCATCTTTGTTAGCGCCTAAAACAAATCGAGCAATTAGAAGTATATGTGGGCTTTTTCTTACATCATTTTAAATTAGTTTAATCCGACCCCCCGACTATACTCTCAATCTATGAATATGGACTATTCAACACACCACACTAAAGAAGGAACTCACTATGAAATATCATACTTTATTTATTATTATCTTTTGCTTGTTGAGCACACTCACTAAAACGGCCAAAGCTGAGCTACTAGGATGTTTTGATTGCTCTAGTGTCACAAGTAAGCGTGAAGCAATAAAAGAGTTTAATGCTTCCAATAAACAACATGGTCGATACGAAGTTGTAGATATAAAGAAAGGGATGGTATTAAGTTATGATATTGAATACGACCCAGAATTCAATAAAACTATAGTATTTAGTAGAACGCCAAGTGCTGATGCACTTAACAGAGCTGAAACACTCTCCTCTGAATACAAAGCACTCGAACAAGAGATAGAGACTAAAAATTTTGTCAGCAACAGCTACACATCCGCATATAAAGTGTATCGAAGTAGAGGGTTTGGTAGAGTCACGAATGAGTTTATACACCAGTCCAACATCTACGATAAAATCGGTATATACACGGGTGTTGCAGTGACAATGCTAGGAAAGTTAGCTAATAACATTAACTTCGTAATTGATATCGAGTTTTCAGATGGCAGTATCATTCGATTCAAAGTGACTGGTGTAAATATAGACGGCGACCCAGAATTTGAACCAATGAAAGCCATGGACTCTGACGGTAACACAATTCCAACAGGGCGGAACGATATTGGGGGCATTTATCGCTTTTCAGAGGGTACTGGAAACTGGGAACGCTTTAGAGCATTATCATCACTATATGGCATAAATATTGTCGGTTGGGATCATGGTTATTTCAATACTTCTGTTACGATTTCAGACTGCCCAGCTTGCAGCATTGAACCTAACTAACAAGGAATAGACAGTATGCCAATTGATATAAATGTGAGATGGGTAGGGTATTTTGTGATATTAAGCCTACTGTTTCCTATATTAGCCTTTTTTCTGCTAAGAAGAAGTAGAGAGAAGCCAGTAAAAGATGCGTTTATAATCTTGCTACTGTCAGTCATTCCTCCTTTGCAGCTTGTAGCTTTATTGGTGTTTTATTCGATACCAAATAAACAGCCTGAGCACGAATGCTCTGCCAAACAATGAACTTGGCGTTGAGCTAAGTTCATTGTTTGATTTGGGTGAAAATAAGCTTCATACAAACACTAACCAGTCATTCCAACAGCCTTCATTAAAGCTTTAATCCTCGAAGCCTAAATTGATTTTTTAAATCGCATGAGCAACTGGCGCTGAAGTTTGGCAGAGGTGAAGAGTGCTTCCAAGGTTTGATAATAAACTTTTGTTGTTGGTTATTGAGCAACTCGGTGGCCGCCACTCGGTGGCCGCCACACACGTTAATAAAATATGCGCTGTTATCATTACTGAAATTCAGGTATAAAAAAACCCTAACCAAATGGCTAGGGTCATAAAAAGTGGTACCAGTGGGCGGACTTGAACCGCCACGCCCGAAGGCAACGGATTTTGAATCCGTCATGTCTACCAATTCCATCACACTGGCATAATTTTTCTTTCATCTTCTAAACAAGAGAAAATAAAGAAAAACCACTTTGAGCTTAAGCTTTGTTTATAATGCCTTCGTCTCTATGCTTTGCATTATACAAACATCGCTTCGCTGGGCAAGTAATTTTTAACTTAACCAGCTCAACTGCTTGGTATTTGTACAAAACAGAGTGTAAATGGCCAGGAACAATGATTTTCGCCATTACTAGCCCCATTGTGTAAAATACTATGTAATTAATTCTGTTTATTTAAGTAGAGCACGCATATGACACAGTTTCCTAATGCCGGTTTTTTTCGACGATTAGCCTCTCTTATCTACGATGGCTTAGTTGTGATTGCCTTTGCAATGTTAACCACCGTTGTTTATCTATTAATTGTGCAAGGCTTGATGTCAGCAGGTGTACTACAACTTGGCGAACACCAGGATGTATCTGCATTTATTCAAACTTCACCGATTCTATACAGTATTCGAGCTGCTCTTTTAGTACTGGTGAGCACCTTATTCTTTGCTTACTTTTGGACTAAAAGCGGGCAAACGATTGGTATGAGGGCATGGCGGTTAAAGGTGCAAACTCAATCAGGTGAGCTGTTACCATGGACCACAGCCATATTGCGCAGTATCTGCGCCTTGTGTGGTTTAGGCAACTTACTCGTGTTAGTAGATTATAAACAAAAACGCGCTTTACAAGATTTGCTCTGTAAAACAGAGGTTGTTGTATTAACTAAGCAAGAAAATAAAAAAGTGTATAACAACTTAGATTAAAACCGATAAGCCCAGAAAAAGCACTGGGCTTAATAAAGCTATTGTTTACGCTTAAGTAAATAGCTGGCAATAACCACAAATAAAACACTGGGCATCATCGCCCCAAGTATCGCAGGTACGTTGTAAACCATCACAATCGGGCCAAATATTTCATTGCTTAAATGAAATACAAGCCCAGTTATCACACCCATAATAATTCTAGCACCCATACTCACTGAACGCAGTGGGCCAAAAATAAATGACAGTGCCACCAAAAGCATGACTGCAATGGTGAGCGGCTGCATGACCTTTCTCCATAACGCCAAGTCATAACTACTGGTATCTTGATCATTTTGCTCAAGGTAAGATAAGTATGACCAAATACCTCTAAATGAAAGAGATTCTGGGTCAACAGACACCACATCTAATTTTTCAGCGGTAAGCTGCGAATTATATATTTGCGACTCACGATAATGGGTGGTTATTCTATCTTGACTCAAGATTACTTCTTCAACACCGTTAAAAACCCAACCTTGGGGCACACTCTTGGCGTGCACCACACGCATGACTTTGTTTAGCTCTAAGTCATCATTAAAATAGTAAATACTGACATTTTTTAGGTCGCCTGACTTTTCGATATTGCCAATATTGATAAAATTACTGCCATCTTTAGCCCATACTCCTTTTTGAGCATTAAACACTTCACCACCAAAAATAGCGTTGTTACGTAACTGTTTAGCGGCCTTTTCAGCCTGTGGAACACCCCACTCGCCCAGCGCCATCATACACAACGCCAATACTATGGCTGTTTTCATTACCGAGCCAATGATCTGTAAGCGTGACATTCCAGCTGCTTGCATCACCACCAGTTCACTACTAGCAGCAAGCGCTCCAAGTCCAGTAAGTCCACCGATTAAAGCGGCCATAGGAAAAAACACCACGATATCAGCAGGCATGCTATAAAATGTATAAAGCATAGCGTCTGCCATATCATAACTACCCCGACCGACTGACTTTAACTGTTCTATATATTTAATTAAGGTATTTATTCCTACAAATACTAAAAGGGCAAACCCTGTGGTTTGCAAAATACTTCGACCTAAATACCAATCTAGTGTTTTCATCATGCTAATGACGCCCGTTTTGTTAGTACCGAGCGTATCCAAACGCCAAATGGCCGCCCTTTAGCGATTAAATAAGTACCAATAAACAGTACGCATAGGTGAATCCACCACAAGCCAACTGCGGACGGAATTTTTCCTTCAGCAACCAAAAACTTTCCAGCGTTCAGTAAAATAAAATAACCGAGATATAGGCCAATTGCAGGTACTAATTTAGCAAATTTCCCTTGACGAGGGTTTACCACACTTAAAGGTACGGCTAATAGCGTTAGGAGTATAATTGAAATGGGAACTGACAGTCGCAATTGAAACTGAGCTGCGGCTTGGGGCGTATCCATTTCAAGTAATTGTAATGTTGGAATTGCTTCTAATTTACGCCTTTGGTGTTCAATAATTTGTTCTCGAATTTGTACTTGATAACTGGCAAATTCGGTTTTGTTCATCGCTTGACTTAGACCGTCAGTTTCATAACGTTTTCCATCATTAAGAACTAATTGTTGTTCACCGCTTTCTTGTTCAATAACTCGCCCTTTTTGAGCATAAACTATACGTGCAGCCTGATTTGAATCTTTATTTGGCAACTGCGCTACAAACACTTTATTTAGTTCCCGGCCTTGCTCAAGAATATTATGTACAAACACCACCGCTTTTTCATTGCCTGTTTGCTGAAAACGACCAGCTCTGAGCGCCGCCAAACCTGACTCAGCTTCAGCTTGCTCTTTTAATTGGTATTCTTTTTCAGATGCCCAAGGGGCGATATATAAACTCACAACACCAGCCAACAGAGCAAATACCAAACTAGAAACTAAAGTCACACGTACCACGTACCATTCACTCACACCACAAGCCCGTAGCACTGTCATTTCACTGTCTGCATACACTCGGCTATAGGCCAAAATAATACCTAAAAACAGGCTTAGTGGCAGGATATACACGGCCAATTGTGGTAATTTTAGCATTAGCACTGATGCCACAAGTTTCGCTGGCAAGTCACCGTCTGATGCATCACTTAGGATACGAACAAACTTTTGTGACAAAAAAATCGTCATCAACGTGAGAAACACGGCGATCTGCGATTTTAGCACCTCAGCAGTTAAATAACGAAAGATTAGCAATGTGTGCCCCTATAAAACTTCGTCTTTCACTGGAATAGTGGGAGATTTTGAGTAAACTGGTTATTTTAGTCAGTTTATTATATGCCATCAAATTTAATTATCATACCAACAGCCAGATATAATCAAACATTTATGGTATTGATAGTCACTTCGGCATAAAGTTCAAAAAGACATAACTTTAGACTCAGGAGTCGCAATGGAATTCAGCGTAAAAAGTGGTAGCCCAGAGAAACAGCGCAGTGCCTGCATCGTAGTTGGTGTATATGAGCCTCGCCGCTTATCTCCCATAGGTGAACAGCTGGATAAGATCAGTGATGGTTACATCTCAAATTTATTACGTCGTGGTGACCTTGAAGGAAAACCAGGACAAGTACTGTTGTTACATCATGTTCCAAACGTTCTCAGTGAGCGCATATTATTGGTCGGCTGTGGTAAAGAACGCGAATTAGACGACAAACAGTATAAGCAAATTATTTCTAAGACAATCAATACCCTCAATGACACAGGCTCAATGGAAGCCGTCTGCTTCTTAACTGAACAACACGTTAAAGGTCGAGATACTTACTGGAAAGTACGCCAAGCTGTTGAGACGACTCAAGATTGCCTTTACACGTTTAATCATCTTAAAAGCAAAAAAGTCGACCCTCGTCGTCCACTTCGTAAAATTGTATTTAATGTGCCAACTCGTCGCGAATTAACCATCGGTGAGTCGGCGATTGAACATGGCTTAGCCATTGCCTCTGGTGCTAAATTATGTAAAGACGTCGCTAACATGCCACCTAATATTTGTAACCCACGCTATTTAGGTGAACAAGCAAAGGCATTGGAAGAGTTTAACAATGTTTCAGTTAACCTAGTTGGTGAAAAAGAAATGGAAGAGCTAGGTATGCATTCATACCTAGCCGTTGGCCGAGGTAGTGCCAATGAATCTGTTATGTCGGTGATCCATTATAACGGTGCTAATGAAGAACAAGCCCCGATTGTGTTTGTCGGCAAAGGGCTAACTTTTGACTCCGGTGGTATTTCTTTAAAACCCGGCGAGGCAATGGATGAAATGAAATACGACATGGGGGGCGCAGCTGGGGTATTGGGATTAATGCGCTCATTGGTGGAAATGCAATTGCCAATCAATGTTATTGGCGTACTTGCAGGTTGTGAAAATATGCCTAGCTCAGACGCTTACCGCCCTGGTGACATTTTAACAACAATGTCGGGACAAACTGTTGAAGTGCTTAACACCGATGCTGAAGGCCGTTTAGTATTATGCGATGCGCTCACCTATGTCGAAGCGTTTGAGCCTGAAACAGTTGTCGATGTTGCTACCTTAACAGGTGCTTGTATTGTAGCACTCGGTGCACATGCCACGGGTTTACTATCTACTCACAACCCTTTAGCACACGACCTACTTAAAGCCGGTGAGCAAAGTGGCGACCGTGCATGGCAGTTACCGCTATGGGATGACTATCAAGAACAGTTAGAAAGCCCATTTGCTGATTTTACAAACTTAGGTGGTCGCGCAGCAGGCACTATTACTGCCGCATGCTTTTTATCTAAATTCACCAAAAAGTATAATTGGGCCCATTTAGATATCGCAGGCACAGCTTGGCGTAGTGGTAAAAATAAAGGCGCAACAGGCCGCCCTGTTCCAATGTTAACTCAGTACTTATTAAATCGTGTTAACGTTACAGACGTACAACAAGATTAACCCAGCAAGGACGATTGATGGCATGAGGTTTCTGTGTCAAAATGCAGCTTTATTTTGAACGCTGAGTTTTGCCTGTAGAAATACAGAGTAACCGCACATAATGAAGTCAACACCATGACCATCAATGCACAATTTTATGTGTTAAAACATAACAATGAGCCGGACGCTAAACTACCGGCTCATTTTGATCTCGCCGCTCGTGCAGCTGCAAAGCAATATAGATCTGGTCAACGAGTATTTATCTATGTTGATTGCATTGATGATGCTCACTCTATTGATGAACATTTATGGTGTTTTGAAGCTGATAGCTTTGTACCTCATAATCTTCAAGGAGAAGGGCCTAAAGGCGGTGCACCTGTAGAGATTGGGCAAACGCCCCCGGTAGGTAGACGCTCGGTACTTATCAACTTAGCAACTAAGCTTCCAGACTTTATTCGTCGCTTTACGCAGGTTTATGACTTTGTACCAAATGAACCTCAGGCGACACAAGCAGCACGAGAGCGGTTTAAGCACCTACGCCAACTTGGCGCCAGTATTTCAACCAAAGAAATTGAAAATTAAAGTATTTATTAAGGTTCTGTGAAATGGATAAAACCTATAATCCACAAGATATAGAACAGTCTTTATACCAAGACTGGGAAGAAAATGGCTATTTTAAGCCATCAGGTACAGGCGATGCGTATTCAATTATGATCCCCCCACCTAATGTCACTGGTAGCTTACATATGGGGCATGCTTTCCAAGACACCATCATGGATACCTTAACCCGTTATAAGCGGATGCAAGGCAATAATACTTTATGGCAAGTAGGTACTGACCACGCAGGTATTGCAACACAAATGGTTGTAGAGCGTAAGTTAGCTGCTGAAGAAGGTAAAACACGTCATGACTTAGGTCGTGATGTATTCATTGACAAAATTTGGCAGTGGAAAGAGCAATCTGGCGGCACCATTACTAAACAGCTTCGCCGTTTAGGCGCTTCAGTTGATTGGGATCGTGAACGTTTTACCATGGATGAAGGCCTTTCTGAAGCAGTAAAAGAAGTGTTCGTTCGTTTACACAAAGAAAACCTTATTTATCGAGGTAAGCGTCTAGTAAACTGGGATCCAAAACTACACACTGCTATTTCTGATTTGGAAGTTGAAAACAAAGACAAACAAGGCCACATGTGGAACTTGCGCTACCCGCTAGCAGATGGCGTAAAAACGCAAGATGGTAAAGACTACATTGTTGTTGCAACAACTCGCCCTGAGACCATGCTAGGCGATACCGGTGTTGCTGTTAACCCAGAAGATGAACGCTACCAAGATTTAATTGGCAAAGAGATTTTGCTGCCAATCGTTAACCGTCGAATTCCGATTGTTGCAGACGAGCATGCTGATATGGAAAAAGGCACTGGGTGTGTAAAAATCACACCGGCTCACGACTTTAACGATAATGAAGTTGGTAAACGCCATGCGCTACCCATGATCAATGTATTTAATAAAGATGCAGCTATTCTAACAGTAGGTGAAAGTTACTCATTTGATGGCAAACCGCTTGAACTTGATGCTCCGCTGCCTGAACGCTTTCACGGTTTAGACCGCTTTGATGCACGTAAGCGTATTATTGAAGAGTTTGACAGCGCAGGCTTACTCGAAAAAATTGACGATCACAGCCTAACCGTTCCTTATGGCGATCGTTCTGGTGTTGTCATTGAGCCACTTTTAACTGATCAGTGGTATGTACGTGTAGCGCCTCTTGCTGAGCCTGCTAAAGATGCAGTTAAAAATGGCGACATTCAGTTTGTACCAAAACAATATGAGAATATGTACTTCTCATGGATGAATGATGTACAAGATTGGTGCATCTCTCGTCAACTTTGGTGGGGACACCGTATCCCTGCATGGTATGATGCAAAAGGTAATGTTTACGTAGGGCGCGATGAAGCTGAAGTACGCCGTGAAAACAATATTGCAGACGATATCGTACTCAACCAAGATGAAGATGTATTAGATACTTGGTTCTCATCTGCATTGTGGACTTTTTCAACACAAGGTTGGCCACAAAACACCGATGACTTAAAAGTATTCCACCCATCAGATACGTTAGTGACCGGTTTTGACATTATTTTCTTCTGGGTTGCCCGCATGATCATGATGACCATGCACTTCATAAAAGATGAAAATGGTAAACCACAAGTACCATTTAAAACGGTTTATGTAACAGGCCTTATTCGTGATGAAAATGGCGATAAGATGTCAAAATCAAAAGGTAATGTACTCGATCCACTGGACATGATTGATGGCATTGACTTAGAAAGCCTAGTAACAAAGCGCACTGGCAATTTGATGCAGCCACAACTGGCTAAAAAAATTGAAAAGAACACACGTAAGACCTTTGCTGAAGGCATTGAGCCTCACGGTACAGACGCATTGCGTTTTACCCTTGCAGCAATGGCGTCTACAGGTCGTGATATAAACTGGGATATGAACCGCCTCGAAGGTTATCGTAATTTCTGTAACAAACTTTGGAACGCCAGCCGCTATGTGTTAATGAACACAGAAGAGCAAGATTGTGGTTTCAATGGTGGTGAAATGGTTCATTCACTGGCCGATCGCTGGATCTTAGGGCAATTTCAAAGCACAGTAAAAACATTTTCCGAACATTTAGATAATTTCCGCTTTGACCTTGCAGCCAATACAATTTATGAGTTCACATGGAATCAATTCTGTGACTGGTACTTGGAGCTGACTAAACCAATCTTATTCAAAGGTGACGAAACGCAGCAACGTGGCACCCGTCATACTTTGATAACAGTACTAGAGGGCTTATTACGCTTAATGCATCCTCTTACGCCATATATTACAGAGACAATTTGGCAACGCGTTGCACCACTTGCAGGCATTGATACAACGACCATAATGTTACAAAGCTATCCTGAATTTGATCAAAGCCAAGTAGATGAAACTGCAATGGCTGATCTAGAATGGGTAAAACAGTTTATTTTAGCAATTCGTAATATTCGCGGTGAAATGGACATTAGTCCTAATAAACCACTAAATGTATTACTGGCCAAAGCAGGTGAGCAAGATTTGCGTCGTTTAGAGCAGAATAAAGCTTTTTTAAGTGCACTTGCTAAGCTAGAAAGTTTTACTGTTTTAGAAAGTATTGATGACGCGCCAGCCTGTGCAACATCATTTGTCGGTAATCTTGAGATATTGATCCCCATGGCAGGTCTCATTGATGTTGAAGCTGAATTAGCACGTATCGCTAAACAGCTTGAAAAAGCCGAAAAAGGCTTAGCTCAAGTAGAGAAAAAGCTAGCAAACGACAAATTCGTCAATAATGCACCTGAAGCTGTATTAGCAAAAGAAAAAGAGAAGCTTGCAGAGTTCTCTGATGCTAGAACTAAACTGCTTGAACAAAAAGCTAAAATACAAAGCCTATAAATAGGCTTTGAGAAACCGCTAAATATCGGGCAGTTAAACTGCCCTTTTCTTTGTACTACATTAAAAGCCTAAATTATACTGCACGCCTAATACAGTAGCATGGCCGTTTGACTCAAAACCCCATACCTGTCCAAGATTATCAGCTTCAACAAAATTCTGTGTTTTACCGCGCAAAAAACTCACACCTACATCCAATGAACTATTGATTGATACTTGATACTCAGCACCGAGTGAATACCACATACGATCAGTGTCTGGAATTGAAATAGACATATGATATGGGTCGGCTGGAGACTTGTCATAAGCTATGCCAAAACGCAGTGTTAACTCATCACTATATTGATGATCTGCCCCAATCGCGTAACGCATAGAGTTTGAGAAGTTTTCATCTTTACTAAATACTGTGCCACGTCCATCCACCTTAGCAGCAAGCGTTTTAAAGCTGCTCCACTGAGTCCATAGCAAGCTAAAATGCAAAGCACTTTGCTCATTAACCTGATGACTCCCAGAAAACTCAGCAATAGCAGGTAAAGTTATCGCGACACTTCCTGGGGATTTTTCATTTGCAGTGCCATAAAATGGCGCACCAGTAGGTAACTGATTAGCAAACTCCCCTTCAAAGGTGATATCTGTCTCACTACGATAATTAAACCCAAGACGGTTGCCTTTATCTAATTGATAACTTAGACCAAGATTCCAACCATAACCTTGGTCGTCACCCTCAAGATGAACAGCCTCTGTTTGTGCCGGAATTGGCAATGGCGATTGGCCAAAGTTACGAATAATTTTGGCATCAGCATAAACGTGGCTTATACCAAGGGCAATAGTAAACTCTTCTGATATTTGATATGCAACACTGACATTAGTATTGACAGTTACAATCTCAGTTTCACCAGCTATTTGGCCCGGGGCATAGTCTGAGGCAAACTCAGTCGCTAAACCAAACTGAGAGTATACACCCACGCCAAGATACCAACCCTGTCCCATCGGCCGAGTATAATAAGCTGCGGGCACCACAGCACTTGGTGCAATGCTACTATCATCTAACGCGCTTACATCAACGCCATTATTGGTGGTTGTGCCTTTTAAGCTTACATCAGGTTCGACAAACATTGCCGCTACACTCAATTGAGCACTCTCAAACTGACTCATTAGAGCAGGGTTACGCGCGACCACCGATGCGTCATCAGCTACTGATGCTTCACCTGCATAGGCACGCCCAAGACCCGACACACTTTGCTCAGCCAATTGAAATGCAGCAGCAAATGCGTGTGAAGAAACTAACATCAAGCTTGATGCCACTAGTGTTTTTTTAAATACAGACATTTCTTAATCCCATGTGTACATTCACACTTTTTGAAAACGCCTACACTACATAAAACAGAATTAAAAAGCTTCAATTTAGAGCAAACAACCTAATCAAACGAACAATTTTACATCAAAGAACAAAAGTCACACTGGTGATATGATTATAAACACAACTTAATGAAATCAATTCTCATTAGCATTGACGATAAAGCATAAGTTATTTAGACTAAGTATGACTGAAGTTACTTGGATAATAAGGAATATGCTGCTGCTGGTATTAAGTGCTCTACTATTTTCTGGGACCAGCGTCTACTGCTGGTGCAAAGCGACTTATTGCGCATGTCACAACGCTGGGCAATGCGATAACCCGATTAGTGTCTATTGGTTAGGATGTATTTTTACATCACTTATATCATTAACTTTTTGCTGTTTTGCACTACACGCTAATTTAGGCACATTGCTTTGGTTACTGTTAACAACTTCATGCTTAGCTGGCGCGACATTATCTGCTAAATTACATAAACAACAACGGTGTATTACTGTTAAATCAACAAATGTTCTTTTAACAAACGAGACAAATTAATTTGATAATCTAATGGACGAATACTCGCCACTACTTTGATATCAAGATCAGTTCCACTCAAATCAAGTTCTTTGGCGGTAATATGGTGCATGTGTTTTGTATTATAAAACACTCTCACATTTGGCTCCGTAGGTGCATGTTGATTACCTGCTAATACCAAAGCTAGCCTGTCATTAGTCAGTTTAACAATAGACCCTACTGGATGCACACCGAGGCATTTTATAAAGCGCTGCACTAGTACTGGGTCAAACTGTTCTTTATTCGTCAGCAAATAGCGCAAAGCGTGTATAGGCTCTTCTCCTTGCTGATAGGGGCGCTCTGACGTCATTGCATCATATACATCAACAATCGCCATAATTCTTGCTGCTTTACTAATTTTTAGTCCTTTTAAACCTCTCGGATAACCGCTTCCGTCAATTCTTTCATGATGGTTGATTATCATATCCATCATCATTGGAGTAACGCCTTGCTCACCTTTAACTAATCCAAGAGAATGAACGACATGCTTTTGAACCGCTTTGTATTCTATATCGTTAAGCTTATCATCCTTATTAACTATACCTTGTGGTAAACGTGCATGGCCTACATCATGTAACATTGCCCCCATAGCAAGCTGCTTGATCAACTCTTCAGATAAGCCTAGATATTTTGCGAATACACTAACTAAAATGGCGCAATTAATCATATGTCGCCAGTTATACCCATCTTTATCCTGTAAACGTGTTAAAATTGCCATTGCGTTGCTATTACGCAGCACTGATTCAACAATCTCTTTGCTGATTTCGTTAATTAAGCCCACATCTGTTTTTAAGCCTGCGGTTGTATCCGTGTATAAAGCCTGCACCTTTCGGTTATGCTGCTCAAAAGCTTGGCTGGCAAGCTCAAATTCCTTTTCTAATGTATTGGGCTCTGTTGCGCTCTTTTTCTTTTTTTTAGTAACTTTTGTCGATTTTTGCTCAGCCTGTGCAGCTCTTCTTCGTTTTGTTCGAGCATCTAACTTTAGTGTATCTGGCCTTTGGCTATCTTTTGACTCCTTAGCTTGATACTTTTCTGGTATCGCTATTTCACTCAAACCAAAGTCGATATTAAGTTCTAATACTCCTTCTGCTGATAACTTGCTAATGATGTTATGATCTCGAACCATGCCCCGAGATTTGATTTTCAAACCCGTATCAGCTCTTTGTTTGTGAACACTGTCTACAAACATACCAGGTTTAAGTTCAGCAATAGGGAGGGTCACTCGCATAGAAGGATCATATAAAAAGATAACAAGTATGTTTAATAGCACTTTTTGATCCTAATAGTCTATATATGAGATATGAAATAATAATTAACTATTAGATAAAAGGGCTGATTCAAAGGGGGAAGTAATTTTTTCGCAACAAACAAGCCCAACTCTATTCAAATCGAGCTTTCTCTTAATTAAGTCCTAGTGATGATCCGCTCTTTTCTATAAAGAGGCATATGGTAAAGCTACATTAAAGTGCAAAGGGGTAACGACAGCGAACGTAGTGAGTACGTTTCCTTTGCGCAAGGTGAAAGGTTAGCGACATGAGCGAAGCGAATACGCTCTTTTTACGCAAGGTGAAATAAGTGTAAAAGGTTAGCGACATGAGCGACGCGAATACGCTCTTTTTACGCAAGGTGCAATGAGTTATTTTAACAATCGCAGAGGGACTTATCGTGCAAAGGGTTAACGATAGCGAACGCAGTGAGTACGTTTCCTTTGCGCAAGGTGAAGTAAGTGTAAAAGGTTAGCGACATGAGCGAAGCGAATACGCTCTTTTTACGCAAGGTGCAAATGTCTAATGACAAAGCGCGCAGCGCTTACATTCCATTTGCGCAAGGTGTAATGAGCTATTTTAACAACCGCTGAGGGAATATCAGACTAACGACTGTGAAGCTTGCTCACTTCACCTTGCGCAAAAATGTCTCTTTATCACCGAGTTTCTTCTTTAATAGCCTCAGAGACAATTTTGCACACACAACAAAAAAGCCCGACTCTTTCGAATCGGGCTTTCTCTTAATTAAATCCTGGCGATGTTCTACTTTCACATGGCAAAGCCACACTATCATCGACGCTGTTTCGTTTCACTTCTGAGTTC
>NZ_CAMAPC010000015.1 GCF_945859825.1 Pseudoalteromonas holothuriae
GTTAACCCTTTGCACGATAAGTCCCTCTGCGATTGTTAAAATAACTCATTGCACCTTGCGCAAATGGAATGTAAGCGCTGCGCGCTTTGTCATTAGACATTTGCACTATATGCACCTTGCGTAAAAAGAGCGTATTCGCGTCGCTCATGTCGCTAACCTTTTACACTTATTCCACCTTGCGCAAATGGAATGTAAGCGCTACGCGCTTTGTCATTAGACATTTGCACGATAAAACACTTCTCGCTTTTCATCGTTTAAATTAATATTCTTAAATTAAATTTTATGTAGGGGATATATATGCCAGAATTAATCCATTGGTTTGATTTATTGGGGGTAATGGTTTTTGCGATTTCAGGAACATTGATTGCGCATAGCAAACACATGGATGGTTTTGGTGTGGTGGTTTTAGCTACGGTGACAGGAATTGGTGGTGGTACATTGCGAGACATTATTTTGGATGTTCCAGTTTTTTGGTTAAATGATACACATTATTTTATGGCAATATTTGGCGCTATTTTTATTTGCGTTCTATTTTTAAATAGTCAAAGAACGATACCAAAGCAAATGCTGCAGGTAGCTGATGCCTTTGGGTTGGCATTTTTTGCTGTTATGGGTGTTAAAAAGGCCTTGGATATGGGTATGCCAGATACGACAGCGATTATTATGGGAGTTTTAACAGGGTGTTTTGGAGGGTTAATACGTGATGTGTTAGCTAGAGAAATTCCACTCCTTTTAAAAGGCGAGCTTTATGCAATTACTTGTATTGCTGGAGGTATTGTTTATACACAAATGATGCATTGGTCATTTTCGTTAGAAGTAACGATGCTGTCTGCTATGGCGGTTACACTATCTCTTCGGCTATTGGCTATGCGTTTTAACTTTGTACTACATATTTTTAAATATTCTGCATAGTTATAGGCGTTCAATTGATAATATGAACTTTGTTAGCACTTTTTGATATGTTTATAGCAAAATTAGTACTTTGTTATAGAGTAGTTTTGCTTTCTTTATAAGGTAGTAATTAACTACGCCAGTTGGTATAAAATTAGGACAGGGATATGTCACTTGCAAAAATATATACACGGGCCCAAGTTGGGATCAGCGCGCCACAGGTATGTGTTGAGGTACACCTTAGCAATGGTTTACCTGCTTTTCATATTGTGGGGTTGCCAGAAACTTCAGTGAAAGAGGCGAAAGAGAGAGTTCGCTCAGCCTTAACCAATTCTCGTTTTTTGTTTCCAGAGCAACGTATAACCGTAAATTTGTCTCCTGCAGACTTACCCAAAGAAGGCGGTCGATATGATTTAGCAATCGCAGTCGGGATCCTTGTAGCATCTGGGCAACTAGTAAGTAAAGAGCTGATGCATTACGAATTCTATGGTGAGTTGGCGCTGAGCGGTGAAATATTAGGAGTTCAGGCCATTTTACCTAGTGTATTGGCTGCACAAAATGTAAAGAGATGCTGTTATCTGCCAATAGAAAATGATGCATTAGCTAGTTTAGCGCCGAATGTTAATAGAAAAGCAGTGGTATCGCTTGAAGCGCTTTGGTTGGATATGCAAGGTCAGCAATCTTTGCCGTTAAACTTACAATATCAACAAGCGACTCCTACAATGTCAAACGATATTGATATGGATGAGGTGAAGGGCCAGGCAAGCGCAAAAAGAGTACTTGAGATTGCAGCAGCTGGCGGTCATAACTTGCTTTTTCTTGGCCCTCCAGGTACTGGGAAATCTATGCTGGCGCAGAGAATGCCTACCATAATGCCAGAGCTTTGTGCCGAAGCTGCGCTAGAGACTGCGTCTGTTTATTCATTAGTGGGCAAGCGAATTGACACTGATAATTGGCGCAAGCGTCCATTTAGAAATCCGCATCATACTTGCTCAGCTGTAGCTTTAGTAGGAGGTTCTTCAAAACCCAAACCGGGAGAAATTTCTTTAGCGCATAATGGTGTATTGTTTTTAGATGAGTTACCTGAATTTGAAAGGAAAGTACTTGATTCGTTAAGAGAGCCTATGGAAACAGGCCTCGTGACTATATCGCGTGCAGCTCAGCAAGTCGACTTTCCTGCACGCTTTCAATTGATAGCGGCACTTAATCCAAGCCCAACTGGGAGCTATGATGATAAACGAGCTACATCAGAACAAATTTTAAGATATTTATCAAAAATATCAGGGCCATTTATAGATCGCATAGATTTACAAATTGAACTACCGCGCTTATCAACGGCACAATTGCAAAGTGAACAGGCTGAAGAAACAAGCGAAGCGATTAGGCTGCGTGTTGAAAAGGCCTGCTCTATTGCATTAAAGCGACAGAATAAAAATAACGCGATGTTGAGTAACCGTGAGCTTGCACACTACTGTCATTTAGCGGAGAAAGAAAAGCAGTACTTGGCCAAAGCGGTTGATAAATTACAATTGTCTCCACGTTCTTATCACCGAATTTTAAAAGTTGCACGTACCATAGCTGATTTAAACAGCGAACCAAATATTACTTTAAACGCATTAAAGGAAGCGTTAAGTTATCGAGCATTTGAGAGGTTACTCAGTCAGCTAACGCGCTATTAGGCTGAAAGCATATAGCCTTTACCACGAACCGTTACAATTCGTTTTTGATCTTTTTCATCACCTAACTTTTTACGGAGCCGGCCAACCAGTACATCTACTGTTCTATCGTTGGGGCTCCAATCTGGTTGGCCAATATCCTCTGATATTTTTTCTCTTGATGTGGCTTTACCTGCGTTCGCTATTAAGCAGATAAGAACTTTATGTTCAGCCTCTGTTAAACGTGACTCTTCACCATGTTGATTTATTAGCGTCCGATTATCTGGGTGTAGTTTAAAATCAGCATATTCAATAAACTCTTCAGATTCATCTTCCTCTTCAGAGTTTTGTGAAATACGTTTGTAGAGTGCGCGTACTCTAAGTTCAAGCTCAAGCAAATCTACAGGTTTACAAACATAATCATCCGCGCCTTGGGCTAGCCCTGCAATGCGATCAGCCTGTGAATCGCGACTAGAAAGCATGATCACACCTATATCTGTTAGTGTATTAATTTCTTTGGCCAGCTCTAATCCATCAGTGGCAGGCAATACAATATCAATGATTGCTAAAGAGATCGGCTTGTCCGTACGGCCAGCTTGATGAATATGCGAGAGTGCATTGGCACCGGTATTATCAACTTTTATTGTAAATTCTGTCTGTGCGAAATGGCTTAAAATACGTTTCGCTAATAGCGCATCGTCTTCCACTAATAATACTTGAATACTCATAATGTCGTTATCTATTCAATAATTACGTTTATATTAGCACTGTAAAATCATGACTGAGAAGCTTAAGGTGATTTTTTTGCAATAAAAAGCGTTAAAAACATGCAATTGAGAAAAATTATAGTTATTTAAGGAATGTTTCAGGGAGCTTTTCCCGAATAAGTATGCGAGCTTTCAAATTGATGAGTTTATAAATATGAAAGTGGCGGTGGCCACTTTCACAATACTTAATTACTTTTGATAAATGTGTTGCCACCATTGAGGTTGATTCTTTAGGTGCATATCAAAATAGGCGAGCATGGTGTCCCACCACTGAAACCTGCGGTCTCGGGCCAAAATTTGATGGTTTGCGCCTTTGTATTCTATTAACTCTACATCCTTACCTAAAAGTTTCAATGCAGTATACATATTATGACTTTCACCTGGTGGTACGTTGGTATCAGCATCGCCATGTATTAGTAGTAGTGGCGTTTGTACCTTGTCTGCGTGAAATACCGGACTATGCTGAGAATACAGAGTTGGGTTATTCCAAGGGAAGCTGTTTTTCGATGCTTCGCCTGAGTAGCTGAAGCCCCACCAACCCTGCCCCCAGTAAGAGGTAATATTTGAAATACCTGCATGGGCGATAGAGGCACTAAATATATCTGTTTTTGTTGCCAATAGCATAGTCATAAAGCCACCATATGATGCCCCTAAATTACCCATACGCTTCGGGTCAACAAATGAATAGGCTTGAGTGAATGCCTTGGTACCATCGATGATATCTTGCGCCGTATATTCTCCCCAAGCATTAACATGCTTTGCCGAAAATGCTTGACCAAAGCCTGTGGCGCCAGTTGGTTGTAACACATATACAACGTAACCATTTGCAGCCCAGAGGTTAAAAGGGTAACGACCAGTAAAAGCCCTAGATACGGGTGATGTACCTCCATAGTAATAAACAAGTGCAGGATATTTTTTAGTTTTGTCTAAGTTGTGCGGCAGATATACTCTGCCTGTTATCTCAACGCCGGAGCGATTAGTAAAGTTGAACTCTTCTAAGCTAGCTATGCTTGTGTGCTGGTATGCTAATTCTTTGGAGTTCCACAATTGCTTGGCATTATTATTTTTTAAAGAAATACGCTTTAGCTGTTGTGGCGCAGAAGCCAGTGTACCTTTTACCAAGATGTCAGCATGATTTGTGTGTGTTATAGCAAAGTCTTCAACAACGTCTAAGTTTGTTTTAATGTGCTTAAAACGAGACTTACTTTCATCAAATAAATATAACTGCTTAGTATCCTTATCAGACACATATAAGATCACGTCATCGCTCTTCAGTACGGTCATGTTACCGATAGCTGGATCGAATGTTTTACTCAATGCCTTAGCATTTTTTCCTTGACGGTCTAACCAATAAAGTTGTCCATCATAGTTGTTGGCAAGTGTGCCTTTAGGCAATACTCTTCCTAGGCCGTTTGCAAAATCTGGTCCTGCTATTACATAGAGTCCATCACTGGTGTATTGTGCTTGATTAAAGGTTCGATAAGCGCCAATGGGTATTTTTTTACCATCGTTGATGTTAATTTCAATGAGCTCTGTGAGCCTATGAGGGGGGGCTTGGTAGTCTTGTGGATTACGACTCACTAAAATAGTGTTTCTTTGCGCATCATGATCTTGAAGATAGTGACTTAAATTACCTTCAGTAAGTCCGTTAATCAGCCCTGAGCGAATATCGAGTAAGTATATTTGACTGTTGGTACGTGCATACGACCACCTATCTTCTAAACCTTGGTAGTGCTTAACAAGTGATTTTGAATCTGATGGCCTTTTAGACCAAGAAAAAATTAACGTATCGTCGTTAAAATATTCAAACCCGCTGGCACCTTCAAGCGCTGATGTAATAGGGTTAGTTGTTAAATTTTCAAGATTGAGTACTTTGAGCTGCTGCTCTTGCATGTAAGCGAGTTGTTTAGAGTCGCTGCGCCATGTAATACTATCAGCAGTAACGCCATCGAAACGATAGATAATCTTGTTATTTCTATCTTTAAGCACCGTCTCTGTTATTGGTGTGTTCCCACTATTATCTGAATAGTGTCGCTCAGTGGTAATATAAAAGCGACCATTAGGTGACAAACCAATAGCGCTTATTGTTGGCGCATCAAATAATTGCTTTGCCGAGAGCGAAAACGGCTTATTGTTATGTAACGCGATACTATCGTGCTCAGAATTGGGCGTGTAGTCAATCTTTACCACATGCCAGTTATCTACTTGTTCAGCCACGATGATTAATTGATGGTCACCTGTAGTGGCATGAATATCATAGCTTTCTTTTCCAGAGAGAAGTTCTCCATTGAGAAATACCTGCGCCTTTTTAATGCCATTGAGACTTAACTTACCTTGTATAAAACGATTCGCTGCGAAGTTAAATTTGAGTACTTGGATACCAGCCATAGTCAACGTATCAACATCAGCCATGCGTTGCCATTTTAAATCATTTCCAAAAATCGTTAGTGCTTTTGTTTGCTTTTGTAAGCTGGGCAATAGCGATTCGATTATTTTACTCTGATATGCGGTATTATTAGGCTTGATACTGTTATAAGTTGGAATTGGACCAATGAACTGGATTTTCTTTTCATCTAAAGGTGCTGCATTCAGTTGCATTGCGAGTGTTGAAAAGAGTAAAGTGGCTGCGGTGCGTGAAATCATGTCTGAGCCTATTGTAGGTAAATATTTTGACCCAATATAGCATATATATTGGTCACGTCAGCAAAGTTGCGATTAGTGTCGATTCATTATTAAGTAAGGAGTTTAGGTTGTTTTTATTGGTTACGTATATGGTGTTAGCCATTGGTATTTCATTTTTATGTTCAGTGATGGAAGCGGTGTTGCTCAGTATTACACCCAGCTATGTTGCTGTTCTAAAAAAAGACAAACCTAAACTAGCTAAACGAGTTCAGCAATTGAAAGGTAGTGTGGATAAACCGTTAGCGGCTATTTTAACATTGAATACAGTCGCACACACTGCTGGTGCAGCGGGTGTAGGCGCGCAAGCCGCAGTGGTATTTTCTGATACAGCGGTAGGAATTGCCTCTGCAATCATGACTCTACTGGTGTTAGTATTATCAGAGATTATCCCAAAAACACTAGGTGCAACCTATTGGAGAGCACTCACTCCTGTCGTAGCTGGCGCTTTAGTATGGTTGGTGAGGATACTGAAACCATTTGTCTTACTCTCTGATATGCTTACGCGTTTAATGGGGAAAAAGGAAAGCGAAGCTCACTATATTCGTCAAGAGATAGAAGCGATGGCTGAGATAGGTTCTGAAGCAGGGGCATTGCAGCAAGAAGAAACGGAAACCATAAGAAGTTTGCTACGCTTTCGTCATGCAAAGCTAGAACACGTTATGACGCCTCGTACAGTGTTATTTAAAGTGCATAAAGATTTAACAGTAAACGCATATTTATCAGAGCATGGATCTGTTGCTTTTTCGAGAATATTAGTTTTCGATAAAAACAGTGATGATATTGTCGGTTTTGTACATAAAAACGATATTATGTTGGCTTATCACAGGCTAGGTGAAGATTATAAAATAGGTAAGCTAGTAAGGTCGTTGTACACCGTACCAGAGACACTTGATGCGCCGTCACTATTTCAAACTTTACTAGAGAAGCGTATTCATATAGCGTTAGTTATTGATGAATATGGAGATATTCAAGGGATCGTAACGCTGGAGGATATGCTTGAGTCGTTGATGGGAATGGATATTATTGATGAACGCGAACAATCAACTAATATGCAGCAGGCGGCCAAGCGAAAATGGCGCGAGCGCGTTGATGCGCATAGCCACCTAATCGAAACAGATAAAGAAGATAACTAGGAATTTGAGTTCATCATACGAAGCCAAGAGTGGATCCAGCGAATGAATTCAGTCTTGGCTTTTGGTTTACTTATCAAAAAGCCTTGCATTAATAAGTTATGTTTATACCTATCTAAGTATTGTAACTCTTCAATGCGCTCAATGCCCTCAGCAACAATGCCAATTTGCTCACTTTGCGCAATGTCTATTAGGCTATCTACAATCACTTGAGAAAAACGATCTGAATCGATATGAGTTATTAATGAGCGGTCTATTTTTATTTCGGTAAATGGCAGTGTTTTTAACTGCTGAATATTGGTAAACCCAGTACCAAAATCGTCTAATGAAATAGAAAAACCACGCATTCTTAGTCGATTGAGTGTTTCAAGTTGCACACTACTGTTCAATGGTGAATGCTCAGTTATTTCTAAAATAACATCTTCTGGTTTTAAGCGACTTAGCTCTAAGATTAATGCTAACTTATTTGGACAATTAATATCATCAAGCTGAACGGGTGAAAGGTTAAACGCGAGAGTTACGTTATTGGGTAGCTCCGTTCTTATCTCTTTAAATTCTTCTGTTGCTTTTTCAAATAGTTGAAAGGTAATTAAATTTATCAGGTCTAAATCTTCGGCTAATGTAATGAATTGCTCAGGCAAGATAGTATGAGTATGCTCAGGGGTTATGATTCTGGCTAACACTTCTACACTGTCGATAGATTTATTTGCACGATTTACTTTTGGTTGATAGTAAGGAGTGACCTGGCGATGGCTGATCGCATGAAGCAACTCAGACTGTGTAATAGGCGCAATATGGCGTTTTTCGGGTGCAATAAAAGACTCTAATTTTTTAAGTAACCTAGCAACTTCTTTTAGTTGTACAGGTTTAGAAATATTCCCAATTAGATGGGCATTTGACTGGCGAGCTAAGTTTGCAGCAAGGTCGATAATCTTGGTATCCATATCAGAGATGATGACAACGCCACCTGGGTATTTCATTTCACCCAGTTGGCGAATAAACTCCATACCATCCATTTCAGGCATATTCAAGTCAGTGAATATTGCGTCATAACGACGTGGGGCTTGCGCTACTTTCTCCATTGCTACTATGGCGCTAGTACACGTGGTAATGTTGTTAATTCCTAACTCAGTTAGCATTGCTTGCATGACCATGAGAATCGCCTGAGAGTCGTCAACGACCATCACTTGCCTTGTTGCTGTAGTCATATCCAAATCCTTTAATTCACACACACTTCATCCAAGTCTAGTACACAGATATAAAATGTGTAGACGACAAAATCGGTAAATGTATCGTTTGTCAGTATGATTATTAGCTGGGATAATATAAAAAAAGCTAACGTTTAAGATCATGACGAGAATTGAGTTTACTGTTTTAAAGCAAACATTTTCCGTGCTGTTGCACGGTGAGCAGCTAGTACAAGTGTTTTGTGAGCAACAGGCCTTGCCCATTGATAAGCAGTCACCAGAAATTGTTCAGTGTGCTTATGAACAGGGTATTTTGCAGTTTGATGTAACACAATTGAAGCAGCAGCAATTAGGCGTGTCAGTCGATGGTGCAACTTGGCAATGGTTAGCACTGCCAGCACCACATAGTGAAAATAAAAAAAGTCTTATTGGACTTGCCGCCTTGGGCTTTAAAGTTTTTAAAAGTGCGAAAGTCATAAAAGCAGCATTGGCAGGAGCATCGGTTGCGGGATATGCCTGGTTATTCTCTTGGCCTTTTGCATTAATGCTAGTGGCATGTTTGGTAATACATGAATATGGTCATGTTCGTGCTATGCAGTATTTTAATATTAAAACGAAAGGTATTTATCTTATTCCGTTTGTGGGTGGCCTTGCTGTTAGTGATGACAAAATCACGACTCGTTGGCAAGACGTTGTGATATCTCTAATGGGCCCTGCGTTTGGCTTGATCACCTCTGTTTTGGGCGTGGTGTTGTATTATGCTACGAATATGGAGATTTTTGCCGGAGTAGCTGTGTTGAGCGCATTGCTTAACTTATTTAACTTATTGCCTATTTTGCCGTTAGATGGCGGACACGTTTTGAAAAGTATTAGTTTTTCGATGAAGTCTTGGGTGGGTTTAACTGTTTGTATGGCAGGTGTTTTATTTGGCTTGTGGATAAGCTACATATTCGGTTTAATGTTGCTGGTATTCTTTTTATTTATTGGTAGCTTTGAAATACTATTTGAATGGCGTGCTCGACATGCTTCCCATTTGTTACCGTTAGATAAGTATGGACAAGTGTTTTCAGCGGTAATGTATATATTGGTTGCTGCTGGGCATATCGCTGTAATGATGCACTTTGCAGACTCAGAAAACGTAATTTTGAGTCTGCCTATGAAATTACTTTCTAGCTAAAGAGCGTGCAGCTATGCCCAAGTGAGCATAGCTGCAATGACAATGCCACTGAAAATTAGCTGAATCAAACAAA
The DNA here is from genome assembly GCF_945859825.1 of Pseudoalteromonas holothuriae. Classification (GTDB taxonomy): domain Bacteria; phylum Pseudomonadota; class Gammaproteobacteria; order Enterobacterales; family Alteromonadaceae; genus Pseudoalteromonas; species Pseudoalteromonas holothuriae. The sequence continues at coordinate 9,563 of NZ_CAMAPC010000015.1, forward strand.
ATCCCATAATGTCTCTGGCTTTTAAGCCTGCGATAGCAAGCACGGGCAGGGCCCAAAAAGGTTGAACTAGGTTGGTCCACGCATCACCCCAAGCTACCGCCATTGCCACGCGTGCTATATCGGCATCTAACATTTGTGCTGCTGGTATCACAATGGGGGCTTGCACCGCCCATTGACCCCCCCCTGATGGCACAAATATATTAACTAAACCAGCACTAAGAAAGCTCCAAAATGGTAGTGTTTCAGCATTACTTATTGAGACAAATGCAGAGGAAATTTGTTGCGCTAGTCCTGATTCAACCATAACAGCCATAATACCTGCATAAAAAGGAAACTGGATCACAATACCGGCCCCACCGGCAATGGCACTATGTAAACTTGCCAGTAAGCGCGCAGGGGTTTGATGTAGCAAAATAGCTAAAAATAAGAAGATAGTAATCACGCTATTTAAATTCAATGTGCCACTGGCAAACACGAAGTAATGGAATAAGTATGTACAGCCCAAAAGACCTACAAGGACGCCCAACAGTTTACTGTGTTCAAGTTTTTGGGCTGGAGTCAAAGTGCCCTTACTTTTGGATATTTGCCCTGTTTGTTCTGTTAACTTGGTTTTTTCTATGAGCACTTGCTGCTCTTTTGGTGGCAGCAGGAGTGCATTTAAAAGAGGTAACAGTAGTAATAACAAAGCTAAAATGAGCAAATTAAAAGGCGAAAATAATGTACTTTGCGTCGTGATAATACCAATATCTGAGTGTGAGAAATGGCCTTCACTAGCAATAGTTAGAGGTACTGAACCAGATAGGCCACCATGCCAAACAATAAATCCTGAGTAGGCACTGGCAACCAAAACTCTATAATCTACTAAAACATGCTTTGCCAGCGCTTTGGCAAAGAGCGCGCCCACAACTAACCCAAAACCCCAGTTTATCCAGCTTGCGAGCATGGCGACAACGGTGACCATGATGATAGCAATAACCGGGGTTTTGGCTTGTTTGGCTAATTTGTCCAATGCTGCTATACACAAAGGAGCACTGGCAAGCATATATCCGGCAAGTAAAATTAGCAGCATTTGCATGGCAAAGCTAAGTAGTTGCCAAAACCCTTGACCCCAAACTTGTACGGTTTGCATTGGTGATAATGGGGTGACGATACTGGCTAAAGCGAGTACGATAATAGTTAACAACAGTACAAAGATGTATGGATCGGGCAAATAACGCTCTACGAAATTACTGAGTGGGCGAGTAACACGGTATAACATAGGTCATCCTAGTCTTATTTTTGTTCAATGATAACTAACATTTACACCAAAAGTTAGCCTTTTAGGCTAACTTTATAATTAGATAGGAAGGCTGCTTTTTTATTAGTTGTTGATTTTTAATAAAATTAAAATTGGCATAGTAAGTGTATTGAATTAGTCAGAAATATAATTTATAGATTTAGTAAATAACAAGAGAGGATGCCATGGCAGAACAAGGTTCAGGCGGTAACGTAATTGCGGCCATTTGTAATATATTTTTTCCTGGTTTAGGCCAGTTGGTACAAGGGCGCATTTTAGCGGCGTTGATTTTTGCAATCGTTGTGTTTGGTGGCTATGCCTTATGGTTTTTAGTTGTACCTCCAGTCATTGGTGCAGTGGTACATTTGTGGGCAATTATTGATGCGGCTAAATATACTCATTATTCAAGTTACGAGCGCCGTTAACCATGCGGCTAGCGTAAATATACTTAATACGGTTGATAACACAACACTACTTGCCAACACTGCCTGTTGGCATTTTAGTTGGCGAGCGACTAGGTAGGCGTTTACGCCCAATGGTGACGCACTCATTAAGGTCAGCACTGCAACGTGTTTTGGAGGAAGTTGCATTGCCCACTTGGCCATGACAAATACAGTTAATGGTAATAAAACCAATTTAGTTAAACTGATAAATAAGGCACTTTGCCATGCTTGTTTTATTGAATAACTATTTAAACTTGCCCCTAAAACAAATAAAGCCCCAGCGATTGCTGGTTCAGATAGCAAAGTTAGGGCTGTTTGAATGGTATCTGAAATAGGCATACTTAGGTAATTACATACTAAGCCTAAACTAATACTCATAACGATTGGATTCAATAGTAAGGGCTTAATGGTATCTATAAAACGACTTTGAAAGTTGCTCGCAAATATAAAAGTACAGCTAAATAATAAGGCACTATGAAAGGTAATAATCATAAATACCATGGCGCCATATTCGGCACCAAGGCTTGAAATAATGACTGGCAAACCAACTAATATGGTGTTTGAGTAAGTACTTGCTAATGCCATTGCAGCACTATCCGCTAGGCTTTTATTCATAAGTAGTTTTAAGGCGCCACAACTTATTAAATACACCGCGAATACAGGTAGGTAAAAACTCAACATAACCGAACCCGATAATGCTTGGGTAAGATCAGCCTGATACATGTTGATAAAAAGAAACACAGGTATTGCTAAGTTAAATATGAACTGCCTTAATCCATCTAATGCTGAGGCACTAAAGATGTTTAGCTTGATACAGGCATAACCACTAAATACAACGAATATGATTGGAAAAAGAATACTAAAAGCGGTCATTATTTGACTCATTAATAATAAAGAAAGTACATTATCTTAGTTTGCGTAGTATGTCTCAAGGTTAGCAGCGTATAATGAGCAATAAACGAAACTAGGTTGAGTGGTATTTTGGAGTATCAATTTATTCGCGACCCAATCACAGGGTTTAAAGTTAGGGTGAGTGATGAGCATGCGTTGGTCGGACGTTGGCTTAATGAAGAGCTTGCATATGACGATGTATTATCGCTTATCAATTTAGCAAAGGCATTGCCTCAAAATAAACAAACATTAGTGATCGAAGGCACAGAAGTCCGCCTAACGCTCTCTTGTGAAGAGGCGTTATTCGAAGCTCATGCATTGTTTCATCAAGCAGATGATATCAGTCATTATGCCGATGACGCGCTTGAACTTGACGAGCATGGTTTAGTCAGTGGTTGCGGCTTTGAGGATTTTATGGACTTATTACAAGCGTGGTACCAGTTCATCAATCGTATTTAATTTAGGTACCACGATTTTATTTGTTAGCTCGTAGGGGCTCCGTATATTTGTTCAGCTTGGTTGAATAACACCCAAGATGTTAGGATGTACTTATCATTAGAAACCGGTTTATTGCCTCGGTGGGTATGGGTAAAGTAGCCTGGGGCGATAACCATAGAGCCTTTCTTTGGTGCTATTTTTTTCTGTTGATAATAAAACTCGGTTTCACCGCCTTCGCTCACATCGTTAAGATAAAACATAAATAGCAGCACTCGGTGTAGGGCGTTATTGTGATCGTGTTGTGGGTAGACTTCACTGTGCCAATAAGGGTATCCACCTTTGTTTATTTCATACTTTTGCGCTTGAATGTTACCAAGTCGAAACAGCTGCTGAATTAGTACAGGTAATTGCGGCTTACCAACCTCTGCAAAGTTCTCAAAGGTGACATCAACAGGCTGTCCGGTTTTTGGGTGATATACTTTGAGGCCAAATGCACCAATGATCATAAATAAGTGCTCTTCAATGTATTTATACACATGCTCGGCGGTAACTTGTTGTATATGCTGAAGAGGCTGAGCATACTCTTGGTGGGAGTTTAAATACAGATCTTGGCTCACTTTTTTGGTAAGGTCGACACCGCCTGAGGTTGTCCCTTGTTTTAAATGTGGACTTTGTTCAAAAAGGTCTATGAATTGATCGCAAAACTCAGCGCTTAGCGCGTTGTCATAAACGCGTATAAAATCTGTCATTCTTTTACCTACAGTTATTGGAATTATTATGTTGTCTGAAAAATTGATGCCGCGATTTAGCGAAACCGATGTACTTGGTCATATAAACAATACCGTACTCCCCGTGTGGTTTGAAGCGGCAAGAGTGCCTATTTTTAAAATATTCACCCCAGATCTTAATCCACATCAATGGAAATTGATTGTCGCAAAGGTTGAGGTACTCTTCAAAGGCGAATTATTTTATGGCCAAGAAGTGGAAATTAAAACCGCCATTGAGCACATCGGTAATAGCTCTTTTGTGATAGTACAGCAAGCATGGCAACATGGAGAGTGCTGTGCTGAAGGAAAAACCGTTATGGTGCGCTATGATTTTGCAGCTAAGCGCTCTAGGTCTTTGTCAGAGGAGGAGCGCGAGCCGTTATCTGGTTTTATGGTTTCTTCTGAGGCTTAAATTGATGGCCGATAGCGGCTGAGATGCAAGGCTTAACTTGGTAAGTATAGTGTGTATTTTCAGTCGCATTGTGCCTTATAATTTCAAGTATTTCATAGTCATTAAGCTCTATAATTCGACTGCCCTTGGTATGATCACAGCGAGAATATAAATCGGCTTCGTGATCAAAAATAAAATGACTTAAAATGTTGGTAATCTTTTGTTCATAGGCAGTAGCGCGTTGACTCAAAGCATCATTTTTTGCGTCTAATTCAGACAATGTCCTCGCTAGTTCTGGATTTTCTTTCAACGCCGAGGTTTTCTCTTGTGCTTTAGGGTCTTGTATATTAACAATTAAGTCTGTCTCAAGACCATTGGTTATATTAGTTACGGTTTTACTTACTTCCTTTAAAGCACCTGTATAGGTAGATAATAAGGCCAACTGTACAAGTAAAAATAGACCTGCACCAAAGCGAATGAGTCCCGTGATAATTGCAAAGCGATAATTAGGTGCATGCCATATTGTGTGTAAACCAAAAGGACGAAGCAGCAGCAGAATAAAGATGTAGATGGGAATAGTGAATTGAATAATAAGCAATACGACTAAGCTGGTTATAAAAAACCATACTGGTACAGAGAGGAGCACAGCAAAATTATGTGTGTAGGGCAGGTGTTCAGCACTGACACCTGCAATATTGTTAACTTCGCCTGACGCTTGAACTAAAGAGTAATTTGCAACAAAACCGTAAAACAGCAAAATAACAGCCTTACCGGGCAAGCTATCCCAAATCTGTGTGAATTTCGGCCAAAATTCGCTGATCATTGCAACAAGTACCAAAGTCGTTATAGCCGTTATCAAAGTGGTGCTTGGTGTATCACTTTTAAGGTAAAGTATGCTGCAGAGTATAGCGAGAAAGTAGCAGCGTTGAGCTAAGTTGAGCGATGACCAGAATACGATTAATTGCTGATGGTAGTGTTTTAGCTTATCTTTGAGAGAGAAATAATGAGGTAGCTGTAACATAAATTATTGTTATTGTGGAAAAGGAATGTAGTTAAACTACATTCCTTTGCTAATTAAAGTAAAGGTTTTAGGTAAGTTCCTGTATGCGATTGTTCACATAAAGCTACTTCTTCAGGCGTACCCGCAATCAAAATTTGCCCGCCTCCGGCACCACCTTCAGGCCCTAAATCTACAATCCAATCAGCCGTTTTGATCACATCTAAGTTATGCTCAATAACTACGACCGTATTGCCGTGGTCGCGCAGCCTATGCAGTACCACGAGTAGTTGCTGAATATCGTGAAAGTGAAGACCTGTCGTTGGTTCATCTAAAATATAGAGTGTTTTGCCAGTATCTCGTTTCGATAGTTCTCGCGCTAATTTAACACGTTGCGCTTCACCACCAGAGAGTGTGGTCGCAGCTTGCCCTAAACGAATATAAGATAAACCAACATCCATCAACGTTGTTAGCTTGCGATTGATCGCAGGGATTTTATCGAAAAACTGTTGTGCATCTTCCACTGTCATTTCTAACACTTCGTGAATATTTTTGCCTTTATACAGTACCTCTAATGTTTCACGATTATATCGTTTACCGGTACATACATCGCAAGGAACATAAACGTCAGGCAAAAAGTGCATTTCAACCTTGATCACACCGTCACCTTGGCAAGCTTCACAGCGGCCACCTTTTACGTTAAAACTAAAACGACCGACCTTATAGCCGCGAGAACGAGCCTCTTGCGTGCCAGCAAACAGTTCACGAATAGCGGTGAAAATACCGGTGTATGTGGCTGGGTTAGAACGAGGCGTTCGGCCTATTGGGCTTTGATCTATATCGATCACTTTATCAAAATGATCCAGCCCTGAGATTGATTTATGTGCTGCTGGTTCTGCGGTGGTTGCGCCATTGAGTGCAGTATGGGCAAGTTTAAACAGGGTATCGTTGATCAAAGTTGATTTACCAGAACCTGAAACCCCTGTAATACAAGTCATTAGCCCAAATGGAATACGCAAGTCAACATTTTTTAGGTTGTTACCTGACGCGCCAAAAAGCTCTAGCCACTTATCGTTGGTTGGATGGCGCTGCTTTGGTACATCAATCGCTTTAACACCACTGAGATATTGCCCGGTGAGAGAGTCTGGGTTATTTACAATGTCATCTCTGCTACCTTGTGCGACGACATAACCACCATGTACACCTGCTCCAGGGCCAATGTCGATAATATGATCAGCAGCTCGAATGGCATCTTCATCGTGTTCAACCACGATAACGGTGTTACCTAAATCGCGTAAATGCGTTAAAGTGCTTAATAATCTGTCGTTGTCTCGTTGATGTAAGCCTATTGAGGGCTCATCAAGTACGTACATTACCCCTACTAAGCCTGCGCCAATTTGACTGGCTAAACGGATCCGCTGAGCTTCTCCACCAGATAAAGTATCAGCACTGCGATCAAGAGATAGGTAGTTTAAACCGACATTAATCAAAAAAGACAAACGGTCACGTATTTCTTTGAGTATTTTATCAGCAATTTGCGCCTTTTGACCCTCTAATGTGAGTGTTTCAAAGAGGTGCATTGTTTCACCAATACTCATGGTGGTCACTTCAGGTAAAGTTGTTTGACCAATAAATACGTTACGCGCTTCTTCGCGAAGGCGAGAACCATGGCAGCTTGGGCATGCTTGACTGGTTTGGTATTTACTCAGCTCTTCGCGTACTGAACTAGACTCAGTTTCGCGATAGCGGCGATTCATGTTGTTTAACACGCCTTCAAACTCATGATTACGCGTAATAAGATCTCCGCGGTCATTACGATAATTAAAGGCAATTTTAGTGTTGCCTGAGCCTTGTAAAATTACGCTCTTTGCATCTTCACTGAGCGCTTGAAAAGGAACCTCTAAATCGAACTTATAATGTTCTGCAACGGCTTGCAGCATTTGAAAATAATAAAAGCTGCGTTTATCCCAGCCTTTAATTGCACCACCACTTAGGCTAAGTTCTGGATTTTGAACCACTCTGTGTGGATCAAAATATTGGCGGACACCTAAACCATCGCAACTTTGACACGCACCAGCAGGGTTATTAAAAGAAAACAATCGAGGCTCTAATTCGGTCATAGCATAGCCACAGGTTGGGCAGGCAAAATTAGCCGAAAATATCATTTCTTCAGCGCCTGCATCGTCCATATTGGCAACTACAGCGATACCTGAAGACAACTCAAGTGCAGTTTCAAAAGATTCAGCGAGACGTTGTTGTAAACCCTCTTTTACTTTGAAACGATCAACAACCACTTCAATAGTATGCTTTTTATGTAGCTCTAGTGTAGGCGGATCGGATAAATCACATACTTCACCGTCGATGCGAGCACGTATATAACCTTGGCTAGATAGCTGTTCTAACAATTTAACATGTTCACCTTTGCGGTTTTTGACCACCGGTGCTAGCAACATCAGTTTACTACCCTGTGGCTGCTCAAGTACTGAGTCTACCATCTGGCTGACTGTCTGAGCGGCTAAGGGTAAATCATGCGTTGGACAGCGAGGTTCACCCACTCGGGCAAAAAGTAAACGCAAATAATCATAAATTTCGGTAATAGTACCGACCGTTGAACGCGGGTTATGAGATGTTGATTTTTGCTCAATAGATATGGCAGGAGATAGACCTTCAATATGGTCAACGTCTGGCTTCTCCATTAAAGAAAGGAATTGCCGAGCATAGGCAGATAAGGATTCAACATAGCGCCTTTGGCCTTCCGCATAGAGCGTGTCAAATGCCAATGAAGATTTTCCGGACCCAGATAACCCAGTGATAACGATGAGTTTATCTCGCGGAATAGTGAGCGAAATATCTTTTAAATTGTGCGTACGAGCGCCCCTGACTTCTATTTTATCCATTTTGACCTAATTACAGAGTTGAGTGGCAACAATTGTTAGCGCAACAGTATCGCATACTTTGCCAAAAATTAACTTATCTTTACTAAACGAACTAAACTTGGTGTTAGGATCAACTTGAGAGTCGTTACTTTGTTAGTTATAACCCGGCCACTTTTTATTGTGCTGTTATGGTGTTTTTTTAATATGGCAATAGCTAAAGCGCATAATTGTGAGCTTATTGTACGCTTTGAAAATTATTCAGCACAATCTCAACAAGATGCGCAATTACGGTGGCATGGTTTGGACGTGGACTTTGCTAAGGCGTTGTTAGATGATGCCGGGTGTGGTTATCGATTCATAAGTATTCCTTGGGGACGAGCATTAAAAATGCTGGAGTTGGGGGAGATAGATCTTATGCTCAGTGTGTCTAAAACAGCGCAGAGAATGCGATTCGCTTATTTTATAGGCCCCCAACGTCAAGAAAACATTATATTTGCCACGAATGCGAAAACGCCTTATTACGTAAAGTCAATTGAAGCGTTATTTTCTTTGCCAAAACCCGTTGCAATTCAAAGGGGGGCTTATTATGGTGCAAAGTTTGAAGCGCGTATGAAGCAGGAAGTTGACTCTGAAAGTCAGTTTCTTTATGTGCCTGATAATCAACATAAGTTAAATTTATTGCGCCATGGGCGTATTTCTGGCTTCTTAGAAGAAAAGTACAATATTATTTACCAAACACAGCACAATCCTGATTTTGTTGAAATTGAAATAGCGCCGCTGATTGTTAATCAAGAGCCAGTTTACATTGCATTAAGTAAGCAAAGCGTCAGTCAGTCTACTATTGAACAGTTAAAGAATGCTTTTGAGCGTTTAGAACATGCAGGAAAGTTCGATCAAATCTTAAAAAAGTATCAGTTAGACTGAATTTTTTTGATAGACTGTTGCGCGCTTAACTGAGCTGAATAAACGGGTAATATGTCAAATCAATCTTTAAACCTTCTTGAGAAACGTGCTGCGTTATCGCTTGCCAGCGTATTTGCTTTTCGCATGCTTGGGCTTTTTATGCTTATGCCTGTATTGGCCATTTATGGTCAATCACTTGAGCATGTATCGCCAATGTGGATTGGGCTGGCAATTGGGGCTTACGGTTTGACACAGGCCCTACTGCAAATTCCCATGGGGTGGTTATCAGACAAGTTTGGTCGTAAGCCAATCATTGTGGTGGGTTTGCTTATTTTTGCATTTGGTTCAGTGATAGCCGCATTAGCCGATTCTATTTATTGGGTGACGGTTGGTCGAGCATTACAAGGGATGGGTGCCATTGCCAGCGCATTGCTTGCACTGGCTGCTGATTTAAGCCGTGATGAACAGCGGCCCAAAGTAATGGCCGTCATTGGCATGTGTATTGGCTTAAGTTTTGCCTTTGCTATGTTGTTAGGCCCAATGGTTGCGGCCTCATTTGGTATTTCAGGTGTATTTTGGTTGACGGCAATACTTGCACTGTGTGGTATCGGGATCATTCTTTTTGTCGTGCCCAGTGCAGTTAATAAAGCCCCTAAAGGCGATACAATTGCTACGCTTAGCGACATTCGAAAACTGAGCCGCCATCCCCAATTATTACGCTTAGATTTAGGGGTGATGTTATTACATTTGTCGCTAACAACTTTATTTGTGGTATTACCAGGGCAGCTCATTGCCGACGGCTTAAGTGCTGATGTACATTGGAAACTATATATTCCGGTATTATTATTAGCCTTTGTATTGATGGCACCGCTTATGATTATTGCTATTCGTAAGCAAAAAGAGAAACAAACCTTTTTAGCTGCTATCGGCTTACTGATAATAAGTTCATTTAGCTTACTGCTATGGGCTAACTCAGTTATAGGGATTGCGGTTTGTATGCTATTGTATTTTATTGCCTTTAATTTTTTAGAGGCCACTATGCCTGCGTTAGTCTCTCGGATTGCGCCCGCATCACAAAAAGGTTCTGCGATGGGTGTTTTTTCATCGGGGCAATTTTTTGGCGCATTTTTAGGTGGGATATTAGGTGGTTACATTGCACAGTACAGTGAAGTTAATGCAGTGTTTGCGGCGGTGGCCTGTGTTGGGGTAATATGGTTGTTTATTGCATGGCGAATGCAGATCCCACCAAAAAGTAAAATTATTAGTTTAATTACTGAGCTGTCTGACCCACAGCAAGCGGAGGTAGTGGCTGACAAGCTTGTTGCGCTACCGGGTGTGATCGAAGCGATAGTCGTTAGTGAAGAAAATCGCAGCTATCTTAAGATAGATGATAAACAGTTTGATTTAAACCAAGCTAAGCAAGTACTTGGCTTGCATTAATAGTGTGAGGAGAGGGTGCCATGGCACGCGGTGTTAACAAAGTAATTTTAGTAGGTAATCTAGGACAAGATCCTGAAGTGCGCTATATGCCAAATGGCAATGGTGTTGCAAACATCAGTATTGCCACTACAGATAGCTGGAAAGATAAAAACACAGGCCAGTTACAAGAACGCACCGAGTGGCACCGAGTGGTGTTATTTGGCAAATTAGCTGAAGTGGCGGGTGAGTATCTACGTAAAGGCTCACAGGTTTATATTGAAGGCCGTTTGCAGACACGTAAATGGACTGATCAAAGTGGTCAAGAGAAGTATACGACTGAGATTGTTGTCGATATGGGCGGCCAAATGCAAATGCTAGGCGGCCGTGGCGAGCAACAAGGTGGTGGTCAGTATCAAGGTGGTGGTCAGCAACAAAATAACTATGCTCAACAGCAAGGCCAGCAGCAGTACGCAAACCAAGCTCCACAGCAGCAAAGTAGCTCAAACCAAGGTGGTTTTGCACCTAGTCAGCAGCCTGCACAGCAAAGCGCACCACAGCAGCAAGGCAGCTATTCGCCACAGCAGCAGAGTAGTTCAAATCAAGGTGGTTTTGCCCCGCAGCAATCAGGGCAGCAAAGTGCACCTCAACAGCAAGGTGGTTTTGCACCTAAGCCTGCTCAATCGGGTGGCGCGTCAAACCCAATGGAACCGCCAATTGATTTTGATGATGATATTCCGTTCTAGACAAAGACAAAAGTAGAAATGTTGAAAAATAACCTTGAAAGCCGCTAATAAGTGGCTTTTTTTGTGTGGAGGAGCGAGTAATCCTTACAAACTTGCATACTTTGAAAATGCTTAAACCTACCTGAATCAATCCGCCGATACAACCTCGCTTCTGCGCTGTTATCAGCCTTCTTTTACGAATAACCCCAAGTAGAATGATCTTCTATGCTGTTGGCAGTATACATTTCAAGCTTAGTACTTTTCTCTTCAAGTTATTTTAGCAGCTTAATGTCTGAAGTTTCCATATCACTATGCATTGCTTTTAAGTTATAAAGCCATTTGGTTAATTAACTCAAGTTGTAAGTTTTTTGGTATGGTATTTGATTACGCTATAGTGATACCCCGCCGCTTTAATTGCCACACTACATTGCCCTATAACTTGAGTTTTAGCCACACGTGTACAACACTTAAGCAATGTTGTTAGAGCCAAATGGCAAAGGTGTGACTCAAGGTGCAGTTTAAGTTCAAGCCAAACCACTGGTATATGGTCGCAGTGGCGCTGGTTGTGGTGCTCATTTTAAATATGCTGTTGTTGCATTTACTGCATTTACAGATACACCAGCGTGGCGAAGCGGTTGTGCAAAGGGTGGCAAAACTACCGGAGGACTTAAGGACGCAAAAGAATATTACCGCAATTGCACAGCAATACAAATTTGAATATATTCCTAACGGGCAAGCTATGCCTGATGACGCAACGCGTTTTTCATCGACAGGTTTATCTTTAGCCCTATCACACCCACAGCCTTATAAAAAGCATGCTTATATTGTTATATTTTTTAATATTTTATTTGTTGGTTTATTAGCATTTTTTTACCGTTGGTGGCAGGTATATCGAGTCAGGCCAAAACGCTTTTTGCCCGATAATAGTGTTAATATGGAAGAAAGCTCTGCCCTAAGCGCTGTGGACCCCAGATCTGTAGATAATAGTTTGTTTAAGGTTTTTTTGTTGATCCGTTGGACTATGAAGTTAGACAATACACTGGATGAAAAAAACCACTTTGCTGTGGCCATACATAAGCAGCTACCTAATACCATGAAGTGCTCAGTAAAATACCTGAACTCTGGCGCATTAGCGGTCACATTTGAGCAAGTTGCTTGGGGGGATGTCATTGAGCTTGGCAAAAAGCTTCATGAGATTATGTTTCGTATTTTGCGCTCATTACGTGCTGATCTTTCACGTAGTCAAGTTAAAGTAGGGGGGTGCTTCTATCAATATGAAGCTGAGCAAGCAAATGTTTATCAGTTAGCTCGGGCTGCATTAGAGATTGCCAATAATAATGTATGGCAGCATACCCATATGATGCCTCTTGATAAAACACACGCAAATGCAATGCAAAGCAGCGAAGATGACTTTATTCGATGTATTGACAATGGGCAGTTTGTATTATTCTTTCAACCATTATTTGGTTTTGAACAGCAAGATATTATCCAAAGCGAAGTTTTGCTGAGGGTGCGTCATGCTCAGTTAGGGTTAATTGCCGCCAAGCAGTTTATTCCTCAGCTGCATAGTAGAAATAACTTGGAAACTTTAGATAAAAAGATTATTCAACAAGCTATCACTATCTTGACAAAAGAGCCTCAAAAATCGAATGTGAGTATCAATATTCATATTGAGAATTGGTTGGACATTGATTTTATCCATTGGCTTACAGCTGTCGTACGAGAGGCCAGTGAAGATAAAAAACTCATGTTTGAATTGTCAGCAGATGAGTTTTATAAATATCATCAACAAATTAACGCACAACAGCTCTTTTTTACAGGGGTGAATATTGCGTTGATCATTGACCATGTTGAATCACCATTAATGGTCAACACTTTACGTGAAAACCAATTAATATCAGGCATAAAGTTAGGTTACGGCTTGGTCCATAAAGTACAGCACAGTTCGCAACAGCAAAAAACAATAAAGCAAATCGTATATCAAGCAAAGCGTTTAAATATTCCGGTTTATGCTGTCGGTGTAGAAACACAACTTGAACTTGATTGCTTGAAATCACTGGGTGTTCATGGCGCACAAGGGTACTATTTTGCAGAGTTGCTACAGCAGCTTGAGTTAGTTCGTTATTAATTGCCGATAACGTAAGCCATCTAAACCTTGCAACCCTCCTGTATGTATGGCTGTGATATGGCTACCAGGAGCGAAAAAATCTTGTTCTAATAATTGCCATAAAGCATAAAACAGCTTGCCCGTGTAAATAGGCTCTAAAGGGAGTTTACAATCTTTTTTCATCATTTTGCAGAACTGCCAAAGCGCAGTTGAAAATTTGCCATATCCACCATCATGAAAATCACACATGAGTTGCCAGTTTGATTTTTGTTTAGCTTTTGGTGCCAAACGAATAATTTCGTCAATTAAATATTCAGCTTGCTTTAACACTGCAATGCCAATAACAGAGGTCGTTCCTGAGCTGGCATTGATTAAACCTGCAAGCGTCCCGCCGCTGCCTGTCGCGCACATGACGTAGTCACTTTTTGGTAAGCTATTTGCCAATTCTTGAACACCGACTAATGCCTGTTGATTGCTCCCCCCTTCTGGAATTATGTGACAATGTGCAAAGCGTTGTTGTAACTCCATTAGGTAATCATCATTATGTCGCAATCGATAAGTTGCCCTATCAACCATATGTATTTTGACTCCACAGGCACGTGCCATGCGAATTGTTGGATTATGGATATCTAGATGCGGCCCTCTGACTATAGCATGGCCTTCTAATGCAAATAATTTACACGCCATACTGGCTGCATATAAATGATTCGAAAAAGGCCCTGAAAAGGTTACAAATGCTGACTTGTTTTGCTGTTTCATGGCAATGAGGTTGTATTTTAGCTTTCGCCATTTGTTACCTGCAATATGAGGGTGCAATAGGTCATCTCTTTTGACTTTTAGTATCACTTGCTTTTGTGCTAGCAGTGGGTGTTCAATTATCTGTATCGGAGACTCTGGAAAGTCAAATTTTTTAAAACTCATCCTATTTTCTGATTTATGTGAGTATAGAAGATTAATTCTAACAGCTATCTGTGAAAATATGTCTAGATTACTAGCAAGGTTGTAGTTAATAGTTGTAAACTCAGATATTAATGGCACAAAGCTTGTGTTTTGCTTTGTAAGTACATAGCATAAAGAACTAACTATAAAAAACAACAAAGACCAAATAATTGCCGCGTTTTTGGGAATGGAATATATGCGAATAGCTCCTTTATCTTTTTTTGTCTCTGCCACATTAATGGCTGCCTGTGCGACATTCAACGTAACGGCGCAAGACACAGTCACGGTGAATGCCATTGAATCAGAACTTTCGGTTAAACAAACTGAATTAGATAACTACACGCAGATATTAGACAAACACCTTAGTGAAGAAACGCGTTTACAAGCGCAATTAGATTTATTGAGAACACGTTCTTCAGACTTGGATAAAGAGAAAAATCAAGCTCTCGATGCGATGAATGATTTATATCGCCGTTTAATAGATGACCCGTCTCTTGATATTTCTAAAGCGCAAACGCGTTATAAAGAATCAGTTGTTGATCATAAGAAAAACAAAGATGATATTACGATGCAGCTTGCGGCGATAGCTTCACATCGTAAAGATATAGAACAAATTCGTGTTACTAAGCATACTTTGGTTAACACATTAGAAAGTTTAAAAGATCAACTAAGTACTGCGCGCGTGGAGCGTTTGCGTAACGAGTTTACACGAGAGGGTACGTTAGAGGTTGATCATACTATTAACTGTAAACGCACTGAAACCTTGGCTGCATGTGAGCAGCGAGGCCAACAAATGGCATTACAAAAATCCACCAAGCGCTTTGTTGATCAGTTGTTTGCAAATTTAACAGAGCAGCGTCTTGTTGAACCAAAGCGAAACTTAGCTGGTGCTCAAGTACAAGTATTAAACAGCCATGTTGTTAGTAGTGCTTTTAGCGGGCAGGGCAATTACAGTGTTAACCTGAGTGTGAGCATGCGAGGCGATGTGAATAATAGTCGATTATGCAGCTTAATCAGCGTTGATAATCGTTTTTGTGCAGAGTACGGTACACCTATGGCTGGAAGCGTGGGTGCTTATCAAGCCAATTACCCCACGGTGTATAGTGACAGTCAATTAAGTTTTTCTGAACAAGCAGCAACATCAAATAATGTGCAAGTCGGCAGAATTAATCCTCCTGCAGCTATTGAAGTAATACACTCAAGTTCATCGAATCAGCCAGCGAAGAAAACCCCAGTAATGGTTCCCGTAACACTGCGCTCTAATGTGCATGACGACGAAGTTTTTATCAACGGGGTTAGTTATGGTTCAACTAAGTTATCAGTGAACATCCCATCTGGCACATATGATATTGAAGTTCGTAAACTCGGCTACAAGCCATATAAGAAACGTGTGACTATTCGCAAAGCACAAACAATCAATGCTAGGCTTGTAAAAAAGCCTGAGTCGATTGCTGTACCGACACCCAAAAGAGAGCAAAGCAACACAAAAGCATCACCAACTATTGTATCTCAGACCCCAAAAAATCAAATTGTGATTGTACCAGCAGGTACATTTAAAATGGGTGATTTAGTTGGTAACGGGCTAGCAAATGAGCGTCCAGTTATTGAGAAGGTGCTTAGTAACTCCTATGGTATGCAAAGCACAGAAGTCACGGTTGGTGAGTTTCGCCGGTTTATTGAAAATACGAGTTATCAAACTGCAGCTGAAAAAGGTCGTGGCTGCGCATACTATAAAGATGGTGAACCAGTTTGGGATCTAGATTATAGCTGGAAAGCTCCAGGCTATGAGCAAGCTGAAAGCTTCCCTGTTGTTTGTGTGTCTTATGATGATGCCAAAGCTTATGCAAACTGGCTATCCGCAGAACAAGGTGAGCAATTTCGTTTACCCAATGAAGTTGAGTGGGAATACGCGGCACGAGCGGGCACAACGTCTGAATACCCTTGGGGTAATGAAATCGGTAAAAGCCTAGCGAACTGTGGTTGGTGTGGTAGTGCATGGTCAAATAAAAGCGCATCGCCCGTTGGAGAGTTTTCTCCAAACCATTACGGGCTCTATGACACCGTAGGCAATGTTTGGGAATGGACTCAAAAACGTGCTTCTCAAAGCGGTGTAACAGTACGTGGTGGCGCTTGGAATTTTGCACCAAGTTTAGCTCGTGTGTCTACTCGTTTAGAGTTAGCAACCGACTTTCGAGCAAATTATATCGGCTTTCGTTTAGTACGAGAGCGATAGAACAATATAACGATGGGTGATGCATTGCATCACTTAATTTAAGGTATTTCTTTAAGGTTACCCAGCCTCATGTTTAAAAAATTACGCGGATTATTTTCCAACGACCTATCAATTGACTTAGGTACAGCTAACACTCTTATTTATGTGAAAGAAGAGGGCATTGTTTTAAATGAACCTTCGGTTGTTGCTATTAGACAAGAACGAGCAGGCGGTCCTAAAAGTGTCGCTTCTGTAGGTACGGCAGCAAAACAAATGTTGGGTCGTACCCCTGGCAATATTAAAGCAATAAGACCGATGAAAGATGGTGTGATTGCTGACTTTTATGTAACAGAGAAAATGTTACAACACTTTATTAAACAAGTGCATAATAATAACTTTATGCGACCTAGTCCGCGTGTATTAATTTGTGTGCCTTGTGGTGCAACTCAAGTTGAAAAACGTGCAATAAGAGAGTCCGCAATGGGGGCTGGTGCACGCGAAGTTTACTTAATTGAAGAGCCTATGGCTGCTGCGATTGGTGCAGGATTACCTGTTTCTGAAGCAACGGGCTCAATGGTCGTTGATATTGGTGGTGGTACCACTGAAGTCGCTATTATTTCTTTAAATGGTGTAGTTTACTCGTCATCAGTACGTATTGGCGGTGATAAGTTTGACGAAGCAATAATCAATTATGTGCGCCGTAATTTCGGTAGCTTAATTGGAGAAGCGACTGCTGAGCACATTAAACATGAAATTGGATCCGCATTTAAAAGTGATGAGCCCATTTCGATTGAAGTGCGAGGTCGCAACTTGGCCGAAGGTGTTCCACGCTCGTTTACACTTAATTCCCATGAAATACTAGAAGCTTTACAAGAGCCATTAATGGGGATTGTAAGTGCGGTTATGGTTGCATTGGAGCAGTCACCACCTGAACTGGCGTCAGATATTTCTGCTCATGGTATGGTACTAACGGGTGGTGGTGCGCTATTAAAGGATATAGATAGACTGCTTATGGAAGAAACCGGTATTCCAGTCGTGGTTGCAGATGACCCGCTAACTTGTGTTGCTCGTGGTGGCGGTAAAGCGTTAGAGATGATAGACATGCACGGCGGCGATGTATTTAGTTACGATTAATGAACCTTTTATTTGGCCGCACGATCTCTTTGCAGCTGCGACTCACCGTCGCAGTGATGCTGAGTATTATACTTATTGTTGGTGATCGTTTTACACACGGTGGCACTTTGATAAGGACTAGTTTGCACACCGCTGTTAGTCCTTTGTTGTATTTAGCGAGTATGCCTTATGAAGCATTTAATAGTGGCGCGAGAAGTTTGCAAACTCGCGAACAGTTAAGTGAAGAAAATAGTGCACTTAAACATCAACAGTTATTACAAAGTGAGCAGTTACAGCAACTACAGTTTTTGCAAAGTGAAAACCAAAAACTAAGAGCTCTTTTGAGTGCCTCTGCAAGAGAGAAAAAGACTCGAAAAATAGCACAAGTTTTATCTGTTCATTCTAATCCTTATAGTCATCAAGTTGTAGTTAATCGAGGTACGATCGATGGCGTAACCGAAAGTCAACCTGTTATAGATGAAATGGGCTTAGTTGGGCAGTTGACTCAAGTAGGCACAACTACCTCTCGGGTGTTGTTGATGACAGATATAACACATGCGACTCCAGTGAGAATTTTACGTAATGACGTACGAACTGTGGTTGAAGGTATTGGTAAAATTAATAAGCTAAAACTATCACATGTGCCCCATAGCTTGGATGTTCGTATTGGTGATGTGTTGGTGACATCAGGGCTGGGAGGTGTTTTTCCTGAAGGTTACCCAGTTGCTGTGGTTACTGAGTTGCACCGTGATGAAGGCCTGCCCTTTGCACAAGTATATGCAGAGCCAATTGCGCAACTGGATCGTATTCGTTTATTGTTGATCTTAGGGCGAACCGTACAAGAGAGCTTAGACAATGATTAAGCGCTACTATTTTCTCATTGCTTTTAGTGTTTTTTTAGCCTTAGTAATGGCTTTAATGCCATTGCCCATCTCTGCGGAGCCTTTTCGCCCTGACTGGGTGTTGTTGGTACTAATGTATTGGTCTTTGGCCGTACCACATCGAGTCAATATTGGTTGGGCATGGGTTGCTGGTTTATTAATGGACTTAGCAATTGGTGCACCACTTGGCGTTAATTCATTAACCTACTCAATTTGTATTTACATCACGGTAAGTAATTTTCAAAAAATACGAAATTTTTCAATCTGGCAGCAAGCTATTTTGATAGGGTTATTCTTAACTTTATATCATTTACTGTTGTTTTGGTTAAATCACTTTTTACTCGACGTGTATTTTAGCCCTCATTACTTGTGGCCAGCTTTGACTGGTATGTTATGTTGGCCGTGGATCTTTTTATTATTACGTAAATACCGTCGCCAATTTAGGATACGTTAATGGCCCCACATTTGTATTTGGCGTCAGCTTCCCCTCGGCGCAAACAACTCCTCAGTCAACTTGGATATGAGTTTATTCAATTTGCTGTAGATGCAGACGAAACGCAATTGGATAATGAACCACCGCTGGAGTATGTTGAGCGTTTAGCACGGTTGAAAGCGCAATCAGCAGTCGCCAAAGGCTATACTGATAAACCGGTACTGGGCAGTGATACGGTGGTGGTCATTGATGGTATTGCTTTAGGTAAACCAATAGACCAACAAGATTTTATGCGAACTATGGCACGTTTATCTGGACGTACTCATCAAGTTTATACTGCAATAGCGATGGCTGATCCAGCTAAAACTTTAAGCACCGTAGTATGCACCGATGTCACCTTTAAAACGCTGACAGAGCAAGAAATGCAGCAATACTGGCACACTGGTGAGCCATTAGATAAAGCTGGTGGTTATGGTATTCAAGGGGTAGGTGGTAAGTTTGTTACTCAACTATCAGGTAGCTACTTTGCAGTAATGGGTTTACCCTTATATGAAACCGAACAATTAATCCAAAAATTTACCGAAGGCTATTATGAGCAGTGAATTACTAATTAATGTGACACCAAGTGAAAGTCGGGTAGCACTGATTGAAAATGGTGTGCTGCAAGAAGTGCAAGTAGAGCGTATTGGTAATCTTGGTATTGTTGGTAATATTTATTTAGGCAAAGTGAGTCGTGTTTTACCTGGTATGCAGGCAGCTTTTGTTGATATTGGCTTAGATAAGGCCGCATTTTTGCATGCCTCAGATATTGTTAATAGTGCTTCTTTTGAAGAAGGTGTGGACGAGCAACCAGTAAAAAAAGTACAAGATATCAGAGAGCTAGTTAAGCAGGGCCAGTATATTATGGTGCAAGTGGTCAAAGACCCTCTTGGCACTAAAGGTGCGCGCTTAACAACAGATATCACGATTCCTTCTCGTTATTTAGTTTTTATGCCCGATGCTACGCACGTAGGGGTAAGTCAACGGATTGAAACTGAACAGGAACGAGCACGACTTAAAGAAATTGTTTCACAATATAATGATGAAAATGGTGGTTTTATTGTTCGCACTGCAGCGGAAGGTGCCATTGAGGCTGAATTACAGCATGACGCTGAATTTTTAAAAAAATTGTGGCAAAAAATAGTTAGTCGCCGCAAAAAAACCAGTAAAGCAGCTATTTTACATGAGGATCTAACGCTTGCGTTTCGCACACTCAGAGATTATGTCGGTGAAGATATGGAGCGCATTCGAGTCGACTCTAAGCTGACTTATCAAGAGCTGAAATCTTTTACTGAAGAATTTGTGCCTCTACTGGGAAGGACGTTGGAGTATTATCCTGGTGAACGACCTATATTTGATTTGTTTGATGTCGAGACTGAAATACAAAAAGCACTACATAGAAAAGTTGAATTAAAATCAGGTGGTTATTTAATCATAGATCAAACTGAGGCAATGACCACAGTAGATGTTAATACAGGTGCCTTTGTTGGGCATCGTAATCTTGAAGAGACAATTTTTAATACCAATGTAGAGGCAACCTCTGCGATAGCACGACAATTACGGTTACGCAATCTAGGTGGTATCATCATTATTGATTTTATCGACATGATTTCGGATGAACATAAACGCCGCGTGCTACATTCATTAGAAACAGCACTGGCCAAAGACAGGGCTAAAGCTAACATTAATGGCTTATCGGCATTGGGTTTGGTAGAAATGACGCGTAAACGTACAAGAGAAAGCCTAGAGCATATCTTGTGTGGGGTATGTCCTGCTTGTGCAGGAAGAGGCTCATTAAAAACGGTAGAAACCGTTTGCTATGAAATTTTACGAGAGATCGTGAGGGTGAATCGCGCATATGATGCAGATAAGTTCATGGTCTATGCATCACCTGCAGTGAGTGAAGCTTTAATCAATGATGAATATCATAATCTTGCAGAATTGGAACTCTTTATCGGAAAACAGGTCAGTATTCAAACAGAGAGCTTATATAGCCAAGAACAGTTTGACGTCGTAATGATGTAAGGTGACGTAACGTCCAATGCAAGTTAAAACTTTTTGTTTCTTTTGTATTCGTAAAGTGTGGCAGGTGTTCGCAATTACCCTTGTAACACTTGCTGTGCTTGTTTCCGTTGTTAAGTATAGCTTGCCGTATGCAAATGATTATCGTGAAAATATTGAAGATATTATTCATCAACAATTTGGTGTTAGCTTAAGTTTAGGTGCTATTAGTGCTAGCTGGGAAAGTAATGGCCCAGCTTTGGTGCTAGAAAATCTAACCTTTGTTGATAACGAAAGCTCACCTATTGCGCTGTCAATCACCCGCACGAGTTTACAACTCAATGTACTTGAGTCATTTAAAAACTGGCAGATCCGCTCAAATTACTTTGTATTGGATGGCTTTTCTGCACAAGTCGATTTAACAGAGTTTGACCGAGTAAATGATTCTGATAACACTGTCTTTGAACAGCAATCCCTTATTGAAAGCCTATTTTTAGGTGATACTGGTCACTTTTCAATTCAGTCTAGCCAACTAAATTTGCGTACTCAAAGTGGTTTTGTACATACTTTATTATTAAATGATATTACTTGGCAAAATAGTCCAAACAGTCATAAAGGTGAAGGTGAAGTTGCAATTCCAGGGTTACAACAAGGGCGATTCTCTGCGCGCTTGGCGTTAACAGGGAACTCTTTAAGAGACTTAGCTGGACAGGTGTATTTAGAGGCGAAAAATGTTGATATCGCTGAATGGTTAACAGAGCAAGTACCAACTCAGGAAAAACATATAACAACTGAGTTAAATGGCGAACTTTGGCTAATGCTTGATGCTGGAAAAGTACAGGTACTTACGTTGAATACGCTACCTAGCAAAGTGCAATGGTCAGAGGCTGATTCAGCACACGAACTCATACTTGAGCAAGGGCAGTTGCAGCTGCAGCCAGCGAAACAGCAATGGCAGCTGCGCAGTTCAGAGCTGCTATTTAGTTTTGATGGAAAATCTTTTATTCCCGCCAAACTTGAGGGAACATTTGCAGAAAATAATAAACGAATTTGGTTTGAAGATATTAGTGTTGGACTGGTAGCGCAGTTAGCACAATTGATGCAAATTGACGGTATTGAAGCGCTAGCCAATGTTAATGCGACAGGTGTACTAGAGGGACGAGTAAGTTGGCAACCGCAAGCAACTCCTGAAGTTTGGTTAAGTATGAACAATTTAAGCTGGTCTTCGTTCAATGGAATTCCAGGTATAAATGATGCCAGAATTGAATTGATGTGGAGCAATGGTGACGCGACATTAAGCTTTTTTAATGAGCATTCGCAATTAGCCACACCAGATATGTTCAGAAAGCCACTTGCTTATGAGCAGATTAATGCTGAGTTACAAATTTATCAGCATGATGATGTATGGCACATTAGCAGTGATTCTTTATGGTTCAATAGCCCCAACTTAACCGCTGCCGCAGAAATGCACTTAACCTTAAATGAGACTGCGCAATTAGATTTATATGCAGAAGTGTTCGGTGGTGATGCGCAAACTGCAGGTGATTATTACCCCCAGTCTGTTATGTCTGAAAGTTTAATTGAGTATCTTAATCGTGGCATTATTGCCGGTCAGCACATGAGTAGCCAAGTATTATTGTCAGGCTCGTTAGCAGAGTTTCCTTTTGAGCAAGGAAATGGGCACTTTGAGGTGCTTTCACGTATTAACCAAGCAGATTTCTTATTTGCACCTGATTGGCCAGCAATAACCAATGCTGATGTTACACTACACTTTGCTAATGAACGGATGGATATTTTTGCTAACAGCGGCAAACTTATTAATCAGCAATTAACTAGTCCAGTGGTGGTTAGCTTACCAAACCTCAATCATGCCGATAACCTCTACGTGGCAATTGATCACATGACGGACGCACAAACCTTGTTACCATTTTTTGCAGCTACGCCGCTTAAAGAGCCACTGGTGGATATTTTTAAGATAGTTCAGGGGTCAGGAGAGGTAATTGGTAAGGTCAATTTAGATATTGATTTGCATACGCTCGATGTCAATGCTACAGGAGAAGTTGACCTCAATAATGCAGATATCTTTTTAGCGCAGCCAGGAATGACTTTGTCGGGTGTAAGAGGAACATTACGCTTTGATGATGACCGTATTGAGCTTCAGCACAGCTTTGCCAGTTGGTTGGATATGCCAGTGCAGTTTAGTGTCTCAGCTGACGGGGATAATCGTTTGTATGAGGTTCATGTTGATGCAAGCTTATCAGCGCAGGCTGATAAGCTTGTACCTTACTCATTGGGCCTGATGGATGGATTTGTTGAAGGTAATAGCCAATTTAATACCCAAGTTAAATTACAGTTTGCGGAACAAGGTTTTAATTATAATGCTCAGTTTGATACAAACTTACAGGGTGTTATTAGCCATTTTCCAAGTCCTTATCAAAAAAATAGAGAGAAGGAATGGCAGCTAAGTGGTCAAGTGAAAGGTGATGATATTTCTAATTTAATCACTGCTAATTTAGCTGACAGACTCTTTTTTAATGGTATTTTGGATAATTCGACAGGGCGATTAAGTCAGGCGCAATTAAGTGTTGGACGGCAAAATCGGGGGCTTGTTGGCAGTGGTTTTCATGTATCCATTTTACAAGATGATTTAGTATTAGATCCATGGCTAACATTTATTGAGCGCTTAATTGAGCTGCCAAGTAATAATAATGATGAAGGGGAGGGAGTGTTACCTAAGCTTGAGATGATAACGGGTCACTTTGGCTCTGCTCAAATTGCCGATATACCGTTTACTGATCTTGAAATGCGGCTTTTTCCAAGTGCCGATGGCATGACCATGCGTCTAAATGCTAAGGAACTTCGTGCCACTGTTTTGTTACCAGAAAATGACTCTAGTCGCCCAATTCAAATAGATAGTGACTATTTACGTATCAATACACATAAGCAGCAAAGCGAAGCTGAACCAAAGCCAAATACCTCACTTGATTGGCTAACACGTACTCCTGCGATAGAATTTAACTGTAGTGACTGTAAAGTGAATAGTTACCAACTTGATAAAGTCAATATATCACTATTTGGCGATGGTAAGCAGCTTACATTAACAGAGCTAGTGATAGATAAAGATGATCATGTGCTGCGAGGACAAGGTCGTTGGTTTGAGGGGCACAGTTATTTTGATGGTATATTAAATAGTAAAGATATTGGAGAGCTGTTTGATGAATTTGATTTGACTTCCACCATAAAAGACTCGCGTTCTAATATTGCTTATCAGCTAAATTGGCAAGGCGCTCCATACGATTTTGATGTTGCAAGTCTAGCTGGAGAGATAAACTGGGAGCTAGGGGAAGGACATTTAACTGAAGTAAGCGACCAAGGTGCACGTGTATTTTCATTACTTAGTTTGGACTCTTTAATTAGAAAGTTAAAACTAGACTTCAGAGACGTATTTTCAAAAGGTTTTTTTTACAATCAAATGAAAGGCAGTGTTCAGCTCGATAAAGGCATTGCTTATACAAA
Source organism: Pseudoalteromonas holothuriae (assembly GCF_945859825.1). Taxonomy (GTDB): domain Bacteria; phylum Pseudomonadota; class Gammaproteobacteria; order Enterobacterales; family Alteromonadaceae; genus Pseudoalteromonas; species Pseudoalteromonas holothuriae. Next base: position 33,927 of record NZ_CAMAPC010000015.1, read on the forward strand.
AGACACTAAGCTTGATGGTGTGCCTGCAGATTTAAGCATACAAGGTTATGCAAACCTCAATACGCAAGAGATCAATTATGACTTAGCCGTTGCGCCACAGGTTACTTCAAGTATTCCTGTGATTGTGGCTTGGATGGTTAACCCCGTATCTGGGCTAGCAGCACTTGCGTTAGATAAAGTCATTCATTCAGCCAGAGTGATTTCTGAAATTAAGTTTAAAGTGACAGGCACTATGAGTGAGCCAATTGTCAAAGAAGTTGATCGTAAAAGTCGAGAAGTAGAGATCCCTCAGGCTGCACAAAATCAGCCTCCTGTATCTGATGAGCCACTTTCCTCTCCCCCTGAAGATAACAATACGAGTGAGACTGCATCAGCTTCTTGAACAGGCTAAATTATAGGTAATATGGAGTTACTACATGTCTATTCCTCATGTGATAGCGGTACAAATGTGCTCAACAATGGATCCAGAACACAACTTTTTGCAGCTGAAACAGTGGTTACAACAATGTGATATTGACCAGCCCACATTGGTCTGTTTGCCTGAAACATGGCTTGCGTTTAACAAAACTGGCGAGCAATCTTTAGCACTGTCAAAAAATCACGAATATTGGTTAGATAAGCTGGCTCAGCTTTGTCAAGATTTTAAAATCTGGCTTGCGGCGGGCACTATGGCTGTGATAGGTGAACAGAAAAAGTATTATGCAGCGAGCTTTTTGTTGGATGATACTGGAGATGTTGTTGCACGTTATAACAAAATTCATTTATTTGATGCTGATGTAGCCGATGGCAGCTCAGGTTACCGAGAGTCAAAGTTTACAGTTGCGGGCAGTGAAGTGGTGGTGATTGATAGTCCATTTGGCAAAATAGGCTTAAGCGTGTGCTATGATTTACGCTTTTGCGGGCTATACCAAGCAATGCGTAAGTTAGGCGCAGAACTTTTGTTGGTACCTAGTGCATTCACAACGGTCACAGGTAAAGCACATTGGATGCCTTTGCTCCAAGCAAGAGCCATAGAAAACCAGTGTTATGTAATTGCAGCGGCACAATCAGGTACACATGAAAATGGCCGCAAAACACATGGACATAGCCTAATATTATCTCCATGGGGTGAAGTAATAGCGGATGCTCAGCAGCGGTTGGGTGTTATTAGCGCCAGAATAGATTTAGCACAGCTGTATAAGTTCCGTACGGATATGCCAGTGCAGGTCCACAACAGATTTAAGAGTGAGTTTTATGAATAATGTCGAGCAGCGTTTATTAACTGACAGTCAGCTCAATAGAGAGCAGCTGGAGCAAACATTACAGTATATACATCAACATAACGTCGATTACGCTGATTTATACTTTCAATCTAGCCATCACGAAACTTGGGTATTGGAAGATGGCTTGGTTAAAGAGGGAAGCTATAACATTGAACGAGGTGTTGGTGTAAGAGCTGTGGCAGGTGAAAAAACGGGTTTTTCATATTCTGATGCGATTAACTTAGAAGCGTTAAACAAAGCGGCTATGGCTGCAAGAAGCATTGCTCAATCAGGTGAAGATAAAAAAGTGCAGGTATTTAGTGAGCAAACTATCACAAGTCAATTTGCTCCTGTACAACCTATTCAAAGTATGACTGATGCAGATAAAGTCAGTTTGTTACGAGAAGTAGAAAATGCTATTCGCGAGCTTGCTCCTGATGCTCAACAAGTCGTTAGTTCTATGTCAGCTGTATATGAGGAAGTATTAATTGCAGCCAGCGATGGTACTTTTGCCACAGATATTCGCCCGTTGATCCGTTTGAACTGTTCAGTATTATTGGAAAAAAATGGCCGTCGGGAACGAGGTAGTGCTGGTGGCGGTGCGCGTTTAGACTATGGTTATTTTAAAGAGTTAGTCAATGGTAAGCCACGTTGGCTTGAGTATGCGCAAGAAGCAGTGCGCCAAGCGAAAGTTAATTTGCAAGCTGTTGATGCTCCTGCAGGCACTATGCCTGTTGTACTGGGTGCTGGTTGGCCGGGCGTGTTGTTACATGAAGCGGTAGGGCATGGTCTGGAGGGAGATTTTAACCGTAAAGGAGCCTCTGCATTTAGTGGTAAAGTCGGCGAGATGGTGGCTTCTAGTTTATGTACTGTAATTGATGATGGCACGATGGCTAATCGCCGAGGTTCGTTAAATGTTGACGATGAAGGGACGCCAGCAGGTTACAATGTATTGATAGAAAAAGGTATTTTAAAAGGTTATATGCAAGATAAGTTGAATGCCCGTTTAATGGGGGTTGCGCCTACAGGCAATGGTCGTCGAGAATCTTACGCACATCTGCCAATGCCACGAATGACGAATACTTATATGTTACCAGGCCCAGATAGTAAAGAGGATATTATTAGCAGTGTAGAAAAAGGAATTTATGCGCCTAGTTTTGCAGGTGGCCAAGTTGACATTACCTCGGGTAAATTTGTATTTTCTGCCTCAGAAGCTTATCTTATTGAAAATGGTAAAATTACACAACCTATCAAAGGTGCCACGCTTATCGGTAATGGCCCTGACGTGATGACTAAGATCTCGATGGTAGGTAATGATCTAGAACTTGACCGTGGTGTTGGTGTTTGTGGTAAAGATGGGCAAAGTGTACCTGTAGGGGTTGGCCAACCAAGTTTAAAAATTGACGAACTGACCGTAGGTGGTACGGCATAAAGCTTGATTTTGATGAAGTTAGAAAGACCAGCTCTTAGCTGGTTTTCTAACTTAAAGATCACTTAAGGCATTATTACGTCTTTTAAATACTGGAATAGCTCTTTATATCCTTTTGCGGGTTTCTCCGCTTTAGCCTCTTTACTGGCTTGTCTAACCAGTTGTCGCATTTTTTGACGTTCAAGTGTTGGGTATTGCGTTAACAATTCATTGATTTTGCTATCACCTTGTTCAATCAACTCATTTCTGACAATTTCAATTTTATTTATGAGCACGTCAGCTTGATTGTTTTTGTTAAGCATTAGACCAATTGCTTCTTCAATTTCAGCTATATTTTCTGTTAGACGGAGCGTTTTAGTGATGTAGTTAATATGGCGTCTATACGCTTCACTCTTTTGACGAATTTTATCTGCAACTACCATAGCCTCTTTTAATTCATCGTTTAATGGTAATTTTTCACGTTGCTTTTTAGCCATACCAGCGAGGTCTTGCGCTAGTTGTTGGTATTGTTGCGCATCGCGTTTAAGTTCGCTTTTTGATACGTAGATGATTTCTTCTTCAATGTCTGGTTTATTTTGCTTCGCCATGGTCTATACAAGATTTGCTGATTTGTACTCAGTATACCAATTTTATGGCATAAATGCTTTGTCAGAATAGGGTGATAATTTAGATGTGTGTTAGCATTAACTTAGAGAGATAAGTTATAAGAGATAAGAGCGATGGCACAACCTCAGCAGCACGCGATTTATAAACAAATAGATGATATAAAACAAGCGGTTTCAGAAGCATTAAGTCATGCTAAGAAACTTGGTGCAACTGCTGCTGAAGCAGCAATGTCGAGTACTTCAGGGTTATCAGTGAGCACTCGAATGGGTGAAGTTGATACTATTGAGTTTAATCAAGATGGTGGATTAGGGATAAGCGTTTACGTAGGCAACCATAAGGGTAATGCGTCAACTGCTGATTTAAGCCCCGCGGCTATTAAAACAGTGGTAGAGAAAGCCATAGATATTGCCAAGTTTACATCAGATGACCCTTGCAATGGGGTTGCAGATAAAAATTTGTTAGAAATGTCACCACCTGATTTGGACTTATTTCACCCTTGGGAAGTAACACCTGAGCAAGGGATTGAGTTTTGTTTAGAAGCAGAAAAAGCAGCATTAAATGCGGATAAACGAATTGTTAACTCAGATGGTGCAAGCTTTGCGAGTCACCAAGGGCTGCGTGTGTATGGCAATAGCCATGGACTGATAGCAGGTTTTCCTCGAACGCGTCATACATTGAGTACGGTGGTAATAGGTAAAGACGGTGAACAAATGCAGCGTGATTCAGCCTATACGATATCTCGTGAGCAACAAGGCTTAAAATCTGCAACTGAAGTGGGCTTAGAGGCTGCCGAGTCTACGTTGGCGCGTTTAAATAGTCAGAAGATATCGACCATGAAAACGCCAGTAATCTTTCGCGCTGATATTGCCAATAGCTTATTTGGCCATTTAGTTTCAGCTATTGGTGGTGGTGCGCTGTACCGTAAGTCTAGTTTCTTGCTCGACATGTTAGGGGAGCAAGTATTTAGTCCATGCGTGAATATATTGGAGCGCCCTCATTTGCCAAAAGGGCTTGCTTCAAGTCCATTCGATAGTGAGGGAGTTAAAACCATTGATAGAGATATTATCCATGCTGGAGAACTGCAAACTTACCTATTAGCGACCTATGCATCTCGTCGTCTTGGCATGACAGCAACAGGGCATGCAGGGGGTATTCACAACTGGTTAGTACAGCAAACTCATGAAGGTTTAGCTGCATTGCTTAATGAAATGGGCACAGGCTTGTTAGTCACTGAGTTGATGGGTCAAGGTGTGAGTACTGTAACGGGTGATTATTCACGAGGTGCTGGTGGCTTTTGGGTCGAAAATGGGCAAATACAATACCCAGTAAGTGAAATTACAATTGCAGGTAACCTAAAAGATATGTTTAAAAGTATTCAAGCGATTGGTGGTGATATCGAATATCGCGGCAGTGTTCAAACTGGCTCTGTATTGGTGGAGTCAATGCAGGTGGCTGGTGCCTAGCCTCAAATATTAATACTAAGTTTATTAAAACATTGACCATTTTAGTGAGCAAAATGATTTATTAACTGAGTTAAAAGTTACTTATGTAGAATAACGACATATCGAAGTTTTCCCTAGTTACTAAGCCATTTATCTTTTGCAATATTTGGCCATTTATTTAATCTAGTATGTATAAATTACACAAAAGGGCCGATATAGGCCCTCTTTATTGGCTAGGTTAACCTCATATAAGGATGGTTCAATTTGCTCACTCTTAGCGTTGCTTTTGAACAAAATATCAGCATTTTGTCGCAAATAATCCCAGCTGAAAGAATATTTTCTATTCTCAAACCCTATCCTAAATTAGGAACCAAGTTGCGGTGCCTAAGAACGCAAAAATACCGACAATATCAGTAACAGTAGTTAATACCACACTGCCTGCCAGCGCAGGGTCAATTTTCATGCGCTTTAATACAATAGGGATACTTGCGCCTGCAATACCTGCTGCAAGTAAATTCATAAACATAGCAAATGCGATGACAGCACCGAGTACAAAATCCCATTGCCACAATGCCACAACACCAGCGATGAGAATTGACCACAATACACCGTTGAGTGCGCCAATCGCTAATTCTTTACCAAGAATAAAACGTTGGTTGGTTTGGTTGATGTGACCCAAAGCAATACCACGGATAACTAAGGTGAGTGTCTGACTACCTGCTACCCCTCCCATACTTGGGACAATGCCGTTTAAAACGGCTAAAAATGGTAAGATATCAAGTGTGTTTTCAAAAAAGCTCGCAACAAATGCAGCGAGTAACGCAGTGAGTAAGTTAATACCTAGCCAGATGGAGCGGCGCTTAGAGCTTTTAAATACTGGTGCAAAGGTGTCTTCTTCATCATCAAGACCGGCCATACTCATCAAGCTATGCTCAGCATCTTCACGAATAACATCAACAATATCATCGATGGTGATACGCCCTAAAAGATGAGCGTTGTCATCAACAACTGCTGCCGAGATCCAGTTATAACGTTCAAATAGCTGTGCTACTTCAGTTTCATCCATGGTAATTGGAATCGACTCTTTGTCTGTATCCATTAGCTCATGTACTAACTTATCTGGTGGGTTAGTCAGTAGGCTATTAAGCGACAGGGCACCGATAAAGCAATTATCTTTATCAACGACATAGAGGTCATCGGTACCATCGGGTAGCGTGCCACGCAGACGCAAGTAACGTAACACTACATCTAATGTCACATCGGGTCGTATGGTAACGGTATCCGTATTCATGAGTGCGCCAGCTGAGCGCTCTTGATAGGATAGTGCTTGCGTTGCACGCTCTCTATCTTGAGCATCCATGGCACCTACTACGTCTTGATAGACTGTATCAGGTAGACTACGAAGTACTTCACCGAGATCATCGTCATCCATGTCCTCGGTTGCTGCGGCGATAAGCTCAGGTTCCATTTGAACAATAATGCTCAAACGGACATCTTCTGATAGCTCTTCGAGTACATCTCCTTGAATATCAGGGTCTACAAGCTGCCATAATTGACGGCGCACTTTGTGTGGAGACGATTCGAGTAGTAAAGCCGTATCACACGGTGCTGTTTCCGCTAAAGTACGCCTGACTTGAACAAATTGTCCACTATTTAATGCCTGCGTTACTTGTTGCAGTTGTTGTAGTGTGTAGTCTTGTTCAAGAGCTTCAGGCATAGGCTTCCTTCAATTATTTTTATGTTTTTAATGTCTGCCTAAAAGAAAAGCTGAAGAGCCAGCTAGGGTATGATTTAGAAATTTAGGCGCAGTGCATGACTAAGAGTTTAACGTAAATACGCGTACCTTACCAAGCTCTGAGAAAATTTTAATTACTGAACTTGATTAGCTAACTTATTCTTGTTCATAAAACTTTTGTGCGATCAGCTCACCAATTGCGTGTAACGCACCTTTGGCATCTGGACCATCACATACTACTTTAACTTCTTTGCCTTGACTGCTTTCTAACAAAAGCAATGCGAGCACACTATTGCCATCTGCTGATTTGTCATCTTGATATAGGGTTATCTGAGCATCAAACTTTATAGCAAGTTGGGCGAGTACAGATGCGGCTCTTGCATGTAAACCACATTTATTTTGAATTAAAAAGGTGTCTTCACAACGCATAAGGTTAATTATCTTGCTCTCTGTGGCGAATTTTAATATTAGGATGAGTTCGCGCAAAGCTTTCACCAATCGTTTGTGCCAAATAAACCGAACGGTGTTGTCCACCTGTGCATCCGATCGCAATGGTTAAATAGCTGCGATTATTTCGCTCTAAGTGGGGTAACCAAGTTTGCACAAAAGTTTGAATTTGCCATGTGAATTTTTGCACGATGCTATGACTAGCCAGATAGTCTTTAACTGGTTGGTCTAAGCCTGTTAAGGGTTTTAGCTCAGGTTCCCAATGTGGGTTGGGTAAAAAGCGCGCGTCAAAGACATAATCAGCTTCTTTGGGTATGCCATGTTTAAACCCAAAAGATTGGAAAGTAACGATTAGTTGCTTATCTTTTTTTCCTAAAATACGCTCACGAATGGTTTCAGCCAACTGGTGTACGCTTAAATCAGTTGTGTCTATGAGTACATCTGCACGTGTAGTCAGTACATCTAGAAGCCGTTTCTCTTCTTGTATTGCCAAATCTAGGGGTAAGTCATTCACTGATAATGGATGCAAACGACGCGTTTCAGAAAAGCGTCGTATGAGTGTATTATCATCACTGTCTAGGTAGAACAGCATTGGATTAGCAAATCCAGGCAAATATTCTAAAATATCATTAAAATCTTGTTGCTCTTTTGGTAGGTTTCTTACATCAATGCTCACAGCGATTTTATCGTAGTTATCAGAGACACTACGTACTAAGGACGGTAATAAATTGACTGGGATATTATCAACACAATAATACCCTAAATCTTCTAATACGCGCAGTGCAACTGATTTTCCTGAACCAGAACGACCGCTGATGATGATTAATTCCATTATGCTTCTCTTAATAACCTAGTCTGCTGAGGCAATAATGGCATAAAGTTCCTCGTCATTGCTAGCGTTCCTTAACTGTTTACAGAATTCTTTATTGTTTAGTTGCTGAGCTATCGATGATAACGTTTTTAAATGTTGTTCGTTATCGCCATCAGGCACAATTAAAGCAAGAAATATATCAACAGGCCGGTTATCAATGGCATCAAACTCAACCCCTTGTTGATTGACTAATAGTAAAGCTGTCACGACTTCAAGACCTATTATCCGACCATGGGGCAGAGCAATCCCTTTACCTATACCTGTACTGCCGAGTTTCTCTCGGGCCATTAATGCGCTAAGGATATCGTGCTGATTTAAATTGGGTAGCTGTTCGTGCGCTAACTCGCTAATGTATTCGAGTATACGCTTTTTGCTATTAAAAAGGACCGCAGCTTTGCTACAGTCCTTATTGATTATCGAGCTTAATTTCATAATTAATGTCGAATTAGCTTCTCTTTGTGCTTAATTACCTGACGATCTAGCTTATTAATTAGGCCGTCGATCGCAGCATACATGTCCTGATGTTCTGTCGAGGCAAAAAGCTCTCCGCCATTAACGTGCAATGTCGCCTCTGCTTTTTGTACTAGCTTTTCAACATCTAAGATCACATGTACATTGTTTATATGATCAAAATGCCTTTCTAACTTTGCAAACTTGTTGTTGACATAGTCTCTTAATGCATCGGTTATTTCTACATGACGACCAGTTAAATTTAGTTGCATAAGCATTTTCCTTCTTAGGTAATACGCCTAAATCAAGCTTTTACGCTGATTTGACGGTGGAATGGCTAACGACTCCCGATATTTTGCTATGGTGCGTCGGGCCACCTTAATTCCTTGCTCCGCTAATATATCTGCTATTTTACTGTCGCTTAATGGCTTAGCAGTATTTTCTGCAGCAATTAGCTTTTTGATTAGTGCTCTGATTGCTGTGGACGAGCACTCACCTCCATTTTCAGTACTAACATGACTTGAGAAGAAATACTTCAACTCAAAAATGCCTCTAGGTGTGTGCATATATTTTTGTGTGGTCACACGTGAAATGGTGGACTCGTGCATTTCAACCATTTCTGCAACATCATTTAACACCATGGGTCTCATTGCCTCAGGGCCATGTTCAAAGAATGCCTGTTGTTGTTGGACAATGCAATTAGTAACTTTCATTAATGTTTCATTTCTGCTTTCTAAGCTTTTAATAAACCACTTTGCTTCTTGTAAATGAGAGCGAATGAATTGACTATCTGTGCTGGATTTCACTGAACGAGACATTGCAGCATATTGATTGTTAACACGAATTTTAGGCATGCACTCCGGATTTAGCTCAACTACCCAGCGGCCTTTTACCTTCTTAACTGATACATCAGGAATGACATATTCAGACTCTTCACGAATAATGCTTGCCGCAGGTTTTGGGTTAAGAGTGTGAATTAATGTTACGATCTCCTTGAGCTCAATCTCTTTGAGCTTGGTTTTTTTCATCAAGGTCCGATAGTCGCGACTTGCAAGTAGCTCAATGTGCTCATTGAGGATCATTTTAGTTTCGCTCAACCAAGGAGTTGTATGCGGGTCAAATTGATTGAGCTGAATACACAAGCACTCTTGTAGTGAGCGAGCGCCAATACCAATAGGATCAAAAAGTTGAATTCGTTTTAATACGGCTTCTACTTCATCTAATTCAATATGTTCGCCACTGTTGCCATCATTCAAGCTCTCTAAGAGATCTTCGGTACTTAAGGTGAATGTACCGTTTTCGTCTATGGCTTCTACAATAGCGACTGCGATGCCGCGATCTGTTGGGCTAAAAGGCGTTAATTCGAGCTGCCACATTAAATATTCATGAAGCGTTTCCGTCGTCTCACCTTGATAAATAGTCTCGTCTTCAGGCATTGGTCCACTACTGGCAGCAGGAGCTGCACTCATGTACTCATCCCATGTCACATCCATAGCAAGGTCGTCGCTCACGGTCTCTTTACTTAGTGCGGCATCCGAATCTATTTCGTAGTCACTTACAGGCTCGATATCTTGACTGTCTAAATGCGTGTCCTCTTGGTTTTCATCTTTACCATTTTTATCTTGGGCACTGTTTTGCGCATCAGATTCTGGCTCTGACTCATCTACTTCAAGAAGCGGGTTGCTATCAAGAGCTTCTTGGATCTCTTGCTGTAGATCCAACGTGCTTAGTTGCAGCAAGCGAATAGCCTGCTGTAACTGTGGTGTCATGGTAAGTTGCTGCCCCATGCGCAGCTGTAACGATTGCCTCATCTACCTTTAACAATCCTTCTGGTTTTCTATTATTATTGTGACTAAACGTACATTAACTATAGCTTGAATTGTTCACCTAGGTAGACATCTCTGACAGTTTGATCTGCTAAAACATGTTCAGGAGTACCAGAGGCGATTAATTCACCATGTGAGACAATATAAGCTTTTTCACATACATCAAGAGTTTCGCGAACATTGTGATCGGTGATTAACACACCAATACCTCTATTTTTTAAATGTTCGATAATTTTCTTTATATCTAACACTGAAATGGGATCAACACCAGCAAAAGGCTCATCTAAAAGGATAAATTTAGGATTTGCGGCTAAAGCGCGAGCAATTTCTACTCTTCTGCGTTCTCCGCCTGACAGTGCCATACCTAAGCTATCGCGAATGTGTTGAATGTTAAACTCATCCAGTAGTTCATTTAAAATTTGCTCACGGGCTATCTTATTCAGTGAGTTGCGAGTTTCCAAAATAGCCATTAAATTTTGATATACCGTGAGCTTTCTAAAAATTGATGATTCTTGAGGTAAATAGCCAATGCCTAAACGTGCTCGGTTATGCATTGGCAATAGTGTAATGTCATGGTCGTTGATGCACACGGTGCCATTATCGCTTGGCACGAGACCTACTATCATGTAAAAACTGGTGGTTTTTCCTGCTCCATTGGGACCAAGAAGGCCAACAATACTGCCAGCTTCAACACTGAGGCTGACGTTTTTAACAACTTGTCGGTCTTTGTAACTTTTTGCCAGAGCAGTTGCTGTTAATACACTCATGTTTAATTACCTTGGCCCGCTTCTTTAGGTTGTTTTTCTGGTACGAGTATAGTGTGTACGCGTGCGTTATCTTGCTCACCTCTTTCGGCACTTATTAACTGCTTATCCATATCGTAAGTGATAGATTGGGCTTGAATAATTTGCCCAGCCTGATTAATAGAGGCATTACCTTTGATCACTAAAGTACGATTGGCAACATCATAGCGAATTTCTTGTGCACTGGCAGTTAGCTTGGTGCCGTCTGATTGTTGTTCAGAAAACTGAGCTGGAGAGCCTGTCGCAACTAACAGTTGTTTGTTATCTCCCAGCTCTTCGCGCCGGTGAACTTCAAGCCTATCGGCATTAATTTTACGTTTGCCGTGAATGATCTCTACATTTTTTTCAAATATACCAATATTGGTCTTAAGTTGAGCTTGTTGCTTGCCTGCTTTGATAGAAACTTCATTTGCAAAGTCACTTTGTTTTGCGATACTTGGTTGGCAAAATAACAATCCAACAAGCATAGCGGTAATACTTAGTTTATTGGTCATAATAAATAGTTCGAGTATGGTTTATAAGTTCAATGATATCTGTGTTTAAATCAGCATAAAGCCCTTTGCCGTTAATTTTTAAACTAGGGCCTGTAATCTCTACAGGCCGTTCAGATTGCATCAGTCGTTCGTCTATTTCAACGCGTATATTGTCTGCTTTAATTAAAGTGATCATTGCGCCTGTAGTTAAGTTTTTGGCTTCAACATCACCTTCTAACATCAATGTATTGTTTTCATATAAAGTTGCTTCTTGTGATGAAATTAACCAATTTTGAGGGCCGTTATACAATGTAAATACAGGCATCGTAAAATGGCTAAAGCCTAACTCTTGATAAAGTTCCATTTTATCTGCAGTTACTGTGTAGCTGCGCACACCAGTCTCATTATAAGACGTTTGTTCTAGCGCAGTTGCAATATAATCAGGTTTGGCAATAACATCACTTTGAGTGTTTGTTTTTGGTGTTGTTTGCGTCAAATAGGGGTACCACAGCCATGCCATTACTGTGATAAAAACTAAAAATAGCACAACACGGTTACCACTCATTTTATATTTCTCAGTATTGAGTGAATATTATTGGCACCGTTCGTTACGTTAGTAATTTTATCACTTACCAAAATAGGGGGAGTTGAATGAATCACCCATGAATGGGTTTGCTGTTCATTTTTGATATATACCACAGCGGTCATTTACAGTACTCCGGCTCTTAATAAGTCTTGAGTATTAAGTGCACCAATAGGGTGTCTATTACTATCTATGACAATTAAGCCATTGATTCGTTTCGTTTCCATTATATTCAACGCTTCTGCGGCTAACATGTCTTTGTTTGCTGTAGTGCAGTTTACAGTCATAGCTTTGTGGATTGGTGTTATATGTAAGTCTACACGTTGTTCAATATTACGTCGTAAGTCACCATCAGTAAAAATACCGACAAGTTGCCCGTTTTCATCAACAATTGTTGTCATGCCTAAGCCTTTCGCTGACATTTCAAATAATGCGTCTTTGATTGTACTTTGATGAGAAACAATAGGAACTTGCTCGCCCTGATGCATAATGTCACTTAGCGTGAGTAGTAAACGTTTGCCCAGAGCACCACCTGGGTGTGATAATGCAAAATCATCTGCAGTAAAACCTTTCGCTTCCAATAATGCAACCGCCAATGCATCACCCATTACCAGCGTTGCAGTTGTGCTTGCTGTTGGTGCAAGCCCTAAGGGACAGGCTTCTTGCGAAACGGCAATACACAGATGCACATCAGATAACTGTGCCATAGAAGAGTTTTTATTGCCTGTCATGGCAATCGTTTTTGCTCCGATACGCTTGATGACGGGTATGATGTTTAATACTTCGCTGGTTTCACCCGAATTTGAAATAAGTAGTACGACGTCATGTTTTGTGATCATGCCTAAATCACCGTGACTCGCTTCCCCTGGGTGGACAAAAAAAGCGGGTGTTCCCGTGCTTGCAAGTGTGGCGGCGATTTTGTTGCCTATATGGCCTGATTTGCCCATTCCTACCACTATCGTTCTGCCTTGACAGTCAAAAATAGTTTGGCAAGCGAGTACAAAGTGTTGATCTATATACTGACCAATTTCTGTGATTGCTTGTTGTTCTATTTTAATAACTCGTTGTGCGGTATCAGTAAACTGCTTTGATAACATGAGTCAAACCTCTAGATGATGTAATACATATAGCCAACAAATGCCGCTAATAAAGCTCCGCCTTCAATACGATTTATACGGCGATTCCCTGTAAAGCTTAGACTCATTAATATCAGTGCTAAGGTTGCTCCAAGCATAATAAAGATATCTCGCTGTGCAATATTACTGTCGATATTAGCAGGATTCATAATGCCAGCGATAGAAAGCACAGCTAAGATATTGAATATATTAGAGCCAATAATGTTACCAAGTGCAAGGTCGTCTTCCTTTTTTAGTACGCTTGCTATACAGGCTGCAAGCTCAGGTAAACTGGTGCCAATAGCAATAATTGTTAGGCCGATAAGTAAATCGCTCATACCAAAGAATTTGGCTATATCTACGGCCGCGTCAATTAAGTAGCTAGAGCTGACAGGCAATAACACCATGCCTACTGATAACCAAAGTAACGCTTTACCTGTTGGTACATTATTTGGCACTTCCTCACAGGCTTCGCTGACTAAAGGATCGGCATCTGGACCACTTCTTTTGGATATGATGATGAGTGTAAACAAAAATAATATAAAACCAATGAGTAAAGCCAAACCTTCTAACAAGCTAAAATGGCTGTCACTGACGATAAACCAAGCGCCAAGTGAGACTATAATGAGAAGTGGCATTTCGCGTTTTAATATACCTGAACTTACTGACAGGGGTTTTAGTAGTGCTGTGATGCCAAGTACCAGTAAAATATTAGCGATATTTGAACCAATGGCATTACCAACTGCCGTATCTGTTTTATCAGCTAGTGCAGCCTGTGCTGCGACCATCATCTCTGGTGCGGATGAGCCCATAGCGACAATGGTCAAGCCAACAATGAGCGTAGGTACGCCAAAGTTACGAGCCAGCGCTGCAGCACCAAAAACGAAGCGATCAGCGCTCCATACTAGTGCAGCAAATCCTATGATCAAGATGACAAAAGATAAAAGCATAAAAAGCGAAGCCAATTGATAAAATTACAATGGCGCAAATAGTAACAAATGCGTCTACAAAAGTATAAGTAAAAGAGGGCACTTAGTTATTCTGTTCTACAGTATTTAGTCTCTATTGTGACATCATATATTACAAAATTTTACGAAAACTTTTTTCCTTCATAAGCTAAAAAAACGTATTATGTCAGAATTAGTAAATGTAGATGTGGAGAGCGACTTGTCGCAAGCAATTGTAGAGATCAAGGATGTGACTTTTTCACGGGGCGAAAGGACCATCTATAAAAATATGAGCTTTTGTGTTCCAAAAGGAAAGATCACAGCCATTATGGGCCCAAGTGGCATCGGTAAAACTACGATGCTGCGTCTGATTGGTGGTCAACTCAAACCTGATAGTGGGGATATTTTGTTTGAAGGACAAAGTATTCCTAGTATGTCTCGTAAAGCACTTTATGATATTCGCACCAAAATGAGTATGCTGTTTCAAAGTGGCGCACTTTTTACCGATATGTCGGTATTTGATAATATCGCATTCCCATTACGTGAACACACTCAACTTAGTGAAGAGTTGATTCGTCTTGTGGTATTAATGAAACTACAAGCTGTTGGGCTTCGTGGTGCTAAAGATCTAATGCCTTCAGAGCTTTCTGGCGGTATGGCTAGACGAGCGGCATTAGCACGTTCTATTGCACTTGACCCTGAATTGATAATGTATGATGAACCGTTTGCAGGACAAGACCCGATTTCTATGGGGGTTTTAGTCAAACTAATTAAGTCACTTAATGAAGTTTTAGGGATCTCTTCATTAATCGTGACTCATGATGTCAATGAAGTTTTAAGCATTGCCGACCATGTAGTGATTATTGCTGAACAAGGTGTCATAGGTAGTGGTACTCCTGAGCAAATGCAACAGCATGACTCGGCGCTGGTGCAACAGTTTCTAAAAGGCTTATCTGATGGCCCTGTGCCATTTCATTATAAAGCGCAAAATTACCAAGAAGAACTGCTATCAGGGAGTCAACAGTGATAGATTTTTTTCAATCAATTGGTCATAACGTTCTCAGTCGTTTTGCCTCATTAGGCAGGGCAACACGTATGCTCTTAGGTGCGCTTATAAGTGTGCCAGATTTTCGTAAAGGACCTGGCCTTCTTATTCGACAGCTTTATATGGTTGGGCATCAATCGTTGCTGATCATCATGGTATCAGGCTTGTTTATTGGTATGGTCTTGGCTTTACAAGGCTACACTGTATTAGTTGGATATGGCGCAGAAGATAGTTTGGGGCCGCTTGTTGCGCTGAGTTTACTCAGAGAGTTGGGGCCAGTCGTGACAGCTTTGCTTTTTGCTGGGCGTGCAGGCAGTGCATTAACGGCTGAGATAGGTTTAATGAAAGCAACTGAACAGCTTTCTAGTTTAGAGATGATGGCGATAGACCCGCTTCGACGTATTATTTCACCGCGTTTTTGGGCTGGTTTTATTAGCATGCCATTGCTGGCGTTGATATTCTCAGCGGTAGCGATAATTGGCGCACACCTTGTTGGTGTGGATTGGCTTGGAGTAGATTCAGGTAGTTTCTGGTCTATTATGCAATCGCAAGTTTCTTTTGAGAAAGACATACTAAACGGTATGATCAAAAGCTTTGTATTTGCCTTGGTAGTGACATGGATAGCGCTATATAAAGGCTACGACTGCGTGCCCACTTCAGAGGGGATCAGTAAAGCAACGACCGAGACAGTGGTCCATTCTTCATTAGCAGTTTTAGGTTTCGACTTTTTATTAACTGCTGTGATGTTTTCAGGTTAAAGGGTTTTAAAACAAATGAATACACGGAAAATTGAAATATTAGTTGGCTTATTTGTAGCATTTGGTGTTGCTGCATTTGCAGTACTTGCTTTAAAAGTTGCCAATTCAGGTATCTCTGGAAGTGGTGAGACATATACACTCAATGCTAAATTTGAAAATATTGGCTCGTTAAAAACACGCGCGCCCATTAAAGTGGGTGGAGTGGTAGTGGGTCGTGTAGATGGGATCAGCATTCATCCGCAAGAGTTTGTACCCGTTGTGGCAATGAGTATAGATGCGGATTACGAATGCCAGTTTTCCGATACAACATCGGTATCTATTCTTACTTCTGGGGTATTAGGTGAGCAATATCTTGGCATTTCTCCTGTCATTGCCTCTGAGTCTGCAAAACAAACATGTTTAGGTAATGAAGTGACTGACACCAGCTCAGATCTTGACGACTTATTTGGTGTTCAAAGTAAAGCACTAAAAGATGGAGATTTAGTGACTGATACTAAATCGGCATTAGTATTAGAAGAGTTGATTGGACAATTTTTATTTAATCAAGGTAGTGAGTAAATATGTTGGTAAGATTTTTAATCGTCGCTACCACACTGCTTTTAAGTTGTGTGGTGCATGCAGATGAGCCTGTTGATTTAACAGACCCTTATAAAATGGTACAGCAGGTAGCAGATAATACATTTAAGCGTATTACTAGAGATCAAGCGTTGATAGAAGTTGACAAAGAACACTTGAGAGTAATCGTACAGCAAGAATTGTTGCCTTATATCGATTATAAATATGCTTCTTATAGAGTATTGGGAAGTTATATTCAAAGAGTAAGAAACATACAAGATAAAGAGGAAAAAGCACAAGCTGTTGAACACATAAAGCAGTTTATAGATGTATTTAAGAACTACTTAGTTGCTACATATGCTGGTGTTTTTACGCAATATACAAATCAAAAAGTTGAGTTCTCACCTGCTAGAGATTTTGAGGATGATCAAATTGCGATAGTTAAGACTAAGATAGTGGAGCCCGGTAAGCCTGATATTAGAATTGATTTTAAAGTGCGCCGTGATTCAAATAACGAATGGCGAGCTTATGATATGATGGCCGAAGGTATCAGTTTATTAGATGCTAAACAAACGGAGTTGCATGGTATTTTGCGCCAGCAAGGGATTGAACATGTTATAGGGTTGCTTGATAAAAAAAGCCGTTTACCTGTCCAGTTTAGGGGGGATGATGGCAGCAACTAAAGTTCAATTTACCAAGTTAGATGACGACCTTGTTCAAGTTAGTGGAGAGTTAACCAGAAATAGCTTGGTGAATGAACGGCTTCTTAATCATCAGATAGAAAATGTTCAGTCAGTACGTTATTTTGACCTTTCTGAGGTATCTAGGGTTGACACAGCGGGCTTAGCTTGGTTAATTCATTCTTTAGGTAAATTACAGCAGCAAGGCAAACGCCTTGAGCTTAAAAATGTGCCAGAGCAGCTTCATAATTTAATGGCGCTGGGTCAGGTATCAAACTTATTTGAGTGAGTCTAATGGAAACAAACCAAGTCGAAACTTTATTACGAGAAGCCCTGTCTTTAGAAGAAGCTATAGTTAAAGCTAACGGTAGTCACTATGAAGTGATAGCGGTCGGGGAGTGTTTTGACGGTTTAAGCCGGGTGAAAAAACAGCAGCTTGTATATGGGCCGTTAATGAATACCATCTCTGATGGCACTATTCATGCTGTCAGTATCAAGGCATTTACGCCAACTGAGTGGCAAAGAGAACGCAAATTTATTCTACCGCAATAACGGAGTCACAATGGATCAATTTGTTATCCAAGGTGGCACCACTTTAGCGGGTGAGGTCACGATATCTGGTGCGAAAAATGCTGCACTACCGATTTTATTCGCCGCTTTGCTTGCTGATGGTGAAAGCCACTTTTCCAATGTGCCGCAGCTTAGGGATATAGGCACAACTGAAGCATTATTGAAAACGCTAGGTGCGGGGATTAAGTGGCGCTCTGATGTGCTGCATGTAGATGGTAGTACGGTAGATAAAGTGCTAGCGCCTTACGAGTTAGTCAAGCAAATGCGAGCGTCTGTATTAGCGCTTGGCCCGCTGCTTGCGCGTTTTGGTGAAGCACAAGTATCTTTACCAGGTGGGTGTGCAATTGGTGCCCGCCCTGTTGATATTCATATTAGTGGCCTAGAGCGTATGGGAGCAACAATAAGCGTTGATAATGGTTATATCAATGCCAAAGTTGAGGGTCGCTTAAAAGGCGCAGAAATTTACATGGAAATGGTGAGTGTTGGTGCCACAGAAAATTTACTGATGGCAGCGACATTGGCAGATGGCACTACGATACTTGAAAATGCTGCGCGTGAGCCTGAAATTGTGAATCTCGCTGACTGTTTAACCGCTATGGGTGCCAATATAAAAGGGGCTGGGACGAGTCGCATTGAAGTTCAAGGTGTTGAAAAGCTATCAGGATGTGAGCATAAAATTCTGCCTGATAGAATTGAAACGGGAACTTTTCTTGTTGCCGCTGCAATGGCTAAAGGGGAAGTGCTCTGTAACAATACTGATCATGTGAGCTTAGAGCCTGTTTTGGAAAAGTTACGTGCTGCTAATGCTCATGTTGAGGTAAGTGGAAGCAGTATATACCTTGATATGCGTGGCAGAAACTTGCAAGCTGTAAATATTAAAACGATGCCACACCCAGGCTTTCCTACTGACATGCAAGCACAATTTACCGCCTTAAACGTTGTTGCTCAAGGGAACGCAACTATTACTGAAACGATTTTTGAAAACCGTTTCATGCATGTACCTGAGCTACAGCGTATGGGTGCCAACATTCGCCTAGAAGGTAATACGGCAATTTGCGGTGAGACTGATAAACTCAGTGGTGCTCAAGTTATGGCAACGGACTTGAGAGCATCAGCAAGCTTAATATTGACGGGCATTGTAGCTGGTGGCGAAACTATTGTGGACCGTATCTACCACGTAGATAGAGGGTATCAACGTATCGAGAATAAATTGAGTAAGTTGGGCGCAAAAATAAAGCGTCGACATAATTAATCATCTATCACAGCTAAACTGAAAAAGCGAGTATTAGGTACATACCATTACTCGCTTTTTATATACAGATTAAAGGTACTAGTTAGCGCGCGTTTCCAGTTCTGCAACTATTAACGTAAAGGTGCGCAGTTCATCGCCTCTGTAAACTTCAAACTCAAGGCGAGTGCCAGGGCGTGTATTACCAATGAACTTGAGAGTTCGTTGTGGATTGGTTACTGGTTCACCTGCTACTTTGACGATGATATCATGCTCTTGCATACCAGCTTGCCAAGCAGGACCCAATGGGTCTAAGTCACTCACTCTTAAACCAACAATTCGGGTATATAAGTCGGTCACTTCTTTACCTGTGCTATCTACTGCAGCACCACGAAAGCCTAAATAGCCGCGCACTACTCGACCATCGAGAATAAGCTTTTGCATTACTTCTTTGGCTAGCTTATAAGGAACTGCAAAAGAAATTCCCTGAATATCAATATTATAGCGTGTGCGAAATTGTGCTGACGTTATACCGACTAAAACGCCATTAGAGTTCACTAAGGCGCCACCTGAGTTACCAACATTGACCGCAGCATCCATTTGCAACAGGTTATTGTATGGGCTGTCGGTCAGAGTTTGCTTTCCTGTAGCACTGACAACGCCTTGGGTAATGGTTTGACCTAAATTTAGTGGATTACCAATAGCGAGCACTATATCGCCTACTCGGGGGCTAAAATTGTCATCAATGGGGATGACTGGTAAGTGTTGTGCATTAATCTTAAGCAATGCTAAGTCTGTTATAGTATCAAAGCCTATGACTTGGACATCATTAAAACGGCGTCCATCTGTGAGAATGACCATGATCTGATCGGCATCATTAACGACGTGATAGTTAGTTAAAATATAGCCATCATGAGACATCAAAACACCCGAACCCAATTCTTGGGTTGTATTGGTACGCATATAGCGTGGAACTGATGAAATACTCTCGGAAAAGATAGTAACAACAGCCGGTGCGGCTTGCTCTACGGCATCTGCGAAGCTCATATGATTGCTGGTATAATGACTTGTTACGTCAAATTTAGGCAATATCGTACTTTTTAAGTTTGGCGAAAACCAAATAATGAGAAAAGCGATACACAATCCCGCAAATAGCGGTGGGAGTAAAAAACGGATCAGTTTTAGCACGAGCGCAGTCTTAATAGTTCTTAAAGGTTTATCATGCACAAAGAAAAACACAGCGGCAAGTGCCACTGTGTTTTTAATACAAACTTATATTATTGAATAAGTAAAAATACAGAGTCTCGGCCACGTTTAATGCCTAAGACAATGTTGCCTTGAATGTCATCTATGAGGTTACTCATATCACGTATACTGTCGATACGTTGACGGTTAACCTGCATGATAACATCACCTTCTTCAAGGCCAACTCTTGCTGCAGGGGAGCGAGGTTCAACGGATGTGACTACCACACCTTTATTGCCATTTCTTTGGCCACTCTCAAGGACTGCACCGCGTAGCATAGGGTGAACTTTGTCCGCAGGAGCCTGTGCTTCACCTTGACCTTTAAGAGTAACTTCAATGGAGCGATTGCGGCCTTCTCTATAAACACCTAGCTCGACAGTTCGGCCTTCACCAATGGTCGCTATTTTACTGGCTAGTTCGGCAAAGCTGTGAATAGCATCGCCATTAACACTAGTAATAACATCATTAGCTAATATTCCAGCTTCGGCGGCGGCAGACTCTGTAATGACGCGTGCAACATAAGCACCTTGTTTGACATCAAAACCTTGTGCTTTAGCAATACCAGCATCAAGTGTACGCCCTTCAATACCTAAAGAGCCTCGACGAACTTGACCAAACTCGACGATTTGGTCAACTAGGTTTTTCATCATGTTAGATGGAATGGCAAAGCCAATACCAACATTTCCACCAGAAGCACCTAAGATTGCTGTATTGATACCAATTAGTTCACCTCGTAAGTTGACCAGCGCACCACCGGAGTTACCTTGGTTAATTGCAGCATCCGTCTGAATGAAATCTTCATAACCCTCTATATTTAAGCCGCTACGACCAAGGGCGCTTATGATCCCAGAGGTGACGGTATGGCTTAAACCAAATGGATTGCCGATTGCAACAGCAAAGTCACCAACACGTAATTTGTCAGAGTTTGCTAGGCTGACTTGTGTTAAGTCATCACCATCAATTTCTAATAACGCGATATCTGATTCTTTATCTGTGCCGACTAGTTCGGCTTCAAACTCGCGGCCATCTTCAAGCGTAACAATAATTTTTTCTGCATCAGCGATCACGTGGTTATTGGTAACCACATAGCCTTCACCTGCATCAATGATTACCCCAGAGCCTAATCCACTGAAGGGGCGTTTTTGACTACGAGGCTGCGGTTTGCCAAAAAAGTAATCAAATGGGTCAACACGGCGGCGAACTTCTTTTGCGCCTGAAACTTGAATGCTTACAACGCCTGGTGTAACACGCTCAAGCATGGGGGCGAGTGTTGGCATGGTTTGTCCATCTACCGCCATGGGTAATTTGGCCAAGGCAGTATTGGGGCTAACAAGAAGGGAAGTTGATAAAAGTGCTGCTGTTAATAACGATAATTTCAATTTCATAGTCAGAAAATACTCCGCAATAAGCATTAATGCATTGAAAAGGCAAACGCTTTAAAGATGCTTGTTTGCCATTTCGCTATTGTAAAAACTATACTTACTGACTATGGGGTCAAAAAAAAGTTCATCAAGAGGCTTTTGACTGCTCAACTTCTAACCGCTCTCCTGAAAATAACCCACTTTCGCCATCTACATAATCGCTTGGCTGGGCCACTCCTGTATTAGCTCTATCATTGCGACGACGTTCAGGACGACTTTTCAATGAAGCGTGCAGTTGTTCGGTTGTTTCTTTAGAAAAAAATGGGTCGCTTGGATGATTTGGTTTTTCCGTTAAAAGCACTTGGTTAGTCTCTTCAACATGTTGGATTAGCTGACTATAGCTATCTTGCATTTTGCCCATTAACTTTTTGGTATTTGCTAGGTGATCGGCTACTTCTTGGCGATATTGTTCAAGTTCATGTTTAGCTTGCTGAGTTTGTTGTTCAAGATCGTCGTGTTTAAATTGCTTTTTAGTCCATACAGAGCCGAGGAAAAATGCGGCAATAGCAATAACTATGATAAGTCCCATCCAGGCAAATGAGGTCATATATCTCTCCTAATAAAATCGCGAAGCACGTAAGTTGTAAAAACTGGGTGAGTTTGCGATGAATGATAAAATCTAATGATAAGCTAAATATACGCTTAGAATCGATGCGTGTTAATATAATATGCAAATAAAAACGCAGAACTGTGTAAATAATTATGACACCTTGGGAAAAATATCAGCAAGATTTGCAGCGTGATGACTTTCAATACGATAGTGCGCAAGAAAATGCCGTAAAGCACTTACAGCGGTTATACGATGATTTAACGTCAGCGCCAAAACAGCCGACAGGGTTATTTGCTAAGTTATTTAGTAAATCAAAACCGCAAGCTGTGAAAGGGTTGTATTTTTGGGGGGGGGTTGGGCGAGGGAAAACGTATTTAGTCGATACGTTTTATGAAGCACTGCCGAGTACACGCAAAATGCGTGTACACTTTCACCGTTTTATGCATCGAGTTCATGATGAACTTAAGCTACTTAATGATGTAAAAAACCCTTTAGAAGCGGTCGCTGACAAGTTTAAGCAAGAAACTGACATTATTTGCTTTGATGAATTTTTTGTACAAGACATAACCGACGCGATGTTGCTTGGTGGCTTGATGCAAGCCTTGTTTGCAAGAGATATTGTGCTAGTTGCAACCTCTAATATTGTGCCAGATGAACTTTATCGCAATGGTTTACAGCGTGCACGTTTTTTACCGGCGATTGAATTAGTCAATGCCAACACTGAAGTTGTGAATGTAGATTCAGGTATTGACTATCGCTTGCGCACGTTAGAGCAAGCGGAAATTTTTCATAGCCCTTTAGATGCCCAAGCAGATAAAAATCTATTTGAATACTTTGATAAGCTGTCTCCAGAGCCTGGTCAATTGGATGAAAAAATAGAGATTGAAGGGCGCTTAATTCAAACTCGCAAAGTGTCTGATTGTATCGTTATGTTTGACTTTGCCCAGCTATGCGAAACAGCTCGCTCGCAAGTAGACTATATGGAAATTAGCCGCCTTTATAATACGGTGATCTTATCCAACGTAAAGCAATTGGGCCAGCATAATGATGACGCGGCAAGGCGCTTTATCGCATTGGTAGATGAGTTTTACGAACGCAATGTAACATTGATTATCTCTGCGGCAGCTCCTATCACTGAACTTTACACACAGGGTACATTGAACTTTGAATTTAAACGTTGCATTAGTCGATTGCAAGAAATGCAATCATTAGAGTACTTAGCTCGCGAACATCTTGCATAACGAGAAAATAGTTTAAATGACTACTGAACAGAAAACAGGGTAAAGTTTTTTGTAGAAAAAACAATCTCACGCTAGTCAAGGCTAGTTAGAGTTGCTATAATCCGCGGCCTGCCACGTTGCGTTCTATTGCCCTCGTCGGCTTAGCCACTGACTTGAGCGGCAAAAAAGTCTTAAACTCGAAGGGGTTAAAGCACTCATATAGTAAGCGGTAATCTTGTTGATTACTTGTGGTTTTAAATTGAAAACATTGGATTTTTTAGATGAAAACGTTTGTTGCTAAACCAGAAACTGTAAAACGTGACTGGTACGTAGTTGACGCTGAAGGTAAAACTTTAGGTCGCATCGCTACTGAAATCGCTTCTCGCCTTCGCGGTAAGCATAAAGCTGAGTATACTCCTCATGTAGATACTGGTGATTATATCATCGTTATCAACGCTGAAAAAGTTACTGTAACTGGTAACAAAGCAAAGGATAAAATATACTACGCGCACACTGGCTTCCCGGGCGGTCTTAAGTCTGTGAACTTCGAGAAACTTCAAGCTAAAAAGCCTGAGATGATCATCGAAAAAGCGGTTAAAGGCATGTTACCTCGCGGTCCTCTAGGTCGTGAAATGTACCGTAAGCTTAAAGTTTACGCTGGTAACGAGCACAACCACGCGGCACAACAGCCGCAGGTTCTAGACATTTAAGGAGCACACTCATGGCAAATCAATACTACGGTACAGGTCGTCGTAAAAGTTCAAGTGCTCGCGTATTCTTACGCCCAGGCACTGGCAGCATCGTAATTAATCAGCGTTCTATCGAAGAGTACTTCGGTCGTGAAACTTCTCGTATGGTTGTTCGTCAGCCTCTAGAGCTAGTTGAAATGACAGAGAAGTTTGACCTTTACATCACTGTTGAAGGTGGTGGTATGACTGGTCAAGCTGGCGCAATCCGCCACGGTATCACTCGTGCACTAATGGAATTTGACGAATCACTTCGTCCAAACCTTCGTAAAGCTGGCTTTGTTACTCGTGACGCTCGTAAAGTTGAACGTAAGAAAGTTGGTCTTAAGAAAGCACGTAAGAAGACACAGTTCTCAAAACGTTAATTATTTACGTTTCAGAATTCAAAAACCCAGCTTTATGCTGGGTTTTTTGTTTTTTACTTTAGTATCTATCAATTGCAGGCTTTATAAACTCGACAGGAAAAACCGATTTTTTTGCTTGAATAATGAACCATTTTGCTAATGCTTGGTTTTCAAAATAAAAAAAGTGCAATATTTACGGTATTTAGTGCAAATCTGTCGATAACTCAGCGTATTTTTTTGCTACAATTGCATGGCAAGTAAAGTGAGCGAGTTTCAAACCCTTATTTGATGGTTGTAAAGCCTCAGTTGAGGTTGATCTTGGTCAGTATATTGTTTTTTGATTGGCGTATCATATTTCATCGGCCTCATGCTCAAAGTAACCTAGCTAACTTATGTTCGGGTTTATTAGGGCATGGGACTGTAATAACCTTGTTTTAATCAAGGGATTTATTTATGATCGCGTCTATTTTGTAGTTTCTTAAAATTAACCTGCTGTAACTGATGTTCTCAATATAGCAAGTGTTGAGAATCATAGTGGAGATAAGTGGATGAGCAATGCGCCTGTAGACAATGGCCGACGTCGCTTTTTAACCATAGCTACCTCTGTTGTTGGTGGTGTTGGTGCGGCTGGGGCTGCTGTTCCTTTTATTGCGTCTTGGAGTCCAAGTGAGCGAGCTAAATCTGCAGGTGCGCCTGTAGAAGTAGATATCAGTAAACTTGAGCCAGGACAATTAATTCGTGTTGAGTGGCGAGGCAAGCCTGTTTGGGTTGTTTTTCGTACGCCAAAAATGCTTGAACAAATGAAGGTTCATGAAGGT
Organism: Pseudoalteromonas holothuriae; assembly: GCF_945859825.1. Classification (GTDB taxonomy): domain Bacteria; phylum Pseudomonadota; class Gammaproteobacteria; order Enterobacterales; family Alteromonadaceae; genus Pseudoalteromonas; species Pseudoalteromonas holothuriae. The sequence goes on from NZ_CAMAPC010000015.1 coordinate 59,075, forward strand.
CAACTTCGAGACCCTGCATCTGATGAGCCTCAACAACTAGATTCAGCTAAAAACCCATATCGTTCTAAGCGCCCAGAAATATTTGTGGCGGTTGGTATTTGTACTCACCTTGGCTGTTCACCTAGCTTTTTACAGGGTGGGTTTGGTGAAAAGGTTGAAGGTACAGAGGATGGTTTCTTCTGCCCGTGTCACGGTTCTAAGTTTGACATGGCTGGTCGAGTATTCCAGTCTGTTCCGGCACCGTTGAACCTTGAAGTGCCACCGTATACCTTTATTGATGACACCACAATCATTATTGGTGAAGAAGAAGGGGTTGCGTAATGTTTGGTAATATTATCAACTGGATCGATGAACGTATTCCAATGACTCGCGTCTGGAATATGCACATTGCTCAATATCCGGCACCAAAAAACTTTAATTTTTGGTACTTATTCGGCTCTCTAGCCATTCTTGTTTTAGTAAACCAGATTTTAACCGGTATATGGTTAACTATGAACTATGTACCATCAGCAGAGGGAGCATTTGCTTCTGTTGAATATATCATGCGTGATGTTGAGTATGGTTGGTTACTTCGATATCTGCACTCAACAGGTGCTTCAGCGTTCTTTATTGTTGTTTACCTGCACATGTTCCGTGGTATGATCTACGGTTCTTATCAAAAACCGCGTGAGCTACTGTGGTTATTTGGTATGCTTATTTTCCTTGCACTCATGGCTGAAGCTTTCATGGGTTACTTATTACCTTGGGGACAAATGTCTTTTTGGGGTGCGCAGGTAATTATTTCACTGTTTGGGGCTATTCCTGTTATTGGTGATGATTTGACGCTTTGGATCCGTGGTGACTATGTTATCTCTGGTGCAACGTTAAACCGCTTCTTTGCATTACACGTTATTGCATTGCCACTGGTGTTAGTTATTTTAGTTTTCCTACATATTGTAGCACTGCATGAAGTGGGCTCAAACAACCCTGATGGTGTTGAAATTAAACGCAAGAAAGGCAGTGTCGCGGAAGAAGATAAGCCTAAGTTCAAGTTTCATGAATACTACACTGATAAAAAAGATATTGTCGATGCAATACCATTTCACCCTTATTACACAGTAAAAGATATTTTGGGTGTAGCAGGATTTTTAATTCTGTTTTGTTGGGTTGTATTTTTTATGCCTGAAATGAATGGTTTCTTCTTAGAAGCACCAAACTTTGAAGCGGCAAACCCACTTAAAACACCAGAGCATATTTTCCCTGTTTGGTATTTTACGCCATTCTATGCAATATTACGTGCTATCCCTGATAAGCTCATTGGTGTTATTGCAATGGGTGCGTCAATTGTTGTACTTGCGTTATTACCTTGGATTGACCGTGGCAAAGTTAAGTCGATTCGCTATCGTTGTGGCTTTCATAAGTTAAACATAGCTCAGTTTGTGGTAACGTTCGTTATTCTTGGTTGGATTGGTGCAACTCCACAGACAGACTTTAAAACTCTGCTATCGCAAATTACTACAGTGACATACTTCATGTTCTTCGTATTGCTTTTTGTATACTCGAAGAATGAAACGACCAAACCATTGCCAACGAGGTTGACGAAATGATGAAAAAGCTAGTTATCGGTTTATTCGCATTGTTGCCAACGTTTGCAATGGCAGCGGGTCCATCAGTGCCTTTGATGGACGCTGGCAATGATTTAACAGACAAAGCGTCATTACAACGTGGTGCAAAGTTGTTTATGAACTATTGTCTTGGTTGTCACCAAATGCAATATCAGCGTTACGAGCGCACGTTCAGAGATATTGGTATTCCTACAGAGATTGGTGAAGCAGAGCTTATCTTTGATGGTTCAAAAGTGGGTGGCCACATATTGAACGCAATGGAAGAAGATGATGCAGCTAAGTGGTTTGGCGCAGCTCCACCAGATTTAACGCTGGTTGCTCGTGTGCGTGGTGCTGACTGGATTTATACATACCTGAAATCTTTCTATAAAGATGACTCTCGTCCGTTTGGCGTAAATAATACTGTTTTCCCATTAGTGGGTATGCCGCACGTTTTACAAGAGTTACAAGGTTTACCAATGCCAATTACTGAAGAAGTAGAAGAGCATGGTAAGACAGTAACTAAAGTCGTGGGCATCAAAACTGATGGCTCGGGTGAAATGAGTACTGATGAGTATGATCAAGCTGTACGAGATCTTACTAACTTCTTAGCGTATGTCGGTGAGCCTTCTCGTCTTCAGTCGGAAGCACTCGGTATTAAAGTGTTAGGGTTTTTAGTTATTCTATTTATCCTGGCGTTTTTCTTGAAGAAAGAATACTGGAGAGACGTTCACTAAGTTGAACATTTCTAAGGTAATTTTGTAATAGGGGCTTTTGCCCCTATTGCTGTTTAAAGTGATTTATTACTTTTTGTAATTATTAATGGAGGTAGGCATGGCCGTTGCTGCCAATAAGCGCCCTGTAATGACTCTTTTCTCTGGTGCAAACTGCATGTATAGCCATCAAGTACGTATTGTACTGGCTGAGAAAGGGGTAAGTGTTGATATTCACCTAGCGGAAAAGGATAATCTGCCAGAGGCTCTACATGAGATAAACCCTTATGGTACTGTTCCTACTTTGATCGACCGTGAATTAGGTTTATACCAAGCGGATATCATCATGGAATACCTTGACGAGCGTTTCCCACATCCACCTTTAATGCCTGTCTACCCTGTAATGCGTGGCCGTAGCCGTTTAATGATGCATCGCATTGAAACTGATTGGTACAGCCTAGCAGCTAAAATTGCTCAAGGTGGTGCAGAAGAAGCGCAAGCGCGTAAAGAATTAACTGAAGCATTACTTGCTGTTGCGGCTATTTTTACAGAAGCACCTTACTTTATGAGTGAGGAGTTTAGCTTGGTGGATTGCTATTTAGCACCATTGCTTTGGCGTTTACCACAATTAGGCATTGAGCTTAATGGTACAGGCGCAAAAGAGCTTAAAGACTATATGCTGCGTTTATTTGAACGTGACTCATTCCAAGCCTCATTAACAGAAGCAGAACGTGAGATCAGAGCATAATGACACCTAATCGCCCATATTTACTGAGAGCCTTTTTTGATTGGATAGTTGACAATGAGTGTACACCTCATCTCGTTGTGAACGCTGAATATCCAGCTGTTCAAGTGCCTACGCAGTTTGTACAAGATGGGCAGATTGTGTTGAATATCAGCCCTTCAGCTGTGACTCAATTTGCTATAGACAATCACCAATTGAGCTTTAATGCACGCTTTGGTGGTCAACCTATGCAGGTGTATGTGCCTATCGCTGCAGTACTGGCAATCTATGCACGTGAAAATGGTGAAGGTACTGTATTCACGCAAGAAGAGTTTTCTGAAGAGCAAGTGCAAGAAACGCCAGAGCCGCCAGTTACAGCAGAATCAGAAAAAAGCGAGCCAGAAAAGAAAAAGGGATCACATTTAAGAGTGATCAAATAACCTTTTACTTATTGCTTATCTTGATTAGTAAAAACCTGCTTTAAGCAGGTTTTTTTATGTCGAACTTTGAGTGTATTATAAATATTCAAATGCTTTAACTACACGAGTCACACCGTTAACATGCCTCGCTATATCTACGGCTCTATTAGCTTCAGCTTGGCTTACTAATCCCATTAAGAACACTTCACCATTTTCCGTAACTACTTTGATGTTGTTGCCACTTACATCATCGGCTGCCAATAGCTTGGTTTTTACTTTAGAAGTAAGCCAAACATCATGGGTTTGTGTTGCAACACCAATGTTACTGATGACGCGCAGCTGATTATGTATTTGGCGAATTGCAGGAATGCTTTTTAATGCATGTTGCGCTTGTTGCTTCATTTCAACATTGGCAACTTGGCCAACCATTAATGCAACGCCATTAACACTAATTAGGCTGATATTTGCATGATCAGCTAAGCGCTCGATATTGCGAATTGCTATCATTCCTTTGATTTCGATATTGTTATCATCAAGCTGAGAACCAATTGTTCGGCGGTCGTCAGCAGCTGAGATTGCACCAGCAGTGCCTGCAACAACCGCTGCTGCACAGCCTTGTAGTAGCAATGCACCTAAAAGTACCGCAACAGGTCTAATTAGCATTATTGCTCTCCTTGGGGAAATAAGACGTCATCAATTAATTGGCTTAGGCAATGAGTAATGAATAAGTGCGATTCAACGATACGACTTGGGCGCTTACTTGGCACTCGTATCTCTACATCATTAGGTCCTAATAGACCAGTTAGCTCGCCACCATCATCGCCAACAAGTACTAATACTTTCATGTCTTTGGTCAATGCAGCTTCTGTGGCACTTACGATGTCTTTTTCATTGCCATTTACAGCAATAACTAACAGCAAATCACCTTGTTGCGCGAATGCTCTTACTTGCCGTGCAAAGCGGTCAGTATCATCTACAGTTGCTTGGTTACCGAGTTGTACTGAGGCCTGAGTCAGTGCGACAGCGGGCAAGCAAGGGCGTTCAGTTTCATAAAAGTTAACTAATAAGCCTGCCATATGCTCAGCTAGCATATGGCAGCTATTTACACCACAACATAGTAGTTTATTACCATTTATTAAACCTTGCACAATCGTCAAAGCGGCTGACTCCAGCGCATCGGGTAGCACTTCACCTGCAGCAATTTGTGCTTGAATACTTTCTGTAAAAATACTCTTGATAGATTCTTGCATACTAAAAAACGTTTTTAATCCATTGTATATTAGGAGGGTTTTGGCCCTCAATTGCGACAAAGTCTACGCGCAATGGTGCATTATGCAACTGTTGTGCGCTCAAGTAGTGATAAATACTACGTCTAAGTCTTTGTTGTTTGGTATGACTTAGGGCAGATAATGCACCACCAAAATGCTTCGATTGTCGATATTTTACTTCAACAAAGACCCAGCTATTTGCATCTTGCATAATTAAATCAATTTCTCCAAATGGGCAATAGTAATTTTTTTGTATAAAAACAAGCCCTTGATTGATTAAATAAGCTTTAGCTAGCTGTTCGTAGTGATTACCTTTATCTTTGCTACTTTTGAATAGTCCTTTAAACATGGGCGTCCTGCCTAATTAAGTGTTTGTACGTCTTCCATCTCTGTTTGGCGCATAAATAGCGGCGCCGGAGGTGTTTCATCGAGTCTGACTATACGGATTTTGTTCTTTCGATATTGAGCCCAGCTTAACCTGCGCGTTAGGGTATTATCACGTTTTATACTGAGTTGACCTGTTAAGCCACTAAACTCTTTACCTGGAATGCGTGCTAGCTGCTTGATATGTGGTATCAATCTAATTGAGTCGTATGCCATAGCAAATAGACGTTGTTCAATATCTGCTTGCTCAGGCCATAACTCAAGATATTGTTTTCTTAGCCCGTTTTGTTGTATCGCATCAGGCAGCATCCATGGTTGCTCGGTAAAGTATAGGCCTTCTAAGTCGCCTTTATCAGTACTATCGATTCTGCGGCTATAGCTTCTTGAGGTAGCATATAAAGGTATGCGTTCAGCAAAGGTGCTAACATTAACGTCCAAATAGGGTTTTAGTAATCGAGTTTCTGTCGCATCACCTAAAATATAAACCACATCAATATCGCCTCGAGAGCGAGTTTCACTTTCAACCTCTTCTCTAAACAAAGACTTTATTGATTTAATTCGTTGTTTTGACTCATCCACTTCCAGTAAATCAGCTACGACCTTGGCCATATTTTTACTATCAGTGTAAAGCCCAACTTCAGGTTTGGCTTCGCTGAACCTTTCCCATTGCTGTTGAAAATGGTTAATCAGGCGGTGACCTGAGTTATTGTCAGGGGCAAGCAGCATAGGTTTTTGGTATTCTTTGGATAAAAAGTGTACTAATGCTTGCTCAACTTCATGTTCTGGGTTGAGTGCAAAGTAATAATGCTGTGCCATATGGGTTAGCTGGCTGGGTGTATTTAAATAAATAGTGGGTAACGCAGTAACAATATTGCTACTTGCAAGCTTATCAATATTACTTTTTAACAGAGGGCCGATAACAAAGTCGACTTGATTCAAAGCGAGTGCTTGCTCAATTTCTTCAATACTTTGTGTTTCGTCAATAAAAAATACCTCTGTGATATTTTGCTTATCGAGCGCGGCCAAAAAGCCATTTTTGAGCGCTCGACCAAAGCGTTCGCTATTGCCTGATTGTGGCAATAAAATAGCGAGTCGTTGTGCGTTATATGGTACTAAGCTAACGGCAGTTGATACTTTCTCTGGCAATAAGTAACTGGCTGGGTGGTTGACAAAACGGCGCTGCCAGTTATTAAGTGCTTGATGTAGTTGCACACCCATTCCAAGATAAACGAGTTGATACTTCGCAAGTTTAATCCAGCCTTGCTGAATAACAGAGCCTGAGTTGAGTTTTTCTAACGCGAAAGATGAAAGTTGTTGCAAAGCCTGCCATAGCTCATCATTAAGCCCAGAAAGAGTAAGGTTATTTTGTGCGCTTAGGTTTGCAGCATTAAAAAAATAGTGCAAAGCTTGATTAGGTAACCCTTCAGATGCATAAATACTACCAATTAAATATTGGTGCCATGCTTGGTGCTCTGGTAACGAGAGTTGTTGTTCAAGATTTCTTAAAATTGCTAACGCGGCACTTGAGCGACCTTGCTGTTTACGAGCAAGGGCAATATATAGCCTATTTTGTACGTGATCGACACTCATTTTACTTTCAAGTGCGAGACTTACTTGCTCTAATACGCGCCATTGCTGATTGCTAATGGCTGCATCTCGCGCTAAATACAGTAGCTGAATTCTGTTTACACCCTGCTTAGTCTTGGCTTTTTCAAATAAGGCTAGTGCATTAGACGTGTCTAATGCATCCTTTGTTTGCTGATTTTTTGGCTTGGCATTCTCTGTAGGTACTTTTTCAGTTGTACTACAGGCTGATAACCCCGACAATATAGCGATTACAAGACTAATTATTTTCAGTCGCACAACAACGCCCTAATTGATTTATTTTCTAAGGGCTATCTTACTGACTGAACTGGGAGAGCTCAATGATAAAAGCACAGAACACAGATAAAATAGGTACCCTTTATGTGGTAGCCACGCCAATTGGCAATCTTGCCGACATCAGCGAGCGCGCACTGGCTACTTTATCGAGTGTTGACTTAATTGCGGCTGAAGATACTCGCCATACAGGAAAGTTGTTGAGTCACTTTAATATTAAAGCAAAGACGTTTGCTTTACATGATCACAATGAAAAGCAAAAAGCCCAGCAAGTAATTGATTGGTTGAATGAAGGTTTGGATATCGCTTTGGTATCAGACGCTGGTACTCCACTTATTAGCGATCCGGGTTATGCGGTGGTTAACCTGTGCCGTGAACAAGGCGCAAACGTTACCCCAGTGCCAGGGGCATGTGCTGCCATCACCGCACTGAGTTGCTCAGGTTTGCCAACCGATCGCTTTCAGTTTATTGGCTTTACACCAGCAAAAAGCCACGCAAGGCAACAGTTTTTTATCGAGGCCTTTGAAAGCGGCATTACCAGTATTATGTATGAGAGCACGCACCGCATTATGGCGAGCCTTAATGACCTACAAACAGCGCTTGGTGCTCAGCAGCAAGTCGTTTTTGCAAAAGAGCTTACAAAAACCTATGAAACGTTTTTTAGTGGTAGTGTTGAGCAACTTATTGAGTTTTTAACACAAGATCCGCAAAAGCAGCGCGGTGAGTTAGTACTTATGCTGCCGGGTAAGGCTAAACAGCAACAGGAGATCCCCGCAGAAGCAAAACGTATGCTGGCGTTGTTAGAACCACAAATGCCACTTAAAAAAGCCTGCGGCGTGGTGGCCGAATACTTTGATTTGAAGAAAAATGCACTGTATAAGGCGGCAATTGCTGAAAAAGACGCGTAAAAAGCGTGAGCTTTGTGCTTACTTACCGTATAATCCTCGCCGAGTCAGCTGGATAATCGCTGCCTGTGACGAAAATGATCAGGGGGAGGAAAGTCCGGGCTCCATAGGGCAGGGTGCCAGCTAACGGCTGGGGGGCGAAAGCCCACGACAAGTGCAGCAGAGAGAAGACCGCCAACTTTCGAGTTGGTAAGGGTGAAAGGGTGCGGTAAGAGCGCACCGGGCCACTGGTAACAGTTGGTTGCAAGGTAAACTCCACCCGGAGCAAGACCAAATAGGGTTCCTTAAGGTGTGGCCCACATCGGAACCGGGTAGGTTGCTTGAGCCTAGGAGTGATCCTAGGCCTAGACGAATGATTATCGCTCGCAAGAGTACAGAACCCGGCTTATAGGCTGACTCATTAATTTTAGTAACCGCTTGATTTATTTTCGTAAGTTGAGCGGTTTTCTAAAATTCTTATCATATGGAATCATGGCAATTTTATTTTGATCGACTTTTGCCTCGATAATATCAAGTATTACCTGCTAATAATCATGTGTTTATATATTATAAGCGCCATACATTGTCTGTAAATTACTCTAAACAGATTGCTTATTTAGCTAAATGAATGTTTTCGCATTTCACCATTAATGTGTGAAGTTAACCACGGATGTATTTCTTTCACTATTATCTTACCTACATTTCGCCTACATACTCTTTTAATTAATTGAAAATTAATAACTTTAATTTTTGGCTACCTTTTGGGTTAGTACACTGGTGTGTTTGGCTTTGGTTTCATTAGCCGTTAAGGCTGATGCGATTGACCAGTTAGTCAAAGCTAAGATGAAAGAGCGGCATATTCCTGGTCTTCAATTGGCAGTTGTCAAAAATGGCAAGCTAGTGATACAAGGCAATTATGGTTTTGCCGATCTACAACACGCAGTACCGGTAATGAGTAAAACGCTATTCCCAATTAATTCGATGACTAAAGCTTTACGGGTGTGGCTATTGTGCAGCTAGCTGAGCAAGGGTATTTAGCTATTGATGATGAAATTGGCAAGCACTGAGCCGATTTACCTAGTAGCTGGAAATCTCTGAAAATAAATCAATTGATGGGCAGCAGCTCGGGCTTACCTAATATCCTTGCATCAAACCATATGCTGGAAACTATCGTGTTAAAAGATGCACAGACTTTGTGGAGGGAGGTGCAAAAAAAGCCTTTTCAGTTTACGCCTAATTCGCGCTTTCGCTATAACCAAACTGGCTATGTAATTTTAGGCAAGATCATAGATAAGTATGTGCCAGAAGGCTTTGCAACTTATATAACTAATATGCAGCTCAACCCTGTTGGAATGAAACAAACTGCGCAAGCAGGGTTTGATTATTTAGAGTTAATGGTGCCTAATCAAGCTCGTCAGTATTTACATTTAGGTGAAGGGAAATATAAAAACTTTTATGGCGAGTTTCCGTATATGCTCAGAACAGCTGCGGGGATGAGCTCAACAGCCACAGAACTGGCAAACTATATGGTGCCTTTAGAGCAAGGGAAATTAGTCAAAAACCAAGATTTACTATGGACTCCTGTTAAGTTAAATAATGGTCGTACTGAAGGCTTTAATAACCGTAAAAATGGGTATGCCATGGGCTGGCAAGTTATTCAGCGCAAATATCACCCGGCGGTTAGGCCAGTGGCGTTAATGCGACAATACTCATTACTTACCCTGAAGATAATGTCTCAATTGCGATACTAACCAATTTTATGGGTGCATTGTTTATTGAATTTGTCGATGATATTGCTGCACATTATATTGCGAACTTTAATGATGAAATTAAGCAAAAATCGTATCATCCGATGAATTACTTAGAAAAATTAACTGATGAGCAGGGTTTTGATAATTTTTCTGCAACGTTTGCTCAGGCACAATCTGAAACCGGTGTGATGTATGACCTAGAAATGCTCACTGAATGGGGTAACCAACGGTTGAAAAGGTTCATGTAAAAGCGGGAGTTGAGATCTTCAAGTTTGCGATTTCGATGAACAAACTTACTATTTCAGCAGCTTAGCAAAAGCTTATCAAGCGGTTAAGTAATACGCTTTGGCACTGAAATACTATCAACAGATATTGGAGATTAATCCAAAAAGCCAATATGCAAGCACTAAAGTAACTGAGGTGAGTGGTTATCTATAAATTGAAGTCTCATCCAGTGTAGTAATGAGATGCACTCTATCTCTGAGTACTGAATTTAGGTACCTCAGTGAGTTGGCGATTTAGGCAAGGCAGAGGCTTCAGAAGTAGGGCTTATTCAAACTTAAAAGCAATAAGCGCGTTACGCTGCAGCACAATACTCTAATGGAGAAGTAAATAACCTCGGCTCTGGATAAGCGAATTTGCCTAATAAAGCTATTTTTGTTCACCTTCTGCATTGCCTTTATGCAGTAATAACCGGCTGTTACTGCATAAAAGTGCCTTGATATTGATAAATGTTAACATTGGATTGCAAGTAGTGTTAGCTTACACAGCATTTTCTATTGAAAACCCTTATCCAAACCTGAGGTTATGATGGCAACAAGTTAAGCTCTGTCCGTCAGTGCGCAAAACTTAACATTCGCTCAGCAACAAGCTAATGTTATGTGGCAGGCTGCTACGGTACAAGGTATTAACGTATTAAGGTATTAACGTATTAATGAATACGAGTAATGCCGTAACAGGTAAAGTTGTAATACCCAAGTACTTGAAGTTCCTGACCGCTAATACAGTAAAGATTTTCAACCAATTATGATGCTGACGTGATAGCGAAGGCATCATTTTGACTGATTTTAACCTATGGAAAACAACAAAATGTCAAATAGAACTACTGAAAGTAACAAGACTCAAATTATAGCAGATAAATCTTTAGCGCAGACTGGAGCGCTCGCAGTGCAAGATGCGGCAACTAATATGCGTGATATGAATGCCCTTCTATCAACTGCATCTGGTGCCGCGTTAGCTAAGTTTATCGAACAAGGCGATGTAAAATATTTGCAAGCCTTGGAGGATTTAAATAAACAAACGAAAACATCTACAGATCATTTTATCGATTTGTTTAACAGTGTCACTAACTCACAGAATAAACAGTTAGATGATGAAACTAACAAGACTCAAATTATAGCAGATAAATCTTTAGCGCAGACTGGAGCGCTTGCAGTGCAAGATGCGGCAAATAATATGCGTGATATGAATACCCTTCTATCCACTGCATCGGGTGTCGCGTTAGCTAATTTCATTGAACATGGCGATGTAAAATATTTGCAAGCCTTGGAGGATTTAAATAAACAAACGAAGATATCTACAGATCATTTTATCGATTTGTTTAACAGTGTAACTAACTCACAGAATAAACAGTTAGATGATTAATTGCTAAGGAATCATGATGGACAATGAAGCACAAAAAAACTAATAATGAGCATGATGAATTGAATAATAAGCCTTATTCAGTAGACATGAACGATACTCTGTTTGCAGACTCCCTTTCTTGAGGTATGCAAAATGCCATTATATCTCATCAGAATGCTCAAATGGCATCTTCTGCATCCATAATTAGTGCTTGTGCGCATATTTTACAATAAAAATCAAAAGCCTATGGTGAAGGTGGGAAAAAGATGTACCCGAAACCACAATTAGGGCATGGAAATATAAGAGAATAGGTATTTCAGACAGAGCGCGAGCACACTTTGTTAATTCCTGTTAACCAAACAAAATCTCTGCTCTAAAATCATAGTCAAAATTAGCAGCAACGAGTTTGCTGCTAATTGAGCCTTTGTTTTTGTGTGCTGCTTAACCATGTTGCGAACAATTCGGGAGGATAACAGAGTCTAGGCTTGGTTTTGCACCAAGCCTAGAGGAAAATATTTTACTCACCCGTAAATTTATGATCTATTCAGATCGACCAAATAAGCGAATTGCTCTTATTGCTCTTGATTAAGCTGGGTTAGCTTCTCTCCAATCGGCTTTGAGAAGTTATAACCATCATACTTATCCCAATTGATAGACCACGTCATTACGCCACCAAAATTAGGGTAGGTTTTGTTTGGCACTACACTAGAGCAACTTACACCTTTAACTAAGCAATCCAGCGCTGCGGTAATATTACCAATCGGTGCTTGACCAGAGTTTGCTGACTGTGGCCCTGAGGGTAGGCCAATTGCCACTTGGTCATCGCGTAGCGGCGCAAACTGGGTGCCATTGGCAAGTTCAAATCCTTCAATAAGCATTTTGGCATGAGCAACCATCATGTTGATGGAGCCTTCAGGTGCACTTCCTGAAAGATAAGGATTGGGCAAACCACCATTGTTGTAAAGCTGCACATGCAGTAAATCTAAGGTGTCACGTAGTTCATCAATTAGAGGAATATACGCGCCCCAAATACCTGAGTAGGCAACCATACCACCATGCACATAAGGGTGCTCCGGTGCCATGGTTAAGACCATATCACCACCCATGTTTTGCTCAATTTGTTTTAAGGCTCTAGGTAAGCGGGCTTGAATTTGCGAACCATGAACAAGATTTGAGCCGCTTTCCAAGTCAATGTCTAAACCATCAAAACCCCATTCATCGATAATTGCGCTTAAACTCGCAACAAAGTTGGCTTCATCACTGTCGGTGTTCAGAGTAATAGTGCCCTCGGCGCCACCTAAACTTAGTACAAATACTTTGCCTTGAGCCTGTAAATTTTGCATGTCTTGTTTGAACTGTACAGGGTCTACGGCTGGGCAATTTGAATGAATGTCACTTTCAAACAAATTAAAGTGCACTGTGCCATTAGAGTTACGATCGTTATCTGCAAAGGCAATGTCGATGACATCCCATGCATCGGAGATCTGGTTAAGTGGTAATGGGCAACCAGCTGGATTAACAAAGTTATGCCAGTAACCAATCAGTTTATGGGTTTTGCCAAGTGGTTTGTCTATGACCTTAACACTCACCCCTTCGCTGGTGGCTTCATTGCCTAGGTTGTCTTTGGCTGTTGCTACAATGGTTTTCATACCTAGGCTTGCTGGTGTATAAGGCACTGAGTAAGGTACTGTGGTATCGGTTGCAATCACTACGCCATCAACAGCAAAACTCACTTGCGTTACTTGACCAAGCAAAGCTGATGCACTCGCTGCTATTTGTACTGAGTTACCTAAAGTGAGCTGCGTACCAGCGCTTGGGGCTGTAATCGAGGTGACCAGTGGTTTATCTGTGACAGAGATCGTTTGCGAGAAGCTACCTGAGTTGCCTTCATTGTCAATGGCGGTGGCTTTGAGTGACACAGTACCAACTTGCTGGGGTTGCCAGCTAACCGTGTAGGGGGCTTGCGTTAGGCTGGCTAATAAAGTTTGATCTGAGTAAATATCAACTTGGTTTATTTGGCCATCTGCATCAGTTGCATCGACGGATACATCATATTGATTGCCTTTAAGTAAGGTGCTGTTAGGTGCAGGTGAGGTAAAGGTAACATCTGGTTTAATCGCGCAAATACCTTGCTCAGTCCAAGCTTCTTGCCAATGTTGGCCAATTCCTGGTTCATATGCCCATAAGGCGCTTGAGCTACACCAAGGACCAATATCGCATTGATACTTATAATTATTATGAGAAACTATATCCCCATTGTTATAACTACCACCCGCTTGATAGGCAGGCACATTAGCGCATCCACCTGAGCTTGGTTCAGTAACATCAATTGAAACTATAGCGGTTGCACTTGCACCTTTATCGTCAGTTGCTACCACTTTAAGTTGTTGTTTGCCAACATTCGCAATCCAGTCGTACTCAAAAGGAGAGAGTGTGTCAGTTGCCAATAAAGTGCTATTAAGCCAAAAACTAACAGACTTAATTTCGCCATCTCTGTCGCGTGCATCTGCACTAATTTTTACTGTTTCGCCTGTTTTGTACTGTGCATTATTAGCAGGGGAGAGTAGCTCTACAGTGGGTGGAATATTTTCCCCCCCGTCGCGTACAGTGATATTAGCAATATCACTGGGTTTAGTTGCACCTTGATCATCAGTTGCGATGGCACTTACTTGATATTGCCCTACGACAGTTTGCCAAGTCACTTCATAAGGGCTGATTAGGTCAATACCAATAGATTGCGCATCTACAAAGAACTCTACCTGAGTGACTTGGCCGTCAGAATCATTAGCTGTTGCACTAAAAACAGCGCTGTCATTGGCGGGCAAAATAGAGCCATCGGCTGGACTTGTAAGAGAAATAACGGGATGTTGGTTGCCGCCACATTGTCCTAAACTTTTCCATACTGAATACGGAGCAGAATTATTAATTGGTGTCTCTGCGCGTGTCCACCACTGTGCTTCAAATGCCGTATTTTGCTGTTGAACTAAATCGCCTTTAGTGTAAACCGTGGCGTTAGACCAAGTTGCAAGACTTTGGCAGTCATAAGCTAGCGCTTGTAGTGGCAAGACAGACAACCCAAGCAGGGTGTGGTGCAGTAATATTCGTTTGGTAATATTCATTTTTGTTCCTTTACAGTTGTATTATTTTTGCACAAGGCAAATTTCAGCATATAACCTAGGTACATGTTAAGCAATTGTGATTTAGTTATATGTGATGACAATTTGAGTATAAAGTGTGGATATCACTGTCAGTTAATAGGGGATAGGTAAGCAATCTGTTATACTTGTGCTCTTGCTTGTTTGTAAGCTGTGTATCAGCGCATTTAGCAAGTGCAGTTGGCTGAATAAAATGACAGTAGAATGTGCTTTATTCGGGCTTATGCCACTGTAGTTATCCTATCTTCTGTTGACGATAAGCCCCAACACACGAGAGTTTAAATGACATTTTCTGATTTGGGGCTATCTCCCGCAATTGTTCAAAGTATCAGTGAAAAAGGTTACACCACGCCCACACCTATTCAGGCTAAGGGTATTCCTGCTGTTTTATCCGGTAAGGATGTGATGGCGGCAGCGCAAACAGGCACCGGTAAAACGGCAGCTTTTACGTTACCTATCATTGAACAGTTGTTACACCAAGAGCGTCCACGAGCTAATCAGGCGCTTGCTTTAGTACTAGCCCCCACACGTGAATTAGCACTACAAATTGCTGAAAACGTAGAGGCTTATAGTCAAGGTACACGGTTACGTTCAGCAGTTGTGTACGGTGGCGTTAAAATTAATCCGCAAATGATACAATTACGCAAAGGGGTGGACATTTTGATCGCCACACCGGGGCGTTTGTTAGATTTATTTAGCCAAAATGCAGTGAAGTTTAACCAGCTGCGTACATTGGTGTTAGATGAAGCGGATCGTATGCTCGATATGGGCTTTATTCATGATATTAAAAAGATCATTAAAGTGCTGCCTAAAGAGCGCCAAAATTTACTGTTTTCAGCAACGTTCTCTGACCCGATTCGTGATTTAGCAAAAGGCTTAATTTTTGACCCGGTAGAGATTTCGGTTACCCCTAAAAATACGGCATCAAAAACGGTAACTCAGTTTGCATACGGCATTGATAAAGCGCAAAAAACTAAGCTGTTGAGCCATTTAATTCGTAATAATAAATGGCAGCAGGTATTGGTATTTTGTCGTACAAAACATGGTGCAAATCGCTTAGTCACGCAGTTAGAGCGAGACAAAATCAGCTCAGCTGCGATCCATGGTAATAAGTCGCAATCTGCACGTGTAAAAGCTTTAAATGGTTTTAAAACAGGTGAGATCTCAGTATTGGTTGCAACCGATATTGTTGCGCGAGGTTTAGATATTGCTGAGCTACCTTATGTTGTGAACTATGACTTGCCAAATATATACGAAGATTATGTACACCGAATTGGCCGTACCGGCCGCGCTGGCAGTGAAGGTGTTGCGGTGTCATTTGTAACGCAGGATGATGCAGAAGATTTATATGGCATCGAACGTTTTATAGGGGCGTTAATTCCTCGTGCGCAAGAATCAGGGTTTGAACCAAACAATCCTGTGCCTGAAAAGGCCTTAGATACGAGACCAGTCAAACCTAAAAAGGCTAAAAAACCAAAGCCTCAAAAAGATCATCAAGCCATTGACCATAATAAACGTCAGCAAAATCCAGCGGCCAAAAAAGCAAACCCAAATGGTGCAAATAAAGGTAAACAGCAACGGGTAAAGTCGGCAATTGATAATCCGACCAACGCTAAACCTAAGCGTCGTCGCTTTAAGCCAAAGCCTGCAAACACTTAATTACGTGTTAAAAAAGTTGTGTTATCGCCTCGTTTATCTCAAGCTAGAGGTATTAATACTAATTTTATTAAAGCATTGATCATTTTAGCGACTTAAATGGCTCATTAACTACGTTAAAGATTTCTCATGTACAATAACTACATAGCGAAATTTTTGCTTGGTTACTAAGCCATTTATCTATTGCAATATCTGGTCATTTATTTAATACAATTGGTATTAAACCCTTGCTAAGCAGCGTTTTTTTGCTCTATAAGGAAATAACATGACTGATTATGCATTAGCCTGCGTTGGCGTTGCCATTTTTGTTTATTCAATCAGTGTGCGCCAGCTTAACCGAGCCGAGTTAACGGGTCCTATTTGGTTTGTATCATTAGGTGGGTTGCTGGGTTGGTGGTTTACTGATTCTTGGCAGTTTCAGGTTCAAGATAGTACAGTATTATTACCTATCATAGAGTTAACCCTTGCAATTGTATTATTTAGTGATGCAGCAAAAACGCGCTTAAGGGTGCTTTTTCACTCCTATAAATTACCACTTC
The DNA here is from genome assembly GCF_945859825.1 of Pseudoalteromonas holothuriae. Classification (GTDB taxonomy): domain Bacteria; phylum Pseudomonadota; class Gammaproteobacteria; order Enterobacterales; family Alteromonadaceae; genus Pseudoalteromonas; species Pseudoalteromonas holothuriae. The sequence continues at coordinate 75,652 of NZ_CAMAPC010000015.1, forward strand.
TTATGTTGCTAGTAGCACTGCCTTTGACTATGGCAATAGGTACCTTATTAGCCTACTGGTTACTTGCTTTGCCTTGGCTATATGCGGCATTACTTGCAGTAATCATTAGTCCCACAGATGCCGCTTTGTGCAAAGGGTTTATTACGCAAAAAAAAGCTCCTGCGAATTTAACAGAGGCAATCAATGTAGAAAGTGGTCTCAATGATGGTTTGTGTATTCCTATATTTGTATTCTTATTGGCCGTTATAAAAGGCCAAACACAAGCAAATGGACTTGAATTATTAATCTTATTTGGTCGTGAAGTGGGCATCGCACTATTAGTGGCGGTGGTATTAGCATGGGCAGCTATTGCTGCAATTAAAGCAGCTCAGAAAAGGCATTTATTTGCTTTAAACTCGAGTCCATTCTTATTTGCAGGTATTGCTATTGCGATATTTTCTTTCACCGAAATTCTCCATGGCAGTGGTTTTATTGCCGTATTTTTGAGTGGCTTACTTTTTGACAAGTTTTACCAGCACAGCTTTAAAGAACAGCTGATTGAAGACAGTGAACTTATCGCTGATTTTGCCTCGTTACTAATTTGGGTGCTTTTTGGCATTGTTGTGAGCCAGACATTTAGTTTCGATAACAATTTATATGCTTGGCTATACGCTTTACTGGCAGTAAGTGTGATCCGCATAATTCCTGTACTGTTAAGCTTGATGCTAATTGATATCAGCATGAGTGAAAAAATAACACTTGCATGGTTTGGACCAAAGGGTTTGGCCTCTGTCGTACTTACTTTAATGTTGTTACAGGCAAATATTGATGGCACAGAACTGATAGCCCATGTTGCTGCCTACACTATTTTACTCAGCGTGTTTTTACATGGGATAAGCACTCGGCCTATTGTGTTGCGTTTTTCTCAAAAAAAGCAAAAATAGAAACAATAAGGTTTTGTACTGGTATTTGAAATAGCCTACATGTCACCATTTAATTTTATTTGTTTGAAATTATTGAATAAAAAAATTATCAATTTTTTTTATTCTAGAGCTTGAACTCAAACTGTCATTATACTGCAATTAAAAAGTCATGTTCTGTCCCTAAACTGAGCCGCAAATTAATCAGTTGCGATTTTGGCAACTGAGTGCTCACGTTACAGGAAATTTACCATGAATAAAAAGTTGCTGGCAGTTGCCGTATCGGCGGTTTTACTTAGTGCATGTAATGACACCGACACAAAAACAGTTGAAGTTATTAAGGAAGTTGAAGTCATTAAAGAAGTACCTACAAAGGCAGTTACTTCAGTTAAAAATGTGATCTTAATGATTGGCGATGGCATGGGTCCACAACAAGTGGGTTTGTTGGAAGAGTACGCAACGCGTGCGCCTAACTCTACTTATAATGGTCGTGGTAATCAAACAGCGCTATCTAAACTTGCTCATAATGGTCACTTAGGGTTGTCATTGAATGCGCCACACGGTGCTAATGGCAAGCTAGTTACTGATTCAGCATGTTCTGCAACACAGCTTGCGACGGGGATTGCTGCTGGTTCTGAAATGATTGGTTTAGATGATCAAGGTAATATTGTTGAAACGATTTTAGAAAAAGCCAAAAAAGCAGGTAAAGCAACAGGTTTAGTGTCGGATACACGTATTACGCACGCAACACCAGCGGCTTTTGCTGCACATCAACCTCACCGTTCATATGAGCCTGAAATTGCAGAGCAATTAATTGAAAGTGGTATGGTTGACGTATTGTTATCAGGTGGTGCTCGAGTGTTTATGCCATCTGATATTAAAACTGATGAAGCTGATAGAAAAGCGATGGCGGATTTAGGCGCGCCTGAAAGTGTTTATAAAAAGTCAAAACGAAGTGATGACAGAAACTTAGTTATTGAAGCCAAAGAGCAACATGGCTATGCATTGGCTTTTGATAACGCACAAATGCAAAGTAGCGAAGCAGATAAATTACTTGGTTTGTTCGCAAACTCAGGTATGGCTGATGGTATTGCATATAAAGCCTGTAAAGCAGACAACAGCTGTACGCAACCATCATTAAAAGAAATGACAGTTAAAGCACTTGACGTATTATCTAAAGATGAAGACGGCTTTTTCTTGATGATTGAAGGTGGTCAAATTGATTGGGCTGGTCATGCAAACGATGCCGGTTGGATGCTTAATGAATTACTGAAATTTGACGAAGCTGTAGAAGCTGTTTATGCGTGGGTTAAAGACCGTGATGACACATTAGTGGTTGTTACAGCCGACCACGAAACAGGAAGTTTTGGTTTTAGTTATTCGAGCCATAACAAGCCAGAAGCCGTTACATTACCTGGCGATGGTATGAATGGTAAAGACTATAAGCCTAAGTTTAACTTTGGTGGCTTAGAGATACTAGATACCCTTTACGCGCAAGAAGGGACTTTCTATGACGTTATTGGTGAAGTAAATGGTAACTACGATTACTCAAATGCAACTGACCAGCAGTGGAAAGAAGCGATTGAGAAATACACTCCATATACAGTGACTTATGAGCAAGCAGCAAAAGTAAATGCGACGCAAGACGTTAATAGCAGCGGTTACCCATTACCTCAGTTTGATGATTTCTCTGATTTTTATGTATATGACACTGAAGACTTTACTGCTAAAGTAGGTCGAGTGCTGGCAACGCAGCAAAATGTAGTGTGGGGTACCGGTACTCATACAGCCGCGCCAGTACCTGTGTATGCATTTGGTCCTGAAGGCGTAACTAGACAGTTCTCAACCATGCAGCACCATGTTGATATTTCTAATAAGATGATGGCTGCACTAGGCCTTATTGAAGAATAATGTGTTAGCAAGCACAGCCCTTAGACTTTAATGCAAAGCCACCATTTGGTGGCTTTTTTCGCATTATGACTTTAGTTTCTCATTATCAGATATGAAGGCGAGTAAGGCATCTTCAGGCATTGGTTTAGCATAATAATAGCCTTGGCCAAAATCGCAGCCAGCTGATAGTAAAAGCTGATGCTGCTCATACGTTTCGATCCCCTCTGCAATAACTAATATGCCAAGTTGATGTGCCATCATGATCATAGCTTCACAGAGCGCAAGGTCGTCTTTACTATCTGCAATGCCATCTACAAAGCGCTTATCAATTTTAATATAGTCGGTATCCATTTGTTTAAGATACGCTAATGACGAATAACCGGTACCAAAGTCATCTAATGCTAGAGAAAACCCTTGCGCAGTAAGTGCATTTAAGCGCTTTTGAGTACGCGGCTGGGCATTCATCACTAATCCTTCGGTAATCTCAATAACAATATCTTGTGCTTGCAAATCAAGCGCTTGTAATTGCTTATACCATTTACTTAAATGGCATATTTTAGATGTAAATTGCACCGGAGAGACATTAATGCTCAATTGAAGCTGTTTACCCGTCGCTTGTACTTTAGTTAACGTATTGCAAGCAGTTGTGAATATAAACTCCCCCATTTTGTTTATGAGCTGAGTTTCTTCTGCAAGAGGAATAAAGCTATCGGGGCGGATAAGCCCTTTTTGCGGATGTTGCCAACGTATTAATGCTTCTGCTTTACATATTTTTTGAGTTTTTAAATCAACGATGGGCTGATAAAACAGACAAAACTGTTGCTCTTGCTGCGCAATGCGCAAATCTTTGAGTAGTCGCATACGGCTTTCTGCATGTTCGCGCATTTCATTACTGAAAAAAGCATAACCGCTGCGCCCTTGTTGTTTTGCTTGATACATGGCTTGGTCTGCCGCTTTTAGCAAGTGTTCACTACTGGTACCATCTCCAGGAGAGCGTGCAATTCCGATACTGGCGCTGATATGAAATGATTCATTACCAATATTTATTTTTGGTTGTAATTGCTTAAGTACTTTATCAGCCAACTCTATCAGTGTGTTGTCATTTCCTAGATAGTGAGTTACAAGTACAAACTCGTCGCCACCTATTCGAGAAACCAAACTGCAAAGTGGACTGAGCAGGTTAAGTCGGTTGGCAACTTCAGTTAGCAGTTGGTCACCATAAAAATGGCCAAGGGTATCGTTGATGTCTTTAAAGTGATCTAAGTCGAGCAATAAAATAGCTAGCTGTTGTTTTCCTTGGTTCAATCGGCTTTTTAAATGACGTTTTAGCTGAGTGCGATTGGCCAGCTCTGTGAGCTGATCATAGTGAGCTTGACGCCAAATCAACTCATCTTGCTGCTTTTTTTCGGTAATATCAGTAAATATAGCAACGCGGCGATAGGGCTCAGCATTACTGTCGTAAACGCTATTAATGGTTAGCCATTCAGTAAATAGTTCGCCATTTTTTCGGCGGTTAACTATTTCGCCTTGCCATTTACCGTGATTTTCTAGTTGTTGCCACATATTGGTATAAAATGACTGTTCATGTTTGCCTGACCCTAACACTGCGGTGGTCTTACCTACGACTTCAGAACGTTTGTAACCAGTAACATGACTAAATGCAGGGTTAGTATCTAGAATGTAGCCATTGGCATCCGTGATCACCATTCCTTCACTACTATTGTTATAGACCAAAGCTGCAAGGTTGATGGCTTCTTCTTGTTTCTTGCGTTGACTGATATCACGAACGACTAAAATTGCTTGTGCATGGTCGAGGATTGGGCTTAAACGGCACTCAAAAACGTGACGTTTGTTATTCTCAACAATTGAAAATTCCAACTGACAATGTGAATGAGCACTAAGCTCTGCAAGGTGCTTGAGTAAGCGTTGATAAATATGCTCTGGGAAAATGTGCGCTAATACAGAGGCGCGTTTTGCAAATTCTCCATGGCGCATCAAAATATTACCTTGCTTATCTAATCTTAGATAGCTATCTGGTAGTGATGCTAATAAGGCACTTAGCTCAGCATGTTTATGAGAGAGGGCTGACTCAATACTCAAGCGAATATTTGCCATTTGTTCAAACCGTAAAGCGATAGCATTAAATTCTGGGGTTTGTGATTTTTGAGACCAACGTACAGGCTGCCCTTGAGATAGGCTTTCAATGGCATTGAGCAAGTTTTTCAGCGGTTTTAGAATGACTCGCTGTAAGCGCCAATGTGCTTGCCAAATTAATAAAGCAATAGCCAATACAAATAATAATAAAGTAATGGCAACTTCTTTATTTGCTTGTGTAATTGCTTGTTCAAAAGGCAACGAAACATGGACGTCTAAAGAGTTTTGAGTATCACTGATAGCTAGAGGGAGCGTAAAGTAGATACGACGATGCCCATTGTCATCATTTAATATATGTGTTTGATTTGACGCTAAAGTTGGCCAACTGGCATTGCTTGGCGTACCTAATAATGCTGGGTTAAATGGTGATTGCGCAATGATGTTTTGATTGACGTCACTTAACATCACTTGACTACCTTGTGGCAGGGGTAATTTGGCCAAGGTGTGACTCCATCTGTCTAGAGGTTTTACTGCAACTAAGATTGAGAGAATCGCATTATTATCATCAAATACGGGCATTGCAAAATTAACGGTTGCTTGGTTTACTGAGCGGTCTTGTTGGAACTGGCCAATGGTAAATTGCTCCAATGACAAAGCTTTTTGAAAGTACTCTCGATCAGTGATGTTGATAGCACGAGTACTTGTTTGCAAAGAACAGATGACGTCACCATTGGGTGCGACAATGCCAATATTGGCAATATTGGCGGACAATAACCGTGCATGTGAGAGTAACTCTGGACACTGACCATAGGTGAGGTTGCGTACACTTTCATGGTTAGCAAGCTGGGTTAACAACGCCTTCGTATCAGTAATTTCAGTACTTTGTACTGCTACGATATGCTTTGCCAGTAGCAGGGCATGATGCTCGCTTTGCTCTAATATTTCGGCTCGTTCATCTAATAGTTGTGCAAATATCACTAGAAGGCCAGGAACACAAATAAGAAACAGCAAACGATAGAAGCGTTGCGGTATTGATAAATTAGAAATAATCACACCTAGAAGTACCAGTAAAACGATCTTGTATAATACTAAACTGTGACTCTATGCGCCAAGTAATTAGGCGTTTTTTATTAAATATTTACACCATTTCGGTGCACACGATCTATGCGTTTTAAGTAGTCAAAAATAAAATTTATTATTTTCCTGCTGATAAAATACTGTAATTTTTCTGTTAGGAAGTCGTGGATTTCAATAGTTCCCACTTTTTTCCACCTAATTCATACACTTTCACTAAACCCGCATTTTTTCTGGCCTCAAAAGCAATAGCAAAGCTCATATTTGCTTGACATAAAGTGCTGTCAAGCCCTAAACTGTACTATCGTGGTAAAAAGTGGTTTTTAGTGGATCAAATTGGATCTTGAACGCTAAGCGAGGTTGAGGTTGGTTTTTTAATGTTCAAAGGTGCAAGCTCATTGAGCTTAGATGACAAAGGTCGTTTTGCGGTACCAACTAAGTACCGACAACAGCTGCTGTCTGAAGAGCAGGGCGCACTGATCTGCACTATTGCTATTAATGAACCATGTCTATGGCTTTATCCCATGAGCGAATGGTATGAAATCGAAGCTCGCTTACAAAAACTATCCAATATGAACCCCAGAGCAAGGCGTTTGCAGCGTATGTTACTGGGTCACGCTACTGAATATCAACTAGACAAAAATGGTCGTATTTTATTAGCACCTTCATTGCGCACCCATGCTGGATTGAGCAAGAAGGTTATGCTGGTTGGGCTGTTAAATAAGTTTGAGATCTGGGACGAAGATCGCTGGCATCAACAGATGCAACTTGACACTGAACTTGAACGTGGTGGTGAGTTTGAAGCGTCTCCAGAGCTCGATAATTTCTCGCTGTAATTGAAAGTAAGGCAAAATTTGAGCATGACGGCGCAATTTCAACATGTGTCGGTGTTGATGGCAGAAACGTTAGACGCACTCGCTATTAACCCACAAGGCATATACATAGATGGCACATTTGGCAGAGGCGGTCATTCGGGGCAGATTTTGTCACGTTTAGACTCGCAAGGCCAGCTACAAGCAATTGACCAAGATCCTCAAGCCATTGAGGCAGCAAAAAAATTTGCTGATGATACCCGTTTTGCGATAGCTCATTCACGTTTTTCAAATATTAAAGAAGTTGCTCTGCAAGCTGGTTTGCTTGGTAAAGTAGATGGCATCTTATTAGATATAGGTGTTTCGTCACCGCAGTTGGATGACGCTCAACGTGGTTTTAGTTTTATGAACGACGGACCGCTTGATATGCGAATGAACCCAACGGCAGGTCGCAGTGCTGCCCAATGGTTGGCTGAGGCTGATTTAGAAGATATTACCTTTGTTATCAAAAAATACGGTGAAGAAAAGTTTGGCCGTCGTATCGCACACAAAATTCTTGAAACACGTGAGCACACACCTATCACAACAACTAAGCAGTTAGCAGAGCTGGTTGACGAAGCCGTACCAGTAAAAGATAAGCATAAACACCCAGCCACACGCACTTTCCAAGCCATTCGAATTTATATTAATAGTGAGCTGGAAGAAATTCAAACTGCGCTACAAGCGTCGATAGAAGTACTCAAGCCGGGCGGGCGTTTAGTGGTGATTTCGTTTCACTCTTTAGAGGATCGGATCGTAAAACAGTTTATTAAGAAGCAGAGTAAGGGAGAAGCGGTGCCCAGAGGTCTGCCTTTAACGGATGCACAACTTAAACAAAACCTGACGTTAAAGGCAGTGGGCAAAGCTATTAAACCAAGCGTAGAAGAAGTTGCAATGAACCCAAGAGCTAGAAGCTCAGTATTAAGGGTGGCGCAAAAACTGTAATGAGTAAAAACACAGATCGACAGCCAAAACTATTTGTTGAAATTATTCAGGGTTTGTTTGCACACAAATTCACTCTGTTTTTACTGCTGTCGATTTTTGTCACTGCCTTGGCTGTTGTACAGGTCACTCACCTCACCAGAGAGCAATTAATAGCACAAGATGAATTATTGCAACAGCGAGATGAACTCGACTTACAATGGCGCTATTTGTTGGTGGAAGAAGAGTTTTACTCACAACATGCGCGAATAGAAGAGATAGCGAAGACGCAACTGAATATGCAACGCCCAACCAGTAAAGATGAACAAGTGATGGTGCTACAGTGAATAAGTCAAAAGCAGTCACTAGTCTTATCACTTGGCGTTTTGTTTTGGTATGCGTTTTGATGGTTTTGGTATTTTTAACCTTAGTAGCGCGTGCTGCTTATTTACAGGTTATTGAGCCTGATAAAGCGCGAGCTGAAAATGCTAAACGGACTGTGCGAGTAGAAAAGCTAAAAGTACAGCGAGGCATGATATTTGACCGCAATGGTAAAGAACTTGCGGTAAGTGTGCCCGTAGTCAGTGTATATGCAGACCCAAAAGCACTTGATAAGTCGATTGCTAAAAAAGTGCTAAAAGAGGCACGTAAAAAGGGTGAAGACTATAAAGCAATAGCTGAAAATGAAGCTGAGATGGCTCGACGTAAGCAAGCTTGGTATACCAGTGAGCTACGTTGGCGAGAGCTGGCTGATGTTCTACAAATCAAAAATGACGAAGTTGATAGTCGCTTGCGTAACGACCCAAGCAGACGCTTTATATATCTCAAGCGCCAAGTGACTCCGGCAGTTGCCAACTATATTAGTCAACTTCGCCTGCCCGGTATTCATTTGCTAGATGAGTCAAAGCGTTTTTACCCAAGTGGCGAGGTAACTGCGCACATTCTAGGATTTACCGATATTGATGGTAAAGGTATCGAAGGCATTGAACGTTTATTTGAAACTGCACTGACTGGCGCTGAAGGTAGACGCACGGTGCGAAAAGATGCTCGAGGGCGTGAAATTCAAGTGCTTTCAGAAGAACAACGTGTAGAGCCTGAAAACATTGAATTAAGTATTGATTTGCGTATTCAAGCGATTGCTTATCGTGCTTTAAAAAGTGCTGTATTAAGTTATAAAGCCACATCAGGGTCTGCCATGGTGGTTGATGTTAAAACTGGTGAAGTCTTGGCAATGGTAAACAGCCCCAGTTTTAACCCTAATGATATGCGTGATGCTGCACCTTATAAGCGTCGTAACCGCGCCATTACAGACCTTTTTGAACCGGGTTCAACGCTAAAGCCATTGGCTGTATTAGCAGGCCTTGATTATGGTGCAATTGAGAGCAGTGATACGGTAAATACTCACCCAGGGTGGATGCGTCTAGGCGGCTCCCTTGTGGAAGATACGCGTAACCATGGTGAAATGACGTTACGTGAAATTTTAAAAATCTCTAGCAACATGGGGGTTGCTAAAATAAGCCAAATGCTGCCAAAAGATTATATGGTTGGCTTATATCAAAAGGTTGGATTTGGAGAAGATACAGGCACTATGATGGTTGGTGAAAGTAGTGGTTTATTTTATCCAAATCGTCGCTGGTCAGATTTTGAAATTGCTACTCTAGCTTATGGTTATTCGGTAGCAGCAAGCACGGCGCAAATTGCACGTTTATATTCGTTATTCGGCTCTGGCGGTGTATTGCGTCCTTTAACTATTTTAAAACAAAAAGCTCCGCCCCCAGGTGAGCGTATTTTTGAGCAAGACGATGTACACGCTGTAGTAGAAATGATGGAATCGGTATTTGAAAAAGGAGGAACTGCATCCAATATCAAAGTAGATGGGTATCGCGCTGCAGGCAAAACGGGTACTTCTGAAAAAGCCATCGCAGGTGGTTATGGTGATGAGTATGTAGGGTATTTTGCGGGGGTGGCACCAGTAAGTGACCCTCGTTTGGCAGTAGTGGTAATGGTTAATGAACCTGGTGGAGATGTGTATTATGGAGGTCATACTTCAGGGCCTGCATTTGCAGAGATCATGTCAAATGCATTGCGTATTTTAAATGTTGCACCAGATAAAGGTAGGGTTGCCTATATATCGGAGTTAAGCAATGAGTCGTGACATCAGTCTGGTGCTTAAAGATTTTGACGTACAGTGCTTGCCTGTGATGGTGAGTGACTTGCGTTTAGACAGCCGGCAGTTACAAACGGGTGATGCATTTGTTGCATTAAGAGGCCACCAATTAAACGGTGAAGATTTTGCAATATCAGCACTAGAACAAGGTGCCCAATGTGTTTTAATTGACGCTGATAGCGAACTGGCCGCCACCCGTGATGCATTTATTCCCGTGCCCAAACTAAGCAAAAATATTGCAAAAATAGCTGCGCACTTTTATCAGCAGCCAAGTCAAAAGCTTTGTAGCGTTGGGGTTACTGGTACCAATGGCAAATCAACGACGACCACCATGATTGCCAATCTAGCACAGTTGTGTGGTACGCCTTCAGCAGTGATTGGTACGTTAGGGTTTGGACAACCTGAGCAGTTAACCGAACTTGCCAATACCACGCCATCAAATGTTGATTTACAACGTATTTTATCCCAGCTGAGTGAAGATAATGAGCTCGTAGCTATGGAAGTTTCTTCTCATGGGCTAGTGCAAGGGCGCTTAGATGAAACCGAGTTTGACGTTGCGGTATTTACGAACTTATCGCGAGATCACTTAGATTATCATGGTGATATGCAGCGTTACGCGCAAGCAAAATTAGCACTTTTTCAAAAGCATAAACCACACTTTAGTGTTTTAAATATAAATGATGCATACGCACAGCAATGGTTACGTGAGCATCAGTTCAAACATGTTGTTGTATATGGTAAAAAGCCTTTGCAAGACTCTTATCAGCAGTATGTCTGGTTTGAAGATGTTACGTTTAATAAGCAAGGGGTTGCCTTTTCAATTACCAGTAGTTGGGGAAGCGGAAGGGTAAGCGCTGCGCTTTACGGGCAGTTTAATGTTTATAATCTTGTCGCCGCAATTACCACGTTGCTAACGCAAGGGTATAGATTTGAGCAGTTATTAAGTGCTGCTGGACAATTAGAACCCGTTGCAGGAAGAATGCAGCCACTGAGTGTGAAAAATAAACCAACCTGTATTGTTGATTATGCGCATACGCCCGAAGCATTAGAGCTGGCCTTAAAAGCACTGCAACAGCATGTACCTGGTAATGTGGTGTGTGTATTTGGTTGCGGTGGCGATAGAGACAAAGGAAAGCGCCCTTTAATGGCGCAAGTTGCAGAGCGTAATGCGGATAAATTAGTGATCACCAGTGATAACCCTCGCAGTGAAGACCCTCAAAGTATTATTGATGACGTTAAGGCTGGACTCAGCAAGCCTGAGTATGCTGTGTGCAAAATTGATAGGGCAGAAGCTATTCGCTATGCAATTGAGTTAGCACCAAAAAATGGTGTGGTGTTGATTGCTGGTAAAGGGCATGAGAATTACCAAATAATTGGAAGTGAGCGCTTAGAGTTTTGTGATAGGCGTTATGTGGAAGCCATTTTGCATGAGGTAAATGCATGATAAAAGTAGATTTAGCTTGGCTTGCTGCGGTACTTGATACTCCATTAACTGGAGAAAATTTGTCGATAGCTAATGTCAATACAGATACCAGAACAATTACAAATAATGAGGTGTTTTTGGCGTTACGCGGACCAAATTTTGATGGTCATCAGTTTGTGGAACAAGCCAAAGAAAAAGGGGCGATAGCGGCTATTGTTGATACACCAGTAGCATGTGATATTACACAACTTGTGGTTAAAGATACGCGTTTAGCATTGGGGCAACTGGGTAAAGCAGTAATACATAAAGTTGCACCAAAAACCATTGCGATTACAGGTAGTGTTGGCAAAACTACAGTCAAAGAAATGTGCGCTGCTATTTTAGCAAATAAAGGCAAGGTTTTGGCTACTAAGGGTAATTTTAATAACGATATTGGTGTGCCTCTCACTTTGCTACGTTTAAAAGAAGATGATGAATTTGCTGTTATTGAACTTGGCGCTAATCATATTGGCGAAATTGCTTACACGACTGCATTAACTAGTCCTGATGTAGCTGTGGTTTGTAATGTAGCACCAGCACATATTGAAGGATTTGGTTCAATCGAAGGTGTTGGACAAGCTAAAGGTGAGATATTTTCAGGATTAAAAACTGGTGGCGTGGCGGTTTTGAACTGCGACTGTGAATTTGTCGATATGTGGCGAAATGATCTTAGCTATGTGAAAACCAAGTGCTTTTCAAGTAACAAACAGCTTGATGTGTGGGCTGAAGATGTGCTTTTAAGCGATACGGCACATGCAAGCTTTATGCTGTGTACTAAAGAAGAAAAAGTACCAGTACAACTTGCATTACCCGGCGAACATAATGTGACTAACGCGGTAATTGCTGCTGCTTTAACTTGCGAGTTGGGTGCTTCACTCAGTGATGTTGCTGCTGGTCTAGAAAATATGGCACCTGTTAAAGGCCGGGTTAACCTTATTAAAGCAGGGCCCAACCTTAATGTCATTGATGATACTTATAATGCGAATGTACGTTCTGTTAAAGCGGGTATAGACATGTTAATGAACATGCCAGGTTATCGTATTTTAGCGCTTGGTGATATGGGAGAGCTTGGTGAACAAGCCCGCGAATATCATCAAGACGTGGGAGAATATGCACAATACAAAGGTATCGATGCTTTATTTTCTTTAGGCGTTTTAAGTCGCCATAGTAGTGAAGTGTTCTCTCAGCCGGAGCGGCATTTTTCGACTCGAGAGCATTTGTTAAATGCACTGAAAAACAAAATAAATGAACATGACGGGGTCTGTACTGTGTTAATTAAAGGTTCTCGCAGCGCACGCATGGAATTATTAGTCAAAGATTTAATAAGCAGTTGCCAGAACTTAAGCACTGATGAGGCCTCAAAATGTTAGTTTGGTTAGCAGAGTATCTAACTCAATATTATAGTGGCTTTAACGTTTTTTCTTACCTTACTTTGCGCGCTATTTTTGGGATCCTAACTGCGTTATTTATCTCGTTGTATTTTGGCCCTAAGTTAATTCGCGCATTACAAAAAATGCAGATTGGTCAAACTGTACGTGATGATGGACCCCAATCACATTTGTCAAAGTCAGGTACCCCAACGATGGGGGGGTTATTGATCTTAGCGTCGATTTTTACCAGTACGCTAATGTGGGGAGACTTAGATAATAAATACGTTTGGGTCACGCTATTTGTGATAGGTAGTCTTGGCGTTGTTGGCTTTGTAGATGATTATCGTAAGGTTATTCGCAAAGACAGTAAAGGCTTAATTGCAAGATGGAAGTATTTCTGGCAGTCGGTGATCGCCATATCTGTCGCAAGTTTTATGTACTTTACGTCTAACTCAGCAGCTGAAACAACTCTGGTTGTACCATTTTTGAAAGAGGTGATGCCCCAGTTAGGGCTGTTTTATTTGGTTATGTGTTACTTCGTGATTGTTGGTACCTCAAATGCAGTAAATTTAACCGATGGACTCGATGGCTTAGCGATAGTGCCAACGATTTTGGTTGCTTCTGCGTTGGCCATTATTGCTTATTTAACTGGTAATGTGAATTTTTCTAATTATCTCCACATTCCACATATACCATTGGCCAGTGAGCTGGTTGTTGTATGTACCGCGATAGTGGGTGCAGGTTTAGGGTTCTTATGGTTTAACACTTATCCAGCACAAGTATTTATGGGAGATGTTGGTTCATTAGCATTAGGTGGCGCGCTAGGGATTATTGCAATTTTGGTACGCCAAGAGTTGGTATTATTGATAATGGGGGGGGTATTTGTGATGGAAGCCTTATCCGTTATTTTGCAGGTCGGTTCTTATAAATTACGTGGTCAACGTATTTTCCGTATGGCACCTATTCACCATCATTATGAGCTCAAAGGCTGGCCTGAACCTCGAGTTATTGTACGTTTTTGGATAATTTCTATTGTTTTGGTTTTAGCTGGATTGGCAACGTTGAAGATTAGATAATGCAGTATTTAAACGTACTAAAAAATAAAAACATTACAGTGCTCGGGCTCGGTGTAACGGGTTTGGGCATTGTACGTTTTTTGCTATCGCATAATATCTTACCGCGTATTGTGGATAGTCGTCCTGTGCCGCCAGGTGCGCATTGGCTAGCTGAGAATGCGCCCGAATGCGAGGCAGTGTTTGGTCCATTAGCACAAGCAAGTTTATCTAGTACAGATATGATTATCATCAGCCCAGGCATTGCTTTATATGAAGCAACAGTGGCAAGTGCAATTTCCGATGGTGTTGAAGTTATTGGTGATATTGAACTATTTGCCCGTCTCAATGATAAGCCTGTAATTGCAGTAACAGGCTCAAATGGTAAGTCAACCGTGGTGACATTAGCGGCCCAAGTTCTCACACAAGCAGGTATGAAAGTAGGCTTGGGCGGAAATATTGGTACTGCGGCTTTGGATTTACTTCATCAAGACTATGATGTGTTTGTGCTAGAGCTTTCTAGTTTTCAGTTGGAAACCACGCATAGCCTTTACTGCACTAGTGCAATGATCTTGAATATCACTGAAGATCATATGGATCGTTATCCCGATTTTGCTGCGTATTGTGCGGCAAAACAACGTATTTATAAGCATACCGAGCATTTAGTTTATAACGCTGCAGATAAGAATACGTTCAACAGTGCTCAGCAAGGGGTCAGTGTTGGGTTAAGCGGTGGCGATTATCAAGTAGCTAAGCACCGGGGGGAGTATTATTTTTCTGTGCATGGTCAACTGCTGTTACCTGTTTCATGTATGGCTTTACAGGGTAAACATAATCAATTTAATGCTTTAGCTGTTATGGCATTGCTGGCACCAATTTCATTGCCAGCCAGTGCATTTGAACGTGCTTTCGCTCAATTCAAAGGACTGGCGCATCGTTGTCAATTAGTTGCAGATGTTCAAGGTATTAAATACTTCAATGACTCTAAGGCAACTAATGTGGGTGCGACAGTTGCTGCATTGGAAAGTTTAGAAGCCGAGCATGGCAAGATTATTTTAATTGTTGGTGGAGATGCAAAAGGTGCTGATTTAAGTCCGCTTACAGAGCCGATGAAAAAGCACTGCAAGGCTATTTATGGCTTTGGCAAAGATGGCTCTTTATTTTTGTCTTTACATCGTTATAGCCATCTAGTGGCAACATTGGAAGAAGCGGTAAAGCAAGCTCAAGCAATAGCAAGTAATGGCGATTGTATTTTATTGGCACCTGCTTGCGCCAGTATTGATATGTACCCTAACTATATGGTTAGAGGTGAGGAGTTTTGCCGGTTAGTGGGTGAAATAACAAAATGGTAGCATTGCCACAGCTGCGGCTGGATTTCAACTTTAAACAGTCAAACGCATTATATGATGTGCCTTTGCTTTACGCTATGTTGTGTTTGCTGGGGGTGGGATTTGTGATGGTGACCAGTGCATCAATGCCAGTTGCAGAAAGATTATTTAATAATCCTTATCATATTACTATTCGACATGGCGCATTTTTGTGTATGGGCTTTGTATTGTTTTGGATAACCACCAGTGCGCCGATGGTATGGTGGAAGCGCTGCAACCCTTATTTGTTACTGTTTGGTTTAGCACTTTTAGTGTTGGTATTGCTGATTGGTCGTGAAGTAAATGGGTCTAAGCGATGGATACCTGTGGGGCCGGTGGGGATTCAGGCTGCGGAATTAGCCAAACTATTTTTCTTTAGTTATATCGCAGGTTACCTTGTTCGCAAGCGAGAAGAAGTTCAGGAGAACTTAAAAGGTTTTGCCAAGCCTATTGCTGTATTTGCTGTATATGCGTTTTTAATCTTGATGCAGCCTGATTTAGGTACTGTGGTAGTGATGTTTGTAACCACAGTGGGTTTACTTTTTTTGGCAGGTGCCAAGCTATGGCAGTTTTTTGCGTTAATTCTAACCGGTATTTTGTTAGTGGTTTTGCTTATCATTTTTGAACCCTATCGTATGGCTCGGGTAATTGGTTTTTTGGAGCCATGGGACGATCCATTCGGTAAAGGTTATCAATTGGTGCAATCATTAATGGCTTATGGTCAAGGTGGTTGGTTTGGGCAAGGATTAGGTAATAGCGTGCAAAAATTGCAGTATTTACCTGAGGCACATAATGATTTTATTTTTGCGGTGGTTGCTGAAGAACTAGGGTTTGTTGGCGTAGTAAGCATTATTATGCTGCTCGCAACTTTGGTTTTTAGAGCTTTGTTAATTGGGCAAAGAGCATTGAAGAGCGCTTTGGAGTATGAAGGTTATTTTGCACTTGCCATTGGTATTTGGTTTGCTTTTCAGACCATGGTGAATATAGGTGCAAGTGCAGGTATTTTGCCAACAAAAGGATTAACGTTACCCTTTGTGTCATATGGTGGGTCAAGTTTATTGGTGATGATAGTTGCTGCGGGTGTATTACAGCGAGTGGATTTTGAAACTAAAATGGCAACCAAACAAGCAACCTCAAGAAGTGGTGCTCGTGGAGGTCGGCGATGACTAAACGTCTTATGGTTGTGGCAGGAGGCACGGGCGGGCACATTTTTCCAGGTATTGCAGTCGCAAACGAGCTTAAGTCACAAGGTTGGGAAGTATCTTGGGTTGGCACTGCGGATAGAATGGAAGCGCAGGTTGTACCTAAGCATGGTTTTGAGATTGATTTTATTAATGTTCAAGGTGTACGTGGCAATGGCATCAAACGTTTACTCAAAGCACCATTTATGGTGCTTAAAGCAATTCTGGCCGCCAGAAGTGTGATTAAATATCGCCGCCCTAATGTGGTGTTAGCGATGGGCGGGTATGTAACAGGCCCTGTGGGAGTTGCGGCAAAACTAACCGGTATTCCTTTGGTAATTCATGAACAAAATGCGGTGGCAGGCTTAAGTAATAAGTTATTAGCCAACATAGCCAATAAAGTGTTAGCTGCATTTCCAAGTGCATTTGCAAGTAACGAAGTACAAGTTGTTGGTAACCCTGTACGTCACTCGGTAGCAACTCTTACACCAAAAAAGGTTGCTAAGCAGTTAAATTGCTTGGTGGTCGGTGGCTCGTTAGGTGCCAAGGTGTTAAACGATATATTACCCGCTGCATTTGCAAAACTGAGTCAAACAGCATCATTGCCGATTGCTATACGCCATCAAAGTGGTAAAGGGCACAAAGCTGAACTGATCGACTGCTATAAATCTGCAGGTGTCGCAGCGTCAGTCTTTGAGTTTATAGATGATATGGATAGTGCTTATGATTGGGCTGATATTGTTATCTGTCGTGCAGGTGCGCTAACAGTGAGCGAAATTGCGGCTGCGGGTAAAATGGCGCTCTTTGTCCCTTATCCACATGCGGTTGATGATCATCAAACGGCTAATGCGGGTTATTTGGTGAATAATGATGCTGCATTGTTGTTGCCTCAAAGTCAGTTTAATGAACAAACACTCTGTGAATTGCTGTTTCCTTATGTGCACCAGCCAGAGATGATTGAGCAGCTTGCAATACGTGCAAAGCAACAAGCAAAGTTAGATGCTACGTCTTGCGTGGCGAAAGTATGCGAACAACTAAGTTCGCCCATTTGAATTTTAGATATAAAAGAGTAACGCGTGAAAGAAATCACTAATCGTCGGGCTATGAGAAGAATTAACACCATACACTTTATTGGTATTGGTGGTGCTGGTATGGGCGGCATAGCAGAAGTATTGGCTTATGAGGGGTATCGGATCACGGGATCTGATATTGCTCAAAATGCCATGACTGAGCGGTTATTGAAAGCGGGTGCTGAGGTTTTTATTGGGCATCATGAGAATAATATTAAAGATGCCAATGTGGTCGTTGTATCGAGCGCAATTGATGAGCAAAACCCTGAAATTATCGCTGCTAAGGCAGCGCGTATTCCAATTGTGCGCCGTGCAGAAATGTTGGCTGAGTTAATGCGTTTTCGTCATGGTATTGCCATTGCGGGTACACATGGCAAAACCACTACCACAAGTTTAATAGCCAGTATTTTTGCTCAGGCAAAATTAGACCCTACTTTTGTTATTGGCGGGTTATTAAATAGTGCTGGCACTAACGCAAAATTAGGCACCAGTGATGTGCTTATTGCTGAAGCAGATGAAAGTGATGCGTCGTTTTTGCATTTACAACCTATGGTATCTGTGATCACCAATATTGAAGCAGATCATATGGATACTTACCAAGGTGATTTTGAAAAAATGAAAGACACCTACGTGGATTTTATTCATAACCTGCCATTTTATGGTTTAGCCGTCGTGTGTATTGACTCACAAGTTGCGGCAGATTTAATCCCACGCTTTGCACGTCCAACCATTACTTATGGGGAGTCGGAGCTGGCAGATTACCGGATGCAAGACTTTCAACAGACACTCAATAGTAGTGAGTTCTCGGTGGTTAGTAAAAAAGGTGAGTTAATCGAAGTAAAACTAAACATGCCTGGTAAGCACAACGCTCTTAATGCCACTGCAGCTATTGCTGTAGCTAAAGATCATCACATAGACAATGGTGCTATTTTAGCCGCCCTTGAGCAGTTTGAAGGAATTGGTCGACGTTTTCAGCACTATGGTGAATTTGCAAACGAGCGTGGCACCGTTATGTTAGTGGATGATTATGGTCATCACCCATCAGAAGTGGCTGTTACTGTACAGGCGGTGCGTGCTGGGTGGGCGGATAAGCGTTTAGTGATGATTTATCAACCCCACCGCTATACAAGAACACGCGACTTATATGAGGATTTTGTGAAAGTCCTTGCTGAAGTTGACCAGTTGATTTTGTTAGATGTTTATAGTGCTGGTGAGTCTCCCATTGTCGGTGCTGATAGTAAAAGTTTGTGTCGTAGCTTAAGACAACGAGGTGTTGAGCCAATTCACGTTGCTGATCATAAAGAGTTATCAGCAATACTGGCTGAGGTAATACAAGATAATGACCTCGTCATTACTCAAGGTGCAGGTAATATAGGTCAAATCGTTAAACAATTGGCTGCCAGTCAAATGTTGGTTACTCAATTACAGCAAGGTGAAGCATGAGTCGATTTGGAAAAGTAGCAGTATTGCTTGGTGGCAGCTCTGCTGAGCGAGAAGTGTCTCTTAAATCTGGTGAAGCAGTTTTAAATGCTTTGCTTCAGGCTGGCGTAGATGCTTTGGCCTTTGATCCCGCCGAGCGAGACCTGTGGGAATTAAAAAACTTAGCCATTGAGCGTGTGTTTATTGCGCTTCATGGTCGAGGCGGAGAGGATGGTACTATACAGGGTGCTTTAGAGTATATGGGCATTCCATACACTGGCAGTGGTGTATTAGGCAGTGCATTAGCAATGGATAAAGTACGTTGTAAACGCCTTTTTCAATCGGCCAAGTTGAGCACAGCCGCTTATACAGTGATAGATGCCAATACTGGTTTTGACGCGCAGAGTATTATCAATGAATTTGGTAAGGTGATGGTAAAGCCATCACACGAAGGGTCTAGTATTGGTATGGCGCAGGCCAGTAATGCACAAGAGTTGAATGTAGCGCTCACTCATGCTTTTAAATTTGATGATCAAGTATTGGTTGAGCAGTGGATCACGGGTCCAGAGTTTACTGTTGCAATGCTAGGTGGCGAGGCGTTGCCAGTCATTGAAATGAAAACGCCACGTGGTTTCTATGATTACGAAGCCAAGTATCAAGTCAATAGTACACAATATTTTTGTCCTGCTGATATCTCAAATGCTTATGCATCACAATTACAAGTAATGTCTAAGCATGCTTTTGAGTTAGTGGGTGCAAAAGGTTGGGGTCGTGTTGATGCGATGCAAGATGATAATGGGCAATTTTATTTGCTTGAAGTGAATACAGTTCCAGGGATGACGCAAAAGTCATTAGTACCTATGGCGGCTAAAGCACAAGGCATAAGTTTTGAACAACTAGTTGTTCGCATTTTGGAACAAACGCTTTAAAATGCGTGCATTTTTTGATAAAGCCAAACTGCTAAAACAGCGCCTTAATTGGTCGTTGATTTTAGGTGTCAGCTTTTTCATGTTGGTTATACTGAGTGTAATTAAAGGTACATACTGGGTAAGTGATTGGTTAGTAGAGCATAAAGATGCGCAAATAAAGCAATTAACAGTACTAGGTAAACCTTATTACACCAAAGAAGTCGATATTATTGCGGCGATTAAAGAAGTTGATTTGAGTAGCTACTTTGAACTTGATGTTAAGTCTGTGCATAACAAGGTACAAGATCTGCCTTGGGTAGCCCATGTGTCAGTGCGTAAGCAATGGCCTGATCAATTACAGGTCTATGTTGTTGAGCATCAACCTGTTGCAGTGTGGAATAGTGATTTACTGCTCAATAAGCAAGGTGATGTTTTTCAAGCTCAAAGTGAACAACTAAGTACACAGTTGCCCCAGTTATATGGGCCTGAAGGGAGTGAACGCGAAGCTTGGCAGACCTTCTTGCAGTTTAAAGACATGCTGTTGGTGAATAATTTTGAGCTAGTAAGCTTGGCGCTATCGGAGCGTTTTGCTTGGCAGCTTTGGCTAGATAGTGGTGTGCGGCTTAATTTAGGTCGAGAGAGTATAGCCAAACGAGTACAAAGATTTATTGATGTTTATCCAAAAATGCAGGCACCGGAAGGTGCCATGATTGATGTGATAGACCTGCGTTATGATACGGGGCTGGCGATTAGCTGGAAATATCCGCAAGTACAAGAACAACAAAGTAAGAGTGAAGCATGACCAAGTCAGCAGAAAGAAATTTAGTGATAGGGTTGGATGTAGGTACTTCAAAAGTAGTTGCGACCGTTGGTGAAATTACCGCGGATAATCAGCTTAGTATAGTTGGTGTGGGCAACCAAGTCTCTTATGGTATGGATAAGGGTGGTGTTAATGATCTCAACCTTGTCTCAGAGTCTATTCGTCGTGCGATTGATGAAGCGGAACTGATGGCGGATTGCCGTATTAGTTCTGTTTATTTAGGTATCTCTGGTAAGCATATTCAATGCCAGAACGAAAGCGGCGTGGTAGCGATTAACAATGCTGAAGTGAGTGATGACGATATTGCTAACGTGATACATATTGCGCGTTCCGTACCAATTTCTGCAGAACGTAAAATGCTCCATTCATTGCCACAAGAATACAGCATTGATATGCAAGAGGGGATAAAGAATCCCCTTGGTATGAGTGGGGTTCGTATGGAAGCCAAAGCCCATATCATAACTTGCTCGAATGATATGGCTAAAAATTTAGAGAAGTGTGTTGAACGCTGCGGGCTTCAAGTTGATCAATTAACGTTTAGTGCGTTGGCTTCTTGTTATTCGGTACTCACGGATGATGAAAAGGAACTGGGTGTCGCGGTTGTTGATATTGGTGGAGGGACGATGGATATTGCTATCTATTTAAATGGCGCATTACGTCACTCTGCTGTAATCCCTGTTGCAGGTAATCAGGTTACCGGTGATATTGCTAAAATATTTCGTACTCCTATCTCTCATGCTGAGTCATTAAAAGTACAATATGCCTGTGCTAGCAGCCAAATGGCTAGCAATGAAGATACAATAGAAGTACCTAGTGTGGGTGGTCGTCCAGCACGCTTAATGTCTCGACACACGTTATCTGAAGTTGTTGAGCCTAGGTTCAGAGAGTTATTAGAGTTGGCGCTTGAAGAAATACGCCGCTCAGGTTTTGAAGATCAAATTGCTGCGGGTCTTGTTATTACTGGTGGAAGCGGGAAAATGACCGGTGCCCTTGAGGTGGCCGAAGATATTTGTCAAATGCCTGTGAGAATAGGTAAACCCATCGGTGTAACGGGCCTAACAGATTATGTTAACGATCCTGCATATGCAACAGCGGTAGGTTTGTTACAATACGGCCGTACACTGCAATCGATGAATGCACAAAAGTCCAAAGCAGAGACGGAAGGAAGTTGGTGGAGCCGCATTACAAAATGGTTCCAAGGTGAGTTTTAAGCTCAAGTCGGAGAGTGAAGATGTTTGATATTATGGAACAACACAGCGAAGAAGCTGTTATTAAAGTCATTGGTGTGGGTGGTGGTGGTGGTAATGCCGTTGAACACATGGTGAAACAAGAAATTGAAGGTGTACGTTTTGTTGCTGCTAATACCGATGCGCAAGCACTGCGTAAATCATCAGCAGATATAACTGTGCAACTAGGTACTCAAATTACTTCAGGCTTGGGTGCAGGTGCTAACCCAGATGTGGGGCGTAAATCCGCTGAAGAAGATATTGAAACTATCAAATCAGCCTTAGAAGGTGCTGATATGGTATTTATCGCAGCGGGTATGGGCGGTGGAACCGGTACTGGTGCTGCGCCTGTTGTGGCTCGTGTTGCGAAAGAGCTTGGAATTTTAACTGTGGCTGTTGTTACCCGTCCATTTGATTTGGAAGGTAAGAAGCGTATGGCAGCAGCTGATCAAGGGATTGGTGAACTGTCAGAAATTGTAGATTCACTTATTACAATTCCCAACAACAAATTACTTAAAGTTTTAGGCAAAGGAACTACACTGTTAGACGCGTTCGCTAAGGCTAACGATGTACTATATGGTGCTGTACAAGGTATCGCTGAACTAATTACTCGTTCAGGCTTGATCAATGTTGACTTTGCAGACGTAAGAACAGTGATGTCTGCGATGGGAACAGCAATGATGGGTACCGCTTCGGCTTCAGGTCCGGACCGTGCGCAAGAAGCTGCTGAAGCAGCAATTTCAAGTCCTTTATTAGAGGATGTAGATTTAACAGGCGCAAAGGGCATTTTGGTAAATATTACAGCAGGTATGGACATCACTATCGAAGAGTTTGAAGTAGTGGGTAACCACGTTAAAGCACTAGCTTCAGAGAATGCGACTGTGGTTGTTGGTGCCGTTATTGACCCTGAAATGAGCGAAGAGCTACGTGTAACTGTGGTTGCAACTGGTTTAGGTGGTGAGCGCCGTCCTCAATTCGGTATTGTAGATAATGGCTTTAAAAAGGTTGTAGGGTCTGATTCGAGTAATGAGGCTCAAGAAAGCACTCAATCAGCAGGTATGTTTGTTCCTAGTTTTACACAGCCACAAACAGATGGTACTCAGGAAACAGCATCTCAGAAGAGTAAACCAGCCGCAAGTAATAAGCCAAGCGCTAGTACAGAAACAAGTAAAGTAGGTAGCAAAGAAGCAGATAAAGAAAAAGAAAATTATTTCGATATTCCTGCGTTTTTGCGTAAGCAATCAGATTAATATCTGATTATAGATTGAACAATTGGCAGCTGATCGTATTTATGATACAATCCGCCGTCTATGTGTAATAAAAGTGGGCGAAGCTATGATTAGACAACGTACAATTGCCGAAGTTGTAAAAGCAACGGGTGTAGGGCTTCATAAAGGCGAAAAGGTCACGATCACTCTCCGACCAGCGAGCGAAAACACCGGAGTGGTATTTCGTCGTGTGGATCTTGATCCAGTCGTTAATTTTGAAACTACGCCAGAAGCTGTTGGAGATACGCAGCTGTGTACGTGTTTAACTAATAAAGATGGTATTCGTCTTTCGACCACTGAGCACTTAATCGCTGCAGTCGCAGCTATGGGTATCGATAATTTAATTGTTGAGCTTGATAGTGCAGAAGTGCCAATTATGGATGGGAGTGCATTACCATTCATTTATTTATTGCAAAAAGGCGGCATTAAAGAACAAAACGTTGCTAAACGCTTTATTCGTATCAAAGAAAAAGTCCGTGTTGAAGACGGTGATAAGTGGGCAGAAATTACGCCTTATGATGGATTTCACATTGATTTTGAAATTGCGTTTGATCACCCTGCTATCAATGAAAGCCGCCAACGCATTGCGCTGGATATTACTGCACAGAGTTTTACAGAGCAAATCAGTCGAGCTAGAACGTTTGGCTTTATGAAAGACATTGAATACATGCATGCCAATAATTTAGCTTTAGGTGGCAGCATGGACAATGCAGTTGTGCTTGATGATTATAAAGTATTAAACCCAAATGGTCTTCGTTATGATGATGAGTTTGTAAAACACAAAATATTAGATTGTGTGGGTGACATGTTTATGGCTGGGTACAATATCCTCGGTAAGATCACATGTTTTAAATCAGGCCATGGCTTAAATAATAAGTTGTTACGTCAGATTATGGCAACTGAATCAGCATGGGAATGGGCTACGTTCGATGAACCTGTCTCAATGCCAGCACCAGGTCTTGAAGTTACTACGGCTTGAAGCACACAATATAGATAAAAAAAATGACGCATTATGCGTCATTTTTTTTATCTATATTGTGTGCATGAGCAGCAAGTTTGAGCAGTTTGGCTTGTAAACTTGGCGGGGCGTTGCTCGCAAGTTCTTTTAATTGTTCCGCTGTTTGCTCACTCATGACACGGTTACATGTTTGAGTGTTCTGTAACTTGCCTTTATCTTGGCGAGTTGCCAAACGTTGCTGCGCTTCTGGGTTAGTCGTGATTTTAACTTGTGAGCATTCAATCATGCCCGCTTTGCGAAACTGGGATAAAATTTCCATCTTAAGATAGTTGAGTCGAGTTGCCAAAGTAGCAGATGCGGCTTCTATAACTAAAGTACCATCACGATAATTAGCAACCCGAGATTTCTTGCTTAAAATAGGGCCAATGGCTTTTTCTAAACATTGCTGTAGTTCAGCCATTTTTTTTGATTTGTCGGTGTAATTAACTAACTTATTTGACCACTTACCCATCAGTTCATTGAGCTGTTTTGGATCATAGCGACTTTTTGCCATACCGTGCCTAGCCTCGTTGGTAATGCTGTCAGCAGTATAACGCTCTCTAAGGCACAACAGAAGTTTTATTGATACCCTTGAATTTATAGAGTCTAGTACCCATCTTACTTAACAACCTCAAATACCATTGAAGCAGTTAATAACTAACTCAAATGGGTAGCGGTAACGCCATTGAATTATATAGCAGTACTAAATTGACACAAAAATGGGTTGATTTCACTTCAGTGGTTTGCACTGTCGCTGAGTCTGGTATGATAAGGCATAATTTTAAATTTAGGCAATACAACAAGTACTAACTTTACTTGTTGCCAAAGCGAAGCAGTGCGACCTCACCTGCCAAAAATAATATGGATGTGGCGTAGGTCAGCCATCACAAGAGCGAAACGGTTTTAACATGATAGCTAATTTATTTACCAAGATTTTTGGTAGTCGCAACGACCGCACTATTAAAAACATAAGAAAAACGGTCGCTTTAATAAATGCCCTTGAAGCGCAGTATGGCGCGCTTTCAGATGATGAGCTAAAAGCAAAAACAGCTGAATTTAGACAGCGTTTTGAACAAGGTACAAGCCTAGACGATTTATTACCTGAAGCGTTTGCAACGGTACGAGAAGCATCAAAGCGTGTATTTAACATGCGTCACTTTGATGTACAAATGGTGGGTGGTGTTGTTTTGCACCAAGGTCGTATATCAGAAATGCGTACAGGTGAAGGTAAAACGTTAACTGCGACTCTACCTGCATATCTTAATGGCCTTACAGGTAAGGGTGTTCATGTTATTACAGTTAACGATTATTTAGCAAAGCGTGATGCAGAAACTAACCGTCCGCTGTTTGAATTTTTAGGCTTAAGCGTTGGCTGTAACGTACCAGGCATGATGCCTCAACAGAAAAAAGCCGCGTATTCGGCTGATATTACATACGGTACAAATAACGAATTTGGTTTTGATTATCTGCGCGATAATATGGCGTTTAGTATAGATGAAAGAGTGCAACGTCCACTGTATTACGCTGTTGTGGATGAGGTAGACTCGATCTTAATTGATGAAGCTCGTACGCCGTTAATCATCTCAGGTCCAGCTGAAGATAGCTCTGAGCTATACACCAAAGTTAATACCTTAGTTCCGCTATTAGAACTGCAAGAAAAAGAAGATGAAGAAGGTATTGAAGGTGATGGTGATTTCACACTCGATGAAAAATCAAAGCAGGTCCATTTGACTGAACGTGGTCAACTGAAAGTAGAAGAATTATTGATTGAGCACGGCTTAATCGAAGAAGGCGATTCGCTATATTCAGCAGGTAACATTACGCTTTTAAGTCACGCTTATGCTGCACTACGTGCCCACAAGTTATATCAAAAAGATGTGGATTATGTCGTTAAAGATAACGAAGTTATCATCGTTGATGAGCATACGGGACGTACAATGGAAGGGCGCCGTTGGTCTGAGGGCTTACATCAGGCTGTTGAGGCCAAAGAAGGCGTACGTATTCAAAATGAAAACCAAACGTTAGCATCGATTACTTTCCAAAACTATTTCCGTATCTACGATAAGTTAGCGGGTATGACTGGTACAGCTGATACAGAGGCTTTTGAGTTTCAGTCAATCTATGGCTTAGATACAGTTGTAATTCCGACAAATAAGCCAATGATCCGCGACGATCGTGCTGATCTGGTTTATTTAACACAAGATGAAAAGTTTGACGCAATTTTGGAAGACATCCGAGATTGTCAAAAACGTGGTCAACCAGTGCTTGTTGGTACTATTTCAATCGAAAGTTCTGAATACTTATCGCATTTCTTAACAAAAGAAAAAATTAAGCATAATGTACTTAACGCAAAGTTCCATGCTCAAGAAGCAGATATTGTTGCTGATGCTGGTTTACCTGGTACAGTTACAATCGCTACAAATATGGCCGGTCGTGGTACGGATATCGTGCTTGGTGGTAACTGGCAGGCTGACATTGCAAAAATTGAAAACCCAACGGATGAACAAATAGCCCAGATAAAAGCACAGTGGCAAAAAACACATGATGAGGTTATTGCCGCTGGTGGTTTACATATTATTGGTACTGAACGTCATGAATCTCGTCGTATCGATAATCAGTTACGTGGTCGCTCTGGTCGTCAAGGAGACGCGGGATCGAGCCGTTTTTACTTATCAATGGATGACGCCTTAATGCGTATTTTCGCTGGCGAACGTATGACTAATATGATGCGTAAGCTTGGTATGCAAAAAGGGGAAGCGATTGAGCATCCTTGGGTTAATCGTGCCATTGAAAATGCACAGCGTAAAGTTGAGGCGCGAAACTTTGATATTCGCAAGCAATTGTTAGAATATGATGACGTTGCAAATGACCAACGTCGTGTAGTCTATGAGCAGCGTAATGAGTTACTTGTCGAAGGTGATATTTCAGAAACCATTACAGCAATTCGCAGCGACGTACTTAACAGCCTCATTGATCAGTACATTGCGCCACAAAGCTTGGCTGAAATGTGGGATATTCCAGGCTTGGAAGAAAGAATTAAAGGTGACTTTTTAATAGAGTTACCAGTAGCACAGTGGCTTGCTGATGATGAAAAGTTATATGAAGAAAAGCTACGCGATCGTATTTCAGAAGAATTAGATTCTGCTTACAAGCAAAAAGAGCTGATGGTTGGTCCTGATGTCTTACGCCAATTTGAGAAAGCGGTTATGTTACAAAGCTTAGATCAACATTGGAAAGATCACTTAGCTGCAATGGATCACTTACGTCAAGGTATTCATTTACGTGGTTACGCACAGAAAAATCCTAAGCAAGAATATAAACGCGAGTCGTTTGAATTATTCTCAGAAATGTTAGAAAACTTAAAAGTAGATGTAGTTGGTATTCTTAGTAAGGTGCAAGTGCGTGCTGAAGAAGATGTTGAGAAAGTAGAGCAACAACACCGCCGCAGTGAACAAATGCCAAAAGAATATCAGCATGCAGAAGCTGAACACGTTGGTGGTGAGGTGCCTGAAGGCGTTGCGGTTGCAGCAAGAGCTGAACAGAAAGTTGGACGCAATGATCCATGTCCTTGCAAGTCAGGTAAAAAGTTTAAACAGTGTTGTGGTAAATTAAAGTAAGTAAACACTCAATTATAAATTTTTAAAAGCGGCCTTAGGTCGCTTTTTTTTCGAGAGGATAAAATGGCTAAGAAACACGTAAAAGTAGCTGTGGGTGTGATCATTCAAAATAGAAATATTTTTGTTAGTAAACGTAGTGAACACCAACATCAAGGCGGCTTGTGGGAGTTTCCCGGTGGGAAGGTAGAAGCAGGTGAAAGTGTTACCGATGCACTTAATCGAGAGTTAAAAGAAGAAGTTAATATTGATGTTCACAGCTCAGATGCCTTTATGATTATTGAGCATGATTATGGTGACAAGCATGTATGTTTAGATATTCATTTAGTGAATGATTTTTCCGGAGAGCCAAAAGGGTTAGAGGGTCAGCCATGTAAATGGGTTAGTATTGAACAGCTTCATGAACTGGCTTTCCCCACTGCTAATCTGGAAATAGTGGCTAAATTACAGGCTGAATTTTAATCTTACGTGCAGTTATACATGATTTGTTACTTTTCCTTTTATACCAATCTTTGCTTTGAGTTTGTTTTAGGTAAACAGGACGTTTAGTATGATCATGTATTACTGATAGGAAAATCATAATGAATAAAATTACTTTAACTGCAGCAAGTGTTGCAATTACTTTAGGCTTGCTTGGCTGTAGCGAACCTACCACGAACTCTAACAGCAGTGCATCACAAGAGTCTATTCAAACCGCATTTGTGTCTGGCATTAACCTAAATAACATTGACCGAACAGTAAAAGCGCAAGATGATTTTTATTATCATGTAAATGGAAAATGGTTAGAAAAAACCAAAATACCAGCAGATAAATCAAATTATGGCTCCTTCACGCAATTATATGATGAATCACAAAAAGCACTAAAAGATGTGTTAGAAAGGGCTAAAGCTAACTCACAATCAACACTGGGAAGTGATGAGCATAAGTTAGGGGCGTTTTATGCTAGCTATATGGATGAAACAGCACGTGATGAGCTGGGCTTATCACCAATAAAAACATACTTGACAGATATTAATGCCATTAAGAATAAGAGTGAATTACCTACACTAATGGCAAGTATGTTAACAAAAGGCGGCGATAATCCATTTGGTTGGTATGTAAATAATGATGCGAAAAACTCTAGCGAACATGCACTTTACTTATATCAAGCAGGGTTGGGTTTACCAGATAGAGATTATTATTTAAAAGACACTGAAAAATTTAACATCTTACGTGCTGAGTATG
Organism: Pseudoalteromonas holothuriae; assembly: GCF_945859825.1. GTDB lineage: Bacteria > Pseudomonadota > Gammaproteobacteria > Enterobacterales > Alteromonadaceae > Pseudoalteromonas > Pseudoalteromonas holothuriae. The sequence continues at coordinate 104,526 of NZ_CAMAPC010000015.1, forward strand.
TTGAATACATAGCGCAGGTATTTAGCCGTTTAGGGAACGAAGATGCATTGCAAGTTGCAGAAGAAATCTTTGAGCTTGAAAAATCGATGGCACAAGCACAGTGGACGCGTGTAGAAAGTAGAGATGCAACAAAAACTTATAATAAAATGACAGTTGCACAAGCTGAACAGCTAATGCCTGATTTTAAATTATCAGCATACTTTCAAGCGCTAGGTCTTAATTTAGAGGAGCTCGTTGTTAGTCAGCCTTCATATTTTGAAAGTTTGTCGAGTGTTTTTGCAAACACATCACTTAAAACTTGGCAAAATTACTTAACTTTTCATTTTGTAAACAACCATGCACAGTTATTGAACAAAGAAATGGTTGAACTGAAATTTAATTTTTTTGGTAAAAAACTACGCGGTTTAGAAGAGCAATCGCCAACATGGAAAAAAGCAGTGGATGCCAGTAATGAAGTGCTTGGTGAGTTGCTTGGTAAAATTTATGTGCAGCAATATTTCCCACCAGAAGCCAAAGCTAAAATGGAGCAATTGGTTGCAAACCTAATCAAAGGGTTTGAACAGGCAATTGATGAATTAGAGTGGATGAGTGCCCAGACGAAAGTTGCAGCAAAGGAAAAGTTAAGCAAGTTCACACCCAAAATTGGTTATCCTGATAAGTGGAAAGACTACTCAGCTCTTGATATTAATCGTGACGATTTGTTAGGTAACTACGTGCGATACAGTCAGTGGGCTTATCAGAACATGATCGATAAAATTGGTCGCCCAGTAGATCGTTCTGAGTGGTTTATGATGCCACAAACTGTGAATGCATATTATAACCCGGTAAATAATGAGATTGTTTTTCCTGCCGCTATTTTACAGCCGCCATTTTTTAATTTAGCGGCGGAGGATGCGGTTAACTATGGTGCAATCGGCGCTGTTATTGGTCATGAGTTAGGCCATGGATTTGATGACCAAGGCGCTAAATATGACGGTGACGGCAACTTGCGAAACTGGTGGAGCGACTCGGATCTGGCGCAGTTTGAGGTGCGAGGGAAAAAGCTGGTTGAGCAATTTGACCAATTTAAGCCGTTTGAAGATGCTAACGTAAATGGTGAATTTACACTAGGTGAAAACATCGGAGATTTAGGTGGCCTTACTGTTGCCTATAAAGCATATCAAATTTCTCTTGGTGATAATAAGGCACCTGTAATTGATGGTTATACAGGCGAACAGCGTTTCTTTATGGGTTGGTCGCAAATCTGGCGAAGAAAATACCGTGATGAAGAATTACGTAATCGCCTAGTAACTGACCCGCACGCACCAAGTCATTATCGTGTTATCGGCGTATTACCTAATATGCCTGAATTTTATAAAGCCTTTGACGTTAAAGAGGGTGATAAAATGTACTTGGCACCTGAGAAACGCGTTAAAATTTGGTAATTAGTCGTATTTTTCGTTCTATAGCCCGCATTTTGTGGGCTTTTTTATGCCCAATAAACTACACATATCAGTTTTGTTATAACATTAATCACTTGAGCGACCTAAATAACTTACTAACTATGTTAAAAATTACTCATGTAAAATAACGACATACTGAAATATTTGTTTAGTTATTAAGCCAATAATTTGTCGTAATATCTTATTATTTATTTAATGCAATTGGTATTATTGCACCAATATGAAAAAATAATGATAGCGCTGTCATTTTTGTTTCTATATGATGAAATTACATAAACTAAGCTATTTATTAATCAAATCGCACTTAAAACAAGAGAATTAAGCGAACATGTAGCCGCTTTATAAAGGAGCCTAGGATGAACTTTAAACACACTTTACTCGCCACTGCGATGGTGGCCACACCACTGTTTACCCATGCAGCATTGTCACAGGCTCAATTGCAGCGCTTCACGCAAGGCACTGAATTTATGTTTGCTGTTGAGGATAACTTTCATAAAGGGGTTGGTAGTGTACTTGCGTCTATTACCTTAAAAAATGACTCCGGTGTTGCTTTGCCAAAAGGTGAGAGTGATTGGCAGATTTATATTCATTCAATTAGAAAAATTCAAACTAAGCAGGTCGCAGGTCTTAAAATTGAACATATAAATGGAGATCTTAACCGTTTGGTCCCTACCAAAGAGTTTGCAGGCCTCAATAGTGGTGAGAGTTTAAAAGTGCAATATGAAGCAAGTGCTTGGCTTGCGGCATACAGTGATTTTATGCCGCGTGCTTTTATGGTGGCAAACTCTCAAAAACCAGTTATTTTCGCAAATACAGATACTGAAGACTTTACCCAGTTTGTGGCACCTATTGAACGAGAAAACCAACTAAAGCGTTATAATGACCCTGTTGACTATACCAAAATTGCAAATGCTCAATTGCGATTTGAACGCAATCAACAAAAGCTATCAGTAAGTAAAGAAGAAGCAATTAAGCGTATTATTCCCAAGCCTAGTAACGTCGATTTTAACCGAGGCACTGCGGTGCTTAATAGTGATTGGCAAATACGTTATGCGGGTAGGCTTAAATCTGAAGTGAACGTATTTACACAAAGCTTAGCATCTTATGGCCTGAAGTTAGAGGCAAAGCCTGATCATATTTCAGTTGCTAACTCACCTGTCATAATCTTAAAAGTGGATGAATCAATCGCTAAAGGTAAAGCTGAAAGTTATCGTTTAGAGGTGGATGATGAGAAAATAACTGTTGTAGGTACAGATAATGCTGGCGTGTTTTATGGTATACAAAGCTTACTTGCACTGTTTTCGCCTGATGTGCAAGAGAATATCGAAATCCCTAATGTTGAAATAGAAGATAGCCCTCGTTTTTCTTGGCGAGGAATGCACTATGACAATGCGCGTAACTACCATGGTAAAGATGCACTGTTCAAGCTAGTTGAGCACATGGCACGCTATAAAATGAATGTGCTACATTGGCACTTTTCAGAGGATGAGGGTTGGCGCTTAGAGATCCCCGACCTACCTGAACTTACCCAAATAGGTGGCTATCGCTGTTTTGACTTAAGTGAGCAGAGCTGTTTACTAACGCAATTGGGCACTGGGCCATTTAAATCAGGTTCTGGTAATGGCTATTTATCCCGTAAAGATTTTGTGGAGTTACTTAAATTTGCTACAGCAAGGCACATTAAAATAGTTCCTGAAATAGAAGGCCCCGGTCATGCGAGGGCGTCGATAAAAGCAATGGAAGCCAGATATAAAAAGTTCACAGACATAGGCAATGATAGTGCTGCAAGTACATATTTACTTAGTGAACCTGATGATAAATCACAATACCTGACCGTCCAAAACTATCATGATAACTCTATGAACGTATGCCTTGATTCTACTTATGCATTTATTGATAAAGTGACCTATGAGTTGCAAAGTATGTATCGAGATGCAGGTACACGACTAACCCATTTACACTTTGGTGGTGATGAAGTAGGTAGCGGTTCATGGAGCCAATCTAAAGCATGTCAGGCATTATTCTCAGAGCCAAATAATGGTGTAGCGGGCGTTGCTGACTTAAAACCGTATTTTACGCAAAGAGTAGCCAGTCTTTTCGATAAACGTGGCATTACGCCTGGTGCTTGGGAAGATGGTTTAATGTACGACAAGGTTAACCCATTTAATCGAGATGGCTTTCCCAATAAGGAGGTTACGGTTAATGTCTGGGATAATATATGGGAGTGGGGGGTAGCTGATAGAGCATATCGACTTGCGAATGATGGATATCAGGTTATTTTATCGCATGGCACTCATTTATACTTTGATCACCCATATGAAGCTCACCCTGATGAAAGAGGTTATTACTGGGCAACACGTTACATCGATACTAAAAAAGCGTTTGGATATATGCCAGATGATGTATATGGCAATGCTGACTTTACGCGCAACCGCGAACCCATTGTTAACCTTGAAGCTTTAGTTGGGCGCGAATTACCTAAACTTGTAAAGCCAGAAAATATCTTAGGCGTACAGGGTCAGGTATGGAGTGAAACCATTCGTACTGAGGAGCAAGTGCTGGCGATGATCTTCCCTCGTATTTTATCGGTCGCGGAACGAGCATGGCATAAAGCTGAGTGGGAAAGCTTAGGTGCAAATCAAAATAATTTTGCAAAAGACTGGCAAGAGTTCGCGGCAGCAGTTTCAGTTAAAGAGCTCACAAAATTGCAAAAGGGCGGAGTCAATGCCAATTTACCTGTGCCCGGAGCTTTATTAAAAGACGGTAAGCTACATGCCAATAGTGCGTTTCCGTATTTGACTATCGAATACTCTTTAAATAATGGGAAAACCTGGTTGCACTATAGCGAGCCTGTGAATATCAATGATGCTCAAGCTGTTCAATTAAGAACACGTCATGGTGAGAATAACGTTAGCCGTGTCACAAACTTAAATAAGTAGATTTAAATGCAAAGCAAGTAACTAGCACTGTCAGTTTGTATTAGTACTAGTTACATTTGTGTTTAAAATCTAACTAGTCAAAGATAAAATTTTAACGTAAAGTTAAATGTCAGCGCTGTCATTTTTTAATGCAGCTCTAATAATGATATTAATTAGCGACAAGAAGAAAATTATGGAAGCAATCGTGGAAATTGAAGATAAAGAGAAGCAAAGTATTTGGTTGCCAATGATACTTGCCGGTTCAATGTTTTTCATCTTAGGGTGTATCACTTGGTTGAACGGTGCAATAACTCCATTTTTACAACAAATGTTGGAGCTAACGCCGTTGCAGGCCTCTTTTATTATATCGTCCTTTTATATTGCAGTAACGGTTGCTGGTATTCCATCAGCGATGCTCATTAAGCGAGTTGGTTACAAAAATGGAATGGCGATTGGTTGTGTAGTTATGGCTGCATCAGCATTAATGTATATTCCTGCAGCAAAAATGCAAATGATAGAGATCTTTTTGTTTGCACAATTAATGATAGGTGTTGGCCAAACTGTTTTGCAAACGGCCGTGAACCCTTATGTTGTTAAAATGGGGTCGGAAAAGTCAGCTGCAGTAAGAGTTTGCATTATGGGTTTGCTCAATAAGTCTGCGGGTGTCATTGTACCAATTATATTTGCAGCAGTGGTTGTAAGCGGCCTTGCTGAAGGTGGCGTGAAGTTAAGCCAAGAGCAAAAAGATATCATGGCTAACAGCTTAATCGGGCCATATATAGGAATTGCTGGGTTAATCTTTATATTCGCTCTGTTTGCGAAGTTCGCACCTTTACCGGACCTTATATTTGACGAAGAAAGCAAAACCAGTAAAGGTGAGCTTAAAGAAACATTGAGTCACCCCCATCTTGTATTGGGTGTCATCGGTATAGCTTTATATGTTGCGGTTGAAGTTATTGCTGCTGATACTATTGGCTCGTATGCTTTGCAACTGGGCATTGCAGATTATTCTGTTATGACTTCTTATACTATGGCTTGTATGCTCATCGGTTATGCAATAGGTATCGCTTTGATCCCACGCTTTATGTCACAACAAAATGCGTTGGTGATGTCTGGAATTGCTGGTATTGTAACTGTTTTGGCGGTTGTATTTGGCAGCAATGACTCATATGCTATTGCAAACTTGGTTCTTGTTCCATTTGGTGGACCTGAGCTACCAGATCCGTTATTGTGTATTGCATTGCTAGGTTTTGCTAACGCTATGGTGTGGCCTGCGATTTGGCCCTTAGCTTTAGATGGTCTGGGCAGGTTGACAGGTACAGCATCTGGCTTATTGATTATGGGTATTGCAGGTGGTGCACTGGGACCACTATTGATTGGTGTTGGTAATGTAGCCGGACTGGGTGCTCAAGGTGCATATAGCTTAATGATACCAAGTTACTTGTTTATCCTCTTCTATGCTGTGAAAGGTCACAAAATGAGAAGTTGGAAGTAAAGAATTTCTATCTATACGTAGAAATAATCCCGTGTGTAATGCCACCGAAAGGTGGCATTTTTTTATTTTAAATTAGTAGCTTAAAAATAATTCCAATGTTATTAAAACATTGATCATTCTAGAAGTTAAATGACTATATTAGAATTTCTGCCTGGCTACTAAGTCATTTATTTAATGCAATTGGTATAAGCCAAATCATTTGCTGAAAAAGTCGTAAGTAACCAAGTGGAATAGATACTTTGATTGGGTGGTAAATTACATAGTTTAAAAAATAGAAAATTGAATGGAATGATTCAAAGAAAATTGGGGCGACTGATGGGACTTGAACCCACGACAACCGGAATCACAATCCAGGGCTCTACCAACTGAGCTACAGCCGCCACAATAACAACACCTATTTGATGTGTGGCGCGCATAATACATAAATATCTGGTATTTGCAAAGTGGTTTGGGCGAAAATACTGCGGCTCTATAAAAGTCATTAAAGTCATTAATGATGAAATGGATAAGGCGGCCAACACCTAATTAAGCCAAAACATAGATAGTTTATGGTAAATCCAATAATGGCAACGTATGTGGCGCATCACTAATTTGATTAGTGAGCAACCCTAAAGTGCGATTCATGTGCCGTTTACCTGAGATAAATAAGAAGATAGAAATACTTAATCTCACGTTACAATGAAGCTGCTATTAACTATCACTAAATGAAGAGCCAGAGAAATAGTTCGACTACGTTTGTTCTCTTGTACGCGACTAAAAACTGGCGAAGGCTAGATGTTCCTTATGATTGTTATAGATTTATATTCTAGTCGTATACTGGTTGGCATATCTATAAACGCATGACGACTGCCTAAGTCGCTTATAAGGATTAGTTTTCCACTCTGATAGAGGTGCCCGGTTAGAGTGGACCAGAGTAATTAAGTGGCTAATGGTATTCCATTTAGCCATATGTGAGGCCTTTCATCTAAATATTGTCTGTAAAATAGGCTGTTTAGATGTTTTAGCTGGTTATTTGTACGAACAGATAAAAAATTAAAGAAAGTGCTTGATCAAAAAAAGGATCGCCCTATAATGCGACCCCACTGACACGGAGCGCTACGCACAATAAGCAAAGCAAAACGAGTCAGCGTCGAGTAAAACTTAAAATGACTTTTTAGTAAAACAAAAACTTCAAATTAAGTGTTGACAAAAAAATAGGAAAGCGTAACATGCGCAGCCCTAGCGAGATAAAGCAAAGCGCTTCATCATCGCCTTGATTACCAAAGCGTAATCATAAATTGTTCTTTAAAAATATGAAGCAATCATCTGTGTGGGCACTCGTACAGGTTGAGTTCTAACAGCGAACCTTCTTTCTTAGATTGAAGCAACGCAAAAAATTTAGAGTCTCAATTGAACTGAGTGACCAACGGAAACAAGTTTACTTGTTTCAACACAGTCAATTCGATATCTCATCTTTTATTAGGTGAATATCAAAATCAGAATTCAATGAGCGCCGTTTTGAAGCTTAGGTTTCAAGACAGAAAAAACTTTTAATTGAAGAGTTTGATCATGGCTCAGATTGAACGCTGGCGGCAGGCCTAACACATGCAAGTCGAGCGGTAACATTTCTAGCTTGCTAGAAGAT